>NZ_MCIB01000001.1 GCF_003609645.1 Thermohalobacter berrensis
GAGCTTAATGTTTTATTAGGTAATGTTAGATTGTAGTTAAATGTATGTTTTGTCTGTCAATATTTGGGTATTTTTTATTATAGAAATTTATACTTTTATAAGCAAATAGATAATTATAGAAACACACAGGGAGGGTTCTTTTGTGCTATGTAGGCCTAATTGGCATACTTGTTTCCAGAACAGTGATAGGAGAACTTTATAAACATGTAAGAGAGGTGGAGTCGAGGTTTTATGCCAAGGAAAAGAAGAGAAAAAAGTATAACAGGAATATATCATGTGATGCTTAGAGGAATAAATGGACAAACAATATTTCATGATAATGAAGATTATGAAAAATTAATCAAAACATTAAAAAAGTATAAAGAAGTATGTGGTTATAAAATATATGCTTTTTGTTTTATGAGCAACCATATACACCTATTGATAAAAGAAGGAAAAGAAGATTTAGGAATAACTTTTCGAAGAATAGGAGTAAGCTATGTATATTGGTATAATAGGAAATATAGTAGAAGTGGACATTTATTTCAAGATAGGTATAAAAGTGAGGTAGTAGAGAATGATAAATATTTTTTAACAGTATTAAGGTACATACATCAAAATCCAATTAAAGCAGGCATAGAGGATGATATAGATAAATATAGATGGAGTAGTTACAATGAGTACTTAGGAAAGAACGGTATTTGTGATACAGAGTATCCATTGAAATTTTTCGCAAATGATAAAAAAAGAGCACTAGTGTTGTTTAAAGAATTTAACATTCAAGAAAACGATGATAAATGTCTCGAATATAAAAAACTAGTTAGGATAAATGATAAAGAAGCAGCAAAAATAATAATGAAAGTAGCGAAAGTTAAAAACACAACACAAATTCAGAAATTTCAAAAAGAGAGAAGAGATAAAGTAATTAGGGAATTAAGAAATAAAGGGTTATCAATAAGGCAATTAGAAAGATTAACAGGTATTAGTTTTAGCATAATAAGAAGAGTATGACACAACAGAACCGTCCCTTTGTTTATGTTTATGAAGGTCAAGATTGAAACTAAAGGATGTTTCAATCTTGACCTTTTCTAGTAAATATTAAAATATTTTTAGCAATATTTATCGAAAACAAAAGTGGAAACATTCAGAATATTAAGGGGAATGACATTGTGTAATAATGTTGAAAGCTACACAACTTCTGCAATAAAGTTTAAAATTTCCGGAATAATAGGAAGGATTAAGTTATCGAAGTATATTGTATTTTATGTAGAATGGATATAAAATTAAATTAGGAAATCGTTTTACAACGAAAATAAAGCTTATACTATAGGACACTTAGTTAAACATGAGTAAAGAATTATATTTTTATAAAAATATAATAGTTCACAATTTCCGTTAATTAAAGTGAAATTGTAATAAAACTTAAAATACAGGGAATGATGGTATGCAACTAAATAAAAGATGCATAGATATTCTTCAACGTTTAAGAAAAAGTTATGACTATATAAGAACTAAAGAATTAGCAGTTTTATATAAGGTTACACCTAGAACTATTAGATATGATTTAGATAAAATAGAAAAGTTTTTAGTGAAGAATGGATTTGAATATCTTGATAGACATCATATCAGAGGAGTTAAATTAAAAAAGCAAAAAGGTTTGGAAAATTTTATAAACAACTTTATAAACACAGAAACACCATATAAATACGTGTATTCAAAAAGTGAAAGAATTACAATCATGATATTAGAGTTGTTACAAGCTAATGAACCTTTGAAAGTAGGATATTTTGAAAAAAAGTTGTTTATATCTAGAAATACAGTATTGAAAGAATTAGATGATATTGAAAAGTGGCTTAAAAAAAGAAATCTTAACCTAATAAGAAAACCAAGGATAGGTTTGTTAATTGAAGGTAGTGAATTAGATAAAAGAAAAGCAATCATTGAATGCACTTCTGAAAATATTTCTTTGGAAGAAATATATGGATATATTAATAGAAAAATTGCTATGTCTAAGATTAATAATATTCAATTTGAATTATTATTTTCAGAAATTGATATAGATTTTTTAAATAGCTTAATAAATTATGCTGAGAATGAATTAAATAAAAAATTTAGTGATGATGGATATGGAAATATAATTAGTCATATAGCCATAATGATAAAAAGATTACAATTAAATAAAAAGATATATATACCTGATATTAATATTGAAGGAATAAAAGAATCTAAAGAGTATCAGGTATCAAAAGAAATAATAAGTAGAATTGAAGATAAATTTAATATAAAGGTTCCCAAAGTAGAACTCGATTATATAGCTTTACATTTATTGGGAGCTAAATCTTTAAAAAATAGCGAAGTGGAAGAAAATGAGCTGAGTAGTATAGTTGAAAAAATGATTGAAGAGATAGAATTCATTTATAACGTATCTTTTAAAGATCGAAATAAAATTGTTGATGATTTAGTTGTACATCTTCGACCAATGATATATAGGGTTAAGTTTGGACTACATCAAAAAAATCCATTACACAATAAGATTATTACAAACTATAAGGAATTGTTTTTAAATACAAAATCTGTAGCAAGACATTTAGAAGATTATTTAGGTACGAATATTAATGAACATGAATTATCATATATAGCTTTACACTTTGGAGCAGCTCTTCAAAATACAGTTGATAATAAAAATAAAAATGTCAAAGTTATTGTAGTTTGTGGTACAGGGATTGGAACAGCTAAGATGGTGGCATCTCAGCTTATGAAAGAGTTCAATGTAGATATAGTTGATACTATATCTAGTAGAGAGATTAGAAAGGTGGACAATGAAGACTATGATTTAATAATAAGTACAGTTGATATTTCTGAATATAGTGAAAATGATTATGTAAAAATTAGTCCTCTATTTTTAAAAAAAGATTACGAAAAACTAAAAAAATTTTTACAAACAAAATATGAAGCTAAGTTAAATAGTGATTATATTTTAGTTGATAAGTTGATGAAAACAATAGAAAAATACTGTGATATAAAAGATAGAGGATTATTAGAATATGAATTAATGTATGAACTAAAGGAAAATAGAAAACGCTTTTTTAATGAGAGGGGGACATATATGTTAAATGACCTTTTAACAAGAGAAGTAATAGATTTAAATGTTAAAGCTAGAGATTGGAAAGAAGCTATCAAGAAAGGAACTAATCTGTTATTAAAGAAAGGATGTATAACTGATAATTATGTTAGTGCAATTTTTAATAACTTTAAAGAAGTAGGGCCTTATATGGTGGTTGCTCCTGGTATAGTTTTAGCACATGCTAGACCAGAAGATGGTGTAAATAGATTAAGTATGAGTTTAGTTACTTTAAGCAATCCTGTAAAGTTTGGACATAAAACGAATGACCCTGTTAATATGATAGTAACATTTGCTGCAGTGGATAATGAAAGTCACTTAAAAGCATTATCTCAGCTTATGGAATTGCTCATGAATACTGATGACTTAAATCAAGTTATTAATGCTACTAATAAAGAAGCTGTACTATCAGTAATAAATAAATATTCAAGTAATTAATACTACTAATAAATGTATCTTATAAGGAGGTGATAAAAGTGTTTAAAATACTTGTTTGTTGTGGTTCAGGATTAGGAAGTAGTTTTATGATAGAAATGAATATAAAAAAAATATTAAAAGAATTAAACGTTGACAATGTTGAAGTAGGACATTCAGATTTATCTAGTGCTTCAGGCTCTAATGCTGATATCTATGTAGGAACAAGAGACATAGCTAGTAACTTAGAAGCTTTAGGAGATACTGTATCTTTAAATAGTATGATAGACATGAACGAATTAAGAGAGAAGCTTGTAGCAAAGCTGAAAGAAAAAGAAATTTTATAATGTATTAGTACTTTATGATAATTAGTTATGAGCTTTTTGTATAGACAAAAAAGGGGGCTTTGAAATTTATGTTTAAAATTATTCTTGATATACTAAGTGTTCCAGCTATACTAGTTGGTATTATTTCGTTAGTTGGCTTATTACTTCAAAAGAAACCTTCTTCAGATGTTTTTAAAGGAACTATTAAAACAATATTAGGATTCTTAGTTCTTGGTGGTGGAGCAGGAATAGCAGTTTCTGCGTTAGGACATTTTGGAAGCATGTTTCAGGAAGCATTTAATATGCAGGGGGTTGTACCTCATAACGAAGCTGTAGTAGCTTTAGCTTTAGAAGAGTATGGTACTAGTACAGCTCTTATTATGGCCTTTGGTATGTTAGTAAACATCTTATTTGCTAGATTCACTAGGATGAAGTATATTTTTCTTACTGGTCATCATACCCTTTATATGGCTGCTATGATAGCTGTTATTCTTATGGTAGGTGGATTAAGTGGTTTTTCACTTGTTCTTGTAGGTTCTATAGTATTAGGATTTATTATGGCATTCTTCCCTGCAATAGCTCAACCTACCATGAGAAAGATAACAGGTACAGATGATGTAGCATTTGCTCATTTTGGTACAGTTGGATACGTATTATCTGCATGGGTAGGAAATCTAGTAGGAAAAGATTCTAAATCAACTGAAGAGATGAATTTTCCTAAGAGCTTAGGATTTTTACGTGATAGTTCTGTAGCAGTAGCATTGACTATGGCCATATTTTATGTAATAGTAGCAATCGCAGCAGGCCCCGAATATGTACATGGACTAAGTGAAGGACAAAATTATATTTTATTTGCTATAATACAGGCTATTACTTTTGCAGGTGGAGTATATGTTATATTATCTGGAGTTCGTTTAATTTTAGCTGAAATAGTACCTGCATTTAAAGGTATATCTCAAAAACTTGTTCCAAATGCAAAGCCTGCATTGGATTGTCCAGTTGTATTCCCATATGCACCTAATGCTGTGTTAATTGGATTTTTATCAAGTTTCATAGGCGGAATAGTAGGTATGTTAATACTAATAGCACTTAAGACTACTATAATATTACCTGGTGTTGTACCTCATTTCTTCTGTGGAGCTACAGCTGGAGTCTTTGGTAACGCAACAGGAGGTAAAAAAGGAGCTTTCTTCGGAGCATTTGCCCATGGGTTATTAATTACTTTTCTACCTGTTTTATTAATGCCAGTATTGGGAGATTTGGGCTTTGCAAATACAACTTTTAGTGATGCTGACTTTGGGGTAGTAGGTATTATATTGGGAAATATTGTTAAGTTGTTTGTTCAGTAAAACTTTAAATACAAACACATAGGGACGGTTCTTTTGTGATATATAAGGACATTATTAAACATGAAAGAGAGATGAGAAAGTCGAGTATGGAACTCAATACTTTATAAAAGAAAAAAGAAAGAAGAGACAAAGTAATTAAGAAATAAAGGGTTATCAATAAGACAATTAGAAAGATTAACAGGCATTAGTTTTAGCAGAATAAGAAGAGTATGACACAACAGAACCGTCCCTTTGTGATGGAAAAAGTGATTTTTGATACATTTTTACTTTATAAAGACTTTACAATATTGGTTTGTATTGTTATAATTTATTAGAAATTAATAACAGATACAAATAAATATTTAAGCACTAGGGGAGCCTTTATGGCTGAGAGGAAATTTTTATATTTTCGACCCTCATAACCTGATCTAGGTAATACTAGCGAAGGGAAGTGCAGTAACTTGCTACTTTCGACTACAACCATTGCCTTAATCAGGTAATGGTTTTTTTGTATAAAAGGCTCCTCAGATATTTATTTGTATCTAAAAATAAAAAGGAGGAGTCCATTATGAATAAAATGATTAACACAAAGCTTATTGCAGAAGGCGGAGTTATGATTGGTTTAGCTACATTATTAAGTTTAATAAAGGTTTATGAAGCACCTTTTGGTGGGTCGGTAACTGCAGGAAGTATGATACCTATAATGATATTTGCAGCTAGATGGGGAATGCTACAGGGAATTTTAGTAGGCTCTATCTATGGAGTATTACAATTTATTTTAAAGCCATATTTTTATCATCCAGTACAATTTTTGCTTGATTATCCTATAGCTTTTGGGTTACTAGGTTTAGCTGGGATTATAAATATTAAAAAGAAAAATAAAGTTAACCATTTAACTTTAGGGATTGGAATATTGTTAGCAATATTAGGTAGATTTATTGCTCATTTATTATCAGGGGTTGTGTTCTTTTACGAATATGCAGGAGATATGAACCCATGGCTATATTCTACGCTTTATAATGGAAGTTATTTAGGAATTGAACTTATTGTATCACTTATTATAATTTTATTAATTTGGAAACCAGTAACTAAAATACCTAAGCCCATAAAAAGTTCAACAAATTAACCATACTAAAGTGTATACCAAAAGGGGGAATTCCACTCCATTTTCTGCTTTTGTGTACTTTTTTAAGTAGAATTAATAGCATAATATTTAGGCAAATTTAGTTCCTTTTTATGAATATGGATATAAAAAAATGGTCAGCCTGAATAATTCAATTATTCAAGTCTGACCATTTTTTTATTCTTGTGTTCTTAATTTCATTTTATAAAATACTTCTTTTAGTGTACTTCTTAACCATACTATTAGGAATATTCCCGATATTACCTCTGAAATTGGGAAGGCATACCATATCATATGTAATCCACCAATTTTACCTAATATATAGGCTAAAGGTAAAAGTAAAATTATTTGTCTAGAAAATGATAGTATTAGACTGGGAAGGCCTTTACCAATAGATTGAAAAGTAGTAGAACCAATAATAGCAGGACCTATAATAGGAAACGCTAAAGTAATTGTTTTTAATGCCCTTGTTCCAATTCTTAATAGTTCTGGGTCATCATTAAACATTCTAATTAGGTTTTCTGCAAATAGTTGGAAAATCAAAAAACCTAAAGTTGTAAATGTAAAGGCAATTATAAATCCATATTTCATAGTTTTTTTCATTCTTTCGGGTTTATTATGACCATAATTATATCCCATTATTGGCATAAATCCTTGGTTTAATCCGAAAACTGGCATAAAAACAAATGATTGAAGTCTAAAGTAAATTCCCATTACTGCAATTGCTGTTGCACTGTAACTATTTAATATAGTATTTAATCCTGCAATCATAAAAGAAGCTAAAAACTGCATAATCATAGCAGGAAAACCTACTTGATATATACCCTTTAGTATAGATAAGTCAAATTTAAAAACTTGAAAATTAAGTTTTATCTGATGATTTCCTTTAAATAGCATAAACAAAATAAAGCTACCACTTACAGCCCTTGAAAAAACAGTTGCAATTGCTGCTCCTTCAATTCCCAATTTAGGGAAAATACCTATACCAAAAATTAATAGAGGGTCAAGAATAATATTTAATATAGATCCTATAAGCATTGTTATCATAGGAATAATGGTATTTCCTTCTCCCCTTAAAATATTGTTAGATATCATAGGGATAAAAAGGGCTATTGAACCAATAAGTATAATCCTTATGTAACGGGTTCCATAATCTATAAGTACAGGATTATCAGTAAAAACACTAATTATTTGATCTGAGAATAATATTCCAAAGGTACCTATTATTAACCCATATGCTATAGAGGTTAAAATTACATGTTCTGCAACATTTGAAGCTCTTTTATCCTTACCTTGGCCAAGTAACCTTGATATTAGTGAGCTAGTACCAACCCCTGTACCAACTGCAATAGCAATTAAAACCATCTGAATTGGAAAGGCCAAAGATAAAGCTGCCAATGCGTTTTGATTTAATCTTGCAACAAATATACTATCCACTACATTATACAAAGCTTGAATAGCCATAGATAAAATAGAAGGAATAGATAGTTTAAATAATAGCGGAAGTATTGGTTCAGTACCTAGCCTATTTTCTTTTTTTGACTGATTCAAAAAGCTCCCTCCTCAACAAACCTATAACAAGTAAATACAAAAATAGGTTTTAATTGTATAGTTTACATTATACATCATAATATATGGGATGTTAATTATAAAACCTTTAAATTCCTTCTGTAAGATTAAATAATATGGTTTATATAGGAAATACTTAGTAATTATATGATTTATTAAAATTTTATAAAAAGATTGAAATTTTCGATACTTTAAAGTATAATATGGAAAAATTACAATAACATGTATTTAAGTTTCAAAGTAAATTATTTGGTAAAAGGGGGGAGGATATGGTAGTTTATAAAAATTGTAAAGAGGTTAGTGTTAACTTAGTTTATGAAGCATTTAAAAGGGGTTTTGCTGACTATATAGTAAAATTTGATATATCTAAAGAAGGCTTTATTAAGAGATTTTTAGGTCCAGAGGGTAATGATTTAAACTACTCTTTTATAGCCCTAGATAATGAAGAACCAATTGGAGTTGTCCTCGGTGGAATAAAAAAATTTGATGGGTTAAAAACAATGCGATGTGGTGCTTTATGTGTTATTCCAAGCTATAGGGGAACTGGAGTAGCTCAGAAGTTATTTAATTTACATAAAGAAACTGCTATTAAAAATAAATGCAAACAATTATTCCTTGAAGTTATTGTAGGAAATGATAGGGCAATAAATTTTTATAAAAAGCTAGGGTATGAAAAAGTATATAATTTACATTATTACATTCTTAAAGATGTTAATAAAATAAAAGGAAAATCCTTAGATGGCTTTAGTATTAAGCCTATTGAAATAGAAGATATAAAATATCTCAAAGGTAAAATGATAGATACTCATATTAATTGGCAAAATACTATGGATTACATAGAAAAACTAGATAATCAATACCACTATGGAATTTATGATAAAAGTGAATTAATTGGTGGAATTAGTATTAGTAAAACTGGTGAAATAAAGTTTCTTTGGATAGAGCCAGAATTTAGAAATAAGGGTTTAGCAACTAATCTTTCATTTTATACTGTAAAAGATTTAAAGTTAAATAAATTGTTTTGCAGTTTTCCAAATAATTCTTTATTAGAGGGATTCTTTAGAAAAAACGATTTTACAAAAAGTGAACTATCCCAATATGAAATGTATTTACCATTGTAATAATTTAAATACAAGGGGGATGGCTATGATAAGATTATTAAATGATAATGATTATAATCTATTAATGGATTATGTTAAAAGAGAAAAGGAGATAAATTTGTTTATAATAGGGGATGTAGAAAATTATGGCTTTAACCAAGATTTTCAAAAGGTTTGGGGAGATTTTGATGACAATGGCAAACTTAAAGGAGTCTTATTAAAATATCGTGATTCCTTTGTAGTATACTCTAGAGATGATTATGACTTAGAAGGTTTTTATAATATTATGATTAAGGAAGACTTTAAAATGCTTTCAGGAGAAAAAGCAATTATAGAAAGATTTGAAAAACTTCATAACTTTTCAAAAAAGCGGGAAACTTACTTTAGCAAATTAGATAGTATGGATAAACTAGAAAATAAGAACCAATTATTTTCAAAGGTTGAAAGGATTAATGAAGAAGATGCTGAAGATATAGCAAATTTATATGATTTAATAGATGAATTTACTACTGAAGTATCTGTTGAAAATTTAAAGAAAGAAATAAAAGAAGGCTTTAAAAGGGGTTACTGTATAAAAGATAAGGGAAAAATTATTTCCGTAGCTCAAACTACAGCAGAAAATAGTAGTTCTGCAATGATTGTAGGTGTTTGTACTCATCCAGACTATAGAAAAAAGGGATATGCATCAGCTTGCATGAACAAGCTTTGTAGAGAGCTTCTAAGTGAAGGAAAAACGTTATGTTTATTCTACGATAATCCAAATGCAGGAAAGATATATAAGAGATTAGGCTTTGAAGATATTGGAAAATGGCTTATGTATAACAAATAATATAGTCTTAAGGCTACATCCACGAAAGTGGATGTTTTTTTTGTGAAAAATAATTGGCATTTGACCAAAAAAGATGTATAATATTATTAGCATATGCTACAAACTATAGTGTAAAGTAAGGAGGAAGATATATGAAAAGAAATATCGGAAAAATTTTAGCTGTAATGAGTGGTAAAGGTGGTGTAGGTAAATCTTTTGTTTCTAGCCTTTTGGCTGTTAATCTTAGAAGGGAAGGTTATAAGGTTGGCATTTTAGATGCTGATATTACTGGACCTAGTATCCCTAAAATTTTTGGTGTTAATCAAAAAAGGGCTAGAGCAGATAAAGAAACATTACACCCAGTTGAAACAGTTACAAAAATAAAAGTAATGTCATTAAATCTATTAATTGATGAGGAGAATAAGCCTGTAATCTGGAGGGGCCCTATGATTTCTGGTGTAGTTAAACAGTTTTATGACAATACTGAATGGGGGGATTTAGACTATCTAATAATAGACCTACCTCCTGGAACATCAGATGTAACTTTAACAGTAATGCAATCTATTCCTGTCGATTATATGGTAGTTGTTACATCACCTCAGGATTTAGTTAATTTAATAGTTGAAAAGTCTATCCATATGAGCAAGAAAATGAATATTCCTATTTTAGGAATAGTTGAGAACATGAGCTATGGATTATGTCCTGAATGTAATAAAAAAATAAATTTATTTGGAGAAAGTAAAGCTAAAAAAGTTGCAAAAGAAATGGATTTAGACTTGTTAGTACAATTACCTATAAATCCTAAGTTAACTCAATTATGTGATGAAGGTAGAATAGAGTATTTTAATAATCAATTAACTGAATTTACATCATTAGGTGAAAGTGTATTAGAAAGAATATAGGAGGTGTAACTATGAAGATATGTCTAAGCAGTACTGGTAAAGGTATTGAAAGTAAGCTAGATATAAGGTTTGGTAGATGTCAGTATTTTGTAATAGTAGATACTGAAACAAATGAAGCTAAAGCTATATATAATAAAGGAGCTGATAGTCCACAAGGTGCTGGAGTAACAGCAGCAGATACAGTTTTAGAACAGGGAGTAGATGTAGTAATAACTGGTAATGTGGGACCAAATGCTATGAAGCTTTTATCAAAAGGAGATATAGAAATATATAAAGGAACAGAAAATTCTCTAAAAGATAACATAGAAAAGTTTAAAGAAAAATCATTAAATAAAATAACTAAATCAGTAAAGGCACATAGTGGATTAAAAAATAGGTGGGATAGATAATGAATATTTCAGTTTTAAGTGGCAAAGGTGGTACAGGAAAAACAACTATATCTACTAATCTAGCAGTAAGATTAACTACAAAAGGTTATAAAACTCAATATTTGGATTTTGATGTTGAAGAACCTAATGGATTTATTTTTCTTAAACCACAAATTAAAAATAGAGAAGATGTAGCTGTAAAAGTTCCTCAAATAGATGAAGATTTATGTAATGGTTGTGGTTTATGTGCTAAAAAATGCAATTTTAATGCTATATCAGTGGTAAAAGGTAAAGTTGTTTTGTTTGAAAAATTGTGCCATAGTTGTGGATTATGTAGTATTATATGTCCACAAAAGGCTGTCACAGAGACAGACAGAGTTATAGGAAAAATAGAGAAGGGATTTAATGGAAAATTAATAACCTATAGGGGAATTTTAAATATTGGTGAACCTATGGGAGTTCCTATAATTGAGAAATTACAAGAACAAACTAAATCAGATTATATCAATATTATAGATTCACCACCAGGTAGTTCTTGTAATGTTGTTCATTCAATAGAGGGTTCTGATTATTCAATATTAGTTACAGAACCTACTAAATTTGGACTTCATGACTTGAAAATAGCCGTAAAAGTTGTAGAGAAATTTAATATACCCTATGGAGTAGTAATTAATAAATCACAGCAAGATAATATTATTGAAGATTTTTGTAATAAAAACAATATAAAAATAATTGCCAAAATTCCATTTGACAGAAAAATAGCCCATAAATATTCAAAGGGAGATTTATTAATAAATGATGAAAAAATAGCTAGTATTTTTGATTCGATTATTTCTGAAGTAGTGGAGGTAGATTAAATGAAGACTCTAGTTGTTATAAGTGGTAAAGGAGGGACAGGTAAAACTACAATATCATCTTCATTTGCCTATTTAGCTAAAAATAAAAACATAGCAGATTGTGATGTAGAAGCCCCAAATTTGAATTTAATATTAAATAATAAGCTTATAAAAAAGGAACAATATATTGGTGGAAAAATTGCCAATATAAATAAAGTTAAGTGTATAAAATGTGGGATCTGTAAAGACAAGTGCAGATTTGGAGCAATAAACTCAAATTACGAAATAGAAGAAGCTAAATGTGAGGGGTGTGGAGTTTGTTTTAATGTATGCCCTAATAATGCTATTGAGATGATGGATGATGAAACTGGAAATATCTTATTGAGTGATATTAGTGGTGGAAAGTTTGCCTATGGAAAACTAAATATTGGAGCTGATGGTGCTGGGAAGGTAGTAACAGAAATAAGAGAGAGTTTAAAAAAATATCATAATGCTGATTTAACTATTATTGATGGCTCTCCTGGGATAGGTTGTGTAGTAATGGCATCTATAACTGGGTGTGATGCAGCAGTAGTTGTAACAGAACCAACTCAGTCTGGTTTAGATGATATGAAAAGGGTTATTTCATTGCTAGAATTTTTTGATATCAAAGCTTATGTAATTATAAATAAATATGATATAAACATAAATAAAAGTGAAGAGATAAAGAAATCCTGTAAGGAGAATGAAATTGAAGTTATAAGTGAGATTCCATTTGATAATTATGTTAATAAGGCAATAAAAGAAAACAAGCCTGTAATACTTTTTGAAGAAAGTCTAGCAGCTGAGGAAATTAAAAAGGCTTGGAATTATGTAAAAGAAGAATTAAAAATATAAGGAGGTAATAGTATGAAGGTTGCTGTAGCTGTTGATGGGAAAATAGTATCTCAACATTTTGGACATTGTGAAGGGTTTGAAATATTTCATATTAAGGATAAAAAAATAAGTAATAGAATTTTTCTTAAAAACCCAGGTCATAGACCCGGTTTTCTACCTAAATTTTTAAGTGAAAAGGCTGTAGATTTAGTAATTTCTGGTGGAATGGGTTCTACAGCCCAAATGTTGTTTAATCAGAATGGAGTAGAGGTTATAACTGGTGCAAGAGGAAATGTTGATGATGTAATTGATAGCTTTATTAATGGACAATTAGAATCTACTGATGAAGTATGTGACAAACATGAACATAGTGAGGAATGCGGAAAGTAAGGATGAAAAATGTATGAAAAAAAGATTAATTTTATAAAAAATATTTTGCATAAAAAAGGATATAAATTAACTTCCTCCCGAAAAACTGTTGTTATGTTTTTTTTAAGAAATTTAAATAAACACTTTGAACCTTTAGATATCTATGAAAAGTTAAAAAGTCAAGGGAATTCTGTTAGTTTGTCTACCATATATAGAACAGTAAGGATTTTAAAAGAATGTGATATAATTGAAGAACTTATATATGAAGATAAAAAGCTTTATGAATTAAAACTATTTGGACAAAAAAGTGTCCATGTTCATTTTAATTGTTTAAATTGCGATAAAATAAAGAACTATATAGATTCTAATATTTCTCTAGATATAATATCTAAAATAGAAGAAATAGAAAATAAATATGATTTTAAGGTTGAGAATATAGATATATTATTTTCAGGCTATTGTAAAGCTTGTAATGTTAAATAAAGCCCTTTAAGGGCTTTATTTTTTTAGGAAAAATGATAAAATATAATAAATAGCCTAAAAAAGGGGGAACTTTATATGAATAGTACTATTGATATAATTAAGAATAGGATGTCATTAAGAAAATACCAAAATAAACCTATTTCAAAAGAACACCTAGATATAATTATTGAAAGTGCAATGAGGGCTCCTACTGCAGGAAATATGATGTTATATTCCATTTTAATTGTTGAGGATGAAGAAAAAAGGGAAAAATTAAGTATAACTTGTGATAATCAGTCTTTTATTGCAAAGGCTCCTTTAGTTTTAATTTTTTTAGCTGATATGCAAAGGTGGTATGATTATTATAATTATTGTGATGTTAAAGAATATTGCAAAAGAAATCAAATTGAATTTAGAGCCCCAGATGAAGCAGACTTATTGTTGGCATCAAGCGATGCAATTATAGCTGCACAAAATGCAGTAATAGCGGCTGAATCCCTAGGAATAGGCTCTTGCTATATAGGAGATATAATGGAAAATTACGAAGTACATAAAGAAATGTTTAACCTACCAGACAAGGTGTTTCCAATAGCCATGTTATGTATGGGATATTATCCACTAGATATAAAAAGAAGGATTAAGCCTAGATTTGATAGAAAATATATAGTTTTTAATGAAAGTTATAAAAGATTAAAGAATAAAGAACTAGAAGATATGTTTAAAAATAGAAAAGTAAAGGAAAATAATAAATACAATGCAAAAAATTTTGGCCAGTATTTCTATGCTAGAAAAACAGGGGCAGATTTTGCAAAAGAAATGTCTAGGTCGGTAAAAGAGGCTCTTGAATTCTGGAAAAAAGAAATCTAAAATATTTGGGAGTGATAACAATCAGAATAGGATATGCATGTATTAATTTATCTATTGATGCAAAAACAAATAAAAGATGTTTACTAAAAAATGCAACAGAAGATAGATTAAGGGAATTAATTAGTGAAAATCTTAATGGACTAAAAAAGGTTTTGAAGTATAATATTGATAAAGGTATAAGCTTATATAGAATTACTTCAGATATCATTCCCTTTGGATCACATCCTATAAATGAAATTGAATGGTGGAATGATTTTAAAGATGATTTAATAGAAATTAAGAAATTGATTAGAAAGGGGAATATGAGAGTATCTATGCATCCCGGACAATATACAGTTTTAAATTCCCCAAAAAAACTGTAGTTGAAAATGCAATTAGAGATTTAGAATATCATTGTAGATTTTTAGATAGTATATGTGATAACTATGAGCATAAAATTATATTACATATTGGTGGAGTATATGGTGATAAAGATAAGGCTATAGAAAGATTTATTAATAATTATAAAAAATTGTCTACAAATATTAAAAGACGTTTAGTAATTGAAAATGATGAAAAAAATTATACTATTAATGATGTCTTATTAATTAGTAGTAAAATAGGAATACCAGTTGTTTTTGATAATCTTCATCACGAGATAAATGGGGATAATTCTGATATTAAAGAAATAATACTAAAATGTAGAAAAACTTGGAGAGAAAAAGATGGTCTTCAAAAGATACACTATTCCCAGCAGGCAAAAGGGAAAAAAGTAGGAAAACATTCAGACACAATTGAACCTAAAACATTTTTGAATTTTTTGAAAAAGATTAAGGGTATAGATTTAGATATAATGTTTGAAGTTAAAGATAAAAACATATCAGTTGAAAAAATACATGATATATTAAAGAATAAAGCCCATGTTTAATACATGGGCTTTAAAGCTTAATATTTCTTGAATCCAAAGCCACCAAATATGAAGAAGAAGCAGATACAAAAGATAAATATCCACCAAAATCCTCCGAAGAAGAAACCTTGTTCTTCAGCAGGCTCTCCAACTGCTACTTCTCGCTCTACCTTTTCAATAGGTGGCATAGGTCTTCTATCCATAATGTAACCTCCTTTTATATTGTAAAAATAGTTTAAATATTTAATTTTAAATTGTATTTGATTTGTATGTCTAATATATGTTATGTTGTTTTTTATTAAATTGTTACATAATAAAAGCGGCCATTTGGCCGCTTTAAGCATTGGATTTAATTGAGTATCCATGGGTTCCCATAATTTTACCAGTTTTACAATAGTTACCCTTTACATAAGAAATGAGATTTGCTTTCATTAGGTTAATATTATCATCTTCTATTAGTTCTTCATCAATATGTACGTTTATAACCTCAGCTATAAACATGTAATGTGAGCCTAAATTTTCAACTTTTCTAACCTTACATTCAATATTAACAGGACACTCTTTAATAAGAGGAGCATTTATTTTATCTGCCTCTAGCTTTGTAAGATTAAGTTCAGAAAACTTATTTAGATTTCTACCAGAGCGTACTCCACAAAAGTCAGTTTCATATACAACCCTTTCATTTGTTAGATTTACGACAAATTCTTTTGTTTCCATAATCATATCGAAGGAATGCCTTTGAGGTCTTACAGATATTGAAAGCATAGGAGGATCAGAGCATACTGTACCTATCCAAGCTATAGTAATAATATTGTCTTCACCATTTGAGTTTCTACAAGAAACCATGGCAGCAGGTACTGGATACACAAAAGTAGAAGGATTTACTTTTACCTTTTTCATAAGAATTCTCCTTTCTTTTCAATTTTAAAAATTTTAAAATATTATCTTTTAAATAGTATAGTATATTTTATCAAATATCAAAACATAATAATATTAAATTAAACTTGCAAATAAGGAGTGATAATATGGGGCAAAATGTTAATTTTCTGGAAATTAAAGAAAGATTTAAAAATGCAAGCCTAGAAGAAAAAATAAGAATATATACTACTACACAAGGACTTACAGTAGAGCAGTTTAAAGAACTTTTAAGGATGTTTCCAATACAACATTTAGATAAATTAGAAAAGGCTATGGCTATGTAAAACCCGAAATTTTCGGGTTTTTTTACTTTTAAACTTTTCAAATTTATAAATTACATATAAAATAGAAGTGTATATAGTTTTTAAAGGAGTAATGCACATGGAAACAATTATTGTTGAACTTGCAAGAAGTCTTGTTGAAAATAACAAAATATTATCATTCTTTTTTTTCTTTATATCACAAAGTCTACAGGTATTATTTCCTCCATATCCAGGAGATATGGTTTTAATACTAGAAGGTTATTTATCAGGAATAGCTGAAATTAATATTGTTTTAGTATCATTAAATGCTATTTTAGCCACATTTCTTTCATCAATATTACTATATCATATTGGTAAAAAGGAACAGGAAAAAATTTTAAAGTCAAAAATAATTAATTATTTGTTTGATACTGCAAAGGTAGATAAATTAAGAAATTTATTCGATAATTATGGTCCAGTAGCTATAATTGCTAGTAAGTTTATACCAGGAATTTACTCTGTAACTATTCTTGCTGCTGGGATATTTCAAGTTCCAAAAAGGATTGCCTACATATCAATAGCTGTTATTACTGCTTTACATCACATATTATTGATTTATTTGGGGAATTTAGTTGGTGAAAACTGGAAAGTCATTTTATATAAAATAGAAGCTTATAATAAGTATGTAATTATTTTGGCTGTTTTAGGTATATTAATATACGGGCTATTAATTTTAATAAAAAATAAATTATTTCAAGAGTAAATATGGGGGGACAAAATGTTTAAAAGGTCAACTATTCTATTTATTGTTTTACTTATAATATTTTTACCGCTCTTATTATTACTTACTAATGTTGAGATAGCTTCCTTTGATTTAGACTATTTTTCAAAAAAATATGATGAATATAATATTGTTGAAGAAACTGGTATGGATAAAGAAACTTTAATGGGTGTAACAAAGCAGCTACTAAAATACTTAAAGGGTGATAGAGAAGATATTATTCTTTATGCAAATGTAAATGGTAAAAGGGAGCAAGTTTTTGAAAGAAGGGAATTATTACACTTAAAGGATGTTAAAAACCTATACCAAAAGGGTTATTTTATTAGAAGAATATCCCTATTTATTTCTATTTTATCTATTTTATACCTAACATTATTTACAAGGGAAAAACTGCCTAAAGCGCTTATATTTACTTCAATTATTCCTTTGGGTTTTATGTTAGTTTTGGCGATACTTTTAAGTATAGATTTTTACAGATACTTTACATACTTTCATGAAATATTTTTTAGTAATGACTTATGGCTGTTAAATCCAAAGACCGATATTTTAATTCAAATGTATCCACTTCAATTTTTTAATAGTATAGCATATAGAATAATTACCTACTTTGTTATAGAACTTGTTATAATATTTATTATTGGATTTGTCTTATTAAAAATTCAAAACAGAGAACTTATTAAAAGCTGATGGATATAGAATCCATCGGCTTTTTTTACGTAAAAAATAATATAATTAAAACATGTTATATAAAACATAAAATATGGGAATTATTTAGATAAACATATTAATCGGGAGGTTTTGTTATGGCAGATAAAAGTTTTTCAAAAAACATTATAGATAATGTGAAAAAGTTACTTAAGAAAAGGAAAATAAAAAGATTCTATATGGAAGAGTTAAATGAGGGTAAAAGCCACATTGCCATGATATTAGATAGCTTTTTTATTAGATTTTTTATTACCATCATATTTTTTGTATATATGTACTTTTTAACAAATGATATGCTTTTTGCTATAGCAATAACTATACAAGTTTTTATCTTATTAAACTTACTAATATATAAAATAAATAAAATGAGATTTATAAAAAATGTAAAAGCTATAAATGAAAGATTGGCAAAGAACAAGATTAAAAAAGATTTTTTAAATAAAACACCAGTTGAATTTGTTGAAGAAATGAAAGATATTCTAGAAAAATGTGGGATTAATGACTTAAAATTAAAATATGAAAAAGATTTAGATATAATTGGAAAATTCCAAGGTAATACTGTTGGCATTAAATGTTTTCAATATGAAGATGATTATAAGGTTACTGTTAATGAGATTAGGGATTTTTTCTTATCATTAAGAACATTAGAGATAGATCAAGGAATTGTAATAACTACTTCTTCATTTTCAGAAGATGTTAAAGACTTTTTACCTAAATTAGAAAAATATACGAAGTTATATTTATTTAATTTAGATGGATTAATAAAATTATTAAAAAAAGCCAATTCTTATCCAACTAAAAAAGAAATAGATAGTATGATTTTAAATAAAGTAGCAGATAAGAAAACTAAAATTAAAGAATACAGGGAAGTTGTATTATCAAAGGGGAAAACCTTTAAGTATTTTATGGTGGGGATTTTAATTCTTATTTGGGGTAGAATAACACCTTATGAACTTTACTATAGAATAGCAGCCTATGTTTTATTTTTCCTTGGTATTATATCTATAGGTAAATTTATTATTACTTATCTTTTAGAAGAATCGACGAATATAGAAGAAGATAGTCTATTTTAATGGATTTATTTACAAATATAACAATTTATCATAAAATATTACTATAAAACATGCTATTTCTAAAAGCTACTAGTAAACTAGTAGCTTTTAGTATAGGGGGATTGTAATGAACAAAGTATTAGCTATAATGGGAAGTCCTAGAAAAGGGAAAAATACAGATATACTATTAAATATGGTTATTAAAGGAATTAAGAAAAATGGTAACAATGTAGAAAAGATTTATCTTAGTGATATGGAATTAAATCCTTGTACTGGATGTAATTATTGTGCTAAAAGAGGAGAATGTGTTATAAATGATGATATACAAAAACTATACGATAAATTTAATGATAGTGATGGAATAATTTTAGCATCACCTTTATACTTTAATACTGTAAGTAGTATAGCTAAAATTATGATTGATAGGTGCCAGGTTTATTGGTCTAACAAGTTTGTTCTAAAGAATCCATATATAGACACAACTAAGGATAGAATAGGAATGTTTATTTGTGTGGGTGGTGCCCCCTACAATAGGAAACATTTTGATGGATGTTTTCCTGTAATTGATTTGTTTTTTAAAGCAATAAATACAACGTACAAATATAATATTCTTGTTTCAGATACTGATAAAGTACCTGTATGGAATAGAAAGGATATTTTGGCTAAAGCATATAGTATGGGAAATAAATTTTTTGATTAAGGAGGTGAAAAAATGGCAATAGTTGAAGTTACAATTGTTCCATTAGGAACAGGAGATACTAGTTTAAGTAGATATGTGGCAAAGTGTCACGAAATTCTTAAGAGAGAAGAGGAAATAAAATATCAGCTTACACCTATGGGAACAATTATAGAAGGTGATTTGGATAAAATATTATCAACTATAAGAAAAATGCATGAAGTACCTTTTGGAGAAGGGGCCAAGAGGGTTTCAACACAAATAAAGATAGATGATAGAAGGGATAAGGAAACTAGTATGGAAAGAAAGGTAAAGGCAGTTGAAAGTAAATTAAAATAACAAAATATAATAAACTTTATTACATAAAACTTCAAATTATTAAATTACATGGCTCGACCTTTATGGCGAGCCTAATATTTTTCCAAAAAGATTAAAAGACATTGAGAATATTTGGTGATTAATTTAAACGACTTAAAATATACTAGTAATTATAGTATACGAAGGGAGTAGAATTTATGCTTAAATTTTTAACGGCAGGAGAATCCCATGGCAAAGGGCTAGTTGGTATTATCGAGGGTTTACCGGCTAATTTAAATATAGATATAGAGTTTATTAATAATGAATTAAAGAGAAGGCAAAAAGGATATGGTAGAGGTAAGAGGATGGATATAGAAAGGGATAAAATTGAGATAATATCAGGTATTAGAAATGGGAAAACTTTGGGAAGTCCTATTGCAATGATTATTAAGAATAGAGATTGGGAAAATTGGAAGGAAATTATGGATGTAGAGAATATAAGATTACCTAAAGAAAAAATAGTTACAAGACCTAGGCCAGGCCATGGAGATTTGGCTGGTGCTATTAAATATAACCATAAGGATATAAGAAATATACTTGAAAGGGCCAGTGCAAGAGAAACAGCAATGAGGGTTGCAGTAGGTTCAATTGCAAAACAGTTATTGAAAGCTTTTGACATAGAGATATATAGTCATGTAATTCAGATCGGAAAAGTAAAAGTTGAAACTAAAAATATAAATAAAGAACAATTAGAAATGGCAGATAGGTCACCAGTTAGAGTTTTAGATAAACAAGCTGAGAATCAAATAATAACAGAAATAGATAAAACGAAGGAAAAAGGAGATACTTTAGGTGGCTTATTTGAAGTTGTAGCATATAATGTACCTATTGGATTAGGTAGTCATGTAAACTGGGATAGAAAGCTCGATGGAAAAATTGCTCAAGGCATGATGTCACTTCAGGGAGTAAAAGGTGTAGAAATTGGAATGGGTTTTGAAAGTGCAAGAAGATTAGGGTCTGAAGTACATGATGAAATATATTATGAAAACCAGTATTATAGAAAGACTAATAATGCTGGAGGTATAGAGGCGGGTATTTCTAATGGAAATAATATAATAGTAAAATGTGCAATGAAACCTATCCCTTCTTTAGGGAGCCCTTTAAATAGTGTTGATATGGAAACCAAAAAAGCCTTTGAAGCCCAAAAAGAAAGGGCTGACGTATGTGCTGTACCTTCGGCAAGTATTGTAGCAGAACATATCTTAGCTTGGATTCTAGCAAATGAAATTACAATAAAATTTGGAGGAGACAGTATAAGTGAAATGAAAGATAATTACAATAGATACATAGATTATGTAAATAGTAGGTGATCCTATGAGAGTTTTAAATGTTGATTTGAAGGATACTAAATATAACATATATGTAGGAGCAGGGATATTTAGTAATATACATGATATACTAAATTCTTTAGATGTTAGTAACGATGTATTTATAATAACAGATGAAAATGTAGGAAGACTTTATCTAGATAAATGTTTAAGTTATTTAAGGGATTACAAGGTAAACTATTTTATGATTAAACCGGGAGAAAAAAGTAAAAATTTAGAGGTTGCTAAAGAAATATATAAAAAAATGTTGATAAGTCGATGTGACAGACAAACTACCGTTGTAAGTCTAGGTGGCGGCGTAGTTGGAGATATAGCAGGATTTGTTGCTTCAACATATATGAGGGGAATAGATTTTATACAGGTACCTACTACTTTATTAGCACAGGTGGATAGTAGTGTTGGAGGCAAAGTTGCAGTAAATTTTGATTCATATAAAAATATTATAGGCGCTTTTTATCAACCAAGGACAGTAATTATTGATGTTAATTTTCTTGAAACATTAAGTAAAAGGGACTTTTTTTCAGGCTTAGGTGAAGTAGTAAAATACGGACTGATTAAAAATTATGATTTTTTTAATTGGTTAAGGAATAACTTTAAAAAAATTATCCAATTAGATAAGGAATGTTTAGTAAATATAATTATGGAATCATTAAAAATAAAAAGAGATGTAGTTGAAATTGATGAAAGGGATAAAGGAATAAGAAGGATATTAAATTTTGGTCATACAATAGGACATGGAATTGAATCTTTAGATAATTTCAATAGATATAAACATGGTGAGGCAGTGGCTTTAGGAATAGTATATGAAAGCTTTATAAGTAAAAAATTAGATATGATAGATGAAAAATATTTTAAGGAAATCACTGATATGGTAAGCAAAATAGTTGAATTAAAAGCTTTTAATGATAAAGAAATAAAAGAAATAATGAAAAAAATGGAACATGATAAAAAGAAGATAAACAATAAAAATGTTTTTGTTCTTCCAATTGGAAAAGGGAAGGTAGATATATTTACTGAAACAGATAAAAAGGTAATTATAAAAAGTTTAAAGGATGGGGTAAAATTATGAAAATAAAAGGTGGTAATGTTTATTTAAAGGGTGAAATAGAAGTTCCAGGTGACAAATCTATATCCCATAGGGCAATTATGATTGGTGCTCTATCTGATGGTAGAACAGAAGTACATAATTTTTTATTAGGTAAAGATTGTTTATCTACAGTAGAATGCTTTAGAAATATGGGTGTTAATATTGATATTAAAAAAAATAAGGTTTTTATTGAGGGACCTGGCTTAAAAGGACTTAAAGAACCTAAAAAAACTTTAAATGTCGGAAATTCAGGTACTACAATAAGACTATTAAGTGGAATACTGGCAGGGCAAAATTTTACATCTTATATAACTGGTGATAAATCAATACAGAGAAGACCAATGGACAGGATTATTACACCCTTAAGAAAAATGGGGGCAAATATAAAAGGAAAAGATGATAAGTTTGCTCCTTTAGAAATTAGACCATCAAATAGGTTAAAGGGTATCACATATAAACAGCCAGTTGCAAGTGCTCAGGTTAAATCTTGTTTATTATTTGCTGGGCTTTATTCTGAAGGTATTACAAAAGTTATTCAGCCGAAAATATCTAGAGACCATACCGAAAGAATGCTTAAATATTTTGGTGCTGATATTAAAGTTACTGGAAATGAAGTATATATAAAATCAGGAAATAAATTAAAAGGTAAAAAAGTTATAGTACCAGGTGATATATCTTCAGCAGCCTTTTTTATGGTTGCTGCATTAATACTTAAAGGTTCTAAATTAACTTTAAAGAATGTTGGATTAAATGAAACACGAACAGGTATAATTGACGTTCTAAAGGCAATGGGAGGTAATATTAAAATCAGTAATCTTAAGACTGTTAACAATGAACCTATAGGTGATATTCATGTAAAACACTCTAAGTTAAAGGGAGTAACTATAGAAGGTGACTTAATTCCAAGACTTATTGATGAAATACCAATAATTGCTGTTGCTGCATCAGTTGCAGAGGGGACAACTATCATAAAAGATGCAAGTGAGCTAAAAGTTAAGGAAAGTAACAGAATAAAGGCAATGGTAGATGAACTAACTAAAATGGGGGTAGATATAGAAGAAAGGGAAGATGGGATGATTATAAAGGGAAATAAAAAGTTAAATTCAGCATTTTTAAAAACATATGCTGATCATAGAATAGCAATGTCTTTAAGTATTGCTTCTTTATATGCAGATGGTGAGTCTGAATTAGAAGAAACAGATAGTATAGCAGTTTCTTTTCCAAATTTCTTTAATTTAGTGGATAAAGTTAAAAGTTAATAAGTTGTTTATTAAAGGGGGATATTATGGGGATAAATAATAAATATAAACTTAAAAATAATAAAGCTCTAATTATACGTGAAGCAGAACCTTGTGATGCTAAAGATCTTATACAATATATAAACAAAGTAGCTGGAGAATCTGACAACTTAACCTTTGGGGAAGGGGAATTTAATGTAAATGTTGAACAGGAGAAGAAAATAATACAAAACAGTTTAAATTCTCCAAGGGATTTATTCTTAATAGCTGAAGTAGATGGAAGGATTGTTGGAAATCTTACTTTTCGATCAGGCAAAAGACCAAGAACCAAACATTCTGGAGAATTTGGAATTACAGTGTTAAAAAAATACTGGGGACTTGGAATTGGGAAGTTACTTATGAAAACACTATTAGATTGGGCTAAAAGTGAAGGGCAAATAAAAAAGATTAACTTAAGGGTTCGCTTTGATAATCATAAAGCTATAAAACTATATGAAAAAATGGGATTTGAAAAGGAAGGAAAAATTAAAAGGGGATTTTTAGTTAATGGCAAATTTATCGATATTATTGCAATGGGTATATGTTTAGATTAATAATTATTTGATTTTTATAAAAGAAAGAATTATAATTTTATTGGCAAAATAATTTCCTTGGAAATATCTGTTTAAATTAAAAATACCATATGCTACAATTATAGTATAATGGTTAGAAAAATAACAAATTTTAGAAAAATATTATATTAAGGGGGTATACTTATGAGAAAAGAATTACCAATTGCATTATCAAACAGACACGTTCACTTAAGTGAGGAACACATCAAAGTTTTATTTGGAGAAGGTTATGAATTAACTAAAAAGAAGGATTTATCTCAGCCAGGACAGTTTGCTGCTGAAGAAAAGGTTGATCTAGTTGGACCAAAGGGAACTATTAAAGGTGTAAGGGTATTAGGACCAGCTAGAAAAGAAACTCAAGTAGAAATATCTCTAACTGATAGCTTTAAATTAGGTGTTAAAGCACCAGTAAGAAATTCTGGGGATTTAGATGGAAGCCCTGGAGCAAAACTAGTTGGACCAAATGGAGAAGTTGAATTAGAAAAGGGAGTAATAGCAGCTGCAAGACATATACATATGCATACAGATGATGCTGAAGAATTTGGAGTTAAAGATAAGGATATTGTAAAAGTAAAAGTAGGAGGAGAAAGAGGATTAGTGTTTGAAAATGTTCTAGTTAGAGTTAGTCCAAAGTATGCTTTAGAAATGCACGTTGATATAGATGAAGGTAATGCAGCTGGAGTTAAAAATGGAGAAATGGTTGAATTAATTAAATAGATGGAGGTACTTAAATGAAACAAATTGCATCAATAATAGATCATACTATTCTAAAACCTGATACTAAAAAAGAAGATGTAAAAAAAATATGTGAAGAAGCCAAAAAATATGGTTTTGCTTCTGTATGTGTTAATCCTTATTATGTAAAATATGTAAAGGAACTATTAAAAGATTCTAACATAAAAGTAACATCAGTTATAGGTTTTCCTTTAGGTAGCACCCTTAAAGAGGTAAAGGCATTTGAAGCTAAAAAGGCTGTTGAAAATGGAGCAGATGAGTTAGATATGGTTATAAATATAGGGGCACTTAAGGATAAGGATTATGATACTGTAAAAGAAGATATAGAGGCAGTAGTAGAAGCTTCAGGAGAAGATACAATTGTAAAGGTTATAATAGAAACTTGCCTTTTAACTGATGATGAAAAAATTATTGCTAGTAAACTAGCAAAGGAAGCAGGAGCAGATTTTGTTAAGACTTCTACAGGTTTTAGTACAGGCGGTGCAACAGTTGAAGATGTAGAATTAATGAGAAATACTGTTGGAGAAGAAATGGGTGTTAAAGCTTCAGGAGGAGTAAGAGATATTGAAAAGGCTAAAAAGATGATTAAAGCAGGTGCTACTAGAATAGGAGCAAGCTCATCTGTAGCAATAGTAGAAGGCCAAAAAGTAGATAGTAATGGATATTAAAGTTAAAATACATTGAAGTTAAAGATTTAAAAAGAACAAAATGGGTAAAAAGACCTATTTTGTTCTTTTTTTTCACAAATAAAGGTGAAATATGGTAAAAGTGAGAAATTATAAATGTGATAGATATATGTGGATTAAGATGGTTTAAGTTATATTAGAGTGATAAAATAGCTAATTAACCATAAGTAATAATAATTATTTAGGAGGAAAGTTTATGAAAAAAAATAAAAACAATGTTATGGAGAAAGCAAATAAAGGTGTACAAATGCTTAATATTCAAAAAGTACCATTGGGAATTAGAACTAAAATAATTATTAGTGTTGTTATAGCTTTAATAATAAGTCCTACTATTGCAGTATATATAAATAATATGGTACAGAAGACTAATCTTGTAAAAGGGAATATAGCAGTTTATGTATCTACAGGAATTAACCTTTTAATTGTAACTAGTATAATTTACATTAGCTTAAGATTTATTATTTTAAAACCCCTACAAGAAATAATTAACAAAATGGAGAAAGCTGGTGAAGGAAACTTAACTGAATTTGTGGAGATAAAATCCAATGATGAGATGAAAGTTTTAGGAGATTTCTTTAATAAAATGTTAATGAATCAATCACAAATTATTAGTGAAGTAAGAAAAAAGTCATTAGAACTTACTAATGCATCGAAAGATATGTTTGAATCTACAGAGCAGGTTAATACTGCAACACAACAAATTACAGCATCTATAGAAGATATTGCTTTAATGACTGATAAACAAAGTAATTCAATTGTTGAAGCTTCAAAATCTTTACTCCATTTGTCGAGTCTTGTTCAACTTGCTAAAAATAAATGCGAAAAAGCAACAGATAATTCTAAAAATACTAAAATAATAGCTAACAAAGGAAAAGAAAAAGTAAAAGATACAGTTAATGCAATGAAGGTAATTAACAATAAAACATCAAATGTTTCTAAAGTAATCGAAGGCTTACATACATTATCAGAAAGGATTACTGAAATAGCAAACATGATTAATAATATTGCAGCTCAAACTGATTTATTATCCCTTAATGCATCTATAGAGGCTGCCAGAGCAGGTGAACATGGTAGGGGGTTTGGAGTTGTAGCTGAGGAAGTAAGAAAACTTGCTGAAGAATCCCATAAAGGTGCAGAAGATATAGAAAAGCTAATGGGGGAGATGAAAAAACAAATTAATGGAGTAGTAGCATCTATAGAAGAAAGTAAAGAAGCAGTAAAAAATGGAACTAGTATAGTTAGTGAAACAGAAAAAACTTTTGAAGATATAATAAAAGCAGTTGATGAAACTATAGATAACATAAATGAGGTACTAGATATTACTAAAGATGAGGTTGCAACATCAGACCAAGTAGTAGAATTGATTAATTCGGTATCATCTGTTTCAGAAAAGACTGCTTTTAATAGTCAAGAGGTATCAGGAGCTGCAGAAGAGCAAACAGCAACTTTAGAAAATGTAACAGAATCAGCACAGGGTGTAAGTGATATGGCAAATGGTTTGGCTAGCTTAGTAAACAAATTTAAAGTTAAAGATATATAAAAAATACACCTCAGATTGAGGTGTATTTTTTATACATTAAATCTAAATACTATAACATCACCATCTTTAACGATATAGTCTTTTCCTTCTAATCTTATTAACCCCTTTTCTTTAGCTTCTGTGTATCCACCACAATCAATTAAATCTTCATAACTAATAACTTCAGCCCTTATAAAACCTCTTTCCATATCAGAGTGAATTTTTCCTGCGGCTTGAGGAGCTTTTGTTCCTTTTTTTATAGTCCAAGCTCTAACCTCTTTTTCACCTGCAGTTAAAAAACTTATTAATCCTAGTAATCTATAACTAGCTTTAATAAGTTTATCTAGACCTGATTCTTTAAGGCCCAATTCTTCTAGAAAATCTTTCTTTTCTTCTTCATCTAATTCTGCAATTTCAGCTTCAATTTTTCCACATAGTGTTATTACTTCTGCCCCTTCTTCTTTTGCTAACTCCTTTATTTTATCAACGTGTTCATTACCTCCATCTAATAAATCCTCTTCTGATATATTTGCAGCATATAATACAGGTTTATAGGTTAAAAGATTTAAGCTCTTTACAAATTTTTCCTCTTCCTTATCAAAATCTAATACCCTAGCTGGCTTTTCATTCTCTAAAATATCTTTAATCCTATTTAAAATATCTAATTCACTTTGATATGATTTATCGCCTTTTAGTAATTTTTCAGTTTTGGTAATTCTTTTATTAATTAACTCTAAATCAGAAAGAATTAATTCAAGATTAATTATTTCAATATCTCTTAATGGGTCAATATTACCTTCAACATGAGTGATGTTTTCATCTTCAAAACATCTAACAACATGGACTATTGCGGCAACTTCCCTTATGTGGGATAAGAATTGATTACCTAGTCCTTCACCCTTACTAGCTCCCTTAACTAATCCTGCAATATCATAAAATTCTATAGTTGTTGGTGTGATTTTTTTTGGATTTACTATTTTAGCTAATTTTTCTAAACGTTCATCAGGAACAGTTACAACTCCAACATTTGGGTCTATTGTACAGAAAGGGTAATTGGCAGATTCTGCTCCTGCTGCTGTAATAGCATTAAACAGAGTGCTCTTACCAACATTTGGTAGACCTACAATTCCTAATTTCATATATATCTTCCTTTCAATAGTTAATAATATAATATGTAATCTTTCAAATTTAACACAGAGTAAATTATACAACATTGGTGGAATTACTTCAACTTAAATATAGGAGGTGACTATAAATGAATAGAGACACACAAATAAAATCTATACTTTCATTTGTAGATGAACATAGGGAATCAACAGCTAGTAGGATTGTAGCAGCAAAAATACTAGGAGAAAAAAATCGTAGAGTAGATGATGAAATTATTAAGGAGCTGCATGCTAAGTTACCAAGGGCTACACATGATGTAATAGATGAATGCTTTCAGATTATAGAATAAATAGAGGCTGTATATTTTATTACAGCCTCTATTTTCTTTTTCTCCAAATTTTATTATGATTGTAGTTTCTTTAAGCATCATAAGTAAAAACATTGCTAAAAATAGTAATTTAAAAAAGATAGATTGTTTGTTTGTAATAAGAAAAATAAAGATAAATAGAATTATATAGATCATTTTAAAACCTCCTTTTTATTATTTTCACCGATTTATCAAATAAAATGACAAAAATCTACTTAACATATATTTAACTTTTGTTTAACATTAGCTAAACACAATGCTATATTAATCCTGTTATAATGTGAATTGTGAAAAGGCAAAACAAAATATTAAATGAAAGGGGATTAATTATGAAATTATTTAAGGGATCTAAGTTTATCGCTCTAGCATTAATTTTAGTTATGTCTTTAACAGTATTAGCTGCTTGTGGACAGAATAAACAACCGCAAGGTCAAGAAGGAAATCAACAAGAAAAAGGTTTATCAGGTAAAATAGAGATTGATGGTTCAAGTACAGTTTATCCTATAACTGAGGCTATAGCTGAAGAATTCCAGTTACAATATCCAGATACAAGAGTTACAGTTGGGGTTTCAGGTACTGGCGGAGGATTTAAAAGATTTACTGTAGGTGAAACTGATATAAGTAATGCTTCAAGACTAATAAAGGATAAAGAGGCTGCAAAAGCTGAAGAAAATGGAATTGAATATACTCAAGTTTCTGTTGCTTATGATGGTATTACAGTAGTTGTAAACCCTCAAAATGATTGGGCTACAGATATAACTGTAGAAGAATTAAAGAAAATTTGGGAGCCAAACAGTAAGGTTAAGACTTGGAAAGATATTAGACCAGAATGGCCAGACAAAGAAATTCATCTATATGGTCCAGGAACAGATTCAGGTACATTTGATTACTTCACTGAAGCAATAGTAGGTGAAGGTGGAGCTTCAAGAACTGATTACACAGCTAGTGAGGATGACAACGTACTAGTACAAGGTATTACAGGAGATAAATATGCACTAGGATATTTCGGATATGCATACTATGAAGAAAATCAAGACAAGCTAAAAGCAGTTACTATAAATGGAGTTGAACCAACAACTGAAACTATAGGAAATGGAGAATATACTCCGTTAGCAAGACCAATTTTCATATACGTATCACATAATTCATTCAAAGACAAGCCTCAAGTTGCAGAGTTTGTAAAATTCTACTTAAAGAATGCTAGAAACGTAGTTCCATCAACTGGTTATGTACCATTACCACAAGATAAATATGATGAACAATTAGAAAAAATTATAAATGCCGTTAAGTAGTACGGTCAAACAAAGATAAGTTTCCCCCTTCAGTAAAGGAGCAGTATTAACTGCTCCTTTACTTTCGTTTATTAGTTTAACATAGATTTAACATAAGCTTAACAATAGATAAACATTGAAGTTATTTATCTATCCTATAATAAAATTGTGGATTAATAAAAATTAATTGGAGGCTAGGACAATGGTAGAAAATGTTAAAGTTAAAAAGTCACATAAGAGTTCTTCAAAAAAGAATAATTTAACACAACAGAAACCTCGACATGGTGAAAATGTAATAAAGGGAATATTGTTCCTATTTGCACTTGTTTCAATATTCACAACAATAGGTATAGTTACGATATTATTAAAGGAAACGGTTGGATTTTTTAAAGAAGTGTCAATATTAGAGTTTTTAACGGGTACAGAATGGACAGCCCTATTTGCTAACCCTAAATTTGGCGTTCTACCATTAGTAAGTGGCACATTAATGATAGCATTTTATGGTAGTGTTGTTGCAATTCCAACAGGACTAGGATGTGCTATATATTTAAGTGAATATGCATCAAAAAGGACTAGAAAGATTATTAAACCAGTTTTAGAAATATTAGCTGGTATACCTTCAATTGTTTATGGTTACTTTGCTTTAACATTTATAACTCCGATCATTAGAAAATTTGTACCTGACACAATGGTCTTTAATGCTTTAAGTGCAAGTATAACTGTAGGTATAATGATTATTCCTATGGTTTCATCATTAAGTGAGGATGCCATGAAGGCAGTACCAGATTCTTTACGTCATGGAGCCTATGCTTTAGGATGCACCAAATTTGAGGTTGCAACAAAGGTAGTAGTCCCTGCTGCATTATCAAGTATAATAGCATCTTTTGTATTAGCTATTTCTCGTGCAATAGGAGAGACGATGATAGTTACATTAGCAGCAGGATCAACTCCGAACTTAACGTTAAATCCATTAGAAAGTATTCAGACTATGACTGCATTTATTGTTCAGGTTGCTAAAGGAGACGTAGAACATGGAGGATTAATATATAAAACAATATTTGCAGTTGGTATGTTATTATTTGTAATAACACTGGCTATGAATATTTTAGCTAAGCTAATAATTAAGAAATTTAGGGAGGAGTATTAATGTCAAATTTAAAGCTAAGAAAACTTAAAAATAAAATTTTCCATGGACTAGTACTTTCTTCAACTTTATTTGCCCTAATTGTACTTATTGTACTTTTAAGTGATATTGTAATGGATGGATATAAATGGCTTAGTATAGACTTTTTCAAAAATTTTACATCAAGATTTCCAGAGAGAGCAGGAATTAAAGCAGGACTTTTTGGAAGTCTTTGGATAATAGTTATTACGGCTAGTGTGTCTTTTCCAGTTGGTGTTGGAGCTGCCCTTTACCTTGAGGAATATGCACCAAAAAATTGGTTTACAAATATAATCCAAATTAATATTTCAAATTTAGCTGGGGTTCCTTCAATTGTGTTCGGTATTTTAGGGTTAGGTGTATTTGTAAATACTTTTGGTTTTGGTAGGAGTATTTTATCAGGCGGATTGACTTTAGCTTTACTTATACTTCCTATTATTATTGTTTCAGCCCAGGAGGCCCTAAGAAGTGTGCCAAAGGATTTAAAGCATGGAGCTTATGCCCTTGGATGTACTAAATGGCAAGTAATAACCGGTGTTGTTTTACCCTATGCTATTCCAGGAATTTTAACAGGTACTATTATTTCAATCGCAAGGGCTTTAGGAGAGACTGCACCTTTAATAATGGTTGGAGCAGTAACATTCGCAGCTTTTACTCCTGAAAGTATATTTGATTCATTTACAACTCTTCCAATGCAAATATATAGTTGGACTTCTAGACCACAGGCAGACTTTCACAATTTAGCTGCAGCTGCAATAATAGTACTTTTAGCTGTTTTATTGACTGCTAATGCTTTAGCTGTTTTATTAAGGGACAAATATCAAGATAGAATTAAGGGTTAATTTAAGGAGGAGAATTGCAATGAATGCTAAAATGGAGATAAATAATTTAAATTTCTATTATGGCGATTTTAAAGCTCTAAAAGATATAAACATGAAAATAGAGGAAAACAAAGTAACTGCTCTTATTGGACCATCTGGATGTGGTAAATCTACCTTTTTAAGAACATTAAATAGAATGAATGATTTAATAGAAGGAACAAGACATGAAGGTGAAATATTATATGAGGGTCAAGATATCTATTCACCAAAGGTAGATGTTGTTGAACTTAGAAAAAAGATAGGAATGGTTTTTCAAAAACCAAATCCATTTCCTAAATCTATTTATGAAAATGTAGCATTTGGACCAAAAAGACATGGTATAAAAAATAAAGCTAAATTAGATGAAATAGTGGAAAAAAGCCTTAAAGGTGCTGCATTATGGGATGAGGTTAAAGATAGATTAAATACTTCTGCATGGGCATTATCAGGTGGTCAGCAGCAAAGATTATGTATAGCTAGGGCACTTGCTATGGAGCCAGATGTATTATTAATGGATGAACCTACTTCAGCATTAGACCCAGTAGCTACATTAAAAATAGAGGAATTAATTGATGAATTGAAGAATAATTATACTATAATAATAGTAACCCATTCAATGCAGCAGGCAGGAAGAATATCAGATAATACTGCCTTCTTCCTTATGGGAGAATTAATTGAATTTGGAGAAACTAAAAAAATATTTTCTAATCCTAGTGATAAGAGAACTGAAGATTATATCACAGGAAGATTTGGTTAAAGGAGTGGGAGAATGAGGAAGCATTTTCATGAAGAATTAAAAAATTTACATCAGTCACTTTTAAAAATGGGGGCAATGGTGGAAGATGTAATAGATACTGCAATTACTTCACTTATTGAACAAGACTTAGCAAAGGCAGATGAAGTGATTATAAAAGATGATAAAGTAGATGAAATGGAAATATATATAGAAAAAAAGTGCTTAGAACTTTTAGCTCTTCAACAACCACTTGCTAAAGATTTAAGACAAATAAGTGGAATATTAAAGATAATAACTGACCTTGAAAGAATTGGAGATCATGGTGTAAATATTGCAAGGGTTACAAGAAAAATAGGAAAAGAAAAGTTTGTAAAGCCCTTAATTGATATTCCTAAAATGGCTGATATAGCAAAAGAAATGGTAAAGAAAAGTTTAGATAGTTTTATTAATGAAGATGTAGAGTTGGCAAAGGAAGTAGCAAAAATGGATGATTTAGTAGATGATATATATGAAGATATATATATTGAATTATTAGAAATGTTAAGTGAAAACAAAAAGATTATGCAGCAGGTTGTAAACCTTCTATTTATTGGAAGGTATTTAGAAAGAATTGCTGACCATACAACTAATATATGTGAAAGAATAGTATATATGGCTACAGGTGAAAGGGTTGAATATTAAATCCATTCCGAAACTTCGGAATGGATTTTTTGTTTAATAAAAAATGGCCAAAAAGACACAATAAGTATAGGAGGTGAGACTGTTGAAAAAATATTTAAAAATAGTATCTTTATTAACACTACTATTTATTGTATTTACTCTACTATTTGTTGGCTGTAGACCTGCTGAAAGACCTAATTTACCAAATGAAGAGCAACCTGGTGAAGTAGACAGAGGAAATGACGGAGATATAGATGACGATGGAGACACAGATTTAGATAATGACATGAATAATGATATGGATGAAGATTTGGATAGGGATATGGATAGAAATATGAATAGAGACATAAATAGAGATATGAATGATGATCTATCTATGAGGGCAGAAAACATAGCTGATAGCTTAGTAGATATACCTGGTATAGATGATGCAACCGTTGTTATTAGTGAAAATACTGCATTAGTAGGAGTACAATATGTTAATGGTAGAAATAATGGTTTTACAGCCACTATGAATGAGAGAGTGGAAGATACAGTAAGACGTGTTGACAGAAGAATTAATAATGTTGTAGTTACTGCTGACCCTAATTTATTTGAGCAAATTGATGATATAGCAACAGGTATTAATAGGGGAAGGCCTATGACAGGATTCACACAAGAAATACAAGATATTTTAAGGAGAATACAGCCAACTAGGTAGGGAATATCCGGTCTTTTGACCGGATAATTTTCATAAAAGTAATATTGGATTACATAAAATTAAAAAAAGATGTTTTTGGGGGTTTTATATGGGGGATATAAAAGATATTAAAAATGAAATATTTTATATATTATTATTTGTATTCTTTTTTAACTTGTTTTTAGCATATGAAGATCCAATAGAAAATGTTTTTTTAATTATTTCCTATTCAGGATTAATAATGATATTTAAAAATAGATCAAAGCTAAATACAAAAAGAAGGATTATATTCTTAATTATATTTATGCTAATTTTTTACATAATCTCAGTATTTTTTTTATTTACACAAAGTTATAATATGAATCTTAAAACATCCTATATAGGTAGAAAAAGTGAAAAGACAGCAGTTTTACTTACCTATTATGGTGAAGATAATATGTTTAATATGGGAAAAAGAATAAATGATTTAAAAATGGACGAAAACTTTATAAATAAAGTAAAAGCACCTTTTATTTTACATAAAACCAAGAGAAACTATGAAGAAATAGGACAAAGTGATTATATTAAAAATACAATTAAAGTAAAAAAAGAAGTAGAAAAAAGATTAAATGAAAACTATAAAGTTTATTTAGGATATTTAAAATCTACAAAATATATTGAAGAAATTTTAATTAACATAGTTAATGATGGGTATTATAAAATTATAGTTGTACCAGTTTTTATAACTGAAGGAAATGAATTTACAGAATTAAAAGAAAGAATAAATAATTTAAAACTATTTAATCAAAATATATACATAAAGTGGACTGAACCATTATGGGATAGTGAAAAAATTATAAACTCATATGTTGAAAAGATTTTATTTGAAACAGATATTAATAAAACATCCGATACAGGAATACTTCTTATTGGACATGGTGAAAGAGGCTACGGCAGGGAAGAATATATTGAGGGAATTAAGCAGGATTTATTGTTCAGAAAAAAAATAAAAAATTATCTAGTAAATGATATTAAAATTGGAAAAAATAAGATTAAGCTGGCTTGGATGAATTATGTAGAACCTAATTATGTCTATGAATTCCAACGTTTACTGGAATATGGAGTAGGAAATATAATTTGTTTATATGTAAATCCGTCAGCTACTAATATTGAAAATTATACAATTGCATTTGAAATAAAAGAAGAAGTTGAAATCCCTGAGGGAGTAAAGGTAAAGGTTGTAGATGGATTTTTAAATGATGCTTACTTTATTGAAGAATTAGTAAGTAGAATTAAATTTACAAATTTACAAAAGTGGAATTAAGTTCTTTAGGAAAGATTAACTATTAGATTTTAAAAGTTTGTTTGTAATTATATATAAAAAACATAGTAGGAGGTATAGAATATTGGAATTAGAAACTATAAGAAAAAAATTAGATGAAGGTATCCATTTAAATCTTATCAAAACTAAAAAATTTAAGACTAATTTTATAAGTATCTACTTTTTAAGACCTTTAATTAGAGAAGAAGTTACTAAAAATGCTTTAATACCTATGGTGCTAAAAAGGGGTACAAAATTTAATAAGACATCTTTAGATATACAGAGAAGATTAGAAGAACTATATGGACTAAATTTTAGTATTGATGTAACTAAAAAGGGAGAAAGACAAGTAGTTAGATTTTCTATAGAAGGTCCTAATAGTGATTATCTACCATTAGAAAATTTCTTTCAACAAAAATTTAAAATGTTAACAGAAATTATAACTTCACCTTTGACAGAAAACAATAAATTTTTAGATAAGTACCTGGAGCAAGAAAAGCAAAATCTAGAAAAGAGAATAAAGGCTAGAATTAATAATAAAAAGAGCTATGCTGTTGAAAGATGTATAGAGGAAATGTGTAAAAATGAAAAATATAGTATATATAAATATGGTTACGTAGAAGATTTAAATGAAATAGATAGTAAAAGGTTATATGACCACTATGTAAAGATTTTAGAGAGTAGTCCAATTGAGATAAATATTGTGGGTAATCTAGAAGAGGAAGAAGTTTTTGAAACTATAAAAAATACATTTGAAGTTCCTAGAAAAAATGTTGAATATATCCCTAGAGAAAATATATTAAAGGATGTAAAGACTCATAAAAGGGTATTTGAAGAAATGGATGTTAATCAGGGAAAACTTACATTAGGTTTTAGAACTAATATTCCTTATGAGGAAGATTTGTTCGAAGCATTATTATTAATGAGTAATATATTAGGTGGAGGACCCCATTCAAAGCTTTTTATAAATGTAAGAGAAAAAGAAAGCTTAGCATACTATATACACAGTAAAACGTACAAATACAAATCACTTATGATTATAACTTCAGGAATTGAATTTAAAAATTTCGAAAAGGCATTAGATATAATAAAAAAACAGGTAGATGAAATGAAAAAAGGTAATTTTACTGATGATGAGATTGAACAATCTAAAAAAGCTTTAATAACTACCATTGAAGCTTTAAAAGATAGCAATTATTCATTATCGGAATTTCTTTTAAGCCAATCTATAACTAAAGAGGAAAAAACTATTGAAGAAATGGTAAACAGAGTAAAAAGAATTAAAAGAGAAGAGATTATAGAAGCAGCTAATAGAGCAAATCTTGATACTATTTATTTTTTAAAGAATAGGAACCAGTAAGGAGGATTCAAATTGATAAATAATACTATTAAAAGTAAAAAGCTTAACGAAGAAATTATTATTAAGGAATTAGATAATGGACTTAAAATATTTTATATGCCTAAGCAAGGATTTACTAAAAAATACGCAGTTTTTGCAACCAATTATGGGTCAAATGACAATAAATTTGTTCCAATTGGAGAAAATGAAGCAATTGAAGTACCGGAAGGGATTGCCCATTTTTTAGAACACAAATTGTTTGAAGAGCCAGATGGAAATGTATTTAATGATTTTTCAAAGCTAGGTTCATATGTAAATGCCTATACTAATTTTAATCAAACAGCATATCTTTTTACCTGCACTGACAAATTCTATGATAATTTAAAGCTATTGGTGCGTTTTGTTCAAAACCCTTATTTTACCGATGAAAATGTTAATAAGGAAAAGGGTATAATTGAGCAAGAAATTCGCATGTATGAGGATTCTCCAGGTTGGAAGGTGTTCTTTAATTGCTTAAGGGGGATGTATCATAATCATCCTGTAAGAATAGATATTGCAGGTACAGTAGAAAGTATTAATAGAATTACTAAGGAAACACTATATAAGTGTTATAATACATTTTATCATCCTAAAAACATGATATTGTTTATAGTGGGTGATATAGATTTTGATAAAGCTTTAGAAATAGTGGAGAAAAATCAAAGGGAAGATATAGAAAATTATACAGGTTCAATTAAAAGATTCTATCCAGAGGAACCAAAGGAGATAAAAAATCAATTTATGGAAGAAAAAATGAGTATATCAACCCCTCTATTTAATATAGGATTTAAAGATTCAGATGTAGGGTATTATGGAGATAAACTTCTTAAAAAGCAAATTGTGACAGATATACTTCATGAAATGTTGTTTGGTGAAAGCTCTGAGTTTTTCCAAAAACTTTATGATGAAGGGTTAATTGATAATACCTTTGGGACCCAATATGTAGGTAATAAAGACTATGGATATTCTATTTTAGGTGGAGAATCTGAAAAACCGAAGGTTGTTATGGAAGAAATATTAAATTATATCACTAAATTAAAAAATGAAAAATTATCGGAAGAAGATTTTAACAGAATAAAAAAGAAATTTATAGGATATCATTTAATGGACTTTAATTCCCTTGAATATATTGCTAATACCTTTATAAAATATTATTTTAATAACACATCTTTAATTAATTATTTAAGAATTTTACAAGAAGTAGATTTTAAAGATATAGTTGAACGCTTTAATAGCCATTTTACATCTGAAAACTATACTCTATCTATTGTTTGTAATAGATAAATGTTGACTTAGTACTTGAATAAAAATATAATAAACTTGTGTTAAAGAATTATAGCTACTAGTCTATCTAGTAGCTTAAATTATTGACTAGGAGTGATAAAAAATGGACCCAGTGGCTTTTGAAATTTTTGGAATATCTATAAGATGGTATGGAATACTTATTTCTGTGGGAATGATAATTGGAACTATATTGGCAACAAGGGAAGCAAAAAGGGTAGGTTTAGATGAAGAGACATTAATTGATTTGCTCATTATTGCAGTTCCTTTGGCAATAGTTGGTGCAAGACTTTATTATGTGATTTTTAACTGGGATTATTATAAAGGAGATATATATAAAATTATAAACATTAGAGGTGGAGGCTTAGCAATACATGGTGGAGTTATTGCTGCAGTAATAGTAGCACTAATATATTGTAAAATTAAAGATGTTAGCTTTTGGCAGATTGCAGATATAACTTCACCAAGTATTATATTAGGTCAAGCTATTGGTAGATGGGGAAATTTTATAAACAAAGAAGCCTATGGAACTCCAACAGATTTACCTTGGGGTATAATGATAAATGGTCAAAAGGTTCATCCAACATTTTTATATGAATCTTTATGGAATTTTTTAGTCTTTCTATTTTTACTTTGGTATAGAAAAAATAAAGTGCAAGTAAAAGGGGAGGTTTTCTTACTATATTTGGCCTTATATTCCCTTGGAAGATTTTTTATAGAAGGCTTAAGGATAGATAGTTTAATGTTGGGGCCTATAAGAGTAGCACAGCTTATTAGTATATTATTAATACTTGTTAGTTTATATTTATTCTTTCAGAGAAGACAAAAACATATAAAAAATGTAGAATAAAATTATAAATTAGTAGAAAAATTGTACTAATAGAAGAAAAAAGAAGATATAAAGATTTTAATTTAATATAAACAAGAATATATTTGTTGATTGTTGTTTAGTAGAATTGACTTGTGGAGAAATATGTAATAGAATGACAATATCTTGCAATTAAAATAAGGGTAGGAGTTGGTGAAAGTGACTATCAATGATCAGATTGTTGCTTTAAGAAACGAACTAAACAAGTCTATTGAGAAAGCAGAAAGTTATGAAGTAATTTATAATCTAAGTATTAAATTAGACAAACTAATAACTCTATTCTATAAGACAACAAATCTGAAATAACAAAGAAAATTCCTACCACTTTAAACCACACTTAAAATTAATAAATTATATAAAATGATTTTCAAAAATGGGATTATAAACCACCATTAAAAATGTGATTGAACACTTTTGTTTTATATAGGTATATATTACTATTTTTAATAAAAATAAATCTAGAATTGTGTAAAAAAGCAGCTTATAGCTGCTTTTTTTTATTTCAGTAAAAAAAATTACTAATTATTGAAGGATTTAAACTTTTGTTGTAGAAATAATAAATGTGGTTTAAAGTGGTAGGAAGTGGGGGACATTGCCTTAAAATGGAGTGTAGTGTATGTTTATTGGTGAATATCAACATTCTATAGATAAAAAAGGTAGACTTATAATACCTGCAAAATTTAGAGAAGCCCTAGGGAACTCTTTTATATTGACTAAAGGGTTAGATAATTGTTTGTTTGTATATCCTTTAGATGAATGGAGAAAATTTGAAGAAAAGCTGAACTCACTTCCATTGACTAGAAAAGATGCTAGGGCTTTTGTAAGATTCTTTTTTGCAGGAGCTACTGAGTGTCAACTAGATAAACAAGGTAGAATATTAATTCCTAGCAATTTAAGAAAACATTGTAAATTAGAGAAAGACGCCGTTATAATAGGTGTTTCAAATAGAGTTGAAATATGGAGTTTAGAAGAATGGGATTCATATAATGAGGCAGATGATTTAAGTTATGAAAACATAGCTGAAAAAATGGCTGAATTAGGAATATAGATATTTAGAATAATAATGTAAATACTAAATTTAAAATAAGAAAATAGAGGTGTGGAAATTGAAGTTTGAGCATATACCAATAATGCTAGATGAAGTTTTAGAAGGTTTAAATATAAAACAAGACGGAATCTATGTAGACGGTACTATTGGAGGAGCAGGTCATTCAAAGGAAATTGTTAAAAAATTATCTACAGGTAGATTAATAGGAATAGACCAAGATTTGAATGCAATTAAAAAGGCAAGTAAAGAATTGGAAGACTATTCAGATAAAGTTACTATAGTACACAATAATTTTAAAAATATTAAAAGCGTATTAAATGACTTAAATATTAAAAAAGTTGATGGGGTTTTACTTGATTTAGGAGTTTCATCACATCAGTTAGATGTTCCAGAGAGAGGCTTTTCCTATATGAAAAGTGGAGCATTAGACATGAGAATGGATACAACTCAGCAATTTACAGCTTGGGATATTGTAAATAAATATTCTGTCGAAGATTTAACAAGAATTATAAAAGAGTATGGTGAAGAGAAATGGGCAAAGAGAATAGCTAAATTTATAGAAAGGGAAAGAAGAAAAAAGAGTATTGATACTACAGAAGAATTAGTAGAAGTTATAAAGAAAGCCATACCAGCTAGTGCAAGAAGAAAAGGCCCACATCCTGCTAAGAGAACATTTCAGGCAATAAGAATTGAAGTAAATAGAGAGCTGGAAATATTAAAGGATACAATCATTAATATCTTTGATTTATTAAATACTGGAGGAAGACTTTGCATTATAACTTTCCACTCTTTAGAAGATAGGATTGTTAAAAGAACTTTTAAAGAACTAAACAAAGATTGTGTATGTCCGCCAGAACTACCAATATGCAAATGTGACAAGAAAAAAGAAATTGAAATAATAACTAGAAAGCCTATTGTTCCTACTAAAAAAGAACTTGAAAATAATCCAAGAGCTAGAAGTGCTAAGTTGAGAATAGGGGAAAAAGTTTAGAGTTCTAAATTTTAAAGGGAGTGAATAAATTTGTTAATAGCAAAAAAAGAAAATAAGCTCCAACAAAATGAAATGCGGACAAAAAAATATAGAGGAAAAAACAAAAAGTCAAAAGTAAAAGTAAAAATGAGGTTAAAACTTTTTCTTTTTTCATTTGTTGCATTAGGAATTTGTTTATTGATATTATTAAGATATGCATATATTACACAGCTCAAATATGATATAGCAAAAATAGATACACAAATAGAAGAATTAAATAAAGAGAAACAGGAGTTGATTGTAGAACTTGAAACTATTAAAGACTCTGAAATTGTAGAAAAAAATGCTAAGGCTAAACTAGGTATGATATATCCAACTGAAGATCAAGTGGTTTATATAAGCGTAGGTGATGAATCTATAGAAAATCAAGAAAAGATTGCTAAAGAAAAGAATAATAATTTTATATTTTTAAAAGCTTTTAGAAATGTTGTAAATAAGATGGTCAATTTTATAAATTAGAATTAAGGGGGATCAAGTTTTGCCATCACCTACAATATCTACTAAAAAAAGATTAATTGCAATGCTGCTTATAGTTTCAATTTTTGTATTAGGACTTACAATAAGATTAGGATACATACAGATTGTAAAAGGAGAAGAACTAAAAAAAGAGGCCTTAGAACAGTGGACTAGGGATATACCTGTAAAGGCTAAAAGAGGAACTATCTATGATAGAAAAGGAAAAAAGTTAGCTATAAGTATAAGTACTAATACTGTTTGGTGTAGGCCAGCAGATATAGAAAATCCTAAAGAAACCGCTAAAATTGTTGCTAATATACTAGAAATGGATGAAAATGAAGTTTTAGAAAAGCTTACTAAAAAGCAAAGTGTAGTTAGAGTAAAAATGTGGATAGATAAAGAAAAAGCGGATGCCCTTAGAAAAGAAAATTTAAAAGGAATAGAAATTGTTGATGATAATAAAAGGTATTATCCATTTGGAAATTTCGCATCTTATATTCTTGGCCATACAAACATTGACCAAGTTGGACAATATGGTGTTGAAAAGACATATAATAAATATTTAACAGGTACACCGGGAAGATGGATAAAAACTGCTGACGCTGTTGGTAGGCAATTACCATATGAAAATGAAAAGTTTTATGAACCTGAAAATGGATTAAATCTCGTTCTTACTATCGATGAAACGATTCAGCATTTTGCTGAGAAAGCCGCTTTAGAAGCATTGGTGAAAAACAAAGCCAAAAAAGTATCTATAATTGTTATGGAGCCTAAAACAGGGGACATATTAGCTATGGCGTCAAAGCCTGACTATGACCCTAATAATCCAAGAGAACCTTTAAATGAAAAGTTAAAGGAAGAATGGGCAAAATTGCCAGTGAATGAACAAATAAAAAAATGGTATGATATGTGGAGAAACTTCCCCATAAATGATAGTTATGAACCAGGTTCTACTTTTAAAATAATTACTGCTGCTGCCGGACTAGAAGAAGGAGTAGTTACACCTACCAGTCAATTTTATTGTGATGGATTTATAACTAGTGTAGAAGGGGCTAGACTGAAATGCTGGAGATATTATAATCCACATGGAAGCGAAACTTTTGTTGAAGGAGTACAAAATTCATGTAATGAGGTTTTTGTAGCTGTAGGTCAAAGGCTTGGAAAAGAAAATATGTTAAAATATATAAAGGGATTTGGATTTGGAGAAAAAACAGGAATTGACCTTACAGGTGAGCAATCAGGTATTATTCCGAGAAGCGCCGATTCTATGAGGGAAGTAAACCTTGCGACTATATCTTATGGTCAAGGGATTGCAGTTACACCTATCCAGCTTATTACTGCTATTTCAGCAGTTGCTAACGGCGGAAAATTGATGGAACCTAGAATTGTAAAAGAATTAATAGACCAAGATGGTAATATAATAGAAAAATTTAAACCAGAGGTTAGAAGAAAGGTTATATCTGAAGAAACATCTAAAACATTGCTTAAAATACTTGAAACAGTTGTTTCTACTGGTACTGGTAAAAAAGCTTATGTACCAGGCTACAGAGTAGGAGGAAAAACTGGTACAGCACAAAAGGTTATTAATGGTAGATATGCTGATGGTAAATATATAGCATCATTTGTTGCAATAGCACCAGTAAATGATCCTAAAATAGCTGTTTTAGCTGTAATTGATGAACCAAGTAATGGTGAATATTATGGTGGTAGAATTGCAGCACCTGTGGCAGGTCAAGTAGTAAAAGAGACTTTAAGCTATTTGGATGTTGAACCACAATTTACAGAGGAAGAAAAGGAAAAATTTAATGAAAAAAATGTTGTAGTACCAGATGTAAGAAATAAAACATTAAGAGAAGCCGGAAGAATTCTTTTAAGGTTAGGGTTAGACTATAATACCGAAACTTTAAATGTTGAAAAAGATAGCGTAGTTATTGACCAATTCCCTCTTCCAGGAACAAAGGTGAATAAAGATTCATTAGTAGAGTTATATGTAAAAACTAAAAGAAAAGAAAGTAATGAGATCGTTGTTCCAAATTTAACGGGAAAAAGTCGTCAAGAAGTAATAAAAATACTTAATAAGTTAAACTTAAGATTTAACTTTAAAGGTGAAGGAAAAGCAGTAAGTCAAACACCTAAACCAGGAACTAAAGTAGATTTTAATGCATTAGTTAAAGTAGAGTTTGATAGGATTGACCAATAAAGCCTAAAGGGTAACTTTATAAAGTTACCCTTTAGGCTAGGTTGTTTTATTGAAAAAAATGTTATAAATTTGTAATGTGGGGTGTTGATAAGAATGAAACTTAAGACTATAGTCAATAATCTTCATAATATAGTAAATATTGAGGGAAATTTAGATATTAATATAGATAATATAGTATATGATTCACGTAAAGCCACTGAAAATAGTATTTTTGTAGCTATAGAAGGTTTTAAGGTTGATGGTCATAAGTTTATAGCCGATGCAGTAGACAAAGGGGCAAAGGCTGTTGTAGTAGAAAAAAAGGTTAATGTAAAAGATGATGTGTCAGTAATAAGAGTTAATAATAGTAGGGTTGCATTAGCACAGTTATCATCTATTTTTTTTAAAAATCCTTCAGAAAAGTTAGATTTAATTGGAATTACAGGGACAAATGGAAAGACAACTACTACTTATCTTATAAAGTCAATTTTCGAGGCTGCAGATAGAAAAATAGGTCTTATTGGTACAATGGGAAGTATTGTAGGTAATGAAATAAATAAAACCAATAATACAACACCTGAGTCACTAGATTTACAGAGAAGCTTTAGAAAAATGGTGGACAAAGGACTAGACAGTTGTGTAATGGAAATATCTTCACATTCACTAGAATTAAATAGAGTTGACTTTAGTGATGTGAATGTTGGTATTTTTACTAACCTTAGTGAAGACCATTTAGATTTTCATAAAACACTAGAAGATTATTTTGAAGCTAAGTTAAAGTTGTTTTATAAAACTAAGGATTATAATATAGTAAATAGTGATGACAAATATGGAAAAAAAATAATTGAAAAAATAAAAGAACTTGATACACCAGTACTAACATACGGAATCGATTCAAAAGCAGATATTAAAGCAACTGATATTGAATATAATAACAATGGAGTTAGATATCTTTTAAATACCCCAAAGGGAAGTATAAAAATAGAACTTAATATACCAGGGAAATTTAGTGTTTATAATAGTTTAGCTGCTGCAGCTTGCGGATACGCTTATAATATTTCATTAGAAACTATAAAGAAGGCATTAGAAAGAGTAAAAGGGGTAAAAGGAAGATTTGAATTAGTACCAAATAATAGAGATATTAGTATAATAATTGATTATGCACATACTCCAGATGGGTTTAAAAAGGTGCTAAATACTATTGAACAATTTGCTGAAGGTAGAAAGATAATAGTTTTTGGTTGTGGAGGAGATAGAGATAGAACAAAAAGACCAAAAATGGGAGAAATAGCAGCTAGATATTGTGATTTATCTATTTTAACTACAGATAATGCTAGGTCTGAAGACCCTGCAGATATTGTAGAAGATATTCTAGTTGGTGTCAAAAAGGTTAATGGAAATTATAAAATAATATTAGATAGAAGAGAAGCAATAAAGTATGCTATAGAAAATAGTAAACCTAAGGATGTAATATTAGTTGCAGGTAAGGGTCATGAAACTTACCAGATAATTGGAGATAATATATATCTTTTCGATGAAAGAAAAATTATTTTAGAAATTCTAGATGAAATCAAGTAATTTTTTAATAACACTAGATAAGATTGATATGAGAGGAGAAGTAATATGGCAGATTATGTAGATATAATTAGAGTTATAGTGATTTCATTCTTTATTACTTTAATTTTAGGTCCTATAGTTATTCCTGTGTTAAGAAAATTAAAGGTCGGGCAAAAAGTAAGGGATGAAGGTCCAAAGTCACACTTAAAAAAGAGTGGTACACCTACAATGGGTGGTATAATAATGCTGACAGCCCTTGTAATTACAACATTAACATCAGGAATAATGAACAAAAATATCTATATTTTAATGGCAGCAACCTTAGGATTTGGTTTAATAGGATTTGTTGATGACTTCATAAAAGTTGTACTAAAAAGATCATTAGGACTTAGAGCATATCAGAAATTGATTGGACAAATACTATTAGCTGTAATACTAGCTGTTTATCAATCTAATACTTCTTTTATGGGAACAAAAACAATTGTACCTTTCTTTGACTTAACTATTGATCTTGGGCCATTATATGTACCTTTTATTGCTTTTGTTGTAGTAGGGACTGTAAATAGTGTTAATTTAACTGATGGATTAGATGGACTGGCAACAGGAGTAACTTTAATAGTTTTATCCTTTTTCAGTTTAATTTCGTTACATCTTGGTGTAGATAGTATTGCAGTCTTTTCAGCAGCATTAGCAGGTGCATGTTTAGGCTTTTTAAAATACAATGCACATCCTGCTAAAGTTTTTATGGGGGATACAGGCTCATTGGCGTTAGGAGGAGCAGTATCAACTATTGCAATATTGTTAAATATGCCACTTATTATACCAATTGTTGGAGGTATTTACTTTGTAGAGGCTTTATCGGTAATTATACAAGTAATATCATATAAACTAACAGGAAAAAGAGTTTTTAGAATGAGTCCACTACACCATCATTTTGAACTTAAAGGTTGGAAGGAAACAAAAGTAGTAACCGTTTTTTGGATTACTACTGTTATTTTATGCTTAGTAGGAATATATAGCCTTCAATAATATAAAGTAGGTGATTGTATGATTGTTAAAGGAAAAAATATTCTTGTACTAGGGTTAGGTATAACAGGGGTATCAACAGTAAAGGCACTGGATAAATTAGGTGCTAATATTGTTGTTAGTGACTCTAAGAGAGAAGAAGAGTTATCTGACTTTATTGAAAAGCTTAAAGGAATAGAAATTAAATATGTATTAGGTACTAATGATGTTAATCTTAAAAATATAGACCTAATTATTAAAAGTCCCGGAATACCACTAAATATTCCAGTTATTAAGAAGGCAAAACAGATGGGAATCGAGGTTATAACTGATATTGAACTAGCATATAGAATTTCATCTAATCCTTTTGTTGCTATTACTGGTACTAATGGTAAAACAACAACAACAACCTTAATTGGTGAGATATTAAAAAATTCAGGAAAGACTTGCCATGTAACTGGTAATGTTGGTATAGGTATTCTAGGAGAATTAATTAACTCTTCTAAAGATGATATATTTGTAATAGAAGCTAGCAGTTTTCAGTTAGAAAGTACTAAATATTTTAAACCTAAAGTTAGTGTAATAATAAACATTACCCCTGACCATCTAAAATGGCATAAAAGTTTTGAAAACTATGTTTCTGCAAAGAAAAAAATTATTGTAAATCAAGATAAAGAAGATTATGCTGTATTAAATTATGATGATCCATTATTAAGAAATTTGAAAGATGAAACTAATAGTAATATTATGTTTTTTAGCCAAAAGTCAGAATTAACAAAAGGTGTATATTTAAAAGGAGATTATATTGTACTTAATGATGGTAGCAAAGTTATTAAAATTATGCCATATAAAGAAGTTAAAATTCCAGGGAAACATAATTTGGAAAATGCAATGGCTTCCATTTGTGCATCTTGGATTATGGGAGTTAAACTAGATGATATTAGAAGAACTTTACGTGAATTTGAAGGTGTAGAGCATAGAATTGAATTTGTGAAAACTTTGAGTGGAATTAATTTTTATAATGATTCTAAGGCAACAAATCCCGATGCAGCAGTTAAAGCAGTTGAAGCTATAAATAAACCAATTATTCTAATAGCAGGTGGTTTAGATAAGGGCAATCAATTTGATGATTTTATTAAAAGTTTTAATAATAAGGTAAAATCCCTAATTTTATTAGGTGAAACGGCTTTAAAAATAAAGGAAACTGCAATAAATCTAGGATTTAATAATATATATATAGTAAATAGTATGAAAGAAGCTGTAAATAAAGCATATGATTTATCAGAAAAAGGAGATAATGTTTTATTATCTCCAGCATGTGCTAGTTGGGATATGTATAAAAGCTTTGAAGAAAGGGGCAAAGATTTTAAAAAAGCTGTTTATAATTTAAGGAGGATATCTAATGGCGAAGAAAAAGGCCAGTGATTTTACTTTAATGATAGCCACCATATTACTTGTTTTTATCGGTATTATTATGGTGTTTAGTTCTAGTTATCCTGAAGCCTATTACAAATTGAAGGATGGTTATTATTTTTTAAAAAGACAGTTAATGTATAGCTTACTAGGTGTATTTGTAATGATATTTTTTATGAATTTTGATTATTGGAGACTAAATAAGCTTTCAAAACTAATATATCTTGGTTGTATAGTCTTAGCTTTTCTTATTTTTACTCCATTGGGAACAGAATATCACGGAGCTAGGAGATGGATAAATTTAGGATTTACTACTTTTCAGCCTTCAGAAGCAATAAAATTAGGTTCAATTATATATTTTGCCTCTTATCTTACTAAGAAGGATAGGGATATTAAAAACTTTAAAAAGGGAGTAATACCCTCCCTTATAATAATTGGGTTTTCTTGTATTTTAATTTTAATCCAAAGAGATTTAAGTACAAGTGTTACATTAGGTGCTACTTTGGTAGCTATTCTTTTTATCGCAGGTATAAAATTATGGCAATTATTTTTAATGGGAGCAGCAGGAGTAGCAGGGATAGCAGCAGCTATTTTTAGCGAAAAATATAGAATGGAAAGGTTTATAGCCTTTTTTGATCCATTTAAATATAAAGATACTGTAGGTTGGCAAGTTGTACAGTCATTATATGCATTAGGTTCAGGTGGAATATTTGGATTAGGATTAGGAAAGAGCAGGCAAAAGTTTTTTTATATACCTGAACCCTATAATGATTTCATATTTTCTATAATAGGTGAAGAGCTAGGTTTTGTAGGGTGTGTTACTGTAATAATATTATTCTTATTAATTATTTGGAGAGGAATTAGAATTGCTTTAAACTCTAGAGATTTATTTGCTTGTTTATTAGCTTCAGGGATTACATCATTAATAACTGTCCAATCTTTAATACATATAGCTGTTGTAACTTCATCTGCACCAACAACAGGTATTCCACTACCTTTTGTTAGCTATGGAGGTACAGCACTATTAGTTTTTATGTCAGCTATAGGAATATTACTCAACATATCAAGATATACAGAACTAGATAGGAGTTGAATATAAATGAAAGTTCTTGTAACAGGCGGAGGAACAGGAGGTCATATTTACCCAGCCCTTTCAATTGCTCGTAGAATAGAAAAAGAATTTAAAAACCCAGAAATATTATATGTAGGGACCAAAAAGGGCTTAGAAGCAGAATTAGTACCAAAGGAAGGTTATAATTTTCAAACTATAAGAGTTAAAGGTTTTATGAGGAAATTATCCTTTGATACATTAATGTCATTAAAAGAATTAGCATTAGGTCTTAATGATGCAAGAAAAATTATTAATAAATTTAATCCAGATATTGTAATTGGCACTGGCGGTTATGTCTGTGGTCCTGTAGTTTTAGTTGCAGCATTAAAGAAAATACCCACACTTATTCATGAACAAAATGCCTATCCTGGAGTTACTAATAAAATACTATCTAGGTTTGTAGATAAAGTTGCGGCCAGCTTTGAAGAGTCTATTAAATATTTTCATGACCCATCTAAAGTAGTAATTACAGGTAATCCTGTTCGAGAAAATATAATAACTGTAGACAAAAAACAAGCATATAAAAAGCTTAATATTAATGATAAAAAGCCATTTATTTTGTCCTTTGGAGGAAGTGGAGGACAAAGAAAACTAAATGATGCAATGTTAGAGGTAATAACAAAAAATGTAGACAGTAAAAATATCCAAATATTACATGTAACCGGAAAAAGGCATTATGAAGATTTTATAAAGAAGCTGTCGGAAAAGGGAATAGAAAAGATTGATAATTCTAATATTAAAATAGTACCATATTTATTTGAAATGCCTATGGGGCTTGCTGCGGCTGATTTGGTAATAACAAGTGCTGGAGCCATAACATTAGCAGAAGTTACTACTATAGGTGTACCGACTATTTTAATTCCAAAGGCTTATACTGCAGAAAATCATCAAGAACATAATGCAAGGGCACTAGAAAAGAAAGGAGCAAGTGTTGTAATACTTGAAAAAGAGTTAAGTGGTTCAAAGCTTAATAAAATGATCAAGGAACTATTATCTGATAGAAAAAGACTTAAGAAAATGTCTGTAAACAGCAAAAGTCTGGGAAAAACTGATGTAACAAACCAGATTGTTAAGGTTGTAAAAGAATTATTAAGTCATGCTTAGGACTTACTGTAACACCTCCAGTTATTATGCATAAGATATTTATATAGTGTTCATTACTTATGTTTTATTTGCATATTCTGGAGGTGAAAAAATGGGCAAATTTATCATAGAAGGTGGCAAAAGATTAGTAGGGGAAGTATCTATAAGTGGTGCTAAAAATGCAGCATTACCCATATTAGCAGCAACTGTTATTAATAGTGATATAAACACTATTTTTAACATTCCCGATATAAGAGATGTTCACATTATGAAGAAGATACTAAAATCTATAGGATGTAAAGTTGAAAAAATAGATGATATTATGACAGTTGACACCAAATCCTTAAATACTGCTAAAATTCCAGAGGATTTAGTAAGGGAAATGCGATCATCAATAATTTTAATGGGTTCAATGATTTCAAGACTTGGAGAAGTTATCGTTTCTTATCCAGGGGGCTGCGAAATTGGACCAAGACCAATTGATTTACATCTAAAGGCTTTAAGGGATTTAGGTGTTACAATAAATGAATCACATGGATTTATTCATTGTAAAGCTGATAAACTAAAGGGATGTGAAATTCAATTAGATTATCCCAGTGTAGGGGCAACTGAAAATATAATGTTGGCAGCTACAAAGGCTGAAGGGACTACAATTATAAGAAATGCTGCAAGGGAGCCAGAAATAGTGGATCTTCAAAATTTTTTGAATGCCTGTGGAGCTAAAATCTATGGAGCTGGAACAAGTGCTATAAGAATAGATGGTGTAAAGGAATTAAGGGGTGTAGAACATACAGTTATACCAGATAGGATAGTGGCTGGAACATTTATGGTTGCATCAGCAATAACAGGAGGAGAAGTTGTTTTAAAAAATATAGAGGTTGAACATATTCAGTCTATTATTGCAAAACTTAAAGAAGCTGGATGTATGATCTATAATAATTGCACAACATTAAAGATAGTGGGACCTAAAAAGGTTAGAGCAGTGGAAACTATTAGGACTCTTCCATATCCTGGTTTTCCTACTGACATGCAGGCACAGATGATGGCACTTTTAACAATAGCAGATGGCACTAGTATAATTTGTGAAACAGTTTTTGAGAATAGATTTAAGCACGTTGAGGAATTACTTAGAATGGGAGCTAACATAAAAACAGAGGGTAGAGTTGCAGTAATAAAAGGAGTAAAAGAGCTTACCGGTGCAAAAGTTACAGCTAAAGACTTAAGGGGTGGAGCTTGTCTAGTATTGGCCGGTTTAGCTGCAAAAGGAGAAACTGTAATAGACAATATTTACCATATTGACAGAGGATATGAAGAATTTGATAAAAAATTGATTTCTCTAGGTGCTGATATAAGAAGAATATGAGGCAGCCTAAGGCTGCTTTTGCCTTAAGGACAAGCCTTGAGGAGGTATATTTATGAAAAGAAGAAATAGTATAGATAAAAAAATTAAGCGTAAAAAAATAGGACTTATTTTTACATTATTACTACTTTTTGTAACAACTTTTCTTATACTATTAACTAAGACAAGCTTTTTTAATGTAAGTGAAATAAAGATAATTGGTAATGAACAATTGACAGAGGATAAGATAATTATGGCTTCTGGTCTTACAATAGAGGAAAATATTTTTAAAATTGATACTGAAAAAATGGAGAAAAATTTAATTTCACACCCTTATATAAAAAAGACAAAAGTTAAAAGGATATTTCCAAATAAATTAAGTATTTACATAGAAGAAAGGAAAGAAATAGCTGCAATTTCTTATATTGGTTCATATATTTATTTAGATAATGAAGGTATTGTATTAAATATATTATCAGATAAGAAAGATAATTTAATAGTTGTTGATGGACTTAAAATAAAAAATATGTCTATAGGCAAAAAAATCATGTTAGAAGATAATCAAGATATTGATAAATTATTAAATTTCTTAAAGGATTGTAAAAAAAATGATTTGATTAAAGAAATATCTAGGATTAATATTGATAATAAATTTAATATAAAGTTAACCATGAATTCTGGACTAAATGTTGCATTTGGTAACTTATATAATGTAAAATATAAGGTAAGCTTTCTAATTAAAATTTTAGAAGATCTTAATAAAAAAGCAGAGAAAAAGAACATAATACTTAAGGATAGTACCCTTTATTTTACCAAAGGAGATGACCCAATTTTTAAACCTCATAAAAACTGGGAGGATTAATAAATGGCGAAATTAAGAAATAATTTAGCAATAATTTTTGTTTGTATCATTTTAGGGATAATTTTAGCTATTCAGTTTAAAACGGTAAATAAAACTGTAGGTTCAGGAGTAATCCCTACTCAAAGGGCTCAACAATTAGTCCTTGAACTTAAAAAATTAACTGAAGAAAGGGATAGATTAATTCAAGAGTTAGATAAAGTGGAATCTAAATTAAAACAATATGAAGATGAAGCTGCTAAGGAAAGTGTTTATGTAGAGAATTTAACTGAAGAATTAGAAAAATATAGGATATTTGCAGGATATGAAAAAGTTCACGGACCTGGTATAATAATTACTGTGGAGGACCCTCCGTTAGAAGTTCAATTTGGAGATGAAACCAGTGTTATAGTTAATAATTATCAATTTTTATTAGAAATTATCAGTAATCTAAATGCTGCAGGGGCAGAGGCCATTTCTATAAATGGGCAAAGATATACAAATTATACAGAAATAGTTCAAGTAGGAACCCATGTTAATATTAATGGTGTATCCTTTAATCCACCTTTTATAATAAAGGCAATAGGGAAACCAGAAATTCTAGAAGCTGCTTTAAGAATTAAAGGTGGAATTATATGGTATATGGAAAATATGTTTAATTTAGATGTTCAAATAAAGGCAGAGGATAATATAGAAATACCACGATATACAAAAATAAAAGAGTTCAGATACGCTAAACCAGTTGATGAACTACCTAATTAACCCGCAGGAGGGTTTTTATGAAAGTTAAATTTAAGATATATATCTTAATAATTTGTACAGTTTTTGGTCTTGTATTAGGTGTTCAAATAAAACAAAATAATAAAAATTATTCTCTTGTTACACTTAAGTCTATAAGTTCTATGCAAAATGAAATTAAAAATACTCAAAAGGAAATTAAAAATTTAAAGAATATGCTAGATAAAAAGAAGGTTGAGCTTAAGAAATATGAACAAATTATAGAAAACAAGGGAAGTATTGTAGATGTTTTAGAAAAAGAATTAGAAAATATGAAGATGATATCAGGTTTAGAAGATGTACAAGGACCTGGAGTTTTTATTATTGTTGAAGATAATGATGATGAGATAAAAATAGGTGATAATCCAAACTATGATATTGTTCATGATATAGATGTATTATATTTAATTAACGAATTAAAAGTAGCAGGGGCAGAAGCTATTAGTGTAAACGGACAAAGGGTTTTATCTAATTCAGAGATAAAATGCGGTGGTCCTATTATTAGGATTAATGAGCACAGTTTGGCAACACCTTTTGTAATTAAAGCTATAGGTGACCCTAAAGTATTATATGCAGCTGTAAATGCTCCTAATACTTATGGTAATATGTTGAAGGAAGTTTATAATATAAAAATTAGAACTGAAATAAGTGATAACATTCTTATACCAAGGTATTTAGGTGACTTTAAACTTGAGTATGCTAAACCTGTAAAAGAAGGTGAATAATATGATATTTGCTATTATTGGAATTGCAATAGGAATTGTTGTAGGATTATACTTACCTATAACTTACTCAACAAATTATTCCTTATATATGTCTGTTGCTATATTAGCATGTATGGATTCTGTATTTGGTGGGGTAAGGGCAAGTTTAGAAAACAAATTTAATACAAGTATTTTTATTTCAGGCTTCTTTGGAAATGCTATATTGGCCGCTTTTTTAGCTTATATAGGTGATAGATTAGGAGTGCCCCTTTACTATGCAGCTATTTTCGCTTTTGGAAGCCGATTATTTCAAAATTTTGCTATTATTAGAAGATTTATATTTAATAAAAATGATGCCACATAAATTTTATAGTATGCTATTTTAGAGGGGGCTTATAAATGGGAGATTTAATAACAGCGATTGATCTCGGAACTTCAAAAGTATGTGTAATGATTGCTGAAATAGATGAAAAAGGTAAGACGCAAATAATTGGGTTAGGAAAAAGCCCATGTAAAGGTATAAAGAAGGGTATAGTAGTTGATATAGAAGCAACAACCAATTCAATATTAGAGGCAGTAGAACAAGCAGAAAATATGGCAGATATTGAAGTTGAAGAAGCATTTATCAATATACCTGGTGGTTATACAAATTTAATTAAGAATAAAGGTGTTATTGCTGTCTCTAATGAAGATAGAGAGATTACTATGGAAGATGTAAAAAGGGTGTTAAACTCAGCTACTATAGTATCTATACCTCAAGATCAGAGGATAATTGATGTTGTTCCTAATCAATATATAATTGATGGCTATGATGAAATTAAAGACCCAATTGGTATGGTAGGAATAAGATTAGAAGTTGATTGTGATATAATTACAGGATCAGTAACTTCAGTTTTAAATTTAGTGAGAAGTGTAAATAGATCTGGTATTGAAGTTTTAGGAATAATAATGGAGCCACTGGCTACTTCTGAAGCTGTACTTACTAGAGATGAAAAAGAATTAGGAGTTCTTTTAGTAGATATTGGGTCAGGTACTACAGATTTATCTTTATTTAAACATGGGAGATTAATATACTCTAATTTAATTCCAGTAGCCGGTAACCATATTACTAATGATATTTCAGTTGGTTTAAGGATACCATTTAAAGAGAGTGAAGATATTAAGAAAAAGCATGGCTTAGCCTATGTTCCTTTAGCTAAAGAAGAAAATGTAATAGAAATAAAACCTATTTCTATTGATGAAACTATAAAAGTTAATGAAGTAAACTTAGCCCAGATTATAGAGGCTAGAATAAGTGAAATATTTGAGCTTATTAATTCAGATATAATTAATAAAGGAATAAAAAATGAGATTTTGACAGGAGTAGTTTTAACAGGTGGTGGTGTAAACTACTTTAACGGAATTAAAGAACTTGGCTCGAAAATATTTGGTTTGCCAGTTAGATTAGGACAACCCAATATAATAGGTGCAAAAGAACCAATTTTTTCTACTGGTGTTGGATTGGTAAATTACGGATATAAGAGGAAATTCAATTATTACATAGAATATAATAATGTGGAGAATAAAAATTCAAAACATAGAAAAGGATTTTCAACTTCAAAAAATGTAATGAATTTTATAAAAAAAATATGGGATGAATATTTTTAACTAAGAGAAAGTAAGGGGGTTATAATGTGTTTGAATTTGATGTAGATACAGATCAATTTGCACGCATAAAAGTTATTGGAGTAGGTGGTGGAGGTAATAATGCAGTAAATAGAATGATAGAATCTCAAGTTCAAGGGATAGAGTTTATAGCAGTTAATACTGATAAGCAAGCCCTTCACACTTCAAAGGCAGAACAAAAAATACAAATTGGAGAAAAATTAACAAGAGGACTTGGAGCTGGAGCCAATCCAGAAATAGGTAAAAAAGCTGCTGAGGAAAGTAGAAATGATATAACTGAAGCTATAAAAGGAGCAGATATGGTATTTATTACTGCTGGGATGGGTGGTGGAACAGGAACAGGAGCTGCCCCTATTGTGGCAGAAATAGCAAAAGAAATGGATATACTTACAGTAGGTGTTGTTACAAAGCCTTTTATGTTTGAAGGTAGAAAGAGAATGTTACATGCTGAAAAAGGAATTGAAGAATTAAAAAGTAGAGTTGATACCCTTGTAACAATACCTAATGATAGACTTTTACAAGTTGTTGAGAAAAAGACGTCAATTATGGATGCATTTAAAATAGCAGATGATGTTTTAAGGCAAGGTATCCAGGGTATTTCAGATTTGATTGCCGTACCTGGCTTAGTTAACTTAGACTTTGCAGATGTAAAAACTATTATGTTACAACAAGGTTTAGCCCATATGGGTATAGGAAGGGCAAATGGAGAAGGCAGGGCAGCTGAAGCAGCAAAACAAGCAATTCAAAGTCCACTTCTTGAAACTTCAATTGAGGGAGCAAAAGGTGTACTTCTTAATATTACAGGTGGACCAAACTTAGGATTATTTGAAGTAAACGAAGCTGCTGACCTTATAAAACAGGCAGTTGACCCAGATGCTAATATTATATTTGGTGCTGTAGTTGATGAAAACTTAAAAGATGATATTAAAATTACTGTTATTGCAACTGGTTTTTCAGAAGAAAACAAAGAAAGCCAGAAACGAGAAAGTAATAATCAAACGATACAGAATAAAAGAAATACTGATAAACACGTAGTATCAAATATTAATGATTTTGATTCAGATGATTTGGATATTCCAACATTTTTAAGAAAAAGAAATAAATAAGAGAAATCCCTTTTCTTTTGAAAAGAAAAGGGATTTTTTTTGTTTTTTCGACTTCAGCATATGACAGATTTTTAAAGCATAGTATTGTATAATATGAATAAATTGAATTTCAAATGAATATGAGTAGAATAGAGGAAGTTTTTCCCAAAGGGGGATAATAAGTGTACATATATGCAGAATATTTATTGCTAGAAAACTTTATAATTAACTTTATTATATTATATGTAACTAAACATTTTTCAAGAACAGAAACTAGTAGATTAAGACTAGTTATTGCTTCTATTATTGGAGCATTATACACATTAGTTGTTTTTTTTCCTTCTTTAAAGTTTATGACTACGTTTATAATAAAACTTTCCATATCAATTTTAATTATAATTATAGCTTTTAATCCAGTTAGGTTGAGGAAGTTTTTGACACTAATAGCTACTTTTTATGTAGTATCTTTTGTTTTTGCAGGTGCAGCCCTTGCATTATTTTATCTATCAGATTTTGAAGTTTACGTAGGAAATGGAATTTTTTACATAAATAACTTTCCTTTGAGATTATTAATTATTGCAATTATAACTTCTTGGATATTAATAAAGTTTTCATGGGGATATATACAATCAAAACTTAGTAAAGCTAGAGTTTTTATTCCTATTACTATTGAAGCAAATCATAATAGTGTTGATATAGTAGCTTTATTGGATACTGGAAATTCTTTGAAAGACCCAATTACTGATATACCTGTAATAATTGCTGAATTTTCAGCTATAAAAAATTTACTACCAAAAGATGTTCAAAATATTTTTTTAAAATATAAAGAAAATAGTCTTGAAATTATTTCATCAATAATGGAAGAATCGATACAAGAAATGAAGTTTAGACTAATTCCTTTTAAATCTCTAGGCAAGGAAAATGGTATGCTTATAGGTTTTAAACCAGATAGGGTAATAGTTAATGAAAAAGATGCAATAAAAAATGTAACAAATATTATTGTTGGAATTTATAATAACAAACTTTCTAATGAAAATGATTATAAGGCATTATTACATCCAGATCTTTTAGATTAGTTGGGGGGGAGACAAGGTGTTAAAATTTACTGACAAGCTAAAGTTATTTTTAAAGGTTAATTACATTAAAATTTTAAAAAAGTTTAAATTGTATAAAGAAGAAGAGATATTTTATATAGGAGGTAGTGAAGTATTACCACCTCCTTTGACACCTGAAGAGGAGAGTTATTTAGTATCTAGGCTAGAAGAAGATGATTCAGTAAGATCAATTTTAATTGAAAGGAATTTACGTCTAGTTGTTTACATAGCAAGAAAATTTGAAAATACAGGTGTAGGTGTAGAAGATTTAATATCTATTGGAACAATAGGCTTAATTAAAGCAGTAAATACATTTAAACCAGATAAAAAAATAAAGCTTGCAACATATGCATCTAAATGTATAGAAAATGAAATATTAATGTTTTTAAGAAGAAACAGTAAAACTAAAACAGAAATATCTTTTGATGAGCCTTTAAATATAGATTGGGATGGAAATGAGTTATTATTGTCTGATATTTTAGGTACAGAAAATGATATAATTTTTAAATTTTTAGAAGAAGAAGTTGATAAAGAACTTTTAGATGAAGCAATGAAAAAACTACCTAAAAGAGAGAAAAAGATTATGGAATTAAGGTTTGGGTTAAACAATGGTGAAGAAAAAACTCAGAAAGAGGTTGCTGACCTTCTAGGCATTTCTCAGTCATATATTTCTAGATTAGAAAAAAGGATTATAAAGAGGTTAAGAAAAGAGATAAATAGAATGATATAAAGGCCGATCTTGGCCTTTATTTTTTTTAGAATAATATAAAAATCCTAAAGTATTTACTTTAATTATTGCATAAAAAAGAAATTAAAGGCAATACTTTAAAACTAAAGGGGGAAATATTAATGAAAGGATGATATGTAGGGATGCATATCAACAAAGTTGAAATATGCGGAGTAAATACTTCTGAACTACCTGTTTTTACAAATGAGGAAATGAGAAAACTTTTCGATAGGATACACGCTGGAGACCTAACAGCAAGGGAAGAGTTTATAAGAGGTAATTTAAGGTTAGTTTTAAGTGTAATCCAGCGGTTTAATAAAAGGGGAGAAAATGTAGATGATTTATTCCAAGTTGGATGTATTGGATTAATTAAAGCTATAGATAATTTTGATTTAAGTCAAAATGTTAAATTTTCTACTTATGCTGTACCAATGATTATTGGAGAAATAAGACGTTATTTAAGAGATAATAACTCAATAAGAGTAAGTAGATCTCTTAGAGATATAGCTTATAAAGCTTTACAAGTTAGAGAACAATTAATGAGTAAAAATTCAAAAGAACCTACAATTACTGAAATAGCTAAAGAGCTTGATTTACCTAAAGAAGAAGTTGTATTTGCGTTAGATGCAATACAAGATCCAATATCTCTCTTTGAACCAATTTATCATGATAGTGGTGATGCTATTTACGTAATGGACCAAGTAAGTGATGAGAAAAGTGAAGATGAAACTTGGCTTGAAGGAATAGCATTGAGAGAAGGATTAAGAAAGCTAAATGAGAGAGAAAAATTAATACTAAATTTAAGGTTTTACGAAGGAAAAACACAAATGGAAGTTGCAGAAGAAATAGGTATATCTCAAGCACAGGTATCTAGGTTAGAAAAAACTGCATTAAAGCATATGAGAAAACTTATTTAACTAAAATTTGCTCACCTTTTACAAAATTAGTAATAATTTAAGACAAGTTAATATATTATTTTAATAAGAGTATAAATAATAAGAAGGTGAGCAAATGGTTAAGACTTCAGAGTTAAAGGAAAAAGAAGTGATAAATATAAGAGATGGGTCAAGACTAGGATTAATTAGTGATATAGAAATTGATTTAAAAAGAGGTGAAATAAAAGCAATAGTAGTACCAGGTCATGGTAATTTATTTAGTTTATTTAATCGAAGGGGTGATTATATTATAGAATGGAGAAATATAAAAAAGATTGGTAAAGATGTAATATTAGTAGATCTCTCCCTAAATTGGGAAAGAGAAGATAGCGGAAAAAATATTTAAATTAAAAAAATTGGACATAATTACAGAAATATATTATAATTTGTAGCATAAAGTATAGATTATATTATAATTTGTAGCATAAAGTATAGATTAAAAGGGGGAATTTTATGATATGTCCCTATTGTGACTATTATGAAACAAAAGTTGTAGATTCACGTCCTACAGATGAAGGACAAGCAATAAGAAGAAGAAGAGAATGTACAAAGTGTGGTAAAAGATTTACTACCTATGAAAAAATTGAGGAAATTCCCCTTGTGGTTGTAAAAAAAGATGGAACTAGACAGTCCTTTAGTAGAAGTAAACTTTTAAATGGAATAATTAGAGCCTGTGAAAAAAGGCCTGTTTCTATTAAAGTAATGGAACAAATAGTAGATGAGATTGAAAAAAGTTTATATAATTCTATGAAAAAAGAAATTACCACTAAAAAAATAGGCGAAATGGTAATGAATAAGCTAAAAAATGTTGATGAAGTAGCTTATGTAAGATTTGCTTCCGTTTATAGACAATTTAAAGATATAAACACTTTTATGGATGAACTTAAAAAGTTATTAGATGAAAAGAAATATTAAAGCTGTAAATAAACTAAAAAGGACTCTTTTGAGTCCTTTTTAGTTTATTTAAGAAAATATATTTTTATAGTATTATAAAGAAAAATGTGAAGTAGTATAAACACCTTAGTAGAGCAAGTTTATCTATTTCTTTATGATAATTATATTTGCTTTAGAAATAATATTATAAATTAATATTTATTAAGAAAAAGGAAGTGAAAAAATGGGGAATAATAAGTTTATATTAAATGAAAAAAATGGGGTTAAATATTATACAATACCTAGCTTTGATGAGACAGGGTTAATAAAGCATATGTTTACAACGAGAATTGGAGGAGTAAGTCCTAAACCTTATGATAGTTTAAACTTGGGATTTAATCTTGAAGATGAAAAAGAAAATGTCTTAAAGAACTATAAAATAGTTTCTGATGTTATGGAGGTTTCATTAGATAGTTGTGTCCTATCAGATCAAACACATGGTACTAATATAAGAATAGTTACTAAAGAAGACGCTGGAAAGGGGATTGTAAGACAAAAAGATTATAAAAGTGTTGATGGACTTTTAACTGACATACCAGGATTGACTATATTTACTTTTTATGCAGATTGTGTACCGATTTTTTATTTGGATAAAGTAAAAAAGGTTGTTGGATTAGCCCATGGTGGATGGAGAGGTACTGTAGAAAAAATTGCAGGAAAAATGATTGATAAAATGATTAAGGTTTATGGATCTAGGCCAGAGGATATACTTATAGGAATAGGACCATCTATAGGCCCTTGCTGCTATGAAGTCTCAGAAGATGTTTTTAAAAGATTTAACGAAAATTTTACAAACACTCGAAATATGTTAAAAAAGAGGGGTTCAAGTAGATGGATGTTAAATTTATGGGAAGCTAATAGGGAAGCCTTAAAGGAAAAAGGAATTAAAAGTAGAAATATAACTATAAGTAATTTATGTACAAGTTGTAACAATGATATTTTTTATTCCTATAGAAAAGAAAAAGGTAAAACAGGAAGAATGGCTGCTATTATTCAGCTTGTTTAACTACCTAGGAGGTGTAATTATTGAATTTACAAAAGAAAATACTTGTAGTTGATGATGAAGAGCATATTGTAGAATTAATTAAGTTTAATTTAGAGAAAAATGGCTATGAAGTAGTTACAGCTTTTGAGGGTGAAGAAGCTTTAAATAAGGTATATGAAGAGGAACCAGATTTAGTAGTATTAGATCTAATGCTTCCGGGAATAGATGGGATAGAGGTCTGTAAAAGAATGAAAAGAGATTCAATAACGGAAAATATTCCAATAATTATGCTTACTGCAAAAAGTGAAGAAACTGACAAAGTTCTAGGACTAGAAATTGGTGCAGATGATTATATTACAAAACCCTTTAGTGTTAGAGAACTTATAGCTAGAGTAAAAGCTGTTTTAAGGAGAAGTAAAGATACTAAAAAAGAAGAAGCTCAGATAATAAAAGTTGGTGATATAACTATTGATATTGAAAAACATGAAGTTTCTAAAAATGGGGAAAAGATAGATTTAACTCTTAAAGAGTTTGAGCTTTTAAAAATATTAGCTCAAAACAAAGGGAAAGTTCTTTCAAGAAATTATCTTTTAGACAAAGTTTGGGGATATGATTATTATGGTGAGACTAGAACCGTAGATGTTCATATTAGACATTTAAGGAAGAAAATTGAAGATGAGAATAAACACTTTAAATATATAGAGACCATTAGAGGAGTAGGCTATAAAATGAAATAGAGGGGGAAGAAATGAAAAGGAAAATATTTATAACATTTATTACTCTTGTTTTAATAGGAATTATTACGACAGGAGTATTAGCACTTAATCTTTATAGAATGAACCACTTATATTCTATTGAGGAAAGATTAATTACAAATTCTAAACTTATTAGAGAATTTTTATATTCATTAGATGAAGTAAACTATGATGAAATATCAGAATTATATTCAGATAATGTAAATGCAAGAATAACTTTCATAGATAGAACGGGAAAAGTGATTGGTGATTCAAAAGCAGATATAAGGTTTTTGGAAAATCACAAGGATAGGCCTGAAATAAAAAAGGCCTTAAAAGGTTATACAGGTATAAGTCAAAGATTTAGTGAATCATTAGGATATGATATGTTGTATGTAGCTATTCCTTTTAACAAAAAAGGAAGTGATTTAGCTGTAATAAGATTATCAGTACCTTTAGTTAATATAATTAATTTTAATAGAGCTTTATTAAAATACATGGCTATATCAGTAGGAGCTGGTTTACTTGTTGCACTAATTTTAGGGATTAGATATGTAAATAATGTAACAAAACCAATACAACAATTAACAGTTGCTACTAAGAAGATTTCTCAGGGAGATTACGGAGAAAGGGTTTATTTTAAAACTGAAGATGAGTTAGGAATTCTTGCTGAGAATTTTAATACTATGAGTGAAAAACTTAGAAATACTATTAATGAGCTTCAGGACAGTAATACTAAGATGAGAGCAATATTAAGTAGTATGATTAATGGAGTAATTGCTTTAGATAATTACAAAAGAATTGTGTTTTTAAATAAAGCTGCTGAGGAAATGTTTGGACTCGATACAGAAAAAGTAAAGGGTAAACATCTATTGGAAGTTGTGAGAAATAATGTATTAGATGAACTTATACAAAAGCTACTTGCAGAAAATAAACGCTCTAAACAGGAAATTGAAGTCCATGAACCTAGGTATAGAATACTTAATATACACTCAAACCCAATAACTTTAAAGGACAATCCAAATAGAAAAATTGGTGTATTAATAATAATAGAAGATGTTACAGAAATTAGAAAACTAGAAAGATTAAGAAAAGATTTCGTAGCCAATGTATCCCATGAATTAAAAACTCCCCTTACTTCAATAAAGGGATTTATAGAAACATTAAAAGAAGGGGCTGTGGAAAATAAAAAAGTTAGAAATAAGTTTTTAGATATAATTGATATAGAAACAGGAAGGCTTACAGCACTTATAGAAGATTTACTAATGCTTTCTGAAATAGAGAATAAGCATCAGATGGCAGAAATGGAAGAGATAGATGTAAATAAGTCAGTTGGAGAAGTAATTCAAATTTTAAATGAAATAGCAAAAAGTAAGGATATAGAACTTATAAACAATGTAGAAGAAAATATTCCAAAACTTTATGGAAAAAGAACTTGGTTTAAACAAATGCTTATTAATTTAATTGACAATGGTATTAAGTATACTCCAGCTGGAGGAAAGGTTGAGGTAATTGGATATAGAACTAATGACTTTGTAATAATTAAAGTTAGGGATACAGGAATAGGGATTGAGAAAAAACATCTATCAAGATTATTTGAGAGATTTTACAGGGTAGATAAAGCTAGATCTAGACAAGTAGGAGGTACTGGTTTAGGCCTTGCAATTGTGAAGCACATAGTTTTATCCTTCAAAGGTAAAATAGATGTAACAAGTGAAGTTAATAAAGGAACTGAATTTAAGATTACATTACCGGTAAAAAAGACAGATAAATAAAAACAGTGAGTAGGTTAAAAGCCTATTCACTGTTTTTATTTTTAACTAGGATTTAACAATCATTTAATGCCCGATTAACATATAGGCATTATAGTTATAATTGAAAAACCAAATGAAATTAGTGAAACCACCAAGTACTATACAAACCCAATCTTCCTAATTTGATAAAGGAAAGGAGCTTTTGTTCCTTTCCTTTATTTTTAGGCTGAAAAAATGGAAAAATCTGATAGGGGGAAACAATATTATGATAAACTTTTGGAAAAAAATTTTACCAAATTCTTTATTAAAAAAATCTATAATTCATCGAAAAAATCTTTTAAAAAGTTGACTAAAATAAAAATAATAAAATTAAAAAAGACCAAAGATAATAAAAACAAAAATAATAAGGAAAAAAAGAAGAGAAAAAGAATAAGTATAGGTTTATTTAATAATGTTAGAAAACTCTCTTTAAAACAACAGCTTATGATTGTATTTATCCTAATATCAATTGTACCAGTTACATTATTAGGATTTGTTACATATAATAAAGTTTATTCTCAAGTTAGTAAGGTTCAAAAAAATATGCTTTCAGCCCATGCACTAGGTGTTAAAAATAATATTGATACAACGATAAGTAGTGCAGAAAATGTTTTTAAAAGTCTTTCTGCTCAGACAGATATGTTAGTTTTGTTAGAAGATATACATAATGATAACAAATTAGATAATATTATAAGTTTAAATAAAGTGCTTCTTTCATTAAAAAATGCAGTTAATAGTTCTGATGGATTATATGAAACTATATTTATTACCAATGTAAAGGGAAATGTTATAGGTGATGGTTCTAGATATAAAGAAGTTTATGAGAATATTAATATTTCCAATACCGATTACTATAAAAAATTAAAGGTCGATGAAAAAGGTGTTGTAATAGGCAAGCCAATAATATCAAAGGCAACAGGAAGATATGTTATACCAGTTGCTAAGCCTATTGATAGTCTTTCTGATAGATTAGGCATAATGGTAATTATGTTTGATTTAGAGGAATTTACTAAGCCTTTTAAAGAAGTAAAAATAGGAAAAACTGGATACATATATATAGTTAATGAGAAAGGCACTATTGTTTATCATAAAGAAAAAGACAAACTGTTAACAAAGATTGAAAATAGTCTTATTAATAATGCTATTATTGAAATAAAAAAGGTAAAAAGAATATACAGGGCTTTGGTGTTTATACATATGATAGCATAGGGAAAGTTGCAGTTTATAACAAACTTAATAGTATGAATTGGATAAGTGTTGCAACAATGGATAAAAGTGAATTTGAAAATAGTACAAATGTTATCAGAAGTTTTATGATTGTAGCAGTAATTACCCTAGCTTTAATTTGTTTATCTTTAGCTTTACTATATTCAAGAATAATAACAAAACCTATTAGTAAACTTGCAAACCTTATGAAAGAAATTTCTGAAGGAAGATTAGGTAAAAGGGCCGATTTTCATACTAATAGAGATATAGAATTATTAAATGATAGTTTTAATAATATGAGTGAAAAATTAAAAAATTTAATTAGTAAATTAATAAAAATATCTTCTGATGTTGCAGATGTCTCACATAAACTAAATAAGATTTCAACAGATGCATATAGTTTTAATAAGCATGTATCTCAAGTTATTGAGGAAATAGCAGTAGGAGCAGCTCACCAAGCTGATGATGTAAATACTGGTGTAAATAAGATAAATAAACTATCAAATATAATGGGAAAAGTCAATAGTTATACAGATAATATTTTTAGAACATTTGAAGATACAGATAAAGTGATAAAGAATGGACTAAATCAAGTTAATACTTTAAGTAGTAAGTCTCAAGAAAGCTATAAAATTTCTGATAGAGTACACAAGGAAGTAGTAGAATTAAATGATTCTATAAAAGAAATAGAGAAGATAATTATGACTATTACAGAAATTTCCAAGCAGACTAATCTGTTAGCTTTAAATGCTGCAATTGAATCTGCGAGGGCTGGTGAGGCAGGTAGAGGTTTTTCTGTAGTGGCAGAGGAAATAAGAAAGTTAGCTGAACAAGTTGCTGTTGAAACGAATAATATTAGAAATATAATAAATAGTATCCAAGAAAAGGCACATAACGTTGAAAATGTTTCTAATACTAGTGAAGAAATAGTTAAAGATCAAAATAAGGCTGTTAAAGATACAAGAAAGTCATTTGAAACCATTTATGACTCTACAAAAGAAATGCTAAGAAAAGTATCAGATATAGTTTCTGAAATTGAAAAGGTTGATAAACAAAATGAAGAAATAGTTTCTTCTATTACCAATATTAATGAAACTGCTAACAAAACAGTTAGTATATCACAGGAAGCAAATGCAAAGTCACAGCAACAATTTGCTACAGTAGAAGAAATAAAGAATTTCAGTGACAAATTAAATAACTTATCAGAGAGCTTAAATGAAAGTATAAAACAATTTAATATAGAAAAATAAAAGGATGTTCCTTTAAAGGGACATCCTTTTATTTAACCCAAAACTGAATAGACTGAAAAAATACAGGGTAACCTAATAATTGAATTATTAACCTAGGAGGATATTTGTTTAATGTCTATAGGCATTATTATTCTTATTGGAACAACTATTTTAATTTTTAGTGGCTTATCTCAAAGAGCATTAGATAGATTAAGATTAAATGACAAACAAGCATTACTTGTTGTTATCTCAATTATCTTTTCAACTTTTTTTCTACCAGATATTAAGATTACAGATTTAGTTTATATTAATATAGGTGGGGCTATTATTCCATTAATATTAGTTTTGTATCTTTTTATAAAGGCTGGAACTAAGAAAGAAAAATTAAGAGCAATAGTAGGAGGGATTTTATCAGGCTTTGCTATTTATTTAGCAGGCAAAATATTGTCGGGAAAACCGGAATCGTTCTTATTTGACCTTAATATTCTATATGGAATTACTGGGGGAATAATAGCCTATATATTGGGTAGATCAAGAAGAAGTGCTTTTATTGCAGGAGTTTTAGGCGTTATTTTTAGTGATATTATACAGTTTATATTAAATATTTATAGAGGTTATAATGTACCTGTTTTTTTTGGAGGAGCAGGGGCATTTGACTCTACAATTTTAGCTGGAGTATCAGCCCTTTTTCTAGCTGAAACCATAGGAGAATTTAGAGAAAAAATTCAAGGAGGAACAAACAAAAAAGATATGAAGTTTGAAGGAGGTGAGTTTACCAATATTTTAGATGAGAGGGTAAAAATAAAAAGGGATGACGAAAATGAAAAATAGATGCATAATATTGGCACTAATTTTTATTATACTAACTATTAATTATGTTGAAGCTGATGACTGGTATTTGAATGGGAAAAGTTATTTTACAGTTTATGATATGAAATCAAAGAAAAAATTATTTCTAACTGCTTGGCAAGTAAATATAGGAGATAAATACCATAGTGAAGATAATAAATTATATGAAATTATTAAAGTAGAAAAAGGAAATATTGCTTATGCAAAATGTTTAAAGGATATAAAAATGCCTGATATTTCTAATGTATTAGAAGAGACTGTATTTAAGCAAGAAGATGTTAAAAAAGTGGGAATATATTTTACACATACAGATGAATCCTATATACCAACATCTGGCACAGCAAGTGAATGGGGAAATGGAGACATAATTGCAGTAGGTAAAAATTTCACTAATAATTTAGAAAAACAAGGTATTACAGTTATTTTAAATAAAACCAGACATGACCCACATGATGCTGCATCATATAAAAGATCAAGACGAACGGTCTTTAGAATGCTATTAAAGCAACCAGATGCTTTATTTGATTTACATAGAGATGGAGTTCCTAAGGAAGAATATATTACAGAGTTAAATGGAGAAACAGTATCTAGAATAAGGATTGTATTAGGAAGAAGAAATCCAAATTTAATGGTAAATGAAGAATTAGCACTATATATAAAAGCAATAGCAGATGAATTGTATCCTGGATTAGTAAAGGATATATATTATGGTAGAGGTAATTATAATCAAGATTTAACACCTAAGAGTTTGTTATTAGAAATGGGAACATATACACTTTCTCAAAGTCAAGTAAATAAATCTAACAAATATTTAGCTGAAATTATAAAAAAAGCAGTTTTTGGTGGACTTGTTGGAACTAGGGAAGTAAAGGGAGTACAAAAAAGTAACAAAGGAGCTTATAAAGGACTAGTAACTATAATATTTTTTGTAAGTTTAGGAAGTCTATTATTTTTATTTATAAGCTCTAGCAAAAAGGAAAGAAAAGCAAAAATAGAAGACATTATTAATAGACTACTTAAGTTTTTGAATATAAGACATTAATAATTAAAGGGTGAGTACTATTATGTTTGAATATGGATATACTATAATACCTTCAATCGTTTTAGGTGTATTATCAAGGTTATCAATGTTAAGAATTGATTCAAGACAATATCCAAGTTATCCCCAAGGCACATTTTCACATCTAACATTGGGAATTATAGCTGCAGCCTTAGGTTCAGTAGCAGTACCAGCATTAGCTGAAAAAGAATTTGCAGCTGTAACATTTTTAGCTTTGGCTGCACAACAATTTAGGGATGTAAGAAATTTAGAAAGGCAGAGCTTAGATAATATGGAACCTACAGAATTAGTTGCAAGGGGAACTGCATATATAGAGGATATAGCAAAGGCCTTTGAAGCAAGAAATTATATGACTATTTTAACTTCAGTAATAGTTAGTATTGTAATATTTACACTTACACAGGCTAATATTCATAAGACCTTGGCTATACTTATTGGTATTCTCATTGGGTTTATTGCTATTATATATTTTAATAGAGCAATTTCAAGGCAAACTATACAGGATATAGCTGATGTCTATCCAGCAAAAATAGAGTTTCAAGGCCCTTTATTAACTGTTAACGGAGTTATTATTATGAATATAGGATTAAAGGCTTCTAGAGAAATATATATGAAAAATGGAATTGCTGTAGAAATAATTCCTAAAGATGAAAATGGAATAGCAACACTAGCTAATTTAGGTCAAAGACAGGCAATACAACATAATGCCGCTACTCAGTTAGGAATAAGAAAAGATAAAGATGAACCAGATTTTACACCCATAGCAAGAAGGGACCCTCATACTGGAAATGTTGTTATGGCAATAGTATCACTAGAGCCAGATGTCGAATGCCTAGTAGAGGCAGTAAAAAATACTATTGTATTAGAAAGTTCAAAAAGGAAGCCTTTAGATTCAAAAGCTGGTAGGAAAGCGGCAGATTAGGGGGTGATATATATGGATGTTGGTTTAAAAGATACAATACTTGCAATTATAACTACAGATAGGGATGTAGTATCTAGTGGTAGTGTTCCAATTTTTTATGCAAAGGATGAAGATGAAAAAGAAAAGATTGCTTTACTTATAGCAAAAGTTACACTTGGCATGATTCATGATTTGGAAAATGGTTGCTATATAATTGTAAAACACTAATAGTTAATATATCATGTAAATTATATTATAAATGTAATAAATATTTGATACATTTACTTGATTTTTATAAGAAAAATTGGTAGCATAACAAAGGTATAATGTAAAATAAAAATATTTATGGTATACTATTATTACTAGGTCCTAATAGCAAATAATTAATATGAGGGGATATTATGGAAATCAAGTATTGTAAACAGAATAAAAATATAATTGAGAATATACAAAAGGGTAGTATAGCTGAGGAAATGGGAATTGAAAAAGGTGATATTTTAATATCCATAGATGGTCAAGAAGTAAAAGATATTTTAGATTATAAATATCTTATAGCAGATGATTATATAGAGGTTACAATCCAAAAAAAAGATGGTGAAATTTGGCAACTTGAAATTGAAAAAGATTTTAATGAAGATATTGGTATTGAATTTACAAATCCTTTAATAGATAAAGCTAAAAGTTGCAAAAACAAATGTGTATTTTGTTTTATCGACCAATTACCGAAGGGACTTAGAAAAACTTTGTATTTTAAAGATGATGATTCAAGACTTTCTTTTTTACATGGTAATTTCATAACACTTACAAATATGAGTAATGAAGAAATAGAAAGAATTATAAAATACAAATTAAGTCCAATAAATATATCAGTACACACTACTGACCCGGACTTAAGGATTAAAATGCTAAATAATAAAAGAGCAGGCAATATATATGAGATTCTTAAAAGATTTAGTGATGCGGGAATCAAGATGAATTGTCAAATAGTCTTATGTCCGGGAATAAATGATGGAGAACATCTTGAGAAAACAATAAATGATTTATCTAGTTTATACCCTAATATTAACAGTGTAGCAGTAGTACCTGTTGGAATTACAAAATATAGAGAGGGATTATTTGAGCTTACACCATATAACAAAAAATTATCTAAGGAGTTATTAAACTATATACATCATAAACAAAAAGAATATATGAATAAGCTAAATACTCGTTTTGTTTTTGCTGCAGACGAATTTTATGTACAAGCTAATAAAAAAATACCTAGCTATGAAGAGTATGAAGGCTTTCCTCAGTATGAAAATGGCGTAGGATTAATGCGACTTTTTTATGATGAAGTTAAAATTGCTTTAAAAAAGCTAAATAAAAAAATAGTAAAGGATAAAAGCTATATAGTAGTAACAGGTACTTTAGCTTATAAATTTATGTGTGATATTGCAAATATGATAATGGATGAAATAAGTGGTTTAAATATTAAAGTTTTACCTATTGAAAACCACTTTTTTGGTGAAACAATTACTGTATCTGGTCTTATAGCAGGTAGAGATTTAATTAATAAGTTGAGTAAGTATGAAATTAAAGATGGTATTATAATTCCTAAAACAATGTTAAAAAGGGATGAGGATATTTTTCTTGATGATATAACTATAGATGACTTGAGAAAAGAATTAAAATGTAACGTTTTAGTATCTGATGTAGATGGAGAAGATTTTATAAATAAACTTATTGAAGAGAGGTGAAATTATGGCAAGACCTGTAGTAGCTATAGTAGGAAGGCCTAATGTAGGAAAATCTACACTATTTAACAGAATAGCTGGAAGGCGAATTGCTATAGTTGAAGATACACCAGGAGTTACTAGAGATAGAATATATGCTGAGGGAGAATGGTTAAACAATTATTTTACTATAATAGATACTGGTGGAATTGAGCCAGATACTAGTGATGTAATCCTATCTAAAATGAGAAGTCAAGCTGAGATTGCAATTGAAACAGCAGATGTTATTCTTTTTATAGTAGATGGAAAAGCAGGAATTACAAGTGCTGATAGAGAAGTTGCTAATATGCTAAGAAAAAACCATAAAAATGTTATACTAGTATGTAATAAAGTAGATACTCACATATTACCAGATACTTTTTATGAATTTTATGAATTAGGTTTAGGAGATCCAATTCCAATATCAGCTTCACAAGGATTAGGAACTGGAGATTTATTAGATGAAGTTATAAAAAGATTTCCAGAAGATAAAGATACAGAATATGATGAAGACATTATAAAAGTTGCAGTGATAGGAAAACCAAACGTTGGGAAATCTTCCTTAGTAAATAAAATTTTAGGCGAAGAAAGGGTTATAGTAAGTGATATTCCCGGTACAACAAGGGATGCTATTGATACACTATTTGAAGTAGGAGAGGATAGATTCGTATTTATAGATACAGCAGGGATGAGAAGAAAGAAAAAAGTAAAAGAAAATATAGAAAGATATAGTGTAGTAAGGTCACTAACCGCAATAGAAAGGGCAGATGTTTGCCTTATGGTAATAGATGCTACTCAAGGAGTAACTGAACAAGATACTAAGATTGCAGGATATGCTCATGAAAATGGAAAGGCAATTGTAATTTTAATAAACAAATGGGATTTGATTGAAAAGGAAACTAATACTTATTTAAATTTTGAAAAGGAAGTTAGAGAAAAACTATCTTTTATAAACTATGCACCACTAATTTTTATATCAGCTAAGACAGGAAAAAGGGTAAATAGAGTAATAGATATGATAAAAACTGTATCAAATAATCATTCTATGAGAATTAGTACAGGAATTTTAAATGATATAATAAGTGAAGCTATTTTAATGAATCAGCCACCTTCAGATAAAGGAAAAAGACTTAGAATCTATTATGCTACACAAGTTAGTGTTAAACCACCTAAATTTGTAATATTTATAAATAATAAAGAGCTTTTACACTTTTCATACCAAAGATATCTAGAAAATGAAATAAGAAAGGCCTTTGGATTTGAGGGGACACCTATTTGGTTTCAATTTAGAGAGAAGAAAAAGGGGGATTAATTTTGGGTGATGTAATTTTAACTATTATTATAGGTTACATTTTAGGTAATTTAAACTTTGCTTATATTTTAGGAAAGTTAGTTAAAAATACTGATATTAGAAATTATGGTAGTGGTAATGCTGGAGCTACAAATGCATTGAGAGTATTTGGAGTTAAAATGGGTCTAACAACTTTTTTATTAGATTGTGCTAAAGGAGCAGTGGCTGTAATTATTGGAAAATACATTTTAGGTGATATTGGTGCATTAATAGGAGGAATAAGTGTAGTAGTAGGTCATAACTGGCCAGTAGTTTTGAAATTTAAAGGTGGAAAGGGTATAGCTACTACTATTGGAGTAGTATTATCCATTAACTATATATTAGCACTTATTTGTATAGTAATAGGTATAATTCTTATTGCAAAAACTAGATATGTTTCATTAGGTTCAGTTACAGGTATGGCTTTGTTACCTATAGTTACTCTAATAATAGAGAGACCTATAGATGTAAACTTTCTAATTTTTGTTTTAATATTATCAGCTTTTGCAATTTTTAGACATAAAGGGAACATCCAAAGGCTTTTAGCTGGTACAGAGAGAAAACTTGGAGAGAAGGCTTAGTTAAGGAGGAGACAATATGTTAAGCAAAATAGGAATTCTCGGAGGAGGAAGTTGGGGAACCGCCTTAGCTGTTTTATTGGCTAAAAAAGGTTATGATATAGATTTATGGATAAGAAATAAAGAACAATGCGATAATATTAATTTTTCAAAAGAAAATGTTAAATATCTCCCAGGAGTTATAATTCCGAATAATGTTAAAATATTAAATGATATTGAAAAAGTTGTTTTAGATAAAGAAATAATAGTTTTAGCAGTTCCTTCACATGCTGTAAGAGAAACCTTAAAGAAGATTAAAAATAAGGTTGATAAGGAAAAAACAATTGTAAATGTGTCAAAGGGAATAGAATGTGATACATTAATGAGAATATCCGAAATAGTAGATGAAGAAATTCCTAATATTAATTATGCTGTACTTTCTGGACCATCTCATGCAGAAGAAGTTGCCAAGGATATACCAACTACAATTGTAACAGCTTCTAAAAAGAAGAAAGTAGCTGAATACATACAAGAGGTATTTATGACACCTAAATTTAGAGTTTATACTAACCCAGATGTTATAGGGGTAGAATTGGGAGGCTCTTTAAAAAATGTTATCGCTTTAGGTGCTGGAATTTCAGATGGTTTAGGATATGGTGATAATACTAAGGCAGCTTTAATGAATAGAGGTATAATTGAAATATCTAGATTAGGTGAAAAAATGGGAGCAAATAAAAATACTTTTGCTGGCTTATCTGGAATAGGGGATTTAATAGTTACTTGCACTAGTATGCATAGTCGAAATAGAAGGGCTGGAATAAAAATAGGAAAGGGATATAGCCTAGAAGAAGCAATAGAATCAGTAGGAATGGTAGTAGAAGGTATAAAAACAACTAAAGCAGCTTATCAGTTATCAAAAAAATACAATGTGAAAATGCCTATTACTGAAGAAATATATGGAGTTTTATATGAAGGTAAAGATGTTAAAAATGCAGTAATAAATTTAATGCTAAGGGATAAAAAACATGAAATGGAAGATATAGCAGAACATTGGGAATGGAATTCATAGTAGAATCAATAAATTTAGTTTAAAAATCCTTAAGCAGATAATTATCTGCTTAAGGATTTTTTTATTAAGTTAAAATTTGTATAATATTAAAAAATGCCACAAATCGATAATATACAACACGATTAGACATTTATATTAGCTTTTATGATATAATTGTTTTATAATCGGTTATATATTGAGGGGGTAATCCTGTGAATAGTAATAAAGAAAAAGTAGAAGCAGATGATATTGCTGACCTTTTTCTAAATGCATTATATATAATAAAGGATGATGCAATTGTTGGCTGTAACAATTCAGCATTGGAAGTTTTTAAATATGATAACAAAGAAGAGATAATAGGACTTAGGCCATATGAGATGTCCCCTAAAAAACAGCCAGATGGTAAGCTATCAAAAACTAAAGGGAAAGAAATTGTTAATATAGCTTACGAAAAAGGTTACTATGAGTTTGAATGGCTCCATAAAAGAAAAACTGGAGAAGATTTTATAGCTAATATAAAACTATATAGAATAGGACTATTTTTGTATGCTGTTATTACAGATATAACTGAGGTAGAAAAATTAAGAATGGAATTGAAAATTAAGGAAGATATTTATAAGTTTATTTTCAATAATCATCAAACTATTATGATACTTATAGATTCAGAAACAGGCTCAATAATTGATGCAAATAAAGCTGCTATTTCATATTATGGGTATAGTAGAGATGAATTACTTAATAAAAAAATACAGTATATAAATGTTTTACCTAAAGAAGAAGTAAAAAAGGAAATGAAAAGGGCAAGATCAAAGAGTAAAAACTATTTTTTATTTACCCATAAATTAGCTAATGGAGAGTTTAGAGATGTTGAAGTTCGTAGTTTTCCAATAGAAATTTATGAGAAAAAACTTTTGTTTTCAATTATTTATGATGTTAATAATAAAATTACAGAACAATCTATGTTCCATCATATGTTTAAAAATTCACCAAATGCAGTGGCGATTTTAGATAATAAAAATAGAGTAATAAATATAAATAAAAAATTTACAGATTTATTTCAGTTTTCACTAAATGAAATTAAGGGGAAAAACTTAAAAGAATTTATTTGTATAAGCGAATGTAATAATATTGATGAAAATGATAATCAAAACATATTAGATTCTATTCTAGAAGGTGGGTTAGTAGAATGTGAAACTAGAAGGAAAAGAAAAGATGGAAGACTTATTGATGTAGAGCTATTAGCCTACCCAATATTTAGCAATAACAGAATAATAGGTGGCAATGTAGTTTTTAAAGATATCACTGACAAGAAAAGAATGAATAAAAAAATAAAGTATTTAGCAGAAAGGGATTCCCTAACAGGTTTATATAATAGATTTTATTTTAATAAGAAATTTCAATTATTAATTTCAGAGGTAAGTAAAGGGGATAGATTAGGAGTACTTTTTATAGATATTGATAATTTCAAGGATATAAATGATTCTCTTGGTCATCATATAGGTGATAAAATACTTGTTGAGTTTTCAAAGAGGATTGAAAATAAGTTAAAGAACTGTGACTTATTTGCTAGATTTGGAGGAGATGAGTTCGTATTAGTTATAAATAATGTCAAAAGTAAAAGTGATTTAAAGGCTATAGCACTAAAGATAATTGATTTACTAAATGATCCTTTTATAATAAATGATAATTATTTTTATTTGTCAGTTAGTATAGGAATATCTGTTTATCCAATAGACGGAAAAGATTCTTATACATTGGTTAAGAATGCAGACACAGCTATGTATAAAGCCAAGTATAATATTGCAAGCAAGCATAAAATTTTATTCTATTCTAGAGATATGGGAATTGAGATAGAACAAAATTTTACTATGATAAATTATTTAAAAAAAGCTATAGAGAATAATGAATTATACATAAACTATCAACCTATAATACAAATTAATAACAACCAAATTGTAGGTGCAGAGTCCTTATTAAGGTGGAAAAATAGTAAATTAGGGAATGTTTCACCAGATAAATTTATTCCTATTGCTGAGAATACTGGACTTATCTATAGTATTGGAGAATGGGTAATTGAGAATATTTGTAAAAAAATAAATGAATGGAAAAAGAAAGGATTAAAGCTAATACCTATTTCAGTTAATATTTCTGTCAAACAGTTAGAATATATTAGATTTACTGAGTTTGTCAGAAAGACTTTAGATTACTATAACATTGAACCTAAGTATATCGAATTTGAAATAACTGAAAGTGTTTCAGCAGGTAATATAGATAAGATAGCTAAAACAGTAAAGGAACTTAGTGAAATCGGAATAAAAATATCAATGGATGACTTTGGTACAGGCTATTCATCCCTATCTTTGCTAAAAAAGCTATTTATTAATAAACTTAAAATTGATAAGGTTTTTATAGATTATATTGAAAGTAATCTAGATTATAAAAAAGATTATAACAAATTATTAAAAACAATAATTAATATGGCTAAAAACTTTAACCTAAAGGTAGTAGCAGAAGGAATAGAAACAAGAAACCAACTAGAACTTTTAAAAGTTTTAGGTTGTGATTTTAGACAAGGTTATTTATTTAGTAAACCATTAGATGTTGATTCGTTTGAAATTTGGGTAGATAAAAATTCAAAATATAAATATTAAGTAAAATACTTTAATAAATAATGTGTCCAGCATTGGGCACATTTTTTTATTGTGTAATATACTCATGTCATAAAATATAGTTTAAAGCATATATTTTTATTAATATTAACTAGATTTAAAATTCTAATATGTACTTCTATTAATTAAATTTGAAGAATTTATGTTAAGCATGTCATAATTTGAAATTTGAATCATATATTTATAATGTTAAGTATATTGTGCATAATAATATTTTTTATATAAAAGGGAGGGAAAATGATGGATAAATATAATATATACAAGGATATATCGGAAAGAACAGATGGGGATATTTATATAGGAGTTGTAGGTCCGGTTAGAACAGGGAAATCAACTTTTATTAAAAGATTCATGGAACTACTAGTCTTACCAAATATTGAGAATACATACAGAAAAGAAAGGGCAAATGATGAATTACCACAATGTGGTGCTGGTAGAACTATAACTACAACAGAACCCAAATTTGTTCCTAGTGAAGCAGTAGAGTTGAAATTAAAGGATAATTTGAAGTTTAAAGTTAGATTAGTAGATTGTGTTGGTTATTTAGTAAAAGGTGTTCTAGGCCATGAAGAAAATAATATGCCAAGAATGGTTAATACACCTTGGTATGAAGAAGAAATTCCTTTTGAAGAAGCAGCAGAAATAGGAACTAAAAAAGTTATTACAGATCATTCTACTATTGGAATAGTTGTTACTACTGATGGCTCTATATCAGATATTGAACGACCTAATTATATAAAAGCAGAAGAGAGGGTAGTAAATGAATTAAAAGAGTTAGAAAAGCCCTTTGTAATAGTCTTAAATACTAGGAATCCAGATTCAGATAGTGCAATAGCATTAAGGGAAAGCTTAGAGGAAAAATATAATGTACCTGTTATTGCAGCTGATTGCTTAAATATGACTATGGATGATATAAATAGTATATTTGAAAAGGTTCTTTTAGAATTCCCTATAAGAGAAATAAATATTAACTTACCAGGTTGGGTAGAAGGCTTATCAAAAGATCATTGGATACAAACTAGTATTATTAATGCTATTAAGGGAACTGTTAATAACTTATATAGACTTAGTGACATTAATCCAGCAATAAATAAGTTTAAAGATGCAGAGGTAGTAGAAGATGTAAGACTTACAGAAATCAATTTAGGTGAAGGAGTTGCCAGTGTTGAGATAGGGATAGACAATAATCTTTATTATGAAGTAATTAGTGAGATGACAGGTTATAATATTAAAGGAGAGCATCAAATACTAGCATTAATGGATAAGCTAGCAAAAGCAAAAAGAGAATATGATAAAGTTGAAAAGGCATTAAATGATGTAAAAGAAACAGGCTACGGATTAGTTGCACCAAGCCTAGAAGAATTAGAGCTTTTAGAACCTGAAGTAGTTAAACAAGGCAATAGATTTGGAGTAAAATTAAGAGCAAATGCACCTAGTCTTCACTTAATTAGAGCAGATATAACTACAGAGGTTTCACCTATTATTGGAACAGAAAAACAAAGTGAAGAACTTATTAATTATTTATTAGAAGAATTTGAGAATGACCCATCTAAAATTTGGGAATCAAATATGTTTGGTAAATCATTACACGACCTTGTGAAAGAACAATTACAAAGTAAATTAAATATGATGCCAGAAAATGCAAGAAGTAAAATACAAAGAACATTGCAAAAGATTGTAAATGAGGGAAATAAAGGTTTAATTTGCATAATAGTATAAAAAAAGGGAAGGTATGTACCTTCCCTTTTTTTATGAAAAGTTGGTCGGGATGACTGGATTCGAACCAGCGACCCCAAGTCCCCCAGACTTGTGCGCTACCAGACTGCGCCACATCCCGAAGCATAAAATATTATACATAATAATTATTATTTTGTAAAGGTTAGCAATTCTTAATTTATTAAAATTTTTATGCTATACTTATTACTAGCTTTAAATATAGGACTAAAATACTCTTTTGTAAATTGTATGAAGGAAAATTTTAAAATATGAAGAATTATATATAAGTGTTAATGTTTACATATAGTGGTGATAATATGATAGGTGAGAAGAGAAGAAAAAAAAGATTGAGAAGGAAAAAATTTAGAATTTTATTGATTACTGTAACGTTTTTATATCTTCTATTTAGAATGGTACCAGTATTATATGCTTCCAATCTAAAGACTATGACTGTAAAAAATGATATTATTGAAATATCAGCTAAATCAAAGGGAATAATATTAAAAGATGAAACTGTTTACAGATCAGAGGTTCAAGGAGAAGTAATTTTTTACCAAGATGAGGGAAAAAGGATTCCAAAGGGAATAAAAGTAGCTCAAATTTATTCAGACAATAAAGTGTCACAATTAGAAGATGAGCTCAATCAAATAAATAAAACTATTGAATCCCTTAAACAAACAGAGAAAAATAATGAATTGTTTAAAAAGGATTTAAAAAAGAATAAAGAAGATATAAATGTGTTGATAGAAAAAATACAAAAATATATAGTTGAAGGTAGATACAAAGAAGTGAAAATCCTCAAGGAAGAACTTAAGAAAAAAGTGGACAAGCAAAAAGCTATGTCAGGAGGAAAAACACTATTAAACGATAGTTTAGATAATCTTAATGAGAAAAAGGAAAAAATTCAGAAAGTAATAGAAAAACTTAATGTAAACTCTTATTCTCAAAGAACTGGTATACTTAGTTATACTATTGATGGGTTAGAAGCAATTTATTCTGTTAAAAATATATCTAAATTTACTGCAAATGACTATAAAATAATTGAAAGAAAAATTAAAAATCTTAAAAGCCAGACAAGAGTAAATATAGGCAATCCTATTTACAAGATTATCAATAACTATGAATGGTATATATTAGTGAAACTAAAAAACAATGAAAGTATAGATACACTAAAAGAAGGCAAGGATGTATATATAGAGGTTTTGAAATATAATGAAAGGATAAAAGCTAAAGTAACGAGAATAATTAAAGACAAACAAGAAACCCTAATATTTTTTAAACTTAATAGTCACTTGTATAAGTTTTATAACGAAAGATATGTTGATGTAAATATCATTATTGATGAATATGAAGGCCTAAAAATACCTAAAAGTGCTATTGTTAAAAGAAACGGAATAAAAGGTGTTTACACAAGAAATATAAGTGATATAGTTAAATTTAGACCTATTGAGATAATAGGTGAAAGTGGAGAGTATGCTGTAGTTAAAGATGGTTATGTAGACGTTGAAATAAATGGGGAAACTGAAAGATTAAGGACTATTACTATGTTTGATCAGGTTATTATAAATGGAGACAAAGTCAATGAAAATCAAGTGATCAATTAAAGGAGGGGAGAAAAATTAGCATTAAATACAACTTAGCAGAAATTAAGCAAAATATAAAAGAGGCTGCTGAAAAATCTGGAAGAAAAGAAGATGATATAACATTAATTGCGGTTACTAAAACTGTTGACGTAGACAAAATTAAAGAAGCTGTTGAACATGGGGTTAGAAACATTGGTGAAAATAGAGTACAAGAGATGACAAGAAAATATGAAGAATTAAAAGATAAAGATATACTATGGCATATGATAGGCCATTTACAAAGCAATAAGGTTAAATATATTATAGATAAAGTTGACCTTATTCATTCATTAGATAGAATGTCTTTAGCAAAAGAGATACAAAAAAGGGCAGAAAAAAATAATGTTATAGTTAACACACTAGTTCAAGTAAATATAGCTGAAGAAGAAAGTAAGTTTGGATTAATGGGAGAAGAAGTTATACCGTTTATAGAGTCAATACTTAAATTTGATAGAATAAAGATAAAAGGTTTAATGACTATTGCACCTTTTGTAGAAAATCCCGAAAAAGTTAGATATGTCTTCAGACAACTTAAAGGATTATCAAAAGATATAAAGGCTAAAGGTTATTCCAATGTTGAAATGAAATACCTCTCAATGGGAATGACAAATGACTATAAAGTGGCTATAGAAGAAGGGTCTAATATGGTTAGGATAGGTACTGGAATTTTTGGAAAACGTAAATATTAAGGGGGTTAGCAAATGGTAAAGAAAAGTGAAAAGATACTTAATAAAGTTAAATATATTATAGGCCTTGATGATTATGAAGAGGATATTGAAGAATATGAAGATGAAGAAATAAAACATGGAATAAGCAAAAGCAATAAAATATTAAATATACATACAAACTCTAATATGAAACTTATAATACATCAACCAAATAAATATGAAGATGCACCTAAAATTGTTGAAGATTTAAAGTCTAGGAAAACTATTGTAATGAATTTAGATAAAATAGAATCTGATTTAAAAAGGCAGGTTTTTGATTTTCTAAACGGTGCTGTGTATGCTTTAGAAGGTAATATACAAAAAGTAGCTAAAGATATTTTTATAATAGCACCGAATAATGTAGAAATTAATGGTAAAATAAAAGAAGAACTTAAAAACAGAGGTATTTTTCCTTGGAAAAAATAATGATTAAGAGGTGAAAATAAATGTGGGTTTTAGAAAGGGCATTTGCTATATTTGTAGATATAATTGAGACATTGATCATAGTAAGAATATTGTTATCTTTTATTATAAGGGATTTTTCTAATCCTATATTTAATTTGGTTTACCAAGTTACAGAGCCAATTTTAGCACCATTTAGAAATCTTATTAGTAAACTTGGTATTAGTACAGGCATGTTTGATTTTTCACCATTATTGGCTTTTATGTTTCTAAATTTATTATCATATATACTAGAAGTCTTAGTCTGGTGATTAAATTATGCTAGGAGACAAATCCAAATATTTAGAACATATTAAGGATACGGATCAAATTCTCACAATGAGAAAGGTTTTAGATAAAGTTGAAAAGACTTTGATTACACATACTGTTGAGTTTACAGACTTTTTAGATCCATATCAGCGTAGATTGTGCTATTCTTTCCTTAATCGTTTTATGGAAGTTAATTATCATGAAGAAGGTGGTCTAGAAGGTGCAGAAAGAAAAATAATAGTTATCTATCCCCATTATATGGATAAATCATATCTTGAGAGTTATATTGGAGCTATTAGATTAGATGGTAGCTTTAGATTTAATGATTTAAATCATAGAGATTATTTAGGGGCTATTTTAGGATTAGGAATTAAAAGAGAGAAGATAGGAGATATATTAGTCCATGAAAAATATACACAGGTAATACTACATAAAGACATTATAGACTATGTTATTTTAAATTTGAAAAAGATTGGTAAAGAGCCAGTGAAAGTAAAAGAGATTAAGCTTCATGAAATTAATAGACCTTCTGAAAAGTTTAAAGAAATTATAAGAACTGTTGCTTCACTTAGAATTGATAGTCTTTTAAGTGCTGCTTATGGCATTTCTAGGTCAGGAAGTTTGTCTTATATAAAAAATGGTAGAGTAAAACTAAATTGGCAACCAATAGATACAGCATCTTATAAAGCAAATGAAGGGGATATGATTTCTGTTAGAGGTAAAGGAAGGTTTAAGCTATATAAAGTTTTAGGAGAAACTAGAAAGGGAAGACAGAGAGTAGCTATTAAAATATTTAAGTAAGGGAGGGATTTTATGATAACACCTTTAGATATACAAAATAAAGAATTTAATAAAGGTTTTAGAGGATATAAAGAGAGTGAAGTTGATAGTTTTCTTGATGAAATAATAGTTGATTATGAAAAACTATATAAAGAAAATAAAGAATATAAAGAAAAGATAGAAATGCTTAATGAAAAATTAGAACAATATGATAAAATTGAAGAAACCCTTCAAAATACATTAGTTGTTGCTCAAAAAACTGCAGAAGAAGTTAATTTAAACGCCAAAAAGAAAGCAGAATTAATTATTAAAGAAGCAGAAGAACAAGCAAGAAAAATTATTGAGGATGCACATCAAGAAGTTGCTAAAATACAAAAACAGTATGAAGAACTGAAAAAGGAATTATATGTTTTTAAAACTAGGTTTAAAACATTATTAAAATCACAGCTAGATACTGTCGATGAATATTTTGATGAAATAGATGAAGAATAATTCGATTATTGACGAATCACTGTATATAATATATAATAGTCTTAAAATTTTATATAGTTAAAGACTATGAAGGGGAGAGTAGTTAATGGAAGATTTATAGAGAGCTAACGGTTGGTGGAAGTTAGTAATCTTGCATTAGCGAAGATCACCCTGGAGTCGGCCTCTGAAATAGCAGTAGGAGGATCCGGTATAACCGTTAAATTTAAGTAAGTGACTACTATAATTATAGTAGTAACTTGGGTGGTACCGCGGAATAACTTCGTCCCAAATGGATGGAGTTTTTTTTATTTTTTAGAAAAATATAGTATATTTTTTCGATAATAGCAAATCTTTAAAAATAAATGGAGGTGTATATAAGTGGATTACGGAAAGACGCTAAACTTACCAAAAACTAAGTTTCCTATGAGGGCTAATCTACCTAAAAGAGAGCCAAAGTTTCTAGAAAAGTGGGAAAGGGAAAAGATTTACGAAAAGAGTTTAGAAGTAAATAAAAATAATCAAAGCTTTATTTTGCATGATGGACCTCCCTATGCAAATGGTGATATTCACTTAGGTCATACATTAAATAAAATATTAAAAGACATAATTGTTAGATATAAAAGTTTAAGGGGTTATTATGCTCCATATGTACCAGGTTGGGATACTCATGGTCTTCCTATAGAATTGAAGGCGATAAAGGAAATGGGATTAAATCAAAATGAGATATCACCAGTTGAATTTAGAAATAAATGTAGAGATTATGCCTTAAGCCAAGTAGAAAAACAAAAAGAGCAATTTAAAAGACTAGGTGTTACTGGAGATTGGGAAAATCCTTACTTGACTCTTAATCCAGAATATGAGGCTAGACAAATTGAAGTTTTTGGTGAAATGGCTAAAAAGGGATATATTTATAAAGGATTAAAACCAGTATATTGGTGTCCAAGTTGTGAAACTGCATTGGCGGAAGCTGAAATTGAATATAGTGACCATAAATCACATTCAATATATGTAAAGTTTAGGGTAAAGGATGATAAAGGTCTATTGGAAGAGCATGTTGATAGTATAGATAATACTTATTTTGTTATATGGACAACAACACCATGGACTCTTCCTGCAAACTTAGCAATTGCTGTAGGTCCAGAGTTTGATTATAGCTTAATAAAAGTTAAAGGTGAATATTACATAATTGCTAAAGATTTAGTTGAAACAGTAACTAAGGAAGTAGGAATAGAAGAGTATGAGACTTTAGCTACATTTAAAGGAACAGACTTAGAGCATATGGTTACTAGACATCCATTTATGGAAAGGGATTCAGTATTAATATTAGCAGACCATGTAACACTTGAATCAGGTACTGGATGCGTTCATACAGCACCAGGACATGGTCAGGAGGACTTTGAAGTAGGACAAAAATATGACTTAGATGTTTTAAACCCAGTTAATAATAAAGGACATTTTACTGAACTAGCTGGTAAATATGAAGGATTATATTACAAAAAAGCTAACAAGATTATAATAGATGATCTAGAAAAAAGTGGAGCTTTACTTTCAGATTCTGAATTAGTCCACTCATATCCACATTGTTGGAGATGTAAAGGACCAGTAATTTTTAGAGCTACAGAACAGTGGTTTGCTTCAGTTGATGCTTTTAAGGATGAAGCTGTAGAAGCTGCAAGAGGTGTTGAATGGATACCAGGCTGGGGTGAAGATAGAATTATAAATATGGTAGTTGATAGAGCAGATTGGTGTATATCAAGACAGAGAACTTGGGGTGTACCAATTCCGATTTTCTATTGTAAAGACTGTGGAAAGGAATTAATTAATGAAGATACAATTAAAAAAGTTTCTTCAATATTTAGAGAAAAAGGTTCCAATGCATGGTATGAACTAACTGCAGAGGAATTACTTCCTGAAAATATTAAATGTGAATGTGGTTCAGGTGAATTTAGAAAAGAAATGGATATTATGGATGTATGGTTTGACTCAGGTTCAAGTCATTCAGCTGTACTAGATGAAAATGAAGATTTAAGCTATCCAGCAGACTTATACCTTGAAGGTAATGATCAATATAGAGGTTGGTTCCAGTCATCACTATTAACTGCTATAGCTACTAAGGGTAAAGCTCCATATAAAGGAGTAGTAACACATGGAATGATAGTTGATGGTGAAGGAAGAAAAATGTCTAAATCATTAGGTAATGGTATAGATCCACTTGAAGTAGTAGAAAAATATGGAGCAGATATTTTAAGATTATGGGTTTCTTCAGCAGATTATAAATCAGACGTAAGAATGTCTAATCAAATATTAAAGCAATTATCAGAGGTATATAGAAAGATAAGAAATACTGCTAGATTCATATTAGGTAATTTAAAGGATTTTAATCCAAAAGAGGATAGTGTTAAATATGATGAATTGCTTGAGATTGATAAATGGGCATTAATAAAGATGAATAGGCTAATAGAAAAGGTAACTAAAGCTTATGATAATTATGACTTCCATGTAATTTATCATGCTATCCATAATTTCTGTGTTGTAGACATGAGTAATTTCTACTTAGATATAATTAAGGATAGGTTATATACACAAAAGGCTACATCAAAGGCTAGAAGAGCTGCACAAACAGTAATGTTTAAAATCTTAAATGCCTTAGTAAAAATGCTTGCTCCAATATTACCATTTACATCTGAAGAAATCTGGCAGTTCTTATATGAAGACGAAGAAAGTAGTGTACATCTAACAGATTGGCCAAAAGTAAAAGAAGAATACTATAATGATGAACTTGAAGATGAATGGAAGAAAATTATTTCATATAGAGAAGATATCGCAAAAGCACTTGAAAAAGCAAGGGCTGAAAAAATTATAGGACATTCATTAAATGCTTTAGTTAAAATATATGCAGAAGATAAGGACTATAATTTCTTAGCCCAAATAGAAGATATGCTTAGAGAAATCTTAATAGTTTCAAAAGTTGAGTTATATAAAGATAAAGAATTAGAAGCTGATTATACTAAAGGAGAAAACAATGAAGGCATAAAGGTAGTTGTTGAACAGGCACCAGGTGAAAAATGTGAAAGATGTTGGGTATTCAGTGAAACAGTTGGAAAAAATGATGAACATCCTACAATTTGTAGTAGATGTATAGAGAACTTAGAATAATAAAATAAGCTGATTATACTAAAAATAGTAGCGGAGAGATTTCCGCTACTATTTTTCTACTGTTTTTAACTTTATTGTAGTTGATATACTTGACAGAGTAGATAGAAAATATATAATTATAGAGTAAAATTGAGTGTGATAGGAGGATAAACATGAATAGGATAGGAATTATAGGTGCTATGGATGAAGAAGTTGAAATTATAAAAAATAAGATGGATATAATAAATACTATAGAGATTGCTAAAATGAGTTTTTATGAAGGTAAATTAAATGATAAAAAAATAGTTTTAGTAAGGTGTGGAATAGGAAAGGTTAATGCAGCAGTATGTACCCAAATTCTTATTGGGCATTTTGATGTAGATGCTATAATTAACACTGGAGTTGCTGGTGCAGTATATGATGAACTTGATATAGGTGATATAGTTATATCCACAGATGTTATTCACCATGATATGGATGCAACTGGTTTTGGGTATAAACCAGGTGAAATACCTCGACTTGATGAATATATTTTTAAAGCTGATGAATCACTTATACAGATGGCTAAAAAAGTAAGTGAAAAGGAGCTTGTAGAACATAATGTACACTTAGGTAGAATATTATCTGGAGATGTTTTTGTAGCAAGCCCAGATAAAAAAGAGAAATTATGGAATATTTTTAAAGGATATTGTGTAGAAATGGAAAGTGCAGCTATAGCTCAAACATGTTATTTAAATAATAAACCTTTTGTTATTTTTAGAGCAATATCAGATAAGGCAGATGGTTCGGCTCATGTAAACTTCAGTGAATTTGTACATGAAGCTGCTAAAAATTCTGCTGATATTGTAGAAAAAATGATAGCCTTCATGTAGAAAGCGGAGGAATCAAAATGGAATTAAGACATGTAAGCAGAAAAAACAGAGAGGATAAAGTAGTAAAAATAAATAATAATACAAGTATAGGCTCGGGAGATTTTACTATAATAGCAGGACCTTGTGCTGTAGAAAGTGAAGAACAGATATTTTCTATTGCGAAGTACATAAATTCCTTAGATATAGAAATATTAAGGGGAGGAGCTTTTAAACCACGAACTTCCCCTTATTCTTTTCAAGGACTTGGATTTGAAGGATTAAAGCTATTAAAAAAGGCAGCTAAAAAATATAATTTAAATATTATTTCTGAAATAATGGATCCTAGGGATGTAGAAAAAGCATATGATTTTATAGATATATATCAGATAGGGTCAAGAAATATGCAGAATTTTGCCCTATTAAAGGAAGTTGGTAAAACAGATAAGCCTGTTATGTTAAAAAGGGGAATGACTGCAACAGTTAAAGAATGGTTAATGGCTGCAGAATACATAGCTTTAGAGGGAAATGACAACATAATTTTATGTGAAAGAGGAATACGTACTTTTGAAAATTACACAAGAAATACACTGGATTTAACTGTTGTACCGATTTTGAAATCACTAACTCATTTGCCTGTGATTGTTGATCCTAGTCATGGGACTGGTAAAACAGAGCTTGTTATACCTATGGCTCGTGCAGCTGCTGCAGTTGGTGCCGATGGTGTTATGGTAGAGACTCATCCAAGTCCCTGTGATGCTTTATCAGATGGATATCAATCATTAGATTTTGAACAATTAAAAAAACTAAGGAAAGAAGTAAATATTATAAAAAAGTGTGTAGATAAATTAGATTAGATAAAAAAGTGTCCTTAAAAAGGGCACTTTTTTTATTACAAGTCACTATAAATACATTTTTTCATAAAATATAATAAGAAACAATGTATTGGGGTGATAAAGATGAGAAAGGAGAATTTGGGAAGGGTTAAAGCTGATTATCTTTTGTTTTTCTTTTTAGTGTTAACGGAAATTTGGAATGCCAAATATGAAAAGAATAATTTATTGTTTTTTTATTTAATACTAACAACTTACACTTAATTTGAGATTTTTAAATAAAATTATATAAAAATAAATAAACTATATTATATAAGGGTAAATATTTAAAGGGGTATAATTGTGAATAATAATGATAAAAATAACCTTGAAAAAAGATTAGATAAAATAGCAGAAAGGTTAGAGGAAATAAAAATAAGTGAATATGTAGACTTAATGAACAATAAAAAAAGGTTACTTTATATTAATTTCTTAATTGGATTAGCTAGAGGATTTGGAATGGCAGTAGGTTTTACAATATTAGGTGCCTTTGTAATTTATGTTTTGCAGAGATTAATTGCATTAAATTTACCTTTAATTGGTGACTTTATAACTGAAATTGTAAAAATAGTACAAGAAAACTTGTAAGGAGGCTACTATGGATAAAGAGAAACTTAATTATTATAGAAATAAACTATTAAAAGAAAGGAAGAGTATGGAAAATACCCTTAATAGAATGGAAGAAAATGAACCTAATGCATCTCAACAGGAATACTTTGACGAATTATCATTATATGATAATCATCCAGCAGATATGGGAACGGAAACATTTATTATGGAACAAGCAATGAATCTTAAAAGGAATGAAGAATACTTAATAGATGAAATAGAAAATGCGTTAGGTAAGATTGATAGAGGTGAATATGGAAAGTGTGATATTTGTGGAAAAGATATAGAAGAAGAAAGATTAGATATTTTGCCATATGCTAACACTTGTATAGATTGTACGAAAGAAACAAGACATGAAAAAATAGACCATGATATAGTAAACCATCTAAACATGGATATAGATAGACCTGTTGAAGAAGATGTTTTAAAATATCCTTTTAGTAGAACTTTTAATGATGAAACTGATGTTAATCAAACGGCCTTTGATGGTGAAGATAGCTTACAATCAGTAGAAATATTTAATAAAGTTAAAGATGACCCGTCAAATAAAACTGGAGATGACCAGGCAGTATTTGATGAAATAGATTATGGTATAGTAGAAGATACCGATAAAATAACAAATCAACAACTTAAAAGACAAGTAGATGATTCTGATGAGTAGAAGTAGCCAGTTTTGGCTACTTTTTTATGACTATTATTGGTTAATATTGTAGGATGTTTTTAAATAGCTATTGTAATATTAAAATGAATCCTTTAAAATATTACTTGTGATAAATTCTTATAAGGAGGAACATATGCTGTATTTTTTAAGTGTTTTATCAATAATATTAATAGATCAGATTTCAAAGTACTATGCTGTTAAATTACTTAAAGGGAGTAGACCGTATGTTATAATTGAAAAATTTTTACAATTTAATTATGTCGAAAACTATGGAGCAGCCTTTGGAATTTTACAAAACAAAAAGCTATTTTTTATAATTACTACTTCTTTAATTTTAATAGGAATTATTGCTTATATGATAATGAATAAAAACTTAACTAAACTTATGAAGGCTTCACTTATTATGATAATTGGTGGAGCTATTGGAAATTTTATAGACAGAGTTAGATTAGGATACGTTGTAGATTTTATTGATGTAAAATTTGGTACTTTATATGATTATCCAGTATTTAATTTGGCAGATAGTTTTATAGTCGTTGCTACAATAATTATTGTTTATTTAGTTTTATTTAATAAGCATGAAATTGTATGAGAGAGTGATTAAATGGAGACAATTGAGATAATTGTAGATGAACAGGATAATGAAAGGGTAGATGCATTTTTAGCATCAGAATTAGATGATGTTTCTAGGTCATATATTAAGAAACTTATAAAAAAAGACTTAGTTAGAGTAAACGATAAAAAAGTAAAACCTAAGTATATTGTAAGTCAAGGAGATATAATAGTTGTACAATTGCCGGAACCTAAAAAGTTAGAGATTAAGCCAGAGGATATACCAATAGAGATTGTATATGAAGATGAAGATGTAGCTGTTGTTAATAAGCCTCAAGGAATGGTAGTACATCCAGCCCCTGGACATCATAGTGGGACATTAGTAAATGCATTGTTATACCATTTAGATAGCCTATCATCTATTAATGGTATTATAAGACCAGGTATTGTTCACAGAATTGATAAGGATACTTCAGGTCTTTTAATGATTGCTAAAAACAATAATGCTCATAACAAATTATCTGAACAGTTAAAGGAGCATACAATTACTAGAAGATACTATGCACTTGTAAAAGGAAACATAAAAGAGGATTCAGGGACAGTAAATGCGCCTGTTGGAAGACATCCTGTAGATAGAAAAAAGATGGCTGTAACTAATAAAAATAGTAAAAATGCAGTAACTCATTTTACAGTATTAGAGAGATTTGGAGATTACTCTTTAATAGAGGCTAAACTAGAAACGGGAAGAACACATCAAATAAGAGTACATATGAAATATATTAAGCATCCTATTGTAGGTGATCCAGTATATGGGAGTAAGAACCAAAAATTTAAATTAAATGGCCAGCTACTACATGCGAAAGTTATTGGTTTTAATCATCCAAGAACTGATGAATATATGGAATTTGATTCAGAGTTACCAGAACACTTTCAAAGGGTTTTAAATGTTCTTGAAAAAGATAGAGCTAAGTAAAATACTTAGCTCTATCTTTGATTAAAATATGTGAAATCATCACAATAATTACATTGATACTTTATTTTGTTTTTGTTTTTATTTACAAGAGTAAAGGTAGGAGTTGCATATATATCAGAATTGCTAATACATCTTGGGTTTTCACATTTAAATAGCCCGCTAACTTTTTTAGGTATATCTACATTCATTTTTTTAGAAATATTACCATTTTCAATTATGTTTATAGTTATATCAGAATCTATTAATCCAAGCATATCTAAATTCAAATCTATTTTATTTTCAATTTTTATTATGTCTTTTTTTCCTAATTTTTTACTAGGTACATTCATTAACAATACAACAGGAAAATCTACATTACCTAAATTTAGTTTCTCAAATATCTTCTGGCCATTCCCACAGTTTATATGGTCTATTACTATTCCACAGTTGATACTAGTTACTTCTAACATAATTTACACCACCCCTAAAAGTTTTGCCATCAGAGCCATTCTAACAAAGACTCCATTATGAGCCTGTTCAAAATAAACTGCTCTTTTATCACTATCTACACTAGAGTCGATTTCGTTTACCCTTGGCAACGGATGCATAATAAGCATATTTTCCTTTGATTTACTTATTTTATCCTTTGTAAGAATATAACTATTTTTAAGTTTTAGATAATCTTCCTCATTAAAAAATCTTTCTCTTTGTATTCTAGTCATATATAAAATATCAACTTCATTTATTACATCTTCTAAATTTTCAGTTTCAAAAATAGTAGCATTATATTTTTCTTTAACATTTTCTTTAATATATTCTGGGAGTTTCAATTGATTTGGTGAGACTAGATAAAAAGAGATGTTATTGTAGCGAGCTAAAGTTTTGATAAGAGAATGAACAGTTCTACCATATTTTAAATCTCCACAAAGAGCAACTTTAAGATTTTCAATATTATCTTTATATAGTTTAATTGTTAGTAGGTCAGTAAGGGTTTGAGTTGGGTGTTGATGACCTCCATCACCACCGTTGATTACTGAAATATAAGAATGCTCTGAGGCTAATTTAGCAGAACCTTCCTTTGGATGGCGTATTACGGCAATATCAGCATATCCATTTATAACCCTTATAGTATCAGATAAGCTTTCACCTTTAGAAGCTGAGCTTGTTGTAGAATCTGCAAATCCTAGTACATTTCCACCCATCCTTAACATTGCCGATTCAAAACTTAATCTTGTTCTTGTGCTTGGTTCATAAAACAAAGTTGCCAATATCTTACCTTTACATAAATTACTATACCTTGATAAATCTTTCTTCATATCAACTGCTAAATCTAAAATACTGTTTAATTCATCAATTGTAAAATCATTTGGATCAATAAGATGTCTACCTTTTAAATTCATAACAATCCCCCTCTCTTATATTTAGGGAGATAAAATCTCCCTTCTTAGCCTCACGGGACTAAGTTAAAGGTAATTATAGGCAATAAAAAAACCTTCTGCCTATGGGCAAGAAGGTATAAATATCCCTATGTATAAATTAACATAGATTATTTATACCCTTCTTAGCCTCACAGGACTAAATTAAAGGTATTCGTATTTAGGATAGCAAATAAAAAATTAAATGTCAATAATAAAAAAATTGTATGAAGCGTTTTCATATTTTAATATATATGATAATATTTGTTGTAGATGGATTGAGGTGATTTTATGAAAAGGATAAAAAGAATACTTCTTATTGCATTAACTGTAACATTTGTATCACAACTATATGTAAACTTGATTACAAATGATTTTAGGATATCATTAGCTGTAATTGTTTTTACCCTTTTCTTGCTTTTATATAATGATATAGATTCTATTAAAATAGCCTTTGTAACAGGGTTTACAGTCTTTTTATTTAGAAGTTCTTGGTATTTAGTTAATGAATTAAATTTAAAAGAGAGTGTTTTAATAAATTATCCAGTATTTATATACTACAGTTTATTTGGTATAATATTTTACTTATTAAACTTAAGAACCAAACATAAAAAAATAATACACTTAATTGTGGGGATTTGGACCTGTGATTTTATATCCAACTTGTGTGAGATTATTTTAAGACTTGATAGTATTACAATCAATAATATTCTTGAAGCCTCAAAAGTTTTAGCTTCAGTGGCTTTAGCCAGAAGTCTTTTTGTAATAATTTCCTATTATTTTATTAGATATTATAAACTTTTAATAATTAAAGAAGAGCATGAGGATAGATATAGGAGATTAGTATTATTGGCATCAAGTTTAAAAAGTGAAATATATTTTATGAAGAAAAACATTGATTATATAGAAAATGTTATGAACAATTCATATAAACTATATGAAAATATATCTGAAAATAAAAATGTTGAAGGGTTAAAAAGTTTATCCCTTTCCATAGCTAAGGATGTACATGAAATAAAAAAGGATTATATTCGAGTAATTAGAGGTATAGAAGAAACTGTTGTAAACAAAATAGAATATTCTTATATGGACTTAAAAGATATATTTCAAATACTAAAAGAAAATACAAGGCGTTTTGTAGAAAGTGAGAACAAAGATGTTAAGCTAATATTTCAAACAGGAGAAAATTTTAAAACTGAGAAACATTATGCCCTTATATCGGTACTTAGAAATCTAATTAACAACTCTATAGAATCTATTAATGATAAAAAAGATGGAATGATAATAGTATCCCATTCAAAAAGGGGCAAAGAACATATATTTACTATATATGATAATGGAAAGGGTATAAAAGATAGAGATTTAAAGTATATCTTTAATCCTGGATTTTCAACTAAATTTAATGAAGCCACAGGAGATGTAAATAGGGGCTTGGGACTTACACTAGTGAAGGATGTAGTTGAAAAATATTTTGATGGTAAAATACTAGTAGATTCTGAATATAGGAAGGGTTCAAAATTTAATATTATTATTCCTATAGATAGATTGGAGGTTAAGGAAAATTGAAATTTTATATAGTAGAGGATGATATGAGCATTGTTAAAATTATTGAAAATATAATAGAAGATTATAATTTAGGTGAGGTTTTAGGATATTCATTAAATGGAAATGATGGAGTAGATGAAATTTTGTCTAAAAGACCAGATATTGTTTTAGTTGACCTTTTAATGCCAGACAAAGATGGTATTGAACTTGTAAAGGATGTAAGAAAAAGCTTAGAAGATATTAAATTTATAATGATTTCCCAGGTTTCATCTAAAGATTTAATTGGTAAGGCTTATAATCATGGAATTGAATTTTTTATTAGTAAACCAATTAATATAATTGAAGTAGTAAATGTAGTTAAGAATGTATCTGATAAATTAAAGATGGAAAAAACACTCAATAATATTAAAGCTACCTTTGAAAACTTAGATTTAAATAAAAGACAGTTTAAAGGTACCAATAAACTTCAAAATATTAGATTAGTTCTTAGTAAAATAGGTATAATTGGTGAAAAGGGAGCACAGGATATTTTAGATATTTGCAAATATTTAATAGATGAAAAGGAAAATAGTTTAAATTACAAAATAAATGAAATATGCAATATGCTAAGTTCTAATCCTAAGGCAATGGAACAAAGGATAAGAAGAGCTATTAATAAAGCCTTAGTAAACTTAGCTAATCTAGGTATAGAAGACTATATGAATGATAACTTTGTAAGATTTTCAAATAGCTTATTTAATTTTGAAGATGTTAAATCTGAAATGGACTATATAAGAGGGAAAAAATCAACAGGTGGAAAGATTAGTGTAAAAAAATTTATAGATGGTCTAATGTTCTATAGTGAAATGGATTTAAGATAAAATTGCATTATTAAGAAAATTCAGCGAAGGATTTTGATTCATTTTGTATTTTTTTGAATGTCACCCCCTATAATTTATTTACAATTATTTAATATTTCAAGGGAGGGGTTAAATGAAAAACAAGAGTTCATTAACAAAAAAGATACTTATAGGTTTAGTATTAGGTGCATTATTCGGTCTAATCTTAAATAAAGTACCATCTGGATATATAAAAGATACTCTATTAATTGACGGAATATTACAACTAGTTGGTGGAATATTTATAAACGCAATAAAAATGCTAGTTGTACCTCTAGTTTTTGTATCTTTAGTATGTGGTGCTTCCGCTATTGGTGATATAAAGAAATTAGGAAGAGTCGGAGGGAAAACGCTTTTATTCTATCTTATAACAACTTGTATTGCTATAACTTTAGCACTAGTTTTAGGTAAATTAATAAATCCAGGTATTGGTTTAGATTTATCAAATGTATTAAAAGTTGAACCAACAATAGGTGAATCAAAATCATTAGTTAATGTGATTACTGATATGGTGCCTAACAATCCAATAGCTGCCCTAGCTAATGGTTCAATGCTTCAAATAATCGTTTTTGCCCTACTTACAGGGGTAACAATGGCTATGATAAGGGATAAAGCTCAACCAGTTATAGATATTTTTAATTCTTTAAATGAAATAATGATGAAAATGGTAATGGTTATAATGACAATAGCTCCATACGGGGTATTTGCATTGATTGCAAAAACATTTGCTACAGTTGGATATGATGCAATGCTACCATTACTTAAGTATATGATAGCTGTACTTTTAGCTTTAGTATTACATGCTACTTTTACTTATATGGGAGCATTAGGTACAATTGGAAAATTAAACCCAATTCAATTTTTCAAAAACTTTGCCCCAGCAATGGGAGTTGCCTTTTCAACAGCTTCAAGTAGTGGTACTCTTCCAGTGACTATAGATACTGCTGAAAATAGATGTGGAGTATCAAAAAATATAGCTTCATTTACACTTCCATTAGGTGCAACAATTAACATGGATGGAACAGCAATTATGCAGGGAGTTGCGGTAATATTTATTTCACAGGTTTATGGTATAGATTTAAGTTTACAAGCATTAATAACAGTTATATTAACAGCAACACTTGCTTCAGTAGGTACTGCAGGAGTTCCAGGAGTTGGTCTTATAACACTTTCAATGGTGCTTCAATCGGTAGGTCTTCCTGTTGAAGGTATAGCTTTAATTATTGGTATAGACAGACTTTTAGATATGAGTAGAACGGTTATAAACATAACTGGAGATACTGTTTGTACAATCCTTATAGCAAAGTCTGAAAATGAATTTGATAAAGATATATATTATGCAAAAAATGATAATGGAAGTACAAATGCTGATGATAGAGAAGCTGAAGTAGCTTAAAAGCCACAAGGTTAAAGCCTTGTGGCTTTAATTTTTAACTTTTTTTCTAATAGAATAAAAACACAAAAAATAGAAAAATTCAAACTTTTTAGACAAATCACAAATTATTTAGTATTATATACTTAACAACAAAATATTAAGTGATAATCTACATAAAAAGGTTTGATAACTTAATAACTAACGAAAAGGGGTGTAGTAATGGGGTGGAATGATTTTGAAAAAATAATTAGTTTATTAAAAAAAGAATTAGTCCCAGCCCTTGGGTGTACAGAACCAATAGCAGTTGCATTAGCAACATCTAAAGCAAGGGAGGTATTAAAAGAAGAACCAGATAAAATTGAAGTTTTGGTAAGTAGAAATATCCTAAAAAATGGTATGGCAGTTGGAATACCTGGAACGGGAATGACTGGCCTTAAAATTGCAGCAGCCCTTGGAGCTATAGGGGGTAATTCCCAAGCTAAATTAGAAGTATTAAAATATATAAATAACCAACATATAGAAAGGTCTAAAGAGATAGTAAAGGAAAATAAAGTTAGTATTAAATTAAAGGATACTAATGAAAAATTATATATTGAAGCTATTTGTAGTACTAAAGATAATATTTCAAGGGTAATTATTAAAGGAAATCATTCTAATATTGTTGAAGTTAGATTAAATAATGACTTATTATTAAAAAAAGATAGTAAAAAAGCAGAAGTAGCGTTAGATAAAAATAATACTGTAGATTTAAATGTGAAAAAAATATTTAAATTTGCTAATACAGAAAAGATTGAAAATATTGAGTTTTTACTTGATGGAGCAAAAATGAATAAAGCTATTTCAAAAGAAGGATTAAAAGGGAATTATGGTTTAATGGTAGGTAAGAAAATAGCTGAAAAAGTTAAAAGAGGAATTTTAAGTGATGATATAATGACATATGCTATGTCAGTTACTGCTGCAGCCTCTGATGCTAGAATGGATGGATGTATGTATCCAGTAATGAGTAACTCAGGAAGTGGAAATCAAGGATTAACAGTTATGCTTCCAGTGGTTGCTGTAGCAGAAAAATTAAATGTTGACAGAGAAAAATTAATAAGGGCCCTTGCATTAAGTAACTTAATGACTATATATATAAAAACATATTTAGGTAGATTGTCAGCTCTATGTGGTGTTGTTGTTGCTTCAATAGGATCAAGCTGTGGTATAACCTATTTATTAGGTGGAAAATATCATAATATAGTTGCAACTATAAAAAATATGATTGGTGATATTGCAGGTATGATTTGTGATGGAGCCAAACCAGGATGTGCACTTAAAGTGTCAACAGGAGTAAGTGCTGCTATTAAATCTGCTTTACTAGCTATAGATGGCATAGAAATATCAGAATATGATGGTATTATCGAAAAAGATGTAGATAAAACTATTAAAAAAATTGGAGAGATAGGATCTAAGGGTATGCATAAAACAGACAAATATATTTTAGATATAATGGTTAATAAGTAAAAAAATTATAAAAAAAACTAGACAATAATAAAAAAATATGGTATATTATGATAGAAATTAAATAAGGCTCCTTTAATCAAACCCAGAGAGGTTGATAAGGAGTTAACTTTTGTAGGGCCACACCAGTGTGGTTTTTAGGGAAAGTATAACTTCTTATCAATCGATAAGAAGTTTTTTATTTTGCCTAACTTAAAAAGAAGTTAGGAGGTGGAAAAGTGAAATTTAAAGCTAAAATAATGGATGAAAAAGCAATTATTAGAGCTACAACTAGAATAGCCCATGAGATAATTGAGAAAAATAAAGGAGTAGATGATTTAGTATTAGTAGGTATAAAAACTAGAGGAGTACCATTTGCTGAAAGATTAGCTAGAAAAATTGAGCAAATAGAGGGTAAAAAGATCCCTGTACTTACACTAGATATAACCTTATATAGAGATGACCTTACTGAAATTGATGATAAACCTGTTGTTAGTGATTCGGCAATTGATTACGATATAACTAATAAAATAGTTGTTTTAGTAGATGATGTATTATATACAGGTAGAACAGTAAGGGCTGCATTAGATGCTTTAGTAGATAAGGGAAGACCAAAAAGAGTTCAATTAGCTGTATTAATAGATAGAGGACATAGAGAGTTGCCAATAAGGGCAGATTTTGTAGGTAAAAATGTACCTACTTCAAGGAAAGAAATAGTAAGTGTAAAGTTTGAAGAAACTGATGATATTAATAAAGTTATTATAAATGAAATGTAAATACAGTGGCCTTTTAAATCAGTCCTGTGAGGCTGATAAAGGGAGATTTTAACTATCTCCCTACCAAAAAAATTAAAGGGAGGTATTTTTATGCTTAAAAATGAATTACTAGAAGGTCAAACTGAAACAGTTACATCTAATGAAAAGGCTAAGAAGGTTGCTAGAAAGGGAATTTTGGCCATTCAGCATGTTATTGCTATGTTTGGTGCTACAGTATTGGTTCCAATTTTAACAGGTTTAAATCCTGCAGTAGCACTTTTTACGGCAGGATGTGGAACATTGTTATTCCACCTAGTAACTAAAGGAAAAGTACCTGTATTCTTAGGTTCAAGTTTTGCATTTATACCAGTAATAACAGCAGTTGCAAATCAATACGGAGATTTAAGTTATGCCCAAGGTGGTATAATGGTAGCAGGTGGATTGTATTTAGTAATGGCTTTACTTATAAAAATATTCGGAGTAGAGAGAATAAAAAGCTTCTTTCCACCGGTTGTAGTAGGACCTATGATTATAGTGATAGGTTTAATATTAAGTCCTGTAGCTATACAAATGGCTTCTACAAATTGGTTAGTAGCAATGGTAGTTGTTGCAACTGTGATATCAGTGTCAATATTTTCTAAAGGATTTTTTAAAGTTATACCTATACTATGTGGAGTAACTGTAGGATATATTTTCTCAGCAATGTTAGGAATAATAGACTATACTCCTATAACTAATGCAAGTATAATTAGTGTTCCACAATTTACATTACCTAAGTTTGAATTTGGAGCGATAGCAATGATTGCACCAATAGTCTTAGCTGTATTCATGGAACATATTGGTGATGTAACTACTAATGGAGCAGTTGTAGGCAAAAACTTTATTGAAGATCCAGGACTTCATAGAACACTAATGGGTGATGGATTAGCAACATTATTTGCAGGCTTAGTAGGAGGTCCAGCAAATACAACATATGGAGAAAATACAAGTGTTTTAGCTGTTACAAAAGTTTATGATCCATCTATACTTAGAATTGCAGCAGTAATAGCAATAGGGTTAAGCTTTATAGGAAAAGTTGGAGCTATACTTCAGACTATTCCACAAGCAGTTATGGGTGGAGTAAGTTTAATATTATTCGGTATGATTGCTAGTGTAGGAATTAGAACAATTACAAACGCTGAAGTAGATTTTTCAAGTAATAGAAACTTAATAGTAGCTTCATTAATACTAGTAGCAGGTATAGGAACAGAGTTTTTAAAAGCTAATCCTAATTTTAATGGTGTAATAGGAATTCAAATAACTGAAAATATACAAATAATTGGTTTAAGTTTAGCTGCCTTAATAGGGGTAGTTGTAAATAAAATTTTACCAGAATGCTAAAAAAGGGGGCAATATAGGCTGTAAAGCTTATATTGCCTTTTTTTTAAAATAGGAGGCTAAATTATGTCAATAATAGTAAAGAATGGTTATGTTGTAAACCCTATTGAAAATACTGTTGAAAAACTTGATATAGAAATAGGCAATGGAAAAGTTAGAAGACTAGAAAAAAACATTAATACTAAAGTAGAGGAAATTATTGATGCTAATGGAAAATATGTTTTACCTGGACTAGTTGATATCCATGCACATTTTAGAGAACCAGGATATGAATATAAAGAGACTATGAAGACAGGTTCTAGGGCAGCCAGTGCCGGAGGGTATACAACAGTTTGTGTTATGGCTAATACTAACCCTGTAATTGATAATGTAAAAGTTTTAAAAGAATTAAAAGAAATAATTAAAAAGGATAGCTGCATAAACGTATTACCTATAGCATCTGCAACAAAGGGTCTAGAAGGAAAGGAAATAACAGACATAAAAGGTCTACAAAAAAATGGAGCAATAGCTATTTCAGATGATGGCAAACCTATAATGGATGCTGAATTATTAAATGAGATAATTATTAAAACAGACAGATTAGGTATTCCCTTAATGATACACAGTGAAGATATGAGATATGTAAATAATGGATGTATTAACAAAGGGAAAGTATCAGAAAAAATAGGCGTAAGAGGTATAGATAGAGATGCCGAAAATGCCATGATAGAAAGGGACTTAAAGCTAGCTAAAAAATTAGGATGCAGAATTCATATTTGTCATGTTAGTACTAAAGAAAGTGTTAGAATGATCAGAAAAGCAAAGAAAGATGGAGTTAAGGTTACTTGTGAAGTAGCACCCCATCATTTTTCAATAACTGAAGATTTAATTAAAGAAAAGGGATCATTATGTAAAGTTAATCCACCTTTAAGGACTAAAAAAGATATAGAGGAAATAATAGAAGGTATAAAAGATGGAACAATTGATGCAATTGCTACAGACCATGCACCACATTCAAAGGAAGAAAAACAATTAGGTTTATCTAAAGCACCATTTGGAATATCAGGTATAGAATTAGCATTTTCAATTACTGTAACTTATCTTCTAAAAAAAGGAATTATTAATATAGTGGAATTAGCTAAGCTTATGAGTTTTAATCCAAGCTCTATAATCGGTATAAATAGAGGGAAATTAAAAGCTGGTAATCCTGCAGATATTACTATTGTTGATTTAAATGAGAGTTTTATAGTTGAAGAAAAAGACTTATTTTCAAAAGGAAAAAATACACCTTTTGTTGGTGAAAAATTAACAGGGAAAGTTAAATGGACAATAGTGTCAGGAAAAATAGTTTATAGGGGGTAATGTATGTGTTTATAGATAGATTAATTGAAAAGATTAAAGAAAAGGATAATCCTACTGTTGTAGGATTAGATCCAAGAATAGAGTTTATACCAGTTTTTTTAAGAAAAAAATATGGAGATATTGAAGCAGTATACCATTATAACAAGATAATTATCGATACTATAAAGGATATTGTTCCATGTATTAAGCCCCAAATTGCATTTTATGAAGCCTTAGGAGTTAAAGGACTAGAAATATTTAAAAGAACTGTTGAATATGGAAGAAAAAATGGTCTTATAGTTATTGCTGATATTAAAAGGGGAGATATTGGTTCAACAGCAAAGGCATATGCTAAGGCATACTTAGAAGGAGGCTTTGTTGAAGTAGATGCTGTAACAATTAATCCCTATTTAGGAGAAGATTCAATTGTACCCTTTACAGATTATTGTAACAAGGATAAAGGAGTGTTTATTCTAGCTAAAACTTCTAACAAATCTTCAAAGGACTTACAGGATTTAACAACAAAGGGAAAAAGGATTTATGAAACTGTTGGACATTATATAGAAAAATGGGGCAATGAATATATAGGTAATTATGGGTATAGTTCAGTCTGTTCTGTTGTAGGTGCAACATATCCAAAGGAAATGAAAATACTAAGAAAAATAATGAAAAGTGCCTATTTCTTGGTACCTGGATATGGAGCACAAGGTGGTACAGCTAAGGACATTATACACTCTTTCAATGACGATGGATTAGGTGCAATTATTAATTCATCAAGGGGAATAATTGCAGCCCATACAAAGGAGGAGTATAAGAAAATCTATAAAGAAGAAGATTTTCATTTAGCAATTAGGGATGCAGCAATCAAAATGAAAAATGATATAAATAATGAGCTTAAAAGGAAATTTAATTAAAGGGTGATGGTATGAAGTATATAGAAAATTGTACTGTAAATAAGAATGAAAAAATAATTGATGATATATATAGAATGGAATTAAAAAGCAATAAAATAGTAAAGGATAGTAAAGCAGGACAATTTTTAGAGATTAAAGTAAATAATCTTAATTATCCTTTATTAAGAAGGCCAATTAGTATTAATGAGATTAATTTAGATGAAAATCTTTTAGTTATATATTATAAAACTGTTGGTAAAGGTACTAAAATCTTAAGTCAGGTTAAAAAGGGAGAAAAACTTAGTGTAGTGGGACCTTTAGGAAATGGCTTTGATACAAGTTATGAAGGATTAAACATTGGAATAGTAGGAGGAGGAATAGGGATAGCTCCATTAGTTGAATTAGCAAAATCACTATATCAGAAAAACAATGTTAATATTTATCTTGGCTTTAATGATAAACCCTATCTAATAAACAGACTTAATGAATTAAGTAATATAGTCAAAGTATCAACAGTAAGTGGATCTTATGGTTACAAGGGATTTATTACAGAAGTTTTAGAAAAGGATATAAAGGAAGGAAACCTTGATTTACTTTATGCATGTGGTCCTAAGGGAATGCTTAAAAAGATTAAAGATATAGCTAAAGAGTTTAATATTAGGTGTCAAGTTTCCCTAGAGGAAAGAATGGGTTGTGGTATAGGAGCTTGTCTAGGTTGTTCAATAGAAGTAAATGGACAAATGAAAAAGGTTTGTGTAGATGGACCAGTATTTTGGAGTAATGAGGTGAATTTAGATGAGTAAAAAGGTAGATACTTCTGTAAACTTAAATGGATTAATATTAAAAAATCCTATTATGACAGCCTCTGGAACATTTGGTTTTGGTAAAGAATATGAAGATTTTATGGACATTAGTAAATTAGGGGCAGTTGTAGTAAAGGGATTAACACTAAAGCCTAAAAAGGGAAACAAGACCCCTAGAATAGCTGAAACCCCAAGTGGAATTCTAAATAGTATAGGATTAGAAAATCCGGGTGTTGAGCATTTTATAAAAGAAGAATTATCTTATCTTAAAAGAAAAGGTATGACAGTAATAGCTAATATAGCAGGAAATACTATTGAAGAATATTGTGAGATGGCAAGGATATTAAATGATACTGAGTGTGATGCTATTGAAATGAATATATCATGTCCAAATGTAAAAAAGGGTGGAGTAGCCTTTGGAACAGATAAAGATGTGGTATATAAAATAACCAGTGAAGTAAAAAATAATTTAGATAAACCCCTTATAGTAAAACTATCACCAAATGTTACTGATATAAAAGAAATAGCTAAAAGTGTTGAAAAAGGAGGAGCAGACTGTTTAAGTCTTATAAATACATTAATAGGGATGGCTGTAGATATAAAGACTAGAAGACCTATACTTAAGAACAATATAGGAGGGTTATCTGGCCCAGCAATAAAACCTGTTGCTTTAAGGATGGTATGGCAGGTAAGTAACACTGTAAATATTCCTATTATTGGAATGGGAGGCATAACTAGTATAGAAGATGTTATAGAGTTTCTATTAGTTGGAGCTAATGCTGTAGCAATAGGCACTGGTAATTTTATTAACCCAGCTATTAATTCGGAGTTAGTAGATAAATTAGAAGAATATTTAATTGATAACAATATTTCTAATGTTAATGAGTTAGTTGGAAAAATTGAACCATATTAAATAAGGGGAGTGATTTATATGGATAGAAGGGAAATACTTGAAGTATTTAAAAAAGCAGGAGTACTATTAAAGGGACATTTTCTATTAACTTCAGGGAGACATTCTGAAGAATATATACAGTGTGCTCAGCTGTTTAAATATCCAAACTACTCTGAAACAATATCTAAAATATTGGCAGACAAATTTAAAGATAAAGAAATTGATATTGTAATAGGACCAGCTATAGGTGGAATTATTTTATCCTATGAGGTTGCAAAACAGCTAGGGGTTAAAAGTATATTTGCAGAAAGAGAAAATGGTGTAATGACACTAAGAAGAGGTTTTAAAATAAATAAGGGTGATAGAGTTTTAGTTGTTGAAGATGTAGTAACTACAGGAGGATCTGTAAAAGAAGTTATAGATATTGTTAAGGAAAAAGGCGGAGAAATTGTAGGAGTTGGATGTATTGTAGATAGAAGTACTGGTGAAAGAAAGTTTAATGAAGAATTAAATTCAGTGATTAAATTTAATATTGAAACATACAACAAAGATGAATGTCCTCTTTGTAAGAAGGATATACCAGTTGTAAAGCCTGGAAGTAGAAAATTAAAGAAATAAAAGGTAGAGGTTAATCCTCTACCTTTTTGATTTTATTTACTTCTGTCTTTTTTGGAGTAATATAAATTGTATTATTATTATCATATATTACCATTCCTGGTTTAGCTCCATTAGGTTTTCTTACATTTTTTCTTTCTGTATAGTCAACAGGTACATTACTTGACATTTTACCTTTACTATAAAATGCAGCTAATAGTGCAGCTTCTTTTAGAGTGTTTTCTGGAACTTCTTCTCCTTTAGATTTTACTATAACATGTGACCCTGGTATCTCTTTTGTGTGTAGCCATATATCTTCTTTATTAGCAAATTTAAGTGTGAGGTAATCATTTTGTTTATTGTTTTTACCTACATATATGTCATACCCATCGGAGGATATGAAATGGTAAGGATTAGAAGGAGCTTCTTTTTTCTTTTTTCTATTTCTTAACTTAGACTTTATATAACCTTCTTTTATAAGCTCTTCTCTTATTTCATCTATCTCAGATGGATCAGAACAGTTTTCAATACTTACTAGTATGTTTTCTAAATAATCTATTTCATCCTTTGTATTAGTAATTTGTTTTGAAACTTCTACATGGGCATTTTTTAACTTGTTATACCTTTTATAATATTTTTGGGCATTTTCTGCTGGGGTTAACCTAGGGTCTAGATTAATTTTAATTTTTTCCCCTTTTTCACTATAGAAATTTTGCACTTCTACATTAGAATCTCCTTTATTAATATGATATAGATTAGCCATTATTAAATCTCCATATATTTTATATTTTTCTCTTTTTTCAGCATTTAAAAGTTCTTCTTTTTGTTTAGCTAATTTTTTAAGACTTCTATCTAACTTTGTATTGACTAGTTTTTTTAGTTCAATTGATTTTTGTTTTAACCTATCTAGCTTATCCCTAGTATAGTAGAATTTTTCAAGAACTTTACTTATTGAATGGATATATTCTTTTTTAAAATTGTTATATTGTTTTATATCTATGGCAGAAAAGGCTATTAGCTTTTGATTTTCTTCATCAAAAATTACACAAGGATTATAAAAGTTATTTTTAACATCTGAAATTACTTTATTAAATTCTTGATATAGCTTTTCTTTTTCTTCATTATTTAATAACGCTAATTGTTTACTTTCATCTATACCAGCTTTATAACATATCTCACGTCCAACTAATGGACTGATTCCTGTAAAAGATCTATATAAAAACTTATATATAACAGTACCATCATTAGCTGAATCTAATTCTTTAAAGAAGATATTTTTATCAATTTTCAAAGGATTTTTCTTGTTTTGAGAAGGAGGATAACTATACTTTAAACCAGGTAAAACTTGTCTAACACTACTTATATCTGGAGTAATTCTTTTTATTGCATCTATTATTTTCCCTGATTTTTTATCTACTAAGATAATATTACTATGTCTTCCCATTATCTCAATAACAATTTCCTTTACTGATATTTCTCCAAGCTCGTCTAGATTCTCAACTTCAATCTTTATTATCCTTTCAAATGAGGGCTGTTTGATATCTATTATCTTTCCACCTTGTAGGTGTTTTCTTAAAAGCATACAAAACATAGGTGGATTTAAAGGATTAGATTTAGTTAATTCTGTTAGATGAATTCTAGGGTTATTGCTAGCTGCTGATATAAATAATTTAAGTTTTTGACCTTTTTTTCTAATATTTATAACAATTTCTTCTCTTTCAGGTTGATAAACTTTATCAATTTTACCATTTAACATTTTTGATTTAAATTCATTAACCAATGAGTTGATTACAATTCCATCTAAAGCCATATTAATTCCTCCAAAATAAAATTATTTGATATTATATAATATATCATTTGCTTTCCTTTTTATCAAAGAAAGTAATTTTGAAAAACGAATATTAAATTTTTGTAACATTTAAAAGGAAATTCACATCTTTTTTTAGTATTTATATTATTATAATATTACTTACAACCTATATAGGAGGTTTGCTATGTTAGAATTTGCAAAGTTACATGGATTAGGAAATGATTTTATAGTTTTTGATGGTATTAAACAGAAACTGCCAAGCTACAATGAACTTGCAAAAAAAGTTTGTGACAGACATTTTGGAATTGGTGCAGATGGAATGATAATAGTAGAGGAATCTAAAAAAGCTGATATTAAAATGGTTTTCTTTAATGCAGATGGGACTGAAGCCCCAATGTGTGGAAATGGTATTAGGTGTTTTGCTAAATTTGTATATGATAATAATTATGTAAAAAGTAGGGACTTTACTGTGGAAACTTTAGCAGGTATAATGAGACCTAGGGTTTACATAGAAAACGACCTAGTATCAAAAGTAAAGGTGAATTTAGGAAAACCTATATTTGATACTAAAGCTATTCCTGTTGCTACTGAGGAAAATAAGTTTATAGATAAAGAGATAATTATAGATAATAAAAAGTTTAATATATCTGCAGTATCAGTAGGAAGTATCCATGCTGTAGTTTTTGTTAATAATTTAGATGATATTGATATAGAAAAAATTGGTCCAATTATTGAAAATCACAAATTGTTCCCTGACAAAATAAATGTAAACTTTTGTCAAGTCATTGACGAAGATAACATTAAAGTTTTAACCTGGGAAAGGGGAGTAGGGCAGACCTTGGCATGTGGTACAGGTGCTTCTAGTGTAGCAGTAATTAGTTCAATTGTTAATAATACTAGTAAGTGTGTAAATGTACATTTATTAGGAGGTACAGTAAAAATAGAACAGGAAGATGATGAAGTTTATATGACTGGACCAGCAAAACTTATATGTACTGGATTATATAATCTAAATTAAATAAGTGTATACTAAATTGACACAAGTGTAAATTATGATAAAATTGATTATAATAAGCTAGGAAGGATGAGATATATGATTAAGAGTATGACTGGCTTTGGAAGAGGTGAAAGTAAAGATGAAAATAGGCATTTTACAATAGAAATAAAGTCAGTAAATCATAGATATAATGATATAAATATAAGAATGCCTAAACATCTAAATCATCTGGAAGAAAAAATAAGAAGATTAGTAAAAAATAAGGTTAAAAGGGGTAGAATTGAAATATATATTAAATTAGAATATATAGGTGAAAGTGATATTGATGTTAATTATAATTTGTCACTTGCCCAATCATATAAAAGGGTCCTAGAAGAATTAAGTAGAGAGCTAAAAATTATGGATAGTATTTCAATAGAACTTTTAAGTAAATTTCCAGATGTTATCAAAACTGAGAAAAAAGAAGAAAATGAAGATGAGGTTTGGGAATGTTTAAGGGAAGGTCTTGAAGAGGCATTAAACAAGATGGTAGATATGAGAATAAAGGAGGGACAAGAGCTTGCTAAAGACATCAAAGAAAGGGCATTTAAGGTTAAGCAAATGGTATCAAAAATTGAGAAAAGAGCCCCAGAGGTGGTTGTTGAATATAAGGAAAAATTAAAAAATAGAATTAATGAACTCCTTGAAGAAAATTATGATTTAGATGAAAATAGATTGGAAAATGAAGTTGCTTTTTTTGCTGATAAAAGTAATATAGATGAAGAGATTGTTAGATTATATAGTCATATAAATCAGCTTACAAAGACATTAGATTCTGATATACCAGTAGGAAGAAAACTTGATTTTCTAATACAAGAGATGAATAGAGAAACAAATACGATTGGTTCAAAGGTTGGAGATATTGAAATTAAAAATAAAGTAGTTGATATAAAGAGCGAATTAGAAAAAATAAGAGAACAAATACAAAATATAGAGTAATTAAGGAGGTTATAATATGAGTATAAAACTTATTAATATAGGTTTTGGTAATATAGTTTCAGCAAATAGACTTGTTGCAATTGTTAGTCCTGAGTCAGCACCAATTAAAAGAATTATACAAGAAGCAAGGGAAAGAGGAATGCTTATTGATGCTACATATGGTAGAAGAACAAGAGCTGTAATTATTACTGATAGTGACCATATTATTCTGTCAGCTGTTCAACCTGAAACTGTTGCACATAGATTAGACAATAGAGAAAATAATGATGTTGAAACAAATAAGGAATAGAAAGAGGGACTAAAATGGAAAAAGGATTATTGATAGTTGTTTCAGGACCATCAGGTGCAGGAAAAGGGACTATATGTAAAGAGTTATTAAATAGAAATAAAGAAATAACCCTTTCAGTCTCGGCTACTACTAGGAAGCCAAGAGTAGGAGAAAAAGATGGGGTTAATTATCATTTTATAGATGAAAAAACCTTTGAAAAAATGATTGAGAATGATGAATTTCTAGAATATGCTAAGGTTTATAGTAACTATTATGGTACACCTAAGAAATTTGTATTAGAAAAGCTTAATAAAGGTGAAGATGTACTATTGGAAATAGACATACAAGGTGCCTTAAATGTGAAAAAAATATATCCAGATGGTGTTTTTATATTTATATTACCTCCTTCTATGGAGGAACTAAAAAAGAGGATAGAAAAAAGAGGTACAGAAACAGAAGAATCCCTACAAGAAAGATTTGGGAGTGCATATAAGGAAGTTGAATATGTTAAACAATATGATTATGCAGTTGTAAATGATGAGGTAGATTCTGCTGTAAATAAAGTAGAATCAATTATTATTGCTGAAAAAGCAAGAGTAGACAGACAAAAAGATATAATAAATAAATACAAGGAGGTATAATATGTTATATCCCTCAATTAATGATTTATTAAAGAAAGTTGATAGTAGATATTCTTTAGTTATGGTTGTATCAAAAAGGGCTAGACAATTGGTAGATGGTGAAGAGGCTTTAGTAGATGTAGATACAAATAAATCTGTTACAAAGGCTATCCATGAGGTTGCAGATGGTAAGATTGAATATGAAAAGCCTAATGTTAATGGATATAAATAATGAGGTGATTTAATTTGCTACATAATAAAAATATAGTTATGGGTGTTACAGGTGGAATAGCAGCATATAAAGCAGTTGATGTAGTAAGCAGACTTAAAAAGCTTAATGCAAATATTGATATAATAATGACTGAATCAGCCGCTAAGTTTGTAACACCTTTAACTTTTCAGACACTTTCTCAAAACAAAGTAACAGTTGATATGTTCGAAAGACCTAGAAACTGGGATGTTGAACATATATCGTTAGCTAAAAAAGCGGATATATTTTTAATAGCACCTGCAACAGCTAACATAATAGGAAAAGTAGCAAATGGAATAGCTGATGATATGCTCTCTACGACTATTATGGCAACTAAGTCTAAAGTAGTTTTTGCTCCAGCAATGAATACCAATATGTACAATAATCCAATTTTTAAGAGTAATATGGAAAAACTTAAAGGTTTAGGATATGAGTTTATAAAAACTGGTTCAGGAAGATTAGCTTGTGGTGATTATGGTGAAGGTAAAATGGCTGAACCAGAAGAAATAGTCGAATATGTTGTCAATAAATTTGCAAATAATGATTTAAAAGGTAAAAAAGTTGTTGTGACAGCAGGTCCTACAATTGAACCACTTGATTTAGTTAGATATTTGACTAATTATTCAAGTGGTAAAATGGGGTATTTATTAGCAGAAGAAGCAAAACAAAGAGGAGCAGATGTTATTTTAATAAGTGGGCCCACTAATACTAATCCACCTTGTGGAATAAAATTTGTGGAAGTAAAAACAACTAATGAAATGTTTAATGCTGTTGGAAAATATTTTAATGATTGTGATGTTTTAATTAAAGCGGCGGCTCCACTAGATTATAGACCAGTAAATGTTCAAGATAAAAAGATAAAAAAAGATAAAGACCAGATAAACATACAATTTATAAAAAATCCTGATATTTTAGCTCATTTTGGAAATAAAAAGAAAAATCAAATAGTTGTCGGGTTTGCAGCAGAAAGTGAGCAAGTTATTCAGTATGCACAAGAGAAACTTAATAAGAAAAATCTTGATTTAATTATTGCTAATGATATATCAAAAAAAGATGCTGGATTTAGAGCTGATACCAATATAGTATCAATAATAGATAGAAAAAGTAGAATTGAAGAATATCCAAAGATGACTAAAAAAGAACTTTCAAAGATAATTATAGATAAAATAATTTCAATTTTAAAGAGTAAAAGCTAGGTATAGCTATCTATACCTAGCTTTTAAAAATTAAGGATATTACCTGTCTTGAAAGGTTGATATGATGAACAAAAGACTTTTTGCTGATGTGATAGTGGATAATAAAAGTACAAAAACTGATAGACCATTTAGTTATTTAATACCTGATGAACATAAATTTACTATAAAAAGAGGAATGAGGGTCCTAGTTCCATTTGGATTTGGGAATAAACTAGTTGAAGGAATAGTAGTAAATGTTAAAAATAGCTCTGATGTTGATATAAGTAAGGTAAAAAGCATAGAGGAAATAATTGGTAACAAACCGATTCTAACAGAAGAGATGCTAAAACTAGGAATTTGGATGAAAAATAAATATTTAGCTCAATATATAGATGTTTTCAAAACTATTATGCCTACTGGAATTTCTAAAAAGTTAAAGCAATATGTAAGTTTAAATAATGGTATTAGCTTTGAGGAAATAAAAAATATCAAATCAGAAAATCAAAAAAAAATATTAAAGTATTTATATGATAATGGTGAAAGTAGTGTAGATATTTTAAAAAATAAATTAAAAATAAAAAATATTTCTTCAAGTATAAAAGCACTTGAAAAAAAGAATTTAATAACTATAAGAAGTATTTTAGCCTCTGAAGTTAAGAAAAAATATAAGAAATTTGTTTTTAGAAATTTTAATACATTTAATATACAAAAGGTGTTACAAAATATAAATAAAAGAGCCTTTAAACAACTAGAGATAATTAAATTTATGTGTAATAATGAATCAGTAGCATTAAATGATTTAATGATAAAAACCGAAAGTTCTCTTTCATCTGTTAAATCTTTAGAAAATAAAGGATATATAAAAATAGTAGAAAAGGAAATTAAGAGAAATCCAATAAATAAAAAAATACCTAGAACAAAAAAATTAGAATTAACAGAAGAACAGAAAAACTGTGTTGATACCATTTATAAAGATATTTCTGAAGGAAAAAATAATACATTTTTAATTCATGGGGTAACAGGAAGTGGTAAAACAGAAGTTTATCTACAACTTATAGAAAAAATGTTACAAAAAGAAAAACAGTCTATTGTATTAGTACCAGAAATATCCTTAACTCCCCAAACTGTTGAGAGGTTTGTAGGAAGATTTGGAGATAAAGTAGCTGTTTTACATAGCAAACTTTCATTAGGGGAGAGATATGACGAGTGGAGAAAGATTAGAGAGGGTAAAGTAAAGATTGTTGTAGGTGCAAGGTCTGCAATATTTGCTCCTTTTGATAATTTAGGACTTATAATTATTGATGAAGAACATGAAACAAGCTATAAATCTAGTATGAGCCCTAAATATGATGCAATTGAAGTAGCTCAAAAGAGATGTGAACTGGAAAATGCTACTTTAATCTTAGGTTCTGCTACACCTTCAATAGAAACTTATTATAAAGCTCAGCAAGGTGAAATTAAGCTTTTAACACTTTCTAAAAGGATTAACAATAGAAAAATGCCACCAATTGAAATTATAGATATGAAAGAAGAATTAGATAATGGTAATAAATCTATATTTAGCAAGAGCCTTTATGAGGCTATAAAAGAAAATTTACAAAACAAAAAACAAACTATATTATTTTTAAATAGAAGGGGTTTTTCTACATTTATATCTTGTAGAAAATGTGGTTATGTTGCTAAATGCAATAAATGTGATATTTCTCTTACTTATCATTTATCTGAAAATATTTTAAAGTGCCACTACTGTGGGTTAGCTAAAAAACCACCAACAATTTGTCCGGAATGTAAAAGTAAATACATAAAATATTTTGGAGTAGGAACACAAAAGGTAGAAGAAATTGTTAAGAGGACATTTCCAAAGGCTAGAGTTGCAAGGATGGATGTTGATACAACAATTAGAAAGGGAAGCCATCAGAAAATATTAGATAAAGTTAAAAATGGAGATGTAGATATATTAATAGGAACACAGATGATATCTAAAGGCTTAGATTTTCCTAATGTTACCCTAGTCGGAATTATTGCTGCAGATATTACTTTAAACTTACCAGATTTCAAATCTGCAGAGAGAACTTTTCAATTGATTACTCAGGTTGGTGGAAGAGCAGGAAGGGGAGAAACAGAAGGTAGAGTAATTCTTCAAACCTATGAACCTGAACATTACAGTATAAAAACAGCTAAAGAACATGATTATATAAATTTTTATAATAAAGAAATTGCTATTAGGAAAGAATTTGATTATCCACCATTTGTTGATATAATAAATATAATAATGGCAGATACAGATGAAAAAAAACTTTATAATACATGCTACAAAACTATTGATATATTGAAAGAAAAAATAGGTTATGAGAAAATAAAAAATGGTAATATAAAAATTTTAGGACCACATCCTGCTCCAATTTCAAAAATTAAAGGTTATCATAGATGGCAAGTTTTAATTAAGTGTAAAGGTAATCATTTAGCTTTTCTTAAAAAAATAATTAAAAAGGTTTTTATTAATACTACTTATGAAAATATAAAAGTCAGTATAGATATAAATCCAAATTCAATACTATAAAGGAGATGATAATATGGCAATAAGACAACTAAGATTTAAGGGAGATCCAATATTAAGAAAAAAGTCAAGAGAAGTAACTAAAATTGATGATAGGATAAAAATTCTTTTAGAAGATATGTTAGAGACAATGTATAAAGAAGAAGGTGTAGGGTTAGCTGCACCACAGGTTGGTATATTAAGAAGAGTTGTTGTAATTGATGTTGGGGATGGTCCAATAAAGCTTATAAACCCAGAAATAATAGAAGAAGATGGAGAAAAAATTGATGAGGAAGGATGTTTAAGTGTACCAGGTGAATCAGGAAAAGTAAAACGACCTGCAATGGTTAAAGTTAAATATTTAGATGAAAATGGTGAAGAACAAATAATAGAAGGAACAGGACTATTAGCAAGAGCATTATGTCATGAAATAGACCATCTAAATGGAATACTTTTCATTGATAAAATTATAGAAGCTGATGAAGAATAGAGGTGTTAATTATGAAGGTAGTTTTTATGGGTACTCCAGATTTCGCAGTTCCTACATTAGAAAAAATATATAATGAAGGTTATGATATTCCCTTAGTAATAACTCAACCTGATAGACCTAAAGGAAGGGGAAAAAAGTTATCTTCACCTCCTGTGAAGATTAAAGCTAAGGAGCTTGGTCTTGATGTATATCAACCACAAAATGTTAATGATAAAGAATGCATTACACAATTAGAAAAAATTTCTCCTGATGTTATTGTAGTTATTGCATATGGACAAATTCTAAAAGAGGATTTATTAAATTTACCTAAGTATGGATGTGTAAATGTACATGCATCTTTATTACCAAAGTATAGAGGGGCAGCACCAATTAATTGGGTAATTATAAATGGTGAGAAAAAAACAGGAATTACTACTATGTACATGGATAAAGGCCTTGATAGTGGAGACATTCTTTTAAAAGAGGGAATAGACATAAGGGAAGATGAAACTGCAGGTGAATTACACGATAGGTTAATGTATCTAGGTGCTGATGTTTTAGTAGAAACTTTAAGAAAGATAGAGAATGGTACATTAGAAAGAATACCACAAGATCATGATAAGGCAACATATGCACCTATGATGGATAGGAAACTTGGAAAAATAGATTGGGAAAAAAGTGCAGAAAAAATAAAAAATTTAGTTAGGGGAACATACCCATGGCCAGGGGCCTATACAAATTACAAAGGAAAAAAGGTGAAAATTATTGAAGTAGATGCAATAGATCAATTTAAAGAAGGTGAGCCTGGAAAAGTAGTAAAAGTTAGCGATGAAGGTATATATGTAAATGCTAAGGAAGGATGCATTGTTATTAAGAGACTACAATTCCCCAATAAGAGAAAAATGACTATAAGACAATACCTACTAGGAAATTCATTTGAGGAAGATGTAATATTACAGTAACAAGGTGTGAAATATATGAAAAGGGATGAAAAGAATTTTTTTACGTTACTTTTAACTATCATTTTTATATTAATTGGAGTGATTGGTCTAAATATTTACTTTCTATCTTTTAAAGAAGTAGAGACGTTGAAAATAATTTTGATAATTATTACAGCAACAATAGGTATATTTACTTTTGCAATTATCTGGAGTATATTTATAATATATAGGGTAATAAATGGCAAAAAAATATCAGCCTCTAATTATAGAGCCATAAAAAGCCTAATGGGAGTTTTATTTCCAATATTAATTGGAATATCAAAAATCTTTAAAATAGATAAAAATTCAATAAGAAGAGTTTTTGCTGAAGTAAATAATTTTTTAGTAATGACAAAAAATATTAAAGTAAGGAATAATGAAATATTAATTTTGTTACCACACTGTTTACAAGATTCAAAATGTGAATATAAAATTACAAATGATATAAATAATTGTAGAAGATGTGGAAAATGCGATATAGATTCTATTATAGAAATATGTAATAAATATAATGTAAAAGCAATTGTTGCCACTGGAGGAACACTAGCTAGAGAATGGATAAAAAAAACAAAGCCAAAGGCTATTATAGCAGTTGCGTGTGAAAGGGATTTAGCAAGTGGTATAAATGATGTTAAAATATTACCTGTGTATGGAATAACAAATGAAAGACCAAATGGACCTTGTTTTGATACAAAAGTAGATGTTAGAAAAATAGAAAATGCAATAAAAGACTTTTTAAAGGAGGGGTAGTTAATGTACCCATTTTTCTGGTTTGACCCTACAATGATTCTTTTATTACCAGCTATAATATTTGCTATGTATGCACAAGGAAAGGTTACTTCTACTTTTAGGAGATATTTAAGAGTTGGTAGTAGGTCAGGATATACAGGCGCTCAAGCTGCAAGAAATATACTAGACCGCAATGGTCTACATGATGTTAGAATTGAAATGATAGGTGGTAACTTAACAGACCATTATGACCCTAGAAGTAAGGTATTAAGATTGTCAAGGAACGTTTATAATGGCACATCGATTGCGTCAATTGGAGTTGCTGCCCATGAAGCAGGTCATGCAATTCAACATGCTAAAGGATATTACCCGTTAATATTAAGAAACAATATAGCTCCAATTGCAAGTTTTAGTTCTAGATTTGTATGGTTTTTAATATTTGCAGGGTTGTTTATACCTGGAATAGAAATATTTGGATTTAATCTTTTGCATCTAGGAATATTATTATACCTAGCTGTAATTGCATTTCACGTTGTTACATTACCAGTTGAATTTAATGCAAGTAATAGGGCAATTGCCCAACTAGAAGCTGGAATATTATCAAGAGAAGAAATAAGACCTGCTAAAAAGGTATTAAATGCAGCAGCATTAACTTATGTAGCAGCAACATTAACTGCAATAGCACAACTTATGAGATTAATTTTAATTAGTAGTAGAAGAGATTAAAGGGGGTTTTCCCCTTTTATTTTTTTGATGGAGGTATGAAATATGGGTAAAAATTCTCGTCAGATTGCACTTAGGGTTTTGTATGAAATAAATGAAAAAAAAGCATACTCAAATATATCTTTAAATAAAAATATTGATTATGATGTAGGAAATATTGATGATTCTTTTATTAGAGAGTTAGTTTATGGAGTCTTAGAAAATAGATTATATATAGACCATATTATTAAGCAATTTTCTAAGGTTAAATTTAAAAAGATTTCACCTATGATAAGAGAAATATTAAGAATGGGGATTTATCAAATAATTTTTATGGATAGAATACCTGATAGTGCTGCTTGTAATGAATCTGTAAAATTAGCCAAGAAATATGGGCATAGAGGTGTTTATGGGTTTGTAAATGGGGTCTTAAGAAATATTGTAAGAAACAAAAACAATATTAAGTTACCTAATAAGAGTAAAAAGCCTATTGAACATCTATCATTAAAATATTCCCATCCTAAATGGATGGTTGAAAGGTGGATAGCAGAGTATGGCTTTGATTTTACTGAGAGCTTACTAGCAGAAAATAATAAGAAGCCTAAACTAAATATTAGAGTAAATACATTAAAAATCACAAGGGAAGAGCTTATGGATATTTTAGAGAGAAAGGGGTTAGAAGTACAAAAAACTAAGTATGCTAATGATGGTATTATAGTTGAAAACCCGAAAAAAATAACAAATTTAGAAGAATTTAAAAATGGATTTTTTCAAATACAAGATGAAAGCTCTATGCTAGTTGCTCAGATAATGGAACCTAAGGAGGACAGTTTAGTTGTAGATGTTTGTAGTGCCCCAGGTGGCAAGGCTACACATCTTGCTCAAAAAATGAATAATAAAGGGAAAATAATTTCTAGAGATATATATGACCATAAATTAAACTTAATAAATAAAAGTGCTAAAAGATTAGGAATAGATATTATAGATACAGAAAAATTTGATGCATTAAAAATAGATGAAAAATTAATAGGAAAGGCTGATTTTTGTTTAGTTGATGCTCCTTGTTCAGGATTGGGATTATTGAGGAGAAAACCTGATATAAGATGGAATAAAAATAGAGATGACCTAAAAGAGATTGCTTCTTTACAATATAAAATTTTAAAGAATGCTAGTAAATACTTAAAACCTGAAGGAACATTAATATATAGTACTTGTACTATTGAAAAAGAAGAAAATATAGAGTTAGTTAAAAGATTCTTAGAAAAAAATAGTAACTTTAAGTTAATAGGATTTGATCATTTAATTAATTATAAAGAAAACTTAGATACTCTTAAGGATGGATATATAGAATTATATCCTCATATTCATAGAACAGATGGCTTTTTTATTGCAAAGTTAATAAAATTAAGTTAATAGATAAAAATATACATAGTATGATATAATTAAAAGATGAAATTATGGATTGGAGGGATTTTTTGAATAAGATAGATTTAAAATCCTTCAACTTAGAAGAATTAAAAAAACTAATGGTTGAAATTGGCGAAAAATCATTTAGAGGACAACAAATTTTTAACTGGATTCATCAGAAGAATGTTGAATCCTTTCAAGATATTACTGTCCTCAGTAAGGAGTTAAGGGACAAGCTAGAGAACAAATATAAAATAACTAATCTAAAAATATTTAAAAGATTTGATTCTAAAATAGATAATACTAAAAAATATCTATTTTTATTGGAAGATGGAAATATTATTGAAAGTGTAATGATGGAATATAAACATGGAGTTAGTGTATGTTTGTCTACTCAAGTAGGCTGTAAAATGGGATGTACATTTTGTGCATCTACTAAAGATGGCCTTATAAGAAATCTAACTACTGGGGAAATTCTTGATCAAGTCTATAAAATTCAAAAAGATTTAAATATAAAAGTTAGTAATATAGTTTTAATGGGAAGTGGAGAACCACTAGATAATTATGAAAATGTATTAAAATTTTTAAGAATTATAAATCATAAACATGGTCAAAACATTGGCTATAGACATATAACTTTATCTACTTGTGGAATTGTACCAAATATTTATAAGTTAGCAGATGAAAAGCTACCAATCACCTTGTCAATTTCACTTCATGCTACTAATGATAATGAAAGAAAAAAAGTAATGCCTATAACATATAAATATAGCATATCAGAGGTAATAAAAGCATGTAAATATTATATAGAGAAGGTAAACAGAAGAGTTACATTTGAATATACACTTATCAAAGGAGTTAATGATACTAAAGAAAATGCTAAAAAATTAGCTAATTTATTAAAGGGAATGTTATGTCATGTAAACTTAATTCCCCTTAATCCAATAAAAGAAGTAGACTATAGAAGTTCTAACAAAAAATCAGTTAAAAATTTTAAAAGGGAATTAGAGAACAGAGGAATTAAAGCTACAATAAGAAGAGAAATGGGTAGAGATATTAATGCAGCATGTGGACAGTTAAGACGGAAATATATGGAATCAAAAAAGGATTAACTGGAAAAGGATTTTTCTATATGGTGAGGTGAGTTTATGCAAGTAGGTGTATGTACTGATGTTGGGGAAATAAGAAAAATTAATCAAGATTCTTTTTTCTATTCAGATTTAGATCAATTTCCACTATTTGTTGTAGCAGATGGTATGGGAGGTCATAATGCAGGTGAAGTAGCAAGTCGCAGAGCAGTTGAAATAGTTAAAAAAATATTTTATGATAATAAAGAAAAATTATTAAATAACGATATTGAAGTATCAGAATTTATTAAGAATACTCTAAAAAAAGCAAATTTAATAGTCTATGAAGAAGCACAGAAAAAAGAAGAATGTTATGGTATGGGAACAACAGTAACTATGGCTTATATATATGATAATCGACTATTTATTGGACATATTGGTGATAGTAGAGCCTATTTATTTAGGAATAATGAGTTAATACAATTAACACAGGATCATTCATTGGTTGCTGAGTTAGTAAGAAAAGGGAGTATTACAAAGGAAGAGGCTATTAATCATCCCCAAAAGAATATTATAACTAGAGCCTTAGGGACGGAAGAAGATATAGAGATAGATATTATTAGTAAGGATTTAATAGAGAATGATATTATATTATTATGTACAGATGGGTTAACTAATATGGTTAGTGAAGAGAGAATAAAAGAAATTTTACTTTTAAATAAAAATTTACAAGATGCATGTGATGAGTTAACAAAAACTGCTAATGATTTAGGTGGTTTTGATAATACAACTGTGATGTTAATAGGAATTGAGTAGAAAGAGGTGAAGAAATGATAGGCAAGATACTAGGAGACAGGTATGAAATCATTGAAAGAATTGGCGGAGGCGGAATGGCCTTAGTATATAAAGCTAAATGTCGACTTTTAAATAGATATGTAGCTATAAAAGTTCTAAGGACTGAATTTACTAATGATGACGAGTTTATAAATAAATTCAAAAGAGAATCTCAGGCTGCTGCTAGTCTATGTCATCCCAATATAGTAAATATATATGATGTAGGTGTTGAGGATAATATACATTATATAGTAATGGAATATGTTAAAGGAAAAACTTTAAAACAGCTTATTAGGGAGAAAGGGAAATTAAGCTATGAGGAAACATTAGACATTGCTACTCAAATTACTGAGGCTATAAATCATGCTCATAAAAATCATATAGTCCATAGAGATATCAAACCACATAATATTTTAATAACTGATGATGGAAGGGTAAAAGTTACTGATTTTGGTATAGCTAGAGCGGCAACTAGTACTACTGTCACTAACACTAGTAATGTTATAGGGTCTGTACATTACTTTTCACCAGAGCAAGCTCGAGGTGGATATACTGATGAGAAATCAGACATTTACTCATTAGGAATTGTAATGTATGAAATGATAACAGGCAGAGTACCTTACCAAGGGGAAAGTCCAATATCTATTGCATTAAAACATATTCAAGAAGATATAATACCGCCTAGAGAAATTGATAAATCTATACCAAAGAGTATTGAAAAAATAATATTAAAATGTGTAGAGAAAAATCAGTCTTTAAGATATGAAAGTGCAGGAGAGGTTCTAAAGGATTTACAGAAAGCTAAAAGTTCTTCAGATGGAGACTTTGTTGAATTTAAAAACCTAGATGATTCTCCCACAAGAGTGATGCCAGCAATAAAAGATGAAAAAATAGATAAAAAGAAACAGAGTAGTAGAAAAAATAAAAAGTCAGAAAAAAAAGAAAAAGGCAAAAAAAGTAATTATATTACAGCCATAGCGATAGTCTTAGCATTTCTAATTACATCTGGGTTAGCAGTAGGTTTCATTGTTGTTAAAGACTATTTATTTACAGAAGAGGTTGTAATGCCACAAATAGTAGGAATGCATGAAGATAAAGCAAGGGAGAAAATAGAAAGCCTTGGGCTTGAATTTAAAGTGAAAGGTAGAAGATATGATGATACCTATAAAGAGGGAGTTGTTATTTCACAAAGTGAAGAGCCAGGCTATAAGGTTGTAGTAGGTTATCCTATAGAAGTATATGTAAGTAAAGGACCTAAAACTGTAGAGGTTCCTAATTTAACAAATAAATACTATAGTGATGTAGAAATAGTTTTAAATAATGCAGGATTAAAAATGGGAGAAGTTGTTTTTGAAAATAGTGAAATTCCAACTGATATAGTTATAGAGCAAAATCCTAAACCAAATCAAAAAGTTCCAGAAGGAACAAAAGTTGATATAGTTGTTAGTGAAGGACCAGAAATTTCATATATTATTATGCCAAAGCTTATTGGATTAGATATTGAAAAGGCGAAAAAAGAGATAATATCTAAAGGTTTTTCAATTGGAGAGATAAAATATGAATACAATGATGAATTTGATAAAAATGTAGTTGTTTGGCAAAGCTATCCTGCCGGTACAGAAATTGAAGAAAATACTTCAATTGATTTAATTGTTAGTAATGGAACACAAATATCAAATGATGAGGAAGACCAAAATGGACAGGATAATGTAAATACAGACAATGACTCAACAAATACTACAGAGTCAGAAAATGGAGATAAAGAGAAGAATGAAGAGGAAAATAAGGAGACAGCCCTTCATATAAACATACCTTTACCACAGAATAAAGATGAAGTTGAGGTTAAAATATATAAAATCCAAGATGGAATAAAGGAATTAATATACAGTAAAGTTCATGAAACAAAAGAAGAATGGATAGCTGTAACAGTTTCAGGTAAAGGAAAAGCCAAGTTTGCAATTTACTTTGATGGTGAATTATATAAAGAAAAAGAGATTAGCTTCTAGAGGAGGTAGTTTATGGAAGAAGGCATAATTATTAAGGGAATTGGGGGATTTTATTATGTAAAAGTAGATGATAAAATTTATGAGTGTAGAGCTAGGGGGGTTTTTAGAAAAAAGAAAATAACTCCCCTTGTGGGAGATAAGGTAAAAATTAGAATAAATGAAGAGGACAATTCAGGTTATATAGAAGAAATTCAAAAAAGAAAAACTGAACTTATAAGACCTCCTGTGGCAAATGTTAACCACGCAGTTATAGTTTTCGCAGTTAAAAAACCTGACCCTAATTTGTGGTTATTAGATAGATTTTTATTGTTGGCAGAATCACAAGATTTAGATATAACAATTTGTTTTAATAAAATTGATTTAGTTGATGAAAAGGATACACAAGAATTTATAAACATTTATAAAAAAGCTGGATACAGGATTTTAACAACAAGCTGTAAAACAGGCAAAGGGATAGATCGGTTAAGAGAGATATTAAAAGATAAAATAACAGTCTTTGCTGGACCTTCAGGAGTAGGAAAATCCACTTTGTTAAATAATGTACAACCCAATCTACAGTTAAAAACAGGAGAAGTAAGTCAAAAAACTAAAAGAGGTAGACATACTACAAGATGTGCTGAATTATTAGAGCTAAATATAGGTGGTTGGGTAGTAGATACACCTGGTTTTAGTTCATTAAAAATAGATTACATTGAAGATGATGAATTAGGGCTTTATTTTAGAGAAATAAATGACTACAGTGTAGATTGTAAATTTACTGGTTGTAGACACTATAAAGAGCCAGGTTGTGCAGTGAAAGAGGCTGTTGAAAATGAAGCTATAAGTAAATTAAGGTATGAAAATTATCTTAAATTTTTAGATGAACTAAAGAAAAATAGGAGGTATTAAAATGGCTAAACTTGCCCCTTCGGTATTATCAGCTGATTTTAGTAGATTAGGTGAAGAGATATTAAAAGTAGAAAAAGGTGGAGCTGACTATATACATTTAGATGTAATGGATGGCTTATTTGTGCCTAATATTACAATTGGTCCACCTGTTATAAGAAATATAAGAAAAATTACAGATTTACCATTTGATGTTCATTTAATGATCGAAAAGCCAGAAAGATATATAAAAGATTTTGTTGATGCAGGAGCGGATATTATAACAGTACATGCAGAATCATCAGTTCATTTGCATAGAACAGTACAACAGATTAAATCATTTGGAGTAAAAGCAGGTGTATCATTAAATCCTTCGACTCCACTGGAAAATATAAAATATGTTCTAAAGGATATTGATATGATCTTAATCATGACAGTAAATCCAGGTTTTGGTGGACAAAAACTTATTCATTCTATGGAAGAAAAAGTCAGGGAAATAAGAAAAATTATTGATTCTAATCAACTTGATATTGACATACAAGTTGATGGTGGAATAAAGCCTAATAATGTAAAAGAGGTTATTGATTGGGGAGTAGATATAGTTGTTGCTGGATCTGCAATTTTCAAATCAGAAGATGTTATAAAAACAACCAAAGAGTTTAAGCAATTGATTGAAAAGAGTGATTAACATGAAAACACTTATAATTTCAAATGGAGATATAAAAGATTATGAGGTTCTAAAAAATGAAGCCTCCAAAGTAGACTTTATAGTGTGTGCAGATGGAGGTGCAAAGCATTTATTTAAGGCTAACTTAAAACCAGATGTTATTGTTGGTGATTTAGACTCAATTACAAATGAGGCCTTAGGAAAATATAGGGAAGAAGGAATAAAATTTGTAAAATTTCCTGCTAAAAAAGACAATACTGATACTGATTTAGCAATAGATTATGCATTACAAAAGGGAGCAAATGAGATAGTTTTATTAGGAGCAACAGGTACAAGAATTGACCATACATTAGCAAATATATTTTTATTGTATAAACTCCTAAAGAAAGGTGTTAAAGCTAAAATTATAGATAGTCATAACGAGATTTATATTACAGATAATAAGTTAAAGATAAGTAAAGATATAAATACCTTTGTTTCAATTATTCCTTTTTTAGGAGACGTAGAGGGAGTTACTCTGAAGGGATTTGAGTATGAAACAAATAATATTGATATTAAATTTAGCTCAACATTAGGAATAAGTAATAAAGTTATTTCAGATAAGGGAAAAGTTAAAATTAAAGATGGGGTATGTTTAGTTATCAAATCTAGAGATTAAAAGCTGCTTAATGCAGCTTTTTTTATATGAAAAGAGATAAGAATAGTCTATAATGTAACATAATCTTTTTAAATGAATAATATAGGTATATATGGACCTTTAAAGGAGTGATATAAATGAGGAAAATTATACTTACTAGAAGTATTAGAAAGGTCCTGGGAATAGTCTTAGCTGTTATTGGCGGCTTTATAGTAATATATGTTGTTCCATTAAAAATATGGGTTCTTATATTAGGTTTTTTACTAATTTTTTTAGGCTGGACAATTTATAGAATGATATAGGGGTTGGTTTATATGAAGGGTTTAATTAGGATTATAATGACATTAGTGGTTATTATAGCTTCAATATACTTGATTTATGTACTTCCTAAATGGATAACGTTAGCTTTTCTCGGAATAAGTCTTATGGCAATAGGCTGGGAATTATATAGTATTTAGCAAAAAAGTAAAACAGGCTTCCAAATTCAAGGAAGCCATATATTATTAAAGAGCTCTCTCAACTTTACCAGATCTTAAACATCTTGTACAAACACGAATTTTCTTTGGAGAACCATCAACGATTGCTTTTACTCTACGTAAATTTGGACGCCAAGTTCTTTTATTATGACGATTTGAAAAGCTTACTTTATTTCCAGTTGCTTTACCTTTGCCGCATACGTCACATTTTCTTGCCATGATTTACACCTCCCTAATTGTTCTATGAATTCTACTCTAGAAACATTACTATTTTAACATATATACGAATATTTTTGCAATAACTAGATAAGAATATGTAAAAATTCATATTGTTCAGTAAGTTGAATACAGAATAATAATAGGGTAGAATATATATATAACCTACTAAAGGAGGATTTTTATGCCTGGAAAAATAAATAATAAATATGGTTCAATTGTTATTGATGATTCTGTTATTGCTACAATAGCAGGATTAGCAGCTATGGAATGTTATGGACTTGTTGGAATGTCAAGCAGAAATGCTACTGATGGTTTAGCAGAATTATTAAGAAAAGAACATCTAACTAAAGGTGTTAAAGTTAGCACTGAAGATGATTCAATCATAATCGATTTACATATAGTAGTACAGTATGGGACGAAAATTTCTGTTGTTGCAAATAATATTATAGAAAAGGTAAAATACAATATAGAGAAATTTTTAGGCTTAAAAGTAAAAAGGGTTAACATTAATATACAAGGTGTAAGAGTACAAAAGTAGATTAAGGAGGTACTAAGGTTGAAAATCGAATATATAGATGGTGACATACTAAAGAAAATGATTATAGGCGGAGCAAACTACTTAGAAAAAAATAAGACAGTCGTAGATGATTTAAATGTTTTCCCAGTACCAGATGGTGATACTGGAACCAATATGGCATTAACTATGCAGTCAGCAGCAAGACAAGTAAAAAAATCAAATGCAAATAATATTGAAGATATAGCTAAAGCAGCTTCAAAGGGTTCATTAATGGGAGCTAGAGGAAACTCTGGGGTTATCCTTTCACAACTTTTTAGAGGTTTAGCACAAGGTTTAACAGGAATCGAAAAGGCAAATACAAAAGATATAGCTAGAGCCTTTAAAATGGCTTCTGATACAGCTTATAAGGCTGTTATGAAGCCTATTGAGGGTACTATACTAACAGTTGCAAGAGAATGTGCAGAAAAGGCTGAAGAATTAGCAAAAGAAGAAAATGACATTAAAATCTTCTTAGAAGAGGTTATAAAACATGGTGATGAAACCCTTAAAAAAACACCTGAAATGTTAGATGCTTTAAAACAAGCTGGGGTAGTTGATGCTGGAGGAAAAGGATTACTTTATATTTTAATAGGTGCATTAAAAGCTGTAACTTTTGACGATGATGAGTTTTTTGATGAATTAGATGAATATCTTAAAGCAGATGAAGAAACAAAAGAATATACTGAAGAAGCAGATATTAAATTTGGATATTGTACTGAGTTTATCATAAATAGTAAAAATGGTGATATAGAAAAATTAAAAGACGAACTAACTAAGTTTGGAGATTCAATGTTAGTTATTGGTGATGAAGAACATATAAAGGTTCATATTCACACTAATAATCCAGGTGAAGTATTAGAAAAGGGGTTAAAAATTGGAGAATTAACTAATATAAAAATTGATAATATGAGATATCAACACAAAAGTAAAGTAGTTGATGAAAAACATGTACAACAAAATCAAGAAGATGAAATGAAGAAATATAGTATAATAACAGTTGCAATGGGTGAAGGAATAAAAAATGTTTTTAAGGATCTAAGGGTAGACTATGTTATTTCAGGTGGACAAACTATGAATCCAAGTACAGAAGATATTTTAAAAGCTGTAGAAAATGTAAAGGGTGAAAATATAATTATATTACCTAATAACAGTAATATAATCTTAGCAGCAAAACAGGCCAAAGAATTAAGCAATAGAAATATTGAAGTGGTACCAACTAAAACTATACCTCAAGGTGTTACAGCTTTATTATCCTTTGATGAAGACCTTGATCTAGATGAAAATATTGAGAATATGGAAGAGGCTATAAAAGAAGTAAAAACTGGAGAGGTAACATTTGCAGTTAGAGATACTACAATTAATGGTAAAGAAATAAAAAAGGATGATGTAATAGGAATATCTGAAGGTGAAATAAAATCAATTGGTAATGATATTAGAGAAGTTTCAATGGACCTATTAAGAAATATTATAGATGAAGATGAAAATGATTTAATAACCATATTTTATGGAGAAGATATTAGTAAGGAAAAGGCAGAAGAATTAGGGGAATTATTAGAAGAAGAAATGGAAGAGTGTGATATTGAAGTAGTTTATGGAGGTCAGCCACTTTACTACTATATATTTTCAGTGGAGTAAAAGTAGTTAGGCATTATGCTTAGCTACTTTTTTATTTAAGTTTAACTATAACAATTACTTGATTACTTACTTGGTTGCTTGGAAAATATTCTTTTTATATAATAAATATAAACATATGTTCTAGGGGTGAAGAATTTGGAAAATTTAAATACATCAATCCAATATGTAAAAGGTGTTGGCCCAAAAAGAGCAAAAAAACTTAAAAGGCTTAACATAAAGACTGTTGAAGATATGCTTTATTACTTTCCAAGAACCTATGAAGACAGAAGAAAATTAAATAGTATAAAGGAATGTAGAAATGGAGAAAAGGTAAATTTAAAGGTAATCGTATCTGGTTCTCCAGTAATATATAGACCAAGAAGGGGACTTTCCATAACAAAGGTTCCTGTAAAAGATGAAACGGGATTAGCCTTTTTAGTTTGGTTTAATCAAGAATATATGGCAAAAAATTTTAAAATAGGTGAGATTCTAAGGGTTAATGGAAAAGTAAAAATTGCCTATAATGAAATTCAAATACAAAACCCTGTATTTGACAAAAATGATAGAAAAGGGGAAAAGGTAGGAAAGATAATACCAATATACCCCTTAACAGAAAAGTTAAGTAATAATGAAATGATTAAGATAGCTAATAATGTTTTAAAAAATTACATAGATAAAGTTGAAGATTGCCTTCCTGATGTTATTAGAAAAAATTTTAATTTAATTTCTGTAAATGATGCTTTAAAAAATATTCATTTTCCTAAGGACAGGAAATGCTATATAAAAGCAAGACAAAGACTAGTATTTGAAGAGTTATTAATACTGCAACTAGGGTTGTTAATGATAAAAGAAAATTATAGTAACAATAAAAATGGTATAAAATTTAATAAAGTTGATGAAATTAAAAAGTTTATAAATACACTTCCTTTTGAATTAACTAATGCTCAGAAGAGAGTATTTAAGGAAATTGAACAAGATATGGAATCAGATAAGCCTATGAATAGACTAGTCCAAGGAGACGTTGGATCAGGGAAGACTATTATTGCTGTACTTTCAATGTTAAAAGCTGTTATGTCTGGATATCAAGCTGTCATGATGGCACCTACTGAAATTTTAGCCACACAGCATTATGAAAGTATAAAAGAATTTTTAAATAATTATAATATTGAAATAGAGTTATTAGTGGGTAGTGTGCCTGATAAAAGGAAAAAAGAAATACTTAAGAAAATAAAAGAAGGGAAAATAGATATTGTAGTTGGAACACATGCATTAATACAAGATACTGTAGAGTTTGATAAGTTAGGTCTTGCAATAACAGATGAGCAGCATAGATTTGGGGTAAGACAAAGGGCTAAATTGACACAAAAAGGTTTAAATCCAGATGTTTTAGTAATGACAGCTACTCCGATACCTAGAACTTTAGCACTAATTTTATATGGGGATTTAGATATATCTATAATTGATGAACTTCCACCAGGAAGAAAAAAGGTAGAAACATATGCAGTTAATAGTAAAATGAAAAAAAGAGTATATGATTTTGTAAAAAAACAAATAAAAGAAGGAAGACAAGCTTATATTGTTTGTCCATTAGTAGAAGAATCTGATTCTTTAGATATAAAATCTGCTACAGAGCTATATGAAGAGTTAAGTAATGAGTATTTTACAGATTTGAGATTGGCACTTTTACACGGTAAAATGAATGCAAAGGATAAAGATGAAATAATGGCTAAATTCAAAAACCATGAAATTGATATACTTATTTCAACCACCGTAATAGAAGTCGGAGTAAATGTCCCTAATGCAAATATAATTGTAATTGAAAATGCAGAAAGATTTGGATTGGCACAGCTTCACCAGTTAAGAGGAAGGGTAGGAAGAGGAAAATATCAGTCATATTGTATATTAATAAATGATAGTAATAGTAAAGTTGCTAGAGAAAGAATGAAGATAATGGAAAGAACAAATAACGGGTTTGTTATTTCAGAAAAAGATTTAGAAATTAGAGGTCCCGGAGAATTCTTTGGAACTAGACAACATGGAATTCCTGATTTAAAAATTGGTAATATTTTTAGAGATATGGATATGTTAAAACAGGCTCAAAAGTTGGCACTTAAAATACTAGAAGAGGACAGACATCTACAATCTGAAAAATATAAAAAGATTAAGAATAAAATAATTAATCTTTTTAAGGATAAAATAAAAGATATAAGCTTTAATTAATAAAAAAGAAAGATGTCAAAAAGGCATCTTTCTTTTTATTAATTTAGTTGGGAGAGGAGAATTTTAAGGAATAGTTTTAGGGGAATTTTCTTCTATGTACATATTATTTGTTTTTTAAAGTAAAATATACAGTAACAATTTGTAAAAAAATATTTAATTTTGTACTAATTTTGATATTGTGCTAAAATAATGGTATTAGAGAGGTGAAAAAATGAGAGTAATAACTGGAACAGCTAAGGGACATAAATTAAAAGCTCCTAAAGGACTTGAAACAAGACCTACAACTGATAGAATTAAAGAATCTTTATTTAATATATTAGGTAAAATTCCTGGAAATAGTATTGTACTAGATTTATTTTCAGGAACAGGAAATATAGGAATTGAATTTTTAAGCAGAGGAGCTGATGAATGTTATTTTATTGACTATAGTTCAGAGTGTATAAAAATAATTAAAGAAAACCTTTCAAATACAAAACTATTAAATAAGTCATATGTTTATAAAAATAAAGTAGGTAGAGCAATAGAAATTCTTGGAAAAAAGAATGTAAAATTTGATTTTATTTTCATGGATCCACCTTATAATAAAGGCTTTGCTGAACCAACACTAAATAAAATCGCAGAGCATAAAATCATAAAACATAATGGAATAGTAATTGTTGAACATAGAACCAATACTATTTTACCCGAAAAAGTACATAATTTAATAAAAGTTCATTCAAGGGAATACGGAAATACAACTATTTCTTTTTATAAAGCAGAGGAGGAAGTATAATGGTTGTACTCTATCCTGGAAGTTTTGATCCAGTAACAAATGGACATCTTGATATTATCAAAAGATGTTCTAAAAAGTTTAATAAAGTAATAGTGGCAGTATTAAATAATCCCTCAAAAAAGCCAATGTTCACTGTTGAGGAAAGGGTAAAGCTATTACAAGAAGTATGTAAGGATTATGATAATGTAGAAATTGATTGTTTTTCAGGCCTTTTAGTTGATTATGCAAAAAAAAGGGATATATCAGCTATAGTAAAAGGCTTAAGGGCAGTTTCAGATTTTGAATATGAACTACAAATGGCATTAATGAATAGGAACTTAGATAATGATATAGAAACATTATTTTTAATGACAAGTGCAAAATATTCGTTTTTAAGTTCAAGCTTGGTAAAGGAAGTTGCAAGGTTTAATGGTGATATATCAGATTTAGTACCTAAATCAGTAGAACAAGCAATAAAAGTAAAGATAAAGGGGGAATAAGGATATGGAAGTAATGGATCTTTTAGATGAAATTGAAGATATTCTTGATGAAAGTTCTTCTATACCTTTTGCAGGAAAAGTATTATTAGATAAAGAGGAATTATTAGAAATAATAAAAGAAATAAGAATTAAACTACCAGATGAAATAAAACAGGCTGAATGGATAAAAGAAGAAAGACAAAAGATTTTAGCAGAAGCTCAAAACGAAGCTGATACAATTATTAATGAAGCTAAATTACATATTGAGGAAATGGTTGAGGAAGATGAAATAACAAAGAAGGCTCAAGAAAGAGCTGAAGAAATAATAAATAAGGCCAAAAGTAATGCAAAGGAGATAAGAATAGGAGCAAGAGAATATGCAGATGAACTACTAAAAAATGTTCAAGAACAATTGAAGACACTTATAGATACACTAGATAAAAATAGAGAAGAACTAAAAGGTTTAAAGTAAGAAGGTTCCAGATTATGGAGCCTTTTTTTTGTTTGAAAATATACTATTATTACAAAATATGTAAAAGGATTTGTTGTTTACCATATAATGTAATATAATTAATTTGTAGTTAACTTAAATTTTAAAAGGAGAATATGTAGTATGAAAAAAATATTTACTTATTCTATTATCTTTTTTATTTTGAACTTATTTTTTATAGGCTGTGCTTCTAACTCAAATACTGTAAACTTGCTGAAATTGACAGAGGGAGAAAAAAGAAATATATAGTAAATTTGCACAAGACCATGATGATTCAGTTTTAAATGGATTAGATCCTATTACTGTATGCAAACTATATCTACATGCTGGACAAATACAAGATTATGAAACAGAATATGAATTTTATATACAAGATGACAAATATTTAGGTTGGTCTAAAGAAAAACACTTAGAAGATATAAATAAAAGAACAAGCAGAAATCTTGAGGTATTTAAAAATGTTGAAAACTTGAAAGTTAAATACTCTGAAAATAAACAAGAGGCTATAATAACATGGGAAAATAATAAAGTTTACTCTAATACAGAAAATGAAGAAGATTTTGTTTTTACTTTTAGGCTAATAAAAAATAAAGAAGGCATATGGAAAGTTTGTTTCTTGCCTATGCAATAAATTTATAAAAATATATTATGTAAAAAATAGGAGTTAAATATGAAAAAGAAAAGTATAAATATTTGTAATATTAATTCCTTTACTTTTTACAGGCTGTAGTACTCATATAAATGATAAAAAGGATAATTTTGAAGATAATAAATTAGATTCACGTGTTAATACAGAAATAAAGAATTGGAGAGCAATAATTACTAAAATTGAACAAAGTCAAAAGGAAAAAAAAATATTCTCGAGTTTTTTTTGGAAGATCCAATGAAAGAATCTGGAGGAAAATTTTTAGTTTCTAATTCTGAAATTTATAAATATAATCTAAAATCCAGAAATTTTGTTCAAATGGTTGTTGAAGTTTCGAAAGCTGGTTGTAATATAAAAGATGTAAAGAAAATGGATTTTAGAAATATTATAGGAGTTATAGAAAAAATAGAAAACTATTATGAAGGATTGCTAATAATCTTACAACCTTTAAAAAAATATAATAGGGATTTAAGAATAAACATAGTTACGGATTCAAATACAGAATTTAATAGAATGATAGAAGAAGGATTACAAGAAGGTTACATTATAGAAGTATTAGGTATATATAAAGGTGGACAATTATATAAAGAAGTTGTAACTCTTAAAAATAAATAATAAATTTAAGGCAAGTTTACAAATTTTATGTTTAATGGATTTCTTGAATACATTTTTAAATTTAATCAAAGGTGCTGGAGTGAAGAGAGATGAACAAAGATAAGACTAAATATCTAAATATAATAAAATATATTTTAGCCACACTATTAATTATTATAGGAATTATGACAATTATGAATATGGTTGATTTAATATATTTAGTTATAATAGTTATTATTAATTCTACACTTGAAATAATTAATGAATTAATGTTTAAAGATAGAAGGCCAGTTAAAATTATTTTAAATCTAGTGGTATTGATTATGTTTGTTGTAATATATACAAAGCTATAATAATATAAGTAAATTACATGATAAATATAATGTTAAAGCAAAATACTAAAGGTAAAAAATAAAGATAATTAATTCCACCTAAAGAAAGTCCAAATCCGGCCCCAAGAGCATCAATCGATAATACAAAGCCCAAATAGAAAGCTTCCTTTATGTTTATATCTCCAGAAACATCTAAGTCGGCTTTAGTGGTATCAAGTGCAATATCTATTATAAGTCCTAGCTTGAGTATATAAAATTTAGCTAGTTTATCATCATTTGTATTTTCAATTTTATATTTAATGTATCCTTCCAACATGAAAATTAATCCTAAGTTAATTAGTATAATGCAACTTATTAAAGTGGAAGTATTTTCAGATATATACTTTACTACTATATGACTTGAATATATTGAAATTCCTAAGATGATAATAGTTACAAAATTTATTATTAATGTGGCTGCTTTTGGAATTCGTATTTGTTTAATACCATAGGTCATACCTAAAGCAAAAGAGTCAATACAAATAGCTAGTGCTATTAAAGTTGCTTCAATTACTAAAACATCCTCCTTTGTATGGCAATCTTCACATTTATAATATACATTAACATAAACATATCTAGTACTAGTTACATATGTATTCTATATAGTATACATATATATAATGCATATAAAATTAATAAAGAAATGGACTGAAATCTACTAATTTTATTTTTAAATAAACACGGAATTGTAAGAATTAATAGCATTAAAAAAGCAACAGGAAAATCTAAAACTAAATTCTGTCTTTCAATTATAAGTGAAGATACCATTCCAGAGGATCCAAGAACTAGTGCTACGTTTAGAATATTAGCTCCTACAATATTCCCTGCTGATAATGAGGTATGACCTTTCTTTAAAGCAGTTAGTGCAGTTGTTAGTTCTGGTAAAGAAGTTCCAAAAGCAATTAAAGATAAACTAATTACTGATTCTGGAACACCAATAAATTTAGCTAAATCTATACCGTTATCAATAAGTAAATTAGAGCCAACTATAATACTAAATATACCAGTAATAAAGAAGAATATTGTCTTAACTTTTTTCCTAAGATTAAAGATTTTTCTTTTATATTGTGAAGTTTGATTATTCTTATATCTTAATATATAGGTATCTAAGATAATATATCCTAATAAAATTATAATTAAAATTACAGAATCTTTTGTAGTAATTAAACCATCATAAGAAATAGTAGAAAAGATTAAAAATACGGCTAGAAGAATAAGAGATTTTAATCTAAAAAATTTACCTTTAATTCTACTGGGAGAGATTATATTGGTAACACCTAATACTAGACCTGTATTACAAATTATGGAACCGACTGCATTTCCCACACTCATGGTAGTGTGTCCTGCAGTTGCAGCCGTGACTGAAACAATTGCTTCAGGAGCTGTTGTTGCTATACTCACTATTGTAGCCCCAATAAATATCTCGGGCAGATGATACGTCCTAGCTATATTAACAGATGACTCAACAAACAGATCTCCACCCTTGACAACTAGAATAAGACCTAAACAGAATAGTAGAATAGTTATTATCAAAATTTTTACCTCCTAATTATTACAACTATTCTTAATCATCTACTAATTTCTATGCAATATAAAATAGTTATATTCAATATAACTTCTATTAAATACCTATTTACTTTTACCTAGTTACAATTTTTTGATTTAATAAACTTAAAGTTATACCTATAAGTATCAAACATAATAGTATAATGAAATATATTTTAGTTGAAAAACTAAATATTGAGATCCAATCACTTGAAACAAAATTAACTTTACCTTGCTGCAGAACTATTGAAGCAGGCTTTACTTTATCTTTAAAGAAAAGTATATAAAGTAATATTGTATAAATACTTGCAAATATACCATGTAGGAATTTACTTAAAGTATAAATACTAAGCTTAATATCAGTCTTACTAATAATACTAGCAGCTTGACTAATAATTGAAAAACCACTCCAGCCGATTAAAAAACTCACAATTGAAATTTTCGATAGATAGCTACTATTAGTAACATTTGAAAGCATGTTACATCCATTGGTAATTTCAATAATACCGCTTAACGTTGCTCTAATAAGCTCTTTGTCTTCTAATATAGGAACTAATGAAGTAATTAAGTAGGATATTAATTCTTCTAATCTAGTTAAAGTAAGAATTTCAATTATTACTGAATAAAGTATAATAAAGCCACCTATCATAAGCATTGTATTAAAGGATTCCTTTACAGCATCTCCCATAAGCATACCGAAGCTTCTACCATCATTTTCTTTTGCTTTAATCAATTCCCTAAAGGCTTTTTTAATATAGCTTTTTTCTGATTTTTTAGGAATTTTTCTCTTATCACCATAAAATCTAAATATTAATCCTACTGTTATTGCTCCCAGATAGTGTGCTATAGCGATTAAAGCACCTAAAGTAGCATTATTAAACATACCAACTGCAACAGCTCCTATCATAAACAATGGACCAGAGGTACTAGAAAAAGAAACTAACCTTTGTGCTTCTGCTTTAGTCAAAATGTTTTGAGTTCTAAGCTTAGCGGCTAACTTTACCCCTACAGGATAACCAGAGGTTATACTCATAGCAAAGGGAAATGCCCCTTCTCCTGGAACATTAAAAAAAGGATTCATTATAGGTTGAAGAAGCGTTCCAATAAAATTTACAACACCTAATCCAATTAAAATTTCTGAACATATAAAAAAAGGTAATAAAGACGGTAGAACAATATTAAACCAAGTATTAACTCCTCTGTAGGCTGCTTTTACCGAGTTTTCAGGGAATAAAACGATTGTAAGAACAATTAACATTACTGATAATGCTGAAAAATACGTTACAATATATTTTCTATACTTTTTTAAAAATGAATTGAGAGTAATTTTTAATGCAATTATAAACCCAAAAAATAAAGGTAAAAAGATTAAGCTAGACATATTGTACCTCCTGAAGTTTCTTATCATATATATATTGAATATGTTAGATTAATATGATTTTAAAGGAAACTATCATAAGTAATAAACTTAAATATTTTATAGTTTTACAGTTGAGCTTATAAGTACAGTAGAAGAACTGAATAACTATAATGATAGCAATGGAACCTGGTATAATGGAACCTAATAAGGATAAAATTTACAATAAAGAGGATAAATAGGAATTAATAAAGAAGTAAGATAATATAAATAATTCTTAATACTTAAAATTAAGAATTATTTATGTCAACAAGTTTTGAAGTAGTTTTTATTATGTGAATTTTAGTATTATAAGGGGAGAATAATATTGGAGAAAAACCGCAAGATTTTAGAAAAAATATATAATGAGTTTAATAAATTAGGAATGGCATCTAATGCTAAGGCAAGGGAACAAGTACAAAGAAAAATATACCCAGAGTTACCTAGTGACAATGACCAATTAATGGAACTTTTTGATTTCTTAGTTTCAGTTGAGGAATGGAGATTATTTTGGCTTGTCACTATGTGGATAAAAAGAAGAAAAGAATTATATAAACTTAAATACATGTCATATTATGAAAAGTGGTTATATAATTATATTAATCATTGGGGAACATGTGATGTTTTTTGTTATAGAGTCCTTAACCCGATGGTAGATAAATACCCTCAGTTATTTCAAAATGTATTGAAATGGACAGATTCCACAAAAACATATGTAAGACGAGCAGCACCTGTCAGTTTGTTAAAATCAAATAGAAGTTTTACTGTTAATTGCAGTTTTGAAAAGGTTTATACGATTGCAGAGAAATTAAAACATGATGATGAAATACATGTACAAAAAGGTGTTGGATGGCTTCTAAAATATGCTTATTTAAGTTATCCAGAAAAAATATATAATTATTTAAAAAATAATGTTAATAATTTACCTCGGACTATTTTTAGATATGCACTTGAAAAAGCTCCACAAGATATAAAAGAGGAACTAATGAGCCTATAATATATATTTATTTTAAAACTGAATTAAAAATAGGCTTATTTACCAAACTGAGATAATTTTAAATGGATGTGATGAAAATGAAATTAATCTTTAATAATATGAAAAAAGAAGAAGCAAAAGAAATTTCAAATTGGAAATACGAAGAGCCTTATTCCATATATAGTTTAGATGGAAGTGAAGAAACAATTGCAGAATTTATGAATGGATCCTATTATTTTGTTTATGAAAATAACAAACTGATAGGATATTTTTGCTTTGGTGAGTCTGCACAGATACCAGTAGGAAAAAAGTACGGTGTATATGATAATGAAAATTATATTGATATTGGGTTAGGTTTAAAACCTGAAATGTGTGGAAAAGGAGAAGGATATAATTTTGTTAAAGCAGGATTAGATTATGCTAAAAGTATTTTTATAAAAAATAAATTTCGTTTAACAGTTGCAAGCTTTAATAAAAGAGCAATTAAAGTATATAAAAAAGTTGGTTTTGAAGAAATAGATTATTTTACTAGGAAAAATAAAAAAGGGAATATTAATTTTATTGTTATGATATTGGATAACTAAGTAGAATTAAAGTGAGGTACAACCTCACTTTTTTATTTATAAAGAATTATAAGGGGTATAGTTGAAGCTAAATATCATAACAAATCTTATCATAAATGATAATGATATCTATTCAAAATATGTATTACTGGAGAAGATATACTAGATTATTATTTGATTTTAATAATTTGTTTTTATATAATAATGGTTAAATTTAGCAATTTTATATTCCTTAGGTTTAGATAAACTTTCGAAAGGAGTTATTAAATATGAAAATTTTAGGAATATCAGGTACACAAAGACCGAATGGAAATAGTGAGATATTATTAAAACATTCTTTAAAACCCTTTAAAAATAAAGGATTTGAGACAAAACATATAAAATTAAGTGAAATAAGAGTAAATCCCTGCAAAGGCTGTGAAGAATGTAATAAAAGTGGGGTTTGCATAATAAAAGATGATATGCATCAAATCTACGAGGCTTTTAGATGGTGTGATGGAATAATAATTTCTAGCCCTGTATATTCTAGAAATATTTGTTCTCAATTATTAGCAATATTAGATAGACATTATGCAGTTAAAAATGAAAGACCACTAGAAGGTAAATTTGGCGGTGCAATAGCAGTTGGTAGAGGGGCTGGTCAAGCTATTACTATAAATGCAATTTATAATTGGATGCTATCATGTGGGGTAATATGTGTTCCTGGTGAATTAAATGGTGTTACAGCAAAAGCATCTGACCCTGGTGATATTCTCCAACAAAAAGAAGCTTTAAGACAAGCTGAAATCCTTGGAACTAATATACTAAAATTAATTAAGAAGGTAAAAAACTAATTATTTTTTAGGGGAAGAATAATGCAACTAGAAACTAAGAGGACATTTTTAAAAAGAGTTCAATTAAAAGATACTGAAAAGCTTTTTAAGATATTTAGTGATGAAGAGTTAACTAGATATTTCGTATCAGGAAAAGATGAAACTATAGAACAAACTGGAAGGAGAGTCAAAAAGATTGTATCTCATTGGGAGAATAATAGGTTTGGAGATTTTATTGTACTTAATAAAAGTTCTTTAAAGACCGTCGGTTTTGGAGGTTTACATTATAAGATTAAAGGGGGAAATATAAATATTTCTTACATTGTAGATAAAGCATATTGGGGACAAGGGTTAGGGTATGAAATAGCTCAAGCATTGCTTAAATACGGATTTAACACACTAAGATTAAATAAAATAGTTGCAGAAATAGATCCTAAAAATATATCATCCATTAAATTAGCTGAAAAATGTGGTTTTGAATATAATAGAACTATTGAATATAAAGGGATAGAAAGATTAGAATATATTATGTTAAATCCAGAGTTTGATTAAATTGTAAAGGCTTTTAGATAATATTAATACTTATTAAAATAAATATATTTCACTCCCATATTTTTCAATTCATATTCTATACTAAACAAATATAAAGTTAGGGAGTGAAAAAATGTATTTTTATCCTTCAATTTTGCAAACTTATAGTATTACAATTAATACAAGTTCTCGTACATTAACTTTATTTAAAAATGGACAATGGTTTAAATCATACCCTATTGCAGTAGGCAAACCATCAACTCCCACACCGAAAGGGACCTATACAATTGTAAATAAGGCTGTTAACCCTGGAGGACCTTTTGGAGTGAGATGGCTAGGGTTAAGTATACCCCATTACGGGATTCATGGAACAAATAATCCAGCATCAATAGGTAAAGCAGTATCAAATGGTTGTGTTAGAATGTATAATAAAGATATTATTGAGCTTTTTAATATAGTTCCAATTGGTACTACTGTAAAAATAATATAGTATTTTTATAGTTAACTAAAGTAAAGTCTAAGTAATTTGTAACTATTAAGAGGAATTTAAGTTTATTATTATAACAGTAAAAAATCTTTATAAGTCTATAGACTTTTAATACAAAAATTATAGAAGATACTTTTTAAAGAGCCTAATTAATAAAAAGTAAGTTAGGCTTTTTTTATTTTGTATTTCTAGAATTATTATAACTCGATAATGAAATATTAAGGAGTATTTGGTATGATTTTAATAACTATGATATAGTAAATGGAAAAGGATTAGGAGGTTTATTATGGAGTGGAAGATAAAGCATTTTAATGAATTAACTACAAATGGATTATATGAAATTATTAAACAGAGAATAAATGTTTTTGTTGTTGAACAAAAATGTCCTTATTTTGAATGTGATGATAAAGATTTAGACTCATATCATATATATGCAACTGATAATAATGAAATTGTCGCTTATGCTAGAATTATTCCACCGGGAGTTTCTTATAAGGAAGCATCAATAGGGAGAGTGCTAGTAAAAAAAGATTATAGAGGAAATGGATTAGGTAGAAGTCTAATGGAGAGGGCAATAAAGTATATTATAGATGAGTTAAGAGAAGACAGAATCAGAATATCAGCACAGGAGTATTTGCTTAATTTTTATAAAAGCTTAGGGTTTAAAGCAGTGTCAGGTACATATTTAGAAGATGGCATCCCACATATTGAAATGCTATATGAGAAAAAAATTATTAAATAAAGTTTTTTTATTTATAGAAAATTCGACAAAAGACACAAAAAATACCAAAAAACTTGTAAAAAAATTTAACATGCGACAAACTTCGACAAACTTTATAGATTTTTTATATTATAATAGATGCGGTGTTTCCAGCTAAAAAATACCGATAAGGGCAAACTTACTGAAAGGTAAGGGCGCAAAGTCATGGGTCTAAGGGGATACTTATATCCCTATGATTGCCAGACTACCGAAGTAATATTTAAAATTTAAATATGTACTTTTATAGGTAGTCTTAAACAATCAAAATGACTCATTTTTTGCGCCTTAAAAAGGCGCTTTTTTTGTTTGAAGGGGGAATTTAATGTATAACTTTAAAATAAAGAATAATATTTCTTATGAAATAATGCTTTGTTTAGTTGCATCACTTGAAGCAAAAGATAGATATACTAGTGGTCATTCTAAAAGGGTAGCACAAATGACTTATGAATTATGCAAATCAATTGGACTAAAAGAATATGAAATAGAACAAGTTTATATTGCAGCAAAACTACATGATATAGGTAAAATTAGTGTTCCAAATTCTATCTTAAATAAAAAAACCCCACTAGACAAAAAAGAATGGGAAAAGATTATGGAACATCCTGCAATTGGATATTCAATACTTAGCCAATCGAATAACTTGAAAAATGTTGCCAAAATTGTTTTACACCATCATGAGTGGTGGGATGGAAAAGGATATCCCCATAAAATTAAGGGAGAAGACATACCTATTAGCTCACGTATTATATCAATATGTGATTCTATTGATGCTATGCTATCTGAAAGACCTTACAGAAAAAGATTAACTTTTAAGGAATGTTTAAATGAAATTCATAATAATAAAGGGACTCAATTTGACCCATATTTAGTAGATAAAGTAGAAATGTTATGGCCTAAATTTAAAAATTTGTTTAGAGAAAGTTAAACAATTAATCATGATATTTAAAGTTTATTTTTAAAAAGAATATAAATTAATTTAATAGAAAAGGAGGATAACAATGAAGAAAAAAAGTAAAAAGAAGATTAATAAGAAAAAGCATTCAAGGGGAAAATTGAGGAATAAACTTATTCCAATATTGATAATAGCAATAGTATTACCTTTAAGTTTGCTAGGTTATTTCTCATATCAGAGATCTTTTAATATACTAGAAGACAAATTAGTACTTACAAGTGGACAAACTGTGGCAGAAGTAAATGAAGCCTTAAATGAGTATCTTATTGGAGTTGAACATATTGTTGATATTTTAGCTGCTGACTCACGTTTTAAAGAGATAGATAGTACTACTTTAGAAGGTGAACAAGGAGGTAACCCTAAGGCTAATTTATCATTTATGGAAATTCTAAAGAATACACAAGAAAGTAGCTCAGACATTACTAATGCATATTTTGGATCTACGGATGGTAAAATGCATCTATACCCAATTCAAGATTTAGATGATGACTACGACCCTAGACTAAGACCTTGGTATAAGGGTGCTATTAAGAATAAAAATAGGGTAACTTGGTCAAAACCATACATAGACGCAGTTACAGGAAAAGTTGTTATTACAGCGTCAAAACCAGTAGTAAAGTATGGAGAGGTAATTGGAGTAATTGGGATTGACATAGACCTTGATAGACTGTCTAAAAAGTTAGCTCAAATAGTTGTAGGCGAAGAGGGTTATGTTTTTATATCAGATGCTGTAGGGACAATAATTAGTCATCCTAGTAAAGAATTAGTTGGTACTAATGCTCCTACAGAACAGGAGTTTTGGCCAACAGTTAAATCTAATAGTAAAGGATTTGCCCGTTATACATACGAAGGGGAAGATAAGTTTTTAACTTTTGTTACAAATGAAAAGACCGGATGGAAGATAGCTGCTACCTTAAAGGATAGAGAACTATTAAATGATACAGATGCTATTAAAAACTTTACTTTAGTTGGAGTAGCCATTGGTTTAGCAGTTGCTGTAATAATCTCCATACTAATTTCAGGTTATATCTCTAAACCTATAAATACTATAAAAAATGCTTTTACTAAGGCTACAACTGGAGATTTAACAACTACAGTTAATATTAAGTCTAATGATGAATTTGGTGAAATTGGCCAAAGCTTTAATGAAATGATTACAAATATAAAGGCTTTAATAAAAGATGTAATAAAATCTTCAAATACTGTATATGAATCATCAAATTCTCTAAATGAAATTACAGAACAAACTGTTACAGCTACAGAAGAAATAGCTAAAACAGTTGAAGAAGTAGCAAAAAGTACTGATGAACAAGCAAAGGATACTGAAAGAGGAGCTTCTAACACTCATGAATTAGCTAGTAAAATTGAAGATGTGGTTAATTTAACAGAAGAAATAAGTGATGCTTCTAATGAAACAAATAGGCTAAGTAATAAAGGGTTAGAGACAGTAAATCTTTTAACAGAAAAGAATAAAGAAAGTAATGAATCTACAAATGAGGTAAATGAGGCTATACAACAGGTAGATAAAAGTTCAGAAGAAATCGGAGTAATAACAGAGACGATAGCACAAATAGCTGAACAAACGAATTTACTTGCTTTAAATGCTGCAATAGAGGCAGCAAGGGCAGGAGAACATGGAAAAGGCTTTGCAGTAGTTGCAGAAGAAATAAGAAAATTAGCAGAAGAATCTTCAAAAGCAGCAGATGAAATAAAAAAACTGATTGAAGGTATTCAAAATAAATCCAAGTTAGCAGTTTCAGCTATGGATAAGTCAAAATCTATTATAGAAGCTCAAGATGTTGCTGTAAAAGAAACTAAAGAGATATTCAGTCAAATAATTGAATCTATACAGAATTTAAGTCAAAAAGTTTCCCAAATAAAGATTTACAACGAAGAAATGTCAAATAAAAAGGATGAAATTGTTGATATAATTTCTAATATTTCATCAGTAGCACAGCAAACTTCTGCTGCTACTCAACAGGTATCAGCTTCAACTGAGGAACAATTAGCTTCAACTGAAAATATTCTATCTAATGTAGATAATCTAAAAACTCTTGCAGAAGAGTTACAAGGTGCAGTTAACAGGTTTAAAGTAGAGTAGGTTGAGAGATAAAATACAAAATATGGTTAAAACTACAAAAAGTAGATGTGTTGATAATGCATCTACTTTTTGTATATATTTAAATATCATAATTAACTTCATCATAAATGATAAATATTAATAGATACAATTTTATATAAGTTATCAAAATATTTCAAGCCATATTTAACTTAAATCTACATATAATATTAAATGTAAGGTTAAAACCTTAAAATAAAATTAAATTTGGAGGTATGCCTTTAATGAACTATCAAAATGCTCCTAGTTTAAATGACTCTACAGCTGTTGGGCAAGGAGAAGTTCAAAAAGCTCAACAAGAAATGAGAAATATGGGTCAAACTACTCAAGGTAATATGACAATGGGTGGAATTCCATCTCTTAAGAACTCAACTTCAGTTGGACAACAAGAAATTCAGCAAGTAAGACAAGAAATGCAAAAAAGTGCTACTCAAGGTCTAACAAATAGAGGATTAGTATAATTTAGCTATTAAAAATCCCCGAGTTTAACTCGGGGATTTATTAAATAATATTAAGCTTTAGCTTTGTTTCGTTTAGCAAAGGCTAAGATAGCCCCTAAAGCGATAGATAAAAATGCTGCAACTAAAACTCTATATACTGAAGGTAGCATGAAAGTTACAGTATGGGCTGGAATCCAGAAAAAAGGTATAGTTTTTAAAACAACAAAGCTTATAAAGCCATTCCAATCAATGTTATTAATTACATCATCAAGTTTAACCTTTAGTATCTTTTCTAAGCTTCCTTTGCCTAAATCTATATAGGTATCCGTTACTCTATGAAGTGCCATAAATGTAGGTGCAAATATTAAATTCATAAATGTACTAGTAAAGAATGCAAATAATATTTTAGATCCTAAAGGATTATTAGATAATGCTGGAAGCAAACCTTTTCCCATAGCCCCTTTAACTCCATTAGCAAACAAATCAAATACTATTACAAAACACATTCCTAAAAAGCCCCATACAATAAGACGATAAATAAGCCCGTGGGGTTTAGTAAATTTTCCTGTAGCAATTCTTAAGGCTAACAACTCACCCATTGTTGCAAGTATTGCAACTTTTATAAATCCCATAATATATGGATGGGAATTTGTTGCAGAAACAAAAACATTATGAGTTGTAGGATATAAAAGAATAAAAGCAACTAGTAAGAGTCCTAATAACCACAATATGTCGAACTTTTTCAATATTTTTACCTCCTTTTTGTTAATATACAAAAATATTATATCAAATATGTAAAGTTAAATCTAATTAATTTTATTATAGATAATAATTAAGGAGGTTCACTGATATTGAATAAATATTTAATTATTGAGTACAATAAAATATGTTAAAATAAGGTTATTAAGGTGGTATTATGAAAAAACGAAAAGAAAACGAAGAAGTTGAAAACAAAAAATCAGGAAAAATAGGTTATGATATGAAGCAGATTAATACAAAAGGAGCAACAGGATCAGACCCTGATATTCATAATGAATTATATAAAAATAGAAAAGATGTTGACTGATGATAATACATATATAAATAAGAAATATCTATAACTTAAATAGATTAGTTTTGGGGGGGTTTTTTGATGAGTAATAAGCCTAAGATAGGTTTAGCACTTGGATCAGGGGCAGCAAAAGGATTAGCTCATATAGGAGTTTTAAAAGCTTTAGAGGAGAATAATATAGAGATTGATTATGTAGCGGGTAGCAGTATTGGGGCATTAATTGGATCTATATATTGTTGTGGTATTGATCCTGATACTATTGAAAGAATAGCCATGCAGTTAGATAGAAAACTGTGGGTAGATTTATCTGTGCCTAAAAGGGGATTTATAAAAGGTGATAGAATAGAGGAGATAATTAAATTATTAACAAAGGAAAGAAATATAGAGGATTTAGATAAAAAATTGGCAATTGTAGCAACAGATTTAAAAACATCTAAAAGATATATTTTTACGGAAGGCCCAATCTATAAAGCTGTGAGGGCTAGTATTTCTATTCCAGGTATTTTTATACCTTTAAAAATGAATAATATGGTTTTAGTTGACGGTGGAGTAACCGATAGACTACCTGTTACAGTAGTAAAGCAAATGGGGGCAGACATTGTTATAGGTGTTGATGTTGGTTTTTCTAATAATCAGGGTAGAATCAATCATATATTTGATGTAATATTACAATCGATTGATGTAATGTCTATGCAGATATTATCTAATAGTGTTACACATGCAGATATATTAATAGAACCCCATTTATCTGACATTAGACCATCTAGATTTGATGAAGTAGAAAAATGTGTAAAAAGGGGTTATAATGAAGCAAAAAAGAGAATTGGAGATATTAATAAGGTACTTGAAAAAAGTATTGTAATGAAATAATTATTTTTTTATATATGGATTTGTATAGAAGTCTAAATTCTTTTTTTCACTATTATAATTTTTAAGACCTAAAAAATATATATCAGTAGCCCTTTTATCGAAGCTTATCATTCTATTTATTTTATGGTCTTTTAGTTTCCTATAATTAGAGAAATTAGTTATTATTGGGAGTTTTGCTTTCTTTTTTGCTTCCCTAAGCAATTCTATTCCTTTACTATTAAAACCTAAAACTCTAATATATAATGGGCCAGTTTTATGAAATTCTGAAAATATCTTTTCATTAATATTAATTAGTAGATGCATGATAATTCTCTGAATTCTTGTTAAAGTATATCTTTTAGTTTTTATGCAGTTTATTAAGCCTTCAATTGTATTATTTTCATTGAAACATTTTAATATCCTATTTTCTAACCCTTCCTCTACATCTAAGATTTCCTTTAATTTTTTACGATCTGTGTTAATTAAAATATATTGTAGTATATCATTATAATTACAAGTTTTATTAAAAGAACCATATTTATTAAGAAAATTATTTAAGTGTATATATGTGTGGTATGGAACAATATCTTTAATGGTATCTAAATTTCCATCTTCAAAAATCTTCTTTCTTATTGAAGTTGCACTTGAGAATTTTCCCGTGATATCTTCCTGATGATAATCACTTCCTATTCTCTTGATAGTATAAGGTACTATTTTACTATTAATTTTCTTTAGGGCCTTTAAATATTCTATTCCTAAAATATTATTAGGGGAATTAATTATATCTTCTATATCTTCAGTTGATAATTTTGAATTTAAATGGTTTCTAGCATATTTAATTAATGCTTTAGTTCTAGATTTAGGAAAAGTATTCCCTTTACTTAGATAATCTTTTAGGTAATTTTTAAAATTATTAGGTTCTTTTAATAATATATCAGCTATCGCATTTATTTTTTTTACATCTCCACTTTCACTTCCAAAAACAATACTATCTACTACTCCGAGAGAATCTAATAGTTTTACAGAACCATATGAAAAGTACTCTGCACTTTGGCATGCATAAACAACTGGTAGCTCAATAACTAAATCTACACCACTATCTATAGCCATTTTTGCTCTTGTCCATTTATCAACTATAGCTGGCTCTCCTCTTTGAAGAAAATTACCACTCATTACAGCAACTGAATAATTACTTCTAGATATCTCTTTTGATTTTTCTAAATGGTATTTATGACCATTATGGAATGGATTATATTCTGTAATTAATCCAACAACTCTCATTTTTATCCTCCAATTTAAGTAATATTATTGATAATTACAAATTATATTTTACTACAAAATTAAGTAAACTATAAAAAACATACCAAAAATTATTTGAAAAGTAAACAGAGTGAATAAAAAATACTGAAAAAGTTAAATAAATTACAATATAGTTGATTTTTTTTATAAGTTATAATAATATGGATAATGGTAAATATTATAAAAAGTAGGAGGTATACATATGAAAATTCTAGTTATTAACTGTGGTAGTTCGTCTTTAAAATACCAGTTAATTGACATGACAAAAGAAGAAGTTTTGGCAAAAGGTTTGGCAGAAAGAATAGGAATAGATGGTTCAAGGGTTGAGCATAAACCATCAGGAAAAGAAGAGGTTGTAATTGAAAAACCAATGAAAGACCATAAGGTAGCTTTAGAAATAGTAATTAATGCCTTAGTAAATCCTGAGCATGGCGTTGTGGAATCTATGGAAGAAATAAATGCTGTAGGACATAGGGTAGTTCATGGTGGAGAAAAATTTGCGGAATCAGTTATAATTGATGATGAGGTTATGAAAGCTATTGAAGAATGCGCTGATTTAGCACCACTACACAACCCACCAAATATGATGGGTATTCAGGCTTGCAAAGAGCTTATGCCAAATGTACCAATGGTAGCAGTATTTGATACGGCTTTCCATCAAACTATGCCAAAATCATCATACATATATGCTCTTCCATATGAATTATATGAAAAATATGGTATTAGAAAGTATGGTTTCCACGGAACTTCACACAAGTATGTATCAAATAGAGCAGCTGAAATATTAGGCAAAAATATTGAAGATTTAAATATTATTACTTGCCATCTAGGAAATGGTGCAAGCTTAGCTGCTGTAAAAGGTGGAAAATCAGTAGATACTAGTATGGGATTCACTCCATTAGAAGGATTAGCTATGGGAACAAGAAGTGGAGATATAGACCCAGCTATTGTTCCTTTCTTAATGGAAAAAGAAGATATGACATTAGATGAGGTTAATAATCTTCTTAACAAAAAATCAGGTGTTTTAGGAATTTCTGGTGTTAGCAGTGATTTTAGAGATATAGAAGGAGCTGCAGAAAATGGAAACGAAAGAGCTCAACTAGCACTTGATAAATTTGCTAGTAGAGTTAAAAAGTATATAGGAGCTTATGCTGCTTTAATGGGTAGAGTTGATGCTATAGTATTTACTGCTGGATTAGGAGAAAACTCAGCTGAAATGAGAGAAAAGATTTGCGAAGGCTTAGAGTTTATGGGTATAGAATTAAATAAAGATAAAAATAAAGTAAGAGGCAAAGAAGCTATTGTTAATACTGAAAGCTCAAAGGTAAAAATATTAGTAGTTCCAACAAACGAAGAACTTATGATTGCAAGAGATACAAAGGAACTAGTAGTGAAATAGTTTAGGATTTAAAGGCAGGATAGCTTCCTGCCTTTAAATATACAATTATAACTTGACAAATGAGATTTGCGCTTATATAATAAAATTTGTGTCAACATTTTAGAGGTGAATAGTATGCGAATAGATTTGTCTAAATTAATTGATGGAACAGAGAGTAAAATAAGCTTTGACGAAACTGCTGATATTAAGAAAATAAAAACTAAAGATAGGGAGATTATACTTACAAGTCCAGTTAAAGTTACTGGTAATGTATTTAAAACAAATGATGGACTTTACTTAAGTGCAAATATTACCTATGAATATTCAGATGAATGTGCTAGGTGTTTAAAGGAAGTAAAAGATAAAGTTGACACTTCTATCTCAGGTAGACTTGTGGAGAAAGAGCAAAAAAATAAAATTGAAAATGATGAAGATGAAACTGAAATTTTTTATGAGGGAAATGAAGTTGATTTAGATGAACTAACTATTAATACAATTCTTCTATCCTTACCTATGAGGGTTCTTTGTAATGAAGAGTGTAGAGGAATTTGTCCAAAATGTGGTCAAGATTTAAATGAAGTTGAATGTAATTGTGAAGATGACAATATTGACCCACGCTTTGCAAAATTAAAAGAACTACTTGACTGATTTAAGGAGGTGTTTTTAATGGCAGTACCTAAGCGTAAAACTTCAAAAGCAAGAAGAGATAAAAGAAGATCTGCAAATTCTAAGTTAGCGGCACCAGCAATTAGCAAGTGTCCACAATGTCATGAACCAAAATTACCTCATAGAGTATGCAAGTCATGTGGATACTATAAAAACAAAGAGGTTATTGATGCTGAGTAATTTTCTTAAAAGATGGTGATGTTATATCACTATCTTTTTTATTATATAAAATTTATTAGTGATATTCTTAACTAAAGCGAGCTTTGCTCGCTTTTTTGATTTATATAATAGGAAGATAATAATGGAAAAATTTCTTGCTTTTTTTAAATAATTGATATATACTTACTATTAGTAATAGGTACTAAATGCAAGTGTTAATTTGAGGTGAAAATAATGGGTGTAAAGAGATTGCCTAAAAAAGAAAGGCAAAAAAGACTTAAATTAGAGCTGGAAAAAGACCCGTTTTTGACAGATGAAGAGTTAATGCAGATGTTTAATGTTAGTATTCAAACAATCAGGTTAGACAGACTAGAATTAGGAATTCCAGAATTAAGACAGCGAATAAAAAAAGTAGCTGAACAAAACTATTCAAAGGTTAGGTCAATAGGTGGAGCAGAAATAGTAGGAGAACTGGTAGATTTAAATTTAGGAGAAAATGGAATATCAATATTAGAAACAGATAAAAGTATGGCTTTTAAGAAAACAAATGTTATAAAAGGACACCATATTTTTGCACAAGCAGAATCTTTAGCTATGGCTGTTATAGATGCTGATGCAGCATTAACAGGTGTTTCAAATATAAAGTATAAAAATCCTGTGAAGGCAGGCCAAAAGCTTATTGCTAAAGCAGAAGTTGTAAGACGAAGGAATAATAAGCACTTTGTTCATGTTTTTACATATGTAGGTCAAGAACAGGTTTTTAGAGGTAAGTTTATATTAGTTTCTATAGATGATTAGTTTTACATAGGAGGGTAAAAATGAAGATAGTAGTTGATGCTATGGGAGGCGATAATGCCCCTAGAGCTACGGTAAAGGGGAGCATCCAAGCTGCATCTGAGTATGACATAGATTTAATTTTAGTAGGTAAAGAAAATGAAATTAAAAAGGAATTAGAAAGAAACGGATATAAAGGAAATAATATTGAAATAATAAATGCAGAAGAAGTTATAGCCAATGAAGACAAACCAGTAAAAGCAATAAGAAGGAAAAAAGATTCTTCTATGGTTGTTGGTTTGAAAATGGTAAAAGACAAAAAAGCTGATGCTTTCATTTCTGCAGGGAATACAGGAGCATTACTTACAGGAGGCTTATTTGTAGTTGGTAGATTAAAAGGAATAGAAAGGGCAGCCTTAGCACCTGTTTATCCGACTAAGAGAGGTATTTCAGTACTTCTAGATGCAGGGGCTAATGCTGATTGTAAGCCAAAATTTTTAGAACAATTTGCAATTATGGGTTCAATTTATGCTGAAAAAGTGTTAAATATTAAAAATCCTAAAGTAGGCCTTGTAAATATCGGAACAGAAGAAGGGAAAGGAAACGAATTAACAAGGGATACATACGAAATTTTGTCTCAATCTAATATTAACTTTTATGGTAATTTAGAGGCTAGAGATATTCCTGAAGGTTTAGTTGATGTACTAGTTTGTGACGGATTTGTTGGTAATATAATATTAAAACTGACAGAAGGCCTAGCTTTAACAATATTTTCAATGTTAAAAGAAGAATTTACGAAAACTCCATTTACAAAATTAGGTGCTTTAATGTTAAAACCAGGACTAAAGAACTTTAAAAATAAACTTGACTATACAGAATATGGAGGAGCACCTTTATTAGGTGTAAATGGAGCAGTTATAAAAGCACATGGTAGTTCAGATGCTAAGGCAATTAAGAATGCAATTAGACAGGCTAAAATTTTTGTTGAAAATAAAGTATTAGAAAAAATTAAAGAAAATATTGAAGAGTAGGGGGTAAAAATGGAACTTAATAACATGGGAGTAGGAATAATAGGTACTGGAAGTTTTGTTCCGGATAAGATACTTACAAATTTTGATTTAGAGAAAATTGTAGATACAAGTGATGAATGGATAAGAACTAGAACAGGTATAAGAGAAAGAAGGATTCTTGAGGAAGATAAAGCTACTTCTTATATGGCTACAGAAGCAGCTAAAAGAGCTATAGAAAATGCAGGTATAAACGCTGAAGACATTGATCTAATTATGGTAGCAACTGTAACGCCAGATATGGCTTTTCCATCAACTGCATGTATTGTTCAGGATAATTTGGATTGTAAAAATGCCGCTGCATTTGACTTAGAAGCGGGATGTTCAGGTTTCTTATATGGACTATCTTTAGCTTATAGTCAAGTTAAGGCAGGATTAAGTAATAATGTACTTTTAATAGGAGCTGAGACTCTATCTAGAATTATAAACTGGAAGGATAGAAGCACTTGTGTTCTTTTTGGTGACGGTGCAGGTGCTGCTGTAATTAGTAGAGTTCCAAATGAAAAGGGTATATTAGCTATTGACCTTGGAGCAGATGGTAGTGGAAAAGAATATTTAACTCAGCCTGCTGGTGGTTCAAAGATGCCTGCAACTAAAGAATCTATTGATAATGAGCTACATTATATTAATATGGAAGGAAATGAAGTATTTAAATTTGCTGTTAGAACTATGAAAAAGGCTTCAGTAAAGGTTATACAAAAAAGTGGATTAGATATTGAAGATATAGACTTTTTAATTCCTCATCAAGCTAATATTAGAATAATAGAAGCAGCTAGAAAAAGACTTAAATTAGATGAAGATAGAGTATATGTAAATCTAGATAAGTATGGTAATATGTCTGCTGCTTCAATTCCTGTTGCTCTAGATGAGGCAAATAGAAAGAATAAAATAAAAGATGGTGACAATATAGTTTTAGTTGGTTTTGGTGCTGGATTAACTTGGGGATCATGTGTAATAAAATGGCACAAGTAGTTAGGGGGTAAAAAAATGTTCAATACAGAAATATGTAAGCTATTAAATATAGAATATCCAATAATCCAAGGAGGTATGGCTTGGGTTGCAACAGCTGAACTAGCGGCTGCTGTTTCAAATGCAGGGGGACTAGGAATTATTGGCTGTGGTAATGCTCCTGCGGAAGTTATAAAAGAGGAAATTGATAAAGTTAAAAAATTAACTGATAAACCATTTGGAGCAAATGTAATGTTATTATCACCTTATGTTGATGAAATAATGGATTTGCTTTATGAAGAAAAAGTTCCTGTAATTACAACTGGAGCAGGAAATCCAGGAAAATACATAGATAGATTTAAAAGTATTGGTACTAAAGTAATTCCTGTTGTACCATCAGTAGCATTAGCAAAGAGAATGGAAAAGGTAGGAGCAGATGCTATAATAGCAGAAGGAACAGAAGCCGGAGGGCATATAGGAGAATTAACAACAATGGCTTTAATTCCTCAAATAGTAGATGCAGTAAATATACCTGTAATTGCTGCAGGAGGTATAGCTGATGGCAGAGGTGTTGTAGCAGCATTAGCACTAGGGGCTAAGGGTGTTCAGATAGGAACTAGGTTTGTTTGCACAGAAGAATGTATAGCCCATGACAATTATAAAGAGAAAATAATTAAGGCAAAGGATAGAGATGCTATAGCAACAGGAAGGAGTACAGGACACCCAGTAAGAATAATTAAAAATAAACTTGCTAAAAAGTTTATAAAGCTAGAAAAAGAAGGTGCTAATAAGGAAGAAATCGAAAAGCTAGGTGTTGGTGCTTTAAGGAATGCTGTTATTAATGGTGATGCTGATAATGGTTCAGTAATGGCAGGACAGATAAGTGGTCTTATAAAGGAAATAAAGACTTGTGAAGATGTTATTAAAGATATTATAAGTGAAGCGAAAGAAGTAATTGGAAGTTTAAAAACCTTATAGGAGTGATAAAATGGGTAAGATAGCATTTTTATTTTCTGGACAGGGCTCACAATACGTTGGAATGGGTCAAGAAATAGCTAATGAATATGAAAGTGCTAATCAAATTTTTGAAAGGGCAAATGAAAGTTTAAACTTTGATATAAAGAAGTTATGCTTTGAAGGACCGGAGGAAGAACTGGTAAAAACGGAAAACACACAGCCTGCAATATTAACAACTTCAATTGCTATTTTGCAGGCAGTAAAAGAAATGGGAATTAACGCAGACGTTACAGCCGGTTTAAGTTTAGGAGAATACTCAGCATTAGTATATAGTGATGTACTAAAATTTGAAGAAGCAGTAAACTTGGTTAAAAAAAGAGGTAAATATATGCAGGAAGCTGTACCATTAGGGAAGGGTACTATGGCAGCAATAATAGGATTAGATAGAGAAGTTGTTGATGGAATAATAGATAGTGCTAAAGAAACTGGAGTAGTTGAAGGTGCTAACTACAATTGTCCAGGACAAATTGTAATATCAGGTGAAGTACCAGCTGTAGAAAAGGCTTGTGAATTAGCTAAAGAAAAAGGAGCAAAAAGGGCTATAAAGTTACCAGTAAGTGCTCCATTCCATAGTAGTATGCTAAAACCAGCTGGTGATAAACTAATGGAAGAATTAAAGAAGGTAAGCATTAATAAACCAACAAAGAAAGTTATTTCAAACGTAACTGCTAACTATATATCTGGAGATGATGATATTAGAAGTTTATTAATGCAACAAGTTTCAAAATCTGTTTTATGGGAAGATAGTATAAGACTTATGATAGAAGATGGTGTAGATACATTTATAGAAATAGGACCTGGTAAAGCATTAACTGGATTTACTAAAAAGATTTCAAGGAAATTAAAGAAAAAAGTTACAGCACTTAATGTTGAAAATTTAAAGACTTTAGGAAAGCTGAAGCAAAAATTAACTTAAGGGGTGGATAAACTATGAATCTAGAGGGAAAAGTTGCTTTAGTAACTGGAGGTTCTAGAGGAATCGGAAAAGCAATTGCTTTAAAACTTGCTTCTGCGGGAGCAAACATTGTAATAAATTATTCAAGAAATGATAAAAAAGCAAAGGAAGTTATTAAAGAAGTTGAAGATTTAGGTAGAAAGGGTATAGCGATACAGGCCGATGTTTCTAAGTTAGATCAAGCACAGGAATTAATAAATAAAGCTATTGAAAAATTTGGAAAAATAGATATACTTGTAAATAATGCAGGTATTACAAGGGATAATCTTTTAATGAGAATGTCAGAGGATGAATGGGATGATGTAATAAGTGTAAACCTAAAAGGAGCTTTTAATGTTACTAAATCCATAATAAGAAAAATGTTAAGGCAAAAATCTGGTAGCATAATAAATATAGCTTCAGTAGTTGGCTTATCAGGAAATGCTGGACAATGTAATTATGCAGCATCAAAGGCTGGACTTGTAGGATTTACAAAATCAGTAGCTAAGGAAGTTGCTAAAAAGAATGTAAGAGTAAATGCAATAGCTCCAGGATTTATTCAAACTGATATGACAGATAAGCTACCAGATAAAGTTAAAGATGAATATATTAAAAAGATACCATTAAATAGATTTGGAGAGACTGAAGATATTGCAAATGCAGTATTATTCTTAGCAAGTGATATGTCAAAATATATAACAGGGCAAGTATTAGTTGTAGATGGTGGAATGTTAATGTAATTTGTTAATATAAATTTTTTTAGTAATTTTGAAAGGAGGTGTACATAGTGGCATTTGAAAAACTAAAAGAAATAATAGCTGAGCAATTAGAAATTGATGAAGATGAGATTGAAATGGAATCTTCATTCCAGGATGATTTAGATGCAGATTCATTAGATGTTGTTGAACTTATAATGGCTATTGAAGATGAATTTGACATTGAAATTCCTGATGAAGATGCAGAAAAGATTGAAACAGTTAAGGATGCTGTGGAGTACATCGAAAAGCATGCATAATTAAGAAAACACTAGGTCCCGAAAAAATTCGGGACCTTCTAAATAAATATATTTATTTAACAAGTTTTAGGAGGGTTTAAAAATGAAAAAAAGAGTCGTTGTAACTGGTATAGGAATAGTAAGCCCTGTAGGAATTGGAAAAGAAAATTTTTGGACAGCTTTAAAAGAAGGCAAAAGTGGTGTTGATTATATAACTAGATTTGATACAGAAGAATTTACTACTAAAATAGCTGCAGAAGTAAAAGAGTTTGACCCTCGTGATTATATAGATAAAAAAGAAGCTAAGAGGATGGATAGATTTACTCAATATGCTGTTGCAGCTAGTAAAATGGCAGTAGAAGACGCTGATCTAAAAGCTGATGAAATAAACCAAGAAAAGTTTGGGGTAGTTCTTGGTTCAGGAGTAGGTGGAATAGAGACACTTGAAAAACAACACAAAAGATTGTTAAAGAAAGGGCCAAAAAGGGTAAGTCCATTTTTTATACCTATGATGATAAGTAACTTAGCTGCAGGTCAAATATCTATTATTCTTGGAGCTAAAGGGCCTAATGAAACGGTTGTAACTGCATGTGCATCATCGACTAATGCTATTGGAGATGCCTTTAAAATAATACAAAGAGGAGATGCAGATATAATGATTACTGGTGGAGCTGAGGCATCAATAACACCTTTAGCATTAGCAGGTTTCTCATCAATGAAGGCATTATCTACTAATAATGAAAATCCTAAAGGAGCAAGCAGACCTTTTGATAAAAATAGAGATGGATTTGTTATGGGGGAAGGTTCAGCAATTTTAATACTTGAAGAATTGGAACATGCTTTAAATAGAGGAGCAAGAATATATGCAGAAGTTGTTGGATATGGAATGACTTCAGATGCATATCACATTACAGCACCTGTAGAGGATGGAGAAGGTGCAGCTAGAGCAATGAAGTTAGCTTTAGAAGATGCTAATATAAATCCAACTGATGTAGATTATATAAATGCACATGGTACATCTACTCCATATAATGATAAATTTGAAACGATAGCAATTAAGAATGTATTTAAGGAGCATGCGTATAAATTAAAGGTTAGTTCTACAAAGTCTATGACAGGACATCTTCTTGGAGCTGCAGGAGGCTTAGAGGGAAGTGTAATAGCCCTTTCATTATATGAAGATTTTATTCCTCCAACAATTAACTACGAGACAAAAGATGAAGATTGTGACTTAGATTATGTACCTAATAAAGGGATTGAACATACTGTTGAGTATGCAATGTCAAATTCACTTGGATTTGGTGGCCATAATGCAACAATAGTTATGAAAAAATTTAAAGAGTAAATATATTTATAATAAAGATTTGCATTAATTATATAATATATAGTAAACTATATACTGATTTAAAGTTTTATTTTGTTGGAGGTAGCTAATGGGTAAGTTAAGTACCGAAAGAAAAAAGCAATTAATAGATTTACAAAATAAAATAAAATATAACTTTAAAGATTTGAATTTAATTGATAGGGCATTAACTCATAGTTCTTATGCTAATGAGAATAAAGATAAAAATATTAAAAATAATGAAAGACTTGAGTTCTTAGGGGACTCTGTTTTAGGGTTAGTTGTTAGCAACTACATTTTTGAAAAGTATCCTAATTATCCCGAAGGAGAGCTTAGTAAGTTAAGAGCACTTGTTGTTTGCGAACCTTCTCTAGCTAATGTAGCTAAAAAAATAGAGCTTGGGAAATATTTGTCTTTGGGAAAAGGTGAAGAAGCTACTGGAGGCAGAGAAAGGGTTTCTATACTTGCAGATGCTTTTGAAGCACTTATAGGCTCTATTTATTTAGATGGTGGTTTCAAAAATGCTAAAAATTTTGTTCTATCAAATTTATCCAAACTCATTGAAGAAGCTGTTAAAGGAAAACTTTTCTTAGATTACAAGACTCAGCTACAAGAAGAAGTACAAAAGGATAGTAATGATAAGATAAAATACAATGTTATAGATGAAGAAGGGCCAGACCATAGAAAAACCTTCTATGTTGAAGTAAGAGTTGGTAATAATGTTTTAGGTGAAGGAAAGGGAAAAAGTAAAAAGGAAGCGGAACAATGTGCAGCTAAAGCCGCATTATTTAGAATGGGTGTTTTAGATGAGTAATAGATATAGAATCATTCCTATTTTTGTTCCCCATAGAGGTTGTCCCCATGATTGCGTATTTTGCAATCAGAAAAAGATAACAGGTTTAACAACTGATGTAACTAGTGATGAAGTAGATAAAATAGTAACAGAATATTTAAAAACAATACCAGAGGGTGTTAATAATATAGAGGTAGCATTTTATGGTGGGAGTTTTACAGGTATAGAGTTAAAGACACAAAAAGAGCTTTTAGAAACTGTTTTTAAATATAAAGAAAAAGGGTTAATTCATAGAATCAGGTTGTCTACTAGACCAGATTATATAGATATAGAGAGACTAGAATTATTAAAAAAACTTGGTGTTGATATTATAGAATTAGGAGTTCAATCTTTAGATGAAACTGTTTTAGAAAGAAGCTTTAGGGGACATACTCCTGAAGATGTAATAAATGCAGTTAAATTAATAAAAGAATATAGCTTTAAATTAGGATTACAAATGATGATAGGATTACCTGGTGATACAAGGGAAAAATCCCTTAATACAGGTAAAAAGATTATTGAATTAAAACCAGACTTTGTAAGAATATATCCTACACTTGTAGTAAAGGACACATATTTAGAAAGAATGTATTTAAATGGAACATATACTCCCTTATCTCTAGAAGAGGCAGTAAGTATATGTACTGAGCTTTTAATGTTGTTTAACTATAATAATATTATGGTAATTAGAATTGGATTACAACCTAGTGAAAATATTGCTTTAGATAAAGATGTAATAACAGGCCCTTTTCACCCTTCTATTAGACAACTAGTTGAATCAAATTTTTATAAAATTATATTGGATAATTTTATAAAAAACAGACAGTTCAAAAATGATATAATAATATTTAGGGCAAATAATAAGGAAATAGCTAATATAGTTGGTCAAAAATCAAGTAATATTAAATACTTAAAATCAAAATTTGGTTTTAAAAAGGTAAAAGTCTTAAGAGAAAATATACCTAGTGGATATTTTTATGTTGAATATGATAATTTAAAACTAAAAATAGATAAAATGTACTATATAGAAAAATACTTAAAAGAAAGGAAAATAATAAATTAGAGAGAATATATAAAATAAGGTTTCCAATATAAATGGAAACCTTTTAATTTGCCTAAATTAGATAAAAAGAAGAGGTGTATGACATTGTATTTAAAAAGACTAGAAATACAAGGCTTTAAATCATTTGCAGACAAAGTAGCAATCGAATTTCAAGGCGGTATAACTGGTGTTGTGGGACCAAATGGAAGTGGAAAAAGTAATATATCTGATGCAATAAGATGGGTATTAGGTGAACAGAGTGCTAAATCTTTAAGAGGAAGTAAGATGGAAGATGTAATTTTTTCTGGTACTTCTAAAAGAAGGCCCTTAGGCTTTGCTGAAGTAACTTTAGTTTTTGATAATAAGGATGGTAAATTGCCAATAGACTATTCTGAAGTAAGTATAACTAGAAGATTGTTTAGGTCTGGTGAAAGTGAATATTATATTAATAAAACATCATGTAGATTAAAAGATATTAGAGAGCTATTTATGGATACAGGTGTTGGTAAAGAAGGTTATTCTATAATTGGACAAGGAAGAATAGATGAAATTTTAAGTAGTAAATCAGAAGATAGAAGAAGTATTTTTGAAGAAGCTGCAGGTATAGTTAAATATAAAACTAGAAAAATAGAGGCAGAGAAAAAATTGGACAAGACTAAAGAAAATTTAGTTAGAATAGAAGATATAATTGGTGAGTTAGAAAATCAACTAACACCATTAGAAAAGCAATCTAAAAAAGCTCAGGAATATTTAACTTTAAAGGAAAAACTAAAGGATATAGAGGTTAATCTTTTTGCAAGGGAAATAGAAAGACTTAAAGAGCAAATTTCTCATATTGAAAACCAAAAAGAATTAATAAATGAACAATTAAAATATAATGAAGATAGAAAAAAAGAGATAGAAAAAAAATACAATAAATCTAAAAACGAAATTGAAAAACTAGAATCAAGCTTAGAGGAAATTCAACAATTTAAGCACAGTACTGAAAATAAACAAGAAAAAATTGAAGGGGAATTAAATCTAAATAATGAAAAAATAATCTTATTAAGAAAGGACTTACAGAGGTTAGAGAAGGAAAAAGAAAACCTACAAGAAAGAATAGAAAAAATAAATAAAGAAAAAGAAAAATTAGAAGAACATAGAAAAAGTATAGAGACAAATGTTAATAATTTAAATAATAAACTTGAAACAAAATCTGAAAAACTACAGATAATAAATGCTGATATTATAAACAAAGAAAAGAATATAGAAGAACAAAAAAGTGATATTATACAGTCATTAAATGATATTGCTAATATAAAAAGTAAAATTAATAGTATAAATTCATTTAAACAAAATATAGACAAAAGAATAAAACAAATAGAGATTGAAATAGATGAGCTTAACAAAAGCAAAATTAATAAAGAAAGTGAAATTAAGACAAATTATGAAAAAACAAAAGATCTTAAAGATAATTTAAATAGATTAAAAAGGGAGAAAGATAATTTAGAAAAAATAAAAAAAGAAAAAGAAGTTAACTTTAATGAGAATCTAGACAAATTAAACAACCTAAAGGGTGAAATACAAGGAAAAGTTTCAAGATATAACTTCTTAAAAGAAATGAAAGATGACTATGAAGGTTTTTATAAAAGTGTAAAAAATGTCCTTAAGGCATGTGAAAGAAATAGAGACTTAGGAAAGGGAGTAAAAGGAGTAGTAGCTGAACTTATTAAAGTTAATAAAAAATATGAAAAGGCAATTGAGGTAGCTTTAGGTTCTTCAATACAAAATATAGTTACTGAAACAGAGGAAGATGCAAAAAATATTATTCAATATATTAAAAAGAGAAAGCTTGGAAGGGTTACTTTCCTACCTATGACTTCAATTAGAGGAAGAGGACTTAATAGTAGAGAGAAAAAAATTCTAGATAGTAAAGGATTAATTGGAATAGCTTCTGATATAATTGAATTTGAAAACAAATATATAAATATATTTAAATATCTTCTAGGAAGGGTTTTAATAGTAGAAAATATTGATGATGGAATAAATATAGCTAAAAAGATTAATTATACCTTAAAAATAGTTTCATTAGATGGAGATGTAATTAATCCAGGTGGTTCAATAACAGGAGGAAGTTATAAGACACAAAATAATTCAAGTCTATTGGGTAGAAAAAGACAAATAGAAGAATTAGAAAATGATATAAGAAAATTGAAAGATAAGTATAATAATTATAATACAAAACTTGAAGAGTATAAGAAAGAGTTATCAAAATTAGATTCTAAATTAGAAAGTAGTAATACAAAAATTAACGACATGGAAATGAAGTTAGTGAGGTTAGAAAATACCCTAAACCAGACTCAACAGGAAATGAAAAATATTGAACATTCTATATCAAAGAATTTAAAAGAAAAAGAACAACTTTTAGAAGAGAAGGATAGCTTAAACAGAGATGAATATAGCCAAAAGGAAAAATTGGAAAAACTAAAAGAAAAGAATGCTTCAACTCAAGGAAATATAGATAATATGATAAAATATTTTGAGAATGAAAAGAAAAAAAGAGAAGGACTTCAGAAGGAAATTACAGATTTAAAAGTAAAAATAGCATCATACAATCAAGAAATTAAAGCAGTTGATGATTCATTAAATAAAATGAATCAAGACAAAAATAGAATTTTAGGTGAGATAAAATCTAAAGAAGAAGAATATAAAAAATCACAAGATACAATTGATAGATTGAAAGATAAAATTGATTCATTGAAAAAGGAGAAAAGTCATCTTAAAGAAACATTAATAGAGTTTGATATAAAACTAAAGGAGTTAAAAAGTGATAAAAATAATTTAATGCAAAGTTTTTATTCCTTTCAGGAAAATCTTAAGGATATGAATTTAAAGATAAGCGATTTACAAAAAAGTTTAAATACATTAGATGTGAAATATGCTAAATATAATATGAAAATGGAAAATTATATTAATAAATTATGGGATGAATATGAATTATCATATCAAATGGCACTAAAATATAAAAAGAATATTGAAAATGTAACAAAAGTTCAGAATGAAATAAGGAATTTAAAGAAAAAAATAAAAGAATTAGGAAATGTAAATATTGATGCAATAGAAGAATTTAAACAAGTTAAGGAGAGGTATGAGTTTATTAAAGGTCAAAGAGATGATTTAATCGAAGCTGAAGAATCCCTTAAAAAAGTAATAAAAGATATGGAGAAGAAAATGAAAGAAGAATTTATTGCTAAATTTAAAATAATAAAAAAATATTTTAATGATGTATTCAAAAAGCTATTTGGTGGAGGAAAGGCCGAGATTTACCTTGAAAATGAAGATGATATTCTAAAAAGTGGGATTGAGATTACTGCTCAACCTCCAGGAAAAAAACTTCAAACTTTATCTCTTTTATCTGGTGGAGAAAGGGCTTTAACAGCTATTGCATTGCTTTTTGCAATATTAAAAACTAAACCAACTCCTTTCTGTGTATTAGATGAGATTGAAGCAGCATTAGATGAAGCTAATGTTTACAGGTTTGCCGATTATTTAAAAGAATTCTCAAAACAGACACAGTTTATAGTAATTACCCATAGGAAGGGTACTATGGAATCTGTAGATACACTTTATGGTGTAACTATGGAGGAAGAAGGAGTTACAAAAATGGTTTCAGTTAAACTAACAGATAAAATAAAAGAAATGGCTAGTTAAAGGAGGAATCTAAATGTTTAAAAAACTTTTTGGAAAAAAAAATAATAGTGAAAATAATAATCAACAGACTCAGCAGATTGAAAAAGAAAATAACACTACTGAGTCAGAAGAGAACAAAAAGGAAGGTTTTTTTAGTCGTTTAAAGAAAGGGCTTTCTAAAACGAGAAAGGGAATTACTGAAAAGGTAGATGTTATTTTAAAGTCTTATAAAAAAATTGATGAAGAACTTTTTGAAGAATTAGAAGAGGTATTAATTACTGCTGATGTAGGAGTAAATACAACAATGAGAATTATTGAGGATGTAAAAGATAAGGTAAAGGAAAGAAAAATAACAGAAGTTGAAGAGATAAGAGAATTATTAAAAGAGGAACTAAAAGAAATATTAACTGAGGTTGATGAAAATATTTCACTTAATATTGAACCGTCCCCAGCAATTGTATTAGTTGTTGGAGTAAATGGAGTTGGAAAGACAACGACTATAGGAAAGCTAGCTTATAGGCTTAAAAATGAGGGTAAAAAGGTTCTTATAGCAGCTGGTGATACTTTTAGAGCTGCAGCAATTGAGCAATTAACTGAATGGTCAAATAGGGCTGGCGTAGATATTATAGCTCATCAAGAGGGTGCAGATCCAGCTGCAGTTATTTATGATGGAATTCAAGCTGCCAAAGCACGAAAATCAGACGTATTGATTTGTGATACAGCTGGTAGACTTCATAATAAGAAAAATTTAATGAATGAATTAAATAAAATTTTCAGAATAGTGGAGAGAGAATATCCTGAGGCAACTAAAGAAGTACTATTAGTTGTAGATGCTACAACTGGACAAAATGCTGTATTACAAGCAAAAACATTTAAGGAAGCATGTGATATATCTGGTATAGTATTAACAAAATTAGATGGTACAGCTAAAGGTGGAGTAGTATTAGCTGTACAGTCAGAGTTAAAGGTTCCTGTAAAACTAGTAGGTGTTGGAGAAAAGATATATGATTTACAAGATTTTGATCCAGATAATTTTGTAGAAGCAATTTTTTCTGAATAAAAATATTGACAAAAGTAAATTATTATTATAAAATACTCCTGTCAAGTTGTTAACTTGACAGGTAAAATGTTGGTGATTATAATGTATGAGAAGGTTGTTGAAATAGGTTTACTATTTGACTTTTACGGAAAACTTTTAAGTGAAAGACAGTATATAATTATTGAGATGTATTATTTACATGACTTATCACTTGCAGAAATAGGCGAACAACTTAAGATAAGCAGACAAGGAGTTTATGATATATTAAAAAGGGCAGAAGATAAATTGTATTCTTATGAAGATAAATTAGGTCTCGTTAAGAAATTCCAAGATAATAAAAAGAAACTTAAAAAGATTTTAGATTATGCTAATAAAGTAAATGAAGAACTGACAGCAGAACAAAACGGCGAGTTAAAAAATCATATAAAAGAGATTAAGGAAATTGCTTTGGATATTTTAGAAAAAAATTAGGAGGTTAAGTAATGATTTTTGAAAGTTTAGCCGAAAAGCTGCAAAAGTCTTTAAATAAGTTAAAGGGAAAAGGTAAGTTATCGGAAAAAGATGTAAAACAGGTTATGAGAGAAGTAAAGCTAGCCCTACTTGAAGCAGATGTTAACTTTAAAGTTGTAAAGAAGTTTGTAAACAGTGTTAAGGAAAGAGCAGTAGGGCATGAGGTAATGGAAAGTTTAACACCTGGACAACAAGTAATTAAAATAGTTAATGATGAATTAACTAAATTAATGGGTGAAGAACAGAAGAAAATAGAGTTTGCACCACAACCTCCTACTATAATCATGATGTGCGGATTACAAGGAGCAGGTAAGACAACTACTTCTGGAAAATTAGGTATTTTATTAAAGAAAAAAGGTAAATCACCATTACTAGTAGCTTGTGATATATATAGACCAGCAGCAATAAAGCAATTAGAAGTAGTTGGTGAAAAGGCTGATATACCAGTTTTCTCAATGGGTGATAAGCAAAATCCAGTAAATATTGCAAAAGCATCTATTGAACATGCAAAAAAGAATGGATATGATGTGGTAATTTTAGATACAGCTGGAAGACTTCATATAGATGAAGAGCTTATGGATGAGTTAGAAAATATAAAAAGTGAAGTAAATCCTAAAGAGATTCTTTTAGTTGTAGATGCAATGACAGGACAGGATGCTGTAACAGTTGCAGAATCTTTTAATGATAAGTTAGGTATAGATGGTGTTGTTTTAACAAAACTTGATGGTGATGCTAGAGGAGGGGCAGCTTTATCTATAAGAGCTGTTACCGATAAACCTATCAAGTTTGTAGGTATGGGAGAAAAGTTAGACCAGCTTGAGCCTTTTTATCCAGATAGAATGGCTTCAAGAATATTAGGAATGGGAGATGTCCTAACACTAATAGAAAAGGCTCAAGCAAACATAGATGCTAAAAAAGCAATGGAGTTTGAAAAAAAGTTAAAAACTCAGCAATTTACATTTGATGATTTCCTTGAACAATTACAGCAAATGAAAAATATGGGACCACTTGATCAAATACTTGAGATGATACCAGGTATAGGATCAAAACAGCTTAAAAAGCTAAAGGTAGATGAAAAGGAATTAGTTAAAATAGAAGCAATTATTCAATCTATGACTAAAGAAGAAAGACAAAATCCATCTATAATAAATGGAAGCAGAAGAAAAAGAATAGCTAGAGGTAGTGGTACAAATATACAAGATGTAAATAGACTTTTAAAGCAATTTAAAGAAACTAAAAAGATGATGAAGAAGATGACAAATATGGAAAAAGCTATGAAAAAAGGAAAGTTTAAATTTCCATTTTTCAGATAGATAAAAATATTTAAGGAGGTGCATTTTAATGGCAGTAAAAATTAGATTAAGAAGAATGGGTGCTAAGAAAAAGCCTTTCTACAGAATTGTAGTTGCTGATTCTCGTTCACCAAGAGATGGTAGATTTATTGAGGAGTTAGGTTTTTATAACCCAGTATCAGAGCCTAAAGAAGTTAAAATTGATGCTGAGAAGGCTGTTAAGTGGCTAAAAAATGGGGCAAAGCCAACTGATACTGTAAATGACTTATTTAAGAAAAATGGAATTTATGAAAAATTAGAAGAATCAAAAGAAGCATAATTATTCCTCAGGGGGTGAAACTATGTGGGAGAACTAGTAGAAACAATTGCGAAAGCACTAGTTGACAGACCAGAAGATGTAAGAGTAAATGAAATAGAAGGAACACAATCAGTTATAATTGAGCTAAAGGTAGCCCCAGAAGATATGGGTAAAGTTATTGGTAAGCAAGGTAGAATAGCAAAAGCTATAAGAACAGTAGTGAAAGCAGCTGCTACTAAGGAGAATAAAAGAGTAGTAGTAGAGATAATTCAGTAAAGGGATTAGTTTTACTAGTCCCTTTATTTTATATAAGAGGGGTAATGGGTATGACTGATTATATTCAAATTGGTAAGATAGTTAATACTCATGGTATTAAAGGTGAATTAAAGGTTATTCCTTTAACTGATGATATTGAAAGGTTTGAAAAATTAGATACTATCTTTATTGAAAAGGAAGAAGATGAATTTCAAGTTAAAAAGGTTTGGTATAAGAAAAATTTTGTTATTCTAAAATTAAAAGGATATAATAATATAAATGATGTTTTAAAATTTAAAAATAGATTTATTTTAATTCATAAAGATGATGCAATTGAATTACCTGAGGACAGTTATTTTATCTTTGAAATAAAAGGATTAGATGTATATCATATCAATGGAGAAAAGATAGGTAAAGTAGTTGATGTATTACAACCAGGAGCTAATGATGTATATGTTGTTAAAAATGGAAATAAAGAATATCTAATACCAGCAGTAAAAGAGTTTATAAAGGAAATTAATCTTGAGGAAGGAAAAATAGTAATAGACCCTATTGAAGGAATGATAGAATGAAAATAGATATTTTAACTCTATTTCCTGAAATGTTTAAGGGTGTTTTTGGAAGTAGTATATTAAAAAGGGCTATTGAAAAAGAAATTGTTGATATTAATTGTATTAATATTAGGGATTTTTCTAAAGATAAACATAAAAAAGTAGATGATTATCCCTTTGGTGGAGGTCCAGGAATGGTGATAAAGCCTGAACCTATTTATGATGCAATAGAATCCGTAAAAGCTGCTGATTCTAGAATTATATTTCTAACACCAAAAGGGAAAGTATATAATCAATCAATTGCAAATAGTTTATCTAAGGAGAAGCATTTAATATTCCTATGTGGACACTATGAAGGAGTAGACAATCGAATTATTGAAAATTATGTAACTGATGAAATTTCAATAGGAGATTATGTATTAACTGGTGGAGAATTACCTGCCATGGTTGTTATAGATTCTGTGGTTCGATTAATACCAGGAGTATTAGGGAAAGAAGAATCCTTTATAGAAGAATCACATTATGATGGGCTATTAGAATACCCACAATATACTAGGCCTAGGGAATTTAAAGGTCATAAGGTTCCTGAAGTATTGCTATCAGGTAACCATAAAAAAATAGAAGAATGGAGAAAATATAAAGCCTTAGAACTTACATATATTAGAAGACCAGATCTACTAAAAAATAAGAAGCTAACAAAGGAAGAAGAAAAATTATTAAAACAAATTAAAGAAGATATGAATAAATTATTGTAATTTTATTCTATATATGCTATAATTACATGTGGCAAAACGGGCGGTCCTCTGTCACATAATGTGATAAGAACGTCTAGGAAGAAAGGAGGTACAGCCATGGATATAATAAGACAAATAGAACAAGAACAACTAAGAAACGATATACCAGATTTCAACGTAGGAGATACTGTACAAGTACACTATAAGGTAAAAGAAGGAAACAGAGAAAGAGTACAGGTATTTGAAGGTACAGTACTTAAAAGACAAGGTGGAGGTTGTAGAGAGACTTTCACTGTAAGAAGAATATCTTACGGTGTAGGAGTAGAAAGAACTTTCCCTGTGCACTCTCCAAGAATAGAGAAGTTAGTTGTAACTAGAAGAGGTAAGGTTAGAAGAGCTAAACTTAATTACTTAAGAAATAGAACTGGTAAAGCTGCTAGAGTAAAAGAGAAGAGAGATTATTAATGGTATTGGGACTGTTTTTCAGTCCCAATATTTATTTTTAAATAAAGATAATTAGAATAAAGACTTACTATTAGGTGATAATAGAAAAAAAGGCTGGTGATAGAATGAAAATTAACTGGTATCCTGGGCATATGAAAAAAACAAAAGAGTTACTTAAAAAGAATCTTAAGCTTATAGATATTGTATTTGAATTGCTCGATGCAAGAATACCTATAAGTAGTAAGAATCCAGAAATTGATAAGATAATAGGGAATAAGCCTAGGATAGTTATCCTTAATAAAGCCGATTTAAGCAACAAAGATATAAATACTAAGTGGATAGAGTATTTTAATTCTAAAAATATTCCAATTGTGTTAACGAATGCTGCAAATAATAAGGGAATTGACAAAATAATAAAAAAATCTAATGAGATTATGAAAGATAGAATAGAGGCATTAAGAAAAAAAGGAATTAAGAACAAGCCAATAAGGTCTATGATAGTGGGAATACCTAATGTGGGAAAATCAACATTGATTAATGCTTTGGCAGGGAAAAAGAGAGCTAAGACTGGAAATAAACCTGGTGTTACAAAAGGAAAACAATGGATTAAACTTAGAGGAAATTTAGAGCTTTTAGATACGCCGGGAATTTTATGGCCAAAGTTTGATGATGAAAGGGTTGGGCTTAATCTCGCATTTACAGGAGCCATTAAAGATGAAATAATAGATACTGAAACTTTAGCTTTAAGGTTAATTGAAAGATTAATAGAAATATCCCCTGAAAAACTAGAGAATAGATATAATGTTGAAATATCAGATAAAACAGGACTACAAGTATTAGATGATATTGCAGTAAAAAGAGGTTGTATTGTAAGTGGTGGAGAAGTTGACTATACTAGAGTAGCCCATTTAATACTTGATGAATTTAGAAAAGGGATAATTGGTAAAATAACACTGGAAGAACCTAATCAAATTGAGGGCACATTTTAAATTAATGTGCCTTTTTTATTGTCTATATAAAGTATATTTTTATGTATTCTTTAAAAAAAAGAAAATACAACATTTGAGGAATGTGTAGATTTTTGTGAGACAATAAAAATAAAGGGTTGTAGGGGATGAAATCCCTTGGTATTAGAGGAGTTCTAAAGACTTACAAGCAATGGCCGAAGGGGAACTAGGATCCCCTAGCGGAAGCGAGCAAAGCTGGCTTTTTTTATTTTTAAAAAGGAATTTATATATTAAAAGAGAATTTATTAATATAGGTGGAGGGAGATATAATGCTTAAAATAGAAAAAGAATTATGGGAAAAAGGCTATGATTATATTGCTTGTATAGATGAAGTTGGAAGAGGTTGTTTAGCTGGAGATGTTGTAGCCTGTGCATTAATAATGCCAAAAGAGTTAGTAATAGAAGATGTAAAAGATTCAAAAAAGTTAACTCCTAGAAAAAGGGAAAAATTGTATGATATTATTTTAGATAAAGCAATTGGTGTTGGGATTGGTCGTGTTGATTCTAAGACAATAGATGAAATCAATATTAAAAAAAGTACATTATTAGCTATGAAAAGGGCAGTTGAGAATTTAAAAGATAAAGAAGGTAATAAGATTAAACCTGATTTTCTTTTAATTGATGCAGAAAAAATAGATATGAATATACCACAAATGAGTGTTATAAAAGGGGATAGTAAATGTCATGGAATTGCTGCTGCATCTATAATAGCTAAAGTATTTAGAGATAGATTATGTTATGATTGGTCAAAAAAATATGAAGGCTACGACTTAGAAAATAATAAAGGTTATGGGACAAAAAAACATAGAGAGGCTTTGAAAAAATTAGGACCTTCAGCTATACATAGAAAAAGTTTTTTAAAAAAAATATTAACTCAAGAAAAGCAGATAAGCCTATTTGGTGATGAAAATGAGGATAGGTAAACTTTTATCAGATAGTTTACAAATAAAGAATGAAAAGAGTATAGCTTTATCCAAAGGGACTGTTATTAGAGCTAAGGTAATAGAAATTAATGGAGAATATGTGACATTAGATTTAGGCCATGGAAATATTTTGAAGGGTAAAACTAATATCCCTCTTAAAGAAGAATTAGGTAAAACTCTAAGATTTTTTATAAAGGATGCAAATGATTCTAAAATAATTATGACACCTCTTAATAATGAAAATGTTAATACAATGGATAATGAAGAAAACTTAAAGACAGTACTTTTAAAAAATAATTTAGAAATTAATGAAGAAAATCTTGAGATATTAAAAAATTTATTTAAATATAAAATGCCAGTAAATCGAGAAACAATTAATAGAATACGTGTACTTATTAACAAAATAATTGGATTAAGTAATCTTAAGGAAGATGAAAATATTGAAGTAATGGGTAATAGTAAAGATATACTCAATGAAAGCCTAGAAAAGTTAATTAAGGTTAAAGTAAAGGGTAATATAAATAATGAAATGAAAAACCAACTTTCCTTAGCAAATAAAAGTGTATTAAAGGATATGTTCAATAATATAACTAGTGATTATAAAGAAAAAAAGGTAATCTATCAGCTTATTAAAAGAGTAGTTTTTTTATTAAAAGCAGATATGAAAATATCAATTAATAGTTTTAAATTTTTGTCTGAAATATTAGAGGGGAAAAATCCAATTGAAAAGGATATTGACGCAATAATTAATCTTTTAAAAGAAAAAATCTCAGATAAAGAATTAATAAATAAAGCATCCAAAATAATTGAAGGTGTCAATGTAAAGTTTAATAATGAAGATAAAGAAAATATTAAGAATTACTATCAAAAATTAAATGAAATTATTAATAATATAAAAGATATTTTAGAGAAAAATAGAAAGATTTCTAAGGAAGTTTTAAATAAATTTGAGCAAATTCAAAGTAAAATAGATTTTATTAATAGATTAAATGAGAATGGTACATTTCTATATATACCAATTACTCTAAATAATAAAAATAAAAAAGGTCAACAACTATTTATTTTAAATAAAAAAAGACTAAAAAGAAATAGTAATGATTTTAAGGTTTTTATATCACTAAATACAAAAAATTTAAATAAAGTTAATATTTTATGCCATTTGAATCAATCGAATTTAAATGTAATATTTAATTTAGAAAATGAAGGTATTATAAAACTATTTAAAGAGAAACAAGAGAACTTAAAAAACAAATTATCAGAATACGGATTCAATGTAAATATAAAATTTAAGGTTAAAGAAAAAACTGACCCTTTAGACCTCTTTTCAGAAGATAGACCAAGTAATTACTTGCTTGATATAAGGGTGTGATTAAATGAAAAATGGCAATAAAAAAAAGGCAGTGGCAATTAAATATAATGAAGGTGATATTGCACCTAAAGTAATTGCAAAGGGAAAAGGTGAAGTAGCTAAAAAAATTATAAACAAAGGAAAAGAAGAAGGCATAGAGGTAGTAGAAAATAAAGAAATTACAGACAAACTTATTAATTTGGATATTGGTCAGGAAATACCTGAAGAGTTATATACAGCTGTTGCTGAAATTTTAGCTTTTGTTTATCAACTGGATAAAAATAAGGGGGATAATCTTGGGGAATAGGATTACAGGGATAATTGGTGAAAAAATTGCAGCTAAGTATTTAACCAAAAACAAATATAAAGTTTTAGAGAAAAACTATAAAAATAAAATTGGAGAGATTGATATAATTGCTAAAAAGGATAAGACAATTATTTTTATAGAGGTTAAGACGAGAAAAAATCTTAATTATGGTTATCCTTATGAGGCAGTTAATAAAAGAAAAAGAAATAAAATTATTAATACAGCCTATTGTTATATAAGACAAAATAAATTGAATAATACACAATATAGATTTGATATAGTAGAAGTCTATTTAAATAAAAAAGAAAAGATTAACCACATTAAAAATGCTTTTTGGATATAAAAACTACAGGGCATCCCAATATGGATGCCCTTATTCTATGTGCGCAATTTTACTATCTAAGAAATCATGAAATCTTTCAAAAAAGATACCAGCTAGAAACCATGCAGGAAAATAATCTAATCTTATATATCCATAAAGTGTATATTTTGTAGATTTTGTATAATCCCATGGACATATACCTATTAGATAATCTAAAAGCATACCTGAAAAAAATTCTATTGTATATATTAAAACCGTCCAAACTATGCCTCTTAAAAAAATATTATTGTTTCTTATTTTATCGTGTATAGGTTCTAAGAATACAGCAAAACCATATATAAAAAACATCCATATATAAGTATGACCAGTTAAAGAAAGATTTCCTGAAAATAATGACCCTAATCCAGTCCAGAAAATTTCAATTATTAAGCCACTAAATCCATATATAATATAACGAGTTAACATAAACTTATTATGATCAAATCACAAATTTTTATTCATTAAAAGATAATAATACATTTTAGGACAAAAAAGGGCATGAATGTCGGTATTTGACTATTACCCAGGGAATAAAAATAAAACTATATATTTATAAAATCAACAAAAATAGGAGTTCTGTTTCTAAATAAAGTTATTTTATTAAAACCTGCTCTCTCTAAGAGGTTATATGCCTTTTTAAAGTGAGAGCATATATCTTCAACAATGTGAGAATCTGAGCCTATTGTAATTATACTTCCACCAAGCTCTTTGTAACGTTTTAATATACTAAATTGAGGGTGGGTTTGATCTAATTTGTAACGATAACCAGAAGTGTTTAACTCTAACCCTTTTCCCTTTGTTATGAGGCTTTTTAAAATTGTATCAACTATATCAGTATAATCATTATAAGAAAGCTTTTTAGTTTCATAATTTCCATATCTTATTATATAGTCTATGTGTCCTAATACATCAAATTCATCATGTATTTTTATATTTTCCAAGACATTTTCAAAGTATCTCAAATAAGCATTTTTTTGACTTTTACCTCTAAAAAAATCCCCATTATATAAGTCCATTCTGTCTGCTGCATGAATTGAACCTATCACAAATGCAAATGGGTATTTATTGACTAGTTTTTTTATTTTATCTGAAATATGAGGCTGAAGACCTACCTCTATCCCTAAAATAATATTTATTTTATGATTATATTTGTCTTTAATTTCGTTAAACTTTTCAAGATAGTCATCAAAATCTATTTCAAAATTAGGGTCAGGAGATGGGTAGTCAAAATCCACATGATCAGTAAAAGCAATTTCTTTTAATTCTAAATTTACTGCATGTTTAACTATATCTTCCATGGGAGTATTACAATCACCTGAAAAATGAGAGTGTATATGGTAGTCAGCAATATACATAATTATCATCTCCTTTTCATAACACATAGGAAATTATAATCAAATAAATATTGTAGATAAAAAATATAATTTCCGTTATGTGTTTCAAAAAAGTCAACCTTGAGAATCTTCAATTTTTAATAAAAGACTTTTTTATTTTCTAAATAATTTTATCATATATAAACTATTAAATAAATATAAAATTAATGTGACAAAAAACTTAAATTTATTTAGACTGTTTGAGAATAATAAATAGGGGTAACAAAATAATATTATAAAAAAATTAGTAATAAGGAGGAGTAAGTATGCCACAAATGCCAAATCCTTTCGGAATGAAAATACCAAAAAAAATAACTAAGGAAGAATTAATTCAAGCTATTAGGCAGGATATAGTAGGGGAGTTAGAAGCTATATTTTTATATGATGCACATGCTCAAGCTACAGATGACCCTAGGGCTAAAAAAATATTAGAAGATATCAGGGATGAGGAAAGGGAGCATGTAGGTGAGTTAATGACTTTACTTAACATACTTGACCCTAGAGAAGCAGAACTATTTGCCAATGGAAAAGAAGAAGTAAAAGAAATGATGGAAGAATTAAACATAGAAATGCCTAAAAAAGAAATAGATTTATCTGACAAGGAGCCAAAAACTGTAGGTAGTCTTATTAATAAATAGAAGGGGTTGATGATTTTGAAAGATTATTTAATGAGGGAAGAAGCTCCATTAACTGAAAAACAATGGGAAGAGATTGATGAGTTAGTAGTAAAAATAGCATCTAACAGATTAGTTGGTAGAAGATTTATTGACATATTTGGACCTTTAGGGGGAGGTTATCAAAGTATAGAATTAGATAAGATTGAGGATGATGGAAAAGCAAACTTAGGTGATAAAGGTAATGAAACTGAAGATATAATTGAAACTAAAGATAGAAAATATATTTCTATATCACTTATTTATAAAGATTTTTTATATACTTGGAGAGATTTAGAATTAGTTAAAGAAATGGGTAGACCTTTAGATTATTCAGTATTAGGTGCAGCCGTAAGTGCTCTTTCATATAAAGAAGATGATATTATATTTAATGGAACAAAAGAAACAGAGGGTATAATGAATGTGAAGGGAAGACTGGTAGTTGAAAAGGGTGATTGGGCAGTAGATGATAACCCTTATAAAGATGTTGCTAAATCAATAGAGAATTTACTAAATGAAGGTTCCTATGGACCCTATTCCTTAGTAGTTAGTCCATCATTATATGTAAAAATGCAGAGGATTCAAGATGGAACAGGTGTTACAGTTTTATCACGTGTAAAAGAGCTAGTAGATGGTAGAGTATATCAAACTCCTGTTATTAATAATGATAAAGGGGTAGTTGTATCAATGGGTAGGCAAAATTTAGACCTAGTTATAGGTCAAGATATGGTAACAGCATATTTAGGTGATGAGCAGCTAAATCATATTTTTAGAGTTATGGAAAGTGTAGTCCTTAGAATTAAAAGACCAAAAAGTATATGTACTATTGAATAAAAAATTCCCATCTTTTGATGGGGATTTTTTTATGCGAAATATATTTGCTGTAGTATCATTGAGCTAGACATAAAATATATATCCCCAAGTGGCGTGAGCTTTAATCACCTTTTTGGAATACAATCCAGTTGTATATAATACAGAATTTTCAAAAAAAATAGAGGATTTAATAATAAGATATCGAATTTTAATCAATATGGTATAGATAGGGAGGAAGTAGATATAATGTTAGCCAAGATTAACACATGTGTTTTACAGGGTTTAAAGGGGTATTTAGTTGAAGTAGAAACTGATATATCCCGTGGTATGCCAGCCTTTAACATTGTAGGATTACCTGATACATCTATTAAAGAATCAAAGGAAAGGGTAAGAACAGCTATTAAAAACAGTGGATTTCAGTTTCCTTTAAACAGAATAACAATAAATTTGGCACCGGCAGATTTAAAAAAGGAAGGTTCACAATTAGACTTATCAATTGCTGTAGGAATTCTTAGGGCTACTGAAGTAATTAAGAATTCCAGTTTGAATGATTTTGCTTTTATCGGAGAATTGTCACTTGATGGGAAGATAACTAAAATAAATGGAGCATTACCAATAATAATATCTTTAAGGGAAATGGGTATAAAAAAAGTAATTGTTCCTTATGAAAATAAAAAAGAATGTAGTGTAATTAGTGATATTGATATAATACCTGTATCAAATCTTTATGAACTAGTACAATTTCTTAATAAAGAAAAAGAAATTTATCCCTATAAAACAAAAACAGAGTCATTCTTTGATATAGATAATGAAAACTATGAAGACTTTGAGGATGTAAAGGGACAGGAAAATATTAAACGAGCTATGGAAGTTGCAGCTGCCGGGGGACATAATATATTAATTATTGGACCACCTGGGTCAGGAAAGACTATGCTTTCAAGAAGACTACCATCTATATTACCCAAATTAAGCTTTGAAGAATCTTTAGAGATTACAAAAATATATAGTATTTCTGGTAACCTTTCTAAAAATTCTTTAGTAACTGAAAGACCTTTTAGAGCACCTCATCATACTATATCAAAAGTATCTTTAGTTGGAGGAGGAAGAATTCCAAAGCCTGGTGAAGTATCTTTAGCTCATCATGGAGTTCTTTTTTTAGATGAATTACCTGAATTTTCAAAAAGTGTCTTAGAGGTTTTACGCCAACCTATGGAAGATGGACTTGTAACTATCTCTAGAGTAAATGCTACCTTGTCATACCCTGCCAAGTTTATGTTAGTAGCAAGTATGAATCCATGTCCTTGTGGATATTATGGTGACCCTATTCATGAGTGTACATGTTCATTTAGAGAAATAAGTAAATACCAAAATAAAATTAGTGGACCTTTATTGGATAGGATAGATATACATGTTGAAGTTATGCCAGTAAAATATGAAGATTTAGAAAGTGAAAATTTAAAATCGGAATCATCTAAAGAAATTAGAAAAAGAGTAAATAGAGCTAGAAAAATTCAGTTGGAAAGGTATTCAAAAGAGGAGAAAAATATATATTCCAATGCACAATTAGGAGCTAAAAGCATAAATAAATATTGCAAGCTTGATAAAGAATGTAAAGAACTTATAAAAACTGCTTTTGATACATTAGGGTTAAGTGCTAGGGCTTATAACAAAATATTAAAAATTTCAAGAACTATTGCTGATTTAGAAAATAGTGAACAAATAAAAAAACATCATTTAGCAGAAGCTATTCAATTTCGAAGTTTAGACAGGAAATTTAACAGTTGATTATAATATTAAGAGGAAGTAGGTAATAATATGAATAACAAAGATATTTTAATCTGGTTAAACAGTTTAAATATTGATAATATTACAATAGATAAATTGCAAAAAAAATTTATTGACTTATCATATATTTGGGAAGCTTCCAACAAAGAAATAATGTCATTAAAAGGAATTAGTGATAAAATAAAAAATAAAATAATATCATATAAAAATAAAGAATACTTTGAAAAAATAAAGAAATTAATCTATAATACTGGAATAGATGTACTTTGTATTAATGACATAAATTATCCTGATAGACTTAAAGAAATTTATAACCCCCCTAAAGTATTGTATGTTAAGGGCAGCTTAAAAGTAAATGATAAATTAGCAATTGCAATAGTTGGTTCAAGAAAAGCTACCCCATATGGTAAATGGGCATCAGAGAAATTTGCAAAAGAACTTGCTAAAATGGATGTTACTATAATTAGTGGAATGGCTGTAGGTATAGATACAAAAGCACATGAAGGTGCATTAAAAGCAAATGGACGAACTATTGCTGTATTAGGTAGTGGGGTTGATGTTATTTATCCTAAATCAAATAAAGTATTATATGATAAAATACAGGAGAACGGTGCTATTATTTCTGAATATTTTCCTGGCACCAAACCATTTCCAGGGAATTTTCCTAAAAGAAATAGGATTATTAGTGGATTAGCAATAGGGATAGTTATAATAGAAGCTAGTGAAAAAAGTGGGTCACTAATAACAGCAAATCATGCATTAGAGCAAGGTAAGGAAGTGTTTGCACTTCCAGGCAATATTAATAGTATATACAGTAGAGGAACTAATCTTCTTATAAAGGATGGAGCTAAAGTTTTAACAGAAGTAGAAGATATTTTTGATGAGATTAAACAATTAAAAGAAAAGTCTAAAAAAATAAAAAATCAAAAAATTAACTTAGACAATTTAAGTGAAGATGAAGCAAAAATAGTAAAATGTATCTATGAATATCCTATGCATTGTGATAAAATTTCATATCATACAGGTATAGAAATTTCAAAAGTCAATAGTATATTAACCATATTAGAAATGAAAGGAATTGCAAAACAATTACCAGGGAAAATATTTTCACTGTCATTATAATAAATTAAGGTGGTACATATTGTTATACATATACTTGTTTTTAATTATAATAATCATTATTATATTCGGAGGTGCATACTTTGGCAAAATCTTTAGTTATTGTCGAATCACCATCAAAAGCAAAAACTATAGCCAAGTTTTTGGGAAGAAAATATAAAGTAAAAGCATCAGTAGGACATGTAAGAGACCTGCCTAAAAGTAAATTAGGAATAAATATAGAAGAAGATTTTCAGCCACAATATATTACAATAAGAGGTAAAGGACCGGTATTAAAGGAATTAAGGAAAGAGGCAAAAAAAGCAGAAAAAATTTTTCTAGCTACAGACCCAGATCGAGAAGGGGAAGCTATATCGTGGCATTTAGCATATATTTTAGGCTTAGATGAAAATGATAATGTAAGAATAGAGTTTAATGAAATAACAAAAAATGCCATTAAAAATGCGATAAAGCATCCAAGACCAATTAATCAAAACTTAGTTGATGCACAGCAGGCTAGAAGAATTTTAGATAGATTAGTAGGATATAAAATTAGTCCTTTACTTTGGAGAAAAATAAAAAGGGGTTTAAGTGCTGGAAGGGTTCAGTCAGTTGCTGTCAAACTGATTTGTGATAGAGAAAAGGAAATTGAAAATTTTAAACCCAAGGAATACTGGACTATTGATGCAATTTTAAGCAAAAATAGTGAAGAGTTCAAAGCTTCATTCTACGGTAAAAAAGAGGGAAATAAGGAAGTAAAAGTAGAGATTAATAATAAAGATGAAGTTAATAAAATTTTAAAAGATATACAAGACAAGCAATTTATTGTTGATGAAGTTAAACAGAAACAGAAAAAAAGAAACCCTTATCCACCTTTTACAACAAGTAGTTTACAGCAAGATGCTTCAAGAAGATTAGGCTTTTCTACTAAGAAGACTATGCTAATAGCTCAACAATTATATGAAGGAATTGATATTAAGGGAGAAGGTTCTGTAGGTTTAATAACTTATATAAGAACAGATTCTGTTAGAATTTCTAAAGAGGCTCTAAATAGTGCTAATAATTATATAAAAGAGAAAATAGGAGACAAATATTCTGTAGGAAAAAGACAATTTAGCAAAGGTAAAAAGAATGATATACAGGATGCCCATGAATGTATAAGACCTACGTCAATTTATAGAACGCCTGAAGCAATTAAAGAATCATTAAATAAAGACCAATATAAACTATATAAACTAATCTGGGAGAGATTTGTAGCCAGTCAAATGAGTCCAGCAATATATGATACCCTTTCAGTAAAAATTAAAGTGGGAAGCTATATTTTTAAAGCTAGGGGTTCAAAACTTAAATTTGACGGATTTTTAAAAATTTACAATATATCAAGTAAAGATAAAGATATTGATATACCTAGTTTAGCTAAAGGTGAGAAGATAGAATTAAATAAAATAGAACCAAAACAACACTTTACTCAACCACCTTCAAGATATACTGAAGCTTCTTTAGTAAAAACTTTAGAAGAATTAGGAATAGGAAGACCCAGTACTTATGCTCCAACCATTAGTACCATCTTAAGTAGGGGATATGTAATATATGAAAACAAAAGCCTTAAACCAACTGAACTTGGAACTGTTGTTACAGAGTTGTTAGAAGAATATTTCAAAAACATAATGAATGAGAAGTTTACAGCAGAATTAGAAGAAAAATTAGACAAAGTTGAAGAAGGAAAGGTACAATGGAAAGATGTAATAAAGAATTTTTACTCAAGCTTTAAACCAATATTAGAAACTGCTGAAAAAGAGATTAATAAAATAGAAATAGAAGATGAAGAAACTGATGTAATATGTGAGAAATGTGGTAGGAATATGGTTATTAAACATGGTAGATACGGAAAATTCCTCGCATGTCCTGGTTATCCAGAATGTAAAAACACAAAACCTATAGTAAAAGAGATAGGAGTTAAATGTCCTGAATGTGGTAATGAAATAGTAGAAAGAAAATCAAAAAAAGGTAGAAAATTTTACGGATGCAGCAATTATCCTGATTGCAAGTTTGTTTCTTGGGATGAGCCAGTTAACGAAAAATGTCCTGAATGCGATGGTATGATGGTACTAAAAAGAACAAAAAAGGGAACATATATAAAATGTACAAATAAAGAATGTGGTCACAGAAAAGAATACAATAAGAAAAAAAGAGGGTGATATAATGACTAACGAAGTAATCGTTATAGGTGGAGGTTTAGCAGGAAGTGAAGCAAGTTGGCAATTAGCAAATAGAGGGGTTAAAGTTAAGTTATATGAGATGAGACCCAAAAAAAATACTGAAGCACATCATACTGAGAAGTTAGCAGAACTTGTGTGTAGTAATTCTTTAAGATCAAACAGTCTTGAAAATGCAGTAGGTTTGCTTAAAGAAGAAATGAGAAAATTAAATTCCATTATTATTGAATGTGCTGATAAACATAGAGTGCCAGCAGGAGGGGCTTTAGCTGTAGATAGAGAAAAATTTTCAGAAGAAATAACAGAAAGAATAACTAACCATCCTAATATTGAATTAATTAGAGAAGAGTTAACAGAAATTCCAAAGGATAAATATGTAATTGTTGCTACTGGACCTTTAACCTCTAAGGGGTTAGAAAAGGACATTGCTAAATTAACAAATGAAAAGTATTTATATTTTTATGATGCAGCTGCTCCAATAGTTGCTTATGATTCAATAAACAAAGAAAGAGTTTTCAAAGGTTCAAGATATAATAAGGGAGAAGCTGATTATATTAATTGTCCAATGAATAAGGAAGAATATGAAAAATTTTACCAAGAACTAATAAATGCAGAAGTACATTCATTAAAAGAGTTTGAAAAACAAATAGTATTTGAAGGATGTATGCCAATTGAAGTTATGGCAAAAAGGGGTAAAGATACCCTTCGATATGGGCCATTAAAGCCTGTTGGGCTTGAAAATCCTAAAACAGGAGAAAGCTATTATGCTGTTGTTCAGTTAAGGCAGGATAATAAAGAAGGAACATTATATAATATAGTAGGATTTCAAACAAACCTAAAATGGGGTGAACAAAAAAGAGTATTTAGTTTAATTCCTGGATTGGAAAATGCTGAGTTTGTAAGATATGGGGTAATGCATAGAAATACATTTATTAATTCACCTAAAGTTTTAAAGGCAACTTATCAATTTAAACAAAATACCAAAATACTTTTTGCAGGGCAGATTACTGGTGTAGAAGGATATGTGGAATCAGCTTCATCAGGATTAGTATCAGGAATTAATATGGCAAGAGTAGTTAAGAATAAAGAACCATTAGTTTTTCCAAAAGAGACTGCAATTGGAGCATTAAGCCATTATATTTCAGATGGTAGTATTTCAAACTTTCAACCAATGAATGTGAACTTTGGTCTTATGCCAAAATTGAATAAAAAAATCAAGTCAAAAAGAGACAGAAATAGAAAAAAATCGGAAAGAAGTTTAGAAATATTAGATGAATTTTTAAAAATTAATAAAATTTATGTTGAATAATGACTTAATTTTTGTTATTATTCAAATGGTCTGTTTTTTCAGGGGGGATAATGTGTTACATGGTACAACAATTATAGCAGTTAAAAAAGGTAATAATCTAGCAATTGCTGGTGATGGGCAAGTAACAATGGGTGATAAAACAATAATGAAACACACTGCTAAAAAAGTTAGAAGGTTATATAACAAAAAAGTACTAGTAGGATTCGCAGGTTCTGTTGCTGATGCATTTACTCTGTATGAAAAACTTGAAGAAAAATTAGAGCAATATGGTGGAAATTTAAGACGTGCAACTGTAGAACTTGCAAAAGAATGGAGAAAAGATAAGGTTTTAAGAAAATTAGAGGCTATGTTAATTGCAGGTGATAAGGAAAATTTGTTTGTAATATCGGGAAATGGTGAGGTAATAGAACCAGACGATGGAATAGCTGCAATAGGCTCAGGAGGCAACTATGCTTTAGCTGCCGGAAAGGCTTTGCTAAAGTATTCAAATCTAGGTGTAAATGAGATTGCTAAGGAAGCCTTAATGATAGCCTCCTCAATATGTGTATTTACAAATAGCAATATAACTGTGGAGGAGGTATAGGGGAGTGTTAATATGAAGGAGTTAACTCCAAAACAGATTGTTAAAGAATTAGATAAATATATAATAGGCCAAGATAGTGCCAAAAAATCAGTGGCAGTAGCATTAAGGAATAGGTATAGAAGAAGCCTTTTAGATAAAGAGTTTCAAGAAGAAGTAAAGCCCAAAAATATTTTAATGATAGGACCTACTGGAGTAGGGAAAACTGAAATTGCTAGAAGATTAGCCAAACTAGTTAATGCCCCCTTTGTTAAAGTTGAAGCCACTAAATTTACTGAAGTAGGTTATGTTGGCAGAGATGTTGAATCTATGATAAGGGAATTAGTAGAAACCTCAATAAGATTAGTAAAGACAGAAAGAATAGAAAAGATATATAGTAAAGCTAAAGAAATGGCAAATAATAAAATAGTAGAAATTTTACTACCATTGCCAAGTCAAAAAAGTGATTTTGCCAATCCATTAGAAATATTTTTTGGAGATAACAAAGAAAAAGAAAGTAATATCCATGCCGAGAATGTTCAAAATATTATGAAAAAAAGACAGAAATTGAAAGAACGACTAAAAAACGGAGAATTGGAAAATGAAATAGTAGAAATAGAAGTTGAAGAAAATAGAAATTCTACTATAGAGATGTTTAGTGGAATAGGAACTGAGGAACTAAATATTAATATGAATGACATTTTAGGTGGTATCTTACCTAAAAAAACTAAAAAAAGAAAAGTTACAGTAAAGGAAGCTAGAAAAATCCTTGCAACTCAAGAGGCACAAAAGCTTATAGATATGGATGAAGCTGTTAATGATGGTATTAAAAGAGCTGAACAGCATGGAATAATTTTTATTGATGAGATTGACAAGATAGCAGGAAGGGGATATGGTGCAGGACCTGATGTTTCAAGAGAAGGTGTTCAAAGAGATATACTCCCCATAATAGAGGGAAGTACGGTAATTACAAAATATGGACCAGTAAAAACTGACCATATATTATTTATAGCAGCTGGAGCATTTCATGTTGCGAAAGTTACTGATTTGATTCCAGAGATTCAGGGAAGGTTCCCTATTAGAGTAGAGCTTGAAAATCTTACAAAAGAAAATTTTGAAGAAATTTTAATTAAACCAAAAAACGCTCTTATAAAGCAATATGAGCTTTTATTGGAAACCGAGGGTATAAAAATAACATTTACAGAGGATGCTATTAGTGAAATAGCTAAAATTGCTTATAAGATTAATGAGCAATCTGAAAATATAGGAGCTAGACGATTACATACAATATTAGAAAAACTTTTAGAAGACATATCTTTTGAAGCACCTGATATAGATAAAAATGAAATTATAGTTGATAGCAAATATGTAAGTCAAAAACTCAAAAGAAAACTAGAGGATAGCAACATGACAAAATACATTTTATAAAAGAGGAGGATTATTATGGGAGAAACTTTATTACAGAAAACTAGAAAACTTAATAGGATTTTGCAAGATACTGGAAGCAAGCCTGTTTCTTTTTCAGAATTAAGTAGAGCTCTAAGTGATATATTAGAAGCTAATGTATATATTGCTAGTAGAAAAGGAAGGGTTTTAGGTTTTTCACTGCTAGAAGGATTTGAATGTAGCATAATAGAAAATGAAGTAGTTGAAGAAAGAAGATTTCCTAAAAAATATAATGAAGAACTATTAAAAATTTCAGAAACTAGAGAAAATGTAAAAGAAATTGCTGAATGTGTATTTGATCAAGTATCTAAGTGTAATTATCCAAATAAATTGAGTACAATTGTACCTATAAACAGTGGTGGTACTAGATTAGGAACTTTAGTTTTGGCGAGGTTTGGTAGAGAATTTACTGAAGAGGATCTAGTTTTAGCTGAATACAGTGCTACTATAGTAGGAATGGAAATCCTTAGAGCTAAAAATGAAGAGATCGAAGAAGAAGCAAGGAAAAAGGCAATTGTTCAAATGGCAATTGGAACCCTTTCATATTCAGAGCTTGAAGCAGTAGAACATATTTTTAATGAATTAGATGGCAATGAAGGTTTACTAGTTGCAAGCAAAATTGCTGATAGAGTAGGTATCACTAGATCAGTAATAGTTAATGCATTAAGAAAATTTGAAAGTGCGGGTGTAATAGAATCTAGATCACTAGGGATGAAAGGAACTTACATTAAAATATTAAATGATAAGCTATTAGATGAATTAAAAAAGGTTAATAGATAAAAATCCTATCTAATGGTATGACGAAAAGTCATACCATTTTTTTTGTATTAATTAGAGCAAATTTTGTTAAATTAAGATGTCGAAATTTCCACTACAATATAATTATAGGACTTTTGGACTAATAAACTGGAGAATTAACTTTTAAGAAGGATATTAAACAATTGAATAGAATAGAATATTGTGGAAAATTATAGAATTATGTATTATACTATTTTATGCGGAGGATTTTGTAAAAAAATATCGAATATATATTTATGAAAGTATAAATGAGGTGATTTTGTGTTAAATAAGCTTTACTCAAACATCAATTTTTTACAAAAAGCATTAAATGGATTATCACTTAGACATGAGGCAATTTCTAACAATATTGCAAATGTAAATACACCAGACTATAAAAAAGTAGAAGTTGAATTTGAAAAGCATTTAAAAGATTCTCTAGACGAAAAGTCGGTACAATTAATAACAACTAATAATAAGCATATTAGTAACCCATTAAGAAATTTTTCTCCTTTAATTAAGAGAGATAAAAGCACTTCTACTAGAAAAGATGGAAATAACGTTAATATAGATGTGGAAATGGCAAACTTGGCTAAAAATACAATTATGTATAATGCTATCATAAGACAGGTTTCAGATGAGTTTAATAAAATTAAAACCGTTTTAAGAGAAGGAGGCAAATAGTAAATGGGTGTATTTAATTCAATAAATATAAGTGCTAGTGGACTAACAGCTGAGAGGACTAGAATGGATATTATTTCTGAAAATATAGCTAATGCTAACACCACAAGAACTAGTAGTGGTAAACCATACAGAAGAAAAATGGTAGTTTTTAAAGAAAAGGAATCTAAGTCGTTTGCTGAATACCTATCTAGTTATACTCAAAAAGACGTTAAAACGGGTGGAGTTGAAATAAGTACAATTGCTGAAGATAAAACACCTTTTAAAAAGGTTTATAATCCAGGTCACCCAGATGCTAATGAAGAAGGTTATGTATTAATGCCTAACGTAGATATAGTTAAAGAAATGGTAGATATGATATCTGCAACCCGTGCATATGAAGCTAACATTACTGCGATAAACTCCTCTAAGTCAATGGCAATGAGGGCTTTAAATATTGGAAAATAATGAGGAGGTTATAAGAAATGATAGATAGTGTTAATAAAATTGGCAGTGAAATAATAAAAAATAAAGTTAAGGTTAATGAAAAAGAAAGCTCTATATCATTTGGGACATATCTTGAAAATGCCTTAGATAATGTAAATAGGCTACAAATAGAAGCAGATAGTTATAGAAAGCTTTTAGCTACAGGACAAGTTAATAACATACATGAAGCTATGATTGCTACTGAGAAAGCAAACATTGCTTTACAGTTTACTATTAGTGTTAGAAATAAAATTATGGATGCATATAGAGAAATAATGAGAATGCAAATTTAACTTAGACGCAGTAAGAAATGAGGTGATTAGGTGGGAGAAATAATTGCCAAGATTAAAAAGCAGCTTAATGAATTTTGGCAAGGATTAGATAAGAATAAAAAAATAAAATTAGGAATTAGTAGTTTATTTATAGTTATAAGTATGACAGCAATTATTTATTTTACTACTAGAACAGAGTATGAGGTTTTATATAAAAACTTAACCCTTAAAGATACAGCTTCAATTACACAACAGTTGGATGAAATGGGTGTACAGTGGAAAAGTGGAGATAACGAAACAACGATACTCGTTCCAAAGGGAATGAAAAACAAAATTAAAATAGAACTAGCTTCTGAAGGCTTACCAAAGGAAGGATACAGCTTTTTAGATGCTATAAATAGTACAAGCTGGACTATGACTGACTATGAAAAAAAGCAAAGGTTAAAATTGGCTCTACAAAGCGAATTAGCAAGTACTATATCAGAAATAAATGGTATAGAAGATGCTAAAGTTTACATAGATATTCCAGAGGAGTCAGGATATATATTAAACGAAGATACAAATGCCAAGGCTTCTGTTTTTGTAAAACTTGCAAAGGGAATCCCATTATCAAATGCTAAAGTATCGGCTATTAAAAATTTAGTTGCTGGAGCTATTAAAGGAATGAGTATTGATAATGTAACAATTATTGATGATTCAGGCAGCCTTTTAACAAATGATGAAGATTCTTTGGAGAATTATAACTTAACTGAACAGTTAAATATCCAACAAAATATTCAAAATAGGATTAATAACAGTATAAAAAGGTTTTTAGAAAATGTATTTGGGTATGGAAATGTAGATGTAAGAACTAATGTAAAAATGAATTTTGATAGTGAAGTAACAAGTATAGTACAGTTTTCACCGCCTATAGAAGGCAATGATGAAGGACTCATTAGGAGTATGGAAGAAATTGAAGAAGAAATGGTTAATGGAGCAAATGGTGGAGTACCCGGTACAGAGTCAAACACAGATGAAATTACAGACTATGCACAAATTGAAAATGAAAATTCTAAATACCAAAAGGCTAGTAGAGTTATTAATTATGAGTTAAATGAAATTAATAGACAAATTAAAAGGGCACCTGGTCAAATTGAATCTGTGACAGTTGCAATACTTATAAACGAAGATTCTTTAGTTGATGGTGAATTAACTGAAGAGAAAGAAAAAGAGATAACAAATTTAATTTATGCAGCAACCGGTTTAAATACAAAACAGGTATTTGTTAGTGCAAGTAGATTTAATAAAGAACTAATTGGCTCAAATGAGAATGTATTTGGTGATAATGAAGCCCAAATACCTGATAACTGGTATATGTGGGCAATAGCAATTGGAGCTTTATCTATAATAGGAATTTTAAGTTTTGTTGTTTATAGAAGAAAAACTCCAAAATATGACATAAATGATGTTCTTGAGGAAAAGAGCTCGGAAATGGAAGAAGTAGAGGAAATAGATTTAGACGGGGATAAGTCTGAAGTTAAGAAACAAATTGAAAAATTTGTAGACAAAAACCCAGAGGCAGTAGCACAATTACTTAGAACATGGTTAAATGAAGATTAAAGGAGGAGAAACTGTGACTAATATTAGGCAACTTTCAGGCAGACAGAAGGCTGCAATTTTATTAATTGCATTAGGACCTCAGCAATCAGCAGATATTTTCAAACATCTAAGCGATGAAGAAATAGAGGAGCTAACTTTAGAAATTGCAAATATAAGAATGGTTTCTCCTGAAGAAAAACAGAAAATATTAGAAGACTTTTATCAACTATGCCTTGCCCAAGAATATATTTCAGAAGGTGGTATCAATTACGCTAAGGACGTATTAGAAAGGGCATTGGGCTCACAGAAGGCAGTTGATATTATAAACAGACTAACAGCTTCATTACAAGTAAGACCATTTGAGTTTATAAGAAAAGCTGACCCGAATCAACTTTTGAATTATATACAAAATGAACATCCTCAAACTATTGCTTTGATACTTTCATATCTAAAACCAAGCCAAGCTGGACAAATTATGTCTAGTTTATCTGATAAAAAACAAGCTGAGGTTGCAAAAAGAATAGCAACAATGGATAGAACATCCCCTGAAATTATTAAAGAGGTTGAAAGGGTATTGGAAAGCAAGTTTTCTACAATGGTTTCTCAAGATTTTACTTCAGCTGGTGGCATTGAATCTATTGTTTCAATACTAAACTCAGTTGATAGGGGTACAGAAAAGAGAATAATGGAAGAACTAGAAGCGCAGGATCCAGAGCTAAGTGAAGAAATTAGAAAAAGAATGTTTGTATTTGAAGATATCGTTACCCTTGATAGTAGATCAATACAAAGAATTATTAGAGAAATTGATAATAATCAATGGGCTGTTGCATTAAAAGCTGCTAGCGACGAGGTTAAAGAGGTTATATTTTCTAATATGTCTAAACGTTTAGCTGAAATGATAAAGGAAGATATGGAATTTATGGGACCTGTTAGACTTAAAGACATAGAGGATGCACAACAAAATATAGTTAATGTAATTAGAAGATTAGAAGATGAAGGAGAAATTGTCACTCCAAGAGAAGGAGATGAGATAATTGTCTAATGTTATAAAGTCTAACCAGGTTATTGAAACTAAAATTAAAAAAGACGTTATTCTTAGTTCTCAAAAAGATAATTCTGCCCTTACAATAGAAAAAACTATTCAAGAAGCAAAAGAAAAGTATAATCAAATTTTAAAGGAAGCTAATGAAAAAGCAAACAAAATAATTGAAGATGCTGAGAAAAAAGCTGATTCAATTCTTGAAGAGACATATATAGAAACAAAAAGTATTATTGAAGAATCTAAAGAAAAAGGTTTTGAAGAAGGATATAAAAAGGGTTTTTCAGAGGGTAAAGAAAAGGCTGATAGATTAATCAAAGAAGCAAATGAGATAAAAAAGGAATATCTTTTGAAGAAAAAAGAAGTGCTTGGATCATTAGAGAAAGATCTTATAGACTTAACGATTACTATCTGTGAGAAAATTTTATGCCAAAAAGTTGATAATGATAAAGAAATACTAATTAATGTTATTAAGGATGGACTAGAAAAATTAGCTGTAAGTGATGAAGTTATGTTAAGGGTCTCTAACGATGATTATGATTTTATTTTAGAATCTAAGGATAGAATATTAGCCATGGCTAGTTTAGTTGAAGATATTGATATAAAATTAGATAATAATTTGGCCAGAGGGGATTGTATTATTGAGACTTCTAAAGGTAATGCCGATATAAGTTTATCAACACAAATTGAAGAAATGAAAAATCTACTTTATAACTTACTAAACGGTGAGTGATAAGTAATGGATACGATAACAGATATTAAAAGATATATAAACGCCGTCAACAACACTGAATTTATAAAATATACTGGAAGAGTTACTAAAGTTATTGGTTTAACAATTGAATCTAACGGCCCTTTGTCTAAAATAGGGGAACTCTGTTATATATATCCGGTTAAAAGTAAAGAACCTATTTTAGCAGAAGTTGTAGGATTTAAGGAAGATAAGATTCTTCTTATGCCCCTTGGTGAAATGGAAGGCATAGGTCCAGGTAGTAAAGTAGTAGCCAGTGGATATTCCCTTAAGGTGAATGTAAGTCATAACCTTGTAGGAAGGATATTAGATGGATTAGGTAATCCAATAGATGGAAAAGGTCCTTTAAAAAATGTGACCTACTACCCTGTATCTAATACACCTCCTAACCCCCTTGAAAGGAAAAAGATTAAAGAAATACTACCATTAGGTATAAAAGCAATAGACGGTTTATTAACATGCGGAAAAGGACAGAGAATAGGTATTTTTGCAGGTAGTGGAGTAGGTAAAAGTACTTTAATGGGTATGATTGCTCGAAATGCAGAAGCAGATATTAATGTTATTGCTTTAATTGGAGAAAGGGGAAGAGAGGTTAGGGAGTTTATAGAAAATGACCTTAAAGAAGAGGGACTTAAAAAGTCAGTAGTTATTGTTGCAACTTCTGACAAGCCTGCCCTAATAAGAATGAAAGGGGCATTGCTTGCAACGGCTATAGCAGAATATTTTAGAGACCAAGGGAAAAATGTTATGCTTCTTATGGATTCTCTAACAAGGTTTGCCATGGCACAAAGAGAGGTTGGACTAGCTATTGGAGAACCACCTGTTACACGAGGTTTTACTCCTTCAGTATTTGCTACACTACCTAAATTATTAGAAAGATCTGGAACTTCAAATAAAGGATCAATTACAGCACTATATACTGTGCTTGTTGATGGTGATGATTTAAATGAGCCTATAACTGATACCGTAAGGGGTATATTAGATGGACATATAGTTCTTTCGAGAAAATTAGCAAGCCAAAATCATTACCCAGCAATAGACATATTAGCCAGTATAAGTAGGGTAATGCCCAACATTTGTGATGATAAGCATTTAAGCATATCAAATAAGGTAAAAGATATTATAGCAACATATAGAGAGTCAGAGGATTTAATAAACATAGGAGCATACAAAAAAGGAAATAATAAAAAGCTTGACAAGGCTGTTGAATCAATAGATAGAATTAACAGTTTCTTGAGACAAGGCATAATGGAAAGTTTTAAAATGGAAGATACTTTAAGTTTATTAGAAGATATCTCTAAGGATATCTAATGGGGTGATACTCTGTGAAGAAATTCATATTTAAAATGAACAACCTATTAGAATTTAAAGAACAAATTGAAAATAATAAAAAGGCTCATTATGTACAAGCTCTAAAGAAATATAGAACAGAAAAACAAAAACTGGATAACTACATTATAAACAAAAAAAAGATTATCAATCAAAAAAATAAAGTCTCTGAAAATTCAACAATACTTGATTTGAAACATTATAGTTTATTTTTAACCCATGTAAATAAAAAAATAGAGAAACAAAAAGAAGTTGTTTTTACATATCAACAGGAATTAGATAACAGAAAAAAAGAACTTATAGAGGCTTCAAAGGAAAAAAGAATGTTAGAAAAATTAAAGGAAAGACACTATGAAAATTATCTATATGAGGTTAAAAAAGAAGAGGATAAAATTACAGATGAATTAGTATCTTTTAAAAATAGTAAAAATTAGTGGGGGTATATCATGGTAAAAGAACAAAAACAAAACAATGTATTTAAAATAATAATAATCCTTTTTATAGTTTTTATTTTAGTCCCCATAGGAATTATTTCTTTAATTTATTACAGTAATGATGCTTTTAGAACTTCTGCTAATAATTATTTAAGGAAAGTACCTGGTTTTATAGGAGATCATTTTAAAAAGTATCCAACAGAGGAAGAAAGGGAAAGCAAAAAGCAATATTTGGCCCAATATTACTTATCCCTTAATGAAAAAAATGCAGCAGATAAAATGTATATTATAAAACAGGAAGATGAATTATTGTATAACGATATAGTAAAATACATGGCAAATTACTCATCTAATAAGACTAAAAAAATAGTAGAACAGGTTAGAAATATTGAGTTAAGAAAGGATTTGCTTTTTTCCATCTATGAAGAAGTAATAAATGAAAAAGAATCTAAAATAAAAAATGAGGCTGAAACTCTGGAAAATTTACAATTATATTTAGCAGTAAATGAAATAGAGAATATATTAGCAGAAAGTGAAGATGGATTAAATTATATATTATCTCTAATCCATTTAATGGATGAACAAATAGTGGCCGACATTCTTTATTATCTAGATCAAAATAAGAGGATGCAAATAATATCATCTATTAATAATGTTAATAAACGTCAACAACTTGATATTCTACTTCTACAAAAAGAAATAAGAAATAATGAACTAAAGAAAATAGCTAAAGAATATGAACAAAAAGACCCTTATGAAGCATTTAGAGAATTAGGTAATACAGAAATTTATTCAATGGAAGAACTAGCAATAATATTTATGAATTTACATGTAAAAAATGCTGCAGAAATACTTAAATTTAGTACAGATAATCAATTTCTGGATGAACTTTTTACAGAAATAAGAGAAGAAGAAAGACTATTAGGAGTTAAAGATTCCTATACAATAAAAATTAATAAAGCAATAAATGCAATAAAAGATTATGAGAGTAAAGTAGACAAACTTGTAAACATTTATGAAAAAATGAATCCTCAGGAAGTGGCAAATATTGTAGAAAAAATGATGATAAATGATAATAGGGTTACATTATTCGAAATTGGACCCGATTTTCAATATCAAATTTCAGATTCAACAATAATTTTAGACATATTAAGTAGAATAAAAAGGAATAATCTATCTGAGATATTAAATTATTTAGACACAAGAAAGGCAGCTGAAATAACAAAAAGGCTTGCCATTGAATAAAAAAATAACTTCATAGAAAGGAGGTGAAAAGATGAGAAATGGTGGTAATGTTTTAGCAGTTAACCAATTTAATAATTTTCTTAATGATGAAAAGATAAATAAACAAAATAAAGGTAATAAAACATCTTTTGAATCAATATTAGATTTAGCAAATAAAACCCATAATGATAAAAAATATAGGAATAAATCAAAGGACAATAAAATCAAACAAAATATTAATAAAGAAACAAAAGTAAATGATAGTAAAAAAGATAATAGAAATATAAAAACAAGTAGCAAGAATAGTATAAAAGAAATAACAAAAAATAAAACATCAGAAAATGAAATAAAAAAACCAACTAAAAAAAATGATACAAAAATGGAGAATACAAAGAATAAAACTAAAGAGGAAGATACTAAGCTCATTGTTTTAAATGAAGAATTAAAAAGACTAATGTTAATGTTAGATAAAGTCTTAAAAAATAAGCCAGAAAAAGAATCATCTATTAATATTAAGTTAACAAAAAAAGCCTATAATTTAATTAATGAAATTAAAAAACTACTACAAGCATTAAAATCTACCAATGATTTTAATAATTTAAAAATTAAGTCTAATATAGAGATAATGGATAATATTGAAGATATACTAGTAATGTTAGAAAAAACAAAAGAAGGGAAACAAATTAAGCTTTCTAAGGAAAATTTGGAAAATATTAAAAATGATTTAAAAAATAATATCTATAAACTTAATTACAATATACAAGAAAATGAGAAGAAAAATAATGTTACTTTTGAAAAAAGAATACTAAATAGTAAAGATACTGAATTAATCCAAAACAATATAAAAAATAGTAGAGAAAAATTAGAGTTAAAAAATGAAAATAATAATTTTAATAAACTAGTAAAAATAAGTACGAATTCAACAAATGATTCTAAAAACATACAGAATTTAGAAGCACAGATAGTAACTAGAACAAATTCTCAAATATTAAAGAATACTCAAGCTACTATTCCTAATCAAGAGAATTTAAATAAAGCGTCTGTAACTGATAAATATAATCTTATAAATCAAATTATTAAACAGGCAAAAGTAAATGTAAATGGTAATGAATCACAAGTTAAAATAAAACTAAAGCCTGATATATTAGGTGAAATGACACTTAAAGTTACAATGGAAAAAGGGCTAGCAACTGCTAAAGCTGTTGTAGAAAGCTATTATGTAAAAGAGGTGCTAGAGTCAAATTTACATCAGTTAAAAGAAAGTCTTAAAGAACAGGGAGTTAAAATTGAAACCTTCGAAGTTACTGTAGGTAAGGATACAAGCTTTAGTAATAATAATTCAAATAATTGGAATATGGGAAGAAATAGACAGTTTAAAGGAAAGTCAAAAATTATTAAAGAAGAAAACCTATATGAAGATGCAGTAATAATTGAGCAAGAGAAAAGCAATTTTGGCTTGGGAAGGATTGATTTAATTATTTAGGAGGTAAAGGAATGGCAATAGAAAGCACCCAAAATGATACTTTATGGTATAACTTTGAAAAAACACAAAAAAAATCAACAACAGATAAAAAAGAAAATAAAAATAAAGGTGTTTTAGGCAAAGATGCTTTTTTAAGATTATTAGTTACACAAATGAAGAACCAAGATCCTTTAAGTCCTATGGATAATAAAGAGGTTATTTCACAAATGGCTCAGTTTAGCACTCTAGAACAGTTACAAAATATAGATAAAAACCTACAAAAATCTCAAGAAGAAATAAAAAATAGTATTGAAAATTTAAATAATACATATAAAGAAAATCAACAAAGCATAAAAGAATTGATTGAAAATGCATACAATTCTTATACAACTAATCATGATACTTTAATCAAAAAGCAAGAAGAGATCATAAATAGTTTAGACACAATTAGTGATTCTTTAAATTCTAACAGCGAGAATGGAAGCCAATAATGGAGTGGTCTTTATGGACAAGCTAAATTTAAATAAAATAAATAATAATATCATAAAAAATAGGTATTCAGTTGCTAACAATAATGTTAAATATAAAAAAAGTTTTGAAGAAGTTTTTAATCAAATAAAAAATAATAATAGTGTTAAATTTTCAAAACATGCTCAAGAGAGAATGAAGTTAAGAAATATTAACTTAAACAGTGAACAGATAAAATCTATAGAAAAGGCCATAGATAAAGCTGCAAACAAAGGTGTAAAAGAAGCTTTAATACTAATGAATAATACAGCTTTTATTGCAAGTATAAACAATAGAACTATAATTACTACTGCAACTGAAGACCAGTTAAAAGAAAATGTGTTTACAAATATAGATGGAGCCGTAATAATATAGCTGGACCTTTTAAAGGAGGCTATTTATGCTTGACTGACAGATGGCATAATACGGCTTAAAAAGGAGGTCATTTATTATGATGAGGTCAATGTATTCAGGTGTTTCAGGTTTAAAAGTACATCAATTAAAAATGGATGTAATAGGCAATAATATAGCCAATGTAAATACAGTTGGATACAAAAAGGGACAAGTTACCTTTCAAGAGGTATTTAGTCAAGTAGTTAAAGGTGCAGGTGCTCCACAAGGGGGAAGAGGAGGAACGAACCCTCAACAAATTGGTTTAGGATTAAAAGTTGGAGCAATAAATACTGTACATACAAAAGGGTCAACCCAAAGGACTGATAATCCTACGGATTTAATGATAGATGGTGAAGGATTTTTTATTGTCTCAGATGATCCCAATGCTGAAAATAGATATTATACAAGGGCTGGGAATTTTGCATTAGATAAAGAGGGTTACCTTGTAACCCCTGATGGATATAAGGTTTTAGGTTATAAGTATGATGAAAATGGAAATTGGACAAGCGAAATCACACCTATTAAAATAAATAGATCAGAAACTGTAGCACCAACTACAACAAAGAATATAGAAATAAGAGATAATTTAGATTCAACGGCTGAACTTCCTTTTAAAGTAATTGAAGATAGTACATCTCCTGGTACTTACAAACTTGTTAGAGATGATGAGGGAGTTTATGTAACCGATACTATTATAAAAGACAGTCATGGAAATTCTTATACAGTTAAAGTTGAATTTATGAAAGCTATAACTGTTGATGGTACATCATTAAATCCAGCAGATTATAAAAATGATGAATTTGGAAGCTATGCTACACAACCAACTATTGATTGGAGTTCCAATAAATGGATAATGAATATAAAAAGTATAGAAGGATTACCTTCAGGAGCTAGTTTTCAAATATCACCAACGGATGAACCTCAAGAAATAACATTTGATAATAATGGAGAGTTAGCTTCAGGTGGTAATTTAACAATAGAATTTACAGGAAGTCCTGATTTACCAGTTGGATTTGGAGAATATGATGAAACTAGTGGTACCTATAGTAATGAAATAAGTATTGATTATACTCAGTTAACACAATATGCTAATGAATTTGATGCAAAGCCATATGCTATAGAGGGTAATAGTGCTGGCAGCTTAGACAGTTTTGCAATAGGAGCTAATGGAGTGATAACAGGTAGCTTTACTAATGGAGAAAAGAAAGCTTTAGGGCAAATAGCATTAGCTAAATTTGACAATCCTATGGGACTTCAAAAAGTAGGAAATAACTTTTTTGAAAACACACCAAACTCAGGTGAACCACAGGTTGGTAAACCTGCAAATAGTGGCTTTGGATCGATAAATCCTGGAACCTTAGAAATGTCAAATGTAGATTTATCTATGGAGTTTACAGAAATGATAAAAACCCAGAGAGGCTTTCAAGCTAACTCAAGGGTAATAACTACTACTGATGAAATGTTACAAGAATTAGTAAATATGAAAAGATAATATTTAGTTGGGTAGACTTTTAAGTCTACCCAACTAGAATGTACTAACATATGATGCAAGCTTAATATTCAATTAAATAATATAAAACTATAGTACAAGAAATGAGGTGTAGTTATTGGATTTAGCAACTGCTATAGGTTTTATTATAGGCATTGGTTTTATGATATGGGGAATTACTCTTACCGGTGAGGTTACTACATTCTTTCATATACCTTCTATAGTAATTGTTTTAGGTGGAACTGTTGCAGCAACCTTTATAAGTTTTCCATTAAAAAAGGTATTTAAAACTATAAAGGTTGTTAAAAATGCTTTTATTGAAAAGACTATAGAGCCAGTTGAAATAATACAAAATATTATAGAATTATCAAATGTTGCAAGAAGGGAAGGGCTTCTAGCTTTAGAGGAAGCTGCAGAAAGTATTGATGATGAGTTTTTAAAAAAAGGAATTATTTTAATAGTTGATGGAACAGACCCTGAGCTAGTAAGAAATATTTTGGAAACAGAAGTAGCATTCCTTGAAGAAAGACATGGTGAAGGTCAAAACATATTTCAGACTATGGGAGGTTTTTCTCCTGCTTTTGGTATGATAGGAACATTAATTGGACTAATTAATATGTTAAAAGACTTAGATGATCCTTCAGGTATAGGTCCTAATATGTCAGTTGCATTGATTACTACTTTTTATGGATCCCTTTTTGCCAATTTAATATTTTTACCACTAGCTAATAAATTAAAAGGCAGAAGCAGAGAAGAAATTCTTGTTAAAGAGTTGATATTAGAAGGACTTCTTTCGATACAAGCTGGTGAAAACCCTAGGATAATAGAGGAAAAATTAAAAACATTTTTATCTCCCGAGCAAAGGAAAAATATGAAATTAGAAGCTGAAAGTGAGGGAGCTTAATTGAATAGAAAGAGAAGAAGTAGCACAAATAATGAAACAAAAAATGATTGGATGCTTACATATAGTGATATGGTAACTTTACTCCTTTGCTTTTTTGTTTTACTTTTTTCCTTTTCAAAAATAGATGCTCAAAAATTTCAAGCTATAATTAGATCATTCCAAGGTTCTTTAGGAGTATTAGAAGGTGGAAAAACAATAGAAGAAATTCCCTATATCAATAATGGTAATTTACCAAGTGATTTAACTACTGTTGAAAGGGAAGAGTTAGAGGACTTTAGGGTGTTAAAGGCTCATATTGAAGAGTATGCAAAGGAAAAGGGAATAGAAAATAAAATAATTGTAGAGATAGAGGAAAGAGGTTTAATAATAAGGGTACTTGATAATCTTTTCTTTGACTCTGGAAAGGCTGATATTAAACATCAAGCTAAAGAGGTTTTATTATATATTGGAGATGTTTTAAAAGAGGATAAGTTTAAAGATAAACATATAAAAATAGAAGGACATACTGATACTGACCCTATTAATACTTACAGGTTTCCTTCAAACTGGGAACTTTCTGCTATTAGAGCAACAAATGTTTTAAGATTTCTTATCGAAAAAAAGGATATAGATGGTAGTAGGATATCCTCGGCAGGATATGCTTACTATAGACCTGTTGCTTCAAATGATACTCCTGAAAACAAAGCTAAAAATAGAAGGGTAGATATAGTTATACTTAAATCTTCATATGGAGAATGGGAACCAGAATAAATAGAAGGAGTTGACTATATTGAGTACAAAAAAAATTATAATTATTTCAGCAGTTTCTTTTTTTCTATTACTGCTAATTGCAGCAATAGTTTTTGGTATTTTTTATTTAAATGGGACTAATCCACCAAAAGAATCACCTGCTGAAAAGTATTACTTTGATGTAGGAGAAATGTATTGTAATTTAAAGGATACAGGCAGAATTGCGAAACTAAATATAACAATAGAAGTTACAGATGAAGAATTAATTGAGGTATTTACTAATAAAGACTTTTTAATTAAAGATGAAATAAATAAGATTATAAGAAGTAAAAATGAAGAAGACATTGAAGGAAGTAATGGACAAATTATGTTGCAAGAAGAAATAACAAAAACATTAAAAGAGATTTTTCAAAATGATAAAATAAATAACATATATTTCAAAGAATTTATTGTTCAGTAGGGAGGTATAGCTATTGTCTGAAGTTTTATCACAAAACGAAATAGATGCCCTACTTCAAGCCCTTAATTCAGGTGAAGTGGATGTACAAGAAATAAAGGAAGAGAGTGAAGAAAGAAAAGTAAAAAAATATGATTTTAGAAATCCTCAAAAGATTGCTAAAGATCAGCTGAGGACTTTAGAAATTATTTATGATAATTTTGGTAGGCTGACACAAACATTCTTATCAGGCTATTTGAGGTCACCAGTTAATATTGAAATATTAACAGTTGACCAATATGCCTATAGTGAGTTTAGCAATGCTATTTCAAATCCAGCTTTTTTATCTATTATCGATTTTAAACCTTTGTCAGGTCAAATAATTATGGATATTTCAACTAAAACTGCTTTTGCAATGATAGATCGTTTATTAGGAGGAAAAGGAAAGGGCATAACAGCACAAAGGAGCTTTACAGAAATTGAGCTTGTACTTCTTAAAAAAATAGTAAATAGGCTGTTAAACTTAATGGCACAAGCATGGGAAAATGTAATTGACATTAGACCTACTTTAGATAAAGTTGAAACAAATCCACAATTTGCTCAAATAATTTCACCTAATGAAACAATTGCTTTAGTAACAATGAATATAACTATAGAAGATGTAGAAGGAATGATAAATATATGTATACCCCATATAACAATAGAAACAATACTTGACAAGTTAAGCACAAAACTTTGGTTTTCTGCAGCCCAACAGGAAGTTACTAAGGATGATATAAAAGCTATAGAAAATAGGCTAAAAAAAGCTAAAGTAACCCTTAAGGCTGAAATAGGCGCTGCTAAACTTACAATAGGAGAATTATTAGATTTAGATATTGGAGATGTAATAAAGCTTGATAGTAAATATGGAGATGAGATAAAAATTAAATTAGGTTCAAATGTAAAATATTTTGGTACACCAGGTAAAAAGAATAATAAATTAGCCGTAAAAATTTCTAGAATTAAGAAGGACGGTGAGGACATAGATGAACAATGATATGCTCTCTCAAGAGGAAATAGATGCCCTTTTAAAAGGGAATCTAGGTGATATAGGAAATACAAGTGAATCAGACTCTCAAGATGCACTAAATGACGTAGAAAAAGATGCCCTAGGAGAAATAGGAAATATAAGTATGGGGACAGCAGCTACAACATTATATACACTATTAAATCAACCAGTTAAAATAACAACACCAAAAGTAAAAATTACTACAATGGAAGAATTAAGTTCTGAATATCAAATTCCATTTGTAGCTGTACAGGTTAAATATAAATTAGGCTTAAGAGGAACAAATTTATTAATTCTAAAAACGGACGATGTTAAAGTTATTGCTGATTTAATGATGGGTGGTGATGGAACCAATATTGATAGAGACTTAAATGAAATGGATTTAAGCGCTATAAGCGAAGCTATGAATCAGATGGTAGGTTCTTCATGCACATCACTATCAGAAATGTTTTCTTATACAATAGATATAGAACCACCAGAAGCTTTTGAAATAGATTTTTCAAGTGAAGATATACCACTGCTTTTTGATAAAAATGAAGAGATTGTAAAAGTATCTTTTAGAATGATTATAGGTGATTTAATTGATAGTGAAATAATGCAACTAATACCTTTAGAATTTGCTCAAGATATGGTAAAGAAATTAATGGGAGATTCTTCAGATAACTCCCAACCTATCCAGCCAAAAGAAATGGAAAATGAAGCAAAGATAAGTGAAGAAACGATAAGCAAAGAAATAGCAACATCTAATAAGGATAATTTTGAAACTAAAGAAAAAAATATCGAAAAACCTCAATATGATAAAAAGAAAGAAGAAAAAGCTGTAAATATTCAAAAAGCTCAGTTTCGATCCTTTGATAATGAAGAAAAAATAGAATATAATGAAAGTATAAATCTAATACAGGAAATACCTGTAGAAATTACTGTAGAATTAGGTAGAACAACAAGGAAAATTCAAGAAATTCTTGAATATGGTCCTGGAACAATAATTGAACTTGACAAATTAGTTGGTGAACCCCTTGAAATTTTCGCCAATGGAAAGTTTATTGCTAAAGGGGAAGTTGTGGTTATTGATGATAATTTTGGAGTTAGAATAACTGATATTATAAGTCCATCAAAACGTATTAAAAAATAAAGAATAAGGAGGAATTTAAAATGAGTAAAAAAGTTTTAGTTGTTGATGATGCAGCATTTATGAGAATGATGGTAAAGGATATTTTAACAAAAAACGGATATGAAGTAGTGGGAGAAGCAGAAAATGGTGCACAAGCAATAGAAAAGTATAAAGAATTAAATCCTGACCTAGTAATTATGGATATAACTATGCCTGAAGTTGATGGGATTCAAGCTGTAAAAGAAATAAAAGGTATGGATAATAATGCAAATATAGTTATGTGTTCTGCTATGGGACAGCAAGCTATGGTTATAGAATCAATACAGGCTGGAGCAAAAGACTTTATTGTTAAGCCCTTCCAAGCTGATAGGGTACTAGAAGCTGTAAAGAAAGTATTAGGATAATTAAACATTTTAGATAATGGACATGCCTATTAGTTATATAAGCTTATATGCTAATATTTTAGAAGACTCCAGCCTAAAAAAAATAGGAGATACTTCTATATTAGTATCTACTTTTGTTTATTTATTATCTTTTATAGTAGTTGTTGTATTAGCATATTATTTTACTAAATTTATGGCAAAAAAGGCTACTAATTATGGTAGTACAAGCAATATAAAAGTTATTGACTATATTTCATTGGATAATAGCCATAAAATTGTTATAGTAAAAATATTTAACAATGTTTATATTCTTTCATTAAATAACAATGATACTACAGTTGTAGACAAAATAAATGAAACTAATATAAATATTAAGACTAACGAAACTTATTTATCTAATAATAAGTTTCAAAACTATCTAGAAAATATAATAGAAAAGTTTAAAACTAGTAAAATAGATTTATATGAAACTGATAGTACTAGTAATGATAAACTAATGAGTCTTAAAAATAAAATAAGGATACTAAACAAAGACCAGCAAAATGGCTTAGACAAGGATGAAAGTTATGACTAATATATTTAAAATAACTCTTCTTACGTTAGCAGTTATTGTTCTGCTTTCGTCTAATATATATGCTGATCCAGAGATATCTATTTTAGGTAAAACAGTAACACTTAATGATACTGAAAATCCTGACGACTATGTTTTTAGTATACAACTGCTAGTTTTACTTACTATTTTAACCCTAGCACCAGCAATTTTAATAATGATGACTAGCTTTACCAGGATAATTATAGTTCTATCTTTAATAAGAAATGCGTTAGCAACTCAACAAACACCGCCAAATCAGGTTTTAATAGGATTAGCATTATTTTTAACGTTTTTTATAATGTCACCTATTGCTAGTGAAATTAACGAAGATGCTATACAGCCTTATTTAAATGAAGAAATAAATCAAAGAGAAGCTATTGATAAAGCCATAAAACCACTTAGAGAGTTTATGTTTAAACAGACTAGAAAAAAAGATTTGGCACTGTTTATGGATATATCAAACACAAATTTAGAGGATAAAGATGATTTAGACGGCATACCAACAAGGGTATTAATTCCAGCTTTTATTATTAGTGAATTAAAAACAGCTTTTCAAATTGGATTTATACTTTTTATTCCATTTTTAGTTATAGATATGGTTGTTGCTAGTACCTTAATGTCAATGGGTATGATGATGTTACCTCCAGTTATGATTTCATTACCTTTTAAAATATTACTATTTGTAATGGTAGATGGATGGCATTTAATAGTAAAAGCATTACTATTAGGTTTTAGATAATATTAGGAGTGATAAAATGACGCAAGGTGATATAATTACCTTAGCACAGCAAGCTATGATGACAGTTTTGATTCTTGCTGCCCCAATGCTGGGGTTTGGACTTTTAGTAGGTTTACTAGTGAGTATTTTTCAAGCGACTACTCAAATTCAAGAGGCAACTTTAGCTTTTATACCTAAAATAGTTGCTGTGCTACTTTCTTTTTTAATTTTTTCTCCTTGGCTGATAAATGTAATCACAGATTTTACTAGAAATTTATTTACTAATATTAATCTTTACATTAAATAAATATTAGGTGAAATGAATGATTGATATATTAAATTATATTTTACAAAAATATGATGTTTTTTTAATCATCTTTATTAGAATGTCAGGAATATTTATTATAAGTCCACTTTTTAGTAGAAGAAATATTCCTAATATAACCAAAATAGGCTTTACATTGATAATCTCAATTTTACTTATTTATTCTGTGAATGGAGAAAATTTAATTACCTTAAATGGATTAGAAATATTTATTGTTTTAGTTAAAGAGCTTATACTAGGTTTTTTAATAGGATTTATATGTTATATTACACTGATGTCTCTATACATTGCTGGACAAATAGTTGATATGCAAATAGGCTTCGGAATGGTTAATGTATTTGATCCTCTAAATAATTCGCAAGTTCCTATTGTAGGTAATTTTTATTATATTATTGCAATATTAACTTTTCTTACTATTAATGGACACCATATATTAATTAAGCAACTTGTAAATTCTTTCAATATTGTTCCACTTGGTCAAATTGGTTTTAGTGACTCCATATTTCAGCAGTTTATTTTTATTTTTTCTCAAATATTTGTTATTGGTTTTAAAATAAGTGCTCCAATATTAGCCACAATTTTTTTGACTAATGTCCTTTTAGCTATTTTAGCTAGAACGATGCCTCAGATGAATGTATTTATTGTAGGTATGCCTTTAAAAATTCTTATAGGTATTTTAACTATTGTTATTATGATTCCATTATATAGTGTTGTGTTTCAGCATATATTTGATTTCATGTTTTCATCAGTAGTTGACTTTTTAAAGGCTGTAAATAAGGGATGATTTTATGACATTAGATTATAAGATTGACTTACAACTATTTGCTGGTGAAGAAAAAACGGAGAAAGCTACACCTAAAAAAAGACGTGAAGCTAGAAAAAAAGGACAGGTACTTCAAAGTAGAGAAGTAAATTCTGCATTTGTGTTAATAGCCACTTTTCTAGGATTAAAAATATTTGGTGGATATATGTTAGAGAAAATGATTGAGTTTTGTAGATTTGTATTTACTGAATATGTACAATCAGATACTACATTTACAGTAAAAGGTCTTAATAATTTATTTTTAAACATGTTTTTTGCCACAGGAAAAACTGTACTGCCTATTAGTGCAATTGCTTTCATTATTGGTATAGGAGTGAGTTATGTTCAGGTCGGTTTTTTATTTACTACAGAAACATTAAAGCCTGACATTAAAAAATTAAACCCAATAGAGGGCTTTAAAAGAATAATATCTAAAAAGGCATTAATAGAATTGTTAAAATCAGTTATAAAAGTTTTTGTTGCAGGTTATGTAGTTTACATTTATGGCTTAAAAGAGATTCAAAATACTTTTAAGCTTATGGATATGAATATCGAGTCAATAGTTAATTATATTGCTAATATTTCATTTCAAGTAGCTATGAGGGTAGGGGCAGTACTTCTTGTGATTGCAATAATAGATTATATTTATCAGTGGTGGGAACATGAAAAAAATCTAAAAATGAGTAAGCAGGAAGTGAAAGAAGAGCATAAGCAGACTGAAGGAGACCCCCAGATTAAATCTAAAATTAAAGAAAAACAGCGACAAATTGCTATGAGAAGAATGATGCAGGATGTACCGAAAGCAGATGTAATTATAACAAACCCAACTCATTACGCAATAGCAATTAAGTATGATAAGGATAAATATGATGCTCCATATGTGTTGGCAAAGGGTAAAGATAAAGTTGCAGAAAAAATAAAAGAAATAGGTGAAGAAGAAGATATACCTATTGTGGAAAACAAGCCAGTTGCTCAAATGTTATATAAAATGGTCGATATTGGTGATGTTATTCCAGAAGAATTATATCAAGCAGTAGCTGAAATTCTTGCTTATGTGTATAGTTTAAGGAGTTAAGATAGGAGGACAATTATGAAGTTTGGTGATATCATAGTAGCAATGTCTATAATTGCCATAGTAATAATTATAATAATACCGGTACCAAAAAGTGCTCTAGACATACTTTTAAGCTTTAATATTTCTTTGGCTTTATTAATTCTATTAATTTCTATGTATATTGAGGATTCCCTTCAAATTTCTATATTTCCTTCACTTTTACTGATTACTACATTATTCAGATTATCATTAAACATTTCTACTACAAGATATATTCTATCAGAGGCAGATGCAGGTAAGGTAATTGAGGCTTTTGGAGAATTTGTGATAAGAGGGAATGCTGTAGTTGGTTTTATTATATTTCTTATAATTGTTATTATACAATTTATTGTTATAACAAAGGGTGCAGAAAGGGTAGCAGAAGTTGCAGCAAGATTCACATTAGATGCTATGCCAGGAAAACAGATGGCTATAGATGCTGACTTAAACTCAGGATTAATCTCTGAAGAAGAGGCACGACAAAGAAGAAAAGAAATACAAAGAGAAGCAGACTTTTATGGTGCCATGGATGGTGCCAGTAAGTTTGTAAAAGGTGATGCTATTGCATCAATAGTTATTACCATTATAAATATAGCAGCTGGTTTTACAATTGGAATAATAATTAATAATATGTCTTTTTTAGAAGCTCTAAATAAATATGTTTTATTAACAGTTGGAGATGGTTTAGTAAGCCAGATACCAGCTCTTTTAATATCTACGGCTACTGGAATTGTAGTTACTAGAGCTGCTTCTGACACAAATATGGGAAATGATGTTTTAAAACAGCTTTTTGCTTATCATAGAGTTATGTTCATCATAGGAAGTGTTTTATTAGTATTAGGATTACTAACTCCTTTACCTAATATACCTTATATTATATTATCTTCATCATTCTTTCTAATTGGATATCAAATTCATTCAAGATTAAAAATTTCCACAGAAGAGGAAAAAGAAATTGCTGAAGAAGCTGAAGTAGAGGAAGTTAAGAGTCCAGAAAATGTTATGTCTTTACTAAAAGTAGAAGATATAGAACTAGAATTTGGTTATGGAATAATACCTTTGGCAGATGCAAATCAAGGTGGAGACCTATTAGATAGAATAGTAATGATAAGAAGACAGATTGCCCTTGAGTTAGGAATTATAGTACCTATGGTTAGATTAAGAGATAATATACAACTAAATCCAAATGAATATGTAGTAAAAATAAAGGGTATAGAAATATCTAAAGGAGAAGTTTTATTTGATCATTATTTAGCAATGAATCCAGGTACAGCTGAAGGCGATATTGAGGGGGTTGAAACAACAGAACCTGCATTTGGCCTTCCAGCTAAATGGATTACTGAAGAAGAAAGAGAAAAAGCAGAGGTATTAGGATATACAGTTGTTGATCCACCTTCTGTAATATCTACCCATTTAACCGAAATAATAAAAAGGCATGCTCATGAATTACTAAATAGACAGGATGTTAAAAAGCTAATTGATAACGTAAAAGAAGAACATCCTGCATTAGTTGATGAGGTTGTACCGAATGTTCTTTCGATTGGAGAAATACAAAAGGTGCTTGCCAATTTATTAAAAGAGAATATTTCAATAAGGGATATGGTTACTATATTAGAAACTCTTGCAGATAACGCACCTATAACTAGAGATCCTGATATATTGACAGAACATGTACGACAAAGCATGTCTAGATATATTACAAAGAAATATACTCAAGGGAATAAAATTAATGTAATAACTTTAGATGGTGAACTTGAACAACTTATAATGGAATCTATTAATCAAACAGAAACTGGAACTCATTTAACGTTAGATCCTAATACAATACAAAGAATTTTAAATAGCCTTTCTATGAACGTAGAAAAGTTTACTTCCATCGGAGAACAACCTATAGTTTTAACTGCGCCAATTGTTAGAATATATTTTAAACGAATTACTGAACATGCAATAAAAGACCTAATTGTATTGTCTTATAATGAATTAGAACCTTCAGTTGAAATTCAATCCTTAGGGATGGTGACATTAAAATGAAAATAAAAAGGTTTATAGGGAAGACAAATCAAGAAGCAATGTATAAGCTAAAAAAAGAATTAGGAGAAAATGCTGTTATCCTCCACACAAGGAAAATTAGAAAGCCAGGAATAATGGGGTTTATAAAGAAACCTATTATTGAGATAGTTGCAGCAGTAGATGACAACAAGGCTAAAGAAGAGTATATGAAGAAGGAAATAAAGACTAAACAATTGAATGATAATATAATAATTAATAAGCAAAATAATAATCTATCTAATATAGATTTAGAAATTAAACGTTTAAGAAATGAGATGAAGTTTTTCATGAGTCAGATCGGTAAAAATGAACAGTCATTACCATCTAAACTGGAAAAGTATAGAGAAATTATGGAACAAAATGGCATTGAAGACAATATAGCTATAAAGATATTAAAAGATATAAATGATAAGGTAAACATTAATATAATGGATGAGAAAACAATTAAGGATGTAATACTATACAACATAAATGAATATTTAGGAAAGTCTTATCCTTTAGTTCCAGCTAATAATCAAAAAGTAATATTTTTTATAGGTCCAACTGGTGTTGGTAAAACTACAACTTTGGCGAAAATTGCTGCACAATTATGTATAAAGAACCAGAATGAAGTCGGTCTAATTACAACAGATACTTATAGAATAGCAGCAGTGGACCAGTTAAAAGCATATAGTGAAATATTAAGCATACCATTAAAAGTTGTATATGATTTAAAGGAAATTTATAAAGTTTTGGCGAATTTAAAAGATAAGAGATTTATTTTAGTCGATACTGCTGGAAGAAACCACAAGGATAAAAACAAATTAAATGAAATTAAGGAACTTTTACAAACTGTAAATAACAAAGAGGTTTATCTAGTGTTAAGTGCAACTACTGATTTTAACAATATTAAAACAATTTTAGATAGATATAGTTTTATAAAAGATTATAAAATAATATTTACAAAGCTAGATGAAGCTGATAATTTAGGAATTATTTTAAATACAAAATTTTATGCTAATAAACCACTCTCATATGTTACGATGGGACAAAATGTTCCTGAGGATATAGAATTAGCAAACATACAAAAATTAAGCAAAACATTGATTGGAGAGTTAGGATATGAGAGACCAAGCTGAAAAGTTAAGAGAGATTATGAGGGATCTAAAATTTAGTAATAATATTAATAACAATAGGAAAAGAACAAAAAATACTAGGGTTTTAGCCATTACAAGTGGTAAGGGAGGAGTAGGTAAAACTAATTTTACTGTCAACCTTGCCATTTCCCTAAGTAATCTTGGATATAAGGTTGTTATATTCGATGCTGATATAGGACTAGCTAATATTGATGTATTATTTGGTATATATCCAAAATACACTTTAGCTGATATTATAAATGGTAGAAAAAATATTTTAGATATAATTACAGATGGGCCCAATGGAATCAAAATTATAGCTGGAGGTTCTGGTATAACAGAATTAATGAATGTTGATAGAATAATGTTAGACAAACTTTCTAATCAATTAGAAAAGTTAGAAAGTATGGCAGATTTTATATTAATTGATACTGGTGCTGGAGTTGCTAATACAGTATTAAATTTCGTAAAAGCTGCTGATGAAGTTATACTAGTAACTACTCCAGAACCAACTTCACTTACTGATGCATATGCTATGATAAAAGTTTTAACTATGATGGATGAAGATAATAAAATACAATTAGTTATAAACAGAGTTAAAAATAGTAAAGAGGCCAATGATATATATGAAAAGATTGAAAAGGTGTCTAGTAGATTTTTAAATGTTAATGTAGAATATCTAGGATATTTATATAATAGTAAATTATTAACTGATTCAGTCATAAAACAAAATCCACTTTTATTAATGTATCCTAATTCACCAATAGCTAAAAAAATTAATGGAATAGCTTTAAAAATATTAGGAGATCAGAAAAGCTATGAAGATAGTTCGGGTATTAAAAAATTTGTGAATGTTTTTAAAAGCTTTTTAGATAAAGGGGGAAACTAGCTTAATGGCATCTAAATTCAGCTTACCTAAGGTAGGAGATAAAGTTGATATAAAAGTTTTGGATCCATCATATAAAGAAAAATATGTTAGTCAAATATTGAATGTTTTAGATGAATATACCTATGAAATAAGCGGTCCTATCCATAAAAGAAATATTGTACCTTTATCATTGGGATTACAAATAAAAGTAATGTATTGTAAGGAACAAAAAGGTCGGTTTATGTTTAAGGCTAAAATTATTGAAAGAGAGAAAAAACCAATATATAAGATAAAAATTGAGAGGTTAAACAAGATAAAAAGATTGCAAGAAAGAAATTTTTATCGATTACCAATAATGATTAAAGTAATAAAACAATTTCAGAACATGAAAAACAAAGAAATAGAGAAAGAAGAGTGTATAACTGAAGATATTAGTGGTGGTGGTTTAAGAATTTTATGTAACAAAAAGCATAATCTTGATGACATAGTATTATGTAAATTTACTATGAATGGGATTGAATTAAGCTTAAAATGTCAAGTTGTTAGAACTGAAGATTGTGATAATAAAAATTATAAGTACTCCTTAGGAATGAAGTTTATAGATATAACAGATTATCAACGTGAAAAGATAATAAAGTTTATCTTTGATGAACAGAGAAAACTTAGACAAAAAGGATTGATATAAATGGCCATTAAGGTTCTCGTTGTTGATGATTCAGTTTTTATGAGAAAACTTATTTCAGATATATTAAATGAAGATGAAATATTAGAGGTAGTAGATACTGCAAAAAATGGGAAAGAGGCATTAGGAAAAATTAAAGAATTATCACCAGATGTAATTACCTTAGACATTGAGATGCCAATCATGGATGGTATAACAACCTTGAAACATATAGTGAATGATTTTAAAAAACCAGTTGTGATGCTAAGTAGCTTAACAAAAGAAGGAGCTGAAGCAACACTTAAAGCTTTAGAAATAGGTGCTGTTGATTTTATCACAAAACCTACTAACATATTTAAAGTTGGTGCTGATGAAAAAAAGAAAGAAATTATTCAAAAAGTGAAAATTTCATCTAAAGTGAAAATTTTAAACGGTAAACTTAACAGTCAACATAAAATAATTAGGATGAATAACTATAAAAAAAACAGAGGAGAATTCTCAAACTTAATAGCTATAGGTACTTCAACAGGTGGACCAAAAGCCTTACAAGCAATAATACCACATATACCTAAGAATATAAATGGGAGTATTGTTGTTGTTCAGCATATGCCACCAGGATTCACTAAATCTTTAGCCAAACGATTAGATTCCCTTTCGGAGATAACCGTTAAAGAGGCAGAGAATAATGAAAGGATAAAAAAAGGATATTGTTATATTGCTCCAGGGGATTATCATATGACTATTGATGAAGTAAATGGAAAAGAGTTATATATAAGACTAAACAAAGATAGGCCAGTTTCAGGCCATAGGCCTTCAGTAGATGTACTAATGAAGTCAGTTTCAAAAGTTAAATCCATGAAAAAAATAGGTATTATCCTTACAGGGATGGGATCAGATGGAGCTAAAGGCATAAAAAGCGTTAAAGATAATAATGGATTTACTATAGCACAAAATGAAGAAACCTGTGTTGTTTATGGTATGCCTAAATCAGCAGTTGAAATTGAAGGTATTAACAAAATACTACCATTAGAAAAAATAGCTCAAGAAATAATGAATAGAGTGGGGGTGTAAAAAATGGATGTAAATCAGTATTTAGAAATTTTTATAGAAGAAGCTAAGGAACATTTACAAAATATGAATGAAAATTTATTAAACCTAGAAAAAAACCCAGATGATATGGAATTAATCAATGAAATATTTAGAGTTGCCCATACATTAAAAGGAATGGCAGGTACTATGGGTTTTGAAAAGGTGCAGAGTTTGACACACCAAATGGAAAATCTATTAGATGAAATTAGAAGTAGTAAAATTGAAATTAATGTAGATATTATAGATACATTGTTTGAATGTTTTGATGTCTTAGAAGAATACATAACTTCAATAAGTATAAGTGGAGAAGAAGGAAATATAGATAGTTCAGGGCTTGTAAACAGATTAAATGCTTTATTAGGTAATTCAAAAAATGAAGAAGTAAATGAAGAACAAAATGAAGAAAATTTTGATGACCAAATTAGAGATTTAGAAGACCATGTTATCAATATATTAAGTAAAGCTAAAGAAGATGGATATAAAGCTTATAGTATAAAAATAAGACTTGATGAAAATTGCATGTTAAAATCTGCAAGAGCTTTTATTTTATTTAACAAATTAGAAGCTATTTCTGAAATCATAAAATCTGAACCATCTGTTGAAGATATTGAAGATGAAAAGTTTGATTTTGAGATATCACTAATAGTATTAACAAAAGAAGAAAAAAGTTTAATTGAAAAGGAAATAAATTCTGTTTCAGAAATTGAGAAAGTAGAAGTAGCTGAAATAAATATTGGGAAAATAATAAAAGACCAAAAAGAATCTCTTGGTAAAAAAGAAGGCAATAAAGCATTTGTTAAAAAAAATAAGTCAAAAACACCTTCGACAACAACTAATATTAAGAAAAAGAAAAATAATATTGTAGGAAAAACTGTAAGGGTAGATATAGATAGACTTGATAATTTAATGAATCTTGTAAGTGAGCTTATCATTATAAAAACAAGGATGGAAGATATAGGGGATGATTCTAAAAGACAAAATATGAATGAAGCTATTGAATACTTAGAAAGAATCACAACTAATTTACATGATGCTGTTATGAAAGTTAGAATGGTACCAATCGAAAGGGTTTTTAATAGATTTCCGAGAATGGTAAGGGATTTATCAAAGGAACTAGGTAAAAAAGTTAATTTAGAGATGACTGGAAAAGAAACAGAAGTTGATAGAACAGTAATAGATGAAATAGGAGACCCTTTAGTACACCTTATAAGAAATTCTATAGATCACGGAATTGAAAGTCCTGATGAAAGAAATAAGCTTGGAAAAGATGAAACTGGTACATTAAAATTGAAAGCATATCCTGATGGAAACCATGTTGTTATAGAGGTAGAAGATGATGGTAGAGGTATTGATATTGAAAAAGTTAGAAAAAAGGCTATAGAGAGGGGTATAGTTTCAGAGGATAGGGCTAAGGATTTACCAAAAGAAGAAATTATCGAGTTTTTATTTGAAGCTGGATTTAGTACTGCCAATGAAATATCAGATGTTTCCGGTAGAGGTGTAGGATTAGACGTAGTTAAAACAAAAATTGAATCTATAGGTGGAATTATAGAAACTAAAACAGAATCAAACAAAGGGACAAAATTTTCAATTAGAATACCTCTAACTTTAGCAATCATTCAAGCATTACTTATTAAATTAAAAGAAGAAATTTATGCTATACCTTTAAGTTCAATTAAAGAAATAAGTACTATTAATAGTGAAAAAATTAGAAAAGTCCAAAACCAAGAAGTTATATTATTTAGAAATAAAACTTTGCCTATCATCCGATTAAATCGTATAGTTGGTATTGAAGATAACATTAATAAAAAAGAACTAGTCATTGTTATTGTTAAAAAAGGCGAAAAAGAAGCAGGTTTAATTGTTGATGAACTTATTGGTCAACAAGAAATAGTAATTAAATCATTAGGGAAATTTTTATCAGGAATAAAACATATAGCTGGAGCAACTATCTTAGGTAATGGTAGTATTTCTTTAATATTAGATGTAAATTCACTTCTATAAAAGGAAGGTGAGAAAAATGAGTAATATAAACAGCGCACAATATGTTTTGTTTAAACTCAATGATGAATATTATGGAATAGATATTTCAAAGGTTAAAACGATAGAAAAAATACAAAACTTTACTAGGGTACCTAATGCTCCAAACTATGTAAAGGGTGTTATAAATTTAAGAGGAGAAGTTGTTCCAGTTATAGATTTAAGAAAAAGATTTAATTTACCAAATAAAAATGATTATAGTAATTCAAGGATAATAATAGTTACAGTTAATGATATAGATGTTGGTTTAATTGTTGATTCATCATCTGAAGTTTTACAATTGACAGCTGAAAATTTGGACAACCCACCTCATGTTGAGGGGAATGTTACTGAAGATTTTATTAAACATATTGGTAAAGATGGTGAAAGATTAATAATGATATTAGATATTGAAAAAGTATTAGGTATTAAAACCAATATTGAAGAAAGTTAGAGGTGTAAACATGGGTTTAGACATAGATAATTTAAATTCAAATATGATAGATGTTTTGAAAGAGTTAGGTAATATAGGTTCTGGAAATGCAGCAACTGCCTTAGCAAAAATGATAAATAAAAAGGTTGATATGTCTGTACCACAGGTAAAAATATTAGACTATAAAGATGTATCAGACGTCTTGGGGGGACCAGAAAATGTAATTGTAGGAATATATTTTCATTTTGAGGGTGATGCTGCTGGCAATATTCTATTTGCTCTAAGCCAAAAATCTGCAAAAAATTTAGTTAATATATTATTTAATAGAGATAATGGAAAACAATTAGATGAAATGGATATTTCTGCATTATCTGAGGTTGGAAATATCCTTTCTGCATCTTATATTAATTCCTTAAGTACTTTAACTGGTCTAAAGCTAAAGATTTCAGTGCCATCTATATCAATAGATATGGCAGGCGCAATATTAAGTGTACCAGCTATTCAGTTTGGAGTTATGGGAGATAAAGTATTATTTATAGAAACAGAGTTTCAAGAAGGTAAAAACCAAGTGACAGGAGACTTGTTTTTGATACCAGATATTGATTCATTTAATACAATACTAAATAAATTAGGGGTAGTATAACCATGAAAATAATAAAAGTAGGAATGGCGGATTTAGCAGTAGTTAAATCACCAGGTAAATTAATTACTTTAGGATTAGGTTCATGTGTTGGGATTGCATTATATGATAAAAGAACCAAAATTGCAGGATTAGCTCACATAATGCTCCCAAACAGCAAAGAAATTAAAAATAATTCTAATAAAGCTAAATTTGCAGATACAGCAATAGAAATTCTATTAGAAAAAATGGAGTCGTTAGGTTCAAATAAATGGAACATTGTTGCTAAACTTTCTGGTGGAGCTCAAATGTTCTCATTTAATACAAAGAATGATATCCTAAAAATTGGAGAGAGGAATGTCCTTGCCAGTAAAAAGAAATTAAATCAGTTAGGAATTAAAATTATATCGGAAGATACAGGAGGAAATTATGGAAGGACAATTGAATTAGATTCATCTAATGGAGATTTGCTAGTTAAAACAATAGGACATGGAACAAAAGTAATATAAGGAAATTTTATTTACATAAAAGTTTTATGTAACCCAATTTTAGGGGGTACTCTTTATGACAAAAGATGAATTATGGAAAAAATATAAAGATAGCAATGATATAGAACTTAAAAAAAGACTTATTGAAGAGTATATTGATTTAGTAAAGATAGTAGCTGGGAGAATGTATAATTATTATGGTGGGAATGTAGAATATGATGATTTATTAAGTTATGGTGTATTTGGATTAATAGATGCAATTGAAAAATTTGATATCAATAGAAATTTAAAATTTGAAACATATGCTCAAATTAGGATAAGAGGTGCAATAGTAGATAATTTAAGAAAATTAGATTGGATTCCTAGGTCTTTAAGACAAAAAACTAAGGAAATTGAGAAGGCAATTAATAAATTAGAAAATAAATTACAAAGAAATGTTACAATAAAAGATATTGCAGAAGAATTAGATAAAGATGAAAGTGAAATTAAGACAATTTTAGGACAAACTTCAACTTTTAATTTAGTATCATTAGAAGAAATCCTTACAGAAAGAGGAGAATATAATATTTATAGCAAATCCTATGATACACCAGAAACTATTTACCAAAATAAAGAGATTAAGAAAATTTTAAAAGAAGTTATTGATTCTCTACCTGAGAGAGAAAAACTTATTATTTCACTTTACTATTATGATGAATTAACCTATAAAGAGATTGGGGAAGTATTAAACCTTTCTGAATCGAGGATTTCTCAACTTCATAGCAAGATTATACTTCAAATAAAAAATAATTTGAATAAAATAGGTGTTAATAATTATAATTAATTTGTTTAAGATAAAGGTGGTGACATCATGGGGGGAAACCACATTATTGTTGAAGGAACAAGCTTGGATGATTTAATTAAGGAAGGATTAGAAAAATTAAATATAACAGAAGAAAACGCTAATGTTAAAATTTTACAAGAAGGAAAAAAGGTTTTGGGGGTTTGGGTAAAAAAATATAAGGTTAAAATTTCAAGAAAAAAAAATGATAACATTATTGACAATGAGATAATTAAAGAAATTGATAACATGAACTTTAAATTAAAAACATATTCTATTGACTATTTAGATGATGGTGTTTATCTAAATGTTATTAGGAATAATAAGGACTCTAATGCTCTCTATGAAGAAATCTTAGATACTATAAAGAGAAAGAGAATAGAAGATTATAGTGAGAATAAAATTATAAAGGCCATTAAAGAAAATGTTGAACAGCCTGTTAAAATTGCACCTAAACAAGAAAAGAAAAAGATAGATGCTGATATTATTATAGAAATAGAAGACAATGATATGAAAGCTTATATGACATTAATTCCACCTGAAGATGGTGAGGATTTAAGTTATGATAATGCTTTAAAAATAGTTGAGCAAAAGATTAAATTTGGTATAAATTATAATCATATGAAAGACATTATAAATAAAAAACAATACTATAAAAGAACATTAATAGCTGAAGGTAAACTTCCTATTGATGGAAAAGATGGCTATATAAAATATTTTTTTGATACAGAAAAAAAATACATACCCAAAGAATTAGAAGATGGATCTGTTGATTTTAAAAATCTACAGCTTATTAACAACGTAAAGAAAGGAGATATATTAGCAGAAATAGTCCCTCCTACAGAAGGAGATGCTGGCTACACAGTTACAGGTAAAGTATTAAAACATAAAAAAGGCAAATCTAAAAAGGTAAAATTAGGTAAGAATGTAGAGTATTCTGAAGATGGAAATAAAGTTATTTCATTAATAGATGGTGAGGTTATACTGAAAAATGGCAGGGTACATGTAGAAAAGATACATAAAATAAATGAAGATGTTGATAATTCTACTGGCAATATTCAATTTAATGGTAGTATTAAGATAAATGGTAATGTAAAAACGGGTTTTAAAGTAAAGGCAATTGGTGATATTGAAATACAAGGTGTTGTAGAGGGAGCTTTAATTGAAAGTGAAGGTAATATTATTTTAAAAAGAGGAATACAAGGTCATCATAAAGGAAAATTAAATTCTAAAGGAAATATTATAGCTAAATATGTTGAAAATGCTTTTATAGAATGTAATGGGTTAGTACAAGCTGATGCAATAATGCATAGTGATATTTCTAGTAATGATACAGTTGAGGCTTTAGGAAGAAAGGGGCTAATTGTAGGAGGGACCTGTAGAGCAGCAAAAGAAGTAAGGGCTAAAACTATTGGTTCTAGTATGTCAACATTAACTACTATAGAAGTTGGAATAGACCCAAATCTAAAGACTAAATACGAGAATTTAAAAGAAGAGAATAAAAAAATAAAAAATAATATAGATAAGGTAAATAAGTCTATCCTTTTATTAAAAAGATTAAATGATAATAATAGGCTTACTAAGGATAAAAAAGAATTACTAATAAAATTTATTAAAACTAAAAAGGTTTTAGATGAACAATATAAGAAAGTGAAAAAAGAATTAGAAGAAATTGAGTATAGAATAGAATGTTTATCTAAAGGAAAAATTAAAGTAAGTAATGTAGTATATCCAGGGGTAAAAATAGTAATTGGGAACAGTACAATGCATGTAAAAGAAGAGGTTAAAGCATGCACTATATATAGGGAAGATGGGGAGATAAAAATAGCTCATTATAAGGAGTAAATGGGGGAAAGTTATGTCTATCAAACCAATTGATTTACAGGTTAATATTTCTAAAACCCAAGAAGCTGCTAAAACTAAGCAACAGGAACAGTTTAAGCATAATAATTATATACATAGTGAGAGGACTAACCTTAATCAAAAAATAAAAAGAGAACAAAAACAAGTAAATAATACCGATAAGCCTTACAAAATGAGAGCGAACAAAGATAAGGGGAAAGGGAGTAATAATAGGAATAATAAAAAAAGAAATAAAAATAAGAATAAAAAAAATCAAAAAGAACAAGAAAAGCTTCTAACAGAACTGGGGAACCATATTGATATAAAAATATAATTAAGGAGGCAACAATGTTCGGTATAATATTAATGATAATTGGTATTATTTGTATTACTTTTTCAGTTTTACTCTTTCTTAAGGAAGAAAGAGAACAAGATGAAAAATATAATGAAATAAAAAAAATTTATAAAGATATAAATGATTATGCCTTAATCATTGAGGAGATAGCAGACAAGCTAAATGATAAATTAGATTTATATTTATCTAATAACAATAAAACGGATGATTCGAATTACAAACATGATTATCCTGATAATCATAATAACCATATAACTAATGAAGATTACATAATAACCAATAACAAAGATATTAATAATGTGGAAATAGATGAACATGATAACATTTATAATGAAATAATAAATTTAATGAAATTAGGACTTAATAAACATGAAATAGCCAAAAAATTAGGAAAAAGCATTAGGGAAATAGATATTATTTTAAAATTAGAAAATAGTAAGAGAAAAAAATAAAGTTAATTATGGATTCTTTTGTATATAATTTATGATTAAGGAAAATATATTAAATAAGTTAAAAAAAAATATTGTCAAATACTAAAAGGTATGATATACTACTTACGGTGAAATCACACACACTTAACGATTCCTAAAGGTGTGCCTAAATTTAGGTCTTTTAGGAAGATGAGTTGAGTGGAGGAATAACAAAGAGGAGGTGCCATAATGTCAGTACTTAATATGAAACAGCTATTAGAAGCAGGGGTTCACTTTGGCCATCAAACTAGAAGATGGAATCCTAAGATGGCTCAATACATTTTTACTGAAAGAAATGGAATTTATATTATCGATCTGCAAAAAACAGTTCAAAAAGTTGATGAAGCTTATAAGTTTGTAAAAGAACTTATTGAAAATGGTGGACAAATTCTTTTTGTAGGTACAAAAAAACAAGCTCAAGAGTCTATTGAAAAAGAAGCTAAAAGATGTGGAATGCACTATGTAAATCAAAGATGGCTTGGTGGTATGTTAACAAACTTTAAAACTATAAAAACAAGAATCGATAGACTACGTGAATTAGAAAAAATGGAAGAAGACGGAGTTTTTGATGTTTTACCTAAGAAAGAAGTTATTAAGCTAAGACATGAAAGAGAAAGATTAGAGAAATTCTTAGGTGGAATAAAAGATATGAATAAACTTCCAGATGCAATTTATATAGTGGACCCAAGAAAAGAGAAAATAGCTGTAAAAGAAGCACAGAAGTTAGGAATTCCAATTGTTGCAATAGTTGATACTAACTGCGATCCTGATGAGGTGGACCATGTTATACCAGGAAATGACGATGCAATAAGAGCAGTTAAGCTATTAACAGAAACTATGGCAAACGCTGTGCTTGAAGGTAAACAAGGCGAACAAATGGAAGAATAAAAACTGCGGTAAGGGTTATAAGGGAGTTTTATCCCTTACTACTCTTACCTTTTTATTTACAATAAACATAGGAGGGATAAAATGGCTATAAAAGCTTCAATGGTAAAAGAGTTAAGAGAAAAGACAGGAGCTGGAATGCTTGATTGTAAAAAAGCCTTAGAAGAGACTAATGGAGATATAGAAAAGGCAGTAGAGATCTTAAGGAAAAAAGGTTTATCAAAAGCAGCTAAAAAAGCTGACAGAATAGCTGCTGAAGGTATTGTAGATGCATATATTCACGGAGGAAGAATAGGTGTTTTAGTAGAAGTTAATAGTGAGACAGATTTTGTTGCTAAAAATGAAGAGTTTAAGCAATTTGTAAAGGATATAGCTATGCAAATAGCTGCTCAAAATCCTAAATACATATCAAGAGAAGAAGTACCTGAGAAAGAACTTGAAAAGGAAAAAAATATTCTAAGAGAACAGGCTAAAAACGAAGGAAAACCAGATCATATAGTTGAAAAAATTGTTGAGGGAAGAATCGAAAAATATTTTGAGCAAGTTTGTCTACTAGAACAACCATTTATTAAAGATACTGATATTACTATAAAAGAACTATTAACTCAAAAAATAGCTAAAATTGGAGAAAATCTTAAAATAAGAAGATTTGTTAGATTTGAAGTAGGCGAAGGGTTAGAAAAGAAAGAGGAAAACTTTGCTGAAGAAGTTGCTAAACAAATGAACCAATAAATTCTTATAGGAGAACACTTTTGTGTTCTCCATTTAAATAATAGTAAAATTTTATTTTATGTAAATTAAAAGGATTTTTAATAATATTGTAGAATTAATGAAATAGAATAAATAATAGGAATATTGGGAGTGTTCATATGAAGCAACCAAAGTATAAGAGAATAGTACTAAAACTAAGCGGTGAAGCATTATCAGGTAAAAAAGGATTCGGAGTAGATCCAGATACTCTATTAAACATTGCTAAATATATAAAAAGAATTCATGAAATGGGTGTAGAAGTAGCTATTGTAGTAGGTGGAGGTAACTTTTGGAGAGGTAGAAGTGGAAAAGGAATGGATAGAGCAACAGCTGATTATATGGGAATGTTAGCTACAGTTATTAATGCCTTAGCTATGCAGGGTGCTTTAGAAAATAACGAAGTAGATACTAGGGTTCAGACTGCAATACAAATGAGAGAAGTAGCTGAACCTTATATTAGAAGAAGAGCTATTAGACATTTAGAAAAAGGACGTGTAGTAATATTTGCAGCTGGAACTGGTAATCCATATTTTTCTACTGATACAACTGCTGCATTAAGGGCTGCAGAAATTGAAGCAGAGGTTATTTTATTAGCTAAAAAAGGTGTAGATGGAGTATATGATGCAGATCCAATGGAGCAACCTAATGCACAAAAGTTCGATAAGTTAGATTACATAGATATTCTTAATATGGGATTAAAAGTTATGGATTCTACAGCTACATCTCTTTGTATGGACAATAAAATTCCAATTATAGTTTTTGGATTAGATCAACCAGAAAATATAGTAAAGGTAATTAATGGTGAGGAAATTGGAACTCAAATAAAGGAGGAATAAGTATGTATTTAGATGTTCATAAGGAAGCAGAAGAAAAAATGAAAAAAACAATAAAGGTTTATAGTGAAGAACTTGCAGGTATTAGAGCTGGAAGAGCAAATCCAGCTATGCTTGATAAGATTGTTGTAGATTATTACGGTACTCCAACTCCACTAAAACAAATAGCGAGTATAACAGCACCAGAACCAAGACAGCTTCTTATACAAGCATGGGATGCAAATGTGATACCTAACATTGAAAAAGCTATAATGCAATCTGATTTAGGACTAAATCCTTCAACAGATGGGAAAAACATAAGATTAATTATACCTCAATTAACTGAAGAAAGAAGGAAAGAACTAACAAAATATTTAAAGAAAACAACAGAAAATGCCAAAGTTGCAATAAGAAATGAAAGAAGAGACGCAAACGATAAACTGAAGAAAATGGAAAAAAATGGAGAATTGACAGAAGATGATTTAAAAAGGGCAGAAGATAAAGTACAAGAATTAACTGATAGATATATTGAAGAAATTGATAAAATGATGGAAAGAAAAGAAAAGGAATTAATGGAGGTATAATTTAGTTGGAAAACTATGATGTACTTGGACTAGAGCTTGAAGAGGGTTTAAAGATTTTAAAAGATAAGTTAGATAATTTTCATATTAACATTACTGAAACTTATGTTAATAAAGAGGTAGATAATAGTCAAAGAAGGATTCTAAGAGTAAAAAAGGAAAATAATACAGTAAACATAGTTATAGGATATTTTTAATCCCCTTCTTTTTAAGAGAAGGGGTTTTTAATGATTATTGCAATGGAGGTTTAAAAATGGAATCAATGGCTAAAAATACAGATATAGAAAGAAAATTAATCAAGGAAATAGATAAAACAAATTTACCAAATCATATCGCTATAATAATGGATGGCAACGGTAGATGGGCTAAAAAAAGATTCTTACCCCGTACAGCAGGTCATAGAGAGGGAGTAAAAAGAGTAAGAGAAATAGTTAAAGCATGTGGTGATTTAGGAATCAAGTATTTAACTTTATATGCATTTTCAACGGAAAATTGGAAAAGACCTAAAGATGAGATAGATTCTTTAATGAAATTACTAGTAGAATACTTAAAAAAAGAGTTAAATACTTTACATAAAAATAATGTAAAAATAAACATCCTTGGAGATTTAGAAAAATTACCTTCATTACCTAAACAAGAAGTCTTTAATGCAATTGAAAAAACAAGAAATAATAATAAATTAATATTAAATATAGCCTTAAATTATGGAGGCAGAGATGAAATTATTAGGGCTATTAAATTATTGGCTAAAAATGTTAAGGATAATAAGATTCAATTAGAAGACATAAATGAAGAATTATTTAAGGAATTTTTATATACTGGCAGTCAACCTGATCCTGATTTGTTAATAAGGACTAGTGGGGAGTTAAGAATTAGTAATTTTTTAATATATCAAATTGCATATACAGAGTTTTATTTTACAGATATTTATTGGCCTCAATTTACTAAAGAGCATTTATTTAAGGCTATATTAGATTATCAAAATAGGAATAGAAGATTTGGCGGTATATAGGGATGGTGAAAAAGTGAAAAAGAGAATTATAAGTGGAGTATTAGGCTTAATAATTTTAGTATATATTGTAATAAATAAAGGAATTTTATTTGATTTTTCTGTTTTAACTATATCTTTAATTGGATTATATGAATTTTTTACAGCAATTAAAAAATATAATATAAGACCTCTAAGTATTATCGGGTATTTATTTACAATAGGTCTTTTTATTTTATTTTTATATGACAAGCTTAACCTTTTACCTTTTTTATTATTTATTTATGTTTTTTCACTTCTAGTTTGTTTTGTTTTTGCTAGAAGTATAAAACCAGTAGACCTAGGTATTACTCTTTTAGGTGGTATGTATATATCTTTTTTTCTTTTTCATTTAGTCTTACTTAAAACTACAATTTTGATTTGGTTAGTTTTCATTAGTTCATGGGCAACTGATACATTTGCTTATTTTAGTGGAAGATTTTTTGGTAAAAGAAAACTGTGTCCAAAGTTAAGCCCTAAAAAAACAGTAGAAGGAGCTATAGGTGGGGTTATTGGAACATTGATTGTGACTATAATATTTTTAATAGTTTTAAATCAACAACATATTTTACAATTATCAATTCTAAGTGTCATATCATCAATAATAGCTCAAATAGGAGATTTAACTGCTTCAAAGTTTAAAAGATTAGCCAATATTAAAGATTATGGATATATAATGCCAGGACATGGTGGGATTTTAGATAGATTTGATAGCATACTTTTAACTTCACCTATAATATATTATTATTTAGATATAGTATTAAAAATAATTTAGGAGTGATAATATTGAAAAGAGTAAGCATATTAGGTTCAACAGGTTCAATAGGGACTCAAGCACTTGATGTAATAGAAAAAAATCCTGAATTTAATGTAGTTGCCTTATCAGCTAATAGAAATATAGAACTTCTTGAAGAACAAGCTTTAAAGTTTAAACCTAGAGTTGTTGCTGTATATAATAAAAATAAAGCAAAAATACTAAAAGATAAGCTTAAGATGTATGATATAAAAGTAGTTAGTGGTTTAGATGGATTAATTGAAGTAGCTACTCAATCATCTGCAGATATTTTACTAACATCTGTAGTAGGAATGATTGGATTAATTCCAACCCTTGAAGGAATTAAGGCTGGAAAAACTATAGCTTTAGCTAACAAAGAAACTTTAGTTACTGCTGGCAAATTAGTTATGGATGAAGTAAAAAAACATAATGTACATATAATTCCTGTTGATAGTGAACATTCAGCTATATTCCAATGTTTAAATGGAGAAAATTATAATGAAATATCAAAACTAATATTAACTGCATCAGGAGGACCATTTAGAGGGAAAACAAAAGAGGATTTGAAAAATGTCACACTAGAAGAAGCATTAAATCATCCAAATTGGTCAATGGGTAAAAAAATTACTGTTGACTCTGCAACTTTAATGAATAAGGGACTAGAAGTAATTGAAGCTAAATGGATTTTTGATGTAGATATAAATGATATTGAGGTAGTAGTACATCCTCAAAGTATCATTCATTCAATGGTTGAGTTTGTTGATGGAAGTGTAATTGCACATATGGGTATACCAGACATGAGAATTCCTATACAATATGCTTTAACTTATCCTAAAAGGAAAACAAATGAATTAAAAAGGTTAAATTTAGTTGAAGTAGGAAAACTTGATTTTGAAGCTCCTGATATAGATACTTTTCCATGCTTAAAACTTGCTTTTAAATCTATAAAGATAGGAGGAACTATGCCTACGGTACTAAATGCTGCTAACGAGGTTGCGGTTAATTTATTTTTAAAGAAAGAAATTAAATTTATTGAAATACCATATATAATAGAAGAAATAATGAATCAACATAAAATTATAGAAAATCCGTCATTAGATGATATTTTAAATACAGACAGTTGGGCTAGGGAACTAGTGAAGTCAAAATTTAGTAGATAGGTGGTGTAATATCATGACAGCACTTGCTGCAATTTTTGTTTTTTTTCTTGTTGTAGTTTTTCATGAATTTGGACACTTTATAGTTGCTAAACTAGTTGATATAAAAGTACATGAATTTTCAATTGGAATGGGACCAAGAATTTTTAAAGTAAAAAAAGGCGAAACGGATTATTCTCTAAGGGCTTTACCTATTGGTGGATATGTAAAAATGGAAGGTGAAGATGAAAAATCTGATGACATAAGGAGTTTTAGTAATAAACCAGTATTAGCAAGAATGGCTGTAATTGCTGCTGGAGCAATTATGAATTTTATATTAGCTTTATTAGTTTTTAGTTTGATTTCTTATATTATTGGTGCGCCTACTACAACAATTATGGAAACTACAAAAGACATGCCAGCTTATAATGCAGGTATAAAAAGTGGTGACAAAATTATTAGTGTTAATAATATAGATATAGATACTTGGGATGAATTAGTTAGTGTAATAAGTAAATCGGAAGGAAAAGAACTAAAAGTAACAGTTTTAAGGAACAATAAAAAGATAGATTTTTATGTAGATCCAGTGATTGAAAAAGATACAGGAAGAGCCATAATAGGAATAGTTCCCGAAATGAAAAAATCTATATTGTATTCAATAAAAAATGGTTTTGATAGAATGATTTTTATGCTAAGTATGATGTTTAGATTTCTTCGAATGCTTTTAACTGGAAATGTTAATACTACTGATGTGATTGGTCCAGTGGGAATTATTCATTTAGTTGGAGAAGCTGCTAAATTAGGTTTTTTGAATGTCTTATCACTTGCAGGATTAATAAGTGTTAACTTAGGTTTTTTTAACTTATTACCTATACCTGCTTTAGATGGTAGTAGATTAATGTTTTTAATAATAGAGTTATTTAGAGGAAAGCCAATTGACCCGGAAAAAGAAGGCTTTATTCATTTTGTCGGTTTTGTTTTCTTAATGCTCCTTATGATATTCATTGCATATAAGGATCTAATAAGATTCAATGTATTTTAGGTAGGTGAAATGATGGAAAGAAGAAGTAGCAGAAAAATTTATTATGATAAAGTAGGAGTAGGTGGAGATGCGCCAATTACCGTTCAATCTATGACTAATACACATACAGCAAATTTAAATGAAACTATTAAACAGATTAGAATGCTAGAAAAAGAGGGCTGCGATATTATAAGGGTAGCAGTTAGAAATATAGATGATGCTAAAGCTTTAAAAAGATTAAAAAAAGAGATAAAAATTCCTTTAATTGCAGATATACATTTTGACTATAAACTAGCGTTAGAATCTGTTAAGAATGGAGTTGACGGACTAAGAATTAATCCAGGAAACATTGGTGCTGAAGATAGAGTAAGAGAAGTTGTAAAAGCTTGTAAAGAATATCAAGTACCTATAAGAATAGGAGTAAACTCAGGTTCAATCAAAAAGGCTTATCTTGAGAAATATGGTGGGGTAAATACAGAATCTATGGTTTATAGTGCTTTAGAACATGTAAAGATTTTAGAAGATATGGATTTTAAGGATATTGTAATATCACTTAAAGCAACAGATATTGAACTTACAGTTAAAGCCTATGAAAAAATGGCAAAATTAGTTGATTATCCTTTTCATCTAGGTATTACAGAGGCTGGTACTACTTGGAGTGGAACTATTAAATCAGCAATAGGTATAGGTGCATTGTTATTAAAAGGAATAGGTGATACGATCAGGGTTTCTTTAACAGGCGACCCAATCGAAGAGGTTAGAGTAGGAAAACAAATTTTAAGGTCCTTGGGACTATTAAAAGATAAAATTGAAATAATATCCTGTCCTACTTGCGGACGTACACAAATAGACCTTATTAAATTAGTGAAGAAAGCTGAAGATAAGCTAAAAAATATAGATAAGCCTATAAAAATTGCTATTATGGGATGTGCAGTTAATGGTCCGGGGGAAGCAAAGGAAGCAGATATTGGAATTGCTGGGGGAAAAGAAAGTGGATTGCTATTTAAAAAAGGAAAGATATTAAAAAAGGTTAAGGAAGAAGATTTATTGAATGAACTCATAAAAGAAATAGAAAAAATGTAAAGTTTCAAGGGGGAGTAGCTTATATGAATTATATAACAACTATAATACCTGCCTATAATGAAGAAAAAACTATAGGCGATGTTCTTAATGTTGTTAAACAAGCAGAACTTATAAATGAGATCATAGTTGTAAGTGATGGTTCAAAAGATAGTACTGTTGAGATATCTCAATCTTATGGTGTTAGAGTAATCGATTTAAAAGAAAATGTTGGTAAAGGTGGAGCTTTAAAAAAGGGTGTAGAGAATTCAGAAGGTGATATAGTTTTATTTTTAGATGCTGACCTTATTGGCCTTAGGGTTGACCATATCAATAGTTTACTTTTACCAGTTATAAATAAAGAATGTGATATGACTATTGGAATTTTTAGTAATGGTAGATTTGCTACAGATTTAGCTCAAAAAGTAGCACCTTATTTATCAGGCCAAAGAGCAGTAAGAAAAAATGTTATTAAGGAAATATCCAATATGGATATCACAAGATATGGAGTTGAAGTTGCTTTAACTAGATACGCTTCACAAAATCATATTTCAACAAAGGAAGTTGTATTAGATAATCTGACACATGTAATGAAAGAAGAGAAACTAGGTGTTGTTAAAGGATTCACTGAGAGATTAAAAATGTATAGGGATATTGCAAAGTTTATAAACTTCAAAAGTTAGGTGTTGAAGATGTTATCAGTTGAACAGATTATTTTTAGACTATTATTATCTATAATCCTTTCTGGGTTAATTGGACTAGAAAGGGAAAGTATAAAAAGACCAGCTGGTTTTAGAACACATATTTTAGTTTGTGTTGGTTCTACTTTAGCTATGCTAGTTGGTATTCATCTAGTTAATACTTTTAAGTATGAGTCAGACCTTGATGTAGCACGTTTAGGAGCTCAAGTAATAAGTGGAATAGGTTTTTTAGGGGCTGGAACAATAATAAAAGAAGGTACAACAGTTAAAGGACTTACAACAGCAGCGGGATTATGGGCAGTAGCATGTATTGGGTTAGCTGTTGGTGCAGGGTTCTATGTTGGGGCTATATTTACTACATTTTTTGTAATTATTACTTTATACCTATTCTCAAAAGTGGATAAACGTATTAAGACAAGAAGAAATTACATTAACTTAAGAATAGTTTCTATAAATAAACCTGGCCAATTAGGGAAGATTGGAAAAGTAATGGGAGATATGGGTGCTAATATAAAAAATATAGAATTAGATTCTCGGGAAGAGGATTTAGTAATTGTTTATATAACTGCATTATTGCCAGATAAATCAGTAAAATTAGAGTTAATAACTAATCTAGGGAATATTGAAGGCATAAATGAAGTAACCGAAAAATAGAGGGAGGATTTTATCTACATGTCTTTATCAAATGTTAAAGTGTTTGGTGAATTATTAAAAGCTGTAGATATAAGTATTACAGATAAGGTATTATTTGATTCAGAAGTAGAAAGAGTATATGTTAATCCACAAAATAAAAAAATGAAAATAAAATTGAATAGTTATGATGTTGTAGATTATAGCAATATAGATAAAATAAGAGAAGAACTTAAAAGCAGATTAAAAAAATTTAATGATGTAAATTTTGATATTACCTATTGCAATATAGATTGTCCCAAAGACCATGTTATTAAAAAAATATGGCCTAATATAGTATATTTATTTAAGAAGAAAATACCTTCTAGTTCTGCTTGGATAAAAACCCTTAAATATCATTTAGAAGATAATACTTTTATTGTTGAAGTTGGAAGTGAAATTGCTTTATTTACTATTCAAAATAAAAAATTAGACAAACAGGTTAAAAGTATAATTAATGAGAAATTTAAATTAAAGTTAGATGTAATTTTTACAAATTCTAAGAATAAAGAATTAGAATTAAGAAAAGATAAATATAATAAGTTAAAGGAAAAAGAAGAATTAAATCTTATTAATAAGATGAAAATAACCCAGAAAACTGAAAAGGATAGTCAAGGAAATCGCAATAAAAATGAGAAAAAGAATAATAACGGACTTTTATATGGAAAACAAATTGATAATGATGTAATTAAAATATCAGAAATTCATACAGAAACTGGCACCGCTATAATAGAGGGAGAAATATTTGATGTTGAGGTTAAAAATTTGAAAAAAGGCAATAAAAAGCTATATATATTCAACATCACAGACTTTACAAATTCTATCACTGTAAAAGTATTTGCTAATAAAAAGTCTCAAGAAGTTTTAGACTCTAATTTGAAGGATGGTTTATATGTTAGAGTGCAAGGGAATGTTGTATATGATAACTTTATAAAACAATTAATTGTAATGTGTAAAGCAATAAAAATTGTTAATAAGCCTTTAAGAGTAGATGATTGTAATGAAAAAAGGGTTGAATTACATGTACATACACAAATGAGCTCTATGGATGGTGTTTCAAGTTTCAAAGATATTGCTAAAAGAGCTTCAGAATGGGGACATAAAGCAATTGCTATTACTGACCACGGAGTTGTTCAGAGTTTTCCTGAAGGAATGGAAGCTGGAAAAAAATATGGTATTAAGGTCCTTTATGGGGTTGAAGGTTATGTAGTAAATGATAGTAAACCTATTGTAATTAATTACAATGATGAGCCATTAAATTGTGAATATGTAGTATTTGATATTGAAACTACCGGGCTTTCACCTACTAATGACAAAATTACAGAGATTGGAGCAGTAAAAATAAGAAACAATGAAATTGTTGATAGATTCAATCAACTCATTAATCCAGAAGTAGAAATCCCTGAAAAAATTGTGAAACTTACTGGTATAACTAATGAATTAGTTAAGGACAAGCCTACTATAGAAGAGGTGTTACCAAAGTTTATTGATTTCATTGGTGACTCTGTTATAGTTGCACATAATGCAAATTTTGATACAAGCTTTATAAAAGAGAATTGTAGAAGATTAGACTTAAACTTAAACAATCCGATTCTAGATACCTTAGAACTTACTAGAGCATTGTTTCCTAAATTAAAGAGTCATAGGCTCAATAAAGTCTGTGAACATTTAAATGTTAAACTTGAAAACCATCATAGAGCTGTAGATGATTCTGAAGCTACAGCTAAAGTTCTATTGAAATGTTTTACACTTTTACAACAAAAAGAAGTCGAAAAATTAGAAGATTTAAATAAAATCTTTACTGACAAGAAAATTAATAAGTCAGACAAAGCTTACCATATTGTTATATTTGCAAAAAACTATAGAGGACTTAAAAATCTTTATAAAATAGTATCAGAATCACATCTTAAATACTTTTATAGAAAACCAAGAATACCTAAATCTTTAATTGCCAAATATAAAGAAGATTTAATTTTAGGTACAGCATGTGAAGCTGGTGAATTATATAAAGCAATATTAGAAAATAAAGGTTATAATGAAATAAGGGATATCGTTAATTTTTATGATTACCTAGAAATACAACCAATTGATAATAACTTACATTTAATAGAGAAAGGATTCGTAAAGGATAAAGAGGGGTTAAGACAAATCAATAGAAAAATTGTTTCCCTTGGGAATAAGTTTAATAAACCAGTTGTTGCCACGGGAGATGTTCATTTTCTAGATCCACAAGACGAAGCTTTCAGAAGGATATTAATGCATGGTCAAGGGTTTGCTGATGCTGATAACCAAGCACCTTTATATTTTAAAACAACTAACGAAATGCTAGAAGAATTTAGTTATTTAGGTAAAGAAAAAGCAAAGGAAGTAGTCATAAAAAATCCTAACTTTATAGCAAATATGATTGAGGATATGTTACCAATCCCTGAAGGTACTTTTCCACCGAAGATTGAAGGATCTGAAGAAGAATTAAGAAAAATGACCTATAGAAAAGCAAAAAGTATATATGGAGACCCATTACCTGAGATTGTAGAGGATAGACTTGAAAGAGAGTTAAATTCTATAATAAAAAATGGTTATGCAGTTTTATATATAATTGCTCAAAAGCTTGTTACTAAATCGTTAAAAGATGGATATTTAGTTGGGTCAAGAGGATCTGTTGGTTCTTCTTTTGTTGCAACTATGAGCGACATTACAGAAGTTAATCCATTACCACCTCACTATGTTTGTCCTAAATGTAAGAACAGTGAATTTATTACAGATGGTTCTATAGGGTCAGGTGTAGACCTTCCTGATAAAGATTGTCCTAAATGTGGAACTAAATATGAAAAAGATGGTCATGATATACCTTTTGAGGTTTTCTTAGGATTTGAAGGAGACAAAGAACCAGATATTGATTTAAACTTTGCAGGTGAATATCAACCTGTAGCTCACAAATATACAGAAACTTTGTTTGGAAAAGGACATGTTTTTAGGGCTGGTACAATAGGTACAATTGCAGAAAAAACTGCTTATGGATTTGTAAAGAAGTATTTTGATGAAAAGAAAGTTGCAGTAAATAATGCGGAAATTAATAGATTAGTAAAGGGATGTACGGGAGTTAAAAGAACTTCTGGTCAACATCCAGGAGGATTAATGGTAGTTCCTCAAGATAAAGAAATATTTGATTTTACACCAATACAATATCCAGCCAATGATAAGAGCTCTGGAGTAATAACTACTCATTTTGATTACCATTCAATAAGTGGTAGGATATTAAAACTTGATATATTAGGTCATGATGTTCCTACTATTATAAAAATGCTAGAAGATTTAACAGGAGTTGATCCTCAACAAATACCATTAGATGATAAACAAACACTAAAGATTTTTACTTCAACAGAACCTTTAGGTATTAGTAAAGAAGATATAAACTGTGAAGTAGGCACTTTAGGAATACCTGAATTTGGAACAAAATTTGTAAGACAAATGCTTATTGATACAAAGCCAAATTCATTTGCAGGTCTTGTTAGAATAAGTGGTTTATCCCATGGTACTGATGTTTGGTTAAATAATGCACAAGATTTAGTTAAAAATGGAGTAGCCACTTTGGAAGAGGTTATTTCTACAAGAGATGATATTATGTTATATCTTATTTATAATGGTTTAAATAAAAAGAAATCCTTCAAAATTATGGAGAAAGTAAGAAAAGGTAAGGGGTTAACAGAAGAGGAAGAACAATACATGAGGGAAAATAATATTCCTGATTGGTATATTGAATCATGTAAAAAGATTAAGTATATGTTCCCTAAAGCACATGCTGTTGCTTATACAATGATGTCATTTAGAATAGCCTATTTTAAAGTTTACTATCCAGAAGCATTTTATGCTACGTATTTTACTTCAAAAGCAATGGATTTTGATGCAGATTTAATAACTAAAGGGGAAGAAACTGTAAAAGAAAAAATTAAAGAATTAGAATCATTGGGGAATAACAAAACAGCAAAAGAGAAAAATTTACTAACCGTTCTAGAGGTTGCTTTAGAAATGTACAAAAGGGGTCTAAAGTTTGAAAAAGTAGACTTATATAAATCAGATAGTGATAAATTCTTAATAGGCAAAAATGGAATTATACCACCTCTAAAATCCCTTCAAGGAGTTGGTGAAAATGCAGCTAAAAGTATTGCAAAAGAAAGGGAAAACGGTCAATTTCTATCTATAGAAGACTTGGTAAATAGGGCTAAGGTTACTAAAACAGTAATTGAGGCTTTAAAAGGACATGGTTGTCTAGACGGAATGCCAGAAAGCAACCAATTAAGCCTATTTAGTATTTGATTTTTTGAAAAGAATGTGTTATATTTAAAAGTAAACAACGAGATAATTAAGTAAGGAAAAAGAGTGGGTTTGTCCCACTCTTTAGTTTTTCAAGAAAAGACTTAGTATAAGAAAAAATTTTTATGAAAAAATAAAAATAAATGTAATAAAATGGAGGTGAGATAATGAGTACTAAAAAAGAAATAGAAAAAATAGTAAAAGATATAACAATACCAATTTTAGATGATTATGACTTTGAACTTGTAGATGTAGAATATGTAAAAGAGGGCTCTCAAAAATTTTTAAGGGTTTACATAGATAAGCCTGGTGGGATTACTATAGATGACTGCCAAAAAGTGAGTGAAAGATTAAGTGACAAACTTGATGAAATTGATCCTATAGAAGAAAGATACTTTTTAGAAGTTTCTTCTCCAGGAATAGACAGACCATTAAAAACAGATAGAGATTTGGAACGTAATCTTAACAAAGATGTTGAAGTAAGTCTATATAAGCCAATTGATGGAAAAAGAAAGTTTATGGGTAAATTAATTAAATTTGATGATGATAAAATTCAAATTGAAGATGAAAGTGTTGGTACTTTAGATATTGAGAAGAAAATTATAGCTAAAATTAACTTGGCTGTTAAATTTGAATAGGGAGGTATAATGATGAGAGCCGAGTTCTTAGATGCTTTAGAAGAAATAGTAAAGGATAAGGGAATTTCAAAAGATATACTGTATGATGCTTTAGAGGCTGCACTAAAAACTGCTTATAAGAAAAATTTTGGTTCAGCACAAAATGTTGAAATAGAAATAGATAAAGAAAATGGAGACGCTAAAGTTTATGCTAAGAAAACTGTAGTAGAAGAGGTTGAAAATGATTTATTAGAGTTGAATATTGAGGAAGCGAGAAAAATAAATCCTAAGTATGAGATTGGAGATATTGTAAGGGTAGAGGTTACACCTAAAAATTTTGGAAGAATAGCAGCCCAAACTGCTAAACAAGTTGTTCTTCAGCGTATAAGAGAGGCAGAAAGAGAAATAGTTTATGAAGAATTTGTTAATAGAGAATCAGAGATTGTAACAGGTTTAGTGCAAAGAGTAAGTAAGTCTAATATATTAGTAAATCTAGGTAGAACAGAAGGTATATTACCAAATAGTGAACAAATTCAAGGGGAAATTTATAATCAAGGTGATAGAATAAAATCGTATATATTAGAAGTTAAAAAGACTACTAAAGGACCTCAGATTATTTTATCTAGGACCCATCCAGGTCTTGTAAAAAGATTATTTGAATTAGAAGTACCTGAAATTCATGATGGTATAGTAGATATTTTTAGTATTGCTAGAGAACCTGGCTCAAGAACTAAAATAGCAGTTTATTCAAATGACCAAAACGTGGACCCAGTAGGAGCATGTGTTGGCTATAAAGGTAGTAGGGTTAAAGCCATTGTTGATGAATTAAATGGTGAGAAAATAGATATAGTTACATGGAATAAAAACATCGAAGAATTTATTTCAAATAGTTTAAGTCCTGCTAAAGTACTTAGTGTTGAAGTCAATGAAGAAGAGAAAACTGCAAAAGTAATAGTTCCTGACTATCAACTATCTCTAGCTATAGGAAAAGAAGGGCAAAACGCTCGACTTGCAGCTAAACTAACAAATTGGAAGATTGATATAAAAAGTGAAAGTCAAGCAAAAGCTGAAGAGGTAAATGAAAATATAACTAAAGAAGAATCTTTAGATGATGTTGAATCAGAAAATATTGAATTAATAGATTAATAAGGGGTGGTATAATATGAAAAAGAAAAGAATACCACTTAGAAAATGTGTAGGTTGCGGTGAGAGCAAACCAAAAAAGGAACTCATAAGAGTTGTTAGAAATAAAGAAGGTCAAGTGAATATTGACCAAACAGGTAAAGCTAAAGGTAGAGGAGCATATATATGTAAAGGTGAAGAATGTATAAATAAAGCTATAAAAGAAAAAAAGCTAAATAGATCTTTAAAGATTGATATACCAAAGGAAATATATGAAGAAATAAAAAAGGTGATATTGGAAAATGAGTAAAGCCTATACTATGCTTGGATTTGCACAAAAAGCTAGAAAAATAAAATATGGTGAAATAGGTTGTACTCTATCAGTAAAAAAGAAAAAGTGTAAACTATTAATAATAGCAAAAGATGCTTCTAAAAACACTAAAGAAAAATTTATAAAATTATGTAATAAGTATAATGTTAAATATATAGAATTTGGACAAAAAGATAGCTTAGGAAATGCTATAGGTAAAGGTTTAATTTCAGTTATAGCTATTTGTGATAATAATTTTGCTGCAACATTAGAAGATATTTTAATATAATTTATCACCTGTAAAAAAATAGGGGGTGAAGAAATTGTCAAAAAAGAGAGTATATCAACTAGCAAAGGAATTGGGGATTACCAGTAAGGAGTTAATGTCTAAACTAAGAGAATTAGATATAAATGTTGAATCTCATATGAATACTTTAGAGGAAGATGAAGCAGAACTATTAAAAGAATTATTCAAAGAAGAGGAAAATAATAAGAACAATCATCAAAAACAAAATAAATCAAAATCTAATAATAATAATAAGAATAAGTCAAAAAATGATGAGAATAAAAAAGATAAGAACGAAAGCAAAAAAGAAAATTCAAATAAAGAGGAAAATAAAATTATTGAAATTGAAGAAAAGATAGTTGTTAAAGAGTTAGCAGAAAAAATTAATGTGAATCCAAATGAAGTTATTACAAAGCTAATTGGTTTAGGTGTTATGGCTAATATTAATCAAGAAATAGATTTTGATACTGCTAGTATAATAGCAGAAGAATTTAATTATGAAGTTAAAGCAGCTGAAATAGAAGAAGATAACGAAGATGAAGGATTAGATTTTGAAGATAAGCCAGAAGACTTAGCCCCAAGAGCACCAATTGTAACTGTAATGGGACATGTTGACCATGGAAAAACATCATTATTAGATGCAATAAGAAAAACTAATTTAACAGAAAAAGAAGCAGGAGGAATTACTCAACATATAGGTGCTTCAGTAGTAAATGTTAATGATAAGAAGATAGTTTTCTTAGATACACCGGGACATGAGGCATTTACTGCGATGAGAGCTAGAGGAGCTCAGGTAACAGATATAGCTATATTAGTAGTAGCTGCAGACGATGGTGTAATGCCTCAAACTGTAGAAGCTATAAACCATGCAAAAGCTGCAGATGTTCCTATAATTGTAGCTGTTAATAAGATAGATAAACCAAATGCAAACCCCGAAAGAGTTAAACAAGAACTTACAGAACATGGATTAGTACCTGAAGAATGGGGTGGAGATACAATTTTTGTACCTATATCAGCCCTAAAAAAACAGGGTATTGATGAACTTTTAGAAATGATAATTCTAGTTTCAGAAATGCAGGAGCTAAAGGCAAACCCAGATAGAAAAGCTAAAGGTACAATTATAGAAGCACAGCTTGATAAAGGTAGAGGAGCTGTGGCAACTGTAATAGTACAAAAAGGTACATTAAAAGTAGGAGATGCAGTTGTAGCTGGAACTTCTTATGGAAGAATTAGAGCAATGATTGATGATAAAGGAAAACGAGTTAAAAAAGTAGGTCCATCTACTCCAGTAGAAATATTAGGTTTATCTGAAGTTCCAGATGCAGGTGAAATCCTATATGCTGTTGATGATGATAAAAAGGCTAGAACTATAGCAGAAAATAGACAAGAAAAATTAAGAAGAGAACAACTTAAAGCAAAACAAAAAATAACATTAGATGACCTTTTTGATCAGATTCAGAAAGGAGAAGTAAAAGACTTAAATGTGATTATAAAAGCTGATGTTAGAGGATCTATAGAAGCAGTAAAACAAGCAATAGAAAAGTTAAGTAATGAGGAAGTAAAAGTAAATACAATACATGGTGGTGTTGGTGCTATTACTGAAAGTGACGTAATGCTAGCTTCAGCTTCAAATGCAATTATAGTTGGTTTTAATGTAAGACCAACATCTCCAGCTAGGGATTTAGGAAAGCGAGAAAAGGTAGATATTAGAACATATAGAATAATTTACAATGCTATTGAGGATATTGAAGCTGCGATTAAAGGTATGCTTGAACCTGAGTATAAAGAAGTTGTGCTAGGTAGAGCGGAGGTTAGAGCTACATTTAAAATACCTAACGTAGGTGTTGTAGCAGGTATATATGTTCAAGAGGGTAAAATTACTAGAAATTCAAAAGTTAGATTATTAAGAGACAATGTTGTAATACATGAAGGAGAAATTTCCTCACTTAAGAGATTCAAAGATGATGTTAGAGAGATTATGACAGGTTACGAGGGTGGTTTAGGAATAGAAAATTATAATGATATAAAAGAAGGAGATATAATCGAAGCTTATATAATGGAAGAAGTTAAAAAATAAATATTATAGAGGAAGGTGAGCTTTATATGGGCTCAAATAGAATTGCAAGAATTTCAGAAGAAGTAAAAAAGATAGTGAGTAAATTAATAAAACATCAGTTAAAAGATCCTAGAATTTCACCACTAACTAGTATTACTGAAGTAGAAGTAACAAATGATTTAAGATATGCAAAAATTTATATTAGTGTATTAGGTAGCAATAAAGAAAAAGAAAATACTATAAAAGGTTTAGAGAATGCAAAAGGATATATAAGAAAAGAGATTGGGAAAAATTTGAAAATTAGATATACGCCAGAACCAATCTTTGAGTTAGACAGATCAATTGAAAGAGGAGTATATATATCAAAATTAATAGATAAAGTTAGTAAAAGAGATAAAGAAAAAGAAGAGGAAAATGATCATGAACAGTAAAGTAAAAAATGAAGTTAATAAGCTCATTAATTTTGTAAATACTTCTAACAATATATATATAGCTTCACACGTGAATCCAGATGGAGATAGTATAGGTTCTGAATTAGCACTTGGTTTAGCTTTGAGAAAAATAAAAAGGGACAAAGATAAAGTAAAGTTATTAGCTATTGACAAAACACCTCAAAACTTAAAATTTCTACCAGGGATAAAACTTATAGAAGAAGTTAATTTAGAGGAAAATATTGACTTACTTATAACAGTAGACTGTAGTGACCCTGACCGTTTGAATGATTATAGAGAAATGATTGATAAAGCAGAAAATGTTATTAATATTGACCACCATAAAAGTAATAATTATTTTGGAGATGTTAATATAGTTGACCCTAAAGCAAGTTCAACTGGTGAAATTATATACTTTATATTAGAATACCTAGGACTAGAAATAGATGAGGATATTGCAACTTGTCTTTATGTTTCTTTATCAACAGATACAGGTAGTTTTAAATACGATAATACTACTTCTATTACTCATAATATAGCATCTAAATTAATTGATAAGGGTATAAATATAAATGATATTACTGTAAATGTTTATCAAAATAGACCTTTAGTAAAAACAAAACTTTTTATAGAAAGTTTAAATTCACTGGAATTACATCATAATAATAAAGTTGCTATTATTTGTGTAACTCAAGAAATGATAAAAAAATGTAATGCCCAAATTGAAGATATTGATGGGTTTGTTGAATTTATAAGGGATATTGATACAGTAGAAGTAGCATGTATTTTAAAAGAATTAAGTAACAATGAAATTAAAATAGGGTTAAGGTCAAAAAAGTTTGTTGATGTAGCTTATATTGCAAGTAAGTTTGGCGGTGGGGGACACACTAAAGCTTCAGGGTGTACTATATATGAAAAAATTGAGATAGCAAAAGAAAAAATATTAGAAGAAATTAAAAATAATTTAAGGTGATACTATGAATGGGTTTATTAATGTTTTAAAACCACCTGGAATGACATCACATGATGTTGTTGATTTTATAAGAAAAGAATTAAAAATTAAAAAGGTAGGCCACACCGGAACTCTGGACCCATATGCTTCAGGTGTCCTACCTATTTGTATTGGCAAAGCAACGAAATTAACACAGTATTTAATTGAAAAAAAGAAAAAATATAGAGCAGAACTTGTATTAGGCAAAGAAACTGATACCCAAGACAAATATGGAAAAATAATAAATGAATCAGATTTTATACCCACTGAAAGTGATATTATATCTGTTATTAATTCTTTTAAAGGAAATATTAAACAAATTCCTCCAATGTTTTCAGCTATAAGACATAAAGGAAAAAGGCTTTATGAGTTGGCAAGAAAAGGCAAAAAAGTAGACAGGCCATCAAGAGAAGTAACTATATATGAAATTTCTATCATTAAAATAGATAAAAACAAAAAAATATTATTTGACGTAGAGTGTTCAAAGGGTACCTATATTAGAACACTTTGTAATGATATAGGGAAAGAATTAAAAACATATGGATATATGAATTTTTTACTTAGAACATGTGTGGATATATTTAAAATTGAAGATTCATTTACAATTGACGAAATAAAGAAATTTAAAGAACTTGAAAAAGTTCACGAGTTAATACAACCTATAGATTATCCTTTATATAATTATAAGAGAGTAGATGCAATTGATAATTCATTTAAAATTCTCTCAAATGGAGGGAAAATCTCTTTAAATAAGATAAAGGGAGTAAAGAAATTAAAAGAAAATGAAATGTTAAGAGTATATTGTAAAGATAAGTTTATAGGAATTGGAACAATTAAGAGAATTAATAATAATAAATTTCTAAAAATAGAAAAAGTTTTATTATAAAGGTGATACAAATGGAAGTTATAACCAATATAGAAAGTAAATATCCAAAACCAACAGCAGTGGCTCTAGGAAACTTTGATGGCCTTCATATAGGCCATCAAGCTCTAATAAAAAAAATGATAAAAGAATCAAAAAAGATGGGGCTTCCTAGTGTTGTCTATACCTTTAAAAATCATCCTACTAGCTTAATTGCTAATAAAAAAACTCCTAAAACTATAATGAATAATAAACAAAAATTTGAAATTTTAAAAAGCTTAGGAATTGATATTCTATATATGATAGAATTTAATAATCAAATTATGAATATGAATCCTAAAGCATTTATAAAGAAATTACTCATTGATAGATTAAATATCAAATTGGTTGTTGTTGGATTTAACTATAGGTTTGGATATAAAGCTAAAGGAGATTGTTCTCTTTTAAAGCAAATGGGAGATGATTTAGGATTTAAGGTAATAGTTGTACCACCAGTAACAAAAAATGAACAAGTAGTTAGTAGTACTTTAATAAGGAAATTAATTAAAGAAGGTAAAATAAAAAAAGCTAATAATTTACTTGGAAGGCATTATACTTTACAAGGCAAAGTTATACAGGGTAAAGGAAGAGGAAAAAAAATAGGTTTTCCAACTGCTAACCTTCTTTTAAATGACAATTATGTTATTCCTAAAAAAGGTGTTTATAAAACTATAACAACTGTAAATAATAAAAAATATATAAGTATTACTAATGTTGGGACAAATCCAACCTTTACTAATGAAAACAAGCTAAATATTGAAACACATATAATTAATTTCAATGATTCTTTATATGGAAAAGAAATAGAGGTTAGTTTTAAAAAATATATAAGGGAAGAAAAAAAATTTCAAAACGCAGAACAGTTAATTAAACAGTTAAAAGAAGATATTAAAAGTTTTTAAACTATAAATTAATATTTACAAAGTTTTTGGTTTATGATAAAATAGCCACTGTGGATTTACCTTATGCTATGTTGATCGTATCTCCGACGATATACATGGCTTAAGGTGAACTAATAATAAAAGGAGGGTTAAATATGTCAATAAAAAAAGAAGAAAAACAAAGAATAATTGAGGAGTACAAGGTACATGATGGTGATACTGGTTCACCAGAAGTTCAAGTTGCTTTATTAACTCATAAAATTAACAACTTAAATGAGCATTTAAAGAAACATAAAAAAGACCATCACTCTAGAAGAGGATTACTTAAAATGGTAGGTAAAAGAAGAGGATTACTTAATTATTTAAAAAGAAAAGATATAAATAGATACCGTGAACTTATTAAAAGATTAGGTCTTAGAAAATAACAATTGAGCGGGATATCCCCGCTCAATTGTTTTATAATAATAAAATAACTGCTAATTTCATATTTAGTATATTCAATAAAACTGGATTTTTATTTAATTTAAGGATATAATATAAAAATATCAGGAGTTTTATGAAAAGGAGGTAGATTATGGAGGAAAAAACTTATGAGTATACCTTGGCTGGGAGAAAATTAAGTATAACAATAGGAAAAGTTGCTGAACAAGCCAATGGAGCCTGCTTAGTAAGGTATGGAGATACAGTAGTATTAGTTACAGCTACTGCAGCTAAAGAACCAAGAGAGGGTATAGACTTTTTCCCTTTAAGTGTTGATTATGAGGAAAGGCTTTATTCCATTGGTAAAATACCTGGAGGATTTATTAAAAGAGAAGGAAAACCTAGTGAAAAAGCAATTTTGACTGCTAGACTTATTGATAGACCTATTAGACCACTTTTCCCTAAAGGATTTAGAAATGATGTTCAAATTATAGCAACAGTACTTTCTGTAGACCAAGATTGTCCTCCAGATATTGTTGCAATGATTGGTTCTTCAATTGCATTAACTATTTCAGATATTCCATTTGATGGTCCTACTGGTTCAGTTGCTGTAGGCTTAGTTGATGGAGAATTTGTAATAAATCCAAGGAGCTCAGAAAGAGAGAAATCAGAATTACATTTAGTAGTATCTGGGACAGAGGATGCTATAATGATGGTCGAAGCTGGGGCTAATGAAGTTCCAGAAGATAAGATGTTAGATGGAATAATGACAGCACATGAAGAAATTAAAAAAATATGCAAATTTATCAAAGAAATAAGAGAAAAAGTTGGTAAAGAAAAGAAAGAATTTGAAGAATTTAAAGTTGACCAAGACATTGAAAAAGTAGTAAGAGAATATGCAACTGAAAAACTTATAGAAGCAATTCAAACAGAAGATAAACAACAAAGACAAGAAAATATTGATAAAGTTAACGAAGAAACACTTGAGCATTTCCTTGAAATGTATCCAGAAAATGAGAAAGAAATTAAAGAAACATTGTACAACATTACAAAAGAACAAGTTAGAAAACTTATTTTAGAAAAAGGAATAAGACCAGACAATAGAAAAATAGATGAGATAAGACCTATATCATCTGAGGTTGGATTGCTACCAAGAACTCACGGTTCAGGCTTATTTACTAGAGGGCAAACTCAAGTATTAACTGTAGCAACTTTAGGTGCAGCTAGTGATGTACAGCTATTAGATGGACTAACCGATGAAGAATTTAAAAGATATATGCATCATTATAACTTTCCTCCTTACAGCGTTGGAGAAACAAGATTTTTAAGAGGACCAGGTAGGAGAGAGATTGGACATGGTGCTTTAGCAGAAAGGGCCTTAGAGCCAGTATTACCTTCAGAAGAAGAATTTCCATATACAATTAGATTAGTATCAGAGGTTTTAAGTTCAAATGGTTCAACTTCACAAGCTAGTGTATGTGGAAGCACATTAGCTTTATTAGATGCGGGTGTTCCAATCAAATCAATGGTTTCAGGTATTGCTATGGGATTAATTAAAGAAGAAGATAATGTTGTTGTATTATCAGATATACAAGGTATGGAAGATTTCTTAGGAGATATGGATTTTAAAGTTGCTGGGACAGAAAAAGGAATTACAGCAATTCAAATGGACATTAAAATACCGGGTATTGGTAGGGAAATTTTAGAAGAGGCTTTAAGAAGGGCTAGAGAAGGTAGAATATATATATTAAATAAAATGAGAGAAGCAATCTCTGAACCTAGACCAGAACTATCACCATATGCACCAAGAATATTATCAATTAATGTAGATCCAGAAAAGGTTAGAGATATAATTGGCCCTGGTGGAAAAACTATTAATAAAATTATAGATGAAACAGATGTAAAAATTGATATTAATGATGATGGTAAAGTATTAGTTGCAGCAGAAAATATGGAAAAAGGGCAAAAAGCATTAGGAATGATTAAAGAGATAACAAAAGATATTGAAGTTGGAGAAATAGTTACTGGAAAGGTATTAAGAATAGTTCCTTTTGGTGCATTTGTAGAAATTTCACCTGGCAAAGAGGGACTAGTACACATATCAAATGTATCTAAGAAAAGAATAGATAAAGTTGAAGATGTTTTATCAATTGGAGATGAAGTAACTGTTAAAGTAATAGGAATTGATGGTCAAGGGAGAATAAACCTATCTAGAAAAGATGCTATGAAGCAAGATAGTAAAGAAGAAAAGAAATACAAAAAATATAAAAATGATAAACGAAATTAAAAGGCATGAACCTTAATACGGTTTATGCTTTTTTTAATTTATACAGAGTATATTTAATATATATTTGAATATTAATAGTAGTAAATAATATTTAGGGGGGAGATTTGTGCAAATATATTATATTAAATATAAAACTATTTACAAATTATTAATTATTGTTGTTTTGGTTTTACTAATATTAAGTATAGCCCTAACTTATAAAAATAAAGCAATAAATACGTTTAAAAATGATGACGTTTACTATAAAGGAAATATAGACAAAGAAGTTATAGCTTTTACATGCAATGTTGATTGGGGTAATGAATATATTAAACCTATGCTTAAAATTTTTAAGGAGAACAGTATAAAAATTACATTTTTTGTAACAGGAAGATGGGCAGAAAAAAATGAAAAGCTTATTAAACTTATATATAATGAAGGACATGAAATTGGAAATCATGGATATTTACATAGAGATTATAGTAAATTAAGTTATGAATTAAACAAAAAAGAAATACTAAAGACACAGCAAATAGTTAAGGATATATTAGGTGTAAAAACAAAATATTTTGCACCCCCTGCTGGTGCTTATAGTGATAAAACAGTAAGAGCGGCTAAAGACTTAAATCATGAAGTTATTATGTGGAGCATAGATACTATTGACTGGAGAAAAGATAGTACAAAAGATAAAATTATAAATAGAGTTATTAGTAAAGCACATAATTCGGCAATTGTTTTAATGCATCCAAAAAAAGAGACGGTTAAGGCTTTACCTATAATTATAAATAAATTAAAGGAAAAAGGGTATAAAGTTGGTAGGGTTAGTGATATTATAAAATAACTATTGAAATATTTTATATTCTATCCTATAATAGACTAGGTAAAAAGATTAATGTTATGGGAGGAAAAATTTTAAGGAAATGTATAATAAACATATTTTATCAAATGGCTTGAGGGTTGTTACTGAATATATACCTTATGTGAAATCAGTTTCTATTGGAATATGGGTAGAGAGTGGTTCAAGGAAGGAAAATGAAACTAATAATGGAATTTCACACTTTATAGAGCATATGCTGTTTAAAGGGACAAAAACTAGAAATGCTAGGGAGATTGCAGAAAGTATTGATAGCGTAGGTGGGCAGTTAAATGCTTTTACAACTAAAGAATGTACTTGTTTTTATGCGAAAGTACTTGATAACCATTTACCTATAGCTATAGATATTTTAGCTGATATGTTATTTAATTCTAAATTTAGTGAAGAAGATATAGAAAAAGAAAAAAATGTTGTAATAGAAGAGATAAATATGTATGAGGATTCCCCTGAAGATTTAGTACATGATTTACTATCCCAAACAATTTATGATGGGCATTCATTAGCATTACCTATATTAGGAAAAGCCGAAGTTTTAAAGGAATTGACACAAAAAGATATAATTAAATATTTCCAGAAACATTATACACCTCACAATACTGTAATTTCCATTGCTGGAAACTTTAATGAAGATAAAATCATGCAATTAATAGAAAAATATTTTAGCAAATGGAACTCTGAAAAACCTGTAGAAAATACTTTAAAACCTCCTATCTTATATCAAAGGTTGATCAATAAAAGAAAAATAACTGAGCAATTACATTTATGTATTGGTATGGAAGGAATTGCACAGGATAGGGATGAATTGTATTCACTTTTAATTTTAAATAATGTTTTTGGTGGTAGTATGAGTTCAAGACTATTTCAAAAGATTAGAGAAGAAAAGGGGTTAGTATATTCAATATATTCTTATCCGTCATCATATAAAGATACAGGTATATTTACTATATACGCTGGTCTTAACCCAAATCAAATCACAAATGTAAGTAGATTAATAATAAATGAAATTAAAGATATTAAAGTGAATAAGTTAAGAAAAGAAGAGATAAAAAAGGCAAAGGAACAATTAAAAGGAAATTTTATATTAGGTTTAGAAAGTACATCTAGTAGAATGTCTTCTATTGGAAAATCTGAACTATTACTAGGTAAAATACATTCTCCAAAAGAAATTATTAATAGAATCGATAGTATAACATATGATGATATAAACAATATTATTCAAAAAGTTTTTGATTTTAAAAAATTAAATTTGGCATTTGTAGGTAATATCGAAAATGAAGAAAGTGTTAAAAAAAGGTTAAAAAATATATGTTTTCAAAAATAAAGATTACTATAATTATAGTAATCTTTATTTTTATAATAAAAAAGAACAGATAGGAGTGATTTCATTGAAAATAAAGATAGTAAACAAGAGCAATTTACCTTTACCTAATTATAAAACAGAAGGAGCTTCAGGAATAGATCTATATGCTAACATTGAAAAAGAAATAACACTAAAACCAATGGAAAGAAAATTAATTCCTACAGGAGTACATGTTTCAATTCCGAAAGGTTATGAAGGACAAGTAAGGGCAAGAAGTGGACTAGCTTATAAACATGGCATTGGGCTTGTTAATGGTATTGGAACAATAGATAGTGATTATAGAGGAGAAATAAAGGTTATATTAATTAATTTTGGTGACGAAGAGTTTACTATTAAAAAGGGAGATAGAATAGCACAGCTTGTATTCGTAAAATATGAAAAAGTTAAATTGGAAGAAGTAGAGGTATTAGATGATACCCAAAGGGGAAAAGGTGGATTTGGTCATACAGGAATTTAATATCATAAATAATCTTATCATAAATGATAAGTTATATATATAAATATAATTACATAATATATTATATAAATAATATTGTTTGTCTAAATAGAAAAACAAAGTTACTATAATTAATAATCTCATAATATTTTCAATGGATTTAGAATTATTCACTATAAATATAAAAGGGGGATATTTGTGAAGTTAAGTCAATTAGGTGGTAAAGAAATTGTTAATTTAAATGATGGTACTAGACTAGGTATAATTGCTGATTCAGACTTAGTAATTGATGAAAAAACTGGCAAAATAATATCATTATTAGTTCCTGATAAAAAATCTCAATTTAAATTATTCTCAACAGATAGAATGGATATAGAAATTCCATGGGATTCTATTAGAAAAATTGGAGATGATATGATTATAATTGAAATATAATTTAGCACTACTACAAACTTTATGGCATAATATATAATAGAACTTACAATGATTTTATATGATACAATTAACCATGCATAAGTTTTGAGGTGAAATTATGAAAATAATTATTCAAAAATTTGGAGGAACTTCTGTTGCAACTGTTGAAAACAGAGAAAGAGTATCACAAAAAATTATTAATAAGTATAATTCAGGATATGGCGTAGTTGTAGTAGTTTCAGCAATTGGAAGAAAAGGTGACCCATATGCAACTGATACTCTATTAAGTTTAGTAGATAGAAATACATTAAATAAAAGAGAGTTGGATATACTTATGTCCTGTGGGGAAGTAATATCTGCAGTAGTTTTATGCAATTTATTAAACAAAAAAGGATATGATGCTGTAGTGCTTAATGGGGCTCAAGCAGGAATAAGAACTAACAAAGTATTTGGGAATGCAGAGGTATTAAATGTTACAAGTAATAATATTACTACTTATTTAAAAGAAAGAAAAATAGTAATAGTTACAGGTTTTCAAGGAGTAACAGAAGATGGAGAAATAACAACTTTAGGTAGAGGTGGAAGTGACACAACAGCAGTTGTTTTAGGTGAAGCCTTAGGGTGTGAATATGTTGAAATATATACTGATGTCGATGGAATTATGACTGCTGACCCAAGAATAGTACCAGAGGCAAAAGTTATTGATAAAATGTGTTATTCAGAAGTATTTCAATTAGCTGAAAATGGTGCTAAAGTAATACATCCAAAGGCTGTGGAAATCGCTGAAAGAAGTAATATAAAGGTAATAATAAAAAATACTCTTAAAGATTGCCAAGGTACACTAATTACTAATAATGAAGATTCTAATTATTACCAAAGAAAAAAAAGAACTTATAATGACAATATTATTAATGCCATTACCTATAAAGATAAACGTGTTCAAGTTATAGTCAATGTATCAGATAAACAAGCTACAGAAAAATTAATGGAAGAGATTACCAACGCTAATATTAGTTTAGATTTAATTAATTTTTTTATTGATAAGAAAATTTTTACTATTGATGAAGACGATTTACAATCATTAGAGTCTATCTTGGATTCTGGAAACTACAACTACAATGTAGTAAATAAGTGTACTAAATTATGTGTAATTGGGCATAGAATGAGAGGAATTCCTGGAGTAATGGCGAGGATAGTTAATGCTCTATCTAAGGAAAATATAGAGATATTACAGTCTTCAGATTCTCATACTACCATATGGTGTTTAGTAAAATCAGAAGATGCTGATAAAGCAGTTAGAATTCTTCATAAGGAATTTGACATGGATAAAAAGTAGGCTATATGCCTACTTTTTCTTTTTGATAAGCATATAATTTAGATATTAGTAAACAATATATATAGAAATCATAGCTATAGAAAGGAGTAATAAGATTGGATAAATTTGAAAATGAAAATAATGTTAACATTAATACTGATGAAAAGATAACATTACCTAATAATCCGACAAAAGAAAAAAATAACTCTAAGATACCTGTAAATACAAAGCTTAATAATATTCAAGCAATTGGGACACCAACAATACCGAGCTCTCCAAAGGATATCCACTTCCTATCCATTATAGGACAAGTGGAAGGACATAATGTTTCTCCCCCCCAAAAGAAAGCTACTAAATATGAACATATAATGCCACAACTTGTAAATGTTCAGCAAAATCCTCAAGTAAAAGGTTTACTTGTGATTTTAAATACAATGGGTGGAGATGTAGAAGCTGGATTAGCTTTAGCTGAAATGATAAATAGTATTGATAAACCAAAGGTATCTTTAGTATTAGGGGGCAGCCATAGTATTGGTGTTCCATTAGCTACATCAAGTGATTATTCTTTTATTGTTCCTACAGCAACAATGACAATTCATCCTGTAAGAATGACAGGATTAGTAATTGGAGTTCCTCAGACTTTCAGATATTTTCAGAAAATGCAAGAAAGGATAATAGATTTTATTCTCAGAACTTCTAAGATTGATAGAGAAAGTTTAATGAATTTTATGTATGATACAGATGAAATTGCAAATGATGTAGGGACTATATTAGTTGGTAAAGAGGCAGTTAAATATGGCTTGATTGATGAGGTTGGAGGTTTAAATAAAGCATTAAATAAATTAAGAGAAATGATTAAAATAAATAATAAAATAGAAAGCGAATAGTATTAGAAAATAAATTGTGTTATAATTACTTCAGAAAAGTGTTAATGTTAGTATCATTAACACTTTATTTTTGTTTAATATATTTATTTAACGATAAGAGTTATATATTACATTATTACTTATTTCTATATTATAAGGGGGTTTTAAAATGGACTTATTTAAGGTAATTATACTTGCAATTTTTCAAGGAATAACTGAATTTCTTCCAATCAGTAGTTCAGGTCATCTAGTGTTGCTTCAAGATTTATTAGGAATTAAAGAAGGCAACCTTTTTATTGCAGTAATGTTACATTTTGGAACTTTAATCTCAATTTTAATAGTTTATTTTAAAGATATAGTCGGTATAATTAATGAATTTTTTATTATGATTATAGAATTTTTAAAGTATAAAAAAATTAATATTGATAATGAATATAAAATGTTATCTATTCTAATTATTATTGGTTCTATCCCTACAGGATTAATGGGAATTTTTTTAGGAGATGTTTTTGAAAGTTTTTATAATTCTACTTTAATTGTTGGATTTGCTCTTATTATTACAGGTCTACTTTTATGGATAGCTGAAAAAAGTAGTTCAGGTATAAAAAATGTTAAAGATATGAATATACTAGATGCTTTATTAATAGGTATATTTCAAGGACTAGCTATAACTCCAGGTATTTCGAGGTCTGGTTCTACTATCGTTGGAGGATTGTTTAGGGGACTAAATAAAAAATTAGCTACTAGATTTTCATTTTTATTAGCTATACCAGCTATTTTAGGTGCGTCTTTAATAGAATTTTATAAGGCAATATCTGTACAGACAAGTGTTGTACTTAGCAACTTATTGGTTCCAGCTATTATAGGAATATTTGTATCAGCTATTACAGGAGTTTTTGCTATTAAGCTTTTAATAAGAGTTCTAGAAAAAGGAAAATTATATTATTTTTCTGTATATGTTTGGATATTAGGAATAATGATAATACTTGTAGAAAACCTCTAAAAGTGTTTTTACTAAAAGGATTTTTATATGTTATATAGAATTACTTTTATGAGGTGATTAGATTGGCAAAATTTAAAAAGAAATCAAAAAGAAAAAGAAAAAAAAATAGAAATAAAGAAATTAATAAAGAAGTTGTAGGGATATCCATAATTTCAGCAGGTATTTTAGCCCTAGTAAGTATGCATAGTCAATCTACTGGTTTTATTGGAATTATAATTAGAAACAAATTTATGGAATTAGCAGGTATTGGAGGATATATTATACCTTATCTAATTCTTTTAACGGGAATACTTGTTATTTTAGATAGATTAGATCTTTATAAAAGCAATAAAGTTGTAAATTTATTTATTATCTTTTCTGGTATTCTAACTATTATGCATATTAGATTATTTCCAGATAATTTAGAAATAAATTTTATTGATAAAGTTAAATTATCTATTGAATATGGTAAAGAGGCCCTTGGTGGCGGATTAATTGGTGCTATCTTTTCCCATGGACTTTTAAGGCTGTTTGGCAAAATAGGTTCATATATAATAGTTTTATCAGCAATATTAATTTCTTTTTTAGTATTTACAGGTATTAGTATAGTGGATATTCTAAAAAATATATCTATGAGACTAGTAGAAATATTAAAAATAGGATTTGAAGCAGTAAAAGAGTTTATTTACATTGATACAGAAAATAATCAAAAAAAGGATAAACCTAAGAAGAAAAAAAGAAAAAATAAAAATCAACTTGAAAATAAGGATGAAACCAATACTGAATTGGATGAAAAGATAAAAATACTTGACTTTACAAAGGATATTAATAAAAATGAAGATACTGATAATAAAGAAAATACAGAAATTAACTTTCAAAAAATAAATAAATCTGATAGTAAAATAAGTAAAGAGTCAAAAAAAGAAGCTTCAATAACAAGTATTCAAATTGTTAATGAAGGAAATATGGAAAATTATGAACTTCCAAATTTAGAGCTTTTAGATAAAACTGAAAAAAAATCTAATAAAAATGAAAAGAAACATATCCTTAATAATGCTAAAAAACTTGAACAAACTTTTAGTAACTTTGGTATTAAAGCAAAAGTAATTCAAATTAGTAAAGGTCCAACTATTACTAGATATGAACTTCAACCAGCTCCTGGTGTTAAAGTTAGTAAAATTGTTAATTTAGCAGATGATATTGCTTTAAGTTTAGCAGCTTCTGATATTAGAATTGAAGCACCTATACCTGGTAAATCTGCTATTGGTATTGAAGTACCAAATAAGGAAAAGTTAACAGTTAGTTTAAGGGAAGTTTTAGAATCAAAAGAGTACATGAATATTGATAGTAAAATCCCTTTTGCACTTGGAAAAGATATTGCTGGACAATCTATGGTAGCAAATATAGAAAAGATGCCTCATCTTTTAATTGCAGGGGCTACAGGTTCAGGAAAGAGTGTATGTATTAATACTTTAATTACTAGTATTCTTTATAAAGCAAGACCTAATGAAGTAAAACTTTTAATGATTGATCCTAAGGTTGTTGAATTAAGTATATATAATGGAATACCTCATCTTTTAATACCTGTTGTTACAGACCCTAGAAAGGCTGCAAGTGCGTTGAATTGGGCTGTACAAGAAATGACTAGAAGATATAAATTGTTTGCAGATAATGGTGTGAGAGATATTTCTAGTTTTAATTCTAATATAGCTAGTAATTCGGATGTAGAAAGACTACCTCAAATTGTATTAATTATAGATGAATTAGCAGACCTTATGATGGTATCGCCAGGGGAAGTAGAAGATAGTATATGTAGATTAGCACAAATGGCAAGAGCAGCAGGAATACATCTTATAATAGCGACACAAAGGCCTTCAGTAGATGTTATTACTGGAACTATTAAAGCGAATATTCCTTCTAGAATATCATTTGCAGTTTCATCTTTAGCTGATTCACGTACTATTCTAGACATGGGTGGTGCTGAGAAATTATTAGGTAAAGGTGATATGCTTTATTATCCAGTAGGTGCATCTAAGCCAAAAAGAATTCAGGGGGCTTTTATAAGTGAGAAAGAAGTAGAAAAGATTGTAAACTTCTTAAAAGCTCAAGGAAATACTAAGTATGAAGAAGAAGTAATTGATAATATTGAAAAAAATGTTAATACAGATAATGAAGATTGTGATGAATTATTATCTAAAGCAATAGAACTTGTAGTAGAAGAGGGGCAAGCATCAATATCTTACCTACAAAGAAAATTAAGAATTGGATATGCTAGAGCAGCGCGTCTTATGGATGAGATGGAAGAAAGAGGTATTGTTGGAGGACATGAGGGAAGTAAGCCAAGAAAAGTTTTAGTTACTAAAGAAGATATAGGCATTTCTTAAATAATATCTACATGCTTTAATATTAAAAATAGGGTGTGATACTAATGAAAAGAGTAATAGAAATTCCAGATATAATAACAAAGAATAATATTGTTTTTATCGATGTAAGAAGTCCTAAAGAATTTGAGGAAGGAACTATTCCAGGGGCAATAAACATACCTATTCTTACTAATGAGGAAAGAGAGCATGTAGGTTATCTTTATAAGCAAGTTGACGTAGAAGTTGCAAAGGAAAAAGGTTTAGAATATGCTTCACAGAAACTTGTAAATATATATAAAAGGATAAAAGACATAAAAAAGAAAAACAGAGAGGTTGCTTTATTTTGTTATAGAGGTGGTATGAGAAGTAATTCTATTGCCTCAATATTAAATTTAATGAATATAGACGTCTATGTAATTAATGGAGGATATAAAAGTTATAGGCAATATGTTCTTCAAGAGCTTAGTAAATATAAAGATAAATTTAAATTTATAGTATTACATGGATATACTGGAGTAGGCAAAACTAAAATAATTAGGAAACTTAAAAATAAAAAAGTTCCAGTATTAGACCTCGAACTATTAGCTAGAAACAGTGGGTCAGTATTTGGCAATCTTTCTTTTGGTAAATCAAACACGCAAAAAAATTTTGATGCTTTATTATTTAAAGAGCTAAAAAAAATTAATAAAAATTATATTTTTATAGAAAGTGAAAGTAGAAGAATAGGGAAAGTAATACTTCCTGATTTAATATATGATAATATGAAAAATGGATACCACATTTTAATAAAAACTAATATGGAAAAAAGAATTAATAATATTTTAGATGAATATGTTACTGTAAGGTTGGAGAACAAAGAAGAGAAGTTAATTAATTGTATAAAAAAATTAAAAAAGAGGATAGGACAACAAAAGACTAATATATTAATAGAAAGAATAAGGGAAAAAAACTATAATTACGTAATAAAAAATTTAATGATAGAATACTATGATCCTTTGTATGATCATTCTTTAGATAAGATACAAAAATATGATAAAATAATTGAGTATGATAGTATAGATAGTTGTGTAGATCAACTTATTGACTTTGCAAATGAATACTGCAAATGAAAGGAGTTTTCGAATGGATAAGAATGTAGCAATAATTTCACTTGGATGCTCTAAAAACCTTGTAGATTCTGAAATAATAATGGGTATTTTAAATAAAAATGGATATACCCTTACTAATGATGCTAGTGAAGCAAATATTATTGTTGTTAATACTTGTGGTTTTATTGATTCAGCTAAAGAAGAATCAATAGATACAATAATTGAAGTAGGTGAATATAAAAAAAATGGTAAGTGTAAATTTTTAATTGTATGTGGCTGTTTAGGCGAAAGATATAAAGATGAGCTTATAAAAGAAATGCCTGAAATTGATGCTGTAATTGGAACAGGGAATATTACTGAGATTATTAAAGTTATTAATGAACTATCAAATCAAAAGAAAATAATCAAAGTTGGACAAACCAATTATTTACCTAATGAAAATGAACCAAGGATTATTTCAACTCAAAAGCCAACAGCCTATGTAAAAATTGCTGAAGGCTGTGATAATTTCTGCACATATTGTATTATTCCTAAGTTAAGAGGGAGATATAGAAGTAGAAAGATAGAATCAATAGAAAAAGAGGTAAAAGAATTGGCTCGACAAGGTATTAAAGAGATTATCTTAATAGCTCAAGATACGACTAGATATGGAATAGATATATACGATGAATACAGACTACCTGAATTACTTGATAGGTTAAATAAAATAGAGGAAATAGAATGGATAAGAGTTTTATATATGTACCCAGATGCTTTTACTGATGAATTAATAGAAAGTATTAGAGAAAATGAAAAAGTAGTAAATTATGTGGATATTCCTATACAACATATTAATAATAATATACTAAAAAGAATGAATAGAAGAGCAACAAAAGAAGATATATTAAAGCTTATTAATAAATTAAGAGATAATATTCCAAATATAATTATAAGGACAACATTAATTGTAGGATTCCCTGGTGAAACAGAAGAAGATTTTAATGAATTATATGATTTTATTAAAGATAAAGAATTTGATAGGCTAGGAGTATTTACTTATTCTAAAGAAGAAGGAACACCAGCTGCAAAATTCAAAGACCAAATAGAAGAAAGTATAAAAAAAGAAAGACAAAATAAAATAATGGAAATACAAAGGAAAATATCATATGAAAAAAATCTACAAAAATTAGACAAACAATATAAAGTACTTTTAGAAGAAAAAATAGAAGATGATAATGTTTATGTTGGTAGAACATATATGGATGTTCCTGAAATTGATGGGGTGGTCTATGTTCATAGTGACAAAGATTTAGAATTAGGTACATTCATAAATGTAAAGATTGTAGATGCATTAGAATATGATTTGATAGGGGAGATTATAGATGAATTTAGCCAATAAGTTAACTTTAGTAAGAATTTTCTTAGTGCCTGTTTTTATGTTTTTTTTACTTGTTAAAATTCCCTATGGAGAGTATATTGCCGCAGGGATTTTTGTATTAGCTGCTTTAACAGATAGTTTAGATGGATATATTGCAAGAAGTAGAAATCAAATAACTAAATTTGGAAAATTTATGGACCCGTTAGCTGATAAGCTTCTTGTTTCAGCTGCTCTTATTTCGTTAATAGAAATGGGCAAAATATCAGCATGGATTGTTGTAATAATAATAGCTAGAGAATTTGCTATTACAGGTCTTAGAGTTTTGGCAGCGTCAGAAGGTATAACAATTGCTGCAAGCTTTTGGGGAAAATTAAAAACTATAACGCAAATAATTGCAATTGTTTCACTTTTAATTAATAATTTCCCATTTAGTCTTATTAATGTACCTTTTGATAAAATAGCTATAACTTTAGCAGTAATATTTACATTAATATCAGGCTTTGATTACTTGTATATTAATAGAAAAGTATTTCATTCAGGGTCAAAATAATTTGAGGTGTTTATATGAAGGCTGAAATAATAACTATTGGAACTGAATTACTTTTGGGAAACATAGTAAATACCAATTCAAGATACCTTGCTGAAAAATTAGCTGAATTAGGAATAGATGTATATTACCATACCACAGTAGGAGATAATGAGGTTAGGATTAAAGAAATTGTTATTAATTCATTAAACAGATCGGATATTTTAATTCTTACTGGTGGTCTAGGACCTACAGGAGACGATATAACTAAAGAAGTAGTAAGTGAGGTTTTTGATGCAAAGTTGACATTAGACGATAAAGTATTAACTAAAATTCAAAATTTTTTTAACCAAAAAGGTAAATCTATGAGTAAAAACAATATTAAACAAGCTTATATACCTGAAAATAGTATAGTATTAGACAATGATGTAGGAACTGCTCCAGGGATATATATAGAAAAAAATGATAAAATTGCGATTCTTTTACCAGGTCCACCAAAAGAGCTTAAAGTAATGTTTCAAAATTATGTAGTACCTTTGTTAAGTAAAAAATCTAGATATATTATAAAATCAAAGGTAATTAAAACTTTTGGCATAGGCGAATCAAAGTTAGAATCCATAATAAGTAATATTATAAATGATAAAAAGAACCCAACAATAGCAACCTATGCAAAAAAAGGACAAGTTGAAATTAGAATAACTGCCAAAGCAGAAAGTGAAAGTAAAACAGATTGTTTGATAGAGAGTGCTGTAAAACAACTAAAACCTTTAATAAAAGATTATGTTTACAGTTATAACAATGAAACTTTGGAAGAAGTAGTATTTAATCTTCTTAAGAGAAATGGCCTTAAAATAGGATTTTGTGAATCTTGCACAGGTGGCTTGATATCAAGTCGTTTTACTAAATTACCTGGAGTATCAGAAGTTTTTGAGCGTGGTATTGTAACTTATAGTAATAAGTCAAAAATTGAAGAAGTAGGAGTTAAGGATACTACCCTTAAAAGATATGGTGCAGTAAGTAGTTATACTGCATTAGAAATGGCGAAAGGATTAATGGATAAAGGAAATATAGATATTGCAGTATCAGTTACAGGAATAGCAGGTCCAACAGGTGATACTAATAAAAAACCAGTAGGATTAGTCTATATTGGTTTTGCTAGTAAAGATTCAGCTTTTACAAAGAAAATAAACTTAACTGGAGATAGAATACAAATACAAAATAAAACTGCTGACATTGTTTTTAGCGAAATAAGGAAATATTTATTAAAATTAAACGACATATGATTGACCTAAAGCTGGAAATATTATATAATAGCATTAGAACATACGTTCGAATCAAATGGAAAGGTGGGTGAATCCAGGAGATCCTGGGAAATTATGATGGAAAAGAAAAAAGCGTTAGAAATGGCTATTAACCAGATTGAAAAACAATTTGGAAAAGGTTCAATAATGAAATTAGGTGAAGATTCTAAGCTTAATGTTGATGCTATATCAACTGGTTCTTTAGAACTAGATATAGCATTAGGAATAGGTGGAGTGCCTAGAGGAAGAATAGTTGAAATATATGGTCCTGAATCTTCAGGTAAAACTACTGTTGCTTTACATGTAATTGCTGAAGCTCAAAAAAATGGTGGTGCAGCAGCTTTTATAGATGCTGAGCATGCATTAGATCCTAGTTATGCAAAAAAACTGGGAGTAGATATTGAGAATCTTATTGTTTCCCAACCTGATACAGGGGAACAAGCATTAGAAATTGCTGAAGCCCTTGTAAGAAGTGGTGCTATAGATGTCATAGTTATAGATTCAGTAGCTGCTTTAGTTCCAAAAGCTGAAATTGAAGGAGAAATGGGAGATAGCCATGTAGGATTACAAGCAAGGCTTATGTCGCAGGCTCTAAGAAAGTTAGCAGGAGCTATTAAAAAGTCAAATACGACTGCAATTTTTATAAATCAGCTTAGAGAAAAGGTTGGAGTAATGTTTGGAAATCCAGAAACTACTCCAGGTGGACGTGCTTTAAAGTTTTATGCTTCAGTTAGACTTGATGTTAGAAGAATAGAAACTCTTAAAAAAGGTGATGATGTAATCGGGAATAGAATAAGAGTAAAAGTTGTTAAGAATAAGGTTGCTCCACCATTTAAAAAGGCTGAATTTGATATAATGTACGGAAAAGGAATTTCAAAAGAAGGTAATGTCCTTGATGTAGGGGTATCTTCAGAAATTATTGGTAAAGCAGGAGCATGGTATAGTTATGGCAATAATAAACTTGGACAGGGTAGGGAAAATGCTAAACAATTCTTAAGAGAAAACCCAGATATTATGCAAGAAATAGAAGTGAAAATTAGGGAAAAGAACGGACTTAAACCTTTAAAAAAGGTTGAAAATAAAAAAGATAATAGTAAAAAAAACAAAAAGAAATAGATAAGACAGAAATAGCCTCCTTTTTAGGAGGCTATAATTTTAGGAGGTCTTTATGAGAATAACAGATATTAAACAACAAAAAAGGAATAATAATTTTTATTCAGTATATATTGATGGTGAATATTCTTTTTCAGTAGAAAAAATTGATATTATAAATTATAATCTTCATGTAGGAAAAGTATTAGATGTTGAAAAATATCATGAAATTATACATAATGTGTGCTTTAAAAAGTGCTTAAATAAAGCTTATAGACTCCTAACTTATAAAGCTAGGACTAAAGATCAAATGTTTAAAAAACTTAGCAAAGCAGGATATGATGACCATGTTATTAAAAAAGTAATTAATAAGCTAGAAGACTTGGGCTATATAGATGATAAAGAGTTTGTCAAGTCTTATATTGATAGTCGTTTAAACAATAAACCTATGGGAAAAATTAGAATAAAATATGAGTTATTGTCTAAAGGCATAAAAGAAGAGACTATTGATTCTATATTAAATAGTCATAATTTGTCAGAGTATGAAAATGCAATTAAACTGATTAAAAAAAAGATAAAAGGTAACTATGATATAATGGAGAAAAAAGATGAGTTAAAGATTAAACGCTTTCTACAAAGAAGGGGCTTTAATTATGAAGTAATAAATAAAGCTGTAAAAAGGGTTAAAGATGAAGAGAGGTGCAAAAATTAATGAAATTATTGTTCTTTACAGATACTCACATAAGGGGGACCACTCCAAGGAATAGAAAAGATAATTTAATAGAAACACTAGAAACAAAGTTTAAAGAAATTTTGTATATCTCTAAAGAACATGATGTTGATTTTATTTTACATGGTGGAGATTTATTTGATAGACCAGATATATCTCCTTCTATAGTGAGGAAGTTTGCTCTTATTTTAAATTCTTTTCATATACCCATATATGCTATAGCTGGTAACCATGACATATATGGCCATAACATTGATACACTTCATCGAACCATGTTAGGATTATTTGATGCTATCGGTATAATAAAACTCATTAAACAAGATGAGGTTGTTTTTCTTAGCAGGGACAATATTAAAGTTCAATTAACTGGTCAATCTTACAAATATAATATTGATAGTAAAACTAATAAGAACTCCTACATTATAAATAAGAAAGATGACGATGTAGATTATGCTATTCACATAGTACATGGTATGCTATTAGATAAACCATTTATAGAAGGAATACCATATACTTTAATTGATGATATATTAGATACTAAAGCAGATATAACACTTTCAGGACATTACCACTCTGGTTTTGGAGTAAAGGAAATTGAAGGAAAATATTTTATAAATCCGGGAAGTGTTATTAGAATTACTAATAGTCTAAGAGAAATTGATAGAACACCTAAAGTTGTATTAATAAAACTAGATAAAGATATTAATATAGATTTAATACCACTAAAAACGGCTAAGCCTGGAAAGGAAATTCTTGATAGAAGTCATATAGAGATGGCAATGCTTAAGAATGAAAGAATAGTGGAATTTAAACAATCTATCGATTCTTCAGCAGACTTTGAAAAACTTGACATTGACCATATTGTTAATAGTTTAGCTCAGACTGAGGGAGTTTCTGACTCTGTTAAGAAAGAGGCTTTAATGAGAATAGGAAATGCACAAATGTATTATGAGGAGGATGAGGATGAGTAATGATATATATTAAAAAAGTAATATTAGAAAATTTTCAATCTCATAAATATACTGAGTTAGAGTTTAATAATAAATTAAATGTTATTGTTGGCCCTTCAGACCAAGGAAAATCAGCAATAATTAGAGGAATAAAATGGGTACTATATAATGAACCTACAGGTACCTTTTTTATTAGAAAGGGTACAAAAGAATGTAGTGTAACTTTAGTATTTAATGATGGAACTACAGTAAAAAGATTGAGAAGCTCTAGTAAGAACTTATATATATATATTGATTCTAATGGTAAAGAATTTGTATACGAGGGGTTTGGTACAAAGGTTCCAATAGATATTATTAAAAAACTTAATATTAAAAAAGTTTATTTAGATGGGAAAAATACAAACTCAATAAATATCGGAGAACAGCTAGAAGGCCCTTTTCTCCTATCCGAAAAGGCATCAACTAGGGCTAATGCTATAGGTAGATTAGTAGGAGTGCACATAGTAGATAGAGCAGTTACGGATACTCTTAAAGATATTAGAAATTTAAATATAAGCAGAAAAAATATTGAACGTAATTTAGAAGAACTAGATAACCAACTGAAGAATTATGCATATCTAGATAGGTTGAAATTAACAATAAATAAATTAGAAAAGGCAAATGAAAAAATAAAAATTAATCAAGAAAAGATAATTAAATTAAATAAGATTAAAAATAAATATATGGCCATAAAGACTGAAAAAAAGGATATTAATAAAATAATCTTACATTTAAAAGACTTAGAATCTATAAACAAATATGTTGTGCAATTGGACACAAAAATCAGACATTACAGAAATTTATCAAATAAAAATATACAATATAATACTGTCTCTAATAATATAAAAACAAATTTAGATATTTTAACTAGTATGAAATTATTAGATTCAGCTATTGGTAATTTTAATATATTAAATAATAAGATTGAAAAACTGAAAAGCTTAAGAATGTTATTTGATAAATATAATAATGTGAATAAGATTAGGACTTATTTAAAAGATTACTTAAAACAAATGGAGAGTTTACAATTGGTTGAGCAAATCAATACTAAATTAATAGATAAATATAATAATCTAACTGTACTATTAAAAAACAAGCAGAAGTTAGAGGATATTAACAAAAGATTAGCAATAGGTGAAAAATATTTAGATGCTTTTAACCAGATAGGCAAAGTTAAAGTTTATATAGAGAAAACTGAAAATAAAGTAAAAATTTTAAATAAACTTATCGAGGTAAAGTCAAATTATAAATCAATTAATAATGAATTTAAAAAGGTTAAACAATATGTTAGGAGACAAAATCAGACTTTAAAAAAATTATTGGAAGAATATAGTAACTTATTAAAAGAGATAGAAATTTGTCCTGTTTGTCTAAATAAGATTGATTTAGAAGATATAGAAAAAATTATTAATAATTACAAGTAGGAGGTATAAATATGAAAGATTATGAAAAACAACTAAATACTTTAAAGGAAGATTTAGAAAAAGCCAAATCTTTAAAATATAAAGCAGAAGCAAGATTAGAAGAATTAAATAAGCAAGAACAAGATATAATTAACGAATTAAAAGAGTTAGGAGTCAAACCTGATGATCTAGAAAAGGAAATAAAAAAATTAGAAGAAGAAATAGAAGAGTTGTTCAAAAAAGCAAATGAAATGCTTCCAAAGGATATATTAGAAAAGAATTGAGGTGGATAATATGGACCATATCATTGAAAAGAACGGAGAACTTGAAAAAGTTATATCTGACCTTAAAGATTTTTATTCAACAGAAAATGGGAAAAGGCAAAGAATTAAGGAAGAAATAACAAAAAATAAAAATGAATTGGGTAAGATAAAAGAAGAGCTGGATTTATTAGAAAAAGTAAATGTTTTATTGCAAAAAACATCAGAATATGCTAGAGAACAAGCAAAAAAACAAATTGAAAGCTTGGTGACTAATTGTCTACAATATGTACTTGATACAAACGTAGAATTTAAAATAGAAATTGAAGAACTTTATGGAAAACCTAATGCTGAATTTTATGTCATATCAAAATATGAAAATCAAGAAGTTAAAACAAAGCCTCATCAGTCTAGGGGTGGTGGAATAGTAGATATAATATCTTTAGCTTTAAGAATTGCATTTCTTCAAATTCATAAACCACTTATCCAAGGGCCAATAATATTAGATGAACCTGCAAAACATGTTAGTGAGGAATATATATTCAATGTTGCTGAGTTTTTAAAACAGGTTTCTGAAATGTTTAATAGACAAATTATAATGGTAACCCATAACACACATTTAGCTTCAGTAGCAACAAACTCTTATAGAGTAGAGTTAAAGGGACTTACAAGTAAAGTTGAAAAGTTGTCTACATAGACCATTACTTGACATATAGAATAAAAAGTAATAAAATAAATACGTAAATATTTGTTAATATTTTGTAGGAAAGTAGCATAAATATAGATATTTAAGTTGAACTTTGTTTAACTTAAAATCAAAGCCGAGACTACCGAGAATACTCGGTTTATATTTTTACCTATTTTAGTATAAATTTAAGTTCGACTTGAAGGAAAATGCTACTACACTAACGGAACTTGAAAATTAAATAGTAGAGGAGGTGCTTTATTATTCTAGAAATAGTAATACTAGAAATAGCAGGAGCTATAATTGGAATTTTTATTGGATATTTTATAAGAAAATTTATAGCTGAAGCAAAAATCAAAACAGCTGAGGAAGAAGCAAAGAGAATAATAGATGAAGCAATTAAAAAAGGGGAAACAAGCAAAAAAGAATTGCTTTTAGAAGCAAAAGAAGAAGTTCATAGAATGAGAAATGAAGTTGAAAGAGAAAATAGAGAAAGAAGAAATGAACTTCAAAAACTTGAAAGAAGACTTGTTAACAAAGAAGAAATGGTTGATAGAAAGAGTGAAATTTTAGAAAGAAAAGAAGAGACTTTAAACAAAAGATCAAAGGAACTAGAAAAGAAAGAAGAGGAAATTGAACAATTATATAATAAACAGGTAGAGGAACTTGAAAGACTATCAGGTCTTACAAGGGATGAAGCTAGAGAATTACTTTTAAATGATATTAAAAAGGAAGTAAGCCATGAAGCAGCTATAATGATTAAAGAAATTGAAAGTAAAGCAAAAGATGAAGCTAATAAAAAGGCTAGAGAAATAATATCGTATGCAATTCAGAAATGTGCTGCTGATCATGTGGCTGAAACTACAGTTTCTGTAGTTAACCTGCCAAATGATGAAATGAAAGGGAGAATAATTGGTAGGGAAGGTAGAAATATAAGAACATTAGAAACTCTTACAGGTATAGACCTTATAATTGATGATACACCTGAAGCTGTTATTCTTTCAGGTTTTGATCCAATAAGAAGGGAAATTGCAAGGATTGCTTTAGAAAAACTTATTATGGATGGTAGAATACATCCAGCAAGAATTGAAGAGATGGTTGAAAAAGCTAAAAGAGAAGTTGAAAATAGTATAAGAGAAGAAGGAGAACAAGCTGCATTTGATGTAGGTGTTCATGGACTGCATTCTGAGTTAATAAAATTATTAGGAAGGCTAAAATTCAGAACAAGTTATGGACAAAATGTTCTTAAACACTCAATCGAAGTAGCACATTTAGCAGGTTTAATGGCAGCAGAGTTAGGAGCAGATGTTAGAATAGCTAAAAGAGCAGGTCTTCTTCATGATATAGGAAAAGCAGTAGACCATGAAATGGAAGGCCCACATGTAACAATAGGGGCTGACTTAGCGAAAAAGTATAGAGAATCTAAAGATATAGTACATGCAATTGCAGCACATCATAATGATATTGAACCACAGACAATAGAGGCTATTTTAGTTCAAGCTGCCGATGCTATTTCTGCAGCTAGACCTGGAGCTAGGAGAGAAACATTGGAAGCTTACATTAAACGTTTAGAAAAGCTAGAAGAAATTGCAAACTCCTTCGAAGGAGTAGAAAAATCATATGCTATTCAGGCTGGTAGAGAGATAAGAATAATGGTTAAACCAGATGAAGTTGATGACTTAGAAATAGTCAATGTAGCAAGAGATATAGTTAAGAAAATAGAAAATGAAATTGAGTATCCAGGTCAAATAAAGATAAATGTAATAAGAGAAACAAGAGCAATTGAATATGCTAAATAAAAATAAAGAGAAGAATATTCTTCTCTTTATTTTTACATAATAATTTTTAAGAAATTATATTAAATAAAAAATTTTTAGATTTTTTTAATTAAAAAAAAGGATTTTTTTTGTATTTGTAGAATAAAGTTATATAAATATAAAAAACATAATAAAAAAATACTATAATATAAGGGGGCTTTTTCAATGGATGTATTAAAAGTATCAGCAAAATCAAATCCAAATTCTGTTGCAGGTGCATTAGCAGGTGTATTAAGAGAAAAAGGATCAGCAGAAATTCAAGCAATAGGTGCTGGAGCTATAAACCAAGCAGTAAAAGCAGTAGCTATTGCTAGAGGATTTGTTGCTCCTAGTGGAGTTGACCTAATTTGTATACCAGCCTTCACAGATATTGAGATTGACGGAGAAGAAAGGACAGCTATTAAGTTAATTGTAGAGCCTAGATAAAGTTTTATAAATTTTTGTATCTCTAATAAAAACCTGCCATTTTTATGAGCAGGTTTTTATTAATTTTATATATTTTTATGTTTTCTTTTTTTTGAATAAAAAATTATATGTGTTGAATAATTATATTAAATATAAAACATTTATAAATGAGGGAATTTTATGGATAAAATAGATTTACATGTGCACACTTCTGCTTCCGATAGTCTTTTAACCCCAGAAGAGGTTATTGAATGGGCAGTAAAAAAAGGAATCAAAGGAATTGCAATAACAGATCATGATACTGTTGAAGGAATAGATAGGGCTATTAATAAGGCTAAAGAATATTCACAAATTATGGTTATTCCAGGTATTGAATTTAGTTGTGATTATAAAGACGAAGAAATACACATATTAGGCTATTTTATTGATTACAAATCTACACAAATTAAGGAGGTAACTAAAAGATTAAAGGATTCAAGATTAAAAAGAGGCAGAAAAATGATAGAAAAACTTTCAAGTATGGGGTTTGATATTTCAATTAAAGATATTGAAGATGGAATTAGTTCTGATTTTATAGGCAGACCTCATATTGCTAGAGTTTTAGTTGAAAAAGGTTATGCAGACTCTGTTGAAGAAGCATTTGAAAAATACATAAACAAAGGAAGACCTGGATATGTAAAACGTAAAAAATTAAGCATAGATGAATCTATTAACTTGATTCATAAAACAGGAGGAGTAGCAGTAATAGCCCATCCTGGTTTAATAAAAAATAAAGATGCTATTAATCTAGTATTACAAAAGGGTATAGATGGAATAGAGGCGATACATTCTAAACATACAGATGAGGATATAAAATATTATAAACATATTGCTGAGGAATTTAAACTTTTTATAACCGGTGGTTCAGATTGTCATGGGAAACTAGTAGATGGAGAACCGATTCTAGGAGATTTTTTTACAAATTTAGTACAAGTAAAAAAAATGAAAGAAAAATCTAAGTTATATAAATCAAAGGAGGAGGTTAATGTTAAAAAATAGAAGAAACAGACAATTTCCCTCTAAAATTAGTACAACAGCTTTTGTAAAACTGTATATATTACATTTGTTAAGGGAAAAGAGTTATTATGGTAACGAAATAATTGAAGAAATAAAATATAGATTGGATGAAAAATGGGAACCAAGCCCTGGTATGATTTATCCACTTCTTAGAGAATTAGAAGAAAATGAATATATCAAAGGTTGGTGGCAAGAACCCGATAAAAGATCAATAAGACGATATAGATTAACAGACAAAGGTTTTGAACATTATAAAAGGATTAAATTACTTTATAAACAAGTTTTTGAAGATTCATTGACAATTATAAACAATACATTGTTAGATATATATGGTTCTGACAAAAACATTTAAGTGAGGGGATAAATTATATGAAATTACAACTTTCGAAAAAAGCAGAAAGTATAACACCATCTGCTACTTTAAAAATATCTGCTAAAGCTAAGGAAATGAAGTCTAGAGGAATTAATGTAATAAGTTTTGGTGCTGGTGAACCAGATTTTAATACTCCTGATAATATCCAAGATGCGGCTGTAAAAGCAATGAAAGAAGGAAAAACTGGGTATACTGCAGCATCAGGAATACAAGAACTAAAAAAAGCTATTTGTGAAAAATTAAAAAAAGATAATAATCTTGATTATAAAACAGAAAATATTATTGTCTCAAATGGAGCAAAACACTCTATATATAATGCCTTATGCGCTATATTAAATCCTGGGGACGAAGTTATAATACCTGTCCCATATTGGGTAAGCTATCCTGAGTTAATAAAGTTAGCAGATGGTATACCTGTAAAAGTGGAAACTAAAGAAGAGAATAGTTTTAAATATTCTATAAATGATTTAAACAGAGCATTGACGAGTAAAACTAAGGCTATAATATTAAATAGTCCTAGCAATCCTACAGGGACTGTCTATAATAAAAAAGAGCTAGAAGAGATTGCAGAATGGGCTATTAAAAAAGATATACTTGTTATTTCAGATGAAATATATGAAAAGTTAACTTATGATAATGTTAAACATATAAGTATAGCTTCACTTAATAACATGATTAAGGAAAGAACTATTGTAATAAATGGGATGTCTAAGGCTTATGCAATGACTGGGTGGAGAATAGGTTATACTGCAGCAAATAAAGAAATAATAAACCTTATGTCAAATATTCAATCACACACTACTTCTAATCCGGCATCAATATCTCAATATGCCAGCTTAGAAGGTTTGATAGGCGATCAAGAAGTAGTTAATAAAATGAAATTACAATTTGAAAAGAGAAGAAATTATATGGTAGATAAAATTAATTCAATTAATAGACTTTATTGCAAAAAACCTAAGGGTGCATTCTATATTATGGCTAATTTCTCCAAAATAAAAGGGAAAACTATAAAAGGAACTAAAATAAATACGTCATTAGATTTTGTCAATAGCCTTTTAGATAAGGCTCAAGTAGCTGTAATACCAGGAATTGCTTTTGGGGCAGATGATTATATTAGATTATCTTATGCTACTTCATTAGAAAACATAAAAGAAGGATTAAATAGAATTGAAGAGCTTTTAAATCAGATTAAATAAAGGTATAAAGTAAAAAACGAAAGGAGAAAATTATATGAAAAACTTATACGAAAACCCTTTGATTACAAGATATTCCAGTAAAGAAATGGCTAAAATATTTTCTCCAGATTCTAAATTTAAAACTTGGAGAGAATTGTGGATAGCTTTAGCTGAATCTCAAAAGGAATTAGGGTTAAATATAAGTGAGGAACAAATAGAAGAGTTAAAAAAATATAAAGACGATATCAATTATGATGTTGCTAAAGAAAAAGAAAGAGAATTAAGACACGATGTAATGGCACATGTATATGCTTATGGTGTCCAATGTCCAAAAGCCAAAGGTATTATACATTTAGGAGCAACAAGTGCATATGTTAGAGATAATACTGATATTATATTAATGAGAAAAGGCTTAAAATTAATTAGAAAAAAAATGTTAAATCTAATAAAAAAAATAGCTGATTTTGCATTGAAATATAAAGATTTACCAACACTAGGATTTACACATTTTCAACCAGCTCAAGTTACAACTGTAGGTAAAAGGGCTTCTTTATGGTTGCATGATATATATTTAGACTATAACGAATTAGAAAAATTTATAGATGGTTTAAAAATGAGAGGTGTTAAAGGTACAACAGGTACACAAGCTAGCTTTTTGAAATTATTTGATAATGACCATGAAAAAGTTAAAAAATTAGATAAAATGGTATCAGAAAAAATGGAATTTGAAGAAACTTATCCTGTTACTGGGCAAACTTATTCAAGAAAGATAGATTATCAAGTACTGTCTATATTAAGTGGAATTGCCCAATCTATGCATAAGATTACAAATGATATTAGATTGTTGCAGCATTTAAAAGAGGTGGAAGAACCTTTTGGAAAAAAACAAATAGGTTCATCAGCAATGGCCTATAAAAGAAATCCAATGAGAAGTGAAAGGATAGCTTCTTTAGCTAAATATGTTATCTCAAATACAACAAATACTGCAATAACAACATCAACTCAATGGTTTGAAAGAACACTAGATGATTCAGCTAATAAAAGAATATCAATACCTCAATCATTCCTTGCTTTAGATGCAATATTGGAAATTGGTATAAACATATTTGATGGTATGGTTGTTTATGAAAAAGTTATAAGAGAGCATCTTGAAAATGAATTACCATTTATGGCTACCGAAAATATACTAATGGAGGCAGTTAAAAAAGGTGGAGATAGACAAGAGTTACATGAAGTTATAAGACAATTATCAATGGAAGCAAGTCGTGAAATAAAAGAAGAGGGTAAAAGAAATAATCTTTTAGATAAAATAATAGAAAGTGAAAAATTTAATTTAACTAAAGAAGAAATATTAGAAATAGTTGACCCTGTAAAGTTTATAGGTAGAGCACCACAACAGGTTGAAGAGTTTATAAGAAATTATATTAAACCAATATTAGATGATAATAAAGATTTACTAGGAATGAATGTAGAATTAAGGGTTTAATTTCATAATAATCATATAAATGAGGTTATTAATAACCTCATTTATATGATTATTTTTATATTGCAAAAGTTTACATAAAATTATACAATCAACAAAGTTATATTAATATATTTCTAATCTAATTTATATTTTGATTTATATTAAGTAACAAATAAACAATAACAAAATAATAATTAAACAAAAATCAAATAAAGCTTAAATTCCTTTAGTTAGATTTATATTCTAGGATTTAAAATTATACGATAAAACTAATTATGTTTTTTAATATTACTTAATTATCTAGAAAAAGGAGAAAGATCTATACACTAGTAAACATAAAAAAATTATATTCAACTAATCCCCTGAAATTTTATACAGTATATGCATAAATTGCGTATTTTTATCAATTATTGCTTTGTAAGCTTTTTAAAATGGGTTTATAGAGGTTTTGTGAATTTGATATACCTATTATACTATGAAATATATTTAAGGATATTATAAGCCAAAATAAAAAGCTTTTTAGTAATTAGTTGGAATTTATATTTAAATTTAAAAATTAAGAAGGATTTTAATTAAAAATGTAGAATTCTAATTATACAAAATGTATATTTTGCGCAATTAAATATGTCGAAAGGAGTGCTTCCATGGAAAAATTACCTCTAATTTTGGAAGATTTTCTAAATTATACAGAAACAATTAAAGGTAAATCTGAAAATACTGTTAAGGAGTATTATTATGACTTAAGGACTTTTTTTAGATTTCTTAAAATTAGATATAGAATTGTTGATAGAAAAACTTCCTTTGACGAAATAGATATTTCAGATGTTAATATGGATTTGATAAAACGTGTTACCCTACAAGACCTACATGCATTTATATCTTATGTTGACAGAGAAAGAAATAACAGTAATTATGCAAAAGCTAGAAAAGTTGCTTCTTTACGCTCATTTTTTAAATACTTACATACTAAAGTTAAACTTATTGAAGAAAACCCAGCAGTTGATCTGGAAACTCCTAAAACTGATTCTAGACATCCAATATATTTGACTCTGGATGAGGCTCAAAAATTATTAGATGTTATTGATGGAGAGTTTAAAGAAAGGGATTATGCTATTATTACCCTATTTTTAAATTGTGGATTAAGATTATCTGAGCTTGTTAGCATAGATGTAGACAAAATAAAAGGCGACACATTAACAGTGATTGGTAAAGGTAATAAAGAAAGAACAATTTACTTAAATGATGCTTGTATAGAAGCAATAAATAATTATTTAAAAGTAAGACCTAAGGATGGACTTAAGGATACAAAAGCATTATTTATAAGTAAGAGAAAGAAAAGAATTAGCCCTAAAACAGTTCAATATTTAGTAAAAAAGTATTTAAGATTAGCTGGGCTTGATACAGATAAATACTCTCCTCATAAACTAAGGCACACAGCTGCTACATTAATGTATAAACATGGTAATGTAGATATAAGAGCATTACAACAAATTTTAGGACATGAAAATGTATCAACTACTCAAATTTATACACACATTGATGACGATAGGTTAAGGAAGGCAGTAAAAAGTAATCCATTAGCCAAAAATAAGAAAAAGTAGGCTTATCTAGGCCTACTTTTTCTTATTTTAAAGGAACTTTTAATACATCACCAGGAAATATTTCTGCACTTTCCATATCATTAAGTTTCATAATTTTATGTACTATTTTTCTAACATCGTCATTGTTTGGATTATTCTTCTTAGCTATATTCCACAATGTATCCCCTCTTTTAACTTTTACCTCTATAAACTCTGTATAACCTGAACTATAAACTTTTTCTAAACTAGACATTACACCTAATATAGATATTATTATTAAAGTTAAAATAGTAATAAAACATGCAAATCTAAAGTTGTTTTTTATTTTTAACATTTTACACACCCCTCGAACAAATGTTCTTACAATTAAATTATAAACAAACAAGTGTTCGGTGTCAAGGCTAAATTGCATTTCTCGAACGGATGTTTGAGTTTTGGTGTTTTATGTGATATAATTTACTTGAAATATGAAGAAATATTAACTTGCGAGGTGTGACTATGTATGAAGATCTATCAGATAAACAAAAAAAGATACTAGAATTTATAAAAAGTGAAATACAGACAAAGGGATATCCACCATCAGTTAGAGAAATTTGCAAAGCTGTTAACCTAAAATCTACATCAACTGTACATGGACATTTATCTAGATTAGAAAAAAAAGGATACATAAGAAGGGATTCTACTAAACCTCGAGCTATTGAAGTTATAGATAAAGATAGTGGAAATCTTTATTTTTCTAAAAAAGAGATTGTAGAAGTGCCTATTGTAGGTAAAGTTACAGCAGGAACACCGGTTTTAGCCGTTGAAAATATTGAAGATACATTCCCATTACCAGTAGAGTTTGCAGAAAATAGTTCAGTTTTTATGTTGGAAGTTAATGGTGAAAGTATGATTGAAGCTGGAATTTTAGATGGTGATTATGTTCTCGTTAAACAGCAAAATACAGCTATTAATGGTGATATTGTATTAGCTTTAATTGAAGATGAAGCAACTATTAAACGTTTTTATAAAGAAAAGGACAGTATAAGGCTACAGCCTGAAAATCAATATATGGAGCCTATTATAGTAAAGGATGTAAAAATTCTTGGAAAAATTATAGGTGTATTTAGAAAAATAAAATAAGCTGGATAATCCAGCTTATTTTATTTTAACCAAGTTATTTATATATAAATTGTTTATGGCTTTTATAATACCAATTTTGCTATGTTCATAAGTAAGCCCACCCTGAAAATATACTAGATAAGGCTCCTTTATTGGGGCATCTGCACTAAGTTCAATAGAAGAACCTTGTATAAAAGCTCCTGCTGCCATAATTACTTGATCATCATAACCTGGCATATCCCAAGGCTGCGGAGTAAAGTAAGAATCTACTGGTGATGCTTGTTGAATACCTTCACAGAATTTAATTACCCTTTCTTTGCTTTTTAATTCAACTCCTTGAATTATATCACTTCTTATATCTTGAATATCGGGTATTACTCTAAATCCTAATCCTTTAAAAACGGTAGCTGCCAAGATAGCTCCTTTAAGGGCACCTGCAACTACATGAGGTGCTAAAAACAGTCCTTGTAATACATTTCTGGTATTTCCAAAAGTTAATCCACATTCTTTCCCTATACCTGGGGCTGTGCTTCTATTAGCAATTTGTTCTATTAAACATTTTTTTCCTACAATATAACCACCAGTTAATGCTAAACCTCCCCCAGGGTTTTTAATTAGTGAACCTACTGCTAAATCGGCACCTACATCTGTAGGTTCTTTTTTTTCAATAAATTCACCATAACAATTGTCGACCATGCAAATTAGATTATTTCTATAATTTTTAATTTTATGTATTGCTCTTTTAATCTCATCAATTGTTATGGCTTTTCTGTCACTATAGCCAGTTGACCTTTGAATTAAGATTAGTTTAGTATTATCATTAATTGCTTTTAATGCTTCATTTATATTAATTGCACCTTTATCATTTAAGTCAACTTCTCTGTATGTTATTCCATATTCCTTTAATGAGCCCTTTTCTGTTCCTTTTATTCCGATTACTTTTTGGAGGGTATCATAAGGGCTACCAGTAATTGATAATATTTCATCTCCTGGTCTTAGAATACCACTGATTGCTAAAGTTAATGCATGGGTTCCAGATACTATAGTAGGCCTTACTAAGGCATCCTCTGTGTTAAATACATATGAATATATTTCTTCAACCTTTTTTCTACCAACATCATTATAACCATATCCTGTTGTCCAATTAAAATGAGTAGAATCAAGCCTTGCTTTTTGCATAGATGATAATATTTTATAATGATTATATTCTTTGATTTTATCAATCTTTGTAAACTTATGTTTTATAGTCTTTTCCTTTTTTAAAATATAGTCAATAACCTTTTTATCAGCCCCGAAATGTTTACATAAAATATTTACCGTTTCTTTATCCATTGTTTCACCTTCTTTTAATTTTTTCCTTTGTATTTTATCACATATGATTATTGATTTTCAATTTCTTTATTACATATAGGGCATTTCCCTTTTTTTAGCATTTTATTTCGAATACTAATTGGTGCATAATTACTACCCTGTATAAAACCTTCCTTAATTCCTTGTCTTCTACCGATACTATAACCTGCTAGAAAAACTAATAGTATTATTATAGAAATATCGATTAATTCCAATTGACTTCCTCCACATTTATTATTTTTTCAATAAATTGAAATACCGAAAAAATAATAGAACAATAAATAAGTTTTTGATAGTTTAACTTTATTGTTATTAAAATAAGAATACAGGCAAAAATTAAAACCTCAATAACCCCATATTTTATAGCAAGATTCAAGCAATTAAAATATTTATCTTTATTGTAATCTATTAAATCATCTATAATTTGAAAAGTAACAATTATTAGTAAAGAACTTATCATTTCCATTAGTCCAATTAAAAAAATACCTATAAGTAAAATTATTAATGATTCTTGATATCCTTTTAATTTTAAAGTAAGTCTTCTATTAAAATCTCCGTACATTCCTACAATATATGAACTTAAAAACAGAGATGCAGAAAGCTTAACATTTATTAAACATGCAATGGCAAATATCAACAGTGAATAAGGAAGTATTCCTTCCTTTGTCTTACTTATAAAATCTGTAAAGAGATTATTACTAGAATCTATATAATCATCCATTAATTTTATTATGAATGCATTTAACAAGACACATAATAAATACTTGATACTATATAGAATTGATAACAAATTTTTTCACCTCATTAAATCCCTTTTTATAAAGTGCAGATATTGGGATTATTAGTACATTACTAAAATTTTCTTTTAAATAATCAACAGCTTCTTTAGTTTCTTTTATATCTATTTTATTTGCAAGTAAAACATATCCTGTTCTTGTACTTCCATATTTAATTATCTGTCTATCTATTTCACTAATGAGCTCTTCAGGTCTATCTTTTATAGATTGACTTAAATCAATTATATGTATTAATATTGAACTATTTTGTATGTTTTCTAATGTTTGTACTATTGATTTTCGAATTTGCATATTTGGATGAATTCCATCACATAATCCACTTGAATCAATTATTTCCACTTTTTTGCTACCTTTATATACAGGAATTTCTAAACTGATTGATTGAAGACATGTGGTTTTATATGCTTTGTTAGAGATAAGATTTTTTCTTGCAATATGCAATGAAAACTCTTTATTTAATATTTTTCCATCAGGATATTTAGATTTTATTAATATTTTACTTAGTCCAATGTAATCAGCAAAATTTATCATAAAAGTTGTTTTGCCTACATTTGTTCTACCAATAATTATTGCTTTCTTCAATATTTATCATCCCCTCCAATATCTTCTGCTCTTAACAAAAGTAAATCTTCTCTAGTAACATATTTTCTTTTTTGAAGCCTTACAGCTTGCTTTCTTATTGCTTTTTCAATAATGTTTCTTACAAGCCTAGCGTTTCCACTATTATATTCATAATTTTTATTTTTCAAAATAGTTTCTAGCTTTTTAATTGCTTTATTGCTTAATTTGTATTCTCTAGACTTAGCCATTATTTTTGCAATTTCAATTAATTCTTCTATAGTATAATCTTTAAAATCTATGTGTATAGGAAATCTTGATTTGAGTCCAGGATTAGTCCTAAGAAAAATATCCATTTCCTTTTCATATCCTGCTAAAATTAAGATTAATTTATCTTTATTATCTTCCATTGACTTAACTAAAGCATCTATCGCTTCTTTTCCAAAGTCTTTTTCACCTCCCCTTGCAAGAGAATAGGCTTCATCAATAAAAAGAATTCCTCCTAGAGCTTTTTTAACTTGGCGTTTAACTTTTAATGCTGTATGACCTATATATTCACCAACTAGGTCTGCCCTTTCAATTTCTACTAAATGTCCTTTTTCCAATACACCAATTTTTTTAAATATTCTACCTAAAATTCTTGCTACTGTTGTCTTACCAGTTCCAGGATTGCCTCTAAAAATCATGTGTAAAACAATTGGTTCTGTTAATAAGTTATTCTTTTTTCTCTTTTCCTGTATTTCTATAAAAGCTATAATTTCTTTAACTAGTTTTTTCACATTTTTTAGTCCTACTAAATTGTACAATTCAGCCATAATGTCTTCTAAAGTTTCATCATCCTCTTTTTGGGTATCATTACTCTTTATTTCTTTTTGACTTTTAGAAACAATATGATCAAAAGTTTCATTTAAACTAACCTTTCCTAGCTCATATAATGTTAAGATTTCTTTATATTTATTCTTATTCATATTACCACCTCTTAAGAAGTTGCTATTACTATAATATGCAAAAAATTAATAAAAAGATTAAAAAAACGCCCGCAAAATGCGGACGTTGTTAATCTTTTACTTTTAACTATATGTATAACTACTTATCTAATTAAATATTATTTAGTTATCATCTTTAGTTTTCTTAGTCATAAATTCTAAATTACCTTTTGGTGATATTGTTGATACTGCATGTTTATATATAAGTTGCTGTTTACCATCTGTTTCAAGAACAATAGTATAATTGTCAAAACCTTTTACTAATCCCTTTAAATGATATCCATTTATTAGGTAAATACTAATTTCAATATCTTCCTTTCTTACTTTATTTAAAAAAGCATCCTGTAAATTAATATTATTTTTCAAATTTATCCCCTCCATAATATATTTTTATTTTAAATATTAATTTTTTCTTTTACATATTTTATTATATATTCAGTTAATTCATTTTTATTATCAAAATCATCAACATTTATCCATTTTATTCTATTATCCCTTCTAAACCAAGTTAATTGTCTTTTTGCAAATCTTCTAGTGTTTCTTTTAAGTATTCTTATAGCCTCTTCATAACTATACTCACCATTTAGATAACCAATTATTTCTTTATAACCTAATCCTTTCATTGAAGTTAAATCTTCAGTATATCCCATTTTTAAAAGGTTTTTTACTTCATCAATTAGACCTTCTTCTACCATTATATCTACCCTTTTATTTATTCTTTTATAAAGTTTTTTCCTATCCATAGTTAAACACACCATTGCAATATTATATTCAGGATTAGGCTTTCTAAAATTATTGTAATAATGAGACATTGGTTTACCTGTTTCATAATATATTTCTAATGCTCTTACTATACGCTTAGTATCATTAACATGAATTCTTGAAGCTGATTTAGGATCAACTTCTTTTAACTTATTAAGAAGATATTGATTACCCTGTTCTTTTGCTAAGTTATAAAATTGCTTTCTTAATTGTAGGTTTGACCTAGCTTCAGTAAAATCTAAATCATACACTAAAGAATTAATATATAAACCCGTACCCCCAACCACCATTGGTAATTTATTTCTTTTTAGAATTTTATCAATACACTTTTTGGTTCTACTTTGATAATCGGAAACAGAAAATTTTTCATCTGGATAAACTATATCTATCATATAATGTTTAATTCCTTCTTTTTCATCTTCTGTGATTTTAGCTGTTCCTATATTCATATATTTATATATTTGCATAGAATCAGCAGAAATTATTTCTGCATTAATTTTTTTTGCTATATCTATTGAAATAGCAGTTTTTCCAACAGCGGTTGGGCCGATTAAAAGAAATAGAGGTTTTTTGTTTGTATTCAAAATTCTCACCCTTTACTGTATCCTTTTAAATTTTCTTTCTAGTTCATATTTACTCATTTTAATAATTATAGGTCTTCCGTGTGGGCAAGTATATGGATTTTCACACTGTTTTAAATCTTGAATAAGCCTATCTATTTCAATTTCATCAATAAAATCCCCTGCTTTGACAGCACTAGTACAAGCCATTTTCATAACCTTATCTATTTTTAACTCATAGTTATATTTAATATTTTCTTGAATTTTATCAAGCAATTCTAAGAACAATTTTTTAGAGTTAGGTTTACCTAAGATTGTAGGTACTCCTCTTAATGCAATTGAATTTACTCCAAACTCTTCTATTTCAAAACCTAGACTCTTAAACATTTCAATATTCTCTAAAACTACTTCAACTTCACTATTTGTTAAATGTATAATTTCAGGAGCAAGAAGTTTTTGTACCATAACACTTTCATTTTCTAAATCTTTTTTTAATTTTTCATACATAATACGCTCGTGAGCGGCATGTTGATCTATTATGTAAAATAGATCATTATTTTTTTCTTCTGCAAGTATATAGGTATTAAACAATCTACCTATTATATCTAATTTAGGTATTTTTGTATTTGTCTTATTGTTCTTTGAAAGTTTAAAACTGCTACTTTTTTCTTTAAAAAGATTTGAGTTACTTATATTTCTATTCTTTTCTTTGAACATTGAATAATTACCACTTTTTTTATTTTTAAAACTTGTTGTATAATCTAAAATTTGTATATTTTTATTTTCTTGGTCTAATTCAATATAATCTACTTCTAATTCATCATCTTTCGGTGCTTCTTCTATATTTTTCGGTACTTCTTCTAATGAATCTACAAAATTAATTTGTTCTTCTTGAGAACCATTATCTTTGGACTTATTGTCTATATCAACCTCAGGTATTAAATTTTCCTTATTTATTAACTCTTCTACTATTGAGGTTAATACATTATCTAATGTTTTTTTATTTTTAAATCTAATTTCTATTTTGGTAGGATGAACATTTACATCTATTTCTCTAGGAGGTATATCAATATATAAAATTATAGCTGGGAATCTATTATTAGGTATTAATGGTTTATATATTTTCTCAATTGTTTTAGTTAAAAAATCGCTTTTTACTATTCTACCATTAATATAGAAATATTGATGATTTCTATTGCCTCTTGTGTAGGAGGGTTTAGAAATAAATCCTTGTATCTTTAAATTCTCACCAATATAATCTAGTTTAAACAATGAATTAGCAAATTCTTTACCAAAAATACTGTAAATAGTTGATATTCTATTATTATTCCCAGGTGTTTTCATAATTAATTTGTTGTTTTTTATAAACTTAAAAGATATATTTGGATTTCCTAAAGCCAATTTATTTACAATATCACTAATATATGAGCTTTCAACAGAATCACTTTTCAAGAATTTTTTTCTAGCAGGTGTATTATAAAATAAATTTTTTACAATAATAGTAGTACCTTGGGGACATCCAACCTCTTTGTTTTCAACTATTTTTCCACCCATTACCATAACTTGATTTCCTACTACACTATTTGTAGTCTTGGTTATAAGTTGAAGTTGTGATACAGCAGAAATACTTGATAAAGCTTCACCCCTGAAACCTAAAGAAGTAATATTATCTAGGTCTTCAGCTTTATTTATTTTACTAGTTGAATGTCTTAAAAAAGCTATATTTATATCATTCTTTTCTATACCTATTCCATTATCAGTTACACGAATATATTTCTTACCACCTTTTTTTATTTCTACAGTTATAGAAGTTGAACCTGCATCAATAGAATTTTCAACAAGTTCTTTAACTACAGATGCAGGCCTTTCGACTACTTCACCAGCTGAAATTTTATTTATAGTCTCTTCATCTAATAACTTAATTTTATTCACCATGTTAAATCACCTACATTTTTTTGGCTTCCTTAGATAACTCGTATAATAAATTAATTGCATCTAAAGGTGTAATTTGCATCATATCAATTGATTTTAGTTTATCAATAATCTGACTTTCTTTTATACTAAATAAATCTAACTGATGATTATTATTTTTTTCTCCAATTGTTTCATTTGTCTTACTTTCTTCATAGGTATTACTTTTGGTAATAGCAACACTATTTTTTGCAATATCTCTATCTTCTAATTCACTTAGTATTTCATGGGCTCTTCTGATAACTTCATGAGGCACACCTGCTAACTTAGCAACTTCTATTCCATAGCTTCTGTCAGCTCCACCTTTATCTATTTTGCGTAGGAATATTATGTCGTCACCTTTTTCTTTAACTAATATGTTATAATTTTTAATGCCTTCAATTTTACCTTCTAATTCAGTTAATTCGTGGTAATGAGTTGCAAACAAGGTTTTAGCTCCAACTTTATTCTTATCGCTTATATACTCAACAACAGCCCAAGCAATACTTAACCCGTCAAAGGTACTAGTACCTCTTCCAATCTCATCTAATATTAATAGACTATTATTTGTTGCATTGTTAAGGATATTAGCTACTTCACTCATCTCCACCATAAAAGTACTTTGACCTTGTGATAAATCATCTGAAGCACCTACCCTTGTAAAAATCCTATCGACGATTCCAATATTAGCCTCATCTGCAGGAACAAAACTACCTATTTGGGCCATTAATGTAATTAATGCTACTTGCCTCATATAAGTCGATTTACCTGCCATATTTGGTCCAGTAATAATTGCTATTCTATTTTGATTATTGTCTAAATGTGTATCATTTGGTATAAACAATTCATTTTCTAGCATTTTTTCTACAACAGGATGTCTACCATTCTTAATTTTAATAATACCTTTATTGTTTAGCCTTGGACGAACAAAATTATTTTTAAATGCAACCTGTGCTAAAGAATTTAAGGCGTCTATAGTTGATACAATTTTTGCTGCCTTCTGTATTCTTTTTACTTCTTGACGGATTGTATTTCTTATTTCTACAAATAGATCGTATTCAAGTTTCATACTTTTTTCTTCTGCTCCTAATATTTTAGCTTCCATTTCTTTAAGTTCAGGTGTAATATATCTTTCTGAATTTGCTAAGGTTTGTTTTCTTATATAGTTGTCAGGCACATATTTAATATTTGATTTTGTTACCTCAATATAATATCCAAATACTTTATTAAAGCCAATTTTTAAAGATTTTATTCCTGTTCTTTCTTTTTCTCTTTTCTCTAATTTTGAAAGCCATTCTTTCCCCTTAGTCATTGCTTCTCTAAGTTCAAATAATTCTTTATTATACTCACTTTTTATTATGTTTCCTTCTTTAACTGTTAAAGGAGGGTCTTCAATTACAGATTTTTCAATAAGTTCATAAATGTCATTAAGAGTATCTAAGTTTTTTGCTAATTTAGTTAATTGTTTAGAATTAGTAGTAAGTAAAATTGATTTTAATTTAGGGAAAACTTTAATAGAATTTTTTAATGATAGAAGATCTCTAGCATTACAGTTTCCATAAACAATTTTTCCCATTAGTCTTTCTATGTCATAAACACTGGTTAATAGTTTCTTGATATCATCAATAAGTAAAATATTATTAATTAATTCTTCTACTGACTCTAACCTTTCGTTTATTTTTTCTATATTTATTAATGGTTCTTCGATCCATCTTTTTAATAGTCTACCACCCATTGCAGTAGAAGTTTTGTCAAGTAACCAAAAAAGTGAGCCTTTTTTGCTTTTTCCCCTTATAGTTTCAGTAAGTTCTAAGTTTCTTCTTGTATTCATATCTAATACCATGAACTTATTAATTGAATATGTAGTGATATTATTTAAGTGATTTAATGACACTTTTTGAGTTTCATTTAAATATTCGATTAATGCACCTGTTGAAGCAATACTATATTTTTTATTTTTAAACCCGTATCCTTCTAAAGTTACTACAGACATTTGAGTTTTTATTTTTTGTTCTGCAGTAGATAATTCAAAAGCCCATTCATCAAATTTATCTATTACTGTATTAAATCTTTTTCTTATACTGTTAGTTAAATCTTCATTATTATATAAAAATTCATTTACTATAATTTCATTAGGTCTAATTTTGGCTAATTCATCAAATAATATCCTTTCTATTTTCTTTTCATTTCCAATTATCTGTGTAGTATACAAGTCACCAATAGAAACATCTACATATGTTATTCCAATACCGTCTTTATCCATATATATACAACAAAGATAATTATTACTCTTTTCATCCAACACCTTATCATCAGTTATTGTGCCTGGTGTTATTATCCTAACTACATCACGTTTAACAATACCTTTTGATTGGGAAGCATCTTCAATTTGTTCACAAATAGCTACTCTATAACCTTTTTCAACTAATTTTGCAATATAAGAATCAGCAGAGTGATAGGGAACTCCACACATTGGAGCTCTTTCTTTTTTTCCACAATCTCTACCAGTTAGCGTTATTTCTAATTCTTTAGAGGCTATTATAGCATCATCAAAAAACATTTCATAAAAATCACCTAATCTAAAAAATAAAATTGAATCTTTGTGTTTTTCTTTGATTTTCATATATTGTTTCATCATTGGTGTTAATTTACCCAATAGAATTCCCTCCAGTTATCTTAGTGCATTATATATATAGTATATCATAATAAAATCTGCAAATAGAATAGGCTAAGGGTATCCTTAGCCTATTTAACATTAGTTTTCCTCTACTAAAACTCCTTCTAGAGTCCAAGTTTTAGGATTTGTTATCTTAACAGTAACAATATTTCCAACTAAACTTTTATCGCCTTTGAAATGAACAACTTTATTTGTCCTAGTTCTTCCAGTTAATTTAGTATCATCAGCTTTACTTACTTCTTCTACTAGCACTTTTATTTCCTTATCTTTTAACTTTTTATTAATTTCTAAACTTATTGGATATAAAGTATCAAGAAGTTTTTGGAATCTTTTATGCTTAATATCATCAGGTATTTGATTTTCCATTTTTGCTGCTGGTGTCCCCTTTCTAATTGAATAGATAAATGTAAAGGCTGAGTCAAATCTTACCTTTTTTACTACATCTAAAGTATCTTTAAAGTCTTCTTCAGTTTCACCTGGAAAACCTACGATTATGTCAGTAGTAATGGCTACACCTGGAATTTCTTTTTTTATTTTTTCAGCTAATTCTAAGTATTGTTCTTTTGTATATTTTCTATTCATCTTTTTCAAAATATTATTACTTCCTGCTTGAAATGGCAGATGTATATGTTCACATACTTTTTCACAATCCCTAATAGTGTAAATCAACTCATCTGATAAATCTTTCGGATGTGATGTTGTAAATCTAATCCTTTCAATACCATCTATTTCATTAACCATTCTTAATAACTTAGCAAATGTTATTTTATTTTCTAAAGTCTTTCCGTATGAGTTTACATTTTGTCCTAATAGTGTAACCTCTTTGCATCCTTGTTTTGCTAATTGTTCTATTTCCTTAAGTATATTATCTGGATGTCTACTCCTTTCTCTACCCCTAGTATAAGGTACAATACAATAAGTACAAAAATTATTACATCCATGCATTACATTAACAAAGGCCTTAAAACCGAACTTCCTCCTAACAGGAACATCTTCAACAATGTCTCCAGCTTCTTCCCATACATCTATTACCATTCCTGGATTTTGCTTATGGTTAGCTATAAGCTCTGGAAGCTTGTGTATATTATGAGTACCAAATACAATGTCAACATGACTATATTTCTCTTTGATTAAATCTCTTATTTCTTTCTTTTGAGTCATACATCCACATACTGCTATTATTAAATCTGGCTTTTTCTTTTTCAATGTTTTTAAATGTCCTAGATTACCATAAACTTTAAGTTCAGCATTTTTCCTAACAAGGCAAGTGTTATATATTATTAAATCAGCTTCCTTTTCATTGCTTGTACTTTCATAACCCATAGTTTCTAACATACCAGCCATTTTTTCAGAATCATGTTCATTCATCTGACAACCCCAGGTTGATATGAGGTATTTACTTTTGCTACTCAATTTACTTCCTCCTCTGGTAAGTTTATAATCTCTTATAACTACAGTAATAATTATAACCTTTTCAATTAACCATTATTATAACATAATAATTTTGTTTATAAAAGGTTTTAAAAGTAGAGTTTTAAACCAACAATAATTATACCTATACAAAAAATTACATATCTATTCTATGCTTTAAGCTAATTTTATGATATTATATAAATGGAAAGGTTTTCAATAACGATTATTTTTTTAATATTAGCTTTTTTCAAAATATTAAGATAAGGAGGACTTTATTATGAATTTTTCAAAAAGAATTACTTCTATGCAAGAATCCCCTATTAGGAAATTAGTTCCCATAGCCGAAGAGGCAAAGAGTAAAGGAAAGAAGGTTTATCACTTAAATATTGGGCAACCTGATATTGAAACACCAGAATCATTTTTTAAGGCTGTAAAAAGTTTTGATGAGGAAGTATTAGCTTATACTTTTTCACAAGGTATTCCTGAATTAATAGACAGTTTTATAGAATATTATAAAAAGTATGATATTAATTTTGATAAAGATGAGATACTTATTACAAATGGTGGAAGTGAAGCACTTCTATTTACTCTAATAGCTATATGTGACCATGGGGACCAAGTTCTTATACCAGAACCTTTTTATACAAATTACAATGGTTTTGGAAGTTCTGTAGGTGTTGATGTTGTTCCAATTACAACTAAAGCTGAAGAAGGATTCCACTTACCTAAAAAAGAGGAAATAGAAAAACTTATTACACCAAAAACTAGAGCCATATTGTTATCAAACCCTGGGAATCCAACAGGAGTTGTTTATACAAAAGAAGAAATATATATGCTAAGGGATTTGGCTAAGAAACATGATTTATTTATAGTAGCAGATGAAGTGTATAGGGAGTTTGTTTATGATGGATTTGAATATATGAGTTTTGCCCATTTAGAAGATATAAAAGATAGAGTTGTAATTATAGATAGTGTATCAAAACGATATAGTGCATGTGGTGCTAGAATCGGTTCAATTGCAAGTAAAAATAGGGAATTAATTAAACAAATATTAAAACTATGTCAGAGTAGATTATGCGTAGCTACAATTGAACAGATAGGTGCAGCAGAATTGATAAATGTACCAGACAACTATTTTACTGAGGTAGTAAATGAGTATAAAAGACGAAGAGATGTAGTATATAATGCCCTTAATGAGATTGATGGTGTAATTTGTAAAAAACCACATGGTGCTTTTTATGTAACAGCTAAACTACCAGTGGAAAATGCTGAAGATTTTGTGATTTGGTTATTAAGGGACTTTGATGTAGATAATCAAACTGTAATGCTAGCACCGGCTGAAGGGTTTTATGCAACAGAAGGATTAGGAAAAGATGAGGTTAGAATTTCATATGTACTTAATGAAGAAGCACTTAGAAAGGCAATGAATATAATTAAAAAAGGATTAGAAGTTTATCCAAACAAAAAATAAAGAAACTTTCTAGAGGAAGATTTTTCTTCCTCTTTTTTCTTTTTGTTTATTTAAAAGGAAGTTTATTAATATTCTTGTCTTAAAGTCCTTTCGAACATTTGACATTTTTCCATATTACAGTATCCATCAATATTATGGATACAAGTTATAGCTCCGCATTTTTTTAACCTACTAATTTCAGCTGATTTTAGATTTTTTACTATATTTTCTTTCATCTGCATCCCTCCTATTATTATCTTATATATAAATTATAACACTATAAACATATTATGTCAAACTTGTTTTCTGAAATTTGCATAAGCAAAACTTAAAAATTGCATATAATGCTATCGTAACTAAAATAAAAATAAAATAATGCAATTATATGTATTGTTATATGCAATTTAATATTCTTTAAACATATAAAAAGAATATATTTTAAGATATAATAAACAATCAATAAAATCTATTTACTCATATCTCCATATAAATAATCAAATACATAGAATATTGACAAAATAACTTAAAAAACTACTATAATTATTGATGTTTTAAGATAACTATCTAATAATAAGAATTAGTTTTTTGAAACTTAAAATAATTAATTAAATTTAACTATTATAGAAATACTAATTTATATAGGCTTTTGAAAATTAGGCGGTGATAACAATAACTAGCTTTACAACTTTTTTTAAAAAATTGCATATATCAATACTTGCTACTAAACTCTATAAATCTTTAGTTATAGCTATTTTATTTATAATATTTTTTTCTAGCTTATTTTATCTTTTTGAAGCCCCATATAATAAGAATATTAAAAGTTTTATAGATGCCTTATGGTGGGGATTTGTAACAAGTACAACTGTCGGATATGGTGATATATATCCAGTAACTTCAATCGGAAGAGTAATTGCTATTTTACTTATGATAATAGGTATAGGAGCATTTGGATTTATTACCGCTTCTATAGCATCGGTTTTAGTTGAAAAAAATTTGAAGAAAGGAATGGGGCTTATGGACGTAAATTTTAGTGATCACATAATAGTTATTGGGTGGAACTACAGGTCTAAATCAATTATTGAAGAGTTAACACGTGAAGATAAAAATATAGAAATAGCGTTAATAGATAATAATTTAGACCAAAATCCTTATAACAATAAAAATATTTCCTATATAAAAGGAGATCCAACTAATGACCAAGTACTAAATAGGGCTAATATAAAAGAGGCTAAAACAGTAATAGTTTTAGCAGACAAAAAGCTTAACAATGCAGAAATGATAGATGCAAAATCGGTACTCATATGTTTAGCTGTTGATAGAATAAACCCTAATGTTTATTTAATTGCAGAGGTATTAAATCATTTAAATATAGTTCATTTTAAAAGGGCTAATGTTGACGATATAATAATTAGCAGTCAGTTTGAAAGCAGAATACTTATGAGATGTGCCTTATATAAAGGTGTAAGCAAAGCCTTTAAAGAATTAATGACAAATTCCTACGGTAATGAAATTTACGAAATGAGCAATATACCACAATATAATAATAAACCATATAAAGAAGTGGCTATAGATTTTTTAAATAAAAAAGCCACTTTAATTGGATATTATAGAGACGATAAAATTTTCCTTAATCCAGACAGTAATACAATATTGACAAAGGATGATATTCTTTTGTATATAGCTGAGAATAAGATAAAATTATAGAATAGGCCTATATGAATCACCTTTTTCTATTTCATTATTTGTCTTTTTTAAAAAACTATTGATTACTTCTGAAAAGTATTTGATACTATTTTCTATTTGACTTGAATAAATAGAAGCTATACTTATTCTAAAATGATGATCATCTTCTTTATTAACATAAAAAATTGAACCAGGCATAAAAATAATATTATTTTTAAGAGAAAAATTGTATAAATCCCATGAAGAATATTTATCCGGTAAACTAAACCAGAAATTTAATCCACCCTTTGGTAAATCATATTTAACTTCTTTAGGTATATACTTTTTTATACTATCTGACATAATCTCAAAGCGTTTTTTATATATGTTTTCCATATAATTAATATGTTTTTTCCATATTCCTTTTCTTAGATATAAATCAAATGCTCTTTGAATTAAGCCAGATGTAGATATATCAGACATATGTTTAGCAGCAATTACTTTATTATAAATTGAAATAGGTGTAACCATAAAGGCTAATCTTAAACCTGGCATGAAAATTTTTGAAAAACTTTTTATATATATAACTTTATTTTCTGTATCTAATGATTTTAGGGTTTGATTATTACTGCTAAAAAACGATAAATCGCTTAGATAATCATCTTCTATTATAAACAGGTCATGTTTATAAGCTAATTCTAATAACTTATTCTTTTTCTCCACTGAATATGAATAACCCGTAGGATTTTGAAAGTTTGGCATAACATAGATAAATTTAGGTTTAAAACTTTTTAACTTATTTTCTAAAGCTTTTATATCAATACCATCTTTTTCTATTGGAATTCCAATAATCCTTGCACCACGAGATTTAAAAGATGATATAGCACCAGCATATGTTGGATTTTCGGTAAATACTATATCACCATAATCAATTAAAGCTTTAGATAAAATATCTATTCCTTGTTGAGCCCCTGAAATTATTTGAATACTATCTATAGTTGTTATTATATTACTATTTATTAAATATTTTTTTATAGCTTTTCTTAATGGCAAGTATCCTTGGCTCTCTTGATAACCAAAAGCATTTCCTCTATCCCTATCGAGAACTTCATTCAGAACTGATTTAAATTCGGTTACTGGGAATAAGTCAGGAGTTGGGGTAGCACTAGCAAAGTTTATTGTATTCTTATTAATTTGTATTTGATTACTATTAATAATATTCCTGTTCTTTTCATCTAAATATCTTTCTTCACTATGAGTTTCTATATAGCGTATATCTTTGTTATTAATATTTTTTACAAAAGTACCACTACCTACTTTTTTGTACACAAGATCTTCTTGCTCTAATAATTTATATGCATTTACTACTGTTGCATTATTTATTTTCAGTAAATTTGCTAATCTTCTTATCGGAGGAAGCTTGGTGTGTGGTGTTAGAACCCCATTTAAAATCATACTTTTCAATTCATTATATAATTGAATATATAAATACTGATTACTTTTTCTATTTAGCTTAATATTGTTATACTCTACCATTTATAACCTCCTATATTGTACCCATACAATTTTTATATTATAATTTTATCAAATTCCAAAAAGATATTCAAAAAATAAAAAATTCAACCTGTAAGGTTGAATTTTATTTCTTTTTGAAGATTCTTTTTATAAAACTCTTATTATTTTCCTTTTCTTTTTTTAGTTTTTCTTTTAATTGTATGATTTCATAAGATTTTTCTTTAACTTTCATTTTTAATTTAGCATTTTCACAAATTAGCACATCTCTTTCTTTGCTTCTAATTTCTTCCTTTAATTTTTTTACTTCTTCTTTTAATTCTTTAATTTCCTTTAAACTAGTATATTCTTTACTTTCTATAAATTCCTGTAGCTGCTGAGAGACTGAGTTTTGAAGTTTGGTAGTAATTTCTTCTATTGATGTATTATTTTCCTTATCTATCATAGTTGTTACAGCTGTTTCTCTTTGCTGTTCATTCAAAATTATTTCAGGAGAATTTAAAATTAGCTTTATTTGTTTGTTTGTAAAGCCTTTTTCTTGTAATGCTTTGATATAATTTAAAGTTTCTATTTCTTTATAGGTATAATATCTATGATTAGCTTCATTTCTAGGAATTTCTAAATCAAATTCTTTTTCATAATATCTCAAAACATGAGGCTGATAACCAGTTATTTCAGCAACTTCAGATATACTATATTCTTTTTTTGGATCAATTTGAGATTCTGGCATTTAATCACCTCCATGTAAAATATTACATATTATCTATTTCTCTATAAGTTCAATATGTCCTTCATTTTTTTTTGAATTTTTTTACAACAATATTCGATATTTTTAAATTAGAACTTCAAATCATGTAGAAAAATGTAAAATAAAAAAACATAATTTCTGTCGATTGCAGAAATTATGTTTTAAAATCATTTTTCAGTGTACTTGGATTACAATTTACTTTATGTATTGTAATTTATTTTACTTTTTTATAAAAAAAAGTTTTTATTGGTCTAAAATTATATCTTTCTGGTAAAATAATTTGCTCAGTACTACCAACAAAAAAGATTCCATCATCTGCTAAGGATTTATTAAATTTTTTATATAATTTATTTTTTGCTTCTTCCGTAAAATATATCATTACATTTCTACAAATTATTAAGTCTAAGTTTGTAGGGTAATCATCCTCTAGTAGATTATGTTTTTTAAATTTGACACACTGTTTTATTGAATTATCAATTTTAAATTTTCTACCTAACTTAGTAAAATATTTACTTTTAAAATTAGATGGTACATTCTTTAAACTTTTTTCATCATATACTCCTACTTTTGCATTATTAATTGCATTATTATCTATATCAGTTGCAAGAACCTTTACATCTTGTAGATTCAGATATTTTGAAAGAATCATAACAAGTGTATATGGCTCTTCACCAGTAGAACAAGCACTACTCCATACTTTTATGTTTTTCCCTTTACTTTTAATTAATTTAGGCAATATATAATCTTCTAATACTTTCCACTGCTCAGGATTCCTAAAAAATTCTGAAACGTTAATGGTTAGATAGTTTAAAAATTCATCTAAAAGATTGTTATCATTTTTTAATGCTTTAAAATAATTATCATAATTTCTAAAATTATTTCTTTTAATTAATGAATTAATCCTTCTTTTCATTTGTTTTTCTTTATAAGACCCTAAGTCTATATTTGTAAGTTTATATATCTGTTTCTTAAAAACTTCGTATTTATCCATAATAAACCCCTCTACTTTATTTAATAAAATATAGATTAATTTTAACATATAAAAAAAAAGGCGGCAATATGCCACCTAAAGAATGTAAAGGGGGTTTTTGTAAGGTTATAAATTATTTTTGACATTAATTTATTTTTTATACATATAGCTAATTTTTGCTTTTTATAATATCTCCTATTGTAAATTCTATATCTTCATTATATTCTTGATAATTAACATTTTTAGAATCATCTGCTTCTTTAATACTTAAGCTAATTTTTTGTTTTTCTATATCTAAATTCAAAATTTTAACTTTAACTTTTTCACCAATCTCTAATTTTTCCGAAGGTTTTGCAATATGGTCATTACTAATTTGAGAAATATGAACTAACCCTTCTATTCCTGGCTCTAATTCTATAAAAGCTCCATAAGACATTAATTTAACAACTTTACCTTCTACTATATTTCCAACTTTGTATTTTTTATCTATATTTTCCCAAGGATGCGGTTGAGTTGCTTTTAAACTTAAAGAAATTCTTTCATTTTCTTTATCAATATTTTTAATTAAAACTTTAATCCTATCTCCTTCATTAATTAACTCCGTTGGATGACTAATTTTAGCCCATGATAATTCAGATATATGTAGTAAGCCTTCAATTCCTCCAATATCAACAAAAGCTCCGTAATTAGTTATTTTTCTTACTATACCTTCAACTATGGCACCTTTTTGTAATTTTGATAACAATTCTAATTTCTTTCTTTCTGTTTCTTCTTGCTCGACAATTTTTCTTGAAAAAACTAGCTTTTTATTTTCTCTATTAAATTCTATAATCTTTACTTCTAGTATTTTACCTATATATGAATCTAACTTGTTTACAAATTTAGTCGAAATATGTGAAATAGGAATAAATCCTATAACACCTTCTGCTAAAGCTAAAAGTCCACCTTTAATTTTTCTTATTACTTTAACATTAATTACTTTTTTATTTTTATATAGTTCACTTAGTTTTTTCCAACCAAGGATTTTATCAGCTCTCTTTTTAGAAAGTAAAACATTACCTTCTCCGTCATCTACTTCCATTACATATACATCTATTTTATCTCCAACTTTTATTACATCACTTGGATTAACATTTGAATCTACTGAAAATTCTTCACTTTTTACTATTCCATCTGCTTTATAGCCAATATTTACTATTACTTCTTCATTATTTACAGAAATTATTTCCCCTTCAACTATATCTCCTTTTTCTAGATTAGCTACATCTGATAAAGAATTTAACATGCTATTCATATTCTCGTTATGATTATTAAAATTGCTCATTATATCTATTACCTCCTTAATTATCCAATCTGGAGTTGAAGCCCCAGCAGTTATACCAACAGTTTGGTATTTTTTAAAATCTTCTAATGGTAAATCTTTTATCGTTTCAATATGATAAGTGTTTGGACAATATTTTTTGCTAATTTTAACAAGCTTTTGTGTATTAGAACTATGAAATCCTCCAATAACTATCATTGCATCAACTTTTTGTGCTACTTTTTTACATGATTCTTGCCTTAGTTGTGTGGCATTACAAATAGTATTAAATATTTTACTTTCTTTTGCTTTTTTTACAATTTCTTTAGAAAGCTTTTCAAATTTTTCCTCAGTTATTGTAGTTTGAGCAACAATACATAGCTTGTTTAACAACGGAATCTTTTTAATATCTTCCATAGAGTTTACTATATAAGCAGAATTATTGCACCAGCCGTTTATCCCTATTACCTCTGGATGTTCTTTATCTCCTATAATTACTATTTGATAACCTTTATTGTAATATTCATTGGCCTTTTTTTGAACTTTTCTAACAAATGGACATGTAGAATCTATTAATTCAATATTATTTTCTTTAGTCTTATCGTATATGTTTAAAGGTACACCATGTGACCTAATTATAACTTTGCCATTTTTTACATCATCAATATTTTCAATAGTTTTTAATCCTTTACTTTTTAATTGTTCTATAACTTGTTTGTTATGAATTAAAGGTCCTAAAGAATAAACATTATTCTTTTTATTATTTACTGTTTCATAAGCTGAATCTATAGCTTTTTTCACTCCGAAACAAAACCCTGAATTTTCAGCCAAAATTATTTTCAAAATAAAACCTCCTACTCTATTTTTTAAGTTTATATATAGAAGATAAAATTTCTTGGCTAACTTTTTTATAATCATCTTGGCTATTTTTCTTAGAGTAATAGTTTTTAAACTCAATTTGATTTCCTATATTTATTTTAACCTTATTAAATAACTTATAGTCAGTATCAATATAAACAGGTATAACAGGAGATTTACTCTTAATACTTATCATTGCAACACCTGGTTTTGCATGTTTAATATTTTCATTATTAACCCTTGTTCCTTCGGGAAAAATACCTAAAACCTTTTCTTCTTTAAGAATTCTTATAGATTTTTTTATAGCAGATAAATCAGTATTTTTTCTATCAACAGGAAAAGCTCCAAGTTTTTTCAAAATAATTGAAAAAAATTTATTTTTAAATAATTCCTTTTTAGCCATAAAGTGGACCTTTCTATTTAATGAAATTCCAACAAGAATAGGGTCTAAAAGGCTTTTATGATTAGAACATATTATTAATCTACCCTTTTTAGGTATATTTTCAAGACCATTTATTTCTATTCTGTATATAAAATTAAAAAAAAGATAACTTAAATTTTTAGCAAGTTTATAGAAGCTCATGAATTACCTCCCTTCCTTAATATAAGTTAAAATTTCATTAACTGTTTCTTCAATAGTTTTATATGTTGTATCGATTAAAATAGCATCTTTACTCATTTTTAAAGGTGAAAGTTCCCTAGTACTATCTATTTTATCTCTAATTTTTATTTCCTCTATTACTTTCTCCAAAGTAATATCTTTTTCCTTCTTTATTAGGTCTTTATATCTTCTTTTACCACGTTCTTCTACTGAAGCAGTTATAAAAAATTTAAAAGTTGCATATGGTAAAACATAGGTTCCTATATCTCTACCATCCATCACAACACTTTTATTGCAAGCAATTTGACGTTGTTTTTTCACTAATTCTTCTCTAACTTCCTTTATTTTTGCTACTTTAGATACATTATTATTAACTTTATTGGTTCTAATTTGTTCATTTACTATTTTTCCATCTAAGTATATATTATTATTTTTAAAATCAATAGTTGTGTTTGTTAGTATTTTTTTTATTGAATTTATATCATCTAAATTAATTTTATTGTCTAATAGTTTCAGAGTAAGGGCCCTATACATAGCACCAGTATCTATATATGTGATTTTTAACTTTTTAGATATAATCTTGGCTATCGTACTTTTACCGGCACCTGCAGGACCATCAATTGCAATTGATATTTTTTTCATTTTAAACCTCCTTTAAGCAAAATTATAACCACCGTTAAAAGGTGGTTTGTAAAATTTATAATAAATCTGGTCTTAGCTTGATTGCATCCTTTAAATATACATGTCTAATTTCAGATTGCTTTTTATTGCTATTGAAAAGAATTAGAACCCTAATACATTTTTTTAAACTATTCTCTACTTCCATCTCTTGAAAACACATTAAGCCACATTTAACAAATCCTAATTTTCTTGCAGCAAAAGCAGGATATTCTTTATTTAAATCTTTGGTTGATGAAAAAATTATACTTATAACTGACTCATTATGTATGTTATTTTTTATTAATAATTCATTTAAAAGTTCCTCAGTTGATTTAACTATATCTTCTTTTGTGTTTTTTTCTACTGTAATTGCTCCTCTTACTGAAACTACCCTCATGTAAATCACTTCCTCATTTCATTATATATTATTTTTTTTTATAGTACAAGTTTATTTTAACAGTACTTTTCCTAAGATTTCAATACTCTTAGAGGTTGTGACACTTGAATTTAGTTTAGGTGTTTTTATATTTTTACTTACTCCGACAACTTTAACTTCTATATTTTCTTTATACATAGTACCGTTTATTTCTATTAGATCATTATTATAAACTTTTATATCAATCTCTTTTTGATTACCAAATTTTTTAACAGTCTCTCCATTTATAAGTACTTCAACATTTCCATAATTTTTGCTATTTAGAATTTTTAATATGATTATACCTTTATTCTTTTTATTAATAGATTCTAATGGGACTCCTTCAATATTTTTATTTAAAAAGACTGATAAAGTTTCATTATTCAACACAATCTGTAAAGCTATTAGAAGTAAAATACTAATTATACAAAGCTTTAGCAATAGGGATTCTATTTTATTAAAAAAATTCCTTGAAATATATAACACCTCCTTTAAAGTACTTCTATTTTTATATGTTATGCATATAAATAAAAAAAATGTGCTTAAAAGCACATTTTTAACAATTTAATCCAGCTAAATATCCTGTAGAAAAAGCAATTTGTAAATTAAATCCACCTGTAATTGCATCAATATCTATTATTTCTCCGGCAAAATACAAACCAGGAATTAATTTTGATTCCATTGTAGAAGGGTTAATTTCACTTGTTGAAACACCTCCAGATGTTACAATTGCTTCTTTTATAGCCCTTAAATTTTTATAGGTCATCTTTAAGTTTTTAATACTATATATACAATTATTTCTTTCAGACTTAGTAATTTGATTGCAAGCCTTTTTGCTGCTAATTTTTGATTCATTTAATATAATAGGTATAATTCTTTTAGGTAAAATATCTTCTAGAATATTTTTAAATAACTTGCTAGGGTTATTGTTTATTAACTTAATCAAATATCGATCCAATTTTACTTCACTTATATCTGGCAATAAGTCCAATTTAAAGTGTATATTTTTATTACTATATTTATTTATAAAACTACTTAACTCTAAGATAATCGGACCAGATATACCATAATGAGTAAAAAGCATTTCTCCAGATAACTCAAATTTTAATTTATTTTCTATAAAGGTTTTAATTTTAGATTTTCTAAGTGCCAAACCTTGTAATTCTTTTGCCCAATTTTCTTTTATTTCTATAGGAACTAAAGCTGGCTTAGGCTTTATTATAGTATGTCCAAATTTTTTAGCCCATTTATATCCATCACCTGTTGAACCTGTATTTGGATATGAAATCCCACCAGTTGCTAGTATAATTTTGTTGAAATTTTCTTTATTAGCATTATTAAAAAATAATTGAAATTTGTTATTCACTTTTTTGATGTCTTTTACTTCTTTACTTAGTTTTATAGTTACTTTTTTATCTTTAAGATACCTTTTAAAGGCATTAATTACGTCCTTGGCATCATCTGAAATAGGAAAGCACCTTAAATTATCTTCAGTTTTTGTTTTTACTCCATATGTTTGTAAAAGATTTAAAATATCTTGATTACTGAATGTATAAAATGAACTATATAAAAACTTTTTATTTGTTACAACACTGTCTATAAGTTTTTCAATGCTACATGCATTTGTAACATTACACCTTCTATTACCTGTTATAGAAAGTTTTTTTCCTAGATTATCATTTTTTTCAAATAGTATAACCTTTTTTCCTCTACTTGCTGCAGTACCAGCTGCTAAAATTCCAGCAGGGCCTCCTCCTATAACTGCTATTTTATTTGTCAAGTTTATACCTCCTTAATGTATTTCGTATCATTTAATACTCTAATTATGGGGCCATATTTACCATATTCGATAATACTTAATGAACCATTACTAATTGTAAGTTTACCATAATTAGATAAATCTGAGCCTAATATACCTAAAATTAAAGTTTTAATAGCAGTACCATGTGAAACTATTAGGATATTACTTTTCATATGCACTTTACGTATATTATTTAAAGCTTTAAGCATTCTGTTCTGAACATCTAAAAGAGTCTCAGCTCCTGGAAGTAAAAATTTATGGGGATTGTTTCGCCAAATAAAATAATCTTTATAATATTTAGTTCTTATTTCTGACAATGTTAGTCCTTCCCAAGGACCGAAATTGATTTCTCTAAGACTTTTTAATTTTTTAGCTTCTAAATTTAATCTTCCTCCAATTATTTTAGCAGTTTTATACGCTCTAATTAAGTCACTTGAATATATATAATCAATTTTTTTATCTGCCAATGTAAATCCTATTTTATCTGCTTGGCAAATTCCCTTTTTTGATAAGTTTATATCTTTTTGTCCCTGAACTTTTCCAGTTTTATTCCATAGGGATTCCCCATGTCTAAGCAAATATATTTTATTCATTATATCATTCCTTTTAATATTATTTGTAAAATTATATGATATTTATTTTTATATTATTTATCAATTATGATAACATCAATTATGTTATATTAAAAAATAAAAAATACTGGCATTATGCCAGTATTAAAAATAGTCATTTTTATCTAGATTGTCATAAATATCATACTCTCTCCAAATATATTCTAATTTTTTAAAATACTCTCTAATTTCATTCTTTTCTCTCATACCAATGGCAATTATTAAAGCATTAAGTAAACTCATAGGTGCTACTAGTGAATCTACAAAAGATGCCATATTGCTTTTAGCTATTAAAGTAAAGTCTGAAATACTTGCAATAGGTGAAATATAACTATCTGTAATCCCCACAATATTAGCTTTTTGACTCTTTGCATATCTTAATGCTTCCATAGTTCTTTTAGAATATCTAGGATAACTTATACCTATAACTAAATCTTCCTCTGTAACTCGCAATAATTGTTCAAAAACATTACTTACACCATAAGTTACAATCTTTACATTATCTAGAATCAGTCCTAAATAGAAACCTAAATAATTAGCTAAAGTAGCTGAACTTCTAAGTCCTAAAATATATATTCTTTTAGCCTTAAAAATACTATCAATTACTTTATCAAATACTTCCTCATCAATTTCATCTAAAGTTGCTCTAATATTATCCATCTCTGCTTTTAAGACTTTTTTAATCAAACCACTACTTTTTTTATTAGAAAAATTATTTGACATACTAAGTCTTTGAACTGTTGTTAGTTTATTTTTGATTAATTCTTGTAACGCTTTTTGCAAAGTTGGATAACCTGAAAATCCTAAAGCATTTGCAAATCTAACAACAGTAGATTCACTAACTCCAACCATTTCTCCAAGTTTTGCAGCTGTCATAAAAGCAGCTTTATCATAATGTGATAAGATATATTCTGCTATTAGTTTTTGTCCTTTACTCAATTTATTAAACTTTACCTGAATTAGTTTTAGTAAGTCTTTTTCGTTTTCATCAAGATTACTATTTTTTTTCATATAACCATTCCTTACCTTAGTTGTTTATTAGATTTAACCCCTTCTCGAAAGCTGTTTTGTTTATATCTTCTGTCCCCCTTGGTACTCTATTTAATATAGCATTTTCTAAGGAATCTTTAGTAACAATACTTGAAGCCTTACAAATAGCACCTAATGCAACAATATTTGCAACCATTGGTACTTTTAATTTTTCATTAGCAGTTTCAATAACAGGAAGTTTAAATTTTTTAATATCTTTCCTTTTTACTTCCACACTATTATCTACTATTAGTATACCATCTTTTTTTAATGAATCTATGTATTCATCACATGCTTTTTGGGTAAGAGCTAATAATAGGTCACATTTTCTAACTTTTGGATAGTTTATTTCTTTATTACTTATAATTACTTCAGATTTACTTGCTCCACCCCTAGCTTCAGGACCATATGATTGAGTTTGGACAGCGTTTTTCCCATCTTTAATAGCTGCTTCAGCTAATATTATACCGGCTAAAATTAATCCTTGCCCCCCGGCTCCACTTAGTCTAATTTCATATTGATTAGACATACTATCTCTCCTTTTGAAAACTTTCAATAATTTTTTTATACTCTTCTGTATATTCTGGCTCTTGAGTCTTATAAAGCTCTCCTACTATAATTTTATCTTTTAATTGTTCGTCTGAAAGTTTTTCTGCTGCTTTTACATTTATTGAATTATTCTTAAGATAATTCATCATATCTACAACATTACCCTTTTTATTTTTTCTACCATAATAAGTTGGACAAATACTTAAGGTTTCTATAAAAGAAAAACCTTTATTTTTAATCCCTTCTTCAACAAGTTTGGTAATCATATTTACATGGTATGCAGTTGACCTGCCTGTGTAAGTTGCACCTGCTGCCTTAACTAAATTGCATAAATTAAAATTTTTATCTATATTACCGAAAGGTGCTGTTGTTCCTCTTTCTCCTTGAGGAGTTGTAGGTGAATATTGTCCTCCTGTCATACCATATATATTATTATTAAAAACTATAGTAGTTATATCTATATTTCTACGGGCAGCATGAATTAAGTGATTACCTCCAATAGCTGCACAGTCGCCATCACCTGTTATAACAATAACCTTAAGCTTTGGATTTGCCATTTTTATTCCAGTAGCGAAAGCTAAAGCCCTTCCATGAGTTGTATGTAAAGTATTGAAGTCCATATACCCAGGAGCTCTTGAAGAACAACCAATTCCCGATACAATACAAATATTATTTTTTTCAATATTTAAATTATCTATGGCCTTAACAATCGCTCTCATTGTTATACCATGACTACACCCTGGACACCATATATGTGGTAATTTATCTTCCCTTAAATACTCATTTATTAATCTACTAGACAATTTTAGACCTCCTTAATTTTCTTAAGAATTTCATCAGGAGTAATTAGTTCTCCATTCAATTTACCATATTTATCAACATGTGCATATTTGCAAGCTTTTCTTTCAACTTCTATAGCGTATTGCCCCAAATTCATTTCAACAGTAATAATCTTATTTACTTTTTTAGCTAATTGTTCTATTTCAGTATCTAAAAATGGCCAAATTGTTATAGGTCTAAAAAGTCCCACTTTTATTCCTTCGGCTCTAGCCATATCTACTGCACTTTTGGCTGACCTAGCAGTACTTCCAAATGATATTAGAGCTATTTCAGCATCTTCCAGTTTATATTCTTCATAAAGGAAAATATCCTTTTTATTGTCATCAATTTTCTTTATTAATCGTTTTATTAAACTTTCTGCTACCTTTGGTGTATTACTAGGAAATCCTGTTTCATCATGTACTAATCCTGTAACATGAAATCTATATTCTCCACCATATTCAGCCATAGGTGGTACTAACTCTCCATCTTCAATTCTATATGGTTTATAATCAACAAGTCCACTTGTTGGTTTCTTTCTATCTATTACTTCTAAGTCTTCTCTGTTAGGTATTTCTACTTTTTCTCTCATGTGACCTATTACTTCATCCATTAACATTATCACAGGTACCCTATATTTTTCTGCATAATTGAATGCCTTAATAGTTAAGTCAAACGTTTCCCTAACAGATGAAGGTGATAATGCTATAACTGGATGGTCTCCATGTGTTCCCCATTTTGCTTGCATAATATCTCCTTGTGCTGGCGAAGTAGGTAAACCTGTACTAGGTCCTCCCCTTTGAACATTAATAATAACACAAGGTACTTCAGCAATAGCAGCATATCCAATATTTTCTTGCTTTAAAGAAAATCCTGGTCCACTAGTTGCTGTCATTGCTTTTAAACCAGTTAATGATGCACCAATCACTGCAGCCATACTACCAATTTCGTCTTCCATTTGTATAAATTTACCGCCTACTCTTGGTAATCTTTGCGCAGATATTTCTGCAATTTCTGTAGATGGTGTAATAGGATAGCCTGCAAAAAAACGCATTCCTGCTGCTATTGCTCCTTCAACACAAGCCTCATTTCCTTGCATAAGTTTTATATGGTTACTCATCATCCTTACCCCCTAAGTAAATTGCATAATCAGGGCAACGCATTTCACATTGACCACATTTTATACAAGCATCAATATCGACTATTTTAACTATTTCATTTTCAATTGATAAAACGTTTTTTGGGCAGAAAGCAGCACATATGCCACATCCTTTACACCATTCAGATTTTACTATGAGCTTTTTCTCATTTTTAATTTTTAATGACGTGGCCATTAAATTAATCCCCCTTTATTCGATAAAACATTTTCTACCACTAGAATAACAGAATGTTTTTTGTATTGCAAGCAAAATTTCATAATTTTAATAATTTAATTAAAATTTGCAAGTTTTATTTCAATTTATGCATTTTTCTTTATAATTCCCAATTTTTCATTTCATCGAGAAAATCATAATTAGTTAAATTAAAATGTAATGGTGTAATTGAAATATAGCCACTTTCAGTTGCCATAACATCGCTTTCTTTGTTGTTTTCTATTTCTATTAGTTTGCCTGCTAACCAATAATAACTTTTTCCCATTGGATCTTTCCTTTTAATATAATTATTTTTATATTTCCTAATCCCTAACTCTGTCACTTTTATACCTTTTATTTTTTCTATATATAAAGCTGGAATGTTTATATTAAAAATTATATTGTTTGGTATATCTTTTTCTATAATTGACTTTACTAATTTGCAAGAATATATCTTTGCTCCTTCATAATTAATTTTTTCTTTAGAACCAACTGCTGATATAGCAATAGATGGTATATTATGTATTGCACCTTCAATAGCAGCTGATACAGTACCAGAATATAAAACGTCTGTTCCTAAATTAGGTCCATCGTTTATACCTGAAACAACAACATCTGGTTTTTTTTCTAATATTGATTCCACAGCAATCTTTACACAATCACTAGGAGTTCCGTTAATTGACCATGCATCTATTTCTATATCATTAAATTCAAATCTATCAACTCTTAAAGGTTTATGTAATGTAATAGCATGCCCTATAGCGCTTCTCTGCCTATCTGGAGCAACAACAGTTACTTTACCTATTTTTTTTAAGCTTTCAGCTAATTTTCTAATTCCTATAGCATTAATACCGTCATCGTTAGTAACCAATATTTGCATTATTTATCTCTCCTTTAAATAAATTTTTTTGTATAGTTAATAATAATATTACATCTAAATATAGGAGTGGTAGCTTTGATTCAAATTGATGATGCTGGTAGCGGAAGTTTAATAGGTGGAACTTGCATTGGAGCTATTAGAGTAGAAACTAATGAGTACTATTATGAATTTATACCAATAAAATTTTATTCAAAAGAAAATTTTAAAAAAAAGTTATATTTAGATTATGTAGTAGTTATTATAAAAAGACTATTTTCAAAATTAAATGTAAAAAAAAATGAACAAATTGAAGTATGTAGAGGTTATATGTTCGATAAATTAAGAAAATGGTTCGAACAAGAAAATTTTAATTACAAAAGTGTTAAAATTGGTGAACCATTACAAACTAAAATAGAGAAAACCTTTGAAGAATATGGAATATCCCTAGGTATTCCATCTCCTTTTATACGATACACTAAATATCCTTTTCATTTTCACAGAATATTAAAGTGGGTATATGCGGACTATGAAAATAGAAGCAAGCTATGTAAAACAGGTTGGAAAAGCTGGGATAAATATGGAAACCTCCCAAAGGAGGTTTCCATAGATTATATCAAAAAATCAAATTATATTTGCTTAAAATGTGGTAGACCAATAGAAAATAATTCATGGGTTAAAAAAATTAAATACACAAGTAATAGACCAAATACAATATATTTACATTCTATTTGCTAAATTATACTGGATAAGTTTTTTCCTCAATATCTAATAACGTGTCATCAATTTTGTATTTTTCCACTTGCCTTATTCTAAAGTAATTTAATGCAACTTGTGGGAATAAAGCATATGTTAAAATATCTTCATCCTGTTCAATATATTCTTTTATCTGTTCTTTTAATTTATCTAGTTGTGGTTTTAAAAGGTCTGCTGGTCTACCTGTATAAATATTTTCTTCACCTATTATTTTTTTCTTTATTTCTCCAGAAATAGGAATTGTTGGTTTGCCATACAAACCTTTAACATAATTTTTTATTTCTTTAGGAACAACTTTATATCTTTCTCCCAAAATTACATTTAATACTGCTTGAGTTCCAACCATTTGACTAAGTGGAGTTACAAGTGGAGGATAACCTAAATCCTTCCTTACTTTGGGAACTTCCTCTAATACCTCATCAAACCTATGTAATGCATTTTGTTGTTCAAGTTGAGAAACCAAATTAGAAAGCATTCCACCTGGAACTTGATATATTAAAGTTTTAGCATTAACCCCTAAAACTTTAGGTTTTAAAATTCCTTTTTCTATATATTTGTCCCTAACAGGTCTTAAATATTCTGCAATCTCATTTAATAAATTTAAATCTAAACCAGTTTCATAGGGTGATTTCATTAATGATGCAACAAAAGACTCTGTAGCAGGTTGACTTGTACCCATGCCAAAAGGTGATAAAGCTGTATCTACTACATCAACCCCTGCTTCTATGGCTTTCATATAAGTTTGATTAGCTATTCCACTGGTGAAATGTGAGTGTAGTTGTATCGGTACATTGACGCGTTGTTTCATTCTTTTTACCAATTCATAAGCTTCGTAAGGTAATAATATGCCTGACATATCCTTAATACAAATTGAATCTGCCCCTATTTCTTGCATCTGCTTTGCTAATCTAATATAATAATCAATACTATGAACAGGACTTACTGTGTATGATATAGCTGTTTGTGCGTGTCCACCAGCCTTTTTAGTTTCTTCTACAGCAGCTTTAAGATTTCTCACATCGTTTAATGCATCAAATATTCTTATTATATCTATACCATTTTCGATAGCCTTTTTAATAAATTCTCTTACCACATCATCTGAATAGTTTTTATAACCTAACAAATTTTGTCCCCTTAATAACATTTGAAGTTTGGTTTTTCTTATTACTTTTCTTAATTTCCTTAATCTTTCCCAAGGATCTTCATTTAAAAATCTTAAACAAGCATCAAATGTTGCTCCTCCCCATACTTCTAAGGAATGAAAACCAACTTTATCTAATTTTTCAGCAATCGGTAGCATTTCTTCAGTTTTCATCCTAGTTGCAATCAAAGATTGATGAGCATCCCTAAAAATTGTTTCTGTTATCTTTATCTTTGGCATATATGCCCCTCCTATTTACTCACTTTTTTCTCAACCTTTTTTCTCAACTCCAAAAAGTATAGGTGGATTATTAATTTGGTTTATAAAATCAAATTTTAAAACATTAAATTGTTTCTGGTCTAAATTTCTGAGATAATTTTCTACTTTTTCCTTTTCTTCTTTACCACCTTTATGTCCATAATAAGCTACCACTAATAAAATTCCATATTTTTTTAATGCTAATAAACTTTTTTCAATTGCCTTTATTGTAGATTCAGGTTTAGTAACTATGCTATGGTCTCCACCTGGTAAATATCCTAAGTTAAAAATAACTAAATCAACTTTTTCTTTTACATAAGCATCTAGTTTTTCATGGCTATCCTTTATTAGTTCAACTCTGTCAAATACATTATTATTTACTAATCTTTTTTTTGTATTTAATAATGCTGAATCTTGTATGTCAAATCCATATACTTTACCTTCTTTTCCAACTTTTTCTGCTAAATAAAATGTATCATGTCCATTTCCTACTGTTGCATCCACTACTACACTTCCTACTTTTATTTTTTTTTCAATAATCCATTTAGCCAAATCAGTAGCTTTTGTAAAGTACTTACACTGCATAATTAACCCCTTCCATTATTACATGTATTTTCGAAAAAAACTGGCACATCACATACTAAAGCAGTTTTTTTATTTATTAGTCTTTTTATATTATCTTCAGCATCAATAATATCTATTTTTTCAAATCCTTTTTTTAACAAATAATTATCACTTTCTAGATAGTATACCTTGTTAATTCCATTTAAGTAACAGTAATTTAAAGTTGCTCTTAATAAACCATCTCCTAAATTATTACCCCGTATATTTTTATCTATAATTAAATATTTTAATATTCCTATATTATCCCATATAGTTAATTTGCTAACTCCTAAAACTTCATTATTCTCCTCTATTAAATAAATTACCTCATTTTCTTCTTTTTTATCATCAAAATTGTTTTTTGATAATATTTTTTTTAACTTTTTTCTATCTGTTGATGAATTTAATCTTCTAATTGTAATCATATTATTCCTCCATTTGTTTTTCATAAGTCACATTATAGAATAATAATTATTAATTATATAATGTTTATAAATTTTTCAAATATTTGATTTCACTCTTATTTAAATAACGCCAATTCCCTTCTTTAAGATTTCCTAATATTAAATTTCCTATTTTAATCCTCTTTAATTTTACAACAGGATGATTAATTTTTTCACACATTTTTCTAATTTGTCTATTTCTACCTTCATGTATTTGTATTTCTACTATGGATGTACTATTATACTTTTTTAAGACTTTTATCTTTGCCTTTGCAGTAATTCTTCCATCAATTTCAATTCCTTCTCTAAATTTTTTTAGTTCTACTTCATTAGGGATACCTTTAATTTGTGCAATGTATGTTTTAACTACTTCGTGCTTTGGATGTGTTAATTTATAAGTCAAGTCACCATCATTTGTAAGTATCAACAATCCTGAAGTATCGTAATCTAACCTTCCAATAGGATATATTCTTTGTTTTACCCCTTTTATTAAGTCAATAACTGTAGGCCTATTGAATTGATCTGAAACTGTTGTCACATATCCCACTGGTTTATTGAGAGCTATATAAACTTTCTCGTCTTCTAGTTTTATTAATCTATTATCAACCTTCACAATATCTTTATCAGGATTAACCTTATAACCTAATTCAGTTATTACTTTACCATTTACCTTAACTCTTCCATCTAAAATTATTTTTTCTGATTTACGTCTTGAAGCTACACCACATTTTGCCATAAATTTTTGAAGTCTCATTTAATCCCCGTCCTTTTTCTTTTGTTTTCCAAATTATTCTATAATTTAAGCTTATCATTATCTTATGCTTTTATCAATAGAATAAAACTATAATAACTTTTCATTATATATATTAAGCAAGTTCATCCTATCTATTCTTTTTTGTATCTTTTCTTTATCTATTGTATATAGACCTTGCTTTTTCATTCTTTCGAAATATTCAGATCCAGCAAATGTATATCGTTTTTTAAGACCTTCCTTAGTTTTAATACGCTCATTGGCATATGCAATCAAATCACCAATAGCAATATTTCTAGGAAGTTCTAAAAGAGGCATTCCTAAACTTAATCTAACACTATTATGGCCAGCTAATGTACCGGTTACTATTGCCTCTGTATGACCAACAAAAAGTCCAGATTTTTCCCCTGCACATAATAAATTATCTATTCCTAAAACTTTCATATTGTTATTCCTAGGAGCAATTGATAAATATCTTACTGAATTTCCCTTTCCTCCTGAATAGGGATCTTCGTATCTTGCATTTTCTAATCCTTTAATTTTTCTTAATTTTTCTAATGGGTAAAAAGGAGTCATAAGTTTAGCATGGCCTGTATCTAAAATAACAACATTTTCTGCAAATTCTTTCAGTGCATATTGCTGACAAACTTTCAAATCTAATTTATCTAATTTTACATCTTCTTTTGGAACTGGTAATACTACAACTCCCTTTTCATTTAATTTATTTTGAATTTCTTTACTTAAAGAATCTTTATTTAATTTGCAAGATCCACTGAAAGCACCGTAAGACTCATCACCTCTTTGTCCTAAAATATCTTCAATTCCAGCTCTTTTGCTAATACTAATTCTAGGCCCAAAAGATGGACACCTTAAAATACACATTGAGCAACCATTTCCATACTTTAAGCAATTCCCCATTGGACCAGTTGAACCAGTAGTTTCTATAAAAACATCTCCTTCAATCTTCTTATTATCCGATAATATTATCCCTTTTATACTATTTTCTTCTTTTTCCACATCAACTGCTCTTACCATTAACCTTACATCAATTTCTAATTCATTTAATAATCGTCTAACTCTTGGTTCCACTTTAGTAACATCATATAAAGATGCATGTTTATGTCCTGGAAAATTTACATTTGTATGTCTGCTTACAGCGTCAGTAATTTGAAATAATTCCCCTCCACCTAAATAAATATTCTCTTCTGCAGCAGTATATCTTCCATTATTTCTCATTATTCCGCCAACATTGCCTAGCCCCAATAACATATCTGTTTTTTCTAATAGAATAACTTCTGCACCAGCTTTTGTTGCAGCTATAGCAGCAGCGCAACCAGACCATCCACCTCCAATTACAATTACTCTTGTCATCTTAACCCTCCTTTCAATAATTTTTCAACATCGATTTGAGTTTTACAAAGCTTAATAATACTTCCATCTTCTAATTGTATACTACAACTACCGCATATACCTTCACCACAGCACATTTCTTTATTATTAGTAATAACGATTTTAGGATTTAAATTAAGACCATCAATTTTTTTCATCAATTCATATTGAAATGAACTTGAACCTCCAATAAATACTAATTGTACTTTTTCTTCTTTTAAAGCTTTTTCAACTAAAAATTTTCCTTTACTACTTTTTAAATTTTCCTGAATAATATTTACATTTAAACCTTTAATGAACTCTTCAATAAATATTTCATTAATATTTCCTTTATCGAGGATTACAGTTACGTTATTGTTATTTCTTATTAATTTTTTAACTACTAGAACAGTAGGTGCTTGAGCTATTCCCCTTGCTATTACTAAACAATTACTATTACTAGTAGTTTTTAAATTTTTAAATCCTAAAACACCATTCCAATATGGACCCCTTAAAAGTACATTTTTATTTGATTCATCTAATTTTTTAGTTTTTGTTCCATGAATTTTATATGCTATATAAATATAGCCATTTAATTCATCAGCATCCATTACTGACATTGGTACATCAAAATATTCAGAAACATTTGGATTTCTCAAAAAAACATAAGAACCAGGCTCCCTTAATTGCCTTGCTAGTGTTTTTGTTACCTTAAGTTTTAAAAGTACACACTTTTTATTAATATTTTTTTTATTTATTATTTTACTACCTATAATTTCTCTACTGTTTTTACTTTTATATCCGTTCCAGACATATTCTTGATATATACATACCCCTGTCCAATTACAGTCACAAAAATCTTTACCTTGTAGATGTGAACAAGTTATACAATCATTGGTTTCAGCTAGATAGCAAGGACAAAACTCACTCCCAGCATCAACACATTTAAGTTTTAAATCACCCAATGTACCCCCTCCCTCCCAAATTAATCTTGGTTATACTATTAAGTTATTTTTTATCAATTTATTTTGTTACAAAAAAAGACTTCTGACTTAATCAGAAGTCTAATCTACTATTGCACCAATAAAATCTGTAATTTTATCTAAAATACCTTTTTCCTTTATGCTATTAAAAGCTATTAAATTGTTTGAAGAAATTAATTTTCCCTCTAAGAAAACTTTTATTTTGCCTATAACTTGACCTTTTTTGATAGGTGCTTTAATTTCCTTTGGTAGTTTTATTATTGTTTTAATATCTTTCTTTTCCTCTTCTTTTAAGGGTAATAATACTGTTTTATCGGCTACAACTTGTAAATTATTGCTTTTACCATTTAATACCTTTATGTTTTTGATAAATTGGTTTTTTTCATAAATAACCATAGGCTTGTAATTACTAAATCCATAATCAAATAACTTATAACAATCATTAAACCAAGAATAATCGTCTAATACAACTGCAATTAATTGCATATTATTTCTTGTTGCACTAGCCACTAAACACCTGCCAGCACGAGTTGTATATCCGATTTTAACTCCATCCCCGCCTTCATATTGTCTTATTGTTTTGTTTTTATTATAAAAGTATTTATTTATAGGTCGATTTGCTACCCATAAATTTGTTTTTACTATTTTTCTAAATTCTTCGTTTTTTAATGCTTCCCTTGTAATAATTGCTAAGTCATAAGCTGTAGTATAATGATTATCGTTATGAAGTCCATGGGGATTGGTGAAGTTCGTATTTTTAGCTCCAATTTCTTTTGCTCTTTTATTCATAAGTTGGGCAAATTTATTAACTGATCCACTAATATGTTCTGCTATAGCAACTGCTGCGTCATTACCTGACCTTAACATCAATCCATAAACTAGGTCCCTTAATGTAATTTCTTCTCCTGTCTTTAAATATATACTTGATCCTTCAATACCAACTGCACTTCTTTTCACCTTTACAATATCATCTAAATTGCCATAATCTAAAGCTAATAATGCCGTCATTATTTTAGTAGTACTAGCCATTGGAAGTTTTAAATGTGGATTATAAGAATAAAGTATTCTTCCAGAATTTCTTTCAATTAATATACCACTTTTCCCATTTATCATTAAATTATCAGCATATGTTGTATTATAAGAAAATAGTATTAAAAAAGTAACCAAAATTAATAAATACTTTTTCTGCTTTTTCATTACTCTCACTCCATTATCCATTAAGTTATAGTATTATTATTTCTAGACGTGTATATTTAATTCAATTGAATAGTTTCTAAATTTTGCTATAAAAAGTAAAAAAGAGTAGATTTGCTCTACTCTTCTTTTTTTTCTTTATCTTCTTTATCTCTATTTCTTTCTCTTTTCTTTCTAGTGTAATCCTGAAAATTTTTACTTAATTTAGGCAAAATATCAGATAAACTATTTAATATGTTTGTTCCATGATCAACCGGAAGTAATTTTACATTACCATTGCCTACAACTATAAAGGCAACTGGTTGCACTGAAACTCCAGCACCTGAGCCTCCACCAAAGGGAAGCTTGTTGCTTTGCTCTTCAGGTTTGTCCTGTTTATTTTTACTTGTACTATTATATTCTCCACCTCCTGCTGCAAAACCAAGTGATATTCTAGATATAGGTATTATTACTGATCCATCCGGTGATTCTACAGCTTCCCCTACAATTGTATTTACATCTACCATTTCTTTTAAACTTTCCATAGTAGTTTTCATTAAGCCTTCAATAGGATGCTCAGCCAATTATTTCACCACCCTCTTTACTTTACTTTTTAGTCCTATAAAACCTGCAATAATAATATAAACCAATTTAACTCTAATTATACAGTCAAATTTAGTTTCAAATACTTTTTTATTAAATTCTGGAATAATATTATAACTTATATTTTCAGATTGAATATTATTATTTATAAAAATAATAAGGATATTCTTAAAATTCCATAATAATCCAATAGCTATACCAGTTATCGCTGCATCCTCTAAGCCTATTTTGCTGTTCCAATATAATTTTTTTATACTGATTTTTTTTAATAAATAATTTTTTACTTCTAGAAAAATCTCCCTATTCTTAATTGTTTTTAAATATATTTTCTTTAAAGTCACCATTTGATTTAAAGATAATATATTTTTTTCATTTTTTCCACCTTCAAGTTTAGGCTCTATATGAAAGAAATAATCATTATGTTTTTTTAATGTTTTAGCAAAAGGTATCTCTATTCCTATTTTTATTAAACCTCTTAGAGTAATAAATTTTATCTCTAAATTTTCGTTATTATTTTTTTTAGTAAATTTTACATTAATATTAAGTGGTATAAAAAAAGAAAATATACTAAGTAAAAGAACTAAAATTAATAAAGTCAAATTATTTCACCTCAATAGGCTATAACTTTATTAACTATTTTTCCCAATAAAACAAAAAATAACACAGCTTAAGCTGTGTTATTTTCATGATCTGATAATTTATCTATTTGTGGTAAATCGTTTAATGATTTCAACCCAAAATATTTTAAAAATTCATCAGTGGTACCATATAATATAGGTCTACCTGTCTTTTCTAACCTACCAACTTCCTTTACTAAATTTTTTTCAATTATAGTACTTAAAGCTTTGTCACACTTAACACCTCTAATGGATTCAATTTCAGCTTTTGTGATAGGTTGTTTATAAGCTATTATTGATAAAGTTTCTAAAGCTGCATTGGATAAACTTTTATTTTTTTTAGGAGAACACAACTTTTTTATCCAGTCATAGTGCTCAGGCCTTGTACTCAATTGATATTTATTATTCATCTGAATTATTTGTATTCCTCTTCTTTGATAATTAAATTCATCAATCATACTATCTATGATTTCCTTTACTTTATTTTTATCTATTTCAATTATTGAAGCAATATCTTCTAATGATAAAGGATCTCCCCAAGTAAATAGAAGTGCCTCTATAATTGATTTTATTTCTCTTTTATCCATACAAGACCTCCTATTTTATCTTAAGTTTTATTTATTTTAATAATTATTTCATCAAAGTTTTTCTTTTGTATAACAATAATAAATTTATTTTTTATAAGCTCTAAGATAGACAAAAAGGTAACTACAATAGTTGATATACTCATATTATTATTAAATAGCTCACTAAATTTTACCTTTCTTTTTCTTTTCATTATACTTTTTAAATTTTCTATACTTTCTTCTATAGTAATTTCATCTCGCTTAATTTCCTTAATATTAACTTTTTTGCCATTTTTTTTATTCTTAGATATTACCTTGTTAAATGCATCAATTAGGTCCCATAACTTTACACCTTCTAGCACTGGCTCATCTTTTTCTAAAAAGTTATCTAATTCTTCTTGTGGCTTAAAAAACACTTTACTATGAACTTTTTCTTTACTTTTTAATTTTGAAGCTGCTTCTTTATATTTTTTATATTCTATAAGCTTGTTAATTAAGTCCTGTCTTGGGTCTACTTCTTCTAATTCAAGCTGCTCTCCCTCAGGTTCTTTTTTTGGTAAGAGCATTTTTGACTTAATTTCTAGTAAATGTGAAGCCATAACTAGAAACTCACTAGTTATGTCTAAATCTAAATCCTTCATTTGTTCAATATATTCAATATACTGGTCAGCAATTTTAGCAATTGGTATATCGTATATATCTACCTCTTCCTTTTCTATAAGATGATATAACAAATCAAATGGACCTTCAAAAGTTTCTAAAATAACATTATATTTCATAATCATAACCCCTACTTGTTAGTTTTAAATATTAAAACCATTAATTATAATTACTTTTATAAAAAAGTCTTCTATTTAAATAAAAAAGATTCTCAAGGTTGACTTTTTTAAAAACATGACGTAAATTATATTTTATCCATAGTTTTTGTTTGTTTATAATTTCCTATGTGTTATAAAAGAATATTTGTAATATTGACTAATAAATTATACCATAAAATGATTAGAGGGTTTAATAGTCTATCAATAACATTTGTCATTATTAAAAAGATTAATAGTAAATACGTGTATTTCTCATATCTATAAAATAACATTTCATACTTAGTTGGTAAGATACTTGCTAAAATTTTAGATCCATCTAAAGGTGGAAAAGGTAATAAATTAAATACTCCCAAGACAATATTATAAAGAAGAGTTAATTCGAAAATTTTTATTATTAATGAATTTGTAATTATACCAGTAACTAAAATAATTGCAGAAATAATAGATAATATAAAATTAGCTAATGGTCCTGCTAATGATACCAAAATAGTTCCCATTTTTCTGTTATTAAAATACATGGGATTAACAGGAACTGGTTTAGCCCATCCAAAGCCAGCCACAAACAATAATAGAAAACCTATTGGGTCAATATGAACTATAGGATTTAATGATAGTCTTCCGTTATTTTTAGCAGTAGCATCTCCCATTAAATATGCAGTAAATCCATGGGCAAGTTCATGTAAAGTTATAGCAATTAAAAGTCCAGGTAAAATAATTAATTTGTTAATAAAGGTACTTAATAGAGTACTAATCATTATAATCACTTCTTTCATTATTTTTTATAACCTCTTTTAAAACTTTTAACTGTTTTTCTTTTGTATTTAAATTATTATTTAATGTTTCTTTTAACATTATATCTAGTATTTTTTTATAAATAGGACCTTCTTTCACACCTAAGTCTTTAATATCTTTACCATCAATTAAAAGTTTTTTATTTTTAAAGTTAGTCGTATATTGATATATTCTGCTTCTTATAATATTATCATTATAGTTCATAATAAGATAATAGAGTATTTCTTCATATGTCTTTTTATTAAGTGTTTTATATAACTCATAAGAAGATAAATTTGGTTTACTCAGTATATTTAGTGTTTTACCATAATTTTCCTTTAATTCTAATAGTTTCTTCTTAGTATCTTTTTTAAGGCTTAATTTCTCCAACAAATTTTGAAGTTCTTTTTCCTTTAAGTTATGAAAAAGTATCATTATTTTAACTTCAGTATCTGATATTTGAGGAAATTTATAGCCTTTCTTTATTTTATTAATTTGTTCTAAATTATTAAACTTATCAATTATTACATTATTTATAAACATAGTATTACTGATAAATGAAAATAAGTTAAATTCATCATATTTTTTTAAAACCTTATAACTATTTCTCTCTTTTATTCCTTTAATTATTTCAGTAAATAATCTATCTTCACTAACTGAAGTTAATACATTGTTTTTTAGTGCTTTGTTAATTAATTTTAATGTGTTGTCTTCAATTTCAAAATTATATCTACATGTGAATCTGACAGCTCTATATATCCTTGTAGGGTCGTCAATAAAACTATTATCATGTAGCACTCTAATTTTTTTATTATATAAATCTGAAACTCCATCAAAATAATCGTAAATAATAGGGTTGTCCAAATTTTTAAAATCTAAAAGCAAAGTGTTCATCGTAAAATCTCTTCTTATTAAATCATCTAATAATGATCCAAACTCCACTTTAGGTAGCTTTCCTGGTTCTTCATAATATTCTTTTCTAGCAGTAACAATATCTATATTAATCCTATTTCCTAAATTAATAGATCCAGTTCGGAAATTATTATGAACAGTTAATTTGCCCCCCATTCTTTTATGTACCATTTTAGCGAAATTCAAACCATCATCTAAGGTTACAAAATCTAAGTCTAAATTTTCAAGCCCTAATAGTAAATCCCTCACACATCCACCTACTAAATAAACTATTATATTTTTATGTTTTATAACTTCATTAATATCACTTAAAATTGATTTTAGTTTATTAGGTAACATAAAATTATGTTTGTAAATTTTTTTATTTGAAATCATAAGATATTTCTCCTTAATTTTACAAAAGTTTCATAAAATTAATGCTAGATATATTTTATAATTTTATAAAAGAAATTACAAATATACCTAGCATTAATTATGTTATAAATATTTTAATCTCCTAATATTTTATTAACAATCTTAAGTAACATATCTACAAGTGAAGCTTTTTCTACTTTTTCTTTAGATATTAGGTCTACTCTATTCACTTCTTTACCATCTAACATTAAAATCATTTCTCCAACTTTTTGACCTTTATTAATAGGAGCATTTATATATTCTGGAAGGACTATTTTCTTCTCAACTTTTTTTCCTTTACCCTTTTTAACTAATAAACTGAAATCTTCCTTTGAAATAATATTAACGTTATTAGCTTTCCCTTTGTTAACTGGCAATCTTTTAACTAATTGTCCTTTTTTAAGTATAGGAATTGATGTGTAATTAGCAAATCCGTAGTCTAATAATTTTTTAGACTCCATAAATCTAATACTAGAACTATCACATCCCATAACAACACTTATTAATGTAAGATTTCCCCTAGTAGCTGATGCTGATAGACAAAAGCCAGCTTTACTAGTACTTCCGGTTTTAATTCCATTGGCTCCCTTATAGTCATGAATCAATCTATTAGTATTTACTAATACTTGTTCTATATCTTTTTCTTTCCCAACTTTAACTTTACTCATCCATAAGGTTAACCAATTATGAATTTTAGGATATTTAAGTAATTCTCTAGACATTAGACTTACATCGTAAGCCGATGTGTAATGACTTTCGTCATCGAGACCAGTTGGATTCATAAAATGGGTATTTAACATTCCAAGTTCTTTTGCTTTTTCGTTCATCATTTTCACAAATAACTCTTCACTACCTGCTATGTGTTCACCCAAAGCTACAGCAGCGTCGTTAGCCGATCTTAAAGCTATAGCCCTAATTAAATGTTCAACCTTTTGTACTTCACCTTCCTCTAAATATATCTGACTTCCACCCATTCCTGAAGCATTTCTGCTTACAACCACTTCATCTTCAAGGCTAATTTTATTATTTTCTAATGCTTCCATTGCTAATAATAGTACCATTATTTTAGTAATACTGGCAGGTGCTAGCTTTTTATGAGGATTTTTTTCATAAATAACTTTGCCAGTTGATGCGTCAATTAAAATTGCTGACTTAGCTTTTACATCAAAACTAGTTTCTGCATAAATAAATCCCATACTATTTAATAAAAGTAACAAAGAGATACAGACACTAACTAATTTCCTTTTCATATTTATCTTAAGTACCTCCTTTATTCAATTCTTACAATTAGGTTAACCACTACTTATTTAAGTTATACAAAAGGTTAACTCAAAAAATAAAAAAGAGGCTAAAACATAGCCTCTAAAACATAATTAATATTTTTTTATTCCATTTTTATCAACTATACCATATATTAATTTTTTCTCTCTTCTATTATTATTTATTTTTATAATATTTTTTAGTTTATTGACTACTTCTTTTCCTTTATTTAAATCATTAGTATGAATATAAGCAATGGTATCGCCATTTTCAACTTTATCATTAACTTTCTTATTTAATACAATACCAGCAGATAAATCTATTGAACTCTCTTTAGTTTCACGGCCTGCTCCTAAAATTAAAGCACATTTTCCAATCTCTTCAGCATCTATTGAATTTATGTAGCCGGATTTTTCACTTCTTAATTCAAGAATATGTTTTGCTTGAGGTAATTTGGTTTTATCCTTCACATATTCAGAATCCCCATTTTGAGCTTCTATAAATTCTATAAACTTATCATATGCTTTACCAGTCTCTAGTACTTTCAGTAACTTATCTTTACCTTCTTCAATACTTTTAACTTTCTTACCTAAAAACAACAGCCAAGAGCCTAAGTTTAAACATAGTTCCACTAAATCCTTAGGTCCCTCATTTTTTAGGGTTTCAATAGCTTCCTTTACTTCTAGAGCATTTCCAACTGCATACCCTAATGGTTCATTCATATCAGTTAATAGGGCTACAACATCTCTTCCCATATTCGTGCCTATATCAACCATTTCTTTACTTAATAGAAAAGCATCTTCTATTTCTTTCATAAAAGCTCCTTTTCCTACTTTTACATCTAATACAATAGCATCTGAATCCATAGCTAATTTTTTACTCATTATACTACTTGCTATTAAAGATATATTATCGACAGTCGCTGTCACATCCCTTAATGCATATAATTTCTTATCCGCTGGTGCAACATCAGCCGTTTGCCCACAAATAGCTAATTTATTTTTATTTACTATTTGAGTAAATTCATTTATATCAAGATTAACATTAAAACCCTTTATTGACTCTAATTTATCTAAAGTCCCACCTGTATGTCCTAGTCCCCTACCAGACATTTTAGCTACAGGTAATCCACATGCGGCAACCATTGGTCCTAATACTAAAGAAGTTTTGTCTCCTACACCACCTGTACTGTGTTTATCAACTTTAACACCATTAATCAAAGATAAGTCTATTGTATCACCTGATTTAATCATTGCTTCAGTTAAATTAATCGTTTCTTCTTTTGTCATTTTATTAAAATAAATAGCCATTAGCAAAGCTGATGCTTGATAATCAGGAATTTTTCCTTTTGTATAACCTTCTATAAAAAAATTAATTTCTTCTTTAGTAAGTTCTCCACCATCCCTTTTTTTCTTTATAATGTCATACATTCTCATTATAAATCCACCTCATTGATTATCTCTTTAACCAATTTGATGAATTTAGGTCTTGTTTTATTAGCAACTTCTATAACTTCTTCATGACTTATAGATTCAAGAGTATCTGGTATTGCCATATCTGTTACACATGCAATTCCTAAAACTCTTAATCCAGAATGTCTAGCAACAATTACTTCAGGTACTGTAGACATCCCTAATGCATCAGAACCTATTTTCATTAACATTCTTAATTCTGCTTTAGATAAATAATTTGGGCCACTTATAGCTGTATATACTCCTTTTTCAATTTCAATATTCTGTTTTTCAGCTACTTTTACTGCCAATTTTATTAGTTCTTTATCATATGCATTTGACATATCAGGAAATCTTGGCCCTAATTCTTCATCATTAGGTCCAATTAGTGGATTATCACCTGTTAAATTAATATGATCATTGATAATCATTAATGCTCCAGGATATAATTTTTCATTTAAACCTCCACATGCATTAGTTACTAAAAGCATTTTCACGCCAAGCTCTTTCATTACTCTTACTGGAAATGTTATATCTTTCATGCTGTAACCTTCATAATAATGAAATCTTCCCTTCATAGCTACAACTTTTTTTCCTTTTAAAATACCAACTACTAGCTTACCTTCATGTCCTTCTACTGTGGAGACTGGAAAATTAGGAATATCCTCATAATTAAAGATTGTAGCCTCTTCAATTTCATCTGCTAATGTACCTAACCCGGACCCTAATATTAACCCTACTTCTGGTTTAATATCTAATTTACTTTTAAGAAATTTACTAGTTTCTTTTATTTTATCTAATAAATTAATCATTGTATCCCTCCTAAAGTCTACATATTTTTTAAAATTTCTTTAACTAGCTTGATAAATTTATTTCTAACCTTTTGAGTAGTTTCTATAACTTCACTATGGTCTAATGGTTGATCTAAAATACCAGCAGCCATGTTTGTTATACAAGAAATTCCTAATACTTCTATATTACTGTGAACTGCAACAATTACTTCAGGCACAGTTGACATACCTACTGCATCTGCTCCTAAGTAAGAGACCATCTTAATTTCAGCTGGTGTTTCATAGGTTGGACCTGTTAAGAACATATATGTACCTTCTTTTAAATTAATGTCTAATTTATTTCCACTTTCCTTTGCTAACTTAATTAATTTCTTACTATATGCATTTGACATATCGGGAAATCTTGGCCCTAGTTCTTCATGATTTTTTCCTATTAGAGGATTGTCAAATGCAAAATTAATGTGATCTTTTATAATCATTAAATCTCCTGGCTCAAATTCTGTGTTTACTCCCCCGGCAGCATTTGTAATTATAATTTTTTCTACACCTAATTTTTTCATAACTCTTACTGGGAAAGTAACTTCTTCCATTGAATAACCTTCATAGTAGTGAAAACGCCCTTGCATTGCAATTACATCTTTGTTATCTAATTTACCAATTACCAATTTCCCTTGATGACCTTTTACAGTAGACACAGGAAAATGCGGTATATCTTTATAAGCTAAGCTAATTGAATTTTGAATTTCATCAGCTAAAATCCCTAAACCTGACCCTAAGATTAAACCAATTTTTGGCTTGCTTTCCAACTTATTTTCAATAAAATTAGCTGTTTCATTAATCTTGTATATCAAGTTCATTATTTTCCCTCCTTACTATTTTAAAATTAAATCTGCAAAACTAGTTCCTGTATTAATATCGCCTATATTTAACATATCTAATATTGTAGCACCTATATCTGCATAGGTTTTTCTTGTGCCAATATTTACTCCTTTTTTAATCATTTCTCCATAAACTAATATAGGAATATACTCTCTTGAATGATCAGTGCTTTCTGTTGTAGGGTCACAACCATGATCGGCAGTTATAATTAAAACATCGTCTTTATTCATACTTTCCAAAATTTCTGGTAATCTATCATCAAATTCTTTTAATGCATTTCCATAAGCAACTGGATCATTTCTATGGCCATATTTCATATCAAAGTCCACTAAATTAGTAAAAATCAACCCTTTATTTTTCTCTTTCATAAATTGGATTGTTCTATCTACCCCATCCATGTTATCTTTAGTATGTATACTTTCTGTAATACCTTTCCCTGCAAAAATATCTTCTATTTTTCCAACAGCAAGAACATCTAAACTAATATCTTTAATTATATCTAATATTGTTTTTCCCGGAGGTTTTAATGCAAAATCCTTTCTTCTGGCAGTTCTTGTAAAATTCCCTGGTTCTCCTATAAAGGGTCTAGCAATTACTCTACCAACATTATGATTGCCTGTCAAGATTCCTCTAGCTATTTTACACATTTTATACAATTCTTTTACAGGAATTACATCTTCATGAGCTGCAATTTGAAATACACTATCAGCTGAAGTGTAAACAATAGGATAACCCGTTTTAATATGTTCTTCTCCCAATTCTTCAATAATTTTTGTACCTGAAGCAGGTTTGTTGCCAAGTATCTTTGTACCAATGGCTTCTTCGAACTTTAAAATAATCTCATCTGGAAAACCATTGGGATATGTTGGAAATGGTTTATCTAATATTAGACCACTAATTTCCCAATGACCTGTTGTAGTATCCTTACCTGCTGATTTTTCATTGCTTCTTCCATAGCTACCAATTGGATTTTCAGTTTTATTAATTTCAGTAACACCTTCTATTAATCCTAAACCCATTCTTTCTAAATTTGGTAATCTCAGTCCACCTACATATTTAGAAATATTATCTAATGTGTCACTACCTTCATCTCCATACTTTTTGGCGTCAGGAAGTTCTCCTACCCCAACACTATCTAACACAATTAAAATAACTCTATTTATCATTTTTATCTCCTTTCTATAATTCATAATGGGATCTCTATATATATTATTCCCACAATATAAAACAATAAATTTAAACAAATTACTATTTTAAATATAAACTTTAATAATTATTAACAGTAAAAAAAACTATCAAAACCCACCAGAGAATGGTGGGTTTATGCCCTAGGATGAGCCTTCTTATAAACTTCTTTAATATTATTTTTAGTAATTTGTGCATATACTTGTGTTGTTGATATATCAGAATGTCCTAGCATTTCTTGCACGGACTTTAAATCTGCACCATTCTGTAAAAGATGAGTTGCAAATGAATGTCTTAATGTATGAGGAGTTATTTTTTTATTTATATTTGCCTTCTTAGCATATGATTTAACTATTTTCCAAAAACCTTGTCTTGTCATTTTATTACCATGATAATTAACAAATAAAGATTTTACATTTTTATCTTTTATAAATTTTTTTCTGTAATCCTTAATATATGTCTTTAATATATTAAGAGCAATTTTACCTATAGGGATTATTCTCTCATTTGAGTTATTTTTAGAACATACTAAATAACCTAAATCTAAATTAATATCTTCTAAATTAAGATCAATTAATTCAGAAACTCTTATTCCAGAAGCATATAGAAGCTCTAACATTGCTTTATCTCTTATTCCCTTTGAAGTAGTTATATCTGGTTGCCTTAATAGTATATCAACCTCTTTTGGTGTTAATATATCTGGAAGCTTCTTTTCTGGTTTAGGTGATTGTAGATTTAAAGTTGGATCTTGATTAATAATACCTTTATTTAAGAGGTATTGATAAAAAGACCTTAATGAAGCTAAATTTCTTGAAACTGTTGAGGTTGACTTCCCTATTTTTTGAAGATGCATTAAATATTTTATTATTGCAGTTTTATTAACTCCTGTTATATCATTAATTTTATTATCTGATATGTATTCTTTAAATTGTCTTAAATCTCTATTATAGGATTCTATCGTATTTTTTGATAGTTCTTTTTCATTTTTAAGATATTCAATAAATTTTAGTACAATACTTTCCATTTTATTTCCCCTTCTAATTTTCCTTTGTGGTTATACAATTCAACATATAATTTAAAAATCCTTCAATTTTTTTGTATTTGTCTCAAAAAAAGAAAAAAAATCTTTTTTACTACATAACTTAAGCTCTTATTAAATAAACTATATGATATAACAAATGTTGAATTACCTTTTGGAATATCTGTAATGTTATTTAAATAAAATATATAAAATAACATATCTATAATATTAATAAAAAATATTGAAAAAATCAATATAACAAATAATATTTGGACGCCCGAAGACAAAAATCTAAAAATTTTACCAAATCGAAAACACCTCATTAAATTACATAACCTAATATAAGCTTCATAAAAACAGGGGTTATATATGCCTCAACTAAACTGCCAATTATAATTAATAATGAAAATGCTATAATTGCTAATGTATGATATATTAACTCTTTTCCAAGATTATATCTTCTAGCCTTCTTTATTTTTTTTGATATAACTAATTTTGAAAAATTTACAGAAATAACAGAAATAATCACTAAACCTGGTATAATAAATATGTTTTGTGGTAAAATAGCACAGATTACAAACAAAATTCCTTTTATTCCTATTTCACTGGTTAGAAATCCTACTGTAAAGCCTATTATAAAACCTCTAAGTATAACTATTGCAAATAGTACTGGTAAACCAATAATAGTTATTCCCAACAACCATATAGATAAAATTGTCTGTAAATTATTAGTTAGTGAATGCTTAAGTAGTAAATAACTATTTATTTTATTGTCTTCATTTAGTATTTTAAAAAAAGAATCTAAAAAACTTATGAGCTCCTTTTTTTGATTGGCATCTAAAACTTTTATAGTAATTGCTCCAGCTGATATACCGACCATAAGGCAAATTAAAACAATAAAGTAAAGCAAAATTCTATTTTTAAAATGGTTATATAATAGCTGTTTAAGCCTATATATCAAAAAAATCCCCCTCTCATACAAGCCCTTTATCAAATTGTATGCATTAAAGAAGGGGATTATTACCAAATAATTAGTCCTTTACTTTCCCATACTTACCTCCTCCACCTGACTTAACTTCTATATTACCTTCTCTGCTTTTTATTATTGTCTTAGCTATATTATCATTTACTATAGCTCTTAAATCTTCATATTTTACATTATGAATGATATTCATTTCTGTGTTAAATTCCCTTAAAAGTTTTTCTAAGGTCTTTGGCCCAACCCCCGGTATAAACTCTAACGGAATTTGATGATAATATATTGGGTGTTTATTAGTGTAATAATTATTTCTATCTTTTATTTCATATATTCTATCTAAAACTCCAATAATTACATTATGTGTATCTGAAATATTACATTTTTTAACAGGAGGTTCTTCTTTGAAGCTTTTTTACAATCTAAGCAATAGGATCTATGGTATTTTCCTAATTTAGGATTAAGACCATAATTTGCTAAAACTCTATTATTCCCTTTTTTAAATAAACTGTTAACAAAACTCTCATAACTGAGGTTTTCTAGTTTAAAAACATTATATTCTCTTCCTATTTTAGGCAAAGAGTGAGCATCAGAATTGCTTAATAGAGTTTTTTCGTCAAGTTCTTTAATTAAAGAAGCAAGAAAAGTATCACCGCTTAACCCAAGTTCAACTGCTGGTATTTCTTTAAATATATATTCTCCTACTAAAGATTTAATACTTTTTGTACATCTACCGTAAATTCCTTTAAAGGGAGTAAAGATATGGGCTGGTATTAAAATACCATTTAATTTTGAAACTATCTGAAGTATTTTTAGAATGTCGACATTTACTTTTTGTGAGCTTAAATTAATATTTTTAATATACTTAGAAACATAATTTGAAAACCTCTCAATATTATCAACAGAAGGAAAATAAGCGACAATGTGATAACTACCTTTATTACAATTTACTTCTAACTCACTTCCTAATATAACTAAAAGATTATCTTTGTAAATCAACCCCCCCCTTAGGTGATTCTTTTAATTCACCAGTTTTAATCTCTTTTTTAATATCAGTTAAAACTCTAGGGCTAGCACAATCAACAATTCCTACAATACCTAATCCTTTTCTAATTAAACTTTCATGTAATATATTTTTAAATTTTAGATCTTTAGATGCTGTGATTTTTACTGGTTGATTTTCTTCATTATACCCAATATGTATATGTAGATCTCCAAAAAATTTCTCCATTATTATTTTTCACCCTCTAAAACTCTCTTAGCCATTAAAATACCTATTATTGTCTTACTATCTAATATAACTCCATCGTTAATCATAGATAAAACTTCATTTATTTTTAGTTTAACAACATCTATATATTCATCATTATCAGGATTTGCCTTTCCTTCCTCTAAACCCTGTGCAATAAAAAGATAAATCTTCTCATCACAAAAACCTGGGGTTGTATAAAATTCACTTATAAACTCCATTTTATCTGCTATAATGCCTGTTTCTTCTTTTAATTCTCTTACTGCACAATTTAAAGGTTCCTCACCAATTTCTAATTTTCCTGCAGGTATTTCATAAAGTACTTTTTCAACCGCCTTTCTATATTGTTTTACTAAAACTACTTCATTGTTTTCAGTAATAGGTACAATTCCTACTGCACCTGGATGTTCAACAATTTCTCTTTTTGAGTACTTTTTGTCTGGAAGCTCTACAGTATCTATTCTAAGCTTTAATATCTTACCATCATAAATCTTTTCAGTTTTCATAGTCTTTTCCTCAAAAGACATAAAAATATCTCCTTTCTCTTTAAGGGGAATAAATTTAATTAAATATTCATACTATAAAAATAGCTCTTATTATATTATTAAAAATTTTTATACTTTTGTAAAGTTATTGGGAGGGATATAATGCTTAAAGTAATATATAAAAAAAGACTATATTTATTTGGGAAAATAGATGAAATACTTGCCCATTTAAATGAAATGACTAATAAATACTCAACAATAAAAGAAGTCATCGATTCTGTTGAAGTTGATGGGCAATAGCTTTCCCTGTAGCCCCTAGTGCATAAAAATATTCTTTGTCATCAAAATATTTTCTACCCATAGTTGTAATATTTAATCTAAAATACCTTAAGGCTTTTTCTATTTGACTACCATCAACAAACATAATATTATGCTTTTTGGGTATTTTACTACTTTCTATTTGATTTAATATTATTTTGTTTTTTTCATTATCTAATATAGGTAAAATAAGATTAACTCTAGAATATGTAATTTCATTAAGGTTTGTAATAGTATGATGGCTTAATCCACTATGTCTTAATCTTTTATCTTTAAAGCTAATCCTAGGAATAGCAAAACTTTTACCTTGTAACGTATTTACTGCATCTAAAATATATCCTTGTTCTATGCCACTAAATCCATACTTAGTTCCAGTACCAACAATTCCCGGGCCCATAGTAATAATAACAACATCACTTTTTATTACTTCTTTTGCTACTATTAATCCTGTATATATATTAATACATTCATAGTCTCCTCCAAAAGAATGGCCTATTGTAATAGTTTTATCAATAATTCCTTTTTCCTTTAGTTCTTTAACTGTTAAACTAAAAGGAAGTGGAAGAGCACCACCATCGGTCATAATATAAGTGATTTTTACATTTGGTTTTAACCATTTAATCATTGCCGCAACAGGTCCTAACATACTATGTAAAGTTCCTACTGCTACAATTAAACCATTTAAACTTTTAAATTTCTTAATTATATTATGGTAAGGACTTTCCTGCTCTTCAGCTGCAAAGCATTTAAATTGCATTGGAGTATATCTTAACTTTATTATATGTCCTTCACCTTTTAACTTTTTATCTTTTACACTTAAATTATATATAACAAAGTGTGTTCCACCTGTACCTAAGGATAGATCAACTGCTGTAGTATTAATAACTACCTTGTCTCCTTTTTTTATCCCACCAGTTAATTTGTTATAATTTACAGCTTGTTCTTCCTTATTTCCTATTTTTACTTTTATCCATGTTATATCTTCCCATTGCTTATATATTTCATCAACAATACCTATTTTTAAACTTAACAGATTTATTACCTCCCTAGATTATCTAAATAATTTAAAAGCTTATTCTTTTTTATTATATTAGTGAAAGAATATACTTCGGATATAATATGTAAAGTTAACAAAAGAATTAAATAGAAAATTTTTGTTTTAAAAGAGAGGGATAAAACCGAAAAGACTCCCAATCCTATTCCCAAAGTGTTTGAGCCTATATCTCCCATCATTGTCTTTCCTTTTATATCTAACGGTAAATAAACAAGAATAATTCCTAATGTAATATATAAAATATAATCCCAGAAATGGTATTTAGATAAAATTAATAAACTTAACATAATTAAAATATACGCTTTAGAAGCTCTTCCTGGTCTAAGGTCAAATAAATTGATTATATTAGTAAATAATCCAATAATTAAAATATTTATTCCTATATCAAAAAAGGATTTTGATATTAATATAGAAACAAAAGTAGCACATATAAAACCAGTAATTGCTTTTAATCCGCCTGTAGTTAATTTTCCTTTTAAAAGATATGTTATATGTCCTTTAAAACCTTTAATATATTTTTCTCCAATTATATCATCTATAAACCCAATTAACCCCATAAATAATATAGTTATTACATACAAAAATGTTATAATTAAATTTTTTTTGAGGATGATAGATAATAATATTGTTATTATAGTTTGATTAAAAACAAAAACTAAACCCATTCCTATAGGAATTTTCTTGTTTTCAAAGTTTTTAGCAACGCAATTATTATCTTTTAACATAATATAGAATTTTTTAATAGTTATATATGTAAAAACCATTCCTATCATTAAACATAAAATATTTTCACTCATTAAATTCTCACCTTATTTTAAAACTTAATACTAATAAAGTCCTTAATATATGAAAAAACTGCTTTCCTCTATGTAAAAAACCTTTTAGATTCCTTCCTGTTTCATTATGATGCATGTCAACATCAACTTCAGTCACTTTGTAACCTTTTTTTAACGCTTCAATAGTCATTGCTATTTCAATTCCATAATCATTTGGAATATATGTTATATCATTAATTACTTCCTTTTTATAAATTCTTTGACCAGATAGAACAGATTCAATTTTTTCTCTTGTATATAAATAAACTCCTAATTTAGCAAGTTTTTTTACAAATCCAAAGCCACCTTTAATTTTAGGATTAGGGAATTTAGCAATAACAAAATCCGATTCATTAATAAAAATCGAATAAATTAACTTACTTATTTCATAACTAGTTTTTCCTAAGTCAGCATCTAATAAAACAATATAATCTGCTTCTACATTGCTAATTCCAGCTTTTATAGCAAAACCTTTACCATAATTTCTTCCCAGTTTAATTACTTTTACATCGCATTTTTGCGCTATATCAGCAGAATTATCAGTAGAACCATCATCCACAACAAGTATTGAATCAATAAAATCTAATTTTTGTAGACCATTAATAGTGTTTAATATTTTCTTTTCCTCGTTAAAAACAGGAATAATAGCCGCAATTCTTTTATCCTTATACATCTTTCTCTCCCTTTAGTATATATAACTTGGCATCAATGTATCAGCTGTATTTTTAATACCATAATTTCCTGGTTTACCAGTCATTGTTAAAATAAGGGATGCCTTTCCAATTACTGAATCTACATTATCAATTGAGGGTATTCTTTCTTCTTTATAAACAGATATATATGACCTTTTGACATTCTCTTTTTCTACTCCTATTACAGGAATGTCATTTTTCTTACAATAATTAATTATTTCTTTAATATAATTTTTTAAATTTATATAATTATCTGCTTCAATATAGCCTCCTGTAATTATTACGTAATCTGCACCAGTTTTGTAGTTGCCAAAAATATCTATAAAGTCATTTTCTACTAGTGAATTTATTAATTGTTTACTTTGATCTTCTGTTAATTCTTTCATTAATTCTTCTATTATTATCTTCTTAACATCTTTCTTTTCAGACTTTGTTTTAAAATTATTTAATAGGTTATTATCTGTGTTATTTGTATAATTCTCTAACTTATTTATAAAAGAATCTTTAAACGTAATAGTAGATACAACTTTAGCTCCAGATTTTTCTAAAGTTTGAACTAATCCCGAATAAATATAATCATCACTAGTTTCAATTATTGTTACCTTAATACCATTTAACTTATTTCTTATTATTGCAGGTAAAACAGTATTGCTAAACTCTTCATAATTACTTATTTGTTTTTCTAATTTATCTATCTTTAATTTCATTTTTTGATTTTCAGCTCTAATATAATCGAATCTTTCTTCTAAGCTAGCTACAATATCCTGTTTTTGATGTATAAGAATTTCTTGTGCATCAAGCATAAATCCAACATAAATCCCTATACCTAAAGCTATAAAAATTGATGCTACCGTTATAACATAAAACTTAGTATTAATAAACAATTTACCACTCCCTTACATACCAATTAAGAGTTTCAACTTGATTTGGAAAAGTTGAATTAGTTCTCTCATTGGAGGTGCCATTAAACTAATAATAATGATTGGAATTAATGCGGCTAAACCTAAACCAAAAATATACTTTAATTTTAATTTGCTTTTATATAATTGATTTACTCCTTTTGCATCAACTAATTTAGAACCAACCTTTAATCTTACTAAAAAGGTACTAGCCATCCCTTTTCTTCCCTTTTCTAAAAAATCAATCATATTGCTATGCGTTCCTACTGCTACTATTAAGCTAGCATCATAATTATAGGCCAATAATAATGAAATATCTTCACTTGTTCCAGGTGCTGGAAAAGTCACTGCATTTAAACCTAACTTTTTTATTCTATTTAAACCAGGGGCTCTCCCATCAGGATAAGCATGAACAATAATTTCTTTTGTTAATAGTAAACATTTATCACTAACACTGTCTAAATCACCAACCACTATATCAGGAATGTATCCCTGTTCTAAGAGAGCATCCCCTCCACCATCTACACCTATTAAAACTGGATTTACTTCATCAATATATGATTTAATAGCTTCTAGGTCTCTTTTATAATCTTTCCCTCTAACAACAATTAGAACATGTTTTTTTGCTAGTTTTGTTTTAATTCTAGGAATCTTCACTTTTCCTAAAACTAACCCTTTTTCTTTTTTTGCATATTCCAAAGTATTTTCAATAAATTTATCAAGTTCATTTTCTAAATTTTTATTCCCAAGTTCCAATAATTCTTTTACTTTTTTATCATTAATTATTTCACATTTTCCTAAAAATAATCTTTCTTGATAAATTTTATTATGTTTAATTGTAATAGGTTTATTTTCTTTTACTTTTTCAAAAAAGTCTTTTGGGGCTTCAAGAAGGGGTATACCAGATTTTAGCAATAATGAGGGGCCACGATTAGGGTATTTACCACTTATGCTCTTTTCAGTATTAATGACACATTGTACTTTTGATTCAATTAAAGAGTGTGCAGCTATTTCATCTATATCCTTATGTTTTATAATGGCAATATCTTTAGGATTCAATCTATTTACTAAATTTTTTGTTTTTTTATCTTTTTTGGCAACCCCTACTATTTCCATAAAAAAACCTCCAACTTTTTTCTAGTTTTATTATTTCTATTATTAAGAAAAAATATTTGTTTTATTATCTATCAATTATGATAACATCTATTATGATATATTATAAAAAAATAAAACACCTCAATATCTTAAATTGATATGAGGTGTAATAAAAATTCTTTAACCAACCTGTTGCTCTAATCTTAATTTATCTGCAACCATAGCTATAAATTCGCTATTAGTAGGTTTACCTTTGTCTGTATGTACAGTATAACCAAATAAATTATTTATTGTTTCTATTTTTCCTCTACTCCAAGCAACTTCAATTGCGTGTCTTATAGCCCTTTCTACTCTACTTGGAGTTGTATTAAATTTTTTAGCTATGTTAGGATGTAATTCTTTTGTTACTGCACTTAATAGTCCAACATCATCTACAACCATGGCTATTGCTTCTTTTAAATATAAATACCCTTTTATATGTGCAGGTACACCTATTTCATGTATTATGTTAGTAATTTTTGCTTCTAAAGTTTTAGCAGAGTTTAAAGAGTTTATAATATGGTTACTTGTCTCAATTCTCTTTTTAGATTTAGTTATTGCAGGTACTGTACCCATTAACTGTCTTATTCTTTTCATAAAAACTTCAAAGTTAAATGGCTTAACTACGTAGTAATCTGCTCCTAAAGATATAGCCCTTTGAGTTATCTTATCTTGACCTACAGCTGATAAAACAATAGTTTTAGGTATTTTATCAATATTAAGAGTATTTAATTTCTCTAATACTCCTAAACCATCTAAATGTGGCATTATAATGTCAAGTACTAATACATCTGGCTTTTTTTCTGTAATTAAATCTAAAGCCTCAATACCATCTTTTGCAATTCCAACAACCTCAACATCTTCTTGACTTAATAAATATTCTTTTAAAATTTCACAAAAATCTTTATTATCGTCAGCTATAACTACTCTGATTTTTTGATTACCCACTAAATTACCCCCCTAAACTAATTCTATTTACAATATTAAAATATATAATTCAAATAAACTATTCGACAAAGAAATTTTAATTCCTTCTTATTTTTCTAAATTAAGTATTTTTTATTAAAATTTCTATTCAAAATAAAAGAAAGGACCAAAGTCCTTTCATAAAAGATAAATTTTTTTAATTTGCTTTAGCAAATTCATCTTTACTTTTTAAATTAATTCCTGCTTCTTTTAACATCCACTCTATATATAGGCCATATCCTTTCGTGGGATCATTCACAAAAACATGTGTTACAGCTCCTATTAACTTGCCGTTTTGAATAATAGGACTTCCACTCATTCCCTGAACAATTCCACCAGTTTTTTCTAATAGTTTTTTATCGACAACCTTAATCACCATACTTTTTTGTTGTTGTACAAGTTGAGGTTGCACTTTTACAATTTCCACTTGAAATTTTTCAATTGTATTTTTATCAATAGTAGTAAGAATATAAGCCTTTCCTTGATGAACTTCACTTCTTAAACCAACAGGTATAGGTTTACCTATTCTTTTATTTTTAATATCTTTATAACATATGCCATATATGCCATATCTAGTATTTTTTTCGATTTTTCCTAACTTATTTTTGGATTCAAAAAAAATACCTCTAAGCTCACCAGGATTTCCTTTTTGTCCCTGTTGTATCGAAGAAACTGTAGCCTTTAAGATTTCGCCATTTTTAGTGGGCATAAGATATCCAGTGTCCATATCAGTTATTCCATGTCCTAATGCTCCAAATTTATTAGTTTTTTTATCGTAAAAAGTCAAAGTACCAATTCCTGCTGTCCTATCTCTTACCCAAACTCCTAGCTTATATAGATTGTCTTTTTTACTTTTAACAGGCCTAGTTTCTAATATAAACTCTTTTTTATTTCTTTCAATTTTTAGTTTAAGTTTTTTACCTTTAAATTTATTTAATAATTCAATAACATGATCTGCACTTCTTACTTTAATACCATTTATTTCTAATATTATATCTCCAACTCTAATTCCAGCATTTTTAGCAGGATTATATTTTTGACCATCTAATCCTGTTATATCTGAAAGAGCAACAACTAATACGCCTTTTGTATTTAATTTAACACCTATCGAATGGCCTCCTGGAACTAAATATCTTTTATCAATTACATTTACTTTTATATCCCTTATTGGTATAAAATTTAATAATTTTAACTCAAGTGTCGCTGTTCCTTTACTTAATGTTTTAAATTCATAGTAATTATTAACATTTAATCCTAACTCATGGCTATCCACTACTAATATATTATTTTTATTTTGTAAAACATCAATACTAAATGGGAAAATAACATTAATTTTTCTTGTTTCACCTTTAAAAATATCTATTTGAGAGGGAAAATGGATTAATGTATAAGTTTGGATTCCTAGGGCTAAAGAAATGGCCAAGATAGCTAATAAAATAGTTAGCTTCTTGCCTTTTGAAGATTTGGCCAAAAAAATCACACTCCCATTTCCCCTATAACTATCCCTCAACAATATATAAAATTTTGTTGTATATTTAATTTAGCCTATTTTGGACTGATTTATTCTATATAAATATTTATCAAGATGTCAACAAAATCTAACTTTCCTAATAATAGTATTAATAAAAAAAACGTCCCATAAAGGACGTTCACATTTCTATATATTTTTTAAGTTTTTAATCATTTCCTCAGCATATTTTTTAGTACTAGTAGTTAAATTGTAACCTCCTAATAATCTAGATATTTCTTTAATTCTTCCATCATAATCTAGCTTTTGTATTTTAGTCATTGTTCTACCATTGCTAACAATTTTATCTATATAAAAATGGCTTTCTGATATAGAAGCAATCTGTGGAAGATGTGTAATACATATTATCTGACGAGTTTTTGAAAGTTTTGATATTTTTCTACCTACAATTTGTGCTGTTTTTCCACTTATACCAGTATCAATTTCATCAAAAATTAAACAAGGAATTTCATCTACTTCTGCTAATATTGATTTAAAAGCTAACATTATTCTTGACATTTCTCCACCTGAAGCTATTTTAGATAAAGGTTTTAAAGGTTCACCAGGGTTGGGAGATATATAAAATTCAATTTTATCAAGGCCATTTTCTGTAAAATAATCATATTTATCGTATTTTACTTTAAACTTTATATCTTTCATGTTTAGCTTTTTAAGCTCTTCAGTTATATTCTTTTCAATATTGTTTCCAATTATTCTTCTTTCTTTTGTTAGTTCATTACATAATTTAGAAAGCTTGTCCTCATTTTTCTTAATTTCTTTATTAATTTTTTGTATTTCCTCTTTACTATTTTCAAGTATCTGCAACTCTTTATAAATTTTATCCCTATATTTTAAAATATCTTTTATAGAATTTCCATATTTTCTTTTTAACTTGTTTATTAAGTCTATTCTCTCATTAACCAATTCTAGTCTTTCAGGATCATACTCAATTGTATCAATATATAAACGTAATTCTCTAGACAAATCCTGTAATTGAAAGATTATGGACTCTACTATATTACTGTAATTTTCTAATTTTGAATCATGTTCTGATATTTTTTGTAGATTAGTCAATATATTATTTAATTCATCAATAAGTGATTTCTCATAGAAATCAGTAGAGTTCAATTTTTCTGTAATATCACCTATTGTTTTCATTATTTCTTCAGCATTTGATAAAATGTTATATTCATTCATCAGTTCATCTTCTTCGTTTTCCTCAAGTTGTGCATTATCTATTTCTTCAATCTGAAATTTTAATAAGTCAATTTGTCTTTCACGTTCCATTTCGTTTTCAGTAAGTGAATTTAATTTATTTCTATATTTTTTAAGTTCATTGTAATAGTATTTTATATTTTTTTTAAGTTTAAAAACTTTATTTCCACCTAAAAGATCTATAAAGTTAATATGGTTTTCCCAAGTTAATAGAGATTGATGTTCATGCTGCCCATGTATATCCACAAGATATTTAGTTAGATTATTAAGCATAGTTAGGGTTACTGTCCTTCCATTTATTCTTGATGTACTTCTTCCAGTACTAAAAATTTCCCTTGTTAATAATAGTGTATTATCTGGCTCACTTTTAATCCCATATTCTTCTAAAATTTTATTTATTTTATTTGGATTTTCTATTTGGAAAATTGCTTCAATAATAGCCTTTTCCTTGCCCCTCCTAACGTATTCCTTAGCTGCTCTACCTCCTAGAACCATTTCTATTGCATTAATTAGAATTGATTTACCAGCTCCAGTTTCGCCAGTTAACACATTAAATCCTTTCGAAAAAGATATATGGACATTATCTATAATTGCAAAATTTTTAATACTAAGCTCAGTGAGCACGAACATTACCTCCATTTAATTTAATAATTTATAGAATATTTCTAAAACTTCTTTAATTTTTTCTTGATTATAAATCGCTACAAAAATTGTATCATCTCCTGCTATAGTTCCAACTATTTCTTTTAGATCCATTGTATCTATAGCTGAACCTACAATTTGGGCAGCACCAGGTAATGTTTTTATTACTAATAAATTCCCTGCTACATCAATAGATGTAACAGAATTTTTAAATATTTTAATTAATCTTTCACTTATTCCCTCTTGATTTTGTCCAATTGCGGCATATTTATATTTACCATTTTTAGTTAAAACCTTTACAATTCTTAATTCTTTTATATCCCTTGAAATTGTCGCTTGAGTTACATCTATTCCAGCTTGCTTTAATTTTTCAGCTAATTCTTCTTGAGTCTCGATATCATAATTTTCAATTAATTCTAAAATTTTAGCTTGTCTGGCATATTTCCTCAAAATTTTCACTCCTTTAAAGGCAACTTTAGTTTCCAATATTTATTATATCAAATGTATAAATATAAAAAAATGTATTTTTTCACTTTTTTCATATGAAAATATTTAACTTTTTTTAACATTTTATCTTAGAGATTTTTATGGGAACTGTCTACAACTGTATCAATTAAACTTTCTGCCATAATATTTAAAGACTTACCATTAATAATATGAGCTAAATATTCTATATTACCTTCAGCGCCTTTTATTGGAGAATAGGTTAAGTTATTAAATATAAGGTCATTCGCCTTACAAAATTCAAATATATCATGTATAACCTCTTTATGTACATTTTTATCTCTAACTACGCCTTTTTTACCTACCTTTTCCCTACCTGCTTCAAATTGAGGTTTTATTAAAGCAACTATTTGTCCATTTTCTTTAAGTAAATCTTTTACAACAGGCAAAACCAACTTTAAAGAAATAAAAGATACATCTATTGTTGCAAAATCTGCTAATTCACCAATATCATCTTTTTTAACATACCTTACATTTGTTCTTTCCATTGGTATTACTCTATTATCTTCTCTTAACTTCCATGCAAGTTGTCCATATCCTACATCTATTGCATATACTTTTTTAGCACCATTTTTTAACATACAATCAGTAAAGCCACCAGTTGAAGCTCCTATATCTAGAGCTATCTTATCTTTAACAGATATTTCAAAACTATTAAGGGCTTTTTCTAACTTTAATCCTCCTCTACTTACATAAGGTATTGGATTACCTTTTACAGTTATATTACTTTCTACTGTAACTTTAGTTCCAGGTTTATCTATTCTATCCTGATCTATAAAAACTAAGCCAGCCATAACTATTTTTTTAGCCTTTTCTCTGCTTTCCGCAAAACCTTTTTTTACTAATAATACATCTATTCGTTCTTTTTTCATGATAACTTCTACCCTTTCATTTTATTTTTTATTAAAGTTATTATACTATCTACATCTAATTCATACAGTTTATATAATTCATCAACGTTACCATGTTCAATAAATCTATCTGGTAGTCCTAAGTTAACAACTTCTCCTTTATAATTATTCTTAATTAGTAAGTCATTTATTTTACTACCAAAGCCTCCAACTTTCACATTATCTTCAATAGTAATTATTGTCTTATGATGGTTTGAAATCTCTATTATCATGTTTTCATCTAAAGGTTTAACAAACTTTCCATTAACAAGAGTTATATTAATTCCTTCATTTTTCAATTTCTTTACAACTTCATATCCATTTTTAACCATTTTCCCTATAGCAATTATTGCTATATCTTTTCCTTTTTCTAATATTTCACCTTTACCTAATTCTATATTGTAACTATCAGGATAATCTTTTGATAAGTCCCAAGCATAACCCCTTGGATATCTTATTGCTAATGGTTTATCAAAGTCTACTGCAAACTTCAACATTTCAACAAGTTCTTTCCCGTCTTTAGGTGCCATTATTGTAAGATTAGGAATATGAGATAAATACGAAAAATCAAATACACCATGGTGTGTTTCACCATCTTTACCCACCAAACCTGCTCTATCTATGGAAAATACAACTGGTAAGTTTTGAAGACATACATCGTGTAAAACTTGGTCATATCCTCTTTGAAGGAAAGTAGAGTAAACAGCAAAAAATGGTTTATACCCATTTGAAGCAAGGCCAGCAGCTAAAGTAACACCATGTTGTTCAGCAATCCCAACATCAAAAAATCTTTTTGGATAATTTTCCTTAAAAATATCCAATCCCGTACCACTTGGCATTGCAGCAGTTATAGCTACAATTTTTTCATTGTTTTTTGCTAATTCATTCAATGCATTTCCAAATATTTGAGAAAATTTTATTTTTTTATCGTTCTTATTTGGTTTTCCAGTTTTGATATTAAAAGGTGATACACTATGATACTTATCAGGATTTTCTTCTGCAGGTTTATACCCTTTACCCTTTTTAGTAACTGTGTGTATGAGTACTGGTCCTTTTATTTTTTTAGCCCTATTTAATACATCAACTAACTCATATAAATTATGACCATTTACAGGACCAAGGTATTTAAAGCCTAATTCTTCAAAAATTATTCCTGGAACTAGAAAATATTTAAGACTATCTTTTGCTCGCTCAGCAGTCTTATATACCCTTTTCCCTATTGCGGGAATACTACTTATAATACTTTCAAAATCCTCTTTCATTCTAGAGTATGTTGGTGCTGTCCTAATTCTATTTAGATGTTTTGATAATCCTCCAACATTTTCAGATATAGACATTTCATTGTCATTTAGTATTATAATTAAATCACTTCCTACATCACCAGCATGGTTTAATGCTTCAAATGCCATGCCTCCTGTCATTGCTCCATCGCCAATTACACATATTACTTTATAATCTTCACCTTCAAGGTCTCTAGCAAGAGCATAACCTAATCCTGCTGATATAGACGTTGAACTATGTCCTGTTTCAAATATATCATGTTCACTTTCATTTCTCTTTGGAAAGCCACTTATCCCTTTAAATTGTCTAAGGGTGTGAAATTCATCTTTTCTACCAGTTGCTATTTTATGTACATAAGCCTGATGTCCAACATCCCAAATTATTTTGTCCTTTGGACTATTAAACACTTTATGAAGTGCTAAAGTCAATTCTACAATTCCTAAGTTTGACGCTAAATGTCCACCAGTTTTTGAAACCGTTTCTAAAATAAAGTCTCTAATTTCATTTGACAAACTCTTAAGCTGCCTAATATTTAATTTTTTTATATCCTTTACATTTTTTATACTTGGTAATAGTTTTTCCATGCTATTCATCTCTCTTTCTTTTCTTATCTTTCTTTAGTTTAGGTAATATATCAATACCTAACTTTGTATCTAATAACATAAAAATTTTTGAGGTGTAAAAAATTATTAAATTAGCATTTTTAATCGCTATTTCTTTTCCTAAAGCTTTACCACCAACAGTTAATGAAGCAATAAAACCACTCATCGCAATACTTAAAATTGTTCCATTCTTAAAACCATATACATTAATTAATTTAAACACAATTACTGTTCCAGCAGCACCACTAATTATTCCACAAATATCCCCAATAACATCATTACAGAAGTTTGAAACAGGCCCAGCATTTCTAACTAGTCTTAATGAGTATTTACCTTCTAAAACTTTATTAGCCGCCATTGAATTAAAGGGTTTTTCATTTGCTGCAGCAACTGCAATTCCAATTAGATCAAAAATTACTCCTAAATGAATAATAATAATTAAAGTTACAAATGCTGTAATTATATCAAACTTTCTCATTAAATTTTCAGATAATGTACTTACAGCAATTGCTAATAGAAAAGTCCATATTGATATTAGTAATACCCATTTAATATTATATTTTTTTAATTTTTTATTTTTATATTCAGGTTTCTTTTTTTTTCTATTAGCCAAAATAAGAACCTCCATTTTCTTATATAGAAATAAAGCTGATAGCATATGGCTATCAGCCGTACTCGGAATGATAGTATATTAGGTAAATCTTGCGGCTTAGGTCCAGCAGGATTTCCCGAATGGAAACTGCCTGTCGCCAAAACAGCGGTTTCCCTTTAATTCCATTCCTATCATGTCACCATTGATAGAGCTGGATCACCACTTAGTCCGCACTGTAATCCCTAATATACCTCCGTTCACTAGAACAGTCTAGAGGTTTTCCCTAACAGCCATGCTGATTCCTAGCCTCTTTTGCAAAATAGGTTTCAATAGCATTACTCCTCATCCTACGGGCCCATAGGATTTAGAGTTAACTATTTTCCACCTATTTCACTCAAGGCAGGCTACGCTGCATACAGCATCAAACTGTCGTGCAGGTTTTCTCATAACACTTCGCAGTGTTATGAGTCTCACGGAGGTAGGGTCAACGCCCACATGCCTTTGTGGATCGCCCCAGCCTCCTTTCTCCCAGAAACGACCCCCAACTGGGCGTCAGCAGCCGTAACCAGGAGCTTCATCGATGTGCCCTTTAGCGGATTTTTAGCCCCGCCTTCAGAATCAGCTGGTCTGACTAGAATACTGTATCATTCCGAGCAAAATTCATTATAACATAGTCATATTCTTATTTCAAACATCTATTATTTTCAACATAATGAGAATATAATTAATAATATTTATAAAGCTCTAGTAGTCTCTATTTACAAGATATTTAGCCAATTCTACAAAAAAAGAAATGTCTTTTTGATTAAAAATACTTAATGAATTAATCGCTTCTTCACATAGTTCTTTAGTCTTGTTTATAGAGTTTTCTAATCCATACAAGGAAATATATGTTGATTTATTTTTTTCTTCATCACTTCCTATATCTTTACCTAACTTTTTCATATCACCTATTGTATCTAATATGTCGTCCCTTATTTGGAATCCTAGACCGATGGATTTTCCATATTTTTCTAAAGCATTTATTTCATTATCACTAGCACCTCCTATGATTGCACCTGAAACAATAGAAGCTTCAATTAATGCTGATGTCTTATGTTTGTGAATAAAATCCAATGTATCAGCATCTATTTTAGTGTTTTCAGATAAAATATCTACGACTTGTCCACCGATCATCCCATAGACACCTGCAGCAGTTGCTATTTTACTAAATGCTTTTATTAATCTATGATTATCTTTGTTGTTTTCTAATATAGCTTCATTCATTACTTCATATGCAAAATTTAATAAACCATCCCCTGCTAAAATTGCCATTGCTTCACCATAAACCCTATGGTTTGTTAATTTACCTCTTCTATAATTATCATCATCCATTGCTGGTAAATCATCATGTATTAAAGAATAGGTATGTATCATTTCTATTGCTAATGCAAAAGGGATGGCTGGTTTATAGTCTCCACTTATTAATTCACAAGTCTTAAGCGTTAGAATAGGCCTTAATCTCTTTCCCCCAGCAAAAATGCTATACCTCATAGAATCAAAAACTTTACTCTGGTATTTATTATTACTTTTAGGCAAAATTTTATCTATATTATCTTCAATTATTTTTTTATACTTTTCAATTTCTCTTTTTAATTCCATAGTGTACTATTCATCCCCTTCGAATTCTTTTTCATCAATTTCTCCATTCATTTTTTCAAGAATAAGCTTTACTTTACCTTCTGTATCATTTAATAAACTATTACAATATTTGTATAACTTAATACCCCTTTCAAAGGTAGTTAAAGAGTCATTTAAGTTTAAGTTCCCTTCTTCTAACTTTTCAACAATTTTTTCTAATTCCTCTATAGCCTCTTCAAATGTCTTATTTATCTTCTTATCATTCATATATCCCATCTCCCTTTAGATCTGCTTTTAAACATATCTTTTTAGCTTTTATTCTACCATCTGATAAAATAAGATCAAACTTATCTCCATTATTTAAATCTTTTACAGATTTAACAATTTTTCCATTATTTTTAACAGCTAAAGAGTAACCCCTTGATAAAACAGATAAAGGACTTAATACATTTAAATTACTACCTAATTTATCTACCTTTTTTCTAGAGTTATCTTTAAACTTTTTATAGGCATTTATTAAGTCTTTAGCTAAATAATCAAGTCTTTGCCTATTTTCATTTACTAATTTAACTGGAGAAAAATATATTAAATTTTCGTTTAATTTCTCTACTAATGCACTTTTTTCGTTTATATATCTATCATAGCAAAATATCAACCTAGAGGAAAGTTCATCAAGTCTCTTTTTTAAGTCATTAGCATTAGGTACTGCTAGTTCTCCAGCGGCTGATGGAGTAGGTGCTCTTAAGTCAGCTACAAAATCTGCTATAGTAAAGTCAGTTTCATGTCCTACAGCTGATATAACTGGAATTTCTAATTCATAAATTGTTCTTGCAACATCCTCCTCATTAAATGCCCACAATTCTTCAATAGAACCTCCACCTCTACCTGTAATTATTAGATCAATATCATTTCTTGAATTAAAATATTTTAATCCCTTACAAATCTCTATATGTGCCCTTTCCCCCTGCACTAAAGCAGGATACACAACAATTTCGGCTGTAGGTAGCCTTCTTTTTATAACTGTAATTATATCTTTTATAGCAGCTCCTTTTGATGAAGTTACAACACCTATTTTTTTGGGGATATATGGTATTGGCTTTTTCCTTGACTCATCAAATAATCCTTCTTTTTTTAGTTTTTCCTTTAAGCGTTCAAATTCTATATAGAGTTCTCCTACTCCTTTAGTTACCATTTCCTTAACGTATAACTGATACTGTCCATTTCTTTCATATACTGAAATATACCCTTTTACAATAACACTCATACCATCTTCGGGAGTAAACTTTAATCCACTACAATCATTACTAAACATTACACACTTAATTCTACTATTTTTATCTTTTAAAGAAAAATACATGTGTCCACTATAATGATGCTTAAAGTTTGAAATTTCTCCTTCTACACTTATATTGTATAATACAGGATCATTATTTAATAGTTTCTTAATATATCTATTTATCTCACTAACTTTTAAAGGCTTAATATTCATTTTTAATGCCTCCGTTTATATTTCACTTTATCATACTTAAATACGCTATCCCAACAGCATTATCCGTACAATATCTACTATCAGGAAAATATATATGTCCAATTTTATTTTTTTCAACCTTATTTTTTAGCATATACCTAATATAAGAGTTCGATGCTACCCCTCCAATAATTAATACATTCTTTATATCATACTTTACTAAGGCATTTTTTAGTATTTTTTTTAATGAATATCCAACAACATAAAATAAGCTTTTAGCTAAGTTTTCTGATGAATATTTTTGACTTTTTATTAATTTTTTAAAATAGGTCTCTGGACCAGAAAAATTTATCCATGTATCATAAACACTAATAGGTAATTTTGCATCAATCAATTTTCCATTTTTAGATATTTCATCTAAATACTTTCCAGAAGGAAATGGATAATTTAAATCAACACCGATTCTATCAATTAACTGACCTGCGCTTATATCCTTAGTACCTCCTATAATCTCTATTTTTAAATTTCTTTCCTCATTCTCTACTAATAATAATTCAGTTGTACCTCCAGAAATATGTAAAGCTAAAAATCTATCTATACTATTAATTTTACTTTTAAGAATTCCTGAAGCAATATGACCTTCTTGATGACTAAATTCTTTATATGCTACTTTTAAAACTTTGGATAATATATAAGCTTGTCCTTGACCAACTCTAAAAACTGGCATGTATGAACCTTCAAGATTTCTTGGTTTAACACTAGCAGCTACAGCTTTTACTTTATTAAGATCAATTATACGTGTAAGTTCATCTATTAATTCTGGAATATTCAGTGTATGCTGAAAAACAGCTTCTTGTTGTCTTAAACCTCTATTCCCCTTTTTAACCTTTAGATTTTTTCTTAAATCAGCAATAATTTCTCTTTTATCATTTATTACTGCAATTGAAGTAGTATAAGCACTAGTATCAAAACCAATATAATAATTATCCATTTCTATCCTCCATCTCTTTTACATAACCACCTAATATACCATTTACAAACTTACTTGATTCTTCAGTACTGTATTTTTTGCTTATTTCAACGGCTTCATTTATTGATACCTCTATAGGTATATCTTCTCTAAACATTATTTCACAAATAGCAATTCGCAAAACAGCTAAGTCAACTTTAGCTAATCTTTCTAATTTCCATTTATGAGCATATTTACCAATATAATCATCTATTTTTTCTAAATTATCTATAATCATATTAGCTGTATTTACTATATAACTTATCTCATCTTTTTTTAACTTATTATTCTGAACAAAGGATTCTACTGCTTCATGAGTAAATTCATCCTTTAAATCCATTTGATATATTAATTTCATTGCAGCTTCTCTTGCTATTTTTCTACTCATTTGTATCCTCCTTATTTTTATTTAGTTTTTGTTATACTCTGTATAATATGTAAAAAAGTCTTCTATTAAAAATAGAAAATTCTCAAGGTTGATTTTTTTGAAACACATAACTAAAATTATATTTTATTTACTATATTTTTTGATTATAATTTCCTAAGTGTTCTAAAAAGAGAAAAAAGTCAGTTAATTATTATATAATATTTAATTAACCCTCTGAAAAATCAGAGGGTTCTTATCTAAATTTATTTAACTTTTTGCTGTTCATTTTCCTCTTCAGGATTATCTTTCTTTTCCTTTTCAAAGCTTACTCCCTGTACATGTATATTAACCTCAACTACATTTAAACCTGTCATTGTCTCAACAGCATTCTTTACATTTTCCTGAATTCCCCAAGCTACCTCTGGAATTTTAGCACCATACTCTACAACTATGTATAAATCAATGGCAGCTTCCCTTTCTCCTACCTCAACTTTAACTCCTTTGGAAAGGTTTTTTCTACCTAACATTTCTGCAATTCCGCCGGCTATTCCACCACTCATTCCAGCTACACCATCAACTTCTGTAGCTGCTATACCTGCAATAATTCCAACAACTTCATCTGCTATTTTAATTTGACCATATTCTGAAGTATTTTTATCTAAATCTGACATATATTACACCCCCTGGTTGCTTTCACTTATTCATAGTTATTATATCAAATCCCTTATATTTTTACAAACTAATTAAACTTTTTCATAATCTTTATATTTGAAGGCTCAATATTAGCTTCATTTTTTATTATTTCAAGGATTTGCATAACTTCCTGCTCGTTTAACTCATCAGCATCTACTACTATCCTTGCACTATTTTCTTTTAAAAATACTAATGCATCTTCAAAGCCCTTTGCTTTAATCAAACCTTCTATATACAATTCCTTTTCAGCTAATTTACCAATTCTTATAATCTCTTTTTGAGCTTGGCTTCTTATTTCTTGTTCAGTTTTTTCATTATTTATTATTTCCTTTAATCGATCAATTAATCCAGCTCTTAATTTATCCCTTGAAAGCCTATATTCTATAAAATAGTTTCTACTTTTCCTACTACCTTCTCTACTTATTGCTTCTTCAATATGGTTATTTGTTTCCATTGTTAATTCTGAAACTTGACTTTCTGTACTTTCAACTATTTCAATATCTGAATCTTCTATATCTACATTTTTTCCAGAAGTCTCCTCTAAATTAACATTGTCTAACTTTTGAACTTCATTTAATTTTGTTTGTTCATGTTGTTGATATTCTGCAGATGATTCTAAAAGGGATTGCTTTGTCAACTGATGATTAATATAACCTACAACAATTAGTAAAATAATTAATGAAACTAAAAGAATAGTTTTTTTCCTAATTACCATACTTATACCCCCTTTTAATCTTTAGGATATATTTCTACTCTATTACCTGATATACCTAAGACTGTCTTTACTGCAGTATATAGTTTTTCTTTTACTGCTAAATCCTCTGCTCCTTCTGCTACAACTATAACACCTTTAACTTTCGGCTTTACTTCCTTTATTACAACAAGTGAATCATTATTTTGATTACTTACAACAACCTGTTCTGTATAGTCTTGTTTTATTACTTCTCTAACACCTCCTTGAGAATCCTTTTCTTTCGTCTTTTCTTCAGTTTTAGTTGTATTAACTGCTGGAATTCTCTCAGCAGAATCATAAAGGGTTATCATGACTTCTACCTGACCGACACCCTTTATTTGACTTAGTACTGTTTCAAGCTTTGATTCTAATGTAGATGTGTAATTATTAATAAGGCTATAATCCTTATTTATATTTTCATTTTCCAATCCTTTAAGGGAATTTTCCATAACTGCATTATTATCAGGTTCAATAAATGTACTTACACCAATTAAAATAATTAAACCTATAGAGAAAACAGTTATTATTGTTGTAAAAACCTTGTTGGATTCTTCTTTATTAAAAATATTTTTAAACTTATCAAAAAAGTTCATCTAACCATCCCCCTTTAATTTTAATTGGCCATATAGAGCAATATATTTTCTTTTGGAATTTTAAATGCATCTGAAATTTTTGTCTTAATATCATATAAGTTATTTATTGTTTTTAGTGATTGTTTTTCTTTAGTAGTTTTTAGACTTACTTTTATATTCTCAATAGGATCTACTTTAATGTCTCTAGTTTGATCTTCTTTTTTATCATTATTTAAAAATATAATTTTTACCTTTTGTAAACTACCAAATTTTTTACTTTCCATGTCATCTATAATCTCTACTGAAATATCTTTTACAGTATATTTAGTATAGGAATCGAGTAAATTTTTTAAATCATTTTTTACTTTGTCTTTATAAAGTCCTATAACTTGAGTTTCTCTTAGATTCTGAAATTCTTCCTTTTTTATTTGACCACTTCTATAACTACTTTTAATCTGTTTAAACACTTCTTTTTCTATATCTATGTCTTCAGTTAACAGTTTTATGAATGGATTTACTAAAACTACTATTATAGTTAAACCAATAATCACATTTATATATCTTTTCATTGAACTATTAGGCAGTAAAATTTCTATAAAAGTTACAAAAACAACAACAGTAACTATATTTATAACCCAATTTTTTAGAAAATGTATCAATATATCACCTACCTCATCAATAAGGTTAAGTTCCCGGCTCCTATAATTATGGATATTGAAATAAAGAACATTACACCTACTGAAGTAACTGTAGCAAAGATTAGGAAAATCGAATTGCTAATCTCATTAAGACAATCAACAATTTTACTATCTGAAATGGGTTCAATTACTACACATACAACTTTATATATTAATATCAAAGACAATAACTTTATTATTGGAATAATACACACTATAAAAAGAGCTATCAATCCTACAACTCCTACTGCATTTTTTAAAACCATTGAACATCCAACTACTGTATCCATAGCATCAGATATAAACCCACCAACAATTGGTATGAAGGAGTCAACTGCAAATTTAGCGGTTCTAATTGTAAGACCATCAACTTTAGCAGTTGTAGCTCCCTGAATAGACATAACTCCAATAAATATTGTCATAGTAAATCCAATAATAGCAATAGATATTTGCCGTATTAAACTAGACAGTCTACTAATTTGTATTCTTTCAGACATTTTGCTTACTATACCTATAATTGCTGAAAAAAATATTAATGGTAATATAATATCTTTCATAAGGGTACTAATAACACTTACTGCTCCTAAAATAATTGGTTGAAATAGTGCAGATGATGCAATTCCCCCAACAGCTACCAACAGAGTAATTAAGACAGGAAGTAAAGCTTGAATAAATACAACCATATCTTCTATTGCTTGCTTTCCTATACCCATACCTATAGTAAAACTTTTTATTGCTATAGATAATAATACTAGATAACATACATAAAATGATAATTTGCTTATAGTATTTTTTTCAAATGCACTTTGCAAGTTAGTTAATATGGCAAAAATAATTGATAAAATCAATAGTTTCCCTAATAAGTATGAATTGGCTATAACTTCATTAAAAATTATCTTTAATATTCCTGTCAAAATTTCTTCAACATTTATAACTTGTTCTCCCTTGATTAATGAAATTATAAATTGTTTAAATTGTATTTTTGGTAGATATTGATTGCTAGTATTATTAATTTCTACAATCAATTTTTGTAATTCATCCAATCTTAGGTTTTTTAATTGTTCATCAATAATTTTTTCAGTATTGTCTATATCATCACAAAAAACAATAGAAGGTAAAATAAGAATTAAAGTTAAAATAAGAATAGTTTTTCTTAACATCTTCATCTCACCTTATGGTAATATTTTTAATATTAACTCTAATAATGCCATCAAAATTGGTACAGATAGGACTATTATTAATACCTTTCCAGCTAATTCAATTTTTGAAGCTATGGCTTCTTCTCCGGCATCTCTTGAAACTTGAGCACCAAATTCTGCTATATAAGCTATCCCTATTACTTTAAGGATTGTTGATAAATACATAAATTCTATATCTAATCTATTTGCAAGATTACTCATTACTCCGATTACGTACTTTAATTTACTTACTACAAAAAGGAAAATTATTAATCCTGTAACAATACTTATTTGTAACGCAATTTCTGGCTTTTGTTGCCTCAAAATAACTGCTATTACTGTAGCTATAATTCCTAAACCTACAATCTGAATTATTTCCATAAGCATCTTCCCCACTAATAAAGGTTAAATATAGTTCTAACATTTTCAAATAATTGACTTATTAGATTAATTACCATCATTAATACTACAATTATACCTACCAATGAAGTCATCATAGCTTGCTCTTCTCTTCCAGCTCTAATTAGGACTTGATTTAAAACTGCAACCAAAATTCCTATGGCTGCTATTTTAAAAATTAAACTTACATCCATAAACTATATCTCCCTTCTATAAAAGTATTATTACAATAGCTAATCCGGTTAAGACACCTAAGTTTTTATATAGTTTTTCATTTTTCTTTTTCTTTTCTTCTGCTTCTTTTTGTTGTGTCTGTATTTGTTTTAAAACTAGTTTAAAATGTTTTTGTTGATCATCTCTATTTGAGCTTCCTAAAACCCTTCCCAGCGATAAAATAATTTCAATATCTTCATCAATTAAATGGAGATTATTCTTTAAAATATCTTTTATATAAACAAAGCTATCATAAATATCGTAAACTTTATTAGATTTTAAGTGATCTTTTATTTCTTTGAATATAAACGAAACTTTCTTATTTCCTTTTCTATATACATTATCAAGTGCTTCAGGTAATGGTGTAGCAGAATATATGACCTCGCTCTCTAACAATTGAATACAGTTTTGCAAAAATATTAGGTTATTTAATCTCTTTGAGTACCTACTGCCTAAGTAAAATCCAAAAAAACTACATGATATTACAATCATGAGACTGCCAATTATTTTTAGTATAAACAGCATATTTAAAATCACCGTCCAAGATAGATTTGAAATTATTCCCATCTAATATATCTTTTATTGTTCCCACTCCTTTAGAATTATCTAATATTATAATTCTCTTAAAAATTTTTTCATTTATAATCTGCCTTAAATTTGGTTTGGTTTTTATATCATTTATGTTTTCACCGTGGACTGTTGCTATAATTTTTACACCTGCCTTTAAAGATTCATGTATCGCTTTTATATCTTTCTTGTCACCTATTTCATCTGTTGCTATAACATAAGGGGACATAGCCCTTATTAAAATCATTATTCCATCATGTTTTTTACATCCATCTAAAATATCAGTTCTTGGACCTAAATCATTTTGAGGTACCCCCTTAAAAACACCCCCTATTTCAGATCTTTCATCTACAACCCCTACCTTTAATCCTCTAAAATTTAATTTTGGTACACCTGTACTGATATTCCGGACTAAATCCCTTAGTAATGTTGTTTTTCCACATTGAGGTGGAGAAACAATTAAAGTATTATAAATTGAATTGGGTTTTTTTATGATATATTTAATTACTTTATTAGATATCCCAACCTTTTCTCTTGCTATTCTTATATTTAATGAAGCAATTTCTTTTATAATTTCTATCCCTTTTTCTCCATAAACTGTTTTTCCTGTAATTCCAATTCGATGTCCTCCTTTAATTGTTATAAAACCTCTTTTTATATCATCTTCTACTGCATAAACTGAGTAATTACACAATAGTCTAAAAGTTTTTTTAATATTTTCTTCTGTTACTATGTAACTATCTCTATCTCTTTCATTTAACTTACCTCTTTTATCTAAAAAATAATCTGACCCTTCCAAACATATCATTAGAGGTCTTCCAATCCTTAATCTGATTTCTTCAACCTTGTCTTTAACTCTTTTGGGAATTTTATCCATGATTTTTGCTATATCACTATCTAGTAATTCTAGTATTTCTTTATATTTAGTAGGATTTCTCTGAAACTTACTATTCCCATAACTTTTTTTAAGAAAATTTGTATTCATTTGTTCCTTCATAACATGTCCCTCCTTATATATATAAGTATTTATTTTTGATGTATAATATGCCAATTTTATACATAAAAAAAACACCCACTAATTGTGGATGTATATAATTTATTTACATTTTTATTTTGTGGTTTTTAATTATAGATTTTATTTAAAAAGAAAAACTGATGCCTACACATCAGTTTTTCTAATTTTCGTCATCTTCATCATTATATTCAGTTACTATTCTTTCGTGGCAATTAGGGCATTCAGTATCATCATCGATCATATCATCTTCTATATATAATATTTCATTACAATAAGGACATTCTAATTCAATATAATCTACATCATCGTCGTAAAAATCATATTCATCTTCAAAAATAGCTTCTTCAACATCTGCTAAATCTTCATCAATTACGTCTACATAATTTTCTAATTCTAATTGTTCCTGTTCTAAGTCTGATATTGCATCTGCAAAATCCTCAAGGGCTTCAACAATATGTATTAATAATTTGCCCTCTTTAGTATTTTGGTCTAGTTCTAATCCATCTGCAAGACCTTTTAAATAAGAAATTCGTTCATAAAGATAATCCAATTTCTCTCCTCCTCTACTGAGTCTTTCACAAAAATATTATTTCCTAAACTCTAGATAAATACTCACCTGTTCTTGTATCAATTTTTATAGTATCACCTATATTAACAAAAAGTGGCACTTGGACAACTGCTCCAGTTTCAACCTTTGCTGGTTTAGTTCCCCCTGTGGCAGTATCTCCTTTTACTCCAGGGTCAGTTTCAACAACTTCAAGTTCTACGAAGTTAGGTGGATCAACTTGGAAAGGCTTACCTTCATAAAACTTCATAATTGCAGTATCATTCTCTCTAATAAACTGTAGAGCATCCTTAACCTGTTCATAATTTAATGGTAGCTGTTCATATGTTTCTGTATCCATAAAATAATACAATTGTCCATCATTATATAAATATTGCATTTCCTTAGTTTCAATATGAGCCCTTGGGAATCTATCTGTAGGATTAAATGCCACTTCTTTTATAGCTCCTGTCTTTAAATTCTTTATTTTTGTCCTTACAAAAGCAGCTCCTTTACCTGGTTTTACATGTTGAAAGTCAATTACTTGATAAATTTCTCCATCCATTTCAAATGTTAAACCTTTTCTAAAATCTCCTGCTGAAATCATATTATTACCTCCTACTCTAATTATTTATTTCTAATAATTGTTTTGTAGATTTAGATAAAACTTTGTATCCATCTTCAGTTACTAAAACTAAATCTTCAATTCTAACTCCACCAAAATTAGGTATATATATACCTGGCTCATCGGTTATAATCATACCAGGTTGTAACTTTATCTTACCCATTTCATGTTGGCTAAGGGTTGGAAGTTCATGAACTTCAAGACCTACACCATGACCTAACCCATGGCCAAATCTCTCACCATATCCATTATTAGTTATTATATCCCTAGCTATTTTATCTATTTCTAAGCCTGTTAATCCTGGTTTAATAGATTTTAAAGCTTCCTGTTGAGCCTTTAAAACTATTTCATATATTTCTTTTTGTTTTTCGCTTGCCTTTCCCATAACAAAGGTTCTAGTCATATCAGAACAATAACCCTTATATTTACACCCCATATCTATAGTAACAAAGTCGCCTTCTTCTATAACTTTTTCACTTGCAACACCATGTGGCATTGAAGACCTATAGCCAGACGCTACAATAAAATCGAAGGAAGGTCCTTCAGCTCCATTTTTCCTCATAAAAAATTCTAATTCAAGGGCAACTTCTTTTTCAGTCATTCCAGTCTTTATAGTTTTTAATATGTACTCATATGCTTTATCAGTTAACTCAGCAGCCTTTTCTATTAATTTAATTTCTTCATTGTCTTTTATCATTCTAATTTTAGTTATAGTTCCTTTTAATGGAATTAATTCTATATCAGTAAGTTCTTCCTTTAGTTTATTAATAAATTGATATGTGGCAAAATCATCCTCAACGCCTAATTTTTTTACACCTAATTCTCTTAAAATATCGTATAATTTATAATCTTTACTAATTTTCTTAATTTCATAACCATCACATTGTTTATTGGCTTGCTCAGTATATCTAAAGTCTGTCGCAAAGATGTTTTTATTCTCTGTTATTATTACAAAACCTGTTGTACCTGTAAAGCCACTTAAATACCTCCTATTTTCAGGTTTGAATACTATAACAGAATCTATATTTAATTCTTCAAATTTATCTCTTATTTTTTTTATTCTAATATTCATCAAATTCCCCCTATCACAATAATAAATCCCTTAAAGCTTCCAAAGCCAAAATATAACTATTGTATCCAAAACCAGATATTTGCCCAGTACATACAGATGCTATAACTGACTTGTTTCTAAAATGTTCCCTCGAATATATATTTGATAAATGTACTTCTATTACTGGAATTTTAAGAATTTCAATAGCATCCCTTATGGCAATACTATAATGGGTATAAGCACCAGGATTTATAACTACACCATTATATCTTTCATAGGCTTCCTGTAGCTTAGTTATAATATCTCCTTCATTATTAGATTGATAAATGTCTATATTAAAATTTAATTCTTTTCCTTTTTGTATAATTAAATTATTAATTTGTTCTAAATCTTTTGAACCGTAGATATTTTTATTACGTTTTCCTAGCATATTTAAATTAGGTCCATGTATTATTAATATATTTTCCATTATACCTAAACCCTTCCTGATTAACTTTCCTATTATATATTACCATAATTCCTATTATTTGAATAGAATTAACTTTATTTTTATGTAAAATAAATTATTTATAAACTTATTAAAACTAGTTTTTACAATTGTATATTTTTAATACTTCATCAGCTACTTTATTAATTGTCTTATTATCTATATTAATTACGTAATCAGCACTATTATAATACAGATCATTTCTTTCTTTTAGTAATTTTTTTACTTTCCTTTCCCATTTCTCATTCCCTAATAAAGGTCTATTTACTGAAGATTTTTCTAAATTCATTAATATAGTTTCAATACTACCATTTAGTAAAAAAATTAGCCCATTCTCCTTTAAATACTTTATATTTTTATTATTAAGAATAATTCCCCCACCTGTTGATATAATTAAGTTTTTTTTATTATATATCTCTTTTACTATTTTTATTTCCTCATTTCTAAAAAATTTTTCACCATAAAGTTTAAATATTTCACTTATCTTTTTATTATTTTTCTTTTCGATTTCAATATCGATATCAATAAACTTCCTATTTGTAATTTCAGCCAAATATTTACCTACTGAAGTTTTTCCTGTACCCATAAACCCTATCAATACTATGTTCGGTTTTACCACTATATCACCAACCCAATCATTCGTCATTATGTCTAGGATTATCTGCTACTATTTTTATTGCTTTAACTATTTCACGTATTATATCGGTTTCAAACTGGTTTTTTAATTCATTTATCTTAGCATATACCTCTCCTTTATATGTTACTACATATTTAGGTGGTAAATTATTTAAAGCAATTGCTGTAACATCTAATTTGCATTTTTCACATTTACATATTCCCTCTTGTTTTTCAATTATTTCCTCTACCTTTTTATGCACTACAATCTCCATATAATTATGTAATTTCATAAATATACCTCCAAACATATATTTTTATCGTATTGCTGGAAGTGGATGTATTTTTACATTTAAATCACTTACATATTCATCTAAAGTTATAGAATTTTTTATTGTTACAAGATCATTACTATATTGTTCATCAATATATGATTTAAATGTATAAACTAAAATATAATAATCATCCATTTCTTCACTTTCATTAGAAATAAGAATATTATACACTTTCTCATTATCAATATCTTTTATTATTGATACTTGGATATCTTCAATCAACCGCTTACTTTCATCATTTACTGCATACACCTTTATATCTGGGGCATCAATAATTTCTATTTTTGGGTTACCTTCATTGTTTAAATGTAGAATAATATCAGAATCTTTATTATATAATTCCATTAATATACCTAAATTAACATTAAATTCACTTACTACTTCTACAACACCTCCTTCACTCTCAAGAAAGTTATTATCAATCGTTTTTCCTTCTATATATATTCCATGCTTAATCATAGTATTTTCTATTTTACCATCAGGAGATACCTTAACTGTAAAACTTAATGCTGGGATTTGTAATGTAGATTCTGTCCCGTCAAAATCTATATATGTTAAAGTAGAAGAACTGTTTCCATTTTCATCAATACCTAAATTATATATTCCAACATTAATTGATTTAACCTTAATCCAAAACTCAATTGGATCTGCTGTAAACTTATTTGTTCCATAATCAAATTTATAAGTAATATCACCTATATACCCTGTTACAGTTTGTCCATCTGTTTCTAGATTGGCTGGTGTATCAATAACTTTTATACCATCAGGAAATCTTTCTTTAAAATATATGTTATGTATTACTAAATCACTATCTATAAAATTTGCAATTTCCTTATATATTTCCTCTAATTCATTCCCATCTTTAGCTTCAAGGTAATTGCCTTCAGCAATTGATACAATCTCCTCTAATTTTTCCTTCCCTACATCATCTCCAAATCCTACAACGTAAGATTTTATATTTAACTCTCCATTAGCAATTAATTCCTCAGTAACTTTTTTGGCATATTCAAAACCTTTTTTATTATTTTTATGACTCTTATAACTATCACCATAATCTAAATAGTAATCTCCCTTTCTTTTACTATATGACGTTGGATAGCCATCGGTCAATAGTATAATATACTTATCTGCATCTTTATTTCTAGAATTTAATAATTTGTAGTAGGCTTTTCTTAACCCATCTCCAATATTGGTCGTGCCTCCAACCTCTAAATTTTCTATGTCATTTATTAAATCTTCATATTGAGTAAATTCCTCATTATTTATTTTATATTTTGTTTTATCTGCTAATCTTGCAAAATCTTGTTCATTATATATATATTCTTGAGCGTAGTCACTATATGAAATAAGGGTTACTTTTACCTTTTCATTATCCTTTAATTTTACTAGAAAGTCTTTTGTAACTTTCTTAACAACATCTATTTTTTTCTCCTCATTATTTTCACTTTCGTCATTTTCATCATCTCTATCATCTTTATCTTTTTTCTTTTTGTTGCCTTTACTCCATTTTTTCTCTTTATTTTCTTTACCTTTCTCTTTATCAAAGTTTATTTCTTCATCCATACTATCTGATGTATCAATTACTAGAACGATTTCTTTATCTTTTATGTAATTTTCATAATCTACATTTTCAAGCGATAAATCTTTAGGTTGTATAGTGTAGTTTATATCAAATTCTTCGTTAACTTTAAATTGATTTTTATCTATAAATCTGATTACATTTATTGGAGCTTTTACATTATCAATTGTTTCTCCATGAATATGATTTAAACTAGTTAATATAAAGGTAAAAACTAAAAAAAAATACATTATGCTCTTTTTAAAGGGACTGTTAAATTTCATAGATTTCACCTCAAAAAAATAAAATATTATTTATCATCAATCACTAATATACGTCCACTTGATGGTACTATTGTTATTTTATAATATCTTTTTATCTTATCATTTCCAATTGTTACAGTTGTTCCACCATATATTGGAGCACCTGAATAACTAAAGGATATTTCATCATAATCTCCATAAAATATTTCTGTTTTATCTTCCATATTTACCCTTTTTAATTCTATAGGTCCATTTAATACTCTATAATAATCTCTATACAATAATATTCTATATTGTCCACCTTCTGTCATTTTTAATAATCTTATTCTTCTAATATCATAACACAATTGATATGTTTGGGCTTTTAAAGAAAATGATTCTAAATATAGTTTTGGAAAAATAATAGTAATAAGTATTACAATAATCGAAAGTACTATTAATATTTCTATTAAAGTAAACCCATTATTATTTTCATATATATTTCATATAATCACCAGCTTTTAAACTTATTCTTTATTTCTAAAGTAAAATTCACTAATTATTGATTTATTATTTTGAAGATTTATTGTTAGTTCTATTCCATTATTCTTTTCTTTTATATCAAATGACTCAATATAATTTGCAATTTCTAAAGTAGCTGAAGCATCTTTATAGGAACTATTTGTATAAAAAATTTTATTGTTAGACTTTATCTCAAATATTTCATAACTATTATCTATTGTTTTAAAAACTAATCTTTTAGAATTATATTCTATTATTGATGTACATTTAATAGCTTTATCTATAATTGAGTCCATAGCAATTTGAGCTTGATATTGTAGTTCAATGTCTTCATTAGAAGTATTAAAAACTTTTATGTTGGATATTAATAATGTAAACAAAAGAGAAAATACTATGGCTATAATACCTAATACCATAATTAATTCTATTAATGTCAGTCCTCTACAATTGTTTGATTTCATTATAAACAGCCTTCCTCTATTAATTAGATAATACTTTTATTGTTTCATATGCCAGTTTTTTAATATTAATAAATCTGAAATAGTAATTTTGCCATCATTTGTTTTCTGATAGTCATTTGGCTCTAAAATATATATTGAATCTGAAGAATTATTTTTAAAGATTTTCTCAAACAAATCAATGTTTTCACCAATTAATTTAATGAGTACATCCTTATCATAAGAAATGCTTTTATTTCCCTTTTCTAAGAATCGAATATCTCCAGAGGATATAATTGCTCCATTTACATTAACTTTACCCTTTACATATACATTCCCATCTGCTATTATTATTCCCTCAAAGTCTGTATCATTAATAGTTACATCTCCACCAGTTATTACAATATCCTTATAATTATTTGTGTTATCAATTGTATAGTTATTATTTCTACTTAAAAAAATATTTTCTTCATCTTTTTCATCTATACCGTTTTTGATATAGTCTAAGTTTATTTGAGTGTTAACATCAGAATTTGACTCTACATCATTTATACTTAAGTTGTATTCAACCATATCTTTAAAAGTTTCATTAAATTTGTTACTTACATAGCCAAATAAATCTAAATCATAATTACCTGTTAATATATCATTATCCGTAATTACAGCTCCAATTGTCCTTATATTCTCGCTATCTGGCAATTCTATTACTTTTTCTAAGTCTTTAATCTCATCATCTCCATATTGTTTAAAATATAATCTAAAGTATTGGCTTTTATCTATAACATTAAGAGGGGTTCCATTTTTAAACTTATCTACTAAAACTAAAGGGGCATAATATTCAAATTCTACATTATTTTCTTTTAATTTTTCATAATAAACTTTATCTTGTTGTTCATTTGGTTCTTCAGTTAAAGGCTTTGTATAGGCCCTATAATTCCCTATTATAGATAAAGATTCACCTGTTTGATATGGTATTTTTTCACCATTAACCTCCTTATAGGCATTTATATAAGATGAACCAAGTATTACAACTTCATTATTAATTATAAGTTTAGATTTTTTTTTACCATTAGCTAAGTCCGGCGAATTTATAATAATACTACTAGAATTATCTGGCTTGTTACTACGAATATTAGAACCGTCACATATACCGTAATATCCATTTTGTATTTTAATTATAGATTTAGTACCATTTAACTCTAAATCATCGGAAGTGAAAACCGAATTAGATACAATTAACTGAGAGTTTTGAGTATTTTCAGTTATTATTACATTATCTGCATAAACATCTCCATTAATTTCTACGTTTTTTTTACGGGGTTTATCAGAATCTATTATTAAATCATTCAGAGTTATAACTTGTCCATTTATAGTTACTTTTTTAAAGTTTTCTGTTAATAAAATTCCACCATCATCTTCTCCTTTTACAAAAATATCACCATTTATTTCTAATCCTTCATCATGGATTTTTAAGTCTCCATCTGCTGCAATAGCTTTTTCCCATATAACATTCTTCTTTATTTCAATAATTTCACCTATATCATCAGGTACAATTTCAATACCATATTGTGGTATCTTTATTTCATATTCACATGATATCTGCTTAGTAATATTATCCTTTTCATAACTAGAATCTACAGTTAAATGAAAGCTTTGATCATTAAAACTAGCTTCAATATGGGGTTTAATATCATCTAACGAATTACTATCCTCTTTAGGTTTTAGGTTTTTAATTCTGTTTTCTAAATTTTCTTTAATGTATTTTGTATATGCATCTTCAAAAATTAATTCTTGTTCAGCTTTTATATAGTCAACATCTATAGTACCATCATCCTTAATATATGGACTATCTAAACCAGCTTCTTCATCCTCAATCTCTTTCCCTAAATCTAAATTATCCATATATTCTTCAACAGCCAAATTTCCACTTTCAACCGCATCTTTAATAACATATTTTGCTATAAATTCAACTATTTCTAAGCCTGTGTCTGCTAAATAAAAATTCTTCTTTTCTCTACTGTCTATTACCTTCATTTTATAATTTGTTATAGATAGAGTTAGAATTGTTGTTCCAAGAATTGTTAAGATAGCCGTTATGATAACTAGTAATAACATTGTTGAACCATTATTATTTAAATGTTTTTTAAACATGAAAAACACATCCTAATCTGTCATTTCTTCTATAACATAACCTGTTATATTATCTAAAATTACCTTATCATTCTTCTTTACAGTTAACTTTATTTCATATAGTATTTCTTTATCTTCTTCATTTCTGTATTTTTCAATTTTTTCCTTAACTATTACTTTAAAAGATTTGTAGTCTTCTTCAGTAAATTCATCACCTTCATCAGCTATCACCTGATGAGATAAAATTCTTTCCATATATTTTTGTGAAATTGATGTTGCAATCATTAGATCTTCAGAACGTTTGTTATTTTTGACTGTATTAACAAATAAGTTAGTTAATGGGATTATAATAATACCTAATATTGTTAAAGTTAATAGTATTTCAATAAGAGTTACTCCCCTTTTATTATTTATTAAGTTTATCATTTATTACCTCCAAATTATTCCTTTGAAACTTCTATAATACCACTTTTTTTATTTATAAAAACCCTAGGTCTTTTTATATCATCATTAACTATTTTAACAAATACATTTTTATCAGTATTATTGTACAAATTTATAATAGCACCTGAAACATCTTCAGAAGAATTTCTGTGTGTACTATATATTTTTAAACTTATATTATTATTCTTTGGAGTAAACTCCTCTGATTTGTTAAAATCCATAGGATAAGAATAATATTTTGTTTTATATTTAAAATAATATTTATCATTTTTCTGTGTAAAGTAGATATCTATAGTTTCAATATTTGGATTATCCCCATACACATATGTTTTTTTAGATGGGTCATCATTTTTACCTAAAATAATAGTTGGTAAATCTGAGCTTGTAGGCTTAACACTCATTAAGAAATCATATTCTATTTTGTCTTCCTTATATTCATTAAATAGTTTGTTTGATAAGCTATTATTATTCATAAAAGGATTGTTTTTACCGTAATCATTTACTATATTCCATGTAATAAACTCTTTATCTTGATTGTGTATTTTGGGAATAGAATAAAATTGAAGTTCCATGAACCCTATTAGATTATCTGAATCCTGATTAACAACATTTAATCTATTTATCAATATTTCTTTTTCATAATTTTCAACTAATCTTATGAAATTAATTAATTCCTCATATGTTCCCCTAAAGTCAATCTCTACGTTCATTACTTTGACTCTAGGTATATTGCCATTCTCAATACTATTTTCTTCATTTTTGTTGTTATTTTTATATCCTAAAAACTCTTTTACTAAATTTTCTATTTGGTATTCTTCCTCTTTTTCATCTTTTTCTTCTAATGATTTTATTTCAGGTTCACTAAATGATATATTTTCACTTTCTAAATCTGAAGATACAAGCATATTATCTAATATAACTATTATTTTTTCTTGTATTATTTCAGGTAAAAATCTTATATACATACTACTTATTCTAGCATTTAAAACCTTATATTCTCTGTTTATGTTTTTGTTTTCCATAATTTTATTATCTAATAATGATACTTTTTGTTTATATTCTTCTAAGCTTTTCTCTAAAGCATTTATCTTATTTAATTGGGGACTAAGCAAAAAGTTATAGTATAAAGCTGATATTGCAACAATTAATAATATAATTAGCATTTTCTTCTCTCTTTTAGTTAGTTTCAATTTTATTCACATCCCCGAATAAGCATTTAATAGTAAAGGTATAAATACCTTCATCTTGTTCACTTATATTTAGAACATGAACATATTTTAGATAATTTAATCCTTTTAAATTGTGCTCATATTCTGCAATGGAAATCCTTTTTTGAGAATATCCTTGAATAATAATTTCTTCAGAAGACAAGTTAATAGCTTGAAAAAACATATCTTTGGGGAGTAGACTAGATATGTCAAAGAAAAGACTACTAGTTATAACATCCTTTTTATCAATAGATCCATTAACTTCAATAAGAATATCAGTATATTTTTTCATTAATTCAATTTTTCTCTTTCTTTCATTAACTTCTGCAATCTTTTCTTTTACTTTTTCTGAATTTATATATTCTTCAATTCTATTAATTTCTTTTTTTAGTTTAGCTATCCTAAAAAAATTAGTAAGATAAATTCCAATTAATATAGTAATAAGTAAAAAAGTAACAGTAACATAATAAATTAACCTATTTCTGCTTCTTCTACTTGATTCAATATATGGTAGGAAAAAGTTAATATCATTCAAATAATTCACCTTCCTATCTTCTAATAATAGCTCCTACAGCGTTTAAAAATCTTTCTATTTCTATATCATCTATTGTTTTTCCTATTTTAATATTGCTCATATTCTTTATAATAGAAACAGGCATGTTTAACTGATTTGATATAATATTGTTTATGTTTTGTATCTGTGAGCTACCTCCATATAAATAAATCTTATCAACTCTAAACTCCCTATTTCTACTCATATAGTACTGAAATACTCTACTAACTTCCGAAGTCCATTCCTCAATAATCCTTTTTGTAACTTCATTTAGCATTCCAGAAGATAAGTTATTATTTGTTTCATCAAGATTTACTTCATTAACCTTCTTTTCCTCTGCTTCATTTAATTCTAAATTAAAGGAATTAGCAATAGTAATATCTATATCCTTTCCTCCCTTTGGGATAATCCTACTAAAATGGCTACATCCTCCCTTAATGATATTAACATCTAATTTGTCATAACCAAGATCTATTAATGCAACAGTTTTATCAAAACTGTACTTTTCATCATTTATTTTAATTCCTTTACTAAATAGTTTAGATATAGCATTTGAATTAATATCCAACGCCAAAGGTTTTAACTTTAATTCTTTAGCTAATTCCAGGTACATTTTAACAATATCTTTTGGAAGGGCAATAACTTGTAATTTAATCTTTTCATTATCACTCTTTTTATCTAAAGTTTTATATTGAATAACATAATCATTAAGTAATATAGGAAGATACTGCTCTACTTCGAATCTAACTATACTATCTAACTCTTCCTTTTTTACATCAGGTAAATACATTTCCCTAGTTACAACAGATGTACTCTGTATTGTAAATACAACTTTTTTAGCCTTCATTTTTTTTCTTTTTATAGTATCTAGAATAACCTCTTTTATTTTATGCTTGTCCAATATCTTCCCATCGTAAAACGATTCCTTAGGGGTTTGCAGAATAACTGCATTACTAATATGAACATCATTCTTTACATGTTTTCCCTCTGCTATCTTTATATTTTTGCTTCCTATATCTATTGATATAACTTTATTATTAAACAAAATTTTCACCTCTCAAGGATTAGAAACATTAGATGTTGTAAATCTAACTTAATATCGAATCATATAATATTGGATAATTTCACTTCCATATAAAATTGTAACAAAAGTAGCTAAAGCAATAAAAGGTCCAAAGGGGATATAATCCTTTCTATCCTTAATTTTAAATAATAATAGTAATAGAGATATTATTGCACCAAATACAAAGGATAAAAGTGATATAAGAATAATATATTTCCACCCCATCCATAGTCCAATTACTGCCATAAGTTTAATATCTCCTCCACCCATAGCTCCTTTAGTTAATACTGCTATGAGTAAAAATAATCCTCCACCTATTAATAAGCCTATAGTCCCATTTATAAGTCCTATTTTAAAATTGTATAATGAAATAAATATAAAACCCGTAATTAATCCAAAAATATTCAACTTATCTGGAATAATTTTATGTTGATAATCAATTACACTGATTACTAATAAAAGGCTCGATAAAGTTGCATATTTTATAAAAGTAATAGTTAAGCCATATTTTAAAAATAATAATATATATATGATTGCAGTAAGGATTTCAATTAATGGATACTGTAGGGAAATTTTTTCCCCACAGTATCTACATTTTCCCCTGTAAAAAATATAACTTATAACTGGTATTAGATCTAAAGGTTTTAACCTTGTATCACACTTTGGACAGTGTGATGGTGGATATGAAATTGATTTTCCTCTAGGTATGCGGTATATGCATACATTTAGGAATGAACCTATGAGCAAGGATGTAAATGTTATAATATAGAACAATTAAATTCACTCCAGATTAAAATTAATAGTTTATTGTCCTTCTTTATATTCAATCTTTAGTTCTTGTTTGTTAAATTCGAAGTCTCCTTTGCTTTGTGTTTCATCACTAACATCATCTTCTAAATAACCTTCTTCTATTAATTTATTAATTACATCTGCTGCAGTTGAGTTTTCTACATCATTTAAAAGCTTTGATAAATCTTCATCATTCTCCTGTATTTTATATAGTTCTAAGGCCTTATTAATTATATCAACTGATGCCTTATCAGCTTTAACTCTTGCATCTTCTTGTATCCCTGTAAATCTAGGTACTGCTATTGCTCCGATTATACCTAATACTGCTAATACTACAATAAGCTCAACTAAAGTAAAACCCCTATTATTTTTTAATCCTTTTGCTATCGCCTTAATCATCCCCTTCACCCCCCTTCAATAACTTAATCTTAAATTCTAAATTTTGAATTTTAAATTATATTACTCAACTTCGAATTACTCGAAGTTTCTCACTACTAATTACTAACAACTAACTACTATTTTCTCTTATCTTTTAATTTTTAATTTTACATTTTCAATTTTAAATTTTTTAAAACTGCAATGTATTTATCATCTCAAACATTGGTAGTATCATTGCTATAACTATTGAACCAATTACTATTGCCATAACTATAATCATTATTGGCTCTAATGCTGTTGTCATTTTTTCCATTGCTGCTTCCACTTCATCATCATAGAAATCAGCAGTTTTTTCTAACATTTCTTCAAGTGAACCAGATTCCTCACCTATCTTTACCATAGATACTACCATAGGTGGAAATATACCTGACTTTCTTATAGGTTCAGCTAAATTTATTCCCTTTCTTATATCTTCCTTAGCCTGTAATATATCTTCAGCTACAACTTTGTTTCCTACAACTCTAGAAACTATATCTAAAGATTGTAGTAATGATACACCACTTCCCAATAATGTTGAAAGGGTCCTTGTAAATCTTGAAGTAACAATCTTTATTGTAGTCTTTTTTATTATTGGAATTTTAAGCTTTACTCTATCGAAAAATTTACTGCCATTTTCTGTTCCCTTGTATCTATTAAGTATATATAGAAGAAAAGCTATAGATATAACCATTAAATACCAATTTTCTTTTATACCATTACTTATTGCCAATAGAATCCTTGTTGGTAATGGTAAAGCTACACCTGCCCCTTGAAACATACTTATAAAACTGGGCATAACTACTATTAATAAGAATATAACAACAAAAATTGAAACAATACTTAATATTAAAGGATAAACCATTGCATTTTTGACTTTATTAGAAATTTTATTTTCTTTTTCATAATGGACTGCCATTCTGTTCATTATTACATCTAAGGTACCACTGGCTTCACCTGCTTCCACCATGTTTATAAGTAATTCGTCAAAAAATTCATCATGCTTTCTTAAAGCTTCAGAAAGGGTTGAGCCCTTTTGCACCTCATCATAAATTTTCCCTAATTCTACTTTTAGTTTTTTATTTTCTGTCTGTTGTTTTAAAATATCTAAACAGTTAATAATAGTAACTCCAGCATCTAACATTGTATGAAATTGTCTACAAAATATTGCTAAATCTTTTGTTTTAACTCTATTAAATAGATTAGTTAACTTTATATTTCTATCTTCTTGCAATTCTTCTATTTTTATTGGATAGTATTTATTATCTCTAAGCATTGAGATAACTTCATTCTTTGAGTTTGCTGTATACTTACCTTCTTTCTTGTCTCCTGTTTCTTTTACAGCCTTATATTTATATACGGGCATGTATTCACCCCTTTAATTAAACTAATCACTTATATTCCAATATATCTTTTTACCATTTCAGTATCAACTGAGTAATTTAATAATGTATCTTTTGTTATAATTCCTTTTCTATATAAGTCTATTAATGAATTATCCATTGTCTGCATTCCAAATTTTGTACCAGTTTGTAAGGAAGTTTTAATCTGATGAGTCTTCCCTTCTCTTATAATATTCCTTATTGCAGGAGTTGCAACCATAACTTCTACTGCAACTACTCTCCCTCTACCATCAGCCTTAGGTAAAAGCTGTTGAGAAATAACCCCTTCAATAACATTTGACAGCTGAATCCTTATTTGCTGTTGTTGATGTGGTGGAAAAACATCAATTATTCTATCAACAGTCTTATCTGCTCCTATAGTATGAAGGGTAGATAAGACAAGGTGTCCTGTTTCAGCAGCTGTAATTGCCGTAGATATTGTCTCTAAATCCCTCATCTCTCCAACTAAAATAACATCTGGATCTTGTCTTAAAGCAGCCCTTAATCCATTTGCAAAGGATTTAGAATCTTGTCCTATTTCCCTTTGATTAACTATACTTTTATTATGTTTATGCAAATATTCAATAGGGTCTTCTAGGGTTAATATGTGGCAACTTCTATTGTTATTTATGGAATTTATCATTGAAGCTAATGTGGTAGATTTTCCACTTCCTGTAGGTCCAGTTACAAGAATTAACCCCCTCTTTTTCATAAAAAGCTTATTAACTATATATGGTAATCCTAACTCTTCTATAGTTGGTATCTTCAAAGACACTGCCCTTATTGCCATGCCATAGGTACCTCTTTGTTTATATACATTTACTCTAAATCTTCCTAAACCACTTTGTGAATATGATAGATCTAATTCACCTAATTCTTCTAGCCTTTGATATTGTTCTTCATCTAACATTTGTTTAACTAGTTTAATATTATCTTTAGGGGTTAAATTTTCATTACCATATTTTGTTAACTCTCCATTAATCCTCATAACTGGAGGATATCCAACTGTTATGTGCAGATCGGAAGCACCCATTTCTATAGTCTTACTTAATAACTCTGTTAAATCCAATTTTATCACCTACTCAATAGTATAAGTTACCCTTATTAATTCTTCAAAAGTAGTTGTACCATTTAGCACTAATTCCTTACAGTTTTCTTTTAATGTAATCATCCCGTTTTCAATAGCTTTATTTCTTATTCTTGTTATATTTACATTGTTGTCTATCATTTCTCTTATATATTTATTAACAGGTAAAATCTCATGTATTGCAGTCCTACCTTTATATCCAGTATTATAACAGTAATTACAGCCTGTCCCTTTATATAGGAAGGTATTATTGTCAATGCCTAATATTTTACGTTCATTCTCATTTGGTTTATATTCAGTCTTACATTTTTCACAAATCTTTTTAACAAGTCTTTGTGCTATTACTCCCACAATTGAAGATGAAATTAAATAAGGTTCAATTCCCATATCTATCAATCTAGCAATAGTAGATGGTGCACCATTAGTATGCATTGTACTTAACACAAGGTGTCCAGTAATTGCAGCCCTTATTGCTATTTGAGCAGTTTCCTTATCCCTTATTTCTCCAATCATTATAATATCCGGATCTTGTCTAAGAATTGACCTTAATCCATTAGCAAAGGTTAAACCAGTTTTATTATTAACCTGTACCTGATTAATACCTTTTAATTTGTATTCTACAGGGTCTTCTACTGTAATAATGTTTTTATTTATAGTATTCAATTCCCTTAACATTGTATAAAGTGTTGTAGTCTTTCCACTGCCAGTAGGCCCTGTAACTAAAATAATACCATTAGGATTTTTTATAATTCTTTCAAAGTACTCAAGATTCTTTTCGATAAAACCTAATTCAGATTTACTCATTAAAAACTTATTTCTATCTAATAGCCTAATTACAACCTTTTCTCCATAAACAGTAGGTAATACCGAAATGCGTAAGTCTACCTCATGTCCATCAATATTAATTTCCACTCTTCCATCCTGTGGAACCCTCTTTTCTGCAATATTTAGGTTGGCCATAATTTTTATTCTTGTAACTATTGCTGAATGAGTGTTTTTTGATGGTGTCATTACTTCCTGTAAATCACCATCAATTCTAAATCTAATCCTGACTTTATCTTCAAAGGGTTCTATGTGTATATCACTTGCCCTTTCTTTAATAGCTTGTTTTATAATAGAGTTTACTAACCTAACAACAGGTGCATTATTTATCTCATTTAACATTTCTTCATCGATTTCTTCTATATTGCTAACATTATATTCATTTTTAAAGTCTTCAATAGCCTTTTCTGCACTTTCTTTACCATAATAATGTTCTATAGCATTTAATATTTTTTGTTTTGTAGATATTGCAGGTTTTACTTCAAGTCCTGTAGTCATTTTAACATCATCTATAGCAAATATATTAAGGGGGTCAGCCATTGCAACAATTAGCTTTCCCCTTTCTTTCTTTATAGGTATTAATATATATCTTCTAGCTAAGTTTTCATTTATTAATTTAGGTATGTTAGGATCAATTAAATACTTGTCTAAATCTATATGCGGAATACCTAGCTGAAATTCTAAGACTTGTATTATATCTAATTCAGAAACATAACCTTTCTTAACTAAAATCTCTCCTAGTTTCTCTCCTGAAACCTTTTGTTCTTCTAGAGCGTCCATTAATTGGCTTTCTGTTATCTTTCCTACTGATACTAGTAAATCACCTAGTTTCATTTTATTAAAAACCATAATCTCACCTACTGTTATATTTAATATATACCCAATAATATATAACAACTATAAAATCCTAATTGTTAAATTTATAAATATTTATATTAATAATTTCTATTTTTCAGTAAAAAATCCTGCTTTTCAAGTGCCATTACTATATTTTCTAAATCTAACTTCTTATTTAACCATATTTCTTCACTTATTAAAGCTTGATATATAAGCATCTTTAATCCATTTATAATTAAGCAACCCTTTTCTTCAGCTTTTTTTAGAAATTTTGTTTTTAATGGTTTATAGATTATATCATAAACAATGGTATTTTGATTAATAAATTTAATATCTAGAGGAATTTCATTCTCATCTGGATACATTCCTACTGAGGTACAGTTAATAATAATATCTATATCTTGTTGATTATTAATATTAAATTCAGCTAGGTTACTATAGCTATATTCTATTTTGGGAAAATTCTTTTTAATATCATTTATTAATTTTTTAGCCTTATCTATAGTTCTATTTAATATATGTATTTTTCTTACCCCTTCCTTTGCTAACATCATTGAAATTGCTCTACTTGCTCCGCCTGAACCTAAAATTAATACATTCTTTCCTTCTAAATCTATCTTTTTATCATATAGTGATTTTATAAATCCTAATCCATCAGTATTATAACCTATCAATTTTCCATTAACATTCTTAACAGTATTTACAGCACCAATTAGTTTAGCCTCTTCACTAATATCATCTAGATAGTTAATAATATCTACTTTATGGGGAATTGTTACATTAAATCCCTTTATATCTAATGCTTTTATTCCTGAAATACAATCCTTTAGTTTGTACTTATCTACCTCAAATGCTAAGTACTTAGCATTTATATTATTTTTATTAAAACTAAAGTTATGTATATATGGTGAAAGACTTTTTGAAATAGGATGACCTATTAAACAGTAGAGCTTTGTATCTGAGTTTATATCCATTATATCACCTCAATTTCGCCTTTTTTAATACCAATTTCTCCAATTTCCTTATAAATTTAGTGAAGATTAACTCCTTATCACTTATAGGTGAAACTAAAACTGTATAAGCCCCTAATCTATTTCCTCCTAATATGTCTGTAAAAATTTGGTCACCAATGACTACTGTCTTTTCTGGAGTTGTTTTCATCAATTTAATAGCTTTTTTAAAAGGTTTTTTTCTTGGCTTAGCTGCTCTGTATATTGCTAAAACCTTTACTTTATCATTAAACTTCACTACTCTGCTTTTAGTTGCATTTGATGCTATGCATACTTTAAACCCCAGCATTTGCACCTTTTCAAACCAGTTGATAACTTTTTTTGTAGCATGTTTTTTATCCCATGCAATAAGGGTGTTGTCAATATCGACTATTATACATTTAAAACCTCTTTCTTTTAATTCTAATAAATCTATATCAAAAACTGAATCAACAATCTGATTAGGATATAAAATTTTAGTCATTATAACACCTCTTTACTAATTTTACCTTTATTAATATTATCACATTTTTTAATATTTAAACATCCTATAAATATTAAAAGAGACAATGATATATTCATTGCCTCTACTCTTTCTTTTATTGTCTTTTAAGTGCCTCAACAGGTGAAACAGATGAAGCAGAAACTGCAGGATATACTCCAAATAGCAACCCTGAAGTTAAAGCAACTACTATTGCAACTTTAATTGCTTGAATACTTATAGCCGTTTGAAATCCATAGTTTTCAAATAAATTTAATCCCCATATACCTGTAGCAATTCCCGCAATAATTCCTATTACACTTACATATAATGCTTCAAGTAAAAATTGGATTAAAAGGTCACTTTGTTTGGCCCCTAAGGCCCTACGTACCCCTATTTCTTCAGTCCTTTCAGTAACTGCTACTAACATTATGTTCATAATACCTAAACCACCTACTAAAAGTGAAACAGCAGCGATTCCTCCTAATAATAATGTCATTACCCTGTTAGCATTATCAACCTCTTTTACTAATTGATTCAAATTAGTTATAGTTATTAAATCTTCCTGACTAGTCATAATATCTTCATTAGGTTTTTTAGGTTCTTCTTTTTCATTATTGGTTTGGCTAGGTGAGCTACTATTAGTTCTTTCATCAGGATTTTCAGGTTCTTTAGGTACGGGTAATTTTCGTCCTAATCCTAATTTTCTTTTATAAATTCTTCCTAATTGGACTACTGCTAAATTTGTATCTTCCTTAGATGCAGCCTTTCCCCAAATTTCTTCTATTGTTCTTTTATTAGCAATTTTTAGTGCTGATGTATATGGAATTAAAATTTTATTATCTATATTATGAGCTTTACCCTCACCCTTCGGTTCTAAAACTCCAAGAATTCTATAGGTTTCACCATTTAAAGAAATACTATATCCTACTGGATTCCTACCATTTAATAAACTTACACCTAAATTATATCCTAAAACAGCTACAGGTGAGCGCTGTTTTATATGAAATTGAGTAAAAAAGTGTCCAGATAATAATTTATGATCCTTTATTTTAGGATATTCATTATTAACTCCTACTATATTTACGTTTCCTCTAGTTCTTCTCCATTTAATCATTGCTTTAGTTTCTACAACAGGTGTAGCCATTACCAATCCTTCAACCCTTCCTACTAGCTCTTCTGCTTCATTAGGTTCAAATTCAACTGTAGGGTCATTTGCCTTAATATCAATAACATTTGTTCCGTAACTTTTAAATTGTTCCACAACTGCCCTTCTTGCACCTTCTCCAATTCCCATCAAACTAACTACAGAAGCAACCCCTATTGCTACTCCTAATATGGTTAAAGTTGATCTTAATGGATTAGATATAATCCCGTAAAAAGCCATCTTTGCACTAAACCACCATCTAATTAGGAAGGAATATAGAGGCTTTCTACTTACCATAATTCCACCCCCTTTTTCTTTATTCACCTTGAATAGTTCCATTTTTTCCTCCATTATTGTTTAATCCTGGCAGCAAACTATTATCTTCATTAATATGTAAACTTGGTAATAAATCGTCAGTACTTCCAGTTACAACTAGGTCTCCTTCGTTTAGACCGTTTTTAACCTCCGCTACTCTATCATTCATTAACCCAAGTTTTACAGAAACAACTTTTGTTGTACCATCATCTGGATTATATATTTCAACTTTAGACATATTGTCTTCTTCAAAAACAGCCTCAAGGGGAACTAATAATACATTCTCCGCACTACCTGCATCAATGTAGGCATTTGCCTGCATACCTGGTCTTAATTGTGGTCCACCTTCAAATTCAATATTTACTGTAAATCTTGTTATGCCATTAACGTCTTCCCCCCTAGTTGAAACACTTGTTACCTCTCCTTTATATACTTTATTTGGTATTGCATCAACTGTAATCTTTACTGGAGCCCCTTGTTTTACTTTTATAATATCTATATCATCAACCTGAACCCACATTCTCATTCTTGCCGTATTATACACTTCACCCATCCATCCTCCTGCTCTTAAAGTCTCTCCAGGTTGTGGATGAAGTCTTGCAACTACACCATCCATAGGTGATTTTATCTCTAGCATTTCTAATTTTGATTTAAGATTTCTTAATTCTAACCTTTTTTCCCTTATACTATCTAATTTTTCTTGAATCATATCTTGAATATCTGTTCCTGCCATTGTAATAATAGGTGCTCCTTTTTTAACCATATCCATTTCATTAACATGAACTTTTGTTACTATAGCTTCAATTTGGTTTATAATTGATTCCTCGTCAACAAACCCTTCTACTTTACCTTTATTTACAAAATAGTTAACAATTTCATTTTCATTATCATTAGATAATCCAACCCAAACCTCCATACCTGGCTGGACTAAGCCTGGATTTTTTCCCTCTATTGTAACCCAATGTATAAAATTAGTTCCAAACCCATCCTTGTCTTTGTCTGGTATTTTGTTAGGGTTAGCTTCTGTTATTATACCGTCGTAAAAACCATCAAAGTATGGAAATCTTAAGGTTACCTCCTGTCCTTTTTTAATTTTTTTGAACTCAACAGGTGTTAATTTTATTCTTATTTTAAATTTGGAGTCATTAACAACCTTAGCTACAATATCTCCCTGTCCTAGTTTTTCCCCTTCTATTAAGCTAAAGTTAGTAATTCTTCCTGAAATTGGGGCATTTAAAGTGATACCTTGTGATGGTTTAATGTTATCTAAATTTTCAACTGGTACTCCTGTCATATCTGAAAGTATTTCTTTTTCGTTTTCCAACTGTTCTTCTAAATCCTTAATTTTGTTTTCCAGTTGAGTTGACTGAAGTCTAGCTATAACTTGACCCTTTTTTACCTCATCTCCCTCTTCAACTAAATATTCATGCAATATGTATTCAATAGACATTGTACTAGGGTCATCTGATCTTGGAACCCTTATCATACCATTATTCGTGGGATATAAACGACCTACAGCCTCTACTCCAACAGAAATATCTCCTCTAATTACCTTTTCTGTTGAATATACAGGTCCTTGAGTTTCTTCTATTTCGGGAGGCAATAGTTGTCTATAAGCATAAAAACCGCCTCCTAAAACAATAGCTACTATGACAATAATCATAATAAATCTTTGTAACATCTATATACACCTCCATTTTTCAATTTATCACTCTATCTACTTTTTCAATTTCATTTATTCTACCATCTAAAAGATGATATATTTTATCACCATATTCACTTATATTTTTTTCATGTGTTACTTGAACTATAGTAATTCCCATTTCTTCATTTAACCTTCTAAATATATTCATAATATTTTCACTTGTATGGGAATCTAAAGCACCTGTAGGTTCATCTGCCAAAATTACAGAAGGATTCGTAACAATAGCCCTTGCAATAGCAACTCTCTGTTGCTCTCCGCCTGATAGTTGTGATGGTAAATGATAGAACCTTTCTGCAAGTCCTACGGCTTCTAAAGCATCTTGAGCCATCTTTTTTCGCTTTTGTCCTAAAATACCTTTATATATTAATGGTAATTCAACATTTTCTAAAGCATTTAAATGACTTAAAAGATGGAAATTTTGAAATACAAAGCCTATAAAATCATTACGTAAATCCGAAAGTTGCCAATCCCTTAATTTTTCTACTTTTTTCCCTGCTATTTCATAAGATCCTGATGTTGGTTTATCTAAGCAACCTATTATATTTAATAAAGTTGACTTACCTGAACCTGAAGGACCCATAATTGATATAAACTCTCCATCATTTACTTCTAAACTTATTCCATTTAATGCATTTACTTCTATTTGTCCTGTTTTATAGCTACGGGTAATATCTACTAATTTTAATAGTGGCAAACTCATTCCCCCTTTTTAAAGTTATCACTTACTAGATGATACTGTTTTTGGATTATTTTGTCAATAGTATAAGAGTTATATTGATTAGACTTTTTTTAGTAGAAAAAGTTCCATTTAAATATAATTTAATTAAAGTTTTTACCTAATATGTTACAAGTTGCACAGTAAAAAAGATACCAGAATATAATAGAATCAGAGAGGGGATAGCTATGGCAAATATTAATAAAGAATTAAACAGAATTTTATCAACTGAAGTTTTCCAAAAAATAATTAATAATGACATTATTAGAATTAGACAATTAAATGCAGCTATATCTTTATTAATTAAAACTGGTATACCATTTGATATTACTTTCTCTCCCGGTACAAGGCGTGATGCTGCAGCTGCAGAATTAAGTATATTTGTTGCTCCGACTACTACAATAACCTTTCTAATTACCTTTGAAGGTGGTGGCACCGTTTTTGGTGAAACCTAAGTACAAAAATATGACACTGTTACAAACAGTGCCATTTTTAATTTTTATATAATTCTTAACTTTTTTATCTTAAATTTTTATTTTCTTGTACATAATACTAAATAAAAAAATGCCCTACTATAAGTAGGACAATCATTCATTACATACATTAAAGGCCTTGCTAAGTTTTTTTATAGCTCTTTTTTCTATTCTTGATACATATGACCTCGATATTCCCAACATTTTAGCTATTTCTCTTTGTGTTTTACATCCTCCATTAACTAATCCATATCTTAATTCGATAATTTTTTTTTCCCTATCCTTTAAAACTTTACTCATCTTATTATACAGTTTTTTAACTTGTATTTTTAGATCCACCTCATCAACTACTTCATCAGCGTCAGTACCTAATATATCTATAAGAGTAATTTCATTACCTTCCTTATCTATCCCAATAGGGTCTTGAAGAGATACTTCTGATTTAGTCTTCTTATTGGCCCTAATACACATTAAAATTTCATTATCTATACATTTAGCTGCATAGGTAGCTAAACGTGTACCTTTACTTCTATCAAAAGTTGATATAGCTTTAATAAGACCTATTGTCCCTATAGAAATTAAGTCATCCATATCTCTTCCTGTATTATGATATTTTTTTACAATATGAGCTACTAACCTAAGATTTCTCTCAATAAGAACATTTTTTGCCTCTTCATCTCCATTCTCATATAATCTTAGATATTCTTCCTCCTCCTCAGGGGTTAATGGCTGAGGAAAAGAGTTATTATTTGTAACATAGCCTAAATTAAACAATATAGGCTTTAAAAAAACCTCAGCTACTGCTAGCAGAGCAGTCCACATTAAAAGGCACACCTCCATTATAGGTCATATTAAAGTATATGCGCTACATAATGAAGGTGTGCAAGTACATTACAATATTTTTACCTACCTAATTTATATATTTCTCTTGCTATTTTTTCAAATATTGGTGCAGCTGATTTGCCACCTGATAATCCTTCTTCAATAAAAACGGTAATTACATATCTTGGATTTTTTTTAGGAAAATAGCCAGAAAACCACCCATGTATTGTCTCTTTTTTATTTAATAAAGCTTGGGCTGAACCTGTTTTCCCTGCAGCACCACCAATACCTTCTAAAGAAATATTCTTTGCTGTTCCTTTAGTTACTACATCTTCCATAAAATCCCTAACAATTAATGAATCAAGGACAGGAATGACCCTTCTTTCATTATCCCTTTCAATCCTTTTCACCATATGTCCTTCTTCAGTTACAATCCCTTCAACTATTGATAAATCTTTCTTTATTCCATTATTAGCAATAGTTAACATCATATTTGTAATTTGTAGTGGTGTAGCCTCTATCTTACCTTGACCTATTGATATATTACCAATTGCAGGTCCTAACATCTCATTTCCTTTAGGTAATCTTCCCTTTACTTCTTCCTTTAATCCAATATCTATTATATTACCAAAGCCAAGCCTCTTAGCCATATCAATTACTTTTTTTGCACCAACTCTCTTACCAAGTTGAATAAAAACAGAATTACATGATTCATAAAAGGCTTCTCTTATATCTAATTCTCCATGACCACCATCCTCATAAGAATGGCATGCTATTTTAATACTTCCTAATTGCTCATAACCTTTACAGACAAATTTTTCATCCATCGAAACTAAATCATTTTCTAATGCTGCTAATAAAACTACTATTTTAAACAGTGAGCCAGGTGGATAAGATATTTGAATTGCCCTATTATATAATTCCATTCTATTACTATCTAAGTACTTCTGTATGTTTCTTTGATCCATATTTGGTCTACTTACCATAGCTACAATATCTCCATTTTTAACATTAGCTACTATCACTGCTCCCCTTTTATTTTCTTTATCTATTATATCTTCTACAGCTTTTTGTATATGATAATCTATTGTTAGCTTAATACTATTAGCATTAACTTTTTTTGCACTTTCAGCATATGTATAACCAATCCCAGGAATAATTCGTTTACTTCCATCTATAGTAACAGATAAAGCCTTGCTATTATCTATTTTTAAAATATCATCATAAGCACCTTCGATTCCGTACTTTCCAGTATTATTACTTTTCTGGATATATCCGATTACATGAGATAATATATTTTTATGTGAATATCTTATTACTTTATCTGTCAAAAAAACTCCTTTTGGTCTTTTATCAACTTCACCATTATTATTTCTTACTGGAATTTCAATAATACCTTTAGAGGATTTAATAATCTCTTCTATTTCTTTATGACTATATCCTGAAAGCTCATTTATATAATTGTAAAACTTTTTATCCATAGTAGCTAGATTTTTAAATATATATAATGTAGGTACTCTTTCAAAGTTGGTCAGAGGAATTAGGTTTTTATCATATATTAATCCTCTTGATGGATAAAAATTTACTTTCATAATCCTTTGGTTCATTGCTGCATTTGTATACTCTTGATGTTTAATTATTTGTATCCAAAATATTCTAATTACTAATAAAATAAAAATAAAAAATGATAAAAATGCTAAATTCAATAATCTTTTTTCAATTTTTTTATTTTTCATTATAAAATACCTCCAATAGATGTTCTCATTACCATTATTCCCAACATCTATTGGAGGTATAATTACATACTTTGTTTTTGTGCAATTATAGATTTTACTTTTGTTACCATCAAATCTATAGCTACTTTGTTATAGCCTCCCTCTGGAATTATTATATCAGCATACTTTTTACTTGGTTCAACAAATTGAAGGTGAGCAGGTCTTACAGTTGTTAAGTACTGTTCAATTACTGATTCTAGAGTTCTACCTCTTTCCCTTATATCTCTAATAATCCTTCTTATAATTCTAATATCAGGGTCAGTATCAACATATATTTTTATATCTAATAAATCTCTTACCCTTTCATCATCTAAAATTAAAATTCCTTCTACAATAATTATATCCTTAGGTTCTACAGTTATTGTTTCTTTTTTTCTATTATGTATTTCAAAGTCATATATAGGTTTTTCAATTTTTTTACCATCTATTAAATCTTTTAAATGCTCAATTAATAAATCATTATCAAAAGCTAAAGGATGATCATAATTAGTTTTTGTCCTTTCTTCGAATGACAAATGACTTTGTTCTTTATAGTAAGAATCTTGTTCTATTATCACAATATTCTTTTCTGGAAGTGACTTGAAGATCTCTTTAGCTACAGTACTTTTCCCAGAACCGGTGCCACCCGTTATTCCTATTAGAATTGGTTTATTCATGTACATCATTCCTTTCTCGGTTTCCTAATTATGTCCCAAGGTCTTACGGGCTTTACAGTTTTAATTTTAATAATTTGTTGAGGATGAGGGGCTACATCAATTTCATTACCCTTTTCATCCCACATCTGTTCTATCTTTTGACTAAAATGTTCCCTATTTGGTCCAAAAATCTCAATATCATCACCTACAAACATTCTGTTCCTTTGTTCTACCGTCGCAATTGAAGTTTCATTATTATAATCTAAAATTAGACCTGTAAAATCATAGGTTCTTATGTATGAACTACTGGTATAAACCTGCTCTGTTTCCTTAGGTTTTCCAAAATAAAATCCTGTAGTAAAATCTCTATGACTAGCCTTCTTAATTTCCTCAAGCCATATATCATTATAAACATAATTATTTGAATTATCAAGATATTCATCAATAACCATTCTATATGCTCTTACTACTGTAGCAACATAATAAGCACTTTTCATTCTTCCCTCTATTTTAAAGCTTGAAATTCCAGCTTCAATAAGCTGTGGTATGTGCTTTAACATACACAAATCCTTAGAGTTAAATATGTAGGTTCCCCTTTCATCTTCTACAACTGGGAAGTATTCACCTGGTCTTTTTTCTTCCATAAGAAAATATTTCCATCTACATGGATGAGCACATTCCCCTCTATTAGCATCTCTATGTGCCATATAATTACTTAAAAGACATCTCCCCGAGTAAGATATGCACATAGCACCATGTACAAAAGCTTCAACTTCTAAATCTTCAGGTGTTTTAGCAATAATTTCTTTAATTTCATTTAATGATAACTCTCTAGCAGTAATAATACGCTTAATACCTTGATTATACCAAAATTTAGCTGATTTATAATTAGTAGTATTAGCTTGGGTGCTTAGATGTATTTCTAGATTCGGCGCATTTTCTTTAACAATAGAAAGCACTCCAGGATCTGATATTATGACTGCATCTACCCCTAATTCATCAAGTTCTTTAACATATTCAGGTAAATCATTTAAATCTTCATTATGAGGGATTATATTTAGTGTTACATAAACCTTTTTACCTCTTTCATGAGCAAATTTTAATCCTTCTTTCATCTGGTCAATTGTAAAATTCTTTGCACTTGCTCTTAACCCAAACTTTTTTCCTCCTATATATACTGCATCTGCACCATAAATTATTGCCATTTTTAATTTTTCAAGATTTCCTGCTGGAGCTAATAATTCAGGTTTTTTCATTGGTTTTCCTCCTTTTTATATGTTAAAGCTACACCATCGCCAATAGGAATAATGCTAGTTTCAAGATTCGGTTTGTTAGAAATATATCGTAGGTACTCCCTCATTCTTTTTACAATAGTCTTCTTACGCCTTATTACTAAATCATCATTTGCCACCATACCTCTAAATAAGACATTATCTGAAACTAGTATTCCTCCATCAACTAAATTGTTTATACAATAGGGCAAAAACTCTTTGTATTTTCCCTTTGCTGCATCTAAAAATATAAAATCAAATTTTTTGTTTAATGTTGGCAAGATATCTAGAGCATCTCCATTTAATATTTTAATTTTTTTATCAAAGCCTTTATTTTTAATGTTTTCACTTGCTATTTTAACCATATCATCTCTTCTTTCAATAGTTATTATATTTCCATAATTATCCATGGATTCAGCCATAACAATAGCAGAATATCCAATAGCAGTACCAACTTCAAGGATATTTTTCGGCTTTTTAATCATTATTAATACCTTTAATAATTGTGCTACCTCTGGATGAACTATCGGTATATGATTTTCCTCAGCATAAACTTCAAGATCTTTTAAGAAGTGAGGTGTTTCGGGAAGAAGATCCCTAATATAGCTTTCTATATAATCTCTATTTATGTTACCCATCATAATCTCTCCTTACTTACAATGTTGCAAAAATAATACGTGGTTATCTTATACCACGTATTATTTAGTAATTATACTATAATTATTTCTTATTTTTTGCATTAATATGTTCCTTTAAACTTTTAGTAAAGGTATGGGACCCATCACCATTTGATACAAAAAATAGATAGTCTACTTCTGCAGGTTTTAAAGCTGCTTCTATTGACATACTTCCTGGTGAAGCGATAGGCCCTGGAGGTAAACCATTATATAAATAGGTATTATATTTAGAGTCAATTTTCAAATCATCATAAGTCAAGTTCTGCTTTCTTTCTCCTAAAACATACTGTACAGTAGCACAAGATTGTAAGTACCAACCTTTGTTTAGTCTATTATAAAATACTGCTGATATTAGCTTTCTTTCACTATCAAGTTTACCTTCCCTTTCTATGATAGAAGCTAAAGTTATAATTTCATGTAATGAAAGTGTAGATTTTTTAATTTCTTTTTTTATTAATGTTTGGTATACTTCATCAAATCTATCTAGCATCTTTTTAATAATTTCTTCTTCCTTAGAATCTTTAAATACCTCATATGTATCAGGAAAAAGATAGCCTTCTAATGATATATTTTGAGGTATTTTTTTAAGAAATTCATATTCATTAGAAAAATTACTAACTTTAGAAGTTAAATCTAAAAATACTTTTCTATTAACTAAACCTAGATTTGCTAATCTATCTGCAATTTCTTTAAGTTCATAGCCTTCTGGAATAGTAAAGGTTACTGTTTCTTTATCTGTATCTCCTTTTGCTATTTTATATAGTATTTCTGTCATTGACATTCCACTATTCAAACTATATTTACCTGCCTTTAATTTACCATCCTTACCCTCTTTTTTGGCAAGAATTTTAAAAATTAATTTACTGCTTATTAATTTATTTTCATTTAATAAATTTGCTATATCATTAGTTGTACTTCCTTTAGGAATTACTATCTTCTTTTCTACAATATTATATGGATCAACAGGTTTAATTTGACTATTAAAATATGAAAAACCTAATACACCACATGTTATTAATAATATGAATGAAAATAATATCAATTTTTTTAGGGTCTTTGCCACAAATTTTCCCCCTTTTTGTCAAAATGTTGCTTATATCATTATATAACTTAACTTAATTTTTTACAAGTTAGTACAAAAATATTTAAGCCCAGCTTCAAGCTGGACTTATTTTTTAATCCTATTAAATGCATATAGTGCAATATTTCCAAATAATCCTACGGCAATTAACTCACCTGCCGCTATGCTCAATGCAGTTAGATGATATGGAAAATTTGTAAAATAAGAAACCCAAATTCCAACAATTAACCCATTTAAAATTACAGGTGGCAAAGTTCCCAATATTTTGTTTGGCATTTTACTTGTTAAGTATGCTGCAATCAAAGTAACCAAACTACCACCAATTACATCTATCAATCCAAATGGAGCAAAGAAAGTTAATATAAAATTCGCAACAAAACAACCAATAAATAATCCAGGAATTGCAGCTGATTCTACCAATGGAAGTAATGCTAATGCTTCTGCAACTCTAACCTGTACTGGTCCAAAAGCTAAAGTTCCAAATGGAATTTCTAAAGCTACTAAAATAACATAAAGTGCAGCAATTAATCCTGCTTTTGCTAAGTATTTTGTATTCATTTTTATCCTCCTGTTTTTAATTTATTATTTATCGTTTACTCCTAAATCTACATCAAGTGTATCTCCTAATATTTTGTATATATCATTCATCATCTGAGCAAATCTCATTTCAGCAGCAAAAAATTCATTAATAACCGGATTTGAAGTTACTACTTCCTCAAGTTTCTTAAACTTTTCAATTTTTTCTTCATCAACTTTTTTGCCGCCCATTTGAGCCATTTGTATTTCCATTGCTTTACTTCTAAAATCTTGTACCATTTCTTTTAATTTAGTATTCTTCAAAACCTCTCTTTGTCTTCTCACATATTCTTTGTATTCATTTGAATTTTTGATAGCTCTTGCTAAACTATGAGCTTCATCATAAACATTCATAAATATCCCTCCCATTATTTTATTTTATGTAATAATTAATAAACCGTTATTTCAATTTTATAAATTTATTAACATTGGTACTAAAATAGGTACTAATGACGAAAGAACTACACCAGTAATAAATGCAATTATTGAAATTTCAGGATTTGTTGCTTTCGAAATTATAGGAAGAGATGTATCCATAGCTGTAGCTCCTGCAGGTGCTACGCTTTCAACATCACCGATATATTTAGCTATAATTGGGATAAAGATAATTGCTAAAATCTCTCTAACTACATTTGAAATAAAGGCTAATGCACTTAATTCAGTAGAATATTCAGATAAAAGCATAGCAGAAAGAGAATACCATCCAAAACCTGCACCAACTGCACTTGATTCATTAACAGGTAGTCCAACAAAAAAACCTGCAATTACACTTCCACTTATACTACCAATAATTATCATAATAGGAATTAATAAAACTTTTAACCCTATTTTCTTAATATCATTAAAAACACCTTTATTTCTACCTATATCTATTCCAACAAAAAATAATAGTAAACATAGGCCAAAATCAATAATTATATCTGTATAATTAAATATATACTCAGGCATTAAAAGTCCCATAGTAATACCTAAAACCACAGACACTATTATACTAAGACTCACGGCAATTTTTCACCTCTTTACTCTTCTTAAATACAATATCTTTAACTAACTTTACTAAAAATACACTAAGAACTATTCCTAGTATAGAAATCAATATAGCTTTAAATCCAAGTTTTAAAAAATTTGAAACCACTCTATCATCAATACCTATACGTATTCCCATTATGAATAATAGGAATAATAAACAGACTTTTTGAATTTTGTCTAAACTATTACCAATTTTTTTGTTTATAATATTTTTACTTCCTATAATTACACCTATTAATAGAATTATTAAATATAATGCTAACCTAAACCCCATGAAAAACTCCCCTTATCTAAATAGAAGTCGCAGCATCTAGACTACGACTTCTAAGTTTATACTTCCATAATTATTGGTAATATCATTGGATTCCTTTTTATTTTCCCATAAATATAACTTCTTAAAGTATCCTTTATACTGGATTTTAAAGTTGCCCAATCGGTAATTCTATTCTTTTCACACTCAATTAGTGCTTCTCTAACAACCTCTTTAGCTTCTTCCATTAGATCTTCTGACTCTCTCACATAGACAAAACCTCTAGAAATAATGTCAGGTCCTGCAAGAATTTCTCCATTTTCTTTACTTATAGTTACTACAACAACTATCAATCCATCTTCGGAAAGATGTTTTCTATCTCTTAAGACAATATTTCCAACATCACCAATACCTAAACCGTCAACTAAAATATTACCAGCATTAACAGTATGGGTAATTTTGCCACTGTTTTTTGTAAATTCAATAACAGAACCATTTTCTGCTATAAAAACATTCTCTTCGGGCATTCCTAGTTCTTGGGCTAACTGTGCATGTTGCTTTAAATGTCTATATTCTCCATGCACAGGAATAAAGAATTTAGGTTTTAACAATGAATGGATTAATTTTAATTCTTCACGCTTTGCATGTCCTGATACATGGACATCTGCTAATGCTTCATATATTACTTCTGCTCCCCTCTTAAATAATTGATTTATTACTTTGGCAACAGTTTTTTCATTGCCAGGTATTGGTGTGGCTGAAATAACTACTAAATCCCCTGGCATAAGCTCCACTTTTTTATGGCCTGATGATGCAATTCTTGCCAATGCTGACATTGGTTCCCCTTGACTTCCCGTTGTTATTATGACAATTTTATTATCTGGATATTGGTCAATATCGTTTATATCAATTAGAGTGCCATCTGGAATTCTTAAGTACCCTAACTCATATGCTACATTTACAGCATTAACCATACTTCTACCAGATACAGCAACTTTTCTATCAAATAATACTGCAGCATCAATTACCTGCTGTATTCTGTGAATGTTTGAAGCAAAAGTTGCTACTAATATTCTTCGTTTTGCTTCTGCAAATATGTCCTTAAACGTTTCACCTACAGTTCTTTCTGACATAGTATAACCCGGTCTTTCTACATTAGTACTATCAGCCATTAAAACAAGTACGCCCTTTTTGCCTAATTCAGCAAATTTATGTAAATCAATAATTTCTCCATTAATAGGAGTATAATCTATTTTAAAATCACCTGTATGGACAACCGTACCAACAGGAGTATGTATAGCTAGTGCAACTGAGTCAGGAATACTATGGTTTGTACTTATAAATTCTATTTTGAAGCAACCTTGTTTTATCCAGTTTCCAGGTTTTACTACATTTAATTTAACATTATTTATTTTATGTTCTTGCAGTTTATTTTCAACAAGACCTATTGTAAACTTAGTACCATATATTGGTGCTCTTATTTTCTTTAAAATATAAGGTAGAGCCCCTATATGGTCCTCATGTCCATGTGTTAAAAATATTCCCTTTATCTTATCCCTATTTTTCATTAAATAAGATATATCAGGAATTACAACATCTATTCCTAACATTTCATCTTCTGGAAAAATTATACCGCAATCAACAATAATTATATCATTCTCATACTCAATTACAGTTATATTTTTTCCTATTTCATATAATCCTCCTAAAGGGATTATTTTTAGTTTTGATAATTTTCTTGGCACCTTACCACTCTCCTCTTATCCGTTTATATATAAATTTTTTCATTGTTTTTATTATAAAAACTAATATCATATTTATATTAGTTTATTCCTAATGTTAGTATATGCTAATTAAAGATTACGTAAAAAATAAATCCCATATATGGGATTTATTTTTTACACTCATTACAATACCCAAAAAATTTAACATTATGGTCTACTATCTTAAAATCCCCTTCTTTTTCTATCTTTTCTTCTAAATCTTCTAATAGATCAAGTTTAACTTCTATAACCTTACCACAATTTAAGCATATTAAATGATGATGATGGTGGTAATCATTACCACTATTGATTTCATATCTATTACATCCATCATTAAAATTTAGCTTATAAATAACATTTAACTCCTCTAATAATTGTAAAGTTCTATATACTGTAGCTAAACCAATTTCTGGATATTTATCCTTAACTTTAGAATATATTTCTTCAGGACTTAAATGGTTACCTTGATTTTCTAAAATAACATCAATAATAACCCTTCTTTGTGTAGTTAGTTTATATCCTTTTTCCTTTAATTTTGCTTTTACATCTTCTATAAAGGAAGTCTTCATTCTTTTCACCTGCTTTACTTGTTTTTCATATTATAGTCTATAACTATATTATGGAAAAGTCAAATAGTAAATTGATATTCATTCCATTTTTATCCATATATTATTGTTCTAATATTATAGGGATTTCTTCATTTAATGACATTTTTTCTTTATTTATATTACATGTTATTGCCTTAATCAAAACTCCTCTATCATTAGCTTCCTTAAGAGCTTCTGAAAATTTAGAGTCAAGTTCCCAGTTGGGTGAAAAAAATTTAGCATCATTCCTTTGAATAATAAAAAATATCCCTGTACCGAATCCTTCACTTGAAGCCTTTATAATTTCCTTTATATGCTTTGTACCCCTCTCCGTAGGGGCATCTGGAAACTTAGCGATATTATTCTCAACAAGGGTTACACATTTAGCCTCAATTAATACTATATTTTTTCTATTTACAAGGCCAATATCGAATCTGCTTTTTCCAAAATTAATTTCTTTCTTTACCTCAACATAATCTTTAAAATATGGCAATTGTTTATTATAAAATGCCTTATATAAAATTTTATTAGGTAACCTAGAATCTATAGCTACTAAGGTATCTTTATAAAATACCATTAGTAAATCATATTTTGTTTTTCTATTTTTATCTTCTACTTTTCTAACTAAAACCTTCCTATCTTTAATCAGTAATTCTTTCATTCTCCCAGTATTAGGAACATGTGCAAATTCTATTTTATTATTTACTAATATTTTAGCTACAAATCTGTTTAATCTTTTTATAAAAAAAGCCTCTTGAATATCCCCTTTAATAGATATATCCATCTAATCAACTCCACTATGCATTATACCATATCTTCAGTAATTGCTTCATATACTGCTACAGCGTCATCAAATTCTGATTTGTCTTCAATATTTGCTAAAACCATTTTTCCATTTTCATCATAATCTATTTTTAATATATACACATCTTCTTCATTTTCATCTGATATAAGAGCAACATATTCTCTATCTTCTATACTAAATTTAAATGGATTTTTAAAAACATGCTCCTTTCCATTTTCATCTAATAATACAATTTTTTCATTTTCTTCTTTCATTTTTTTCACCTTCCTATCTGTTTTTTTCTAAATATAACTGTAAAATATAAGTAGCTGCCACTTTGTCAATTACTTTTTTTCTTTTTTTTCGAGAAATATCAGCTTGTATAAGAGATTTTTCAGCTGATACTGTAGTTAATCTCTCATCTTGTAAAACAATATTACAGTCTATCTTTTCTCTAATTAAATCTGCAAATTTTAAGACTTTTTCTCCTTGTAGGCCAATCGTATTATTCATATTTTTAGGTAGTCCAACTACTATTGTTTCTACATTATATTTTTCTACTAATTCTTTAATTTTATATATATCTTCTTCTAAATTTTTTCTATTAATTGTAGTAATTCCTTGAGCTGTAATTCCAAGTGGGTCACTGACTGCAACACCTATAGTCTTATCTCCCACGTCTAATCCCATTATTCTTTCCATAATAACCTCCTATCATATTACCTTAATACAAAATTCTGGACAATAATTAGCACAATACCCACAAAAAATACACTTTTCATAATTCGGTGTAGCCTTATTATTAATAATACTTAATCCTCCATGTTTACATACTTCAGCACATTTACCACAACCTACGCACCAATCATGAATAAGTAGTCTACGCTTTCTTTGTCTTAATTTTTCTTTAATAGTTTCAGGTATCTTGCCTGTTTCCACTAATTTGATATTCCCATCAACTTCATCAAATGATTGCATACCAACCGCTATAGAGTGAATATATTTAATATTATTGACGTAATTAAATGCTTTTTCAACATTATTAATTAAATGACCACCACCTAATGGCTTCATTCCATATATTCCTTTTCCCATATCATAGGCTTTTTTAATTGCTTTAAGCATGTCATCTCTTGTCCCATCTTGAATACCTATACCTTTAATATTTATAATAGGATGAATTACTTCAATTTCAGAAAACTTATTGGCAGCTAAAACTCCTTCAACTCTATGGGTTGAAATTCCAATACTCCTTATTAATCCTTTTTTCTTAGCATTAATAAAATACTCTATAGCTTCATAGTGACCTTTTATAGTAAGCTCGCTTTCCTGTTCATGCAATAAAAAAATGTCTATATAGTCTGTATTCAATTCCTTTAAGGCTTTATTTAAACTCTCTTGTGCAGTTTTTTTTGAATATGAGTATGATTTTGTAGCTATAACTACCTTTTCTCTATTAATTCCTTTTAAAGCCTTAGATATATATGAATATGTTTCATACAATTCTGCAGTATCTATAAAATTTATACCATTATTAATTCCATATCTAATAATTTCTGCACCTTTATCTAAAGAAAAATTACGTTGTAATGGTCCAATTGTTAATGATCCAAAGCAAAGTTTAGAAACCTTTATGTTAGTATTCCCTAAATATGTATATTTCATTTTCCCACTTCCTTAGTGCATCTTTTTACTACATATCCTATTGTAACATACATAACAGAAGTAGATATATATAAGCTTGCAATCGCAGCTAATAAAATACCCGAATCATTCATAAGAAATCCTGCTAAACTACCAATAATTCCACTTATAATACTATAACTAAAAAATTTATTATTGTTTATCATCTCTTTTAAAATATTATTTAAATATATTAACATTATACTAAGTATTATAATATTCGTAAATATAACTTTTGTCCAAATTGAAGTTCCAATAAGTTTAATATTCATATTTAATTTTCTTGATACAATATTTGTTAAAGCAAAAGGCCCTTTATTAATTAATAAGCTTAAAGCTTTACCTAGATGTGTTGGATTAGGATTAATTGTAAGGTCAATACCACCCATTAAAAGTATTATAAAAAATATCAAACTTATTGTTAAGAAGAGATTTCTATAATTTAAGCTTTTTTCTTGTATTTTTATTAAAAAACAAAAGTTAGCAAAAGCTATTGTAATAGTCCCTCCAAAATTAGCACCTAAATTGGGATGTGCTACAACAAGTATTGTTAAAATACTTATTAGCAGAATAAAGTATTTCCTTTTTATTTTATCTATTATTAAACCTAAAAATATTATTCCTGTAGGTAGTAAAACACCTACCAGTTCATTACCAATTCCAAAATATCTTGCACCAATAATTGGATCATAACCAAACACTGAATATTTAGTTAATTTTGAATTTAGTAAAATATCTAAAAGAATGGTAAAGTATGTAACCCCTAAAACAAATACTAGTCTATATTTATCTTTAATTAATAAAATAGCAGAAAATATAACTAAAAATAATACCATTGTATATATAATAAATTTATTAATTGTGTAATGTCTAAAAATTGAGACTATATGCAATACTATTGGTATAGTTATAACAATAAGTAATAGTAAAGATATTTTTTTAATTCTAGATTTAAAATATTTATAATAAAACATTATTGTAGCTGATATTATTAATATTATGATTGTAAAAATTGAATATATATTCAAAGTCTGCGGCCTTATTTTCGAAACAAATTTCGTTATCCTATTCAAAAAATCTATGTAAGCTTTATTATTATCATCTTTTATTATTTTTATAGGATTACCTGAATATAAACTAGAATTAATGCCTAAATAATTTGAAATTGTGGGTGCAATATCAATATTAGCAACAATACCCTTTCTCCTTGTTGTATCTGAGTATAATAACCCCTTTTTTATTCCTTGTCCAAAGAAAATAATTGGAGTTAATTTATTGCCTTCTTTTAATTTTGTATTAGGACTATTAGGGCTTATAAATATCATTAAGGAATTCTCTTTTTTTATTATCTTTATTAAATCTTTTAAAAAGTTATCTATATCTTTTAAAATTCTTGTTCTATGATAGAGATACATATCATAACTTAAATTGTTTTCATAAAATTCAAGTCTATTTAAATCCCCAGTTTCAATAACTATAAGGGAAGCTTTTTTTCTAATTTCTTTGATTTCTTTTATTATTTTACTGAAATCTGTTTTAATTCCAAAAGGATATGTGTTATCTTCAATCAATATGGTATCTACATTTCCAAAGTCTATTAAACCTTTACTATCCATTGCAATAAGACAATTTGTCCTAACAAAAGTATCAGCAGTATCTGAATTGCCAAATACTGCTGTCTTATGCCTATATTTATGTAAAGTATCTCCTAATGCGCCAATATAAGGACTATATTTTTCATCTTTATTAGCTTCTAATAATTTATTAATGTTAAGATTGCCAATTTGGAAATTATTGCTGTTTCTACCAGTTCTTCTTTTATAAACTATTTTATTATTGCTTTTATCAAGATTTACAAATAAGGATGTATTGTTGCTTGCCCAGGCCCTAGAGGATGTATTCAGAGTTATATACCCATCTGCACCATAATAACCATTAGAACCTCTAGTGTTCATAAGTCCAATGCTTCCATCTTTACAAAGCTTATCTAATGTCTTTATATAACTAAGATCATTTAAAGTTAATCTATTAATAATAACTACATATACATTTTTCTCTACTTGCTCTTCAGCATAAGATCTAGTGTTTAAAATTATTAAATTAATAATTAAAATTAAAGTTACAATATAGATCTTCTTAGGTGTTATTTTAGTCAATTATATCCTCCTATTTTTCACCTAAATAGCTTTTTAAAAGCTCTTCTAATAATTCATCTCTTTCAAGTTTTCTAATTAATGTTCTAGCATTATTATGGCTAGTTATATAAGTTGGATCTCCTGATAAAATATAGCCAACCATTTGATTTATAGGATTATAACCTTTTTCTTTCAGAGCTTTATATACATTAAAAATTATTTCTTTTGCTTCATTCATATTTTCCTTATTAACTGTAAACTTCATAGTCTCATTATTCATAATTATTCCTCCTTATTTATAATTTCAATATATTATAATAAATATTCATCATATTATTATAATATTAACAGTAGAAAACTAGAGTTTTCTACTGTTAATATTACCTAAGAATTTATGCCTTTATTTGACATTTTACAATATTCTCAACACTATTTAATGCCTTATCTAACATTGATGGATCTTTACCACCTGCTTGAGCCATATCAGGTCTTCCTCCACCGCCTCCTTTTGTTATTTTAGCAACTTCTCTTATTATATTTCCAGCATGAATACCCTTTGAAACTAAATCCTTTGATGCCATTGAAATGAACAATACTTTACCATTATTAACTGTTCCTAATACTACAAGTACTGAATCCATTTTATTTTTAATCTTATCTCCTAAATCCCTTAAACTATTTGCATCCATTCCTTCTATTTTTTTAGATATAACTTTGATTCCTAAAATTTCCTTTGCTTCTTTTATTATATCATCTATTTTAGATGAAGCTAACTTAGATTTTAATCTATCAACCTCTTTTTGAAGAACTTTATTCTCTTTGTTTAAAATTTCTACTCGATCTACTATATCTTTTTCATTAGTTTTCAATATCCTAGTTAACTTTTCTAGCTTTTCATTTATATCTAATAAATACTCGTACAACATTTTTCCAGTAATTGCTTCTATTCTCCTTACCCCTGAAGAAATACCAGATTCACTAATAATTTTAAACAAGCCTATCTCACTTGTGTTCTTTACATGGGTTCCTCCACATAATTCCATACTGTAATCTCCCATTTTTATTACCCTTACATCTTCTGCATACTTTTCATCGAACAGTGCTGTAGCACCCATTTTTTTAGCCTCATCTAATGATGTTTCTATAGCCTCAACGTTTAATCCTTCAAGTATTTTTTTATTTACTATATCTTCTATTTTATTTAATTCATCTTTACTTATACCCTCAAAGTGAGTAAAGTCAAATCTAAGCCTATTAGGCTCAACTAACGAACCTGCCTGATTAACATGTGAACCTAATACATCTTTAAGTGTTTTATGAAGTAAGTGAGTTGCTGAGTGATTTCTAGCTGTATTCTTTCTTTTCTCAACGTTTACATTAGCTTTAACTAAATCATTTACCGAAATTTTCCCTTCAAGAACTTTTACATAATGTAAAATTAAATTTTCATTCTCCTTTTTAGTATCATTAACTATTGCTTTAAATTCATCGTTTTCTATTGTTCCAATATCCCCTATTTGTCCACCACCTTCTGGATAGAAAGGTGTTTTATCTAAGATAATGATACCATTATTCCCTTCCACTAATTCATCTACAGTTTCTTCATTATTAATTAGTGCTAAAACCTTTGAATTAGACACTAATTTATCATATCCAATGAAATTTGTTTTAAGATTACCTAATTCCGCCGTAAAATCTAATTTCCATGCATTTTTATCTTCTTTTTCCCTAGCCTTTCTCGCTCTCTCTCTTTGTTTCTCCATTTCTGTATTAAAACCTTCTTCATCAACTTTAATTCCTTCTTCTTCAAGTATTTCTTTTGTTAGCTCTAATGGAAAACCATATGTATCATAAAGTTTAAATGCAGTATTACCATCTAAAATATTCGTTTTTTCTTTTTTTAATTTTTCAATATGTTCTTTTAATATATTTATTCCCTGATCAATAGTTTCCTCAAACTTTTCTTCTTCAATTTTAACAATTTTTCTTATTTGTTCACGCTTTTCTGAGAGTTCAGGATAAATTTCTTTCCAACCTTTAATTACTTCATCTACTAAGTCATATAAAAAGTTTTCTTTAATACCTATTAATTTCCCATGTCTAGCTGCTCTTCTTATTAATCTTCTAAGTACATAACCTCTTCCTTCATTACTTGGAATAATTCCATCAGAAACCATAAATGTTATAGCCCTTATGTGGTCAGTTATAATTCTAATTGAAACGTCTGTTTTATTATCAGTACCATATTTAACTTGACAGATTTTTTCAACTCTCTTTACTATACTTTTTATTGGTTCAATTTCAAAAATATTATCAGCATCTTGTAATACTACAGTAATTCTCTCTAGTCCCATTCCAGTATCGATATTTGGGTTTGGTAGTGGATTATAATTTCCCTTTTCATCTTTATCATATTGTGAAAAAACTAGATTCCATACTTCTACATATCTATCACAATCACAACCTGGCTTACAATCTTCATTTTCACAACCGTATTCTGCTCCTCTATCTACATAAATTTCAGAACATGGACCACATGGGCCGATTTCTAGTTCCCAAAAGTTATCATCTTTTCCTAGCCTAACTATTTTATCTTCACTAACTCCTATCTCTTTATTCCATATTTCATAGGCTTCATCGTCATCTTTATATATAGATATCCATAATTTTTCTACAGGTATTTCTAAACGTTCTGTCATAAATTCCCATGCCCATTTAATTGATTCTTTTTTAAAATAATCTCCAAATGAAAAGTTTCCAAGCATTTCAAAAAAAGTTGCGTGTCTTGCAGTTTTACCAACATTTTCAATGTCTCCAGTCCTAACACACTTCTGACAGGTAACTACTCTTCGTTTTGGTGGCTCTTCTATACCTGTAAAATATGGTTTTAATGGAGCCATACCTGCATTTATTAATAACAAACTTTTATCATTTTTTGGTACTAATGAAAAACTTGGTAATACTAAATGTTCTTTTTCTTGAAAAAAACTTAGAAATTCTTTTCTAATTTCATGTAATCCTAGCTTTTTCATATTTTTTACTCCTTTCATTTTTATTTTTTCGTATATGTAACCAGTAATTTATCGTCTTTAATAAAAAACTCGTCCCCTAACTTAGGGACGAGATTACCCGCGGTACCACCCTATTTACTGTTACCAGCCTCTTAATTGATATAACGGTTCCAACCGTAGACCTCTACTAAAAGTTCAAGGTCTCAACTTAGGGGCTGCTTCAGTAACTAATCTCTGAATACCTTCCAGCCTAGGGTATTCTCTCTGTAAGAGTTAGGTTACTTACTATTCCCCGTCATTGTCTTTTTAATTATTCACCTTTAGTTAGGATTATAATTAAAATTAATTTTTTTGTCAATCTTTATTTTTATTTTATAATTTAACCAATTTTTCAACAATAAATGCCGAGCTAATTTTAATAATAACTGCTACTGGTACTGCTAAAAGCATTCCTAAGACTCCAAAAAAACTTCCTCCTATTAATAAAGATAATATTACAATAACAGGATGAAGACCAACACTTTTGCCAACTACTTTTGGTGAAATTATTCCGCTTTCTATTTGTTGTATAACTGTAAAAAGTATTATAACCCAAAGGACTTTGCTAGGTTTGTCTAAAAAGGCAAATATTATAGCAGGAATTGCACCTATTATTGGACCAAAATAAGGTATTACATTTGCTATACCAGCTATCAATCCAATTATTAATGCAAAATCAACTTTAAGTATAAGTAAACCAATTGTAGTTGAAATTCCAACAAAAGCCGCTACTATAAGCTGTCCTCTAATAAACTTACCTAATACAGAATCAATTTCTCTTGTAACTTTTACAACATCAGTTCTATAAGGTTTTGGTAATATTAGAAAAAGTTTTTTCTTAAATACATCTTTATCCTTTAAAAAGTAGAATGTTAGAATAGGAATTATAATAAAGCTTAGTATCCTTGAAAACATATTAATTATTGTATTAGTAAGATTTCTAATAGAATTTAATACAGTATTCTGAATAGTGTTTAGATTTTCCCTAACTATATTTTTTACTGCTTGAAATTCAGGCGGTAGATTCTCAATATTTTCTGAATATCTTATGTACATATTATTAAAAAAGTCATATAATTGATTAAAATATGTAGGTAAAACTTCAACAAGTTTTTTGAATTCATTTGCTATTTTAGGAAAAATGGAAAATGATATTACTAAAACGATACCTATTAAAAGTACATATACAATCAGAATTCCAAAAACCCTAGAAATTCCCTTATTTTCTAATCTATTAACAAGGGGATTTAATAAATAAGCAAATATTATGGCAAAAATGAAAGGATATAATAATTGAAGTAGTCCAGCTGATTTTTTATACATTTTATAGAATATAATAATAAGAATTAAACTTATAACAAAATAAATAATCTGTTTTTTTGTTATTTTAAATCTCTTTTCAGGTTCAATATAACTGTTACCAATATTTATTACAAAATATATTAATATACCTAAAATTGCAGTAAGAAAAAAAGATCTTAAATAATAACTTAAAGTCAACAAATATTCCATTTTATATGCACCCCCATAAGTACCAAAAGGCAGCAATGCTGCCCTTTTTTTAAACACCCATATTGCTCATCATATTTATTAATAGCTTTCTACCTTTTTTCATCATTTTTCTTCTTTGTCTAGGGCTCATTTTACTCATAGCATACATACTAGCTGTTGCACCAATTAAACTTCCTGTTACAATTCCCTGTACAAACTTACCATTCAAGTTTTTCACTCCTTTTAGGGTTTTATACTTAGTTTTGGGTATATTTACTCCTTCTATCCTAGAAGATTATTGTAATCTTCCTTGTTTTTCACAATATTATCTGTAATTTTACCTTCTATAACAATTGAATTTTCACCAAGCTTTATATTATCAGCATAAGGAATAATATTTCTACCATTAACTATATCTTCAATTAACCCATCAGTTAGTATAAATCCCTTAACTTCACCACTTAATTCATCAATAACAACATCAAGTACAATTCCTAGGCTTTCACCGTCTTCTGTTAAAACCTCTTCTCCAATTACATTATCATTCTCATCTATAGCTTCCATTATTTCTGGATAATCTTTAGCATTTTCTATAACATTACTGTTTTCAACATATATGAAATCTCTCCCTATTTTATTTATATTTTCAAATCTTATAATTTTTGCATCTTTAAAATAGCTTTTTTCTGAAACTAATATGGCTAGTAACTCATTACTTTCCTTTGAAAAAATTTTGCCCTTTGCTAAAGCAATTTTATTGCCATTAATTTTATCAAATATAGGAAGATTATCAATATGACTTCCCTTTATCACTTGAATATCCCTCTTTTTATTTTATTTATGTTTTTACAAAATCTATCTTTTGTTTTAAGAAAGATTTTATATATTTAATAAATAGTATTTCCAATTTTAATAGCTATTATATATTTGAATTTTTTACTAACTTTCTTCTTTAATTTTATTCCCAAAAAATAATTTTTAAATCATAATGTGGTTAATTTTCCAATATAAAAATTTTTTACTAATCATCTAACTTATAGGAAATTCAGTTTAGTCTACTATTGAGAAAATTTTTATTTAAATAGTATAAATATTAAAAAAGCTACTGCGTTCAGTAGCTTTTTTAATGATGATGTGGATCTTCATTCGGATCGAAATCTTTTAATTCCTCTATTTCTATATTATTCTTTTTAGCATAATCAAGTAAAGCTGCTTTAATTGCTTGTTCTGCTAGCAATGAACAATGAAGCTTAGCAGAAGGTAAACCACCTAGTTCTTCAGCAACTCTTTTATTGGTAACTTTTAAAGCTTCTTCAATAGTTTTACCTTTCACTAATTCAGTAGCCATACTTGAAGTAGCAATTGCTGCACCACAACCAAATGTTTTAAATTTAACATCTGTAATAACCCCATCCTCTATTTTTAAATACATTTTCATTATATCTCCACACTTAGGATTTCCAACTTCTCCAATTCCGTCAGCATTTTTTATTTCTCCAACATTTCTTGGATTAGTAAAGTGATCCATTACTTTTTCTGAATACATTTTTTTATACCCCCTTTACTTTTTCATATAACGGTGACATTTGTCTTAATCTATCGACTATTTCAACTAATTTTTCTACAACATAGTCTACATCTTTTTCTGTAGTAAAATCACCCAAAGTAAGTCTTAAAGATCCATGTGCTATTTCATGTGGAAGTCCTATAGCCATCAAAACATGGGATGGGTCCAATGAACCTGAAGTACATGCTGAACCACTAGATGCTGCAATACCAGCCATATCTAAATTTAGTAGTAATGCTTCACCTTCAATAAATTCAATACAAAAGCTAGCATTTCCTGGTAGTCTTTTTTCTGGATGTCCATTTAATCTTACATAATCAATTTTATTTTTTACATCATTTATTAATTTATCTCTTAGTTTTGTTAATTTACTAATATGTTCTTCAAGATTTTCATATGCTAACTCCATTGCTTTAGCAAATCCAACAATACCTGCTACATTTTCAGTACCAGCTCTTCTTTTTCGTTCTTGTGCCCCACCATGTATATGTGGGTCAATTTTTACACCTTTTTTAATATATAACGCACCTATTCCCTTAGGGCCATAAATCTTATGTGCTGACATTGACATCATATCAATATTTAACTCATTAACATCAATTTTAACATTTCCCACTGCTTGAACAGCATCTGTATGGAAATATACTCCTTTTTCTCTTGCTATTTGTCCAATTTCTTTTATAGGCTGTATTGTACCTATTTCATTATTTGCAAACATTATAGAAATAAGGATTGTTTTATCTGTTATAGATTTTTTAAGCTGTTCTAAATCAACCATTCCATATTCGTCTACATCTAAGTATGTTACTTCAAAACCATGTTTCTCTAAGTACTCACAAGTATGAAGTACAGCATGGTGTTCTATTTTACTTGTAATAATATGATTACCTTTATCCTTATTAGCCATGGCTACAGCCTTAATAGCCCAGTTATCTGCTTCTGAACCTCCACTAGTGAAATAAATTTCTTTAGGATTTGCACCTAATATATTTGCTATTTTTTCCCTAGACTCATCTATTGTTTTTCTAGATTCTCTTCCTAAACTATACACACTAGAAGGATTACCATATTTTTCTGTATAATATGGTATCATAGAGTCTAGGACTTCTTTTTTAACCGGTGTTGTTGCAGCGTAATCCATGTAAACCTTTGTTGCCATTGATATCCCCTCCCATTATATAACTCATTAGAAAAATTTGCAATACTTATATATAATACATATACCCATCATTATTACTTAGTTTTTTTTCTTCATCAATCATATCTTGTAAAGTTATAGAATCAATAACTTCATTAACACTATCTCTTATTTTAACCCATACAACCTTAGTTACACAGTGCTTTTCCCTTTCACAAGTAAATTCTTCATCTTCTACTGCACAATCTGTCGGAGCTATATTTCCTTCTAAAGCTCTTAAAATTTCACCAACGGTTATTTCTTTTGGCTGCTTTGCTAACATATATCCACCTTGTGCCCCTCTAACACTATTCACTAATCCCTCTTTTTTTAAAACAGCAATTAACTGTTCAAGATAGTTATCAGATACACTCTGTTTATTAGCAATATTTCTTAAAGGTATTGGTCCTTTCCCATAATACTTGGCTAACTCAAACATAGCTCTTAGTCCATATCTTCCCTTCGTAGATAATTTCATTAGACCACCTCTTTATAATTCCTAGTAATTTACTTGGGATTCTATTTTAAGTATAATATACCCTAGTAAACTTGTCAACATTCATTAACATAAAGTTTATTAATAAATATTAATAAATCTAATAAAAATTGTCCGCTTAAGCGGACACAAATGTTTTACATAAATATATTTTTAAAATTTTTCTCTTAGTTTATACATATAAATATAATTTTTAGTTATTATTTTTTATAATTTCAACAAATGTATCATTAAAAGCGATTTGTCCTCCCATATCTGATGAAATGTTATTAGTTAAAAAATTTGGAGCTCCATGTTTATGCCACCAGCCTATATACATATGAATTATATTATCAGGAATATTATCTTTTATAATTACTTGGACCTTAATTTCTCCATTTTTTGACTTTAAGGTTACTTTTTCGTTGTCTTTTAAATCGTAGCTCTTAGCTAAATTACTATTTAAATATGCCTTTGTAATTCCTTTAACATCCATAAAATGTTGAGAGAATAATGAATCCCTAGGATGGCTAGTAATTAATCTTATTTTATTATTAGTTTGCTTATTGTAAACGGGGAGTGGACTTAGTCCATCTCCTTTTGCTTTCTCAGAATATATTTCTATTTTTTTGGAAGGTGTTTTAAATTCTAAATTTTTCCAGGCTACTTTTTCAGTTTGAATTGTTATTTTACCCTCTTTTATTTTTTCTAAATCTATATTTATTTCTTTTAAAGGCTCAATTACTTTGTTAAGATATTCTTTCTTAGAAACAAGAGGATATTCTTTAATATCCATTTTCTTAGATAATTCTTGAAAAAAATAATATTCATCCATTAGTTTATTTTTGGGTTCAACTGCTTTCTCATTGTATATAATGTAAGGATTATTCATTGAAGAAAAAACTATATCTTCACTTTCTAATGTATTAGTACAAGGAATAAATAGATCACATTCATTCGCCGTATCAGTCATAAAAAGGTCTATACATACTTTAAAATCTATTTTTTCAAATGCTAATTTTACTTTATTTAAATTAGGCATTTGTGTTAAAGGATTGGCTTTTGTTATAAACATTGCTTTAATGGGAGGATTATCTTCTTTTATTATAAAATTATAAAAATTTGATACATTAAAATATCTTGTATTATGAGCATATTTTAAGCTATTATAGGGATCAAGATTTAAAATATCTGGATAGACCCTATTTGCATAATTAACTCCTCCACCTTCTATTCCTATATTACCAGAAATAGATGCTAAGGCATCAATTGCTCTCACGGTATTGCCACCATTTTTATATCTTTGTAATCCATAACCAATATAAGTAGTTGAAGGACCCTTTTGGGTATACAAATATGCTAATTTTCTTATTATTTCTATACCTACACCTGTCTCATCTGATAGATAGTCTAAATCAAGAGTTTTTAGGTAATTATTATACTCTTTAAAACCTTTAATATAGTTTCTTACAAAACTTTCATTATAAAGCTTTTCTTCAATTATAATTTTTGTAATTGCCATAGCTAAAGCACCATCAGTTGAAGGATTTATTCTGATATATGTATCAGCAATTTTAGCAGTATCAGTATATATCGGATCAATAACTATGATTCTTTTTCCTTTCTTTTTAGCTTTCTTTAACATGTACATTAAATGGATAGATGTGTTTGCTGGATTTCTACCCCAAATTATTATATTTTTAGAGTTTAATATATCATCTAACGTATGTCCCTTTATATCTCCGAAATCGTATTTCTGGGCTTGTATACCTGCTCCCCAGCATAGGCTACCCTTAGGTAAAGTTATTCCCCCTAAAAAGTTAAAAAAAATATTTTCAATACTTTTTAACACACCACCTGATCCAGACTCAAAATAGTGAAGTATAGAGCTAGAGCCAAATTTCTCTTTATAATTCCTTAACTTCTTACTAATTAATTCTAGGGCCTCATTAAATGTTATCTCAATCCACTTCCCATTTTTCTTAAACATAGGACTATATTTTCTATTTTTATGATATAGCCTTTCTAAATGCTTTTTTCCCTTAACACATATAATTCCCTTAGTATAAGGATGCCCCTTATCTCCTTCAATTTTTACAACTTTCCCATTATCTATATAGACTTTAAATTTGCACAAGTCCCAACAGTCTAAAGTACATCCATGATTTACAACTTGCATGTTCTAACTCCTTCCTTACTATTATAGGCTTTCTCAGTAAGATAACCCCAATATCTTTTAGGCATGTTTTTCATTTGTAATTTAGGATTAATCCTATCTTTAATAGCAATATTAATAAAATATTCTACCCAAAGCTTTTGATATAGTAACTCATTTTTATCATACTTTATTGCTTCTTTAATGGAGCTAATATCTTTAATTATCCATTCTTTTTTATTATATATGGAACCAATTTTCCTTTTTACATCGTGAATTATCCAGTATTGATCAGAAAACCGTTTAGCAAAATGTGGTGATACAAGACCTATAATATTATACTTGGGTTCTATTTGAGAATAATATATATTATTTTCAAGCTTTTTAAATCTTATTAATCCAAGAATTAAATGTCTTTCATGCCTAACCCTTTGGGCTATTTTATGTATCTTTGAGACTCTTTTATCTGATAAATATTTATCTATATCTTCTTTAACCTTAAAACCCAACTTAATATAATCATATATCCATGTTCCAACATTAGGTAATTCTGATAAATATGCATAAAATATGTTTCTTAAAGCATTTCGAGATACTTTTTCTCTAATTGAATTATACACTCTTTCTGCTTTTTTCTTATGAGTTTTTATATGTACTTTAGGAATAAACAAGTTTTGCTGAAAGTCATTTTCAGCAAAAATTTTTACAGGATTTTCTCTTCTATAATATGACTCATAAATTGCTGTTAATAGTCCATCAAAGCTGCCATCGTATATATAGTAAATCATTATAGCTCCCCCGTTATTATAGAATAACTATCATGTTTTTTAAAACACTAGGATATAAGTTAAACATTGAAATCTGTTGACCTTCAGAAGTCTTATATTTTAAATTGTAGTTATTACCTATTAACATTCCTCTTATTTTGTCTATATTTACATTCTTTGGCCCATAATACTTACCTTTACATGTTATAAAATATTTAGCTCTTTTTAATACAACACCTATTCTCTTAAGGTCTTCATAATTTAAAGAATTCATCTTTCTAGCAGTAACAATTCTTTTAGCTGACCTAATTCCTAACCCAGGTACTCTTAATAGCATTTCATAACTAGCTTTATTAATTTCAACGGGAAAGAGATGAATATTTTTTAAAGCCCAATCAGATTTAGGGTCAAGGTGTACGTTAAAATAGGGTTTAGAACTATAAAGAAGCTCGTTTGCTTTAAATCCGTAAAAACGTAAAAGCCAGTCAGCTTGATATAATCTGTGCTCTCTCAATAAAGGTGGAGTTGAAATGCTTGGTAAATTAGGGTGCTTTGATACAGGTACATATGCAGAGTAATAAACTCTTTTTAACCTAAATTGTTTGTAGAGGATTTCAGTAAGTCTAAGAATATTAAGATCAGTATCTTCAGTAGCACCTACAATCATTTGAGTAGTCTGACCTGCTGGAACAAATTTTGATGCATTTTTGTACTTTCTTACTTCTTCTCTTTTTTCTTTAATTTTATTACTGATTGCTCCCATTGGTTTGATAATAGATTCTCTCTTCTTTTGCGGGGCTAATAGTTTAAGATCCCTGTTAGAAGGTAATTCAACATTTACGCTTAACCTATCAACATATTTTCCTGCCGACTCTATAAGTATAGGGTCTGCCCCGGGTATAACTTTTAAATGTATGTATCCATTAAATTTTTTCTCATCTCTAAGCTTTTTTACTGTTTCTAATAATAATTCCATTGTATAGTTAGGACTCTTAAGAATAGCTGAACTTAGAAATAGACCTTCTATATAATTTCTTTGATAAAAATTTATGGTAAGATCAACTATTTCATCTGGAGTAAAGGTAGCCCTTAGGATATCATTTGTTACCCTATTTATGCAATATGCACAATCATATATACAAAAGTTTGTAAATAGAATTTTTAGAAGTGATATACATCTACCATCTGCTGACCAACTGTGACATATCCCACTATGATATGTATTGCCAATTCCCTTATTATTTTTTCTTTTACTACCACTTGATGAACAGGAAACATCATATTTTGCTGCATCTGCCAAAATTTTTAATTTATCTAAAAGTTCCATTTGAACCACCCCAAAATTATAAGTGTGATAATTATTTTACCACAATAACCAGAATTTCGCAAACATATGTTCCCTTAATCGTTATGTTTTAACTTTTTAAGCCTTAGTTTTAATCTTTTTTCATAACCATTATTAGTTGGATTATAAAATTTAGCATTTACCATATTATCTGGTAAGTATTGTTGCTTTACATAAGAATTAGGATAATTATGTGGATATAAGTAAGTAGAGTTATCTGTATTCTCTTTACCTAATTCCTTTTTTAGCTTCTTCTTTGTAAAATCCATTAAATGGGGCGGTACTTTTCCTGTTTTAAATTTTTCAACATATTCTAACGCTTTATTAATTCCCTTATAACTTGCATTACTTTTAGGTGCACATGCTACATAAACAGCAGCTTGTGCTAAAGGTATTCTACCTTCAGGCATTCCTATAAAATCAAGTGCATGGTAGGCAGACACAGCTATATTTAATGCATTTGGATCTGCATTGCCAACATCTTCAGAGGCACAAATAATTATTCTCCTTGCAATAAACTTTGGATCTTCTCCGGCATAAATCATTTTTGCCATCCAATATAATGTAGCATCAGGATCTGAACCCCTCATACTTTTAATAAATGCAGACACAGTATCATAATGTTCACTACCGTTTTTTTCATATTTTATAGCCCTCTTCTGAACACTTTCTTGAGCAATATCTAGAGTAATATTAATTTTTCCCTTTTCATCTGGTTCTGTAGTCAATACGGCTAATTCTAATCCATTCAAAGCTATTCTTGCATCTCCATTTGAAATATTAGCAAAAAACTCAATAGTTTCATCATCAATATTTACTTCAAACATGCCTAATCCTTTTTCCCGGTCTTGTAGGGCTCTAATAATAATTTTTTTAACATCATCTTTACTTAAAGACTTAAGTCTAAATATCATTGACCTAGAAATTAAGGCCTTGTTAACTTCAAAATATGGATTTTCGGTTGTTGCCCCAATAAGTATAATTGTTCCATTTTCTACATAGGGTAAAAGGGCATCCTGTTGAGATTTATTAAACCTGTGAATCTCATCAATAAATAAAATTGTTCTTTTATTATACATTCCTAATCTTTCTTTAGCTTTTTTTATTACTTCTCTAATATCCTTTACACCTGATGTCACAGCGTTTAATTTTTCAAAATAGTTTTCAGTTTTATTAGCAATTATTTTAGCCAATGTTGTCTTTCCAGTTCCAGGTGGACCATAGAAAATAATAGAACCTAATCTATCAGCTACAATTGCTCTATAGAGTAATTTTCCCTTTCCAATAATATGTTCTTGTCCCACAAAATCTTCTAAAGTATTTGGTCTCATCCTTTCTGCTAATGGAGCTTTCTTTTTAATATTTTCTTCTGCAGTTAAACTAAATAAGTCCAATATCCCACCACCTTTTCATTTATTAGTTTAGAATTCTTTTTATAACGTTTAAAGTATACTCTATATCCTTTTCATCTATATGGTAATGGGTTACAAACCTAATTGTATGTTCGTCAATTTTTGTAGCTAAAACTCCTTCTTTTTTCATTTCATAAACAAAACTATCTGAATTATAGCCTGTATCTTTTAGGTTCACCATAAGTATATTAGTTTGAATTTTATCCTTATCTATATTAATACCTTTAATATCATCTAGACCAAAGGCCAATTTTCTTAAGTTCTCATGATCTTTTACTAGTCTATGAGTCATTTTTTCTAGTGCTATTATGCCAGCAGCTGCTAAAATACCTGCTTGCCTCATACCTCCCCCCAGTAATTTCCTAAATTTTTTAGCTTTTTCTATAAACTTTTTATCTCCAGCTAAAATAGAACCAACAGGAGCACATAATCCCTTTGATAAACAAAACATGACACTATCACAATATTTAGCTATATCTTTAACATCACAATCCAAATATGTGGAAGCATTAAAAATTCTTGCACCATCTAAGTGAACTGGTATTCTATGTTGTTGTGCAAGCTTAAATATTTCTTCCATTCTATTTAATGGTGTTACTACTCCTCCTGCCATGTTATGTGTATTTTCTAAACAAATTAATCCTGTTTGTGGAAAATGAATATTTTTACTTCTTATAGCTTCCTTTATAACTTTTGAATTTAAAATTCCGTCTTCTCCTTTAACTATTTTAGATTGAAGTCCTGAAAGAAAAGCCAATCCTCCTACTTCAAACATAAATATATGTGAATTCTCTTCAAGAATAATTTCCTGTCCCCTTTCAGTATGAGTAAGTAATGCCAATTGATTTCCCATAGTTCCGGAAGGCACAAATAGTGCGGCTTCTTTTCCTATTTTTTCAGCAGCCAATTCTTCTAACTTGTTTATGGTTGGATCCTCTCCATATACGTCATCACCAACTTCTGCTTCATACATAGCCTTTCTCATCTCTTCAGTAGGTTTTGTTATAGTGTCACTTCTAAAATCTACAATTTTCATTTATAGTCCCCCTTATATGAAAACAAAGTATTACAATGTCAAAAAAAAATTTTTCATTGTTGTAATTAAGCGAATTTTGCCCATTTCCTAGGCAATAAAAGAAATCCCTTTCTGAATGAAAGGGTTAATTTAAAAATATTTAGATACAAATCTACCAGTAAAAGGATATGAATAACATTCTCCCTCCACTATTTTAACTACTGCTACTATTGGCAAAATTAACCCTGCTATTACGACTACCAATAATATGGGAATTCCTATTAAAATAAACGTCAATAATGCACCGATAGCTGATCCTAAAAATAATGTTATTTGAAAGCACAATGCCTCTTTAGCCTGTTGCTTAACAAATAAATCTTTACTTACAATCAGAATTATTATAGGTGCTAAAATAGGTATTCCCACAAATGTGCCTAAATGTGCTATTGCAGATAATAACTTTTGTTCAGTTGTATACATTCTATTTCCCTCCAAATAAACTCTTATTATAATTATATTATAGTCATTTAAGTTTATAAAGTTAAAAAAACGTCCCATACGGGACATTTTTTATATAAAAATCTTAGATACATATTCTGAAGTTAATGATTTAACTACTCCTCCATAGGTTAACTTAAATGAGATTTTATCCCCTACCTTAAAATTTTTGTCACATTCAGTAACATCTAATATTAAATGATCACTACTTGCTCCCAATATTGATATACATTTGTCTTCCGGAATTATATCTTCAATATCTATATCCTGTTTACCTATAGCACAAATTGCTCTTTTTCTTATGCCCTTATCCTCAAAAGTTGGTTTATTACCAAAGGCATCCATTCCAATTTCTCCTATTGGAACTGATGGTTTTTCTTTTAATTCTATTATTTCAACTACTAGTCTAAAACCATCATCATATGTATTTTCAATTTTATTACCATAGGCAGTTTCTCTTCCTAAGATAATTGATTCACCTAATCTTAAGTTATTTATCTCTTTAGGCATTTCACCTTTGTCAATAAGATGAATACTACTAGAATTACCTCCCGAAATAATTTCTAGTTTAATGTCTAACTTTTCTTCTATTTCCTTTTTTATATCAACTAATTTGCTTAAATTTTCTTTACTTGGTATTACTCCACCATAGCAAGTCAAGTTAGTTCCAATGCCTACAAGTTTTACCCCTTTTAAGTTTTTAATTTGATTAACATACTTTAAAATCTTTTCTTTTTTAAAAATACCTTCCCTTAAATCACCTAAATCTATCATTAAAATTACTTTATGTACTTTCCCTTTTTCTAGTGCTTTTTCTGAAAGTTTCTTAATAGTTTCCATTTCAGAGTTTAATGATATATCTGCATATTGAACTACTTGTTCTGTTTGGCTTAACATAGGTAATCTTAATAGTAATTTAGGTAATTTAATATCCTTTAATTTTTTTAGGTTTTCAATCCTAGAATCGGCAACTATTGAAATTCCACCTTCCACCATTGCCTCTGCAACTTCTTTTATTCCGCAAAAACTCTTTGTTACACCTGTAACTTCAATCCCAATATCTTTACATTTATCGACTAAAACCTTAGTATTATGTTTTATTTTTTCTAAGTTTATTTCTACCCTAGGATACATGATAAATCCTCCTATTTCTATAAAATAAGTTTTCTTAAGATAGTAGCGGAGAATTAACCCTCCGCTACTATCTTAAGACTTTCTTTTAATAATTTCAAAGCTGCTTCAGGATATTTTTTTGACATGACACCTAAGGTTGCCATAATATAATTATTGTCTATTAATATTTCTGCTTCTTTATTTGGCAATAACTCATTACCTTTATTGCTCAAAGGAATTTCCTTCATAAGTTCTACTCTTCTAGGCAACCTAGTTAAAGCTCCACCTGTTCCAATAATATATTTTACATTTGTCAAATCTTTACCTTCAGCAATTGTTTTCTTACCATTAGGGCCATATAAATGCCTAAACTTTCCAGAATGCCTTTTTACAGCAGTAACTATTGCTTCTAGGGTAAGTTCTTCAACAAACCTTTTTTCCTTATTTGTTTGAGGTATTGGTTTGTGATTTTCTATTAATTTTTTCACTTCATCTATTGAAATATTTAATCTTTCACTTAATTTTTCAATTCCTATTCTATTTACTATATTTTTCATATTTACATAAACACCTAGGTCTCCTTCTACAGTTCGTTTAGCAAAGGGCTCTGGGCTTACAAGCATTCTATTTACTTCTTCACTTCCCTCAGTCACTGAATGAACATCTGTTGTGGCTCCACCTACATCTAATGTTACTAAGTCCCCTATTTCATTATAAAGTAGTTTTGATGCAAGCATAACTGCTCCAGGAGTAGGAATAATAGGTCCTGTTACCATTTCCCTTACTTTAGTCATACCTGGCGCATGGGTTATATGTTCTTCAAATACTTCTTGTATTACTTTTCTTGTTGGTTCAATATTTAATTGGTCTATTTTGGGATATACATTTTCAACTATGTAAAGTTTTGATTTTGTTTCTTCGAATAAAAGTTTAATCTCTTCATGATTTTCTATATTACCAGCATAAATAACTGGAATTTCTAAGTCTAATTCAGCAATTTTTTCTGCATTATAAAGTGCTGTATCCCTTTCACCATAATCTACTCCGCCTGCTATTAAAATAATATTCGGTTTAATTTCCTTTAATTTTTTTATGTCAGTACGTCTTAATCTTCCTGCAGTAATCTGATGTATATTAGCTCCTGCCCCTAATGCAGCTTCTTTAGCAGCCCTTACTGTCATATCATAGACTAAACCATGAACTGTCATTCTGAGTCCGCCTGCTGCACTACTTGTAGCTATTAATTCATCGTATTCAATATTTTTCGCACCTAAATTTTCCTTTAGATTGTCGATAGCACCTTTTAATCCTATATTTACATCTCCATCAAGAACAGTAGTTGGTGCCTGCCCTTGACCGATAAAGGCAGGCTTCCCACTACTTATTCCATTAAATGCATTTACTACAGTTGTAGTACTTCCTATTTCCGCAACCAAAAGGTTAATTTTCATTTCTCATTTCCTTCCTTCTCTTAACTAGGAAAGTTGCTACATGAACTCCTTTAGTTCCTCTACCAAATCCTGCATCCATTCCATTTTCTACTGCTAAATCATTTGAAACTTGTGTACCGCCTGAAACTAACATAATTCTATCTCTTATACCCTTTTCTATACATAGTTCATGGATTCTTTTCATGTTTTTATAGTGGATATCATCATGGCTAATTATTGTTGAAGCTAGGATTGCATCAGCGTTTAACTCTATCGCCGCATCAACTAACTTTTCTACAGGGACTGAAGTTCCTAAGTAATGACATTCTATACCATATTTTTCTATGCCACCATGTTTAATATCTATTATTTCCCTTAGACCAACTGAATGTTCATCTTCTCCAACAGTTCCAGCTACTATTTTCATAGGTTCCATTTCAATTTCTTTTCTTATCTCATCGTCTGACATAACCTCAGGTTTTGGTGGAATATCTAACTCAGCAGTATCTATTGTAAATGGGACCTTACCTTTTAGTTCTATTCTTGTACCTTCAGCCTCTTGCATAACTTCCTTATGAATTACTTCCACATCTTCAAGACCCATTTTCTTGCCAAATTCAAGGGCAGCAAATTCAGCTACTCTCTCTTCTACAGGTAAGAATAATGTAATAAGTATTACTCCATCTCCCATCCATTCCATTTCAGGTTTTATTTTGGTAGTTTCCCTTAGTTCTTTTGTTTCTTCTAATCTTTTATGAACATTATCATTTTCATCTAATTCATCTATAAAGATTATTTTGTCAGGGTTTTCAAATGTACTTCCACTTATTAATGATGATGGATTATCAACTGCTTTTTCATCGTATTGTGCAATATTATTGTATCCAAAGTGTGCAGTTACAGGTGCCATATAATCTTCTTCTCTTTCAACAACAGTTCCAGCACCAATACCACCATCAATTTTTCTAACAATACCGTCACCATTTCTTTCTGGATAGTATCCAGAATCAACAAAGAACCCTTTTTCTACTGCTTTAAAGTATCCCCCAACTTCTAAGATCTCTTCCATAAATAATACTGCTCTTTCTTTTAATTCTCTTACTTTTTCAGCTAACTCACCTTCATTTCTTTTAAGCTGCACCATTTCTCTTAAACCATCCATACCTACTAATGCCTGTTTAGCTGTATCACATGCTTCTATATTGTAAATATGCCACGGTACATTTCTACCCTCATCAGGAGTAATTGTTGATTGTATGTCTGCATTTGTAAGTCTTGATATAAGAAGGTTTAATACGTGAGTTACTGTTGCTTCTCTAGTTGAAGATTCCATATACTTAGTATTCATTTGTGCCCTCATCTTATAATCTTTAAACAATTCCCTTAAAGCTACAGCATAAGGTAAATCTATTCTCATACATGGTGCTGGAGGTGCTGTAGGAGGTACTGTTGATAAACAAATATTCTCTTTTTTCATACCAATTTTTACAGAATACATACTATTTAAAGCATGTTGAACCATTAACTCTGGCATTACCTTCCATGCTTCCCTAGCAGTTGCATTTGCATTATGTGCACCATCAATTTGAGCCATATCAGCCCAAACCATTACTTTTTTAGCAACAGCTGCATCAACAAAAGACCTAATCATATTAATATTTCTATATAATACGTTGTATTGTGGGTCCTGATGAGCACCATTTACCCCTTCCTCTGCAAACATTACAGCAATCTCTGGTCCTGCTACACCACTAACATAGGAGTGATAATTAATTGGTCTTCCAACTTCATCTTCAATTAAATCTAATGCTTTTCTTTGAGCTCTAACCTGTTTTCTAGTAACTGGAATTCCACCTACACCCTGTGGTGTACCTTCTATTAGGCCATCGAAATGACTTTGTCCAGCTGTTCTTATAACCATAATATGGTCAGCACCATGCCAAGCTGCCATTCTCATACGTCTAATATCATCTTCAAATCTTCCAGAAGCTATTTCTGTTGTTATAACATAATCTGGTTGAGGATCAATATTACCAAAACTTCTTGCTGCTGGAAGAGGCTGACTTTGTTTTAATGACTCTGATGTTTCATAGTATTCAAATTCACCTATTTTTCTTTTTTGTCCAGTTCCTTTTCTCCAAGTCCATCCTCTTCTTCTTGGTCTATATTTATCTATATCTTTTAGTATATAGTTTAAATCAAGCTTTTCATTTGGCTTTAACTTCATTACTTTTCACCCCCTCTAAATATTCTTACAACTTCATCCCACATTTCTCCATCAGCAAGTTTTAATCCAGCTTCTCTAATTTCCATATTTTTCTCTTTAGCAAGCCTATATACTAAATGTCCTGCCCCTTTTCCAAGAAGATTTCTATCAACCGCACCCTCAACTATTGCTTTAGCCTCTAAGCTTGAAAATCCCATTCTTAAAAGTACAGATCTTTCAATTGATGGTGATGTATGCTTATATGCTAATTGAATCATAGGATTAACAATTTTTTCAGCTAACTCCCAAAACCTTTGTTCCAATTCTTCTTCTGTCAAATCTTTTAAGTGCTGTCTTCTTTTTTCAAAATCATCTGCTCTTTTCAAGGTAAACCCTCCTTTAATATTTTATGTCTAGCTCATTTAATACTTTTATTACAAAGTCCTCTGAAGAGTTAGTATCTTCTGCTAGGAACTTAAGATCAGTTTCTGATACTTTGTCTACTTTGGTATGTTTTATACAGTTTTTAATATATGATTTTTTTATTTTATTTAAATCTATATCCCTTACTTTTATTAAGTTAGGTTCTTTTGGAAGAATGATATTTTTACCTGGTACTTCTTCATCTGGATTTCCAACAATTACCTCAATTCCATTTTCTTTTGCAAATGACAATTGAGGTTGTATATGCTTACCTGCACCTGTATATTCTGTCTCCTGTACTAAAATCATTTTGTCCTCATCTAATTCTTGAGCCAATGCAAAAGCTGCAGCTAATGAAGTATTCCCTGCAGGTCCTCTTTCAAGGCCTTCTAATTGTGCTAATGCCTCAGTAATATAGAATACTTCCCCTTGGTTAACCGTTACATATCTGTCCATATATCTTAATGACCTTGCTGCAGAGCGTGGTACATCAGACCTGTCTGGCCAGGTTGCAAATGGTATACCAAATCCAGTATGACCTGTAGTAAATGACTTTCTATTAAATTGAGTATCACTTGCCATATGAAGCCCTTTTAGATTTACACTTGCTCCAACTATTTTTACCTCTGTTGCACCAGCCTTTATAAGTCCCCTCGCAGTACCTGTAAGGTTACCTCCACCAGCATTTGTGGCAACAACAACATCAGGGTCTCTACCTTCTTTTTCCCTAAATTGCATTGCAATTTCATATCCTAATGTTTCTACTCCAGCTATTCCATAAGGAGTATATAATGATGCATTAAAATATCCAGTTTCTTCTAATAGTTTTAGAAAAGTATAAAACAATTCTGGTCCAACTGTAAGTTGTACTACTTCAGCCCCATATGCCTCGCATTTTCTTGCTTTTTCAATAATTTCAGGTTGACCTATCCCCCTTGAATCATAACATTCCTGTACAATAATGCATTTTAAACCTCTCATTGCTGCTTGACTTGCAACTGCAGCTCCATAATTACCACTTGTTGCTGCTATAACACCTTTATAACCTTTCTTTTTGGCATGATAAACACTTGCAGATGCTCTTCTTGCTTTATAGCTTCCAGAAGGATTAGCAGCTTCATCCTTAATAAATATTCTCGCACCTTTTCCTTTAGGAGCTAACTTTCTTGCCAATTTTGTTAAGTTTTTAAGTTCATATATTGGAGTATTACCTACACCTACTTCAGCCTGAATCTTTTGCATTTCACTTAATGTATACCCTGTTTCCCTCATCATCTTTTCATAATTAAAAGCTATAGAGTCTGTTTCAAATTTTTCATAATCTATACCTACTGCCTTTTTCATTATTTCATTTTTTCTCTCCATTACTGCTCTATAGCTCATATCTTTACTCATTAACTTCACCACCTTCAAGGAAACTGCGTAATTGTTTCCCTATATATAATAGTTCAGGAACGCATTTTCCAAAGTCATGGTCATAATAGGGGTTTATTTCTATTAATTTACCCTTTACCTTTCTACCTATATAAGTTTCAATTTCTACTTCATCTCCTATTTTAGCTTCATCATTTAATAGAAAACCTTTAACCCACATCTCTAATGGAACTTTTTTTGTGTCATCAGGTACCTTAGGAGCTCTTTCTTCTGGATTTAAAACAACATTATGTATTCTAACCCAGTCACCTTTTTTGGCAATCTTCATCGTAAATCACTCCTTTATTCAATTAGATCTCTCATATCTCCCATTATTGCTCTTGGTACAGGTAAATCTAGCATTGTCTTTAATCCTGGCTTAGCATTTATCACATGAGGTATCATATTAACACACATTGCTATAGTACCAATACCTCCAGGTATTTCAGGTTTAATTTGTAGATTTATGTTAGGTATTCCTTTAATTGTTATATAATCTCCCGTTTCTACTCCTTCTTTTTCTGGAAGTATTTGTTGCGGATGATCCATTTCTATTAGAACTTTTCCATCAACATATCCATAACCTCTTTGTCTTATTCCTGCTAAATTACCTGGTTCAACCTCCGCATATTGAGTCTTTCTATATGTTTGAGATACTATTGGGTCTTTAGTTTGTTCAATTTTATCAATTTCCCAACCAATTCCATCTGCAATCATTTTTATAGATTCTGGGAAACCAACATGGCCTGCTAAATCATCTTTTTCTACTCTTTCTTCAAACTCTTCTTCAGTAATTCCAACACCTTGTTCTTCCATAACTGCTCTACCAAAAGGTGATAGGTCATTGATTCTCGCTGCCTTAATACTTTCTACACTTTCACATGTACCAGTTAAAGCTAATATTAGATAGTCAAGTACGAAGCCTGGATTAATCCCTGTTCCTAAAACTGATACACCGTTTTCCTTAGCTATTTTATCCATCTTTTCAGCCAATTCTGGAGACTGTGCTTGAGGATATGCCATTTCCTCTGCTGTTGAAATAACGTTAATTTTATTTTCTAAACAGAATTTAATCTTATCAAAAGCATTTTTAGTAAATGAATCAGTAGCTAATAATACTACATCTGCACATCCTTCTTTTACAACATCTTCAATATTCTTTTTGATAATTACCTCTGGTCTATCTTCTTTTTCTATTCCTAAAACTTCATACATACTTTTATCTACTCTATTTTTATTTCTATCACATACGCCAACTATCTCTACTCCTTTTTTCTTTAATAGCATCTTTGCCATTCCACTACCCATAGCTCCAAAACCCCAAATTATTACTTTAACTTTTTCCATTTAGATACACCTCCATATTTTTAATATTTTTATTTTTCATCTATATTTTATGCAATTATCCTGCCAACATTGGATCAAAAACAAAATTATATGTTTTTTGCTAATTTTCGCATAATTTAAAGTTTTTTGATTTTCATCAAATTATACATTTATGGCCATAAATTAAAATAACCGCAAAATAATTTGCATATTGGTGCAAACTATTTTGCGGTTATCATTTTAGATTATATTTTTTTATCTTATGTTGTAAGGTTTGTCTTTTAATTTTCAAGAGTTTTGCAGCTTTAGTTATATTATAATTCGTGTCTTTTAGTGCCTTTAAAATTAATTTTTTTTCAATATTACTAATTACATCTGGTAGTGAATTATTAAAATTAATTTCTTTCGAAACATCTATTTGATTTTCATTTTCTCCATTAATAAATGTAGGAAAGTGTTCCTTCTTTAAAACATGTTCATCATCTTGAATAAGATTAATTGCACCTTCAATCATATTTTCTAATTCCCTTACATTACCTGGCCAAGAGTATCTCTTAAAATTATCTTGAACATCTTGTGATAACATCCAGACATTTTTACCAAGTCTTTTATTATATTTGCTAATGAAATAATCACAAAGTAATCCTATATCTTCTTTTCTTTCTCTCAAAGATGGAACTTTTATAGAAATTACATTTAATCTATAATATAAATCCCTTCTCAAATTTCCTTTTTTTACAGCTTGTAAAGGATCTTCATTTGTTGTAGCAATAACTCTTACATCAATAGGTATATCCTTAAGTCCCCCAATCCTTCTTATATAACCTTCTTGCAATACTCTTAAAAGTTTAGTTTGTAATGTAAGTCCCATTGAATTTATTTCATCTAACAGTAATGTACCACCGTTTGCCTGCTCAAATAAACCAGGTTTGTCTGTAGCACCTGTAAAACTTCCTTTAATTGTACCAAACAAAATACTTTCCAGTAATGATTCAGGTAAAGCCGCACAATTTTGAGCTATAAAAGGTTTATTTTTCCTTATTCCACAATAATGAATACTTTGAGCAAATAATTCTTTGCCTGTACCAGTTTCACCATAAATTAAAACTGTAGAGGAAGTTTTAGTGGCTTGCCTTGCCAGATTAATAGCATTTTTTATTTCTCTACTATTTCCAATAATATTATCAAAAGTATATTTAGGTATAGTTTGTCTATTTTTATTATTATCACCTTTTTCAGTAAGCTCTAGCTGTAAATCAACCAACTGTTCAGACAACTTTTTAATTTTAGTTACATCTTTTGCTATTTCCAATGCCCCAATTCTTTCCCCACTGTAAAATATGGGTATTGTTGTGTTAACAGTAGTTATTTTTTCACCTTTATAATTTAAATAGGTCTGATTTCTATTTAAAATTGGTCTACCTGTCTTCATAACTGTAAATAAAGTACTTGTCTCTTCATCAAGGCTAGGAAAAATATCTAGTAATTTTTTATTAATTACTTGGGCTTTTTCTAACCCCTCTAATTGAGCCATATTATCATTGTATATAATTGTTTTACCATTTTTATCAATAACATGAATGCCTTCATCTATATACTGCAAAATTTTTTGCAGTATTAAATTATCTAATATCTCTTTTTTCATAGAATCACCTTTATAATTTTTTTAATAAAATTATATTTTAATTATATCTAAATCTCAATACTTGTAGCATTAAATTATATAAATAAAAACCCTTAGTTCATACTAAGGGTTTTTATAATTATTTATATAGTGGAAATTCTTCACATAGGGTTTTTACCCTTTCTTTAATTTCCTCTCTATCATTATTTTCATCTAATGTAAGGGAAATGATATCTGCTATTTCTTTCATTTGTTCTTCTTTCATTCCTCTAGTTGTTACAGCTGGAGTTCCAATTCTTAATCCACTTGTTACAAATGGGCTTTCAGGATCAAATGGGATAGTGTTTTTATTTGTAGTTACTCCTACATCGTCTAATAGTGCTTCTGCTTTTTTCCCTGTTAATCCTTTATTTCTTAAATCAATTAGAATAAGATGGTTATCAGTTCCACCTGAAACTAACCTGAATCCTTTTTCTTTTAAGCTCTCTGCTAAAACTTTTGCATTTTTAATAATTTGATTTTGATATTGTTTAAAGTCTTCTTGTAGTGCCTCTTTGAAGCTAACTGCTTTTGCTGCTATAACATGCATTAATGGTCCACCTTGTATACCTGGAAAGATAGCTTTATCTATTTGTTTTGCAAATTCTTTTTTACATAAAATCGCTCCACCCCTTGGACCTCTTAAAGTTTTATGTGTTGTTGTAGTAACAAAATGAGCATATTCTACTGGATTAGGGTGTAATCCAGTCGCTACTAAACCAGCTATATGAGCCATATCAACCATTAAATAGGCTCCAACCTCATCAGCAATTTCTCTAAACTTTTTAAAATCAATTGTTCTAGGATATGCACTTGCACCAGCTACTATAAGCTTTGGCTTTTCTTTTTTAGCTATTTCTCTAACTTCATCATAATCAATCTTTTCTGTTTCTTTATTCACACCATAGGATATAAAGTTAAAATATGTACCTGATATGTTAACAGGACTACCATGAGTTAAATGTCCACCATGTGATAAGTTCATTCCTAAAACTTTATCACCAGGTTGTAAAATTGCAAAGTACACAGCTAAGTTTGCATTTGCTCCAGAATGTGGTTGAACATTTGCATGTTCTGCCCCAAAAAGCTTTTTTAATCTATCTCTAGCTAGATCCTCAGCTATGTCAACAAATTCACATCCCCCATAATAACGTTTTCCCGGATATCCCTCTGCATACTTATTTGTTAGCTGACTTCCCATAGCCTCCATAACACTTTTTGTTACAAAGTTTTCTGATGCAATTAATTCAATTTTGGTCTCTTGCCTATTAATTTCATCTTCAATAGCCTTCATAATTTCTGGGTCAGCTTTTCTCAAGTTACTAAAATCCATCTTTATTACCCCTTTCTCATAAAAAAGTAATAGTAAATAATACCACATACTGAATAGTTCCCAATTCAAAATACATTTATACTAATTTTTTAATCAAGCTATATGTTTATTATATAAAATATAGTTAATATATTACAAGTAATTTGGTGTTCTATACAGGAGTTTAGCCAAAATATATTAAATAATAAATTATCTTTCCAATTTATAACATACTATTCTAATTATTTTGTATACTTCATCATTATATCTATTAATTCGTTTATTAATTCTTCTTTATTATTATCATTTATTTCTTTTAAGAAGCAATCTTTTACATGATTTTCTAATAATAATCCACCTACTTTATTCAATGCAGCCCTTGCTGCAGCTATTTGTATTAATATATCTTTACAGCATTTTTCTTCTTCTACCATTCTTTGAATACCCTTAATTTGTCCTTCTATCCTTCTTAACCTCTTTATTATTCCACTGGTTCCTACTATCTTTTCCATATACATCCTCCTAACATAATATTATATAGATTCAATTAGTTTCTGGAGTCTATTATATGCTTCTTTTAAAAATTTTTCTGGCTTACAATATTTTTCTCTTTGAGCTATAACCTCTAATGTTAAATTCCCTCTATATGATGGTATCAAAACATTTCTCATTACTTTTTGCCAATTGATAATACCTTCTCCTGGTAACCAATGACAATCATATACACCATTATTATCTGACAAATGGGTACAAATTAATCTATACTTCCATCTATTCAATATCCCACATTTTTCTTTTCCGTACAACCAATCATGAGAAGAATCATAGCAAAATCCTAAATAATCAGATTTAATATATTCTAGAAGATAATCTATAAAGCTATAATACTTTGTATTTTCTATAGCCAAAGTTACATTTAGTTCTTCTGCTTTTTTTGTAAGCTCATATAAAGAAAATAATCCATATTTATTTGGAGTTTTCAAAGCATTTTTATCAGAAACATGCATAACTATAATTGGTATATTATATTTTGCACATTCTTCAATCCATTCTATATGCGTTTTTATAGCTTTTTGGCGAATTAAATTTTCTCTACTCCATAAATCTTCACAGTAGTTGTAAGGTACATGGATATTTTCAATTAATAGTCCACATTCTTTTACTATTTTAGGCATATCTTCTTTTTTATACCCAATCTCATCTTCCCACCAAAGTGTAGTTACATCAAATCCAGCTTCTTTTATTAACCTTAGTCTTTTAGGTAAAGGAAGAATATAACCAAACCAAGAGAAAATACCTAATTTATACTTATCTGCTTTTCTATTCACTAAACTTCACCCTATATTATTAATAGTTATTATTAAATTAAACTTTTAGTGGATTTCTAATAAAAATTATGAAATATAGTAATCCTCCGAGTATTAGAGAATAGTTAAATCCTAGTTTCATCGATATTGCTAGAGAAAGTACAGACCCTGCAACTGACATTAAGCCATTTATTCCCCATGCCAAAGGAACTCCTCTATCTATATTAATAGTAGCAATACTTTTTATTCCTTTTGGAAATGGCATTCCCAAAAATAAACCTAATGGAAACATAAGTATCATTACCATAAAAAATTTCATAATGATATCCACATCTTTTTGAGTTCTAAAAATTATAGACATAGAAGCTATAACACATACTGTGACAATTGGAATCATTAGAAAAATATAATCCCTTTTCTTTTTAAAATTAGCAATAATTTTTGATTCACTTAGGAAACTTCCTATACCACTACTGAATAATAAGGAAAATAATATAAAACTAAAGGCTCTTGTTGTACTTCCAATGAATAAAATAGTCTTTTGGATAAGTGGAATTTCTATTAACATAAAAGCTAAACCTAATAGAGAAAAATATGTATATACTTTTCTTAATTGTTTATATTTGTTTATATAAACAAATATAAAACCTGCAACTATTAATATCCCTAACAGCATATATAAAAGTATGTTAGGCAAACCTTTTGTATAATCATAAAAGAATGGTCTATTATCCTTAGCAGGTCTTGCATTAAAATCAAAACTTTCTATAAACTCACCATAACTTATATTTTTTTCCTGGTAATAGTTATATAATGGATTTTCACTTATATAAGGCATACTAACAATCTTTATATTTAAAGGCTTTATAGCCTCTGAAATAATTTTAACTTCATTTCTTGTAAAAGGTGATTTTTTATAAATAGCTACAGGATTTGGAAAGCCAACCTTATTTTCAATTAAAATAAAATGTTTTGTAATATCACTTTTTTTAATTCCATTTTCCATTAATACTTTTACAGCTGTATTGACTGATTTAATTAACTCTCTAATATCATTAAATACAAATGTTAATATTCCATCATCTTTCAATTGATCAAAATACTCTTTATATGCTTCCTCAGTATATATATAGTTTTCAGATAACATTGCAGCAGAATAATCAACAACATTTGAAAATACTTTTCCTAAATAAATATGATTATATTTTTTTTCTGTTTTTTCAATAAATTTTCTACCATCTTCAATATATAGTTTTACATTATTTAAATTATAAATTCCTCCGTTAAATTTTTTGTATTTTTTAACTGCATCAATTGTAGATGGATTAATTTCTACTGCATCTATTTTTTTAGCGTTACCTAGTAGGGCTAAAAGTACATCTTGTCCTCCTCCAGAGCCAATTATTAAAGTATTGTCATTTTTTCCTAGTTTAAATGGAATATACTCTATACTTTCCTTTAAATATGACACTTCTCTTAAATCGCCATTAAATTTAACCATTGGGGCACTAGCTCCACCATCTGTTATAATTACCTTTCTATTTGGATCCTCTACATCTATAACGTCAGTTCTAGAAATTGAATCCCATTTTGTATATTCAATCTTTACATCTAGTTCTTTATTTTGTTTAAAGTAGGAAATAGCAGTGTGAGGACTAGTAAAATAAGCTGTAAAGTTCTTTTCTATGTTTACCCTTATAGGTTTATAAACAGATAAAATCAATAGTATCGTTAATAGACTTAATGTAAGAATAGTTTGCCTTCTTTTTTTTATACTTAAAAATAAACCACCTAATAAGGCCATTATAGAAACTACAAATAACGTTCCTATAAACCCTAGGTTGTCCATTAATAAAATAATCCCTATACTTCCAAAAGAAGAACCCAAAAGGTCTCCAAAGTATAATAAATGACCTATTTGCTTAAACTCTTTAAAAATTAAGGATAAAATAATTCCACCTAGAACAAAAGGCAGACTTGCTAAGACTGAATAAATTAAAAATAGCTTAATATATGGCAGTTTATAAATTATGAGTGTACATACAATATAACTAATTGCTAAAACAACAGGCATTAATGTTAATAGTTTGGAATTAAATTTATCATGATATAAAAATACTATAATAGCACCTATCCCTAGTCCTAAAATTGATAAAGACGTAACTAGAAACACAAAATGATAAACTAGAACTGTAGAAAAAAGCCTTGTTGTTAAAACTTCATAAATAAAGAGTGAAGAGGAAACAAAAAAAAGGCTTAGTATCAATGAATATTTATTTAAATTCTTATCTTTACTCAAAGCATTCAAAATAGCCACTCCCCTTTTGTTAGTAGATTTACTATTTATTTATTATTTTAACCATTTCAAAATTCAAGCTGTTTTTTTCTTTAATTTTTTTATCTATATTCTTTAGTATTATATAAGATAATCCTAATGAAAATAATCCAGTTAAAAAGCCTAGTGATTCATAATTACTAAACCCTAAACTTTTGAAACCATTGATACCAGCAAAAATACTTAAAATCATTATTATAAGTGGTACTACATAAACTATAAAAGCAGATTTTAAAACTACGTTAGTTTTCGTTTTTATCTCAACTAGATCGCCTTTTTCTGCTCCAAGGGTATTTTTCATTTTTACTCTTATTTTAGGTGCATTACAACCCCCACTACAACTACCACATTTATCTCCACAAGCTGAACTTCTTCTAATATCCACCTCAGCAATATTACCTTTAGTAGATACAATATAACCAATTTGATTCATAATATCACCTCATATTTATCACTTATTAAAACCTATTAAGTCCTTAACTACTTCAGAAGCAATAATTAACCCTGCTACTGAAGGAACAAAGGAAACACTTCCAGGAATTTGTCTTCTAACAACACATGTCCTCTCTTTATTTGGGCATATACAATCTGTTTTACAGTTTCCTTCAGTTTGTCTTGGCGTGATAGGTTTTTCTTTGGAATATACTACTTTAAGTTTTTTTATTCCTTGTTTTTTTAACTCTCTTCTCATTACCCTTGCTAAAGGACAGATAGATGTATCATACAAATCTGCAACTTCTAACATAGTAGGATTTAATTTATTTCCTGCTCCCATACAACTTATTATAGGTAATCCCCTTTTATTACATCTAACTATTAAATCTATTTTTGAAGATACCATATCTATAGCATCTACAACATAATCGTAATCATTAGATAATAGCCTATCAGCAGTTTCACTATTATATAATTCTTTATATGTTTTTACTTTAACTTTAGGATTAATTTCTAAAACTCTTTTTTTCATAACTTCAACCTTTGGTTTTCCTACTGTTTTCCTAGTGGCATGAATCTGCCTATTCAGGTTAGTTAAACATACATCATCATCATCTACTAACACAAGATTTCCTATACCAGACCTTACTAGCCCCTCTACAACAAAGCTTCCTACACCACCTATTCCAAATACAGCTACAGTACTTTCCTTAAGCTTATTAAGTCCTTCTGTTCCTATAAGCATTTCAGTTCTTGAAAATTCATGTAACATCTGCTACACCTCTTATTAATAGTTTTTTTATAGGTTTAGTACATTTTATTAGATTCATTATAATATTAGCATAGTTTATAGAGTTTAGCAATTTAGTTATAATTTAAACTAAAAATATAGCCAGGATAAAGGTTCCTGGCTAATTAACTAATCATCTAATTTAATATGAAGTTCTTCTAACTGTTCAATGCTAACTTCTGATGGTGCATCAGTTAATAATGAAGTTGCATTTTGGGTCTTAGGAAAAGCTATAACATCTCTTATGTTATCACTACCTGTTAGAAGCATAATAAGTCTGTCAAATCCATATGCTATACCACCATGTGGTGGTGTTCCGTATTTAAAAGCATCTAATAGGAATCCGAACTTATTTCTAGCTTCTTCCATAGAAAATCCTAACGCTTTAAACATTCTCTTCTGAAGTTCAGAGTTGTTTATCCTTATACTTCCTCCACCAATTTCATCGCCATTAATAACTATATCATAGGCCTTTGCTCTTACTTTTTCTGGTTCTGTTTCTAAAAGTTCTATATCTTCATCAACTGGATGAGTAAAAGGATGATGTTTAGCTACATATCTATCCTCTTCTTCATCATATTCAAATAGTGGAAAATCTACAACCCATACAAGCTTATAGTCATCCTCATCAATTATATCTAGCTGTTTTGCTACTTCTATTCTTAAATGTCCTAGTGAATCAAAAACTACGCTTTGTTTATCTGCAACAAATAAAAGTAAGTCTCCTGCTTCTCCATCCATTCTTTCAATAATTTTATTTAATTCTTCTTCACCTAAAAACTTAGCTATTGGTGAACTAATACCATCATTATTTATCTTTATCCATGCCAATCCTTTAGCTCCATAAGTCCTTGCATAATTTTCCAATTTAGATATATCTTTTCTACTAAAATTATCAGCATATCCTTTAATATTTATCCCTCTAACTTCTCCACCATTTTTAATAGTACCGCTAAAAACTTTGAATTGGGAGTTTTTAACAATATCTGTTATATTTTTTAATTCAAAACCAAATCTTAAGTCCGGCTTGTCTGTACCATATCTTTCCATAGCCTCATTATAACTCATTCTCTTTATAGGTAAGTCAATTTCAATTCCTTTTATTTCTTTGAATATTTTATATATAAGTTTTTCGTTTAACTCTATTACATCATCAACATCAACAAAGGACATCTCCAAATCAATTTGTGTAAATTCAGGTTGTCTATTGGCTCTTAAGTCCTCGTCTCTAAAACATTTAACTATTTGGTAGTATCTGTCCATACCAGAAACCATGAGAAGTTGTTTCATAATTTGTGGTGACTGTGGTAATGCATAAAATTTTCCCGGATTAACTCTACTTGGCACTAAATAATCTCTAGCACCTTCTGGTGTAGGTTTAGTTAACATAGGAGTTTCTATTTCAACAAAATTATTTTCATCTAAAAATTCCCTTACAACCTTAGCGGTTTTATGTCTAATTTTAAGATTTCTTTGCATTAAAGGCTTTCTTAAATCTAAATATCTATATTTGAGTCTCATTGCTTCTGATACATCATCATCGTCTTTAATATAAATAGGAGGAGTTTCTGCTTCATCTAAAATTTTTAATTCTTCAACGAAAACTTCAATCTCACCTGTAGGGATATTTTTGTTAACTGATTGCCTTTTTTCTACTTTACCTCTAACAGCTAGAACATATTCACTTCTAATAGTATCAGCTTTGTCAAAGGCCTCTTTAGACACATCTTTATCAAAAACAATTTGTACAATACCCGTTGTATCTCTTAAATCTACAAATATTAAACCGCCTAAATCTCTTCTTTTCTGTACCCACCCCATTAATATTACTTCTTCACCAATATTATCTGTTCTTAAATTGCCACACATGTGAGTACGTCTTAGTTTCCCCATCGTTTCACCCATTAATATTACCTCCTTTACTTCATCTTCAAAATATTAACTAAATCATTTATCTTAATTTCTTCTTCTTTTCCAGTCTCCATATTTCTCAAGGTGACAACTCCCTTATCTAACTCGTCATCACCTATTACTACTGTATATTTAGCATTTATCTTATTAGAAAATTTAAATTGAGCTCTAACGCTTCTATCTAAGAAGTCCTTGTCAGCTGAAATTCCATTTTGTCTTAAATCATAAAGTAATCTAAATGCTTCCTTCTCTGCTTTTTCACCTATAGTTACAAAAAATACATCTAATCCTTTTTCTTTTGGAATTTCAATACCTTTGTTCTCTAGAGTAAGTAAAAGTCTTTCTATACCCATGCCGAATCCAACCCCTGGGGTTGACGGCCCTCCTATTTCTTCGACTAAACCGTCATATCTTCCTCCACCACATACAGTAGATTGGGCTCCAATTTCAGTCGATATAAACTCAAATGCAGTTTTAGTATAATAATCAAGTCCTCTTACTATTTTAGGATCTACAACAAAGTCAATTTTAAGTGCTTCTAAGTACTGTTTTACTTTATCAAAATGATTATTACAATCATCACATAAGTGGTCTATCATTAAAGGTACGTCTTGTAGCTGTTCTTGACATTTTTTATTTTTACAGTCGATTATTCTCATAGGATTTTTATCAAATCTAGTCTTACATGTATCACATAAATAATCTACTTTCTTAGTTAAATATTCTTTCAAAATTTTATTATATTCTTTTCTACACTCTGGACAACCAACACTATTAATATGTAATTCAATATCTTCAACTCCAAGTCTTTTATACAAAGTTAAAACTATACTAATTACTTCAACATCAATAGCAGGATTTTTACTACCAAAAACTTCAACACCAAATTGATGATGTTCTCTTAATCTTCCTTTTTGAGGTCTTTCATACCTAAGTACAGGTATAATATAAAACAATTTAGTTGGTTGGGGCTGTGCATAAAGTTTATTTTCAATAAATGATCTAGCTGTAGGAGCAGTGCCTTCTGGTTTTAAAGTTATACTCCTTCCACCTCTATCTTCAAAAGTATACATTTCTTTCTGAACAACATCTGTAGTTTCGCCAACTCCTCTTTCAAATAGTTCAGTATGTTCAAATACTGGCGTTCTAATCTCTCTATATCCGAAGTTTTTGCATACTTCTCTAAACATATTTTCCACATACTGCCATTTATATGATTCAGATGGTAAAACATCTTTCGTACCCCTTGGCACCCTAGTTAGCATATTCATCCTCCTTTTCACATTTATACGGATTATAACCACAAAAACTATACTTTAAAATAAAAGCCCATAATATTATTTTAATAAAAGGGGCTTTCCCTCTACTTATATTGTCTATATATTATAATTGAAATGGTTAAGGGTGTCAATTATCTTAAATATTTCCTCTTTCTTTCTATCATCTCTTCAACTCTATTAATATATTCATTAGGATCTTTTACATTAGGTACTCTTTCAATTCTATTTTCTGCTGGATATACCATTTTTGTAACTCCACCTGCTCCTAATGCTATTATTGTTTGTTTTTCCTCCATTATTAACATGTTATATATGCATTCTTTATCTTTTTTTGTGTAACCGATATTTTCAAAATTACCTAAAATTTGCTTTTGTCTATACATATAATAAGGATACATGTCCATTTCCTTGGCATAATCCATTGTAATGTTTAGCATGTTTCTAATGGTTTTAGCATCTTGTAAAGTAAAATTATTTCTTTCATTCCTCAATTTCGAAGCCTTTTTTAATGCTAAAGTATGAACTGTTAAATTATCAGGACTCAGTTGTAATATTTGATTCATTGTTTTATTAATCTCTTTCTCGCCTTCCTCAGGTAGTCCTATAATTATATCCATATTTATTTTTTTAAATCCAATTTTTCTAGCCAATTCATAGGTTTGTCTAATATCTTCAGTTGTGTGTCTTCTTCCTATACCCTTTAAAGTCGTATCATTCATTGTTTGGGGATTTATACTTATTCTATCAATTCCGTTTTCTTTTAACATTAATAGCATTTCCTTGTTTATAGTATCAGGTCTTCCTGCTTCAACTGTAAACTCCTTTATTTTTTTTTGATCATATATATTATTTACCTTTTCTATAATTCTCTGTAAATCTCTACTAGGAATTGAAGTCGGAGTGCCTCCACCGATATAAACTGTTTGTAATTTCATGTCTTTAGTAAACTCAGCTACTTTTTCAAGCTCAAACAACAACTTCTCAATATATTTATTAACTAAATCACTTTTTTTCCTTAATGAATAAGCAGGAAAAGAACAATAAATACATCTTGAAGGACAAAATGGGATACTAATATATAGACTAAAATTTTTCTCATCAATTGGATAAATAAATTGTCTTTGATTATTAGCTATATTTATAATTAAGTTAGCCTTATCCCTAGATATTTTATATTGTTTCATTAGGACCTCTAAAATAGTCTCTTCAACAATACCTTTATCCATTAATTCATGGACAATTTTTGTAGGTCTTACACCAGTTAGAATTCCCCATGGAACGTCTTTTTTACATATTTTCGATATAGCATCAAAAATACTTTTTTTAATAGCTATCTTTTTCTTTTTTTTCAGATTATCTTCCTTTATATCGATTTTATTAATATTATCTATATTAGAAGAACTTATATATATACCATTTATATATATATTAGTATTAACAATATAGTTATCATTTTCGTTTTTTAAATAACTCTCAATTAAAAGGCCTTGGTTATTATCCAAAGCCTTTTCTTTAATAAAAAGAATTTCTTCATCAAAATAAAATAATTTTAGGAGCTGATACACATCATACCTGTACTCATGACCTTCTAGATATACTTTTATCATAAATCCTCTCCCTACTTTCCTTTCCCTATATCATCTAATACTTTATTAATATAAGTTTTTGGAATTCCTAATTCTCTTGCAAGTTCATCATTACTTAATCCTTTATTTGAAAGCTCAATAAAGTCGTGTAAATCTATATCCCTTAGCATATTTTGATTTCTTTCATAAATATATTCATAAATACTTTTTCTCATAATAACACCCCTCAAAGTTTTTATATAATATTATTTTGCCTCCTACCTTTGAGAGGTATTCTATTTTATTGTATAAAAGTATTTGTGTTTTTTTCTATCCCAATTGTTGTCACTGGTCCATGGCCTGGAAATAATTTAACGTCATCATCATATATTAATATTTTTTCTTTTATCGATTTTATAATTTTATCAAAGGAACCACCATACAGATCAGTTCTACCGATAGAACCTGCAAATAATGTATCACCTGTTAATATATTATTATCCACTTTTATACAGATACTTCCCTTTGTGTGTCCAGGTGTATGTATGATAATAGCTTCATATTTTCCAAATTTTAATTTATCCCCTTCTTTTAAAACTTTATCAGGTTTAATTTCAATATTATCCATACTCATATGAGAGGATAGATTTTTTTCTGCATCTATTAGCAGTTCTTCATCATTCTCATGAATCAATATTGTAGCATCCATCTTATCTTTTAATTCAATTAAACCTCCTATATGATCTCCATGTCCATGGGTTAAAACTATATATTTTACATTTAAGTCTAATTCTTTTATTTTTAAGATTATATCATCTACATCTCCACCTGGATCAACAATAATAGCTTCTTTTGTTACTTCATCACCAAGAATATAGCAATTAGCACCATAAATTCCGGCAGGTACCCTTTGAAGAATCATTTTATCCCTCCTAAAAAACTTTTTTACTATCAAGTAATATAGTAACAGGTCCATCATTATTTAATTCAACATTCATATATTCTCCAAATTCACCTGTTTCCACTTTTATACCATAACTTTTACATTTATCTACAAAGTCTTTATATAGCTCTACAGCTTTTTTAGGAGGTGCAGCATCTGTAAAATTGGGTCTTCTACCTTTTCTTACGTCACCATATAATGTAAATTGAGAAACAACTAATAATTCCCCTTTAATATCTAGAAGAGATAGGTTTAATTTTTCATTTTCATCTTCAAATATTCTTAATTTAACAATTTTTTCTGTTAAATATTTAATATCTTCTTCACTATCATTTTTTCCTATACCTAATAAAACTAGTAATCCCTTTCCTATCTCTCCTGTAGTTTTGTCTTTCACAGCAACTTTTGCATTTTTTACTCTTTGTACCACAGCCCTCATTAATCTACCACTCCTTTAAGTTAATACTCTATAAACATCTATTACATCTTTATGTTTTTTAACCTTTTTCATAAATTTATTTAGCTGTTCAACCCCTTTAATTTCAAGAGTAATATTAATTAAGGCAAGTTTCTCCTTATTTGTCCTTGCATGAAGTGAAGTAACAGTTAGATTTCCCTCCGATAAAAGCTGTGTTATTTCACTTAATAAACCTGGTTTATCACTAGCTTTAATTTGAATTTCAGCTGAATAGGAAACTTTTTTAGCCTCATCCCACTCTACTTCAACAAATCTCTCCTGATTTTCTAAGTTATTAATGTTAGGGCAATCCTTGCGATGAATTGATACTCCTCTACCTCTTGTAATATAACCAATTATTTCATCCCCAGGTACAGGATTGCAACACTTTGAAAATCTTACTTTAACATTATCTATCCCTTTTATTTTTACTCCTTGTTTCGGCCTATAAGTTTTTTTATTTTTTACTTGTTTTAATAATTCCTCTTTTTTATCTTCCTTTTTACTGTAGTAATCATTATATAATTCTACTAATTTATGAGTAATTTGTGCTAATGTAATACTTCCATACCCAAGAGCTGCATACAAATCATCTACACTGTTTAGACTTAGTTTTTGGGCCACTTTCTTTAGCCAATCATCTTTTAAAATTTCAGTTAGCTTATATCCTTGTCTTTTAACCTCTTTTTCAAGCATGTCTTTTCCTTTATTTATATTTTGTGCTTTTTCTTCCCTCTTAAACCATTGTTTTATCTTGCTTTTTGCTTGGCTACTTTTTACAATTTTAAGCCAATCTCTGCTAGGACCATTACTATTTGCCGAAGTAATAATCTCAACAATATTACCATTTTTAAGTTTGTAATCTAAAGGAACTATTCTGCCATCTACCTTAGCACCTACACAATTATTTCCAACCGCTGTGTGAACCCTATAGGCAAAATCAATAGGAGTTGAACCAGCTGGTAAATTAATCACATCTCCTTTAGGGGTAAAAACAAAAACTTCATTTGTAAACAAATCAATCTTAAGTGATTCCATAAATTCTTTAGGATCCTTCATCTCTTTTTGCCACTCTAAAACTTGTCTTAACCAGGAAAGCTTTTTGTCTAATTCATCAGTTTTATTATTTCCCTCTTTATATTTCCAGTGAGCAGCGATACCATATTCAGCAGTCCTATGCATTTCCCAAGTTCTTATTTGGATTTCTAAAGGCTCCCCTTGCGGTCCGATAACTGTAGTATGAAGAGATTGATACATGTTAGGTTTAGGCATAGCAATATAGTCTTTAAATCGACCTGGAATAGGCTTCCATATAGTGTGGACAATCCCTAAAACTGCATAACAGTCTTTTACAGTTTCAACTATAATTCTAATAGCAGTTAAATCATAAATTTGATTAAAGGTCTTATTTTGGTAATGCATTTTTCTATAAATACTGTAAAAATGTTTAGGTCTCCCGTTTATTTCACAGTCTATTTTTGTTTCTTTTAACTTCTCTTTTAATATTTTTATAACATTATTTATATATGCTTCTCTCTCTCTTCTCTTTTTAGAAACTTTTTCAACTAAGTCATAATACCCTTCAGGATCTATATATCTTAGAGATAAGTCTTCTAATTCCCACTTAATTTTAGAAATACCTAATCTATGGGCTATTGGAGCATAAATTTCTAAAGTTTCTAAAGCTTTTTCCTTCTTTTTAGCCTCTGTCATATAATTTAAAGTCCTCATATTGTGAAGTCTGTCGGCTAATTTTATAATAATCACCCTTATATCTTTAGACATTGCAATGACCATTTTTCTTAAATTTTCAGCCTGTCTTTCTTGTTTTGTTCTATATTTTAATTTTTTTAATTTAGTAACACCCTCAACCAAGTTGGCAATTTCTTCATTAAAATTCTCTCTTAATTTTTCATATGTTGCATCTGTATCTTCAATAACATCATGTAATAAGCCGGCCGCAATAGTAGCAACATCCATGTTTAAGTCAGCTAAAATCATTGCTACATTAAATGGATGTACGAAAAATCTTTCACCGGAATTACGAACCTGACCAGCATGTGCAGATTCTGCAAAATTATATGCCCTAATAACCAGATCTAGATCTCCAAGGGGGTTATATTGTTCTATTTTAGAAATTAAATTAGATAACAAATTGCCCACCCTCTTATATATAAAAGTATTTTATAGCAAAATATATAGGTATAGTATATCACAATAGCTTTATTATAAAAACATTAATATAAAAAAGTCTTCTATTAAAAATAAAGGATTCTCAAGGTTGACTTTTTTGAAACACATGCCGAAAATTATATTTTTTCCACAGTTTTTATTTGTTTATAATTTCCTATGTGTTATTAAAAAAAGCGAACAAAGTTCGCTTCCGCTATGAGAACCTAATCCCCTTTGGCTATTACTTAAAAATCTTAAGCACCCTCTAATAAAAACTCCCACATTAGTGGGCTTAATGTTAATTATAGAGGGACTAATTAGTCCCTCTATTTCCTTGGTCTAATTAAAATTTTACTATTGAATTAACTTCATAACCTTCTAAAGCTTCCCTACCCTTTAAAAATTCTAGTTCAATAAAGAAACTAATTGCTACAACCTCTCCTCCTAACTCTTCAATTAAACTAACCGTTGACTTTACTGTACCTCCAGTTGCTAATAAATCATCTACAACTACGACTTTCTGTCCAGGCTTAATGGCATCTTTATGTATTTCTAATTTATCTGTTCCATATTCTAATTCATATTCAGCACTTATAGTTTCAGCTGGTAATTTTCCAGGTTTTCTAACAGGTACAAAACCAGCACCTAATTTATATGCTAGTGGAGCCCCTATCAAAAATCCTCTAGCCTCTGGGCCTACTATAATGTCAATTTCTTTATCCTTAAGCTGATCTGCTATTTGGTCAATACATTCCTTAAAAGCATCTTTATCCTTAAGCACAGTAGTTATGTCCTTGAAATTAATTCCTTCTTTTGGAAAATCTTTAATATTTCTTATTTTAGTTCTTAGATCCATTTTATTTCCTCCCTTAGCAATATAAATTATTATTAAGGATTTGTGACATAATTTGTGTATTTTCTTTTAGTTTATATAAATGTTTAAATTTTTTAGTGTCCATAATATTAAATTTTTCTTTCGGTTTTTTATGGATTTTAATATAACATACATTATCTATAATCTTGTAATTTATTAAATTGCAATCTCTAAGCACTTCAAGACATAGTTCTAATTTAGTCTTATTTATTGAAATTTTTGGAATGTTTTGTAAATAATCTAGATAACTATCTAAATCAATCTTTAGTACTTTATTTTTTTTAGATAGAAAAGACTTGTATATAATTCGTAATTCAGTAACTGAAGGTAAAATTCCTTCTAATACTTTTCGATTTAAATCAATATCCTTTCTACTAGCCAATATTAAAATATTTTTATCTCGGAACTTCTCTATTATATCAAAAAATACCTTATTATGAAAAGAAAAATCAAAAAATACTATTTTTTTATACCTCTTAATATTTATATCATTAATAATTGGATTTATAACTATACTATTAGCCTTAAGTTCTTTATCACTATTGTAAGATATAGAGACTCTTTTTAACAAATCCCTTCCTTGCAATCTTAATTCATTTAAAAAGATTTTTAAATTTAAATAATTGTTTATGAAAATTAAGTTATCATTTTCATTTTTTAATAAATTAAATAAGTAACATAATCTATCTTCTTTATTTAGAAAATAAATATCACTTAAGTTAAATTTATTAATAATCTCAATATCATTATTAAATAAGGTCTTTTTAAGTGAATCATAATAACTTTGCTTAGTTATAGTATTATTTTTCTCTATAATTTCCTTGATATTGAACTGTATTTTTTCAACACCAGAAAAGTCATTAATTTCTATAGCAGTTATAACATCAATTTTGTCTTTTACTTTTATCTTTTTGATATAGTGTCCCATATTAAATCCAATACAATCTATACTTTTGCCATCCCTTTCTACAACCATTTTCAAATGTTTATTCTGTGACCCTACTTGTTTAATACTTTTTACTATTAAATCTTTACACAAAAATTGTGGGCTTGGATTATCAATACCAAAAGGTTCTAGCTTTTCTAAATCTTTAATTATTTTTATTGTTATATTATCTAAAGAAACCTCACAGTCAACTTCAATTTCTGGAATTAAATCCTCTTCAGTCATTAAATTTTCAGCAATCTCATTAATTTTATTTCTAAAAATATTGATTTTATCTTTACTTATAGATAATCCTGCCGCTTGTTTATGACCTCCAAAAGTATTAAATAATTCTTTACATCTACTTAATGCATCATATATATTAAAACTAGATATACTCCTTGCAGATCCTTTACCTTCTCCATCTTCAATTGAAATTAGTATTGATGGTTTGTAATATTTTTCTGTTATTCTAGAACTAACAATTCCAATAACACCAGAATGCCAGTTTTCAGATGCAATAACTAAAACCTTCTCTTTATGATAGTTTTTATCACTTTTAATAATCTCCTCTGCTTCATCAAGAATTTTAGCTTCAATTTGTTGTCTTTTATTATTTTCATCGTTAAGTTTTTTGGCAAGTTCCTTTGCTTTATATTCATCATCTGTAGTAAGTAGTTCAACTCCACTACTAGCAAAACCAACCCTTCCCGCTGCATTTATTCTAGGGCCTAAAACAAAGCCAATATGACCACTACTTATTTTTTTGTTAGCTAATCCTGTAACATCTATTAAAGCCTTAATTCCTTTGTTAGTAGTTTTTTGCATAAGTTTTAAACCATTTTTTACAATAATCCTGTTTTCCCCTAGTAGTGAAACCACATCTGCAACAGTACCTGTTGCTACAATAGGCAAAATTTCATTATAATCAAGTTCTATATTTAATTCTTTAGATAGTGCCTGTATAAGTTTAAAGGCTACTCCAACTCCAGCAAGCTTCTTAAAGGGATACATACAATCTTCTCTATTTGGATTAATCACTGCTAAAGCTTTTGGGATGTCTTTAGGGCATTGATGATGGTCAGTTACTATTATATCAACTCCTATTTCTTTACAGTAATTTATCTCTTTAATAGAACTAATTCCACAATCTACAGTTATGATTAATTGGCCTTTATTCAATGCAATGTAATCTATTGCATCTTTATTTAAACCGTATCCTTCTTTTAATCTATCTGGTATATAATAGTTAACTTCGATACCAAGCTTTTTAAAAAATAACTTTAATATTGAAGTACTTGTAATGCCATCTACATCATAGTCACCATAAATCCAAATATTTTCTCTATTATCAATCGCCTTCTTTATCCTATTAACTGCCTTGTCCATATCCTTAAGTAGAAAAGGATCATTTAATCTATCTATATCTGCTTCCAAAAACATTTGGCATTCTTCTGAACTTTCTAGTCCTCTATTTAATAATATCTTTGCTATTAATTCTGAAATATTTAACTTTTGACTAATCTCTTTAGCTTTTTTATATTCTGTGTCAACTATCTTTACTACTTTATCGAATCGTATCATAACTGTACTCCTTTAGTATTAAAATTACATAATTCATTATAGCTAAATAGACTTAAATCTTCAATAATATGCTTAATTACTATGGATATTTGGTGATTTTACTTTTTTGTTTTCATCTCTTGTGTCATCATTTTTTCCACTGTTGTTAGCCATGTTATCTCCATTTGTTAATTCCTCTTGTTGTTCTAAGTATTTAGTTAGCTTTTTTTCTATTTTTGTTTTTGCTTCCTCTAAACTAGTTATTTTTCTTTTTAAATCCTTAATTTTAAGATTTAACTTAAATTGTCGTACTAAATTTAAAGCGGTAGCTATTACAGCTCCTAATGATGCAGAAACAAGTATAACGATAGCTTGAGAAATTTGTATTTTTTTAAATATAAAATCAATCATAACTTGACTAGAATTTTGTAATGCAAAAATTGCTATTAAAATAGCAAAAACTAAAGACAGAATAAATCCAACTTGCATATTTAACACCCCTTATTATTTTTTTAATAGTATAGAAATAATTAAAAAAAGCCCTAAAACCCCAGAAGTTGCATAACCTATTAAGCCAAAAGCAGACATTCCTAATAACTTTGGTCCAATATTTGCTTGTATTACAAGTGATGAGCCAATAATAATTGATGATACTAATAAACTTAAAGATATTCTATTGGTCATATTATTAATTTCATCTTCCAAATCTTTAAGACCTTTAAGTTGTACATATAATTTAATTTTATCTTTTTCTAATTTAGATAATATACTGATTATTTGCTTAGGTATAAATTTTATGTCATCATAGTAGCTAGTTGATATATTAGTAATACCTTTTAGCAAATTTTTAGGTTTCAATCTGTTTAATTGCATGTTTTTTAAAACTTCATTTGATATATTTGTTAAATTAAACTTAGGATTTAGCTTTTTCCCCGTACCTTCTACAATAATTATTGTTTTTAAGAGTAATGCAAGTTGTGATGGCATTTTTAATTTATGCTTATATGCGATTTGTAATAATTCATTAAATGCATTTCCTAAACTTAATTTTTTCAAAGGAACATTGTAATAATAGTTAACAAGATAGTATAAGTCTTTTTCTAATCCCATTTTGTCGGTTTTATCTGTAATAACTTCCATTCTACTTAACTTATAGATTATTCTTTCTATATCTCTATTTATCCCTGCTCTCAATAGACTTATAATTAAATCAAGGGTTTTTTTATCTATATACCCAACTATTCCAAAATCAATAAAACCAACTTTATTCTCATTTATTACTAAAACATTCCCTGGATGTGGATCACCGTGAAATAAACCATGAATAAAAACTTGTTCCATAAAAATTTTTGCACCTAATCTAGCTATTTTCTCTTTATCCCATCCTAATTTTTCTATTTCTTTGATATTACTAACCTTAACCCCTTTAATTTCTTCCATTACTAATACTCTTTTTGTTGTATATTCCCAATATATTTTAGGAATATAGACTCTGTTATCATTTTTAAAATTTTCTCTAAAGCTGTCACAATTTTGAGCTTCATATGTATAATCTAGTTCCTTCTTTATAAAATATGAAAATTCTTTAACTATCTCTACTGCCTTCACAGGACTTCTCTTACTAAAATGTTCATCTAGCATATGGGCTATAAAATATAAAATATCTATATCAGTATTAATTATTTTTTGTATATTAGGCCTTTGAATCTTAACAACTACTTTGTCACCATTTTTAAGGTTGGCTTTGTATACTTGACCAATTGATGCTGAAGCTATAGGAATTTTATTAAAGTGTTCAAAGATATTTTCAATTTCTGTTTCTAATTCATTTTCTATTATTTCTTTAGCTATTTCATAGTCAAATTCCTTAACTCTATCTTGAAGCTGACTTAGTTCTTCTACTATATCCTTTGGTAATATATCATATCTAGTGCTTAAAATTTGACCAAGTTTTATAAAAGTAGGGCCTAATTCTTCAAATGCTAGACGTATTCTTTCAGCTCTAGAATAATTTTTATATAGTTCTTTAGAAGCTTTAAAAAAATATCTATTAAATGGAAAACTTTTATCCACTTTTTCAGTTAAAAAACTAAAACCATATTTTGTTAGTACCTTAGCTATTTCTCTATATCTTTTTAAATTTTTATAGCTTCTCTCAATTCTATTTATTTTCAAAAAATCACCCCTTAGTAGAGGATTAAAATATGTATATTTCAACTTACTATATTTTTTCAATCTAAACGCTAATTTATTAATTAAAAACCGCCCATAAACAAAGGGCGGCTTATTTTACAACAATTAGGCTTTATTTGGTCTAATGTTTTTTCCTCTAGTTTTTAATAAATACCAAACAGGACTTGCTATAAAAATTGAAGAATACGTTCCTGCTAAAATCCCAACAATTAGGGGTAATGCAAAATCTTTAATTGCTTCAACACCTAGAATATATAGAGTTACAATAGCTAACAATGTAGTAAATGAAGTATTTATAGACCTTGAAATTGTTTGTTGTATACTCTTATTTACTAATTCATCATAATTTTTTCTTTTGATAACTTTTAAATTTTCTCTTATTCTATCAAAAACTACTATAGTATCGTTTATAGAGTAACCTACAATTGTTAAAATTGCTGCTACAAAAGAACTATTTACTGGAACTTTTAAAAGTGCATAAACTGCTAAAGCTATCAAAACATCATGTATCAAAGCAACTATTGCAGAAATCCCAAACATTAACTCAAATCTAAAGGTTATATATAAAAGCATTCCGACTGTCGCTATTAACACTGCTATTATAGCTTTTCTCCTTATTTCTTTACCAATTGCAGGGCCAAATTTTTCTGATTGAATAAAATCTTCATCTTTCAGATTATACTTATTTTTAAATTTGTTAAAAATTTCTAATCTATTCTTATTATTTAAATCTAAGGTTGTTTTAACTATTATTTTCTCTTTATTATCACCTGCATGTAATATACTAGCATTTTTATCAAATTGGTCTGTAATTTCTCTTATTTCATTAACTGAAACTTTTTTCCCTAAATTAATCTGCATTAGGGTTCCACCGGTAAAGTCAATCCCATAATTAAGACCACTTATTATAGCTACTACAATTCCTGTTAATATAATAGCTATAGATAATATGAAAAAAATATTTCTTTTGCCTATTATATTCATATTAATCCCCCCACTAAGCTCCATATAATTTTGTGTTTCTAGTAATATTCATTTTTACAACTAGTTTTAGTAAAAACTTTGTTATAAACACAGCTGTAAGCATAGAAGCTGCTAATCCTATAAGAAGTGTTACAGCAAATCCCTTAATTGGTCCTGTACCAAATTGAAAAAGTACAAGTCCTGCTATAAATGTAGTTACATTAGCATCTATAACGGTTCTTAATGCCCTTTTAAATCCTGAGTCTACTGCAGATCTTAAAGTTTTTCCATTTCTTATTTCTTCTTTAATTCTTTCAAAAATTACAACATTAGCATCCACAGCCATACCTATCGAAAGTATTAAACCAGCAATACCTGGTAATGTTAAAGTAGCATCTAAATATGTCATAGTGCCTAAGACTAATAAAATATATATAATAAGGGCTATGTCTGCTATTAAACCTGGTATTCTATAATAAATAATCATAAATATAAATATTAATAAAAGTCCAATTTTAGCAGCATTTACACTTTTATCTAAAGATGCTAGTCCTAATGTAGGACCTATTACTGATGTTTGGACTTCTTTCATTTCAACAGGAAGGGCTCCTGCTCTTATTAATGTAGCAAGTTTACTTGCCTCTTCAACTGTAAAACCACCTGTAATAATAGCTTGACCATTTGTAATAGGTTCAGTTACTGCTGGATTTGAGATAATCTCTTCATCAAGTACAATATAAATAATTTTTTCTATATCATTTGTTTTTTGAGCTAATTTACTTGTGGCTTGTGCAAATTTTTCTGTTCCCTCTTTATCAAACTCTAATGCAACAACCGGTACTTCTCTACCAGTGCCATCAGGACTATATGTTACCTCTGATTTTTTTACATTTTTTCCTGTAACTACAACATTACCTTCATAGTCGATAAACTGTAATTGTGCAGTTTTACCAATTATATCTATTGCTTCTTGTGCATTTTTTACACCTGGAAGTTCTACTCTTATTCTTTTATTACCTTCTATTACTATATTAGGCTCAGCAACACCTAACCCGTCAACCCTCTGTCTTATAACGGCTTTAGCTTGTTCCATTTTTCTAGCTAATTCATCTCCAGTTGCATCAGTCTGAGCTTCTAGTAATACAAATACTCCACCTTTTAGGTCTAAACCTAACTTCATTTCTTCCTGTACTGGTACAATTTCATATTTTCCTAAATCTAATCCATATATTGATGAATATGATATTAAACCAACCAAAGCTACAATTATTATAAAAAATATAGCACTTTTTGCCCTCATTTTAATCCCCCTTTATTTCTTTAGTTCCTTATGTCTATTGGCATATTCAACATAGTCTACTGCAGATTTTTTTATAGATTGTATTTCTTCTTCTGTCAATTTTCTTACTACTTTTGCTGGAGAACCTAAGACTAGTGAACCAGAAGGTATTTTTTTACCAGGTGTTACAATGCTTCCTGCTCCAATTAGCACATTATCTTCTATTTCGGCACCATCAAGTATTATGGAACCCATTCCTACTAACACATTATTTCCTATATTACATGCATGAATAATTGCATTATGGCCTACTGTAACATAATCTCCAATTATGGTTTTATATTCTTTAGCTATATGAACTGTACACCCATCCTGTATATTAGTATATTTACCAATAATTATTTCGTTTTCGTCTCCCCTTAAAACTGATTTATACCATACACTTGATTTTTCCCCAATAGTCACTTTACCTATAATCTCAGCGCTTTTAGCTATAAAGCAACTTTCATGCATTTGGGGCTTTATTCCATTATATTCAAGAATCACTATATCACTCCTAATCTTTAAGATTTGCAGCAATAGAAAGGGCACATTCTATACGTTTTTTCTCCATTGCACAACCTAGCTTATATGGCTTAGTAATATCTTTATTAATGTAATATGCATTAGCCATACAACCTCCACTACAATAGAACTTAGCCCAGCAATCTTTACACTCTTCCTTAGTATATATATTTACACTTCTAAACTTATCTCTTAAATCCTCTCTAATTATTCCGTTAAAAACATCTCCTATTTTAAATTGTGGTTGGTCAACAAATTGATGACAAGGATACAAGTCTCCACTTGGAGTAACTGCAAGATAGTTAGACCCAGCTCCACAACCTGTAACCCTTCTTATGACACAAGGTCCTTGATCAAGGTCTATAACAAAATGATAAAATATAAATCTTTCTCCAGATTTATTAATTTTAATATACTCTTTAGATAGTTTTTCATATTCTTCTAATATCTTTTCAATATGCTCTTCTAATAATGAATAGTCTTCATTTGGGTCACATACTACAGGTTCTAAAGAGGTAACATCAAAACCTAGTTCTTTATAATGAAGAACATCCTTAGAAAAATCTAAATTATCCCTAGTAAAGGTTCCCCTTATGAAATAATCTTTATTACCTCTTTTTTCTATGAGCTTTTTAAACTTTTGTACAATTAAATCATAGCTACCCTTATTATTGATAGTTGGTCTCATTTTATCATGAACTTCTTTTCTTCCATCTAAGCTTAAAACTACATTTTCCATATGTTCGTTTATAAAATCGATTTTTTCATCATCTAATAATAAACCATTAGTTGTAATTGTAAAGCTAATATTTTTATCATATTCATCTTGTAATTTCCTTCCATATATAACTAATTCTTTTACTACTTCAAAATTTAAAAGTGGTTCTCCACCGAAGAAATCTACATCTAAATTTTTTCTATTTCTTGAATTTTTCACTAAAAACTCTAATGCTTTTTTCCCAACATCTAAAGGCATTAATTCTCTCTTACCACTATAATTACCTTGAGAAGCAAAACAGTATTTACAATTAAGATTACAATCATGAGCAACATGTAAACATAATGCTTTAACTATATTTTGGTCTTTATAATTAAAATGTTTTTCGTAATGGTCTTTACTATACAAAAGTTCTTCATCTTCTAATTTTTTGATTTCCTTATATGCTTCTTTAATATCTGATTTATCATATCTATTCTCTAACTTTAAAATAATATCTTCTAATGTAGATTCTTTATAAAAATCTAATATATCAAACACTAATTCATCTACTACATGAACAGAACCACTATTTACATCTAATACTATATTTTTACCATTTAAATGGAATTTATGAATTCCCATTGTTATTTCCTCCTGCTTTTATTATATTTATTATCTATTTTAATTAAGCAAAAAAATAATCCTAAAATATTAGTTATTCAAGGATTTGACTTAATTAAACTATAAAAAAGTAGTGGAAACCCACTACTTTTATGTAGTTACTTATCGTTTTCACATTTTTGATTACCAACTGTACATGAAGTTTTACATGCAGATTGACAGGAAGTTTGGCATTCTCCACAACCACTATTACATACTGTTTTATTTAAACTACGTCCACTTATTGTTTTTATGTGTTTCATACTATACCTCCTTAAACTTTTTTCCTTTAGATTATATCACAAATAATTATTACATAAAAGCCTTATTTTAGATTAATACCTATCATACCTCCAATTGCTCCTGTAATAAGTCCAATTAATATTTTTAATATAGCGTTAACATCAAATGTAAAGGTAGTAATAAAAATACTACTTAATAATACAATTATTATTACATAAACAAGTCCAACAATTCCACCATTTAGCCAACCTTTTTGTTCTACTTTTAATGAGGTATATATTGCACCTAATACTATACTAAAGACCATTACAATAGAATTTACTAGAGGAATTATTTTTTCAGAAATACTAGTGTATGTCATAACAATAGCAAAAATTAAAATACAGATTAAAGTAACCACATAACTAAAGCCTATGCCCTTAACTAAAATCAGTCCATAACTTCCTTTTCTAGATTCATTATAATTCATAAATTCACCTCCATATACCCTTACTCCATATTTATGTCTTTTAAAAAAAGTTTATTACTTTATTGAATATAATTGGATTATCTCAACAAAAAATAAAAAAGGCTTCCTTTAAGAAGCCTTTTTATGTACTATTCTTCTGTTTCAGTGTTATTTCTTACACTACCTATTGCCCATCTAGCAATTTCAAATTTATTCTTATCTGAGCCAACTTCTATAGTTACTATATCATCTTTTAGTTTAGTAATTTTACCATATATACCCCCTATAGTTGTAACTTCATCTCCCACCTTTAAATTTTGCCTCATTTCTTCAATTTGCTTTTGTTTTTTCTTTTGAGGTCTTATTAGAAGAAAATAAAATATTACTAAAAATAGAATAGGTAGTAATAGTCCAGAAAATCCTTGCAAATTTTGTCCCTCCTTCCTTACTTTATTATTATTCAACAAAATATTTCTATATCCTTTTTATTATTTTATATAACCATATTTTTTATAAAATTCTTCTCTGTATTCTAATAGTCTATCTTCCTTTATAGCTTTTCTAATATTTTCCATAAGTTTTAATAAGAAATATAGATTATGAATAGTTGCTAACCTTGCTGCTAAAATTTCATTTGCCTTAAATAGATGTCTTATATATGCTCTAGTATAGTTTTTACATGCATAACAGTCACATTCAGGATCTAATGGTGAAAAGTCTCTAGCATATTCAGCATTTCTAACTACTAACCTTCCATGACTAGTTAAAACAGTACCGTTCCTTGCAATTCTAGTAGGAAGCACGCAATCGAACATATCTATTCCTCTTATAACTCCCTCAAATAAATAATTTGGACTACCAACACCCATAAGGTATCTAGGTTTATCTTCTGGTAGTAGTGGAGCTGTATAATCTAATACTTCATACATGATTTCTTTTGGTTCTCCTACACTTAAACCACCAATTGCATATCCAGGAAAATCTAAATCAATAATTTCTTTAGCACTTTGTTCTCTTAAGTCCTTATACATACCACCTTGAACTATACCAAATAAAGCTTGAGTTTCAGGATTTTTATGGGCATCCTTACATCTCTTTGCCCATCTTGTAGTTCTTTCTAGAGATTTTTTAACATAATCTCTATCACTTGGATATGGAGGACATTCATCAAATGCCATTATAATATCAGCACCTAAGGAATTTTGAATTTCAATTGATTTTTCAGGGCTTATAAAATGCTTTGAACCATCTAAGTGTGACCTAAATTCAACACCTTCTTCTGTTATTTTTCTTAAATCACCTAAACTAAAAACTTGGAAACCACCACTGTCAGTTAATATTGGCTTATCCCAATTCATAAATTTATGTAAACCACCTGCTTCTTCAACCAAATCATGACCTGGTCTTAAGTAAAGATGATATGTATTACTTAATATAATCTGTGCACCAATTTCTTTAAGTTCTTCAGGTGTCATAGTTTTAACAGTAGCTTTAGTTCCAACAGGCATAAATATTGGGGTTTCCACTATCCCATGTGGGGTATGAAGTCGCCCTAATCTTGCATTACATTCATTAGATTTTTTTATTAGTTCATATTTTACAGCCATTATATGCCTCCTTACTTAATTTATTTTATAAACATAGCATCTCCAAAACTAAAAAATCTGTAATTCTCTTTAACTGCTACATTATAGGCATTTAATATATTTTTCCTTCCAGTTAACGCACTTACAAGCATAATAAGAGTTGATTCTGGTAAATGGAAATTTGTTATTAAATTATCCACCACTTTAAATTTGTATCCAGGATAAATAAATATATCTGTCCAACCTTTTTGTGCTTTAACTTTTCCATTATCATCTGCCACTGATTCTAAGGTTCTTGTTGTTGTTGTTCCTACTGAAATTATTCTTCCACCAGATTCTTTTATTCTATTTATTGTTTCAGCTGCCTTTTTGCTTACCTCATAATACTCTGAATGCATTTTATGTTCTTTAATATTTTCTACTTTTACAGGTCTAAAAGTTCCCAAACCAACGTGTAGTGTTATATAAACTATTTCAATACCTTTTTTCTCAATTTTTTCTAATAATTCGTGTGTAAAATGCAATCCTGCTGTTGGTGCAGCAGCAGATCCTTCATTTTTAGAGTAAACTGTTTGATATCTTTCCTTATCATCTAATTCTTTTTTTATATATGGCGGAAGTGGCATTTTCCCTAGTCTATCTAAAATCTCTTCAAAAATTCCATCATATTTAAACTCTGCTATTCTAGTTCCACTTTCCCTATTAATACCTAGTATTTTGGCTTCAAGTAATCCATCTCCGAACACAAATTCTGTACCTATTTTTGCTCTTTTACCTGGCTTAACTAGAATTTCCCACTTGTCATCTTCTAATCTTGTTAATAATAAAAACTCTATTTTTCCACCTGTATCCTTTCTTTTTCCAAATAATCTTGCTGGAATTACCCTTGTATCATTTAAGACTAAACAGTCTCCTGGATTTAAATAGTTAATAATATCTTTAAATTTTCTATGTTCTATTTCTCCATTTTCTTTATCTAATATCATAAGTCTAGATTCTTCTCTATTTTTTAGTGGATGTTGTGCAATTAATTCTTCTGGAAGTTCAAAATAAAAATCCTGTTTTTTCATTTCCATCATCCTTTACTCTAGTTTTGTTCCCATATAATAATGCTTTAATATTTCTTCATAAGTATAACCTAATTCGGCCATTTTTTTAGCTCCCCATTGACTCATGCCTAAGCCATGTCCCCAGCCTTTTCCATTAAAAATATATTTATTTGGACTAGAAGGAACTACATTTTTCTCGCTTCCATTTGTTATGTTAAAATTACTTTTAAATCTATTTATCCTACTTCTATTAGCTAATTGATAACCATTACCTGAAATTACATTTACACTTTCTAGAGTTGTTTTTACAGGTTTACTACTATACCCATTTAAAACATAAATATCAGCATCAGTTTCTACTTGGAAAAGGGTGCTCTTTAAATTATTATAGCCAAATACTTGTCTTATCTTATTTTTTTCAAGTATAACTGATCTTTCAGTCCCTATTACTTCTAATTCAATTACCCTACCATTTTCTGAATACTCAATTGGTCTAAGTTTAATTAAATTACCCACATCAATTCCTGAACTCTTAAGTTTTTCATTTATCTTCTCTTTATCCATTACTATTTTCCAATTATCATTTGGAGACCCTAGAGAAAATTCATCCTTTACACCTCTTAAATATGGTACTCTTGTGCTCCACACATTTTCACTATTTTCAGTATATCCTCCACTAGATGAGTGGAAATAAGTGACAACTAAATTTCCTTTATATTTTAATATCTTGCCAGATGTCTCATCAACTGCTCTATTACTCCTTGACCTTTCCCAGTCATAACCTCCATAAACTTGGCAATGTATCGTATCGCATAAGTCATATCCTTCATCTGCATGTCTATACATACTAGTTAAAGCATAGTTTCTTGCAGCTACAGCTTGAGCCTTTAAAGCCTCTAAGGGCCAATTTGGCGACATTTCCCTAGGCACTACACCATAAAGATAATGTTTTAGGGTAACATAATTAATAGTTATCAATTCATCATTGTTTCTATCAAAGGTTATATAGTCCCTATATCTGTTATCTTCAACAGCTATTAAATCTTTTGATTTTATATATATATTGTCATTAGCATTATATATAAGTATAATATCCCCTTTTTCATCCTCAATTACTACCTTGTTAAAATCATTTTCTACAACTTCTAATTTATAATCTAATTTTTCCTTTAAACTTGATAATTCTCTTTTAGTTTCGTCTGTACTTGTATATTGCCCAATGCCTAATTTAAATCCACTATCATATAATGGATAAGCCTTTATTCCTTTATCCTTTAAAATATCGATTTCTTCTAAAACTTCTTCATAAGTTCTAAATTCCTTTTCTACCTTTATATGATATGGACCTATTTGTGGTTCTTGACCTTTTAATACTCTTTTATATATACCGTTCTCTTTAATATAAAAGTCATCTAATCTTACTAAAATATTTTCCTTATCTAATTCAATAAACTCTTCGAAACTATTGTTCCAAAATCCTAAAAAGAAATTATTACTAGCTTTTAAGGTTACATAATAATTAGAATATACAGGCCTTTTCAAACCAACCCTTATATACTTTTCATCATTCTCTATACCATAAGCATCTAAAGTAATCATAGTAACAAATACGCATAATAAAATAAAAAGAATGCCAATTTTCCTTTTCAAGATTTCACCCCTAACATACTTGTCAATTTACCTAAACCTAGAGATAATATTTAAAATTATTGTTAAAATTATACTTACTACTATTGAAGTTACTACTGGAAAAAAGAAAGTAAAATTACCTTTTTGAATTACTATATCCCCTGGTAGTCTATTAAGCCCTATCTTCTGAAGTAATAAAATTAGTCCTCCAACAAATATTAAAATAAAACCAATAGAAATTATAAACCTACCAATTGAATCCATACCTACCACCTCTATTCATTTTTAGGTTGTATTCGAAAATGATCATAACATTTTTTCGTTACAACACGTCCCCTTGGAGTCCTGTTAATAAAACCTATCTGTAATAAGTATGGTTCATATACATCTTCTATAGTATTTCTTTCTTCCCCGGTAGATGCAGCAAGTGTATCTAATCCTACTGGTCCTCCATTAAATTTATTTATAATTGTTAATAATAACTTTTCATCAATCTTATCAAGCCCTAATTCATCTACTTCTAGTAATTTTAAAGCATTTTGCGCAACCTTTTTATTTATTATTCCATTTTCTACTACTTGAGCATAATCTCTAACCCTTTTTAATAATCTATTTGCAATACGTGGTGTTCCTCTAGAACGCTTTGCTACTTCTAAAGCACCATCTTCATCTATTTCTACCCCTAATATTTTGGCAGACCTCTTTACTATCTTTTTAAGGTCATCAACTGAATAAAAATCTAATTTACATATAACACCAAATCTATCCCTTAAAGGTGATGTCAATTGTCCAGCCCTTGTTGTAGCACCTATAAGGGTAAATTTTGAAAGGTCTAATCTAATTGATTTTGCATTAGGTCCTTTACCTATAACAATATCTAAAGCAAAATCCTCCATGGCCGGGTACAATATTTCTTCTACACTTCTATTTAATCTGTGTATCTCATCTATAAAAAGTACATCATTTTCATCTAAATTTGTAAGAATTGCTGCTAAATCTCCAGGTCTATCTATTGCTGGTCCAGAAGTTATTCTAAGATTTACTCCCATTTCATTTGCGATTATTGATGCTAATGTAGTTTTACCCAGTCCTGGTGGACCATATAGAAGAACATGGTCTAAGGCTTCATTTCTATTTTTGGCAGCTTCTATAAAGATCTTCAATTTGTCTTTAATTTTATCTTGACCTATATAATCATTAATAGACTTAGGTCTTAAAGTTGTATCTATTTCTCTATCTTCATCTTTTATTTGGCTTGATATTATTCTGCTTTCAGTTTCTTCCATATCTATCAATTCCCTTCCTATCTTTTTGATAATTCTTTTAATGCAATTTTTATTATATCTTCAGTTGTGTATCCGTCTAATTTATTTTTTGACAATACTGTATTTACTTCGTTTTTAGTATAACCAAGGGCTAAAAGTGCATTTACGGCTTCATTAAAATCATTTTTTATAGTCGGTTGTCCAAATTGAACATCCTCAACTATATTATCACTTATCTTATCTTTTAACTCAAGTATTAGTCTTTCTGCAGTTTTCTTTCCAATTCCTGGTGCCTTTGATAAGGCCTTAGTATCTTCATTTATTATAGCTATTTTTATATTAGCAGAACTCAAAGTTGATAACAATCCTAATGCTACTTTAGGCCCAATTTTAGAAACAGTTAAGAGTAATTTAAACATGTTTAATTCATCTTTACTTAAAAATCCATATAATGTCATTTCATCTTCCCTTACATATAAGTGGGTATATATTTTCCTATTATTATATTCATTACCTATACCGGCAATAGTATTTGTTGAAGTGTATATTTTATAACCAATATCATTATTAGCAATTACAATATAGTCTTCCCCTATCTCATCTATTGTTCCTTTAATATATTGATACATTTTATCCCTCCGTTATTCCATTTTAAACATATCTTTAAATTTTCCAGAATGTGCATGACAAATAGCTACAGCTAAAGCATCTGCTACATCATCAGGTTTTGGTATTTCTTTAAGATTAAGCATCATTTTTACCATCTCCTGTACCTGTCTTTTTTGAGCCCTTCCATAACCTACAACCCCTTGCTTTACTTGTAGAGGAGTATATTCATATATATCTATCCCATAATTTGCAGCTGCAAGTATTTCCACTCCTCTAGCCTGTCCAATCTTTATAGCTGTTTTTACATTTTTGTTAAAAAATAGCTCTTCAATTGCAAATGCCTCTGGCTTATACTCTAAAAGAATATTATATAAATTATCATACACAATTTTTAATCGCTTAGGAAAAGGTAGTTTAGATTCAGTTGTGATAGCACCATAATCAATAACATTAAACTTATTGCCTCTATATTCTATAATACCATATCCCGTTATTGCAATACCTGGGTCTACTCCTATTATCCTCATAAAATCAACTCCTTATACAAACATATATTCGATATTTTAAGTTAAATTCCTCTAGGAAATAATTGTTTTCTAAAATACACTTTATTTTATTATAATAAAAATGCCGAGGGCTATTAATCTCCCTCGACATTTAGTGTTTTTCAATCATTATTCTAATAATTATATTCTTTATCTACCTTACTAATAATTTTTGTTAACTTATAAAATTTTCTAATATATTCCCAATTTCTTCTTTACTATTTACTATAATTCCTTTTTTCAATTTTTCTTGGTCAACCTTTTTTAAAAGTGTAACATCTTTGTCAATTATTTGATATATAACTCTTTTCCCATTTTCATCTACTCTGTATATGGCAATCTTATTATCCTTTACTCCAATTATATAATGTTTAGGACACAGCTGCTCTTTTTTTATATCTATAACAATTTTCTTGTTAGTAAAGGTTGATATCTTCCAATAGGGATGTTCTTGTGATATATATTCTCTAAATTGAGCTTCAGTCATATTAACTAAATTTTCATCAACTTTTTTTCTTTCTTTAATTACGTCTCCACACTCGGTATAATAGGTATCATATTCAATATATGTATTAGGACTGATTATAACAGGATTTTCTTCACTTATTATCATATCCTTTACATTTTCATTTTCCTTAGGCTTATTATTATTATTCTGGTTGCTCTCACTAATCTGATTAAAGGGTTTTTCACTTATATTATCATTTTCAATAAAATAAGTAACTAAAAATCCTATAATAAATAATACTAAACACGCAGTAAAGATGCTAAATCTGGAAATACCTCTCATTTTTATCCCTCCTAAAACTATCTAGAGGGATATTATCTCCAATATTTATACATATTATTCATACTTATAAAGTAATTAAAGATAACGTCTTAATACTTTATCGTTAATAGCATACCAGCTGGCATCCTTATATATCTTCTTTAAATTCTTAATTAACACATTAACTATTGCCTTATATATTTTATCAAGTTCGCTTTCTCTTAGAGAATAGTTTTCTTCTTTAATAGTGAAGTTATATGGAGTAAAATCCATTTTTAACTGCTTGTCAATGTATTTATCGAATTCCTTTACCTTCTTTTTTATAATTTTATTTGAAAAGGTATAAACTAAATTCGATATGTACTTATCCTTTTTCTCTTTAGAATCAATTTCTTTCATAAATTTATCATGTAATTTATGTATTTCTTTATGATTAAAATCAAAATGAAACAAATATTTACTCTTATATAACTTCTCCAATCCTTGTATTCTCACAGCTTTTTCTTCAAGAGCATTTATCCATCTATTGTTGTAAAAACCATACTTATATCCTTCTAAATAGAAACATAGTTCTAATCTACTAATGTCTTCATGAATTAGTGAACTTATATTTTGTGCTATTATATCATTATTATTTTTATTTTTAAGTATATGTTTTATTTTGTTTTTAATCTTATTAGTTGATATATATCTTGGATATATATTATTTATATTTTCTTCTAAATCATATAAAGAGAGCAACATATGTATAGAATTAATATCACTATTAAATAGAAATCTGTACTTTAACCCCTCATAAATTTCCCATAAATTAACTGGCGATGTTGTCATGGGTATCCCTCCCTTTAGCAATTATTACCAAAATATTGGAGGGTTATAACATACATAATTTTATTTTCTATGATTAAAATAATTAATAGGAATTTAGATTCTTTTGGTACTCATTAAAAAGTCCCTAATTAAAAGTGTAAAAAATAGCCCTTATCACTCAGATAAAGGGCGATCTGTAATTGCATTTTGCTGACAGCAATTTTCTACTTTTTTCGTGATACTGTTACAGTATACCACATGATTAAATATAAAATCAAGGAGAAAAATAAAAATAATATCTTTTCAGCAGAAATAAGCTTATTGACCCATTCTATCTAGCTCCACATGAGTATAATATTACTAGAAAATTTAATTAGATTACTTTTCTAATTTAATATTTTCAAAGCCACTTTTTTCTTTTCGCTTTGATAATCTAACTTTATTTAACTCCTTTAGATTAATTCCTTTAGCCTTTAAAATAATATAAACTACTTCAATTAAATCAGCTAATTCTTTAACTTCTCCACTTTCAAGATATTCATTTAGCTCTTCTTTCAACTTAATATTTAAAATTTGTAAATATAAGTCATTATCTAATATTTTATAATAGGTTTTTTCCACTTTCCTCAATAATCTCAGGTATTTTTCCCTAACCAATTTATTATACTTTATGATACAGGGATAAATTCCTTGCATTCTAATAATTTGCTCAATGCATTATATTTAACTTTTATATTATCTTTTAAAGTTTATCATTTATATTTACAATTTTCTATCCTTTAAATTAATTTATTGTCAGTTAATATTACTTTAATTTTTTATACTTTATTAGACCATCTATCTTTATCTAGAAGTATTTCGCTACCATCTGTTATTAACTCTACAACAAAAGGTTTATCTAAATTATGTATTTTTTCTTTAATTTCTCCTAATTGTTTTATATGTGAAATTTTTACTGATTCTATTCCCATGGATTCAGCCATATCTTTAATTGATACTCTGCTAAAAATACTTTTACCTTTATGGCTTCTTCCATATACAAGTTTTCCTGCGTGTTCTACTAATCCAAACATTGAATTATTAACTACAAAATAAATAATTGGCATATTGTGTTCTTTTGCTGTTAACAATTCCATTCCATTCATATAAAAACTTCCATCACCTACTAGCACAGCATATTGCCTGTTTGGGTTTGCTAAATATGAACCCATAACACCTGCAATAGCTGTTCCCATAGAAGCATAATGTATACTTGTTTGAAAATCCATTTTTTCTTTCAATGGCAAGTATTTGAAGCTAAAATTCATATTTTCTCCCATATCTTGTACAAAACAAGTATCCTCAGGTACAATATCAACTATTTTTTCCATAAAAATCCTTAATGATAATCCTGTATGATTCTTTGTATAGGGCTTGTTTATATCAGGTTTATAAAATACATTATTCTTAGGATGAATATTTTTATTTATCTTTTTAATTGCAGCCTCTAAATCATAATATACAGGTATATCAGTTTTAAAAACTTTATTAAATTCATTTTTATCCCAATCTATATGAATAACAGTTTTATTTTCAACTAGTGTTTTTTTGTATGCTCTTGTGGACATTTGTCCTAAAGATGACCCTAATACTAACAAACAGTCAAAATCTGTATTGTCTATATATTCTGCAGCTCCATCAGTGGTGCACCAACCATAGTTACCTAAGTTATATTCAAATTTACTTGATATTAATCCTTTCGCATTTGGAGTTGTTATAGTTGGCCATTTTAGTGTACTACTTAATTTTTTTATTTCCTCTGTTAAGCCTCTAGCACCTCTGCCAACCATAATTACCCCAGTATTCTTATTATTTATTGTATTTGTAGCTTTCTTTAAACTTTTATCGTCAAATTTAGGTTTTAATTTATCTCTATCTATCCTATCTGGTATTATTCCTTTAAACTTGGTTAATTGGACATCTGTTGGAATAGAAAGATGAACCGGTCCATGTGGCGGCGTTAAAGCTATTTTTAATGCTTTTTCAAATTCTTCCATGACATTGTCAGGTTCAAATACAGTTTTACTATATTTTGTTATTGGCGTAGTAATATCTGTAGTTATCATTTCTTGTAATGCATTTTTGTTCATGCTCTCTCTTTTTACATAACTACTTACTATAAGTACTGGTAACTTATTTCTATATGCATCTGCTATACCATTAATAGCATTATTTACTCCCACACACCCACCTATTAAACAAACACCTAAATCTCTTTTTAGATCTGCATATCTACCAGCAGAATAGGTGGCTGCAGCTTCATTTTTTACAACTATATAATCAATGTCTATATCATTTAAAGCATCGTTAAAACCTGAAAGCTGTCCAGTTGGAATACCGAATGCATGTCTTACTCCATTTTTATATAAGTATAGAAGAATAGCATCTGCTATTCTCATAGTTTAGTGCCTCCTTTACTTCCTATATTTCTAGTTCATTGCTATATTTGCTTATAATTTCTTTCAATTTCTCAATTTGTTCATCAGTCATCTTGTAAGGCTTTTTAATGTATGCTATATCTACAATCGAAACTACTTTATCATCCTTAATTACGGGAAAGAAATATATACTTGCTATACCAAGGACTTTCCATTCTATAGGAACTTCCTCTAGATTGCTTGTATCTTTAATAACACTTACCTTTTTCTCTTCTAATGTCCTTTTTATAAATTTATCATTTTCAACCTTTGACTCATATTCTTCATGGAAGTCAAACCATTCATCTGCAGATAAAAATTCTGTATTCTTTTTAATAACTGGGATTATATAACCATCTTGTATTTTTAAAAGAGCAATTTCATCTATTTCAATTACTTGACTAATTTCATCACATAATTTATTAAATATCTCTAACATATCTATCTCTCCTTTTTAAAATACTAAATATAGATTTAACAATTAAAATACCCTCTAAAGTAGAGTACTATTTTCCTACTTAACTACTTTAGAGGGCTAAGTGGTAACCAAAATTTAAAATATCTATATTAAAAGCCTTGTTCTTTTAACCAAGCATCTGCTTCCTTTTCATCTGTAAATGCTGTAGGAGCAAGTTTATCTTCTCTTGCTATTCTATTCATTTGCATTTTTACAACTGCACTTGATACTATAATTGCACCTGGCACCATACCATTTTTCTTACACCATTCTAGGTGTTTTTTACCTGTTTCAGTTATACTTGAAGTTTTATATTCTCTAAGATCAGTACATTTAGTCCATTTTTGACCTTTTAATGCTGGAGCAATTTTATTTTTAAATTCCTCATGATAACGTTCCATATCTTCATCCTTGAAAAGTCCTATAAGTTTTTCATATACAATATTCCTATTAGTATTAACTTTAACTTCATACTTTCCTTGTGTATCTTTAATTATCATACTAAATAATTCCTCCTTTGTTAAAATAAATATTTCTGACAAAGAAAGTATAATAATTTATTTTTATCTTTACAAGTTATAATTTAACTCATATTACTTTATTTGGTTATTAGATCGTGTCTTTTCACCATCTCAATGTAAATAATTTTACCAAGGCAAACATTTTCTCATATTTCTCAAAAAATATTTTTTAAATTTTTTTAATATCATTCATTTTATAAATAAAAAATAAAACACCTTATTGTGTTATGTAATACTTTAACACAATAAGGTGTTATAACTCTCATTTTAATATTATTTTTTAAGCATCCAAATCCTCTGGCATATCCCAGTTGTGATATACGTTTTGTACATCATCGTTATCCTCAAGGGCATCTATAAGTTTTGACATGTTTTTAATATCACCTTCATCTGACAATTCTTGGGTATTCTGAGGTATATATGTCAGTTCGGCTGTTGAGAATGTATATCCTGCTTCTTTTAAGTTATCTCTTACTTCTGAAAAGTCCTCTGGTGTTGTTATTATTTCATAATATTCATCCTCAGTATTAAAATCCTCAGCTCCAGCTTCAATTGCCTCCATCATTAGTTCTTCTTCATCAATTTCATCTTTTTTATCAATTAAAAGAATACCTTTCCTATCAAACATCCAGCTAACACAACCATTTGCTCCTAAGTTACCACCAAATTTACTGAAATAGTGTCTTACATCTGCTGCTGTACGATTTTTATTATCAGTTAGGCCTTCAACTAATACAGCTATTCCTCCTGGACCATACCCTTCATATGTTATCTCTTCGTAATTTACTCCCTCTAATTCACCAGAGCCTTTTTTTATTGCTCTTTCTATGTTATCATTAGGCATATTTTGTGCCTTTGCCTTTTCAATGGCATTTTTTAAAGCTGTATTATATTCTGGGTCAGCTCCACCTTCCCTTGCAGCTACAGTTATAGCTCTAGCCAATTTTGTAAATATCTTAGCTCTTTTAGCATCTTGTCTTCCTTTTCTATGTTTAATATTGGCCCATTTTGAATGCCCAGCCATATCTAGTCCTCCTTCTTTTGAAATGTCTTAAATATTTTAACATAAAGTAATAAATTCTTCAATTATACATGTCCTGTATTTAGATGAATTCTATTTGACTATTTAAATAAAAAAAGTAAGGGGAAATACCCTTACTTTAAAAAGGATTTTATTATGGTGAGGTCAATGTATTCAAAAATTGATTTTAGTCTTCAATTTCAATCTTTACAATAGTATTATTGACTATTTCAAATTCGCCGTATTGACCAGTTTCTAAATCTTCTATTTCAGCATCCTCTTCATCTTCAACCTCTATATCAGCATTATCATCTACATAATAAGTAAATTCCTCGTCATCTACTTCTATTACAAGTTTTACTTCATCTGAAGTTTCAAGTATATCTTCTATTTTACCTTCTACATCAAATTCCCTATTTTCGGCATATATAGTTTCTACTATATCATCAGATAATTTTGCTTCTACTTCCATACCTTTCTCTAGATCTTCTAAATCTCTTTCTCTATCTTCAACTTCAACATCAGCATTCTTAGATAGTTTATACCTTTCTTCATCTATAGTAATATGATATACACCTCTAAGGTCTAGATCATTTATTATCCCTTCTACTTCTTTAATTTCATTCCTTTCTAACTCTTCATGTACAAATATCTCTCTAGCTCTATTATCTCTATCTACTGTAATTGTTACTATATCACCTGCTTCAATATCATGAACCCTACCTTCTCCATTTTCAAATTCAACTTCAACATCATCTATGATTTTAAATACTGCTACCATTTCTTTTATCTCTATAGCAATTCCATCTAAATCATCATCAGAAAGTTTTATAACTTTTCCAGTATATTCTCTTATTATTTTGTCTTCATCATAATCTTCATCAATAATTTCTATATATATAGCCTCACTATTTTCTAATTCTATTCTAACCTTTGATCCTTTTTCGATATCATCATAGTCTATTTCTCTATTATCCTTGTATACTATTACATCATCATCGACTTCATATTTCTTTAGATTATCATCTATTTCTAATATAACCTCATCATCTCTTACTCTATATACTGTACCAATTATTGTACTTTCATCAATTTCATTATCAACTTTACTATCTAATCTTGAAAATAGAACTGCCATTTCTGCTCTTGTTAATGTACCCATAGGATTAAATCTATCTTTGTCATCACCTTCCATAATCTCTAGTTCATTTACTAAGTATACATAACCAACTGATCCCTGAGGTACTAATGCAGCATCAACAAAGGGTAAATCTTCATCCATATGATCTTCTGCATCTTCTTCATATCCAAGGGCTCTGATTACATATTTGGCTACTTCATGTCTTTTAGCAGACTCATAAGGATTAAAATACATTAAATCTACATCATCTAAAATCCCTTTTTCATAAGCAACAGTTATGTAACCTTTTGCCCAATCCTGGATTTTATCACCTTTATATTTTTCAGGAAGTTCATCTATTCTTTTACTTTCATCTTCCCATCCCATAACTCTAAGTGCCATAATAATAGTTTCAAGCTTGTTTACTGGTTTGTGAGGTGCAAAAACACCTTCACCATATCCCCTAATTAAACCCTTTAATTTCATTCTTATAATATCTTTTACAGCCCAAGGATACTTTTCAATATCCTTAAATATTTTTTTAGCTATTCCTGGAGGTAGACCACCTTTTTTAGCTAATCCAGGAGGCATCCAACCTTTCCATTCAGGATCTGCATATGCAGTTGAAAAACTTAACGAAACAAGTACAGTAAACACTAAGACACTTGCTATAATCCTTCTCACTTTTATACCCCTCCTATTAGTTTTTGTTATATACTTTCGGAGTTATCTTTTCTGTTTTGAGGTATTTTTTGAATTATTTTTCTTTTTTGTATTTTCTTTGTCAGAGTTTTTAAATTTATTCCCTAAATTATCTTTATCCATTTTATCATTTACTTTTTCTTTATTTGGTTTTTCAATTTTTCCATTTCCTCTGTTTTTATTTTCTCTAACATCATTTTTATCTGTTGGTTTCCTATCTTTATCCTTTTGTTTTTCTTTATTAATTTTTTTATTTGTTTTTTCTTTTATATCTTCTTTAGTTTCTTTGTTAATAGCTTTCTTGTCTTTATTTAAAGGTTTATTTTTAATTTCATTATTTGTTTTGTTCTTATTGTTTGGTTTATTCTTTTTCTCATCTTTTATATTGTTTTCTCCATTTTTATTATTTTTCTTAGTTTTCTTATTAGGTTTACTTTTATCTTTTTTATTTTTATTTCCTTTATCCTTTTCTTTTTTATTTACTATTTTCATTAACTCTTTTACAGACTTTTTTGATAGGTCTTTAAGCTGAATATTCTTATTATTAGAAGCTGCTTTGTTTAATAAGACTAACTTTCCAGGAGAAATTTTATTTTCCTTTGCTAACCTGTGAGTCTCTTTATCAATTTCTAAAACTACAACTTCTGCTTTTATTTTTGACTCTTTAATATGCTTATCAAGAGAACTATATAATCTATCATTTTCAATCTTTTTGCCTTTTTCAGTTATTGATATAAGTATGGCATTTTCATCTTCTTTACTTAAATATTCTTTTTTAGCTGCTATATCAACTACTTTATTAACTACTTCACTTACTGATTTATTTTTATAGTCATGAATTTCATCTACAACAACCTGTCCATCTTGATTTAAAGATTTAACTGATATTACATTTCCATAAAGATTATAAGCTATTTCTACACTAGGGTTTATATCAACATTAACATATCCATATGGATTATAATAGCCATAAACAGCATAACTTCCTATAATTAAAAATAAGAACATCGCAGCTATAGCAACAAATCTTCTATAGTTAAAACTATTTTTATTAACATCTATTTCCTCTCCAATATTTACTTTAGTTCTTGGTTTTTCCAATTTTAAAAACTCTCCATCTTTAGTCATAACTATTACTTTATCTTCCTTTAAATCCATTACAATTCCTTTCATATCATCACCTCCCATCAATATAACTTTTAATATATTCGTATTCACCAATGAAAATTAACACCAAAGCTATTATATATATTCGACCTCGTTCTATCTTTTTTCGATGTACTTTTTTAAATTTTTGTATTTTCTTTATAGGTAATCTTTTAGTCCTTATTAAATCATCTAATAATTCTTTATTTCCAACTATTATTTTAGATATTTCTTTATAAAGTTCTCTAAGTCTTTTACTTTTGGGAGACACTTTAACTAAATCATTAAAATCTATTCCCCACTTTTTTAGTTCTTTACCATACTCTATTATTTCAAATTTTCTAATTTCATTTTCTTCTTTTAGTCTATGTATTTCGATTGCCTTATTAGTTCCAATCTCATATATTTTATTATCATTATCTTCTTCCGATGTATCTAAATATACTTCTCTTTCTTTATTTTTCTCTTTCCTGTAATAGTCAATTAATCTTAAATTTATAACTTGCTTGGCAAAACTTAAAAACTTACCTTTATTACTATCAAATGAATCTATAGCTTCTTTAAAGGCTATCATTCCTATACTAATTTCATCATCTTGGCTACTTTTAACATACCTTCCAACCTTTTTTTGAACTGTACTGATAATGAAAGGCCTATACTCTTTAATAAGTTTATTTAATTCATCACTGTCTTTTTTAGCCCTTTCTACTCTTTCTTCCAGGTTCTCTTTTCTTTTAAAAAACATATCTTCACCCCACTTTCCGCAGCCTAAACTATTTACATTGTATATTATGTAATATTATCAAAACACAGTACTTTCTATAATATATTTTCGTAAACTTAAACTTATTTTTTGAGGTATTAAAAAATCTCCTAAGTTTTTAACTTAGGAGATAATACATTTCTATTTATCATATTCAAAAATTAAAGGCATTCTTCTTTTGTGTCCACTTAATTTATACATTCTATCAACTTTTTCTTTAACCTTTTTATCTGCCTTGCCTGTTTTAATATAATTATCTAATTCCTTATAGCTAATTCCCATTTCTTCTTCATCAGTTTGATTTTCCCATAACCCAGCAGATGGCGGTTTATTTATTATAATTTCAGGTATACCTAAATACTTAGCTAATTCCCTAACTTCTTGTTTAACAAAACTAGCTATTGGTAACAGATCAACACCACTGTCTCCATGTTTAGTAAAGTATCCTACAGTAAGTTCACTTTTATTGCCTGTTCCGGCAACTAGATATTTATGTTTTTGGGCGAAATAGTAAAGAGTAGTCATTCTAAGTCTTGGTTTAATATTAGCAGTAGCAAGATCATTGCTTCCATCATCATCTACTGCAATTAATAACTTATCAAAAACATCACTTAGGTTTACTTTTACTGTTTTTAAATCTAAGGCTTTAGCAACTAATCTTGCGTGTTCTTCATCCTTTTTAATACTATGACATGGCATTATAACACCTAATGAATTATTTGGAAATGCTTTTTTAGATAAAGCAGCAACTACTGCAGAATCAATACCTCCACTTAGTCCAAAAACTAAACCATTACAACCTGCATCTTCTGCTTTTTCTCTTAACCATTTAACAAGACTATTACATATCTCTTGCACATTTTCCATTTAAACTACCTCCATATTTATTTTGCATATTATTATACCATATAGGAGGTTTTTGAGTAAATATGTTTATCCAAACATGCCTGTACTTAAATACCTTTCTCCATTATCTGGGGCTATTACGACTACTTTTTTACCTTTTCCTAATTCTTTCGCTTTTTTAAGGGCAGCATAAATAGCCGCTCCAGATGAAATTCCCACTAATATACCTTCCTCTTTTGCCAATCTTTTAGCAGTGTTTATGGCATCCTTTGCTTTAACTTTTTCTATAGAATCAATTAATGATCTATCCAATACATTAGGTATAAAACCTGCACCTATACCTTGAATTTTATGTGGTCCTGGATCTTCTCCTGATAATACAGCAGAATTATAAGGTTCAACTGCAACTATTTTAACTTCTTCTAGTTCATTTTTTATAACTTGTGCAACACCAGTTAAAGTTCCACCTGTACCTACTCCAGCCACAAAGGCATCAAAGTCCCCATCCATCTGTTTTAATATTTCTCTTGCAGTAGTTTTTCTATGCATTTCTGGATTATTTGGATTGTCAAACTGCTGTGGCATAAAATAGTTATCATTTTTCTCTAAAAGCTCATATGCTTTGTCAATTGCACCTTTCATTCCCTTTTCACCAGGTGTTAAAACAAGTTCTGCTCCATAAGCTTTTAATAAATTTCTTCTTTCTATACTCATAGTGTCTGGCATTACTAAAATAACTTTATATCCTTTAGCTGCTCCAATCATTGCAAGTCCTATACCAGTGTTTCCACTTGTTGGTTCTATTATTACTGAACCTTCTTTTAATTTCCCTTCCTTTTCTGCTTTTTCTATCATGTTAAGAGCAATTCTATCTTTCACACTGCTTCCTGGATTAAAAGATTCTAGCTTTACAAAAACTTCAGCACTATCTTCTTCAATTAAATTATTTAATTTAATAATAGGTGTTTCACCAACTAATTCTGAAATATTATTTACAACTTTCATAATTTACCTCCTTAATTCCTAGTATTCCTATAGGTTTATAAGTATATTCTATAATTACATTCTTTTTATGTCAAGTGAATAGTTAGTATTTATTGAGGAAAAAGTAATTTTATAAATAGATTATTTTTAAATTAATTTTTAGGTGATTATATGTATTTGATAAAAAAATATTCAAAGTTTATAATTATTGGACTAATTACAGGTATGGTAAATGGATTATTCGGTTCAGGTGGAGGAACGATAATAGTTCCTGCTTTAGTTTTTTTAATAGGTATAGAAGATCATAAGGCCCATGCTACTGCAATATCAATAATCTTTCCTCTTACTATTGTAAGTACATTTATTTATTTTACACATGATATGTTAAGACTTAATATTGCAATTGTTGTTGGTTTAGGCGGAAGTATAGGAGCTTATATAGGGGCTCGACTTTTAAATAAAGTCCCTAGCAAAATACTACGTAAAGCATTTGGAATATTTATGATTATAGCAGCAATAAGGATGATGATAAAATGATTCTTTTTTTAGTTGGTTTCTTATCAGGTATTATTAGTGGAATGGGAATTGGTGGAGGGACTATATTAATTCCTGCATTAATTTTTTTTACATCTTTAAGTCAGCATCAAGCCCAAGGTATAAACTTAATAGTTTTTATCCCAATAGCTATAATATCATTAATAACACATTTTATAAATAAGAACATATGTATTAAATTAGCTATTCCTATAATAATATCTGGACTTATAGGTTCTATTTTGGGTTCATTGCTTGCTGTTAACCTTTCTTCAAAAGCATTAAGAAAAATGTTTGGGCTATTTTTATTATTTATGGGTTTATATCAAATTTTTAGTAAAATAAAAAATTCTTCTACTTAAAGTAGAAGAATCTCAAGGTTGACTTTTTTTAAACAAATAACAGAAATTATATTTTATCCACAATTTTTATTTGTTTATAATTTCTTATGTGTTATAAAAAATAAAGAGACCACTTGAGAGGCCTCTTTATTTTTCTGTCAATTCAGCTAATACACAGTCATAATATACTATTTTTTTATTTAATTTTTCTGCTTTTTCAATAATTTCTTCATCAAAAGTTCCTGGTTGAAACCAAAGATATTCAATACCAACTTTATCTGCTTGTTCTATTATTTTTTTAGTAACTTTAGGTGGTACTACAAAATCTATCACATCTACTTTTTCTGGTAATTCTTCTACTGAAGGATAGCATTTTTCTCCTTCTATTTCTTCATATTTAGGATTAACAGGATAAGCTATATATCCATGTTCCTTAAGAACATTCCATATTTTATAACCGTATTTATCCTTATTTGGAGTGGCACCAACTACTGCCCATACTTTCTTATCTAGCATTTCCTTTTTATTTTTTTCAATATTATCCATAAACTATACCTCCTGTTTTTATTGTTTATACCCCCCTATAGTATATTTTAACACAATACTTTATTTATCTTCAATTTAATCCCTTATTTAACGATCTTCCCATCTAACACAGAAAAATATTCCTCACCTATCTCCTCAATTTCCACCTTTGCATTTGTTGCCTCTACCAATAGATTTTCTAATGCTTTTTTTCTTTCTGTTTCAGTTAATATAATAAGATTTACAGCAGTATCATAGATAACATTATCTATAATATATCCATTTTTCATCAACACATTTTCTATCTTTCCATATAGTGTATAGTCTATTCTAGCCTTTATTCTTTTATATAATACCTTTTCTACTATTTTCGCTGCCTCTAAACCTATTTTAGCACCTTTTGTATAGGCCCTAACAAGTCCACCTGCACCTAATTTAATTCCACCAAAATATCTAGTAACCACCACAACTACATTTCTTAAATCTTCCTTTTTTATTACTTCCAAAACAGGAATTCCTGCTGTTCCACTAGGTTCTCCGTCATCACTATATCTTTGTATGTTACTATTTTCGCCAAATACATAAGCATAAACATTATGTGTTGCATCTCTATGTTTTGTGTTTATCTCTTCTATAAAATCAATAGCTTCTTGTTCAGTGGATATAGGCTTACAATATCCTATAAACCTTGATTTATTTATTATTATCTCATCACAACCAAAGTTATGTACAGTTTTGTATCTATCTTTCATCTTACCCTCTCCCTTTTACAGACTAATAATATTATAACATCTATTCCATAAATTTAAAGAGATTTAAGTGCTCTACGTATTGAATATCTATGCTGTATATAATATAATAATGTAAACAAAATGGGGTGAAGATATGAAAAGATCAAAAAAAATTCTTAATAAATTACAAGAAGAACTAACAGAGGCTTATCATACAAAAGATTTGCTTTTAGATAAGTATAATAGTGTTAATAGTGCAGATAAACATACTTTAAGAAAAGCTTTAGATAAACAGAATAAATTAATAAAGCAAATAAAAAATGATATAGAAAAGGTAAAAAAATCATTTAATATAAATTGTTCCTGTGATAAGTGCAATTGTAAAAATAAACACTAAGAAAGGCTGTTGAAGTATTCCAACAGCCTTAACTTTATACTAAGCTAAAGCTATATTTTTATTTTTAAGTTTTAGATATTTTTTATATGAAAGATTTACTAATGATTTATCTTGACTATATGTTATCTTTTCAAGTGCCTCTTCTATTGTAAAAAATCCCCCGTCAATAAAATCCTCTTCTTCATTTATTCTATAATCTTCATTATCCGTTTCCATTATAAACCATACTATTTCATTGCAAACCGGTTTTTGTCTCGTTAAAGAATAAAATTCGTAACTTGTTTCCCCAGCAGTTGAAATAATTTTTGCATCAAGACCTGCTTCTTCTTTAACTCTTTTCACAGCAGTCTCAGTAGCGAGGAAACCGTTACGAATTTTTCCTTTAGGTAAAACCCATTCTCCCTTTTCATTTTTTAACAGAAAAACCTTTTCATTATGAAAAACAACACCACCAGCACAATTTCTAAACAGCATTTTAAATGCCTCCTCCCATTTTTTACTATTATATTATAAATTTTTTAGAATTGCAACACTATTCAGACTATTTTGTCAGCTATTATCTTTTAGTTTATACATAAAGCTCTCTAATTATAAATAATATTAACTTTTTGTGGGAAAATTAAATTTGTATACTAAAATTACTGAGGTGATTGGATGAATATAATATATCATTGTGTTGGAGGTTCTCATTCTTCTGTAATTGCCTCTGCAATACATCTTGGAATTTTACCAATAGATAAAAAACCTTCATTAGAAGAAATATTATCAGTTCCCTATTTTGATAGATTAAATAAACAAGATAGAGGTAAAATTATTTTTAGAGGTATAGATAAAGATAACAATAAAATTTTTACGTTAAGTAGACAGTTTGCACCAAACATAGTCATACCTGCTATTAAAGATTCATGGGAATTAGCAGGTGGATCTAAAAATGAATTACTTGCTATTAATACTATGAGTGCAGTAAACCTTTTAATGAAAATTGGTGGTTTTAGCTCACGAAGATTGAAGCTAGTATCACTAGGGAGACCAATAGTAGCTAGAGGCACTCTACTAGCATACAATGATTTAGTAAACATAGTACAAAATACAAAAGATATAATTAAACAATTAACTTAAAATTTCTGTAATGGCAATCATTGCGGCCCTTTTTACATATTCTTTTTCCTTTGGATTAATAGTTAGCTTTTTAAGTTTATTTACTGTTTCTAAATCCCCTATATGAGATAGGGCCTTAGCAGCATATTGTCTTACTTGTGGATTTTCATCGGTTAAGACCCTTTCTAACCATTTTTTTGTATCTTTATCTTTTATTTTTCCTAAAGCTGAACAGGCAAGTCTTCTATAATTAACATTTTTACTCTTTAATTCCATTCTAAGAAAAGGCAATAACCTTTTATTTTTAAGCTCTCCTATTAACCATATAAGAATCATTCTATCATCAGGATTTTTAAATTTGATATAACGTTTATATATATCTTGAGAAATTTTTTCTCTTTCTTCTTTGTTTAATTTATTTAGATACTCTAGTCTACTTTCTTTATCCATACTAATTATTTTTATTAATAAATCTTCCTTTTGCTCTCTTTTTTTATTAATTTCTATTTTACTTCTAATTATATGCTGTTCTACCTCTTTTTTATTCATCCTTCTAATTTTGGCAATAGTTTTTGGACTTTTTCCTTCTTTATATAATAAATAGGTTATAAAATGGTCCTCTAGCTTATCTATATTCTCCCAACTTATCTTTTTCTGTTCCATTTTATTCACCCTTGTGTTCTTTTACAAATTTTCTATATTTGTTAAATTCTATTTCATTTAATTTTGCTTTTATATTAACTCCTGAGCTAGTATATTCTTTTTCTAAAACTTCAGCATTATCAAAAATATATGATATTAAATTCCCCTCATTATAAGGAATGGAAAGCAGAACATTATAAAATTTCTGAGGTAAACAATCTTGAATTTTATTTAATAATTCATCTAGATTTTGGCCAGTTTTTGCAGATATATATACTTTAGGTCCATCAATTTGATATGGTAAAATTTCCTTTAAAGAAGACTTATCAATTTTATTAAAAACAGTAATAATAGGCTTATCTAATACATCTAAGTCTTTTAATACATTAAGTGTTGTTTCTATCTGAATTTCTAAATCCCTATTTGTTATATCAACTACATGAAGAAGCAAATCAGCATATTCTACTTCCTCTAAAGTTCCTTTAAAAGCTTCTACTAAGTGAGTTGGTAATTTACTTACAAAACCTATAGTGTCAGTAATAAGATAATCTCTACCATTAGGCAATTTTCCCTTTCTTAAAGTTGTTTCCAAAGTTGCAAAAAGCATATCTTTAGTAAACACTTCTTTTAATAAATTATTTTCTGAGTTTATACTGGCTAATGTATTTAAAAGTGTAGATTTACCTGCGTTTGTATATCCTACTAGAGCAACTATTGGTAAATTTGATTCTTGTCTTTTTTTTCTTTTTACCTTTCTAACCCTCTTTAATTTTTTTAATTGCCTTTCTATTTCAGAAATTCTCTTTAATATATGCCTTCTATCAATTTCTAATTTCTTTTCCCCAGGACCCCTTGTACCTATACCAGCCCCTGTTCTTGATAGGACTTCTCCAAGACCAATCAATCTTGGTAATCTGTATTTTAATTGAGCTAACTCTACCTGTAGTTTCCCCTCTTTAGTAGTTGCTCTATTTGCAAAAATATCTAGTATAAGAGTTGTTCTATCAATTATTTTTCTTTTAATCAATTCTTCTAAATTTCTTAATTGTGCACCTGATAATTCATCATTGAAAATTACAGTATCTATATCTAGTCCCTTACAATAGTTTGCAATTTCCTCTGCTTTTCCTTTTCCAATAAAATATGCTGGATCAATCTTTTTTCTTTTCTGTATTATTTGAGAAACTACAATTCCTCCCGCTGCTTTAACTAATTCACTCAACTCATTCATAGAACTGTCTATATTGCTATTATTACTTTGTAAATCTACACCCACAATTAATACATTTTCTTTATCTTTAGATAAATTCATTAAACCACCTCATATCTTATTATACTAATCTGTTGGTACTACGTTTAGAAAGTCCTCTTCTGGAACATTAATATAGCTTTCTGGAACATCTCCAACAATTACTGTTTCTGCTACTGGAACATTAGTAGCTATTCTTATTGTATCTGATGCTAAAGGGACTATTATTCTAACATCAGTAATGATTGTTAGATATACCTTGTGCCTAGTCTGATTAATACCTGATTCTTCAAATTCGGTTGTAAAATCAACTGTTACAGTACCTTTAGGAACTATTTTTATGCTTATTTTGGGACCTACCTGAGCTAAAAGTTGACTATTAAATGCATTTCCCAACGGAACTTTTATGCTACTAGTTGCAATTTGCCTCATATTCTCTTGTACCCCTAAGGCAACTTCTGAAGCAATACTATTCATCATAACAGTATTAGCTTGCATCATTGTAACTTTACCTTCATTATCATATTTAACAAATATTAGATCTTTGTATTTTATATCTTCATTTATTTTTACCTTCACAGCATCATTTATAGCTTGGGTTGCAATCATTCTTGCTTTAACCTCTGAAATTGCAAGTATGGTTGGTTTAAGATTTCTATCTACTATAATGAACCCATATATAACAATTGTACATAATATCACTATAATAAAAAACCTTTTTTTCCTTTTTTTATTTCTGTATTTCAAAATAAGCCCCCTTTTACAGTTTATGCAGTATAAAGGGGAATGTTTAATAAAAATGTTTTCAATTCTGTAAAGCAAAGGGATAGGGTTTTATAGTTTCTGACAAATAAAATATACCTTTGTCATAGTTACTGACAATTCATCAATTTGACAACTTTTCCTTCTTTCTTTATGTAAAAAGCCCTATTCATAATTGAATAGAGACTATGAATTTACATAACGAACTGGGTATTTACTAAGTTTTTGAATTTTAAGGTGATTACCCTTAATCAAAAACTTAGTGTGTCAAATTATGTTTTCCTACGCTTATATATAATCTGATATGTAATATATGTAGGTTAACCCAAAGAAAACTCCGATAATTGTTTATTCGGACTAAAACTATTTATGATTATCTTTAATTTTCGTTAATCAATTATACTAGTATGGAAAATAACCTTTTCTTCATCAGTGTTAAAATAGACAACTCTATGAAATACATATAAAGTTAATGTTGTTAATAATACATATAATAACAAAAAATAATATTGTGTGAAAACCTCAAATTGTTTAGCATAATAAACTTGAGTTTCTCTATTTGTAACTTTTATTAGTATAACTAGTTAAGTTTAAAAAAAGTTTTTTATTCTATTTATTTATATCTACAACTTGACCATCATTAGCCTTCAAAAGTTCTTGAGGTGATATTCTTACCAATGCATTCTGGGATCCTCCACCTGAATAAACGATGTCTTTATCCATAACTTTTGAATCAACTAAGTATATAGCCTCATATCCGAAAGAAGGTACACCACCACAGATATACCCTGTCTTTTGAAGAATTTCGTCAGGTTTTGCAGGCCTAACCTTTTTAATATTTAAAAGTTTTCTAATTTTAGAAGTATCTACTTTGTCTTCACCTTTAACAATAGCTACAATTAGATTATTTTGTTCATCTATAAAGCAAATATTTTTCACAAGGTCTTCAGGACTAGCTTTAACTGCTCTAGCTGCCTCTTCTACGGAATGGCAGGATTCCTGAAATGTCAAATGTTGTGCCTCTATACAGTTATCGGTAATGTAATTGATCAATTTTTCTTCAAAATTTGTCATCGTTTTTCCTCCTTTTATAAAAAGCATTTTCATAGTATTATTTATTTCTATAAATTGTTAATAAATTCCTTCTGATTTCATATTGTTCTTTTTTACTATAAACACCTATCTTATTGTTATACTTTTTAATTATCGTACTAATCCATATTAATATTGTTCCTATTCTAAACGATATAAATGATGTTAATAATAGAAATACTTAACCATAAAAATATTCATGTCTGCTCTTCTCTACTTTGTTTTTGGGTTTATACCATATTAAACCAAAAGATATTAATAAAAAGATATTAGAATTTTTAATATGTTCAAACATGTTGCTATAAAATCTAGTGACATCTTTTCTAACTGTAATTATTTAACAATAATAAGGTTTAACATAACTTTGTTGTAAATGATCAAAATGATATCTATTATCATTATTGCTTTAGACGTTTTCCTTGTATATCATAATAATAAATGCTTCCTTGCATTTCTGATTCTGGAATATCAATTTCTAGTAACACCATTCCTACACCATTAGCTTCTTTTTCATAAATATATTTATCATTTATTACATGTTTTACTTTTGCAAAATCTGGATTATTACTTACTATAATATCTACACCCCGTATACCACTCTGTGTACCTCTATTAAAAAATGGCATAAAAAACTTAGAAATAGAAATATTAGATGATTTTTTTTCAATTGATTGACACTTATAATTCCCATTATTATCTTTTTTAAAAACTGCAATTCCTAAATTATACCCACCTTCTACAAATCCAGCAAATCTATATTCTTCAAAATCAATCACATCAATGATAGAAATTGGTTGGGTTATAATATCACTGTTTGATATGATTTTATTAATAGAAACCTTATCACTCCCATAAGTAGGTCTATACAAATAAAATATTGACATAACTGTTAGAATGATTCCTAATATAACAATCACTTTTCGTTTCATATTAACCTCCTGATCTTTATATCACAATTTATTATAATTATATAACTTCATATATTTTATGAATTTAACCTTATAAAATAACCCCTTAATCTCTATTTTTTATAATGCAGTATTTGCACGTAATTTAGTACCAATAAGTAATATTCAACTCCATTATGCTGTTAAGATTACTTTTTGTAATAAACAATATATAAAAATTATACTCATCAAAGTATATGATATTGTATACCGTCTTAAAATTTATCAAATAAGGATTTAGGTCTTTGCCCTTTTTTTAATTTGCCCTCAATTACTACTTCTAAATAATATTCTCCTTTATTATCTTTTTTAAAAAAACCTAAATATTCCTCCCCTGTTTGATTAAATCTTATATATACTTGAGATTGATTGGGCCCATTATGAACACTCCAGTATATATCTAATTCTGTATAACTATGTCTCCAAATCCATTCATAATTTTTTATAGGTATCTTCTTATAATCATATACCCATGTACTAAACATGATTTGACAACTGTCAGTTCCAAATCTTCTCATCTTATCTTGAATCGATGATTCTTGTGAATAGTAATGAATCGATTTTATTTCCTTAAACTTATCAACTTCTCTTATTTGTTTTTTAATTCAAATCTTTCATTGATTGGTAAAGGTATCATTATGTATTGAACAATTATGAACATTAATAAAGAAAACACAAGAGCTTGCAACTTAATTTCCTTATTTACACGTGATTTAGTAATGACTACAAAACATACTATTATAATTAATAGGGGTATTTTAATAAATCCTATATTTAAAGAAAAATAAAAACTAAAGAAAATTAGTACAATCTTAATCCATAGTCCTTTTTCTTTTTCCTTCTTTAGTAAAGATATTGATATAATTAGTAAACAAAAAATTAATGTCAGATAAAGATAAAACACACCAATCCCCCTTGTAGCAAATATCCATTTATCTATAAAAAATTGCTTTATTAGAAATTTGCAAATACTTTTTGCCTTAAAAAATATAAAGTAACTATTCCAAATACAATAAATAATATTCTTTTTAGAATGTTTTCATTCAAAGTTGTAATCTTCCAAGACAAATCTATCAATGCTAACCTAATTCTTAAAAATAAAATAGTCACATACATCTATTACCTTTAATATTGCAATAAGAAATTCAATTAATAAAGCTTGTATTTATTTACATTTCTATACATGTAACCCACCTCCTCTTTTATATTCTAAATGCTAAGTAATTTTCTTTATATCAAAAAGAAAAAAACCTACAAAATTAATGTAGGTTTTTATTAACAATATTTTTTATTTCCTTAATATGACAGACGAAACGTCCCTTTGTCATGTTAAATATCACCTAAGTATTTATCTATCAATTTATTTATCTGTTCATTATTAAGCTCAATTTTAGAATGAAGCTTTTCTACTTTAACAAGACTTTCTACTAGCGTTAAATCTCCGTATTCATAATTTCTTACCCTCTTTACTAATCCAATTTCCTTAACATAATAATTTTTTATTTGGTAATTATCTCTTATTGTTGTAATTTCTAATGTTATATAATCTCCAGACGGCGTAGTAACCTTTTTATTCACTCCCGTAATTTCATATTTTGTACCATCTTTGCTTTTCCAACTTGTACCTATTGCAATAGGAGTTTTTAGTACTATAATATTTTTGTTTGCTGTTTCGTCTGAATAATTTTTATCAAAAACTCCAGAACCGCTTTCATTATAAACTAATTTAATATATTGATTAGTTACTTTATATACTCTAACGACAGTATTTCCATAATTAATTATATTTGTTTGATATTTATCTGAGTCAATTTTATTAATTATATGTATTGTACCTGAATTCTCAAATCCTCCGTTAAACGCTTTCAGCAAATTATTTTTAGGTAAATATTCTTCTATTTTTATATTAGTTAAGCTTGTATTGCTATCTACTATATCTTCTAAGCAAGCTGATAATGACATAGCTAAAGTTAAAATTAATAAAATAGCTATAAATTTAATATGTTTAAACAATTTAATTTTCCCCCATTCTTACCAATGCATTTATTTTTCTTATACAATACTATAATAATTTAATTAGGTTTATATGAATAAAAATATTAATGATTGATTAAATTCACAAATTATATTACAAATATATATAGTAAAAATACAAAAGTTCCCTCTTTAGTAAAGGAAAATGGATAAGACTTGGCTATATTTAATTAATAGGTTTTATATTATTAAAAAATCAATCCAGTATCAAAAATTAAAGATTTTATTATTGCAAAATATTCTCTGATAAAATAAGTTACAATTAAAAATCTAGGTGTTTTAGCTGAGAGTACATAAGGATTAAAACCATTTAAATAAGCAAGATATTTGGCTCTGAATAAATGATAATCACTTGTAACTATCATAATATCATGTTTTTTCTTGCCTTCTTCTTTATCTAATATTTTTTTAGTAAAAATAATATTTTCATAAGTACTAGTAGATTTTTCTTCTTTTATAATCCTATTTTCTTCTATTCCATTTTTTATTAGAAACCGTTTCATTGCTTCAGCTTCTGTTATTAGCTCATCAGGACCCTGTCCACCTGAAACTATTACTTTCGTTTTAGGATTTCTCTCTAAGTATTCTAACCCTCTATTTAAACGAGTCATAAGTGTCAAAGATGGTTCTTCTCCCCTTAATCCTGCACCTAGAATTAATAGATATTTTACTTTAAAGTTCTCATCCGATTTAATTGATGTTATGATTAGTCCTTCAATTAGCATAAATGAAACAAACCACATTATAAAAAAATATAAAGGTAATTTATATAAAAGTTTCGTATAATTTATTTTTTTCAAAAACATAAGCCTCCTACTTTTTAGATTTAAAATTAAACATATTAATTATAAATCTAAATACATAGTTTTCTTTAAATCTTTGAAATTCTTACTATTGTAAAATTGTATAGCTTTATCGTTAAAGGTGTATACATTTAACTCTATTCTTTTAATGTCTTTATTTCTAGACCATTCAATTACCTTTTCTAATAACATAGATCCAATTCTTTTATTTTGATAATCACTTTTTACAGCAATGTTATCTAATTGTACCCATTTTCTTTTTCTAATTATTGAAAATGGAGACGACTCCTTTATATAACATTCTGAAATCCCACTATTTTTGAATCAACCTCTGCTACAAATAGTCCATTGTTTTTATTGTTGATTAGTTTTGAAATATATTCTTTAGTTCTTGGTTTCCCCTTAATTTTATTAAAAAGTTCAGGATGATTATCTCGATGATATTCATCAAGTTCATTATAGATTTCACATGAGTCATCATAATCCTTTATATTGGCTTCCCTTATTAGGATATTCATCTCAATTTTCCCTCCCACTTAATACTGATATTTATTTTATATTCACTAGCAAGCCATATAGTGAATTAATTATATTACGTTATATTTCTCCTTTATGAATATCTTAAGTTCAATTGTCATATTTATTTTTTTTACTTCATAGTTTATTATTGGTAAATTTTTCTATGCAAATACAACTGTTTTAAAAATTAAATAAAAAACAATTTGCCAATTTTACTAAAAAAGGTGATTTTATGAAATATAGGAGAAACTTAATTTATATGCTACTTTTATCAGCCATCGTTCTTATTATTTGTAATACAAGTTGTATAGTAAATTTTAGCAGTAATTATATTCCTCCTGTTAAGTCAGAATGTTTAAACGAAAAACTCTTAGCAGACTTAAAAAGGCAAAAATACAAAAATTCCCATAATAATCAAATTAATAGTAAGAGTAAAAATAACCCTTTAGTCTTAAAAGGGTTTTACACTAAAAATATCAGTTATACTTTATTTAACAATGATAACACAAAAGTTATTTTTAATAAAGATAATAAGCAGGTATTCCCTAAAAGATATACTAAATTAAAAGGTGTTATTACTTTTAGGGGAAATAATCTAAGAAACGCCCCCAGCTTTGGGGTGGTTGATATAAAGGAAAAAAAATTAATCAAAAGTTGGGAGTTTACAACCTCTTCTCTATCCTGGGGAGGGGGAGCAGGTTGGACTGGACAACCTGTTATAGTTAAATGGCCTGATAAAGTAAAAAAAATTATGAATATAAAAGAAAAGTTTAAAAATAAGAAAGATTTTGTTGAAGTAATTTATGGTTCATTGGATGGCAAAATATATTTTTTTGATTTAGAATCTGGGGAGTTATCAAGAAAACCAATTAGTATTAAAAATCCCATAAAGGGCAGTGTATCTATTGATCCTAGGGGTTATCCCCTATTATATGTTGGTCAAGGTATACCCGAAACTGGTAAGATTGGTTATAGAATATTTAACCTTATTAATGGAAAATTACTCTATTTTATTAATGGTATAGATAGTATTGCTTTTAGAAAATGGGGAGCATTCGATGGTTCTGCTTTAATAAATCGTAATACTGATACTTTTATTTTAGGTGGGGAAAATGGGCTTTTCTATTTTGTTAAGCTAAATACTAATTTTGATATTAATAAAGGTACTATAAAAATTAATCCAAAATTAATTAAATATAGATATAAAATAAAAAACAATAATTTTCAGGGAATTGAAAACTCGGTTGCAGCTTACAGAAATGTTGCATATTTTGCTGATAATGGGGGAAGTATTCAAGCTATTGATCTAACAACTTTAAGTCCTATTTGGGCATTAGAAAAATCTGATGATATAGATGCTACAATTACCCTTGAAATAGACAATGGAATACCATATCTATATTCAGGAACTGAAGTGGACAAACAAGGTAAAAATGGAATGTCTATTATAAGGAAATTAAATGGTTTAAATGGGAAAATTGTATGGAAAAAAGAATATCGTTGCTTATCTGTCAAGGGAAAACATCCTATAAATGGTGGAATGTTTGCTACTAATGTTATAGGAAAGAAAGAGATAAAAAATATTGTTATATTTACTCTTGCTAGGTATAAAAACTTTAATTCTAGTCTTATGGTAGCATTAGATAAAAAAACTGGTAAAGAAATATGGAGATGGGAAATGAAAAACTATAGTTGGTCCTCACCTGTTGATATATATTCTAAAAATGGTAAGGCATATATAATTCAATGTGATTCAAAGGGGTATATGTACTTAATAAAAGGAAAAACAGGAAAGATTGTAGATAAAATAGACCTTAAATTTAATATAGAAAGTTCACCGGCAGTTTATACTAACTACGCTGTTATAGCTACAAGGGGCGATAAAATATATTGTGTAAAAATAACATAGAGTTTACTTTTTAAGAGCGTATTCAACAGCCTCAGTAGCGTGTAAATAGGTTGTGTCAAATAGGGATATTTTAATTTCTTCACCTTTAATTATAAGTGGCAACTCAGTACATCCTAATATAACTCCTTCAGCACCCCTTAGTGTTAAATTATTTATTATATCTTTTATTGTTTTTTTAGAATTTTCTTTGATTTTACCTAAACATAATTCCTCAAAAATAATTTTATTTATTGTTTCTCTTTCGCTATTTTTTGGGATAATTACTTTTATATTTAATTTTTCTAAGTAATCTTTATAAAAATTACTTTCCATAGTATATTTTGTTCCTAATAAGCCAACTGTATTTATTTTTTTACCTTTAATAGCTTTTCCAGTAGCATGTGCTATATGTAAAATTGGAATGTTTACTTTTGATTGAATTACATCAGCATATTTATGTATAGTATTTGTGCATATAACAATAAAATCTGCTCCAGCTTTTTCAAGGCTACGTATAGAATTTATAATTATATTTTTAACAACATTCCAATTACCTACTCTTTGGTTATATTCAATCTCAGCAAAATCTACACTATATATAAGACATTTAGCAGAGCGATAACCCCCTAATCTTTTGTTTACTTCTTTATTAATAATTTGGTAATAGCTTAATGTAGATTCCCAACTCATTCCACCAACTAAACCAATTGTCTTCATTAATTTCACTCCTACATTCTATTTTCTTCTTTAACTATTTTAAATAGTTTTTATCCAAAAAATAAGTTAAAAAATCCTATTAAAAATATAACAATCCCCCCCTAGCCTGCCTAAAATAAGTGAAGCATCACTTGGCTCTGCATCTTTATAATGCATACCATGACTTAAATACCAGCCTATCTTAGGAGCAATTATATTAGTTATTCCTAAAACAATAAGTATAAAAGATATAAAACCATTCATATTAAAGCCTCCTTAGAAAATATCTATATATTTTTATAGTCCTCTACATTAATAGGTGATAAATAGCATTTTGAATCAACAATTTTTTAAAATACACTAGTCTCTCGCCCTTTTGATTTTTTAATTATATTTTAAGTTATTTATATGGTAAAAAACAGCATACTATCTTTATATTAAAACCTAATGTTTTTATTCCATTGATTATTAATAATTGAAATAATATAATATTATATGTAAATTACAAATTTTAGTGAAAAGATGGTATTATGAGTGCTGATTTAAAATGTAATATTGATAATTGTACATGTACTTACACTGCATGTCTAAGACGTGGAAAATGTTGTGAATGTATAAGCTACCATAGGGGTAAAAATGAAATACCTGGTTGTTTTTTCACAGAAGCTGGGGAAAAAACTTATGATAGGTCAATAGAGAACTTTATTGCAGATTACAAAAACAATAAGTAATCGATTAACTTCCCTATTCCATATTGCCCAGTTCGATTATCTTTAAAAATTGGAAGTTTAGGAGGATAAAAGGTAAAGATAGCCAAAGCAAACGCATGTGTAATAATAAAACAGATACTAATGATTGTAGCAATATAACCTAATTTACGATACATGAGTATTTTATAGCTTATAATTTGACATGATATAGAACCTATTATATATGACAGTATATCTAATACTAAAATATTTTTTCCTAATATGCTAGTATAAGAATAATAAAAAACAATAATAAATAATTGTAAAGTAAATATTCCTAAAGCCTTTGCTACAATAAAATTATTAACTTTATCTTTGATATATCTATATTCTAATATTGAAAATAGAAAAAGTGACCAGTAACCTAATTTAAGATGTTCCCATACACTTTCATTTACTGGACTAAATATCCCAATTATTGGATAACTAAACCATTCATAGATAAAATGTAAAATAGAACCAAATATTATTAAAAAAAATATGCCTCCAACTTCCCAATAGAATACATATTTGTTATTTTTAATTTTACCCATACATTTCACTCCTTTTAATATATCTATATATATGGAGTGTATGTCTTATATTTTGTATTTATACTTTTTTTTTACTATATCTAATATTTATCTATATCTTCTTCATCCTCCTTTTCTCTATCCTTTATTCGTTCTATTATTAAGATAATAATTAGCCCTACTACACTAATAATACCTAAAGTTAATCCTATTATCACAAATACATGAGATATCCCAGCTAAAAAAAGTAATATAAATGAAAGAACAACAGCCCAACTAAGAATATTTTTCATATTATCATCCTTTTTAATAATTAATTTATATATTCTATTTTATCAATTACAATACCTTCCAGTCCATTAATTTTTTATATCTTAATAAACCTTAAATAAAAAAGTCAAGGATAACCTTGACTTTTTGTTTTAATTAATTATTTAATTTTATCATCTTTTTTATCTTGTATGCCTATAAGATTAGCATCTAATACATCTTTAAATACATCTTTTTGAAGCATATCCTCTTTTTTATCATCATATTGATTTAAGACATCATCTATTTTTAAATCCTTATTATCCATAAGTTTTTTATCTTTTTTATTTTTATTCATATTATCACTCCCTCTTTTATATTTTGGGAAGTGATAACACTATTTATACTCTTTAAAAATGGTATTATTCTAAATTTATGACTTTCTGATTAATTTTAGGCATTTTTATACTATAAAACTTTTCTTTTTTTCTTTATATAATTATAAAAAGGCAAACCTGCAAATGTTAGAGCTAGACCAATAAGAGCATTTCCTGTACTTGTTATTAATGTACTAAATATAATATACAGCCCACCACAAATACCAATTAAAGGTATTATTGGATATAAAGGAACCTTATATGGTCTTTTGCTTTCGTCATATTTTTTTCTCAAAATAAAAATTCCAGCTACTGTCATAGTAAAGAAAATCCATAAAACAAAAATTACTAAATTAGTTAAAGCTTCAAATGACCCAGTAAAAATATATATACAAATTAAGATACCCTCAAATACAAAAGAATTGAGAGGTGTATTAAATCTTTCATCAATTTTACCTATATGCTTAGAAAATGGAAGAAGTCCATTTTTAGCCATAGCAAAAGGTATTCGTACACCAGTTAGTAAATATCCATTTAGTGCACCAAATATTGATATTAATATACCTGCTGAGATTAAGTTACCACCTGCTGAACCAAAAATTTTATTGGCAGCATCTGATGCAGGTGCTACAGACTTAACAACATTTTCTACTGGTATTACTTTAATAATTGCTAAATTAATCAAAACATAAACTATAATAATAGTTAGTATACCAAAAATTATTGCTTTAGGTATATCTTTTTTCGGATTCTTCAATTCTCCAGCTATATTGCCAACACTAATCCATCCATCATATGCCCAGAGTGTTCCTAAAATTGCTGTTCCAAAACCAGTAACTGTTACAGTACCAGTTGAGGAAGTCAAAAGATTATTATTAGTTCCATTTAAAATTCCAAATATTATTATTATAAAAATTGGTACAAGCTTACCTATTGTTGAAATAAATTGTATCCTACTTCCTAATTTAGTTGATAAGATATTTCCAACTATTATAGTTAGTAATACTGTAATTGCTAAAAGTTTTTGCTGTATTTCTGTCATTGGTATAAAATATGTTGCTTGTGTGGCTAAAATAATAGCTAAAGCTGCTCCTGCGCCAGGTATATATATAAACGTCTGAACCCATCCAAATAAAAATGCCCACTTTTCACCATATAATTCTTTTAAATATGCAAAAACTCCTCCAGTTTTAGGTATTGCAGTTGCAATTTCTGCAATTGTTAGAGCAGAAGCCATTGTAATTAATCCACCTATAACCCATGCCAATAAACCTAACATTGGTGTACCAGCACTTTTAAAAACCATTGAAGCTTTAAAAAATATTCCTGAACCTATTACAATTCCAATTACAACAGATATTGCATCGATTAATCCTATTTCTTTTTTCAAGTTATCTGAATTATTTGTTTTAATACTAGAGTTTAAAACTTGACTTTTTGCTTCCATTGTTATTACACTCCCTTTCTTATATATTTCAAAAAATATTACAGTTTAATTGTAAGTTTGAATAGAACATGCACTATTATTTTGTAAATAATTCAACATAATTTGACAATCACTATTCCATTTTAATCTTGTTAAACATGATAGTCAATGATTTATTCAAAGAAATCATATAAATAAAAAAAAGTATCCAGTGTATGGATACTTTCAATAAAATTTTATATTTTACATTTGATTACATTATTTAAATTACACCAGTCTAATGCATCATATTTTCCCCTTGCTATCATTTGTTTTGTTTTTAAAGTTGGCGTTATTTTGTTAATTAGTATTTCCTCTAATGGATTTAAATAATCTCTTTCTTCTTTACAAAGTCCTTTCTTAGATATTTGAAGTATTTTTTTACCTAATTCATAAATAGGTATACCTTTAAATAAAGTATTTATACCATAATTAATGATGTCTTTTTTAGCTTTTAAAACTGCACTAATATCTATATCATTTAAGTACTCATCTAAGATATTTAAATTATCTTCATTATATAAAAGGCCTTTCCAAAATGCTATAATAGAAAAATTCAATGGATATGGAATAGAATCTGCCATTCGTATCTCAATAAACTTTTTGGTTCTAACATCAGGGAAAAACATTGTAAGTACATGAGATAGCTCATTTTCTTTATTATTACTAATATTAAATATATACTTAAATCTTTTACCTTTAGTATATAAAAAATCATTATCTTTTTTAATTATTATAGGTGGTCGATTCAATATATATTGTGCATATTTTTTATATCCAAAGTCATTATCTAAAGCTCCTTCAACTATTCCACACCTATCATCATCACAATTGTTCCATATTAAAGTTCTAATATTATACTTTTTAGATACTTCACCCTCAAAAAAAGGTGTGTTATCAAAAATTGCAGAGATAACCGGTGACAAAGAATTGGCAATCCTAAATTTTTTTATATAATCCTTCTCTGATTTATAGTCAATAGTTACTTGTGTTGAGGCTGTTCCCTTCATCATGTTAAGGGCATATTTCCCTCTCTTTTGTAGATATTTAGACATGTATTTGTATCTTTCTTTAGGAATAAAAGGGATATTTGCAATCTTTGTTTTAGGTTGATAGCCTAAAGACAGCAAAATTTGATTTTTACTATCTAATATTGGAATTAAATCTTCTAAAAAATTTAAATATACCCTTTCAATTTCTTCTATATTTTTGTATGGTTTAATACTTATTTCAAGTTGAGCTCCAGGTTCTAATGTTATTGAAGCGTTGTCTTTTTCTAATCCTAATAAATACTCTCCTTCATATATACCATTCCAGCCTTTTTTAATTAATTGCCTTAATGTATGTTTTACTCCCTTATCTTCATAATATGTAACTGTCCTTAAAGACTGCTTATCTACAATAAAATGTTCAAACTCAACACCTAGTTTAAAATCCTTTTTATCTTTTTCTCCTCTTTCTATATATCTTACAATTTCATCGATTTGCTTTTCCAATTCAATCAATTAATTTCCCTCCTAAATTTTCAAGCTCCTTTAATTATATACCCAAATTTATTTAGTAAATAAACATCTTCTAACATATATTATATTATATTATCTACTTTATAAAAACTACTCTAGCAAAAGGCTCCTTTTGTCATTAGTTACAAATGAAGTCTTTTATTATTTACTCATCACGTTCAGTTTTTTATTAAATATCTTGTAAAAATCATTCTCAAATTTCATTACAATTGTTATTTCTAGATCAGGATTACAAATAGTCTTAATTTTTATACCTACACTTTTCCTATTTATACTACAAATTAAATTTACAACCTTTTCATTTTCAATAAGCTCTGTAAATTTTTCTCTTAAATTTAAAAGTGCAACATATAATTTGTGTAATTGCGGTAACTCTGAATAACTAGATAACATATTAAGTGCAACGGATACATCTGCCCTAAAATACTCATTGAATGCAAGCAATCCCATACATGTAAACATTACAATGAATTTAATTTAAAATTTAGTAATTTAATAAATCTTCTAAATGTATGAATTAAGCTTTTCTAGTTATAATCATAAATGATGGTATAATTTATATGCTTATCAAACATATGTTTATGTGATATAATTATGTATGGTATTTTTAATAGGGTTACCTCATTTCACTAAGGAGGTTCGTTTATGACTGAAAAAAATAAAAGAAAATCAAGAAAGAAAAAGAAGAAATTTAGTATATTAAGACTTTTTGTAGTAATTATTTTACTTGTTTCATTTATTACAGCGGGTTCAGTAGGAGGATTTGTTATTGCTACCATAAAAACTGCCCCAAGGATTAACCCAACCCAAATGGCTAATATGTTGAATGAAACCTCAATGATATATGATAAAAATGGAAATTTAATTGAAAAAGTACAAGCTAAAGAGTATAGATCAGTTGTAGAACTTAATAAAATACCCAAAAACCTACAAAATGCATTTATTGCAATTGAAGATGCAAGATTTAGGTCTCATTTTGGCATTGATATTAAAAGAATAATAGGTGCACTAATTGCTGACATAAAAGCTGGAGCACCTGTTCAAGGTGCAAGTACTATTACTCAGCAGTTAATTAGAAATTTATATCTATCCTTTGATAAGAAGCTTTCCAGAAAAATTAAGGAAGCATATCTAGCAGTAAAATTAGAAAGAGAATTATCTAAAGATCAAATTCTAGAACTTTATCTTAATACTATATATTTAGGTCAAGGAGCTTATGGGGTTAAAGCAGCAGCAGAAACATATTTTTCAAAAGACGTTTCTGAATTAACTATAGCAGAAAGCGCCATGATAGCAGGTATTACAAAAAATCCTTCAAAATATTCGCCATATATCCTTTTAAAACCAGAAGATCTTAATTCTAAAAAACATTATATTGTGGGATATGTTGATATATTAGGTGAAAGATATACTGCAGTTTTTAATGAAAACTCAGTAGAAAGACAAAGAATAGTTTTAAGTCAGATGAAGGAATATGGTTTCATAACAGAGGAGCAATATAAAAAAGCTTTAAAAGTTGATATGAAAAAGGTTATAAAACCTGGTAAAAGAAAAGTAGAAGGCATTTCCTCTTATTTTACAGATTTAGTAAAGCAAGATGTAATTAATTCTTTAGTTGAGAAATTAGGCTATTCTAAAGAAGAAGCCGAAATGGAGTTATATGCGGGTGGATTAAAAATTTATTCTACAATGGACTTGAACCTTCAGCACAAAGTTGAAAATATATATGATAATTTTGGTAAAATTTTAGTAGGCAATTTAGATAAAAGAAAGGATCCTATTTTAGTTAAAATTTATAAAGATAGATATGGTAATATTATAGATAATGGAAAAATTCTTTATTATAAAAAAGAAAACTTACTGGATAGTAATTATAATCTAGTAATTGAAAAAGGAACATATAGTTTAACGCAAAATGGTAATTTAATAATAGATAATAGAAAAATTAATATTTATCCTAAAACAATAGATATTGATGATTATTATACAATTGATAGCAAGAAAAATTTGGTAACCCATACTGTTGGTTCAATAGACATTCCTAAAAATGCATATAATATAGACAGTAACAGATTAATAATTAAGAAAGACTTCTTAAATAAACATAAGGATTTTTATACTATTGACAAAAATAATAATTTACTACTAAATTCTAGGTATTTTTATATTAATAGAGAAGGTGTAGTTCAACCTCAATCTGCTGTAGTTATTATGGACTATAGAACTGGAGAAATTAAAGCTCTAGTAGGAGGAAGAGATATAAAAGGTAATAGAATATTAAATAGAGCTACCCAGTCACCAAGGCAACCAGGATCTGCCATAAAGCCACTTGCAGTCTATCTTCCTGCATTAGACAATGGTTATACAGCTTCAACGATTATTGATGATATACCACGATATGATAAAGATGGTAATAGATGGCCTAGAAACTGGTATGATCATAGACAATTTAAATATCTAGGATTAACAACTCTTAGGCAAGCAGTTGAACAATCAGTTAATGTTATTGCAGTTAAAGTTTTAGAATCAATAGGAATAGATACATCAATGGAATATTTATCAAGGCTTGGCCTAATAGATCCTAATAATCCTCAAAATGATAATTTTGTAACTAGAAAAGAAAATAGAAGATATAATGACGAGAACTTAGCTTCTTTGGCACTAGGAGGCTTAACGGAAGGTTTGACTCCCCTTGAAATGACAGCTGCCTATGGAGTTATAGCTAATGAAGGTGTTTATACTAAACCAATTACATTTACAAAAATAGTTGATAAAGATGGAAATGTAATACTTGAAAATAAAACAATAAAAAGTAGAGCAGTTGACCCAAAGGTAGCTTATCTTATGACAGATATATTAAAAAGCACAGTAACAAGTGGATTAGGTCATAGAGCTAAGTTATACCCTGGAAATACAACAATTCCTGCTGCAGGTAAAACAGGTACTACACAGAATAAAGCTGATGCTTGGTTCGTTGGATATACACCTTATTATGTAGCTGGTGTGTGGATAGGAAATGACACTCCTCAACTAAAATTAACAACTGGTAGTTCAAAAGCAGCTCAGTTATGGCAAAGTATAATGAAGACAGTTCATGAAAACTATAAACCTAGGGAATTTAATGTTCCTAAAGGATTTGTATCAAAATATATATGTACTGAATCTGGTAAGTTAGCTACAGAGTTATGTAAAAAAGACCCAAGAGGTAGTACAGTTAGAAGAGAGATATTTATTAAAGGTACTGAACCTACTGAATACTGTGATATACATGTAGAAGTTGAAGTTGATACTAGCAACAATAAGCTGGCAAATGAATATTGTCCACCTGAACAAGTTGAAAAGAAAGTATTTATTAAAAGAGAACCACCTTATAATCCTGAAGAACACAATAATTTAGTACCTGCTGACTATCAGTATACTGTTCCTACTGAAGTTTGTGATGAACATGTTGAGGAGAAAAACTTTACTGATTGGCTAGATCAATGGCTATTTGATGAAGAAGATAGAGAAGATGAAGAAAAAGATAATCTGTTCGATCTAATTAAACCTGAAAAAGATAATAAAGAGAAAGAAGAAAATAATCAAGAACAGCCAGAAGAAAATTTAAACATTATTCAAGACTAAAAAAGAGAGGCTTATGTAGCCTCTCTTTTAATTGTTTTTGTCTTTAGGAGGAGATGAATCTTTATCTTTAACCTTTAAAATTTCAGGTCTTAATCTAACTTCAGGAATTGGCTTTCTCATTAGTATAGTAGTTAGAGCCTTCTTATTAAATGGAATTAATGGCCAAAGATAGTTTATACCACCAAAGGATTTTGTTCTTAATATTGTTACTATAAAAATCAGTAAACCGGCAATAAATCCGTAAATATCTAATAATCCTGTAAATACTACTAAAATTAATCTAAATATTCTTATAGCCATTGCAAATTCAATACTAGGGGTTGCAAACATACCTATACCAGCTATTGCCCCATATAATACTGTTTCTGGTATGAACCAACCTACTTTTACTGCAAACTCACTTAATAATAAAGCACCAATTATACCTAAAGATGTTGTTAAAGCATTTGGTGTATGAATTGATGCAATTCTTAACAAATCTAGACCAATTTCTAAAATAATAAATTGAATTAATAAAGGAATAGTCCCAGTTTTCTTAGGCCCAATAAACGATAATGCTTCAGGTAATATAGTCTTATTATTAACTAATAATAGCCACAAAGCTGGTAACATATATGAAAGTATCATAGCTAAAAATCGAATCCATCTTATATAGGTTCCTATAGCCGGATTTTGATAATAATCCTCTGCATGTTGTGTAAAATGGAACATGGTTACTGGTAAAATCATTACACTTGGAGTAGTATCTACAATAATTATTACATGACCCTCTAAAAGATGTGCTGCTGCAACATCCGGTCTCTCAGTAAACTTTGCTTGTGGTAATGGATTCCAATTTCTACCTAGAATGTATTCCTCTAAACTTTTTTCAGCCATTACTAATGAATCTGTTTCTATCTTTTTTAACTTGTCTTTTAAACTTTTTATTAAGTCTTCATTAGTTATATCTTCCATATATCCAATTGCAATATCAGTTTGAGACCTTTTACCAACGTTCAACAATTCAAATCTTAAATTTGGATCCCTTACTCGTCTCCTAATTAATGCTGTATTAAAAACTATAGTCTCAACAAATCCATCCCTTGAACCCCTAGTCACCTTTTCTAAATCTGGTTCTTCTGGACCTCTTGCTGGATATGTTCTTGTATCTACTATTATAGCTTCTTCTACACCATCGATAAATAAAGCAGCGGCCCCCGATAAAATAAAATATTCTATCTTTTGTAAGTCTTTTTCTGAATCACACTCAACATAAGGAATCTTAGTTGTTATTAATTTAGTTATAGTATTTGGAACTATTTCTTCCCTTTTGGATTTTTGCAAAAAAGATAGAATCCAAAACATCATGTCATCTTTTACAAATCCATCAATAAAAAACGCAACTAATTTTTTCCCATCTATATTTATTTCCCTTTTAATTATATCAAAACTTTTATTAACACCTAATTTTTCTTCTAAATCTTTTACTCTTTCCCCAAAGCTAGTTTTCATCTCTACCACCTTTATTAGTTCTATTTAAAATTTCTTGTAAAGCCTTTGTAATTATTGGTGCTCCTATAGTACAATCATCACAGCCGTCCATTTTACCTATATCACCTATTCCAACTATCAAAGGAACTGAATATTTATTTATTATATCAACAGTATCACCATAAAGTTTTTTGCTATCAGTCTCTATTCCATATTTATCAACTGCATTTGGAACAACCTTGCCTCTATAATCTATTGAAAAGTCTACCTCCACTCCATTAACATTTTCAGTATTTGAAGCTACTGCTACTATTCCTAAAATTTCCGTATATTCATTATTTAGAATATCTTTTAGTGCCTTTTCACCCTTTCCAAAACCAGGATGCCCTATATCATCCACCATAACAACTACAGGGTCATATTTAGCTATTTTTATTAACTGGCTAATTTCATCTCCAGTTAATGGTGTAGGGTTACCTGCAGACCTAGAAATACATCTTCCTCCTATATTTTTAGTAGCAATTTCCACAGCTTTTTGAGCTATAGTATCCCCATCTGTAACTAAAATTATTTTTCTTTTTTTTACCATAATACTACCTCTTTCATTTTAACTTTTTGCTTTAGGAGTAAAGATTACTGCCATTATATATCCAAATAGAACAGCAGCTGCTATTCCGCCGGCTGTAGATTGTATACCACCAGTAAAAGCTCCAAGTATTCCATTCTGGTTAACTCCTTTTATTGCACCCTTTGCTAAAGAATAACCAAAACCAGTTAAAGGAACAGTAGCACCTGCTCCTCCAAAATTAACCAAAGGTTCATATATACCTAAAGCCGTTAAAATTACACCTGCTGTAACAAAAGATACTAATACATGGGCAGGTGTAAGTTTAGTTCCGTCCATAAGAATTTGACCTATTACACATATTAGGCCCCCAACTAAAAAAGCTCTTAAATACTCCATCTAAAACCTCCTATTGAACTTTTAACTGATTACATTACTTATAGTAACAGCATGAGCTATCCCTGGTATTGATTCCCCTTGGTTAGCACTTACCGGAGAGTGGAGTGCTCCCGTTGAAACTAATAATATCCGATTGTATTTACCTTTTTTTAGTTCCTTATAAAGATATCCTGCAAAAACTGATGCAGAACAGCCACATCCGCTTCCACCAGCATGAGTATCTTGTCTTTTACCATCAAATATTTCTATTCCACAATCTTTGTATATAGTTGATATATCAATTCCTTTAGTTAATATTAATTCTTCTGCAATGGGTTTTCCTATGCCAGATAAATCCCCTGTAATTATTAAATCATAGTCATCTACATTAAAACCTGTATCTTCAAAATGTTGTATAATTGTATCTGCTGCAGCTGGTGCCATGGCAGCTCCCATATTGTTTACATCCTTAATTCCAGGATCAACTATTTTTCCAGTGGTAACGTGTGTTATATATGGGCCACTACCATTTGCAGATATTACAGCTGCACCAGCTCCTGTAACTGTCCACTGAGATGTAAATGGTCGTTGATTCCCAAGTTCTAATGGAAATCTATATTGCCTTTCTGCAGTACAAAAATGGCTTGATGTTGCACATAATACATTATCTGCAAATCCCCCATCAACTATCATGGAGCCTAAACTTAAAGACTCTGTCATAGTAGAACAAGCTCCATATAGTCCAAAATATGGCCTTTGTAGCTGTCTTACTGCAAAAGATGAAGATATAATTTGGTTTAATAAATCACCTGCTAAAATATATTCTATCTGCTCTTCTAACAGTTTAGCGTTTTTAATTGCCATTTTCATTGCATCTTCTAGCATTTTAGATTCAGCTTTTTCCCAGGAATCCTGGTCATATAAATCATCTTCTAAAATTATATCGAAATATTCTTTTAATGGTCCTTCTCCTTCTTTAGGACCTACTATAGATGCTGTAGAAATTATAGAAGGAGGATTTTGAAATTTCACTGTCTGTTTACCTATTTTTTTTTGAGCCAAAATACACCCTCCTTATTTTGTTATAAAATAATATATAATTCCTATAATTATTGAACTACCAAATCCGTACACTAATACTGGACCTGCAATTGAAAACATTTTAGCAGCAACTCCAAAAATATATCCTTCTCTTTTAAATTCCATTGCTGGTGATACTATAGAATTTGCAAATCCTGTTATAGGGACAATAGACCCTGCTCCTGCTCTTTTTCCGATTTTGTCATATATTCCTATTCCTGTTAATAATGCTCCTATAAATATTAAGGTTATTGCAGTTGCAGCTGCTCCATCTTCCTTATCTAAACCAACATTATTGTAAAAATTTGTTATAATTTGACCAATAGTACATATAATTCCACCAACTATAAAGGCCCAAATACAATTTTTAAAATAACTTGGTTTTGGTATTTTTGAATTAACATATTTTCTATAATCTTTAGAATTAATATTATTCATTAAAAGCCTCCTTATCTTAATTGGCTTAGCTTGGAGTTAACTTTTATATTTGTAATTTTATCTTCAAAGGAATACTTTACTTCATCATACCTAATATTTTTGTCTTCAATATTTTTCCCTAAAAAAGGGTTTTGAATCTCCTTCATATAGTCTTTCATATACATTCACCTTCTAATCGTAATTTATAAGTACTAACCACTGTACTAATGATCCTATTATTTTTCCAAAGGCCATTGACATAAGAACATAGTATAGATGATTTATAATACTAAATCTTCTTACTAGAACTGGAATAACATTTAAAACCTCTGCTAATGCTGCTGCTAATAGACCTATAAATATTCCCATAACAAGTCCTATAGCTAATAAAATTATTTTGTTTATATTTAGAGTTATATTAAGAAAATAAAGTAATGAGACAGTAACTACTGAGACAGTTATTACTTTTTCATATAGGGAGATTTTATGGGTAGAATTTGCAAGTTGTGATAGCCTAGGTACAATATCTAATAAAGTTACAATTGCTGCAAAGGAAGACCCAACCACTACTCCTCCTGATAATCCAAAAAAAGCTAGAAATAATTTTTGTATCAAAATGGCTCACCGCCTATTATTTTTGTTACCCTTTTCATTATCTAAAATATAATTGTCAAGATTTTTATTATATAAATACATTTCTACTTCTAAAGGGCTAGGTTCTTTTTTCCACCTTTTTCTAAAAATATGATTAAAAAAAGTTGCCATTCCTAGTCCTATTCCTATTGAATACGGGATTTGAATTATATATGGTTTTTCGTTTTTTTCTCCAGTAACTAAATAGTATATATTCTTGTGAGCAGATTCCATATCTACATCTTCATGAAAATTTATAATAGTTAATCCGGCACCTATAAAAAGTACTATACATACAGCTAAAATCCTTAAATAGTATGTTATATTACCTTTTATATCACTATATCCTATATCAACTAAAATTTCAGGATTACCAAAAACAACTATATCAACTCCACTATTATTTTTTTTTATTTTTTCTATTATATCTAGCACTGAAACTACAACTGTTTTAGACTTTTTAGGAGTTCTATATATTTTGATATCCTGCAATTTTTTTTGAAGTGACGTATCAAGACAATATACTGTAGCTAAATCTTTTAGTGTTAGAAATTGTCCAGGTTTGGCTTTTATTTTCGGCTCTAACTGTAAAAAAACTTTACTATCTTTTATGAGATATCACCTCACTAATCTGTAGTTATTATAGTTAATTACTAGCTTAGCTCTTTTAGGAATTTTATTTATTGAATTGTTACTTAGGTATATTCCCCATCCTATTGAAATAATTAAAATTATAATAAAAAATATAAAAAGAATTTTTTTAGTAGAAATAACCATATTATCAACTCCATTTTCTTTCATATTTTTATTATGTACTTATCCTATTTTTTTAATGCAAAAAAATAAAGGCATAAAATCATGCCTTTGAAATCATTTTTTTCATATTTTTTAATACTCTTTTTTCTATTCTAGATACTTGGACTTGAGAAATTCCTAACATTTTAGCAATTTCTGTTTGAGTTTTATCTTTAAAGTATCTCATAATTATAATTTGTCTTTCCCTAGGTTTCAATTTACTTATGGCTTGTTTAAGAGTAATTTTATCTAAAACTTCAGAATCCTCTCTTTCATTGCTTCCTATTCTATCTATTAAATGGATGGGAGAACCGTCATTTTGTAATACTACATCATATAAGTACTCTGGCTGATGATTAGAGTCTAATGCCATTACTAGTTCTTCTTTATCTACTTTTATTTCATCAGCTATTTCTTGTATAGTTGGTTCTCTTCCTAGCTTCTTTGTTAACCTCTCCTTAGCACTTTTTGCTTTACCTGCAGTTTGTTTTAAAGATCTACTTACTTTTACAATTCCATCATCTCTTAAAAATCTTTTTATTTCCCCTACTATCATTGGTATGGCATATGTAGAAAATCTTACTTTATATGAAGAATCAAACTTTTGAATCGCTTTAATTAATCCTATACATCCCAATTGAAATAAATCTTCAATATCATACCCTCTGTTAGAAAATCTTTTTAAAACACTTCTTACAAGTCCTAAATTATGATTTACAAGAATTGACTGTGCCTCTTTATCTCCCTCTTGAGCCCTTTCTATTAGCTTAATTGTCTCTTCATGACTTAACAGTTCATGAGACTTCTTTTTTGCAGAGCTTGTACCCATAATATCTACTCCTTAGAAGAAGTACTTTTTAGTTCTTTCACCATCTTTACTATTGTACCTTTCTCAGGTGTAGATTCTATTTCTAATTCATCCATAAAAGTCTCCATAACTGTAAATCCCATACCAGATCTCTCTAATTCTGGTTTAGAGGTATAAAAGGGCTCTTTTGCTTTTTCTATATCTTTAATACCTTTACCTTTATCTTCAACTATTACTTCTAATTTATTATTTTCTATCTTGCACTTTATTATAACAGTACCCTGCGTATTTTCATATCCATGTATTATTGCATTTGTAACTGCTTCTGAAACTGCTGTCTTTATGTCTGCTAACTCTTCAATTGTAGGATCTAATTGAGACGCAAAGGATGCAACAACAAATCTGGCAAAGGATTCGTTTTGTGATTTGCTTGGAATTTCTAACTTCATACTATTTTCCATAATATATCACTCCCTTAAATATTCTCTTTAGCCTTGGTTATGCTGTCAAATATTTTAACAATTTTCAATACACCAGACATTTTAAGTATTTTTTCAACCCTAGGTGATACATTTACTAAACATAACTTTCCACCATTTTGCGATACATTCTTATACCTTCCTAAGATTAATCCAATTCCTGAGCTATCCATAAAATTAAGCTTTTCCAAATCTAAAATAATGTTTTTTAACATATTACCAGAGTAAAATTTATCAATTTCTTTTCTTATGTTTTCTGCAGTATGATGATCTAGTTCACCATTAAATTTTACAATAAGTGTTTTGTCTATTGTTTTAAATTCCAATTGCAAGGTTTATCCCTCCTATTTCCTTGATACTAATACTTTCATATTCTCTAAATCACTGCATTTTCCCTTCAATGAAAAATGTCTTGTTTTGTAATAATTTAAATAATTTTAAATAAAAAAGTAACTATTTGAATATTAAAATTATCTAATTTGTTTGAAAATATTTAATTATTATTAAATTGTTTGTTATAATATGAGTAAACAAAATAAATGGGGTGTTTATATGGTAAAAGCATTATTTACATACAATTACGGAGAAGAAAAAATGAAAAAAATTAAGGATTTAGGTTATGATATAACCTATATACATGAAAGTGAGTTGGTATATAACGAATCAATTGAAGATATAGAAGTTTTGGTTTGTTACAACCCATTTAATACTTTAGATATAACTAAAATGAAAAAATTAAAATGGATTCAGTTATCTAGTATAGGAATTGACCAAGTTCCTCTTGATTATGTTAAAGAAAAAGAAATAATAGTTACAAACAATAAGGGTGGCTATAGTATTCCTATGGGTGAATGGGTTGTCTTGAAAATTTTAGAACTAATAAAAAGGAGTAAATCCTTCTATAACAAGCAAAACTCTAAAACCTGGAAATTAGATACTTCTGTTCTTGAGCTATTTGGGAAGACAGTTGGCTTTATAGGAACCGGAAGCATTGCAAAGGAATCAGCTAAAAGACTGCAAGGGTTTGAAGTAAATATATTAGGTATTAATACTAGTGGAAGGGATGTTGAATACTTTAATAAATGCTATAGTATAAATGAAATTAACAAAATACTTCCACTTTGTGATATTGTTGTCCTTACTATTCCTTATACCGAGAAAACCCATCACCTATTTAATAAATCAACCTTTAAAATGATGAAAAATAATTCTTACTTTATAAATGTTTCCAGAGGCAATATAGTTAATGAAAAAGATTTAATTGAAAGTATCAAGAACCGAAAAGTAAAAGGGGCTGCTTTAGATGTTTTTGAAAAAGAACCCTTAGATAAAAATAGTCCTTTATGGGATATGGAAGAAGTGATAATTACACCACATAATTCTTGGGTTTCTGAAATGAGAAATGAAAGAAGATACAATCTTATTTACAAAAACATGAAAAGGTATATTAATAAACAACAGCTTTTTAATGTTGTAAACTTGAATAAAGGCTATTAAAAAGAAGACCATATTAAATGGTCTTCTTTTTAACTATATAAGAAAAATAGCCACTATTGTTGTTACAATAAGTCCTATTATAACAGGTATTAGATTGCGTCTTGCTAAATCAAACGGGTCTACTCCACATATGGCAGCAGCAGGAATTAAAGCCCAAGGTACTAATGTGCCTCCACCTACCCATATAGCAGCAATCTGACCTAACGCTGTAAGGGTAGCTGTACCTGAACCTATTGCAGTTGAAAATAAACGTGCCACAGAACCAGCAAGAGATATTCCTGAAAATCCTGAACCATCTAAACCAGTTATTGCTCCTACTATAGTTAAAGTAATTGAACCTATAGCTTCATTTAAAGGTACAACTTGTGCTAAAGCTATTCCTAAATCATTAACTAATCCTTGTGAGCTTGAAGGTAATACTTCTCCGAAAACAGAAACAAATCCCATATCTCCCATGTAGAAAAAAGCTGCAATTGGTATAACTGGTCCGAAAATTCTTACACCAAATTGTAATCCTTTTATAAAGTATTTTGTTATCTCTTCTAATCCTTTGTTTTTATGTGCCATCAAAGTAATTAACATAAGTATAAATACTGCTGTCCCACCTACTAAAGCAGTAGCTTCTCCCCCTTGTAAGTTTGCTACATACATAGTTACAACATCTAGTAAGAATAATATAGGGATTAAAAGTGCAAGAATTTTCTTAGTCTTATATTTTAATACATTTTTTAAATCCTTTTTATTACTTGTAGATGTTGTTTTTTCATCTATGTCATTATTTGATTCTATCTTAATGTTTCCTTTTTTTAAGTCTCTTTTTAATAACCAAAATGCAGTTACTGTAGTTATTATTCCCATTGTAAATACTAAAGGAACACTAGCACTAGTTACTTCACTTACTGATAATCCAGCAGCATCTGCAGTTAGTTTTGGTGCACCTTGTATAACAAAATCCCCTGAAAGGGCAATTCCATGTCCAAACAAGTTCATTGCCATAGCAACACCTATAGCAGGGAGTCCAACATTAATGGCAACTGGTAATAAAACTGCTCCTACTAACGCTACAGCAGGTGAAGGCCAGAAAAACCACGATATTATCATCATGAGTATACCTATTATCCAATAAGCCAAAGTAGGTGTTTTGATTAATTTAGCAACTGGTTCAATCATAACTTCATTTATACCGGTTTTTGTCAGTATTCTACTCATACCTACAATAATAGATATTATTAAAATAGTTCCCATCAGTTCCTTTATTGCATAAACAAGACTACCAAAGACCCCTATTACTGACTGTGTTAATGAATTAGTAGATAAGATACCTAAGGCAAAAATCCCTAATATGCAAGCTAGAGTAGTGTCCCTTCTCATAATCATTAGTACCATTATAATAAGTATGAAAATCAAATACACCCAATGTAAAATATTTAATTCAATACCCACTTAAACAACCCCTTCCAGCATAATTTGTACTATATTAACAGATTATGCTGGAAGAAAAATTATGTTCTTAATCTATTTTATATTAACTAAAATCAAAGCAATTATTATCATAACGATAGAAATCTTTTCTTTTTTAGTAAGTTCTTCTTTAAAAAACATTTGGCTACAGATACTGATTACTAAAATAGAACCAGCACTAAAAACAGGAAGTGCTACTGAAGTCTTTACATAATTAAATGCCATAATAAGGAAAAATGAAGTAAATAGGTTGGGTACTCCAACTAAAAATCCAACAATTAAGTCTTTATTAGTAATTTTTTTATTCTTTATTATTGTAAAAATCAAACTAATAATAAAAGCTGTAAAAAACACAAAAAATAAAAACAAACTTTTATACTCTATTAAAGCGTATTTTTGAAATATTTTATTGGAAAATTCTGATATACCACCAAATATAAATAAAAGCAAAAGAGAAACTCGTAAATCTTTGATAACTTCTTTACTAAACGAAACATTAACTATAATTATTGCAACTATAGATAATAAAATTCCAAACCACTGAATTAAAGTAGGAATTTCATTCCAAAATATAATAGACAAAGCCATTGGAACTAATACACCTAACTTGGAAAATGTACCTGCAAGACCTACTCCATTTTCCCTTACACTCTTTTGGTAATATATGAATGATAAAAAGAAAAATACTCCTGCAATAATCCCAACGATTATTGCCCAAATTATACTTGATTGCACTGAAAATATACCTTTATTATGTAGTACTACCTTCTTTGTATCATTTAAAAAGGTGGTAATTGAATATACCTCCTTGAATGTAATCAATCTATCCTTAATTGACATCAATAAACTAACAGAAAATGCTGTAAGATAATTAACGGTTGTAACAGCATATCTATTCACTCTATTTGATTCACTATATTTGAATATCAAAGCTATTGATGCACTACATATAATAGATAAAAAAAGATATACCATTAAAATCTCTCCTTCATTAAAAAAAATTACCAAAATAATTATAACATTAAAAGATAAAAATAAATATATAAATTTGTTTTTATAAATATAAAATTAAATTGTTTAGAAAGTGCACTATTAATAAAGTCTTTGTGGTTTTGACTTTGACTTTCTTTGACCTTCATGTTATAATAAAATTAAATGAAATCTTTTTAGGAGGTGTTAAAATGTTTGATTTAGTACCTTTTAATAGAAGAATGAGAGAGATTGAAAAAATGTTTGACAAAATGGTATCAGATAATTTCTTAAACATTACCTCATTAAATGATATAAGGGTAGATATTAAAGAAAATGATAATGAGTATTTATTAGAAGCAGAAATTCCAGGAGTAGAAAAGGAGCAAATAGAAATTAAATATAATAATAACTATTTGACAATTTCAGTAGAAAGAAAAGATGAGATTAAAGAGGAAAAAGAAAATTATATACGAAGAGAAAGAAGAATGGGAAAAACAAGTCGTTCATTCTACGTCGATGGTGTAGATGAAGATAAAATTAAAGCTAAATATAACAATGGTATTTTAAAAATTACACTTCCTAAATCTAAAAATAATAGAAAAGGCAGAAGTATCGATATACAGTAAAAAATTATATAGTATTTAGTAACTAGCTGAGGGATTAAAATTTCTCAGCTAGTATTTTTTTACAGGCATAAATAACATTATCTAATAATACACTGGTAGTTACACTACCAACTCCACCAGGAACCGGTGTTATTGCTTTAACTTTATCTTTTACTAAGTCGTAATTTACATCTCCACAAATTTTCCCATCATTATCAGTATTAATTCCAACATCAATAACATTATTCTTTTGGCTAAAGTATTCATCACCAAAATATTTAGCCTTCCCTATAGCTGTTATTACAATATCTCCATTTTTCGTTTTTGCAGTAAGATTTTTCGTTTTTGAATTACAGATTGTTACAGTGGCTTTTTTAGCTAATAACATCATGCTCAATGGTTTCCCAACAACTACACTACTATTTACTATAACTGCATTTGCCCCTATTAAAGGTATTTCATAATATTTAAGTATTTCCATTACAGCCTTTGGAGTACAAGGAACAAATCCCTCTAACTCTCCCTCAAAGACCTTTGCTAAATTATAGGGATGCATACAATCAATATCCTTATTAGGGTTTATGATATGTTTAATTACGTTATAATCTAAATGTTTAGGTAATGGCCTAAAAATTAATATTCCATGTACTTTAGGGTTATTATTAATTTCCTTTATTTTTTCTATAAACCCACTCATAGATATATCTTTCTCTACTTGATATAGATAACTTTCTACACCAACTTTTTCACATCTATTTATAATAGCTTTCCTATATGATACATCATCAGCTCTATTTCCTACCTGTACAATTCCAATAGTCGGATTAATACCTTTTAATTTTAAACTTTCAGCTTCTTTTTTAATTTTTTTATTTAGCTTATCAGCAACGGGTTTCCCTTTTAATATGGTAGTCATTAGTTCCCTCCTTGTTAATATACTTTATAAAAAAGTCTTCTATTAAAAATAGAAGATTCTCAAGGTTGACTTTTTTCAAACACATAACAGAAATTATATTTTATCCACAATTTTTATTTGTTTATAATTTCCTATGTGTTATAAAACACAATTTAAAACCTTTTCCTATTTTATATGTACAATTAGATTATAACATACAAAAATATCAATACAAAGCCTTCATTAATAGTTTAAAAGGACACTCTGTTTTTATGCAGAATGTCCTTTTAAAATTAACTTATATTAAATTCATTTAATGACTCTTTTAACTCTTGTACAAGATTTTTAAGTTCTTTACTATATTGATTTATTTCTTCAGCAGCTGCAATTTGTTCCTCAACTGAAGCTGATACTTCCTCTGTCGAAGCTGAGGTTTCTTCTGATACAGAAGAAATACTCTCCATTGCTTCAATTATTTCATTTTTCTCTTCATTTACATCTCCTATCAATTCATTTATCTTTTGTATATTCTCTGAAATTTCCTGTACTGCTTTTCTAGCCTTTTCAAATACTGACTTTGTTTCTGATATAGCATTATTCGAAGTATTTACAGTTGCTTTAGTATTATTCATGCTTTTAACTACATTATTAATTTCACTCTGTATATCTTTTATCATATCCTCAATTTCACTAGCTGAATTACCTGACTCTTCAGCTAATTTTCTAATTTCTTCTGCTACTACAGCAAATCCTCTTCCGGTTTCACCAGCTCTTGCGGCTTCTATTGCAGCATTTAAAGCCAATAAATTTGTTTGCTCTGATATAGAGGTTATTGTATCATTTATTCTCCCTATCTTCTCTGCCTTATTCCCAAGATTATTTACTATTTGTGAAACTTTATTAATTTCATCTATACTTCCTTTAATTTTTTCCTCTAAAGCCATCATTGATTTCATTCCATTATATGCTAATTCTTGTGTTTTAATTGCATTGCTTTTCATAATATTTGAACCTTCTTTAATATTTCCTATTTTTTGAGATAGAAGATTAATTCTCTCAGCACCCCTTTGTGTATCATTAGCTTGTTCTGTAGCACCTATAGCAACGTTTTCCATGGCTTGACCAACTTGCTGAATAGATGTAACAGTCTCTGATGTAATGTTAACTAAGTTATCACTACTTTTTGAAACTTTATTCATTACATTATTTACATTATTTATTAGCCTTCTAAACCCTTTCATCATGTTATTAAAACTATTGGCAAGTAACGCTATCTCGTCATTACCTTTAACAGCTATTCTTGCAGTTAAATCTCCTTTTTCTGCATTAATAAATGAATTTACTATTTCTCTTATCGGTTTTGCAAATCTATTTGAAATTAATATTGAAATAATTACCGAAACTATCACAACAACTATTCCTAATAATTTTATTGTGTTTTTTATACTACTAATACTTTGAAGCAATTCTGACTTTTCAATAAAAGCTATGAATTTCCAACCAGTATTAGATGAAGTATAAATATTAGCTATGTATTCTTTATTATCCATTACAATTTCAAAATTATCATTTTCTATTTTATCAATATTTTTTAGCTTATCTACACCCAACTTTTCTATATTTTTAAAATTTAACTCTGGTTTCTTAGGATGGGCTAATATTGTTCCATTCTCTGTTGTCATTATTATATAACCTGAATTTCCTATGGAAATATCATTTATTATATCAGTAAGTCCTTTTAAACTAACATCTAATCCCTGTACTCCTATTACTTCACCTTCATCATTTTCGATTTTTGTTACAGTACTTATGATAATTGCATCATCAGCTTCAAAATAATATGGAGCTGTTCTAACTATTTCTCCTAGGTTGTTCATAGCTGCCTTATAAAAGGGCCTTTTTCTTGGGTCATATTTTTCCATAGTCTTCCCTTCTGGCCATTGAACATATCCTCCATACTTAGTAGCCATATATACATAAGCTGAATTAGGATGTGTCTTAGCAAAGTTTTCGTAAACTTCATATATTTCAGATGTAAGCCCACCATCTTTAGAAGGTGTCATATTTACTAAACCTTCTTCATCACCAATACTATTAATATAATTAGTAATAGTTTTATCTGCTTTTTGTACAATTGGATTATTAGCAAGATAATTACAGTTTTCTTCAATTCCATCAAAAAACATATTTATTGACTTATCTACTTGATAAAGTTCTCTAGCGGTTGAATTAATGAAATCTTCCTTAAGCCTAGTTTCAATTTTTTGACTAACATATGTGCTAATAGATAAAATCGGAATAATTGTAATTAGTACAAAAACTAAAATAAGTTTATTTCTAAAATTAAACAACTTACTAATATTTTCTTTCATTGGCATCCTCCTTCTAAAATTGAATTTTCATTATAAATTTTAACACAGGGAAATTATAAAGTAAACGAATCTTGTTGAATTTTGTCGAATTTTACAAACAATAAAAGCAGATACCATTTTTGATATCTGCTTTACAAGTTATTCGTTATAATGTTTTAAAAGTTTAATTTATCAAACTTTCATCTATTTCATATCCTAATTTTTTTAAATAATCATAGTTCAAATATTTAGGTAGTTTCCTTTTTGCATCTTTTACAGATTTTATAGCAAAGTCTAAATTAACCATATTTTTATTTGAATAAATTTCATAATTTTCTCTTAAATGTGGTGGTGTGCTAATAAGCATTATAGTATTTGCTCCAGCTTGTAATGCCATAGCTTGAGCATCTGGATTTAATGAGGCAATAGCCGTAGTTGCTGGTAAAAAAACATGTTGACATACTATTCTTGAAATGGCTACAACTTTAAGTGTTAGATTTAAATCACCTGGTTTGTAATTTTCGTAAGGAGTACCTTTAGCGGGTAAAAATGGTCCAAAACCTATCATATGAATTCCATAGTCTCTCTGGAATAATATATCTTCTGCAATATCCTCTAAAGTTTGATTTGGTAATCCTATCATTCCTCCTGACCCTGCTCTGATACCAGCTTCTTTAATTAATTTAGTATGTTTTACTCTTTTATTAAAATCATCGTCAGGATGTATCTGCTCAAATAATTTTCTACTTGCTGTTTCAATTTTTAATAAATAATTATTAACTCCTGCTTCACTAAATAGTTTATATTCATTTTCATCTCTTATACCAATACTTAAAGTTATCCCTAATCTATATCTTTCTTTTATCTTCTTTACTATTGAAAGGATTTTTTCTGTATCATAATATGGATCTTCACCTGATTGTAAAATTACTGTTTTTATTCCTATTTTATAAAGTTTATCAACTTCTTTTAAAATTTCTTCTTCACTCATTCTATATCTATGAGTTTTATTTTTCCTCCTTATTCCACAATAGTTGCAATTTTTCTTACAGTAATTTGAAAATTCAACAGCTGCTCTTATTTCAATTCTATCACCAACACACTCTTTTCTTATTATATCTGCCATTTTAATTAAAGCCTTATACTCTTCTTTCTCAGTTTTTAATAAGTATAATATATCTTTCTTTTCTAAATCTATATTGGCTTCAACTTTTTTAATAATCTCTTTAAAATTATCTGTTATATTTAAATTATAAATTTGGCTTAAATCATATTTGTATTTGTCTTTTAAAGAAAAAATTCCTTCATACTCAATATTATTAGATTCAACAATTTCTTCTACTTTGGAAATATCTTTTTTATCAAATTTAATTGCTGTAGTACAAACCCCTCCAAAACCTTTTGGAGTTGGGATTAAATCATTTTCAATTTGTAATTTGTCCATTAGATCTTTGCTATATAACATCTGAGACTTAGATTCACAGACTAATATATAAGGTTCTGTAATGTTATTTTTAATAAATTTATCTATAAGAGACATATAATCACATCCCTATCTATTATATGTATTACATACTGTTTGATAAAATTTTATCATAATTGAATCAAAATAACAATATTTTATCATTTTTTGTCGATTCAATTTTAAACTAAAAATAATTTCGGTGGCAAATGGGTGGCAAAATAAAAAATCGCCCTTCCAAAATGGCGATTTCACCGAACACGAGCAAGTCTATAAGCCGAGTTCTGTATTAGACAGTCATCTATCTAGGCCTATTGTTACCAATAGGCTCCAGCGACCTACCATATGGGACAGTAGCGGGCCACTACTTTTTATGTCCCTAACTTGGTCTTGCTCCGGATGGGGTTTACAGAGCCAACTAGTCGCCTAGCTGCTGGTGAGCTCTTACCTCACCTTTCCACCCTTACCACATGAGACATGTGGCGGTATATTTCTGTTGCACTTTCCTTAGGGTCGCCCCCACTGGGTATTACCCAGCATCCTGCCCTATGGAGCTCGGACTTTCCTCATGCATAATGCATGCGACTGTCTGACTTACTCGTATATTCTTTTTTTAACGACAAGTAATAATATATCATAATAATAGATTTAAGTCAAATTGTAAATTATAGCAACTTTGCATTAATCTTCTTTTTCATAATATAATATTCTTCCACAATTATCACAAGTAACAATAACCTTTTTGCTCTTTAATTTTGAAATAATTGATAAAGGAACACTCATATGACAACCTGTACATCTATCTCCTGATATTTTAACAATAGCTTTTCCCTTTTTTTCCTTTAATTTTAGATATTTATTTAATAAATCCTTTTCTATTTTTCCAGATAATATCTTTATCTCTTTTTCCTTTTCCTTAATTTTTTGTTCTAATTCTTCTTTTAAAATGTCATATTTCTTTATAGTCTCATCTAATTCTTTTTTTAGTGATTTGTATTTATTTTCATTTTCCTCTATTTCTTTTTTAAGATTATCTGTATCCTCCATAAGTTCAAGAATTTCATTTTCTACATTTTGAATTTCTTCTTTTGTTCTTTCACTTTCTTTCTGCATATGTGATAGTTGATCTATATTTGACACTTTCCCACTATACAATTTTTTCTCATTTTCCTTCAATTGAAAATTTAGTTGCTCAACTTTATGTGTATTTCTCTTTATTTTAATATCATTTACTTCAAGTAATGTCTTTTTATTAGTTAAATCATATTCAGTTTGTTTTAATTTAACCCTTAAATCTTCAGTTTCTTTTTCATTTAAAATATTATCTAGCTGCTCTTTTAATTTTTTTATATTATTATATTGTTCCTCCAAATTCCACAGTAGTACTAGCTGGCTCATTTTTTTACCTCCTTAACAATTAACCCACATAAAATAAGCCTAAACAATTATAAATGGGGCGTTATCGTCTAGTCTGTTTTCAGATATTAAAACATTAATCTTATTAGTTCCAATTTCTTCTTCTAAATACTTTTTTATTACTGGTAATATTACTTTTTCTGTATCATAATGGTTAGCATCAATTACAGCCATTCCTAATTCTAAAGCCATTTGAGCTTCATAGGATTTTACATCTCCAGTAATATAAACATCTGCATCCATCACATATGCTTTTTTAATAAAATCAGCTCCACTACCACTACATAATGCTACTCTTTTAACTTTTACATTTTCTTTACTAAAAACTTTAATATTCTTACATTTTAACTTTTCTTTAACTTGTTCTGCAAATTTCAATAAATCGGTTTCTTTTTCTATTTCTCCAATTTTACCAAATCCATATACTTTTCCCTTATTATTTAAAGGGTATATATCGTAAGCTACTTCTTCGTAAGGATGTGCTAATATCATTTTCTCTTTAACTTTATTTAAATCACTTTCTCTAACTATAGTTTCTATTCTTACTTCTTCAACCTTCTCTAACTCATTGGTTTTACCAATAAATGGATTAGTTCCTTCTCTAGGCATAAAAGTACCAATACCTTCAATGTTATAGGTACAATGACTGTAATTGCCTATCCAGCCAGCTCCATTGTCACAAATAGCTTCTCTAACTGTGCTACTATGTGATTTAGGAACAAAAACAACTAACTTAAACAATCTTTCTTCCTGTACTTTTTCTAAAACTTTTGTATTTTTAAGTCCAATTATATCTGCTAGTACATCATTTACTCCATTTTCACATATATCTAAATTGGTATGAGCACTAATAACTGCAATATCATTTTTTATTAATTCATATATAAACTTTTCCTTAGGATTTTCAGTAGAAATTCTTTTTAATGGTTTAAAAATTAAAGGATGATGTGTAATAATTAAATCGATATCCTTTTTCTTTGCTTCCTCTAAAACATCCTGCGTAACATCAAGGGCCAATAGTACTTTATCAACTTGTTTATCTAAACGTCCCACTTGTAGACCAGGATTATCCCAATTAGCTGCTAAATGTGGTGGCGCATATGTATTTATAAGTTTTACTATATTACGTACAGTTACAGCCACTTAATCACCTCCATTAAGCTGTCCCGCTCACGCTTTAATTTTTCATATTTCTTTTTTGATTCTACAGTTTTACTTTTCTCTACTTTCTTCATAATTCCTTCATACTTTTGGATTTTATTTTGTATAAATTCCTTAGCATATGGATCTTTATTCTCAATTAGTTTTTTTCCAACTAATAAATAAATTTCATTTTCCAAGTAATCTTTTCCATGTTCCACATATATAATTTCATATATCCTTTCTCCTTCTTTAACTAACTTTTCATCAATAATTTTATAATTATTTTCATATAAATATTTTCTTAAATTATATGAATCAACCATAGGCTGAAATATAAAGTTATTTATAGTTTCAGTAATTCTTTTAGACTTATCTAAAATATTTTTAATTAAAGTACCACCCATTCCTGCTATAATCACAGTATCTACTTCATCAGGTTGTAAAACTTTTAATCCATTTCCTAATCTCGTTTCAATTTTTTCTTCAAATCCTTTTTTAGTTATAAATGCCTTAGCATTATTTAATGGACCTTCATTAACATCAGAAGCAATTACCTTTTTACTTATATTATTTTCTATTAAATATACAGGAATGTAACCATGGTCTGTACCTATATCAGCTACTATGGAATTATATTTTATAAATTTAGTAATGGCTTTTAATCTAGGTGATAACTTCATAGCATTTCTCCTTTTCTATAAATTTTGTAGGTCCTTTACAAATTTATAGAATTCTTCTAAGCTTCCTCTATAATCCGGTTCAATGTTCTTATCTGACCTATCTATCATATAGTCTTCTATTAAATAAGTTTTTATACCTAACTTTGAAGCAATCATATCTTCAAGTAAATCATTTCCTATCATCATTACATCTTCTGGTTCTTTGTTAAGTATATTAAGTATTTCTTGATAATACTCTATATTCGGTTTGCAAAAGTGCATTTTTTCAAATGTTGTTATTAAATCAAAATCATTTATATTAAGTCCTGCCCATTCTATCCTATGATATATGGCTTCTTTAGGAAAGATTGGATTTGTCGCTATTACTAAGGTATATCCTTTAGATTTTAGAAGCTTTATAATCTTTTTAACAATTGGATTAGGACAAACTATTTCTTTTAAGTTTTTAAATTCATTTTTATAAAATTCCTCAAATTGTACTTTTATACTATTAATATCTATATTAATATTTTTTTGAAAGTCTTCAAAAAATGCTTCCTTATTTGTTTTATTTTCTTCTAAGTTACTTACCATATAATTAGTTGATTTTAATATTAACTTTTGTAATTCTTTAGGATTTATTTTACCAGCAAGTTTCTTAGTAAGCTCTTTAAAATAAGCTTGTGTAAATTCCTTTAAATCTAACGGTAAAAGTGTTCCATCTAAATCAAATAAGAATGTATTCAATCCAACCACTCTCTTTCTCATTATTATATATTTTAAATTTGGGAAAAATAAAATAAGGGGTATTAATATGAAAAAATACAATCAAAATTATTTAATAAATAAAAAGATTCCCCATTTCAGTTGGGGTGGAACTACGCCAAAATGGTCTAAAGAAGCGTCAAGAATTAAACAATTTATTGAATTTATTGAAGAAAAAAGTATAAAAGGTCAAAATTAAAGATTCGCCTTAGGCGAATCTTTAATTTTATTCTAAAAAGTCTTTTAATTTTTTACTTCTACTTGGATGTCTAAGCTTTCTTAAGGCCTTTGCTTCTATTTGTCTTATTCTTTCTCTTGTTACATTAAATTCTTTTCCTACTTCTTCTAAAGTTCTAGCTCTACCATCTTCAAGACCAAATCTTAACATTAAAACTTTTTGTTCTCTTGGTGTTAATGTATCTAAAACATCAACTAATTGTTCTTTTAAAAGTGCAAATGTTGCGGCTTCAGCAGGTGCTTGAACATCATCATCAGGTATAAAATCACCTAAATGACTATCTTCTTCTTCACCAATAGGTGTTTCTAAAGAAACAGGCTCTTGTGCTATTTTTAATATTTCTCTTACTTTTTCTTCATCCATATTCATCTCTTTAGCTATTTCATCAGGATTAGGTTCTCTACCAAGTTTCTGTAAAAGTTGTCTTGAAACTCTTATTAATTTGTTAATAGTTTCTACCATATGAACAGGTATTCTAATTGTTCTCGCTTGATCTGCTATAGCTCTAGTTATAGCCTGACGAATCCACCAAGTTGCATAAGTACTAAACTTATATCCTTTTCTATAATCGAACTTTTCTACTGCTTTTATAAGGCCTAAATTTCCTTCTTGTATTAAATCTAGAAAAAGCATTCCTCTACCTACATATCTTTTTGCAATACTTACAACAAGTCTTAAGTTAGCCTCTGTAAGCTTTCGTTTTGCCTCTTCGTCACCTTGTTCCATTCTTTTTGCTAATTCTATCTCTTCTTCTGCTGTTAATAGTGGAACTTTACCTATTTCTTTTAAATACATTTTTACTGGGTCATCTACATTAATCCCTTTTGGTAGTGCTAGTTCCTTATTTATGTCGTCATCTACATCATCTTCTTTATCTAAGAGTATATCATCATCTTTATCTCCAACAACCTCTATCCCCATTTCCTCTAAACTCTGATATATCTCATCTATTTGATCAGAATCTAATTCTATATCTTCTAAAGCCTCAGAAATTTCTTTATAAGTCAACATCCCTTTCTTTTTGCCTTTATCTATTAATTTTTTTACTGCCTCTATCCTTTTCTGTTTTTTTTCTTTCACTTTTTTACTCATTTCAGTTCCCTCCCTTCGGCAAAAACTATTAGTGTAGTTTTAGTTCTTTGTCTATTTTTATTAGTTCTAAGCATAATTGTTTGAATTTCTCAACCTCTCCTTTACTTTTTTCTTTTTTAGATTCTAGTAAGCTTATTTGTTTTTTTATTTCATCTCTTTTTAATTTCAATTTATAATATTGTATTCTATTAATAAAATCTTTAATTGCCTTTTCATTTTGTTTAAAATCATTCTCTAAATCAAATACTTCTTTTACTTTTGACTTTTCTTTTTCTGTAAATAAATTCAAAATCTCACTTGCATCGATATTTTCAATATTAGATTTATATTTGTTATATATTATATTAGCTAATTTTTTATGAACTTCGTCAGAAAAATCGTCAGGAGTAAAATATGAATTTATCTTCTTAAATATAGTTTTATCATTTATTATTAAATTTAATAAATTCTTTTCAGCATTTAGATGTCCTGGTTCTAACATATATTTTACGGGATTTATTCTATCTTTATTATTATTTCTGTAATTATATTTTCTATACTTGTCCGCTTTTTTTGTTTTAAAATTTGCTTGATTTTTATATATTTCTTTTTTTATAGCATCAATTGATATTCCTGTTTCCCTAGAAACCTTATTAATATATACATCTGCTTCAATAGGACTGTTTGCTTCTTTAATAATAGAAGCTATTTCTTTGGTAAAATCAATTTTACCCTCTACAGTATCTAAATTAAATTTCTTTTTATTTAAATAAATTTTATAGTCAATATAGCTTAAAGCTTCATCTATAAGCTTCTCAAAAGCTTCTTTGCCTTTTTCTTTAATAAATTCATCAGGATCTTTTCCTTTAGGCAAAATTATTACTTTAGCTTCAACACCTGCATTTTTAAGTATATCTAATGCCTTATCAGCTGCATTAAGACCTGCAGTATCCGAATCATAACAAATAAAAAAATCATTGCCATATCTTTTTATTAGCTTTGCTTGTTCTGGGGTAAAAGCAGTTCCAAGTGAAGCAACACAACATTTAATGCCATGATTGTAAAGAGAAATTACATCCATGTAACCTTCAACTAAAATAATTTTTTTACCTCTAGAATGCTTTTTAGCTATATTTAAGCCATATAAATTATATCCTTTAGAAAAAATTAAGCTGTCAGGTGAATTTAAATATTTAGGCTGGGAATCATCTAGTACTCTGCCACCAAAACCTATTACATTTCCTTTAGTATTAACTATAGGGAACATTACCCTATCTCTAAATCTGTCATAATAGCCAGTTTTGCTTTTTCTTTCTATAACTAATCCTATTTCTTCAATATCTTTTACAGAAAATCCTTTATTCTTTAAATAATTTAATAAATCATCCCAGTTAGGATTAGAGTATCCGAGGCCAAATTTTTTAATGGTATCAGTCGATAGTCCTCTTTTTCTAAGATATGTGTAAGCTTTCTTGTTCTTCATTAAATTATAGTAAAAATATCTGGCTGTTATTCTATTTATTTCAAAAAGCTTTCTTCTTCGTTCTTCTTTCTTGCTGTCTTTTTTATATGCTTTATTTTCTATCTCAATTCCTACTCTATCTGCTAATAATTTTAAGGCTTCAATAAAATTTAAGTTTTCGTATTTCATTACAAAATTTATTACATCTCCACCTTCTCCACATCCAAAACAATGGAAAATCTGCTTTGAAGGAGAGACAACAAATGATGGTGTCTTTTCACTATGAAAAGGACAAAGTGCTTTATAATTTGACCCTGTTCTTTTTAATGATAAGTATTCAGAAATAACCTCAACTATGTCGTTACTCTCTCGTATTTCTTCAATTAATTCATCACTAAAGTGATATGTCATAAATACCACCTTTTTATTTACTATTCGTCAAAAATTGACTTATTCCTTCTTAACATGTTAAAAATTTCTTTACATCAATTGACTAAACAATTTTCCTATTTTAAAACAGCCCTATTTAAGGTGACAGTTAAATCATATTCGACATAAATCTCCATTTTCCTTCTTTATTTATAATTTTTTTATATGCAATAAGAATTTACATTTTAAAAATTTTTCACTTTGTAAAATACTTTAATTATCCCACGGTTTTGGTACAAATAAATCTTTAAAAGTTTTTATGGCAAATCTATCTGTCATTCCTGCAACATAATCACATACAATATCTTCCTTAGAAGCTTCATAGTTTTTATATATTCTTCTATGTTCAACAGGTAATTTATGAAAATTATTAATATAATAATTATATAACTCCTCAATAATATATCTTGCTTTATCTTCTTGACTTTTTGCTTTTTTACTAAAATACACCCTATTAAACATAAATTTTCTTAATTTATTTGTATAATACATCATTTCTTCACTCATGCAAATCTTATCTTTACCTAAACTATTCTTTATAATATCCACAATCATATTATTTATTCTTTGACTATGTGTTTTTCCTAAGACATCCATACAATCCTTTGGTAATTCTTTTTTAGTAATAACTCTAGCCCTTATAGAATCATCTATATCATGGTTTATATAGGCTATTCTATCTGCAATTTTTACTATTTGTCCCTCTAGTGTTACTGGATCTTTTTCTCCAGTATGATTCAGTATTCCATCCCTTACTTCATAGGTTAAATTTAAACCATTTTTTCCTTTGCTATTCTCAATAATATCTACTACTCTTAGACTCTGTTTATTATGTTTAAATCCAGATTTATGAATTTCATCTAACACAAATTCTCCTGTGTGTCCAAATGGTGTGTGACCTAAATCATGTCCTAGAGCTATTGCTTCTGCTAAGTCTTCATTTAAATTCAAAGCTCTAGCCAATGTTCTGGATATTTGGGCAACTTCAAGGGTGTGAGTAAGTCTAGTTCTATAATGATCACCTTCAGGAGCTATAAAAACTTGGGTTTTATGTTTGAGTCTTCTAAATGCTTTTGAATGAATTATTCTATCTCGGTCTCTTTGAAATTCAGTCCTTATATCACATTTCTCCTCTTTAATCCTTCTGCCTTTAGAATTCTTACTTAACATAGCAAAAGGAGATAACATCTTTTCTTCTAATTCTTCTCTTTTTAATCTTATATACATACTCACAAATAATACCCCTCTTAATTAAATTTGTCAATTACTATATACCCAAAACTAACCACATTTAATATATATACAACAAACTCTATTAGATTCCTGCAAAATATTAATTTTTTGTTAAATAATCGTTTTTATATAAATAAAAAGGATGTTGAGAATAAACAACATCCTTTTTATTTATATAATTATTTTTCTCTAATTTTTTCTAAAATAATACCGGCACTTTCTTCAACTGCTTTGTTTGATACATCAATAACTGTACATCCTAACTTTTTCATAATTTTTTCAGCATATTCAATTTCATTTAATATCCTATCCATACTTGCATAGTTAGCATTATTGTCTAACCCTAAAGCCTTAAGCCTTTCTTGTCTGATTTCATTTAATTTTATAGGATTAGCTGTTAATCCTATTATCTTTGAAGGGTCTACCTCAAATAACTCTTGTGGTGGCGGAACTTCTGGCACCAATGGTACATTGGCTACTTTAATATTTTTATGAGCTAAGTACATACTTAGAGGTGTTTTCGATGTTCTTGATACTCCAATTAAAACTATATCGGCTAATTTAATACCTCTAGTATCTTTCCCATCATCATATTTTACAGCAAATTCAATTGCTTCAACTTTTCTAAAATATTTTTCGTCTAACTTTCTAATTAATCCTGGTTCACCTTTTGGCTTAGTTCCAACAACATTTTCTATAGAATTTAAAACAGGAGTCATTATATCTATAGCGGGTATATTATATTCCTTTGCCTTATTTACTAAGAACTGTCTTAATTTATCAATAACTATTGTAAATACAATAATGCAATTTTCTCTTTTAGCCTCTTGAAACACTTCTATAATTTGTTCTTCATCTGTAATATAAGGAAATCTTCTTATTTCATACTTGCCTGAGTTAAACTGACTAATAGCTGCTTTAGCAACTTGTTCTCCAGTTTCACCTACAGAATCTGATAAAATATATATAACAGTTTCTTTTCTTTTTCCCATTGAGTTCCCCCCCTATTCGGTATTTGCTATGTCTACAAAAAGTCTTGTTATATTTGTTTTTGATATCCTTCCAATTACTTTATATCCTTCTTCACCATTCTCATTTTTTATCTTCTCTACAATTGGTAAACTATCAACTTGATGTTCTATTATTTTAATAGCCGCATCTAACACACTTTCATCAGGCTCTGTAACAACTATATTAGGCATTCTAGTCATTATTACACCAACTGGAATTTTGTTAATATCAGTACCTCCTATGGCACTTTTTAAAAAATCTTTTCTAGAAACAACTCCTGAAAGTAAACCCTCTGTAGTCACAAAAATTGTTCCTACATCTTCAAGGAATAAAGTAACAATCGCATCATATACAGATGTCCCTTCGCTAACAACAACAGGAAGTGATTTAACCTCTGAAACTTTTATATTACTAATCCGTTCCGCAAAGTAGTTAATAGTAGACTTACCAGAATAAAAATATCCAACCTTAGGTCTAGCATCTAAAACCCCAGCCATAGTCAAAATAGCTAAATCTGTTCTCAAAGTTGCCCTTGTAAGTTTTAATTTTTTTGCAATTGCCTCACTCGTTATCGGTTCATTTTTCTTGACAATATTAATTATTCTCTTTTGTCTTTCAGTAAATTGAATAGTTCTCACCTCTTTTCTATAAATGGGCAATATATACTTTATTTTAACAAAATCAAAGGATATTTTCTATCATATTTTAAATAAAGTCCACCCTTCTAGGTGGACTTTATGCTTTCACATTACTTATTTACTATTTTAGATAAATCACATATTTTTAGCATAGTATCTGAAATTTCTTTTATTAGTGATAGTCGATTATTTTTAAGTTTTTCATCATCTACCATTACCATTACATTATCAAAAAACTCATCTATTGGTCCTCTTAAAGTTATCATGGTATCTAATGCTTTGTTATACTCTTTATTATTTAAGCATATTTCTACTTCATTTTTTACTTCCTTAAAAGTTTTATATAATGTTTTTTCTTGTTCTTCTATTAACAATTCAGTGTTAATTTCAACTTTATTCTCAGCTTTTTTAGCTAAGTTACTAACTCTGTTAAATGCTGCCAGTATTTCTGATAATTCATCTTTTTTAATCCATTTATTAAGTTCTGAAGCCCTAATATATAAATCGGCTATATCATAGTTATTTGAATTTAATACAGCATCAACAACATCATATCTTATTCCATTATCTATGAACATATTCCTTATTCTAGCTTTAAAGAATTCTAGAATTTCTTTTTTAACCTCATCATAGTTAAAAGTAAGACCATTTTCTTCATAAATATTTAAAGAATAATCTATTAATTTGTCTAAAGATATATGTATGTTTCTATCTAGCAGTATATTGACTATACCTAATGCTTGCCTCCTTAATCCATAAGGGTCTTGTGAACCTGTAGGCTGTATTCCTATTGCAAAACAACCAGCAATAGTATCTATTTTATCTGATATACTTAACATAGCTCCAGCAGTTGTAGTTGGCAGTTCATCCTGTGCAAATCTAGGTAGATAATGCTCATATATAGCTAAACTAACTATTTCATTTTCACCTGATGTTTTTGCATATTCTCTACCCATAATACCTTGCAATTCTGTAAATTCATATACCATTTTTGTAACTAAATCTGCTTTTGACAGATAAGCTGCCCTTTTAGTATTTTCTAAGGTTTCATCTCCAACTTCTAGTGTCTCTCCTATTTTTTCTGATAATCTAATAATTCTGTTTGTCTTTTCCCATACAGTACCTAATTGTTCTTGAAAAACTATGTCCTTAAGACCTTCTACATAATCCTCTAAAGGCTTTTTAACATCTTCATTATAGAAGAATTTCGCATCTTCTAATCTGGCATCAAGTACTTTTTCATTACCCTTAGTTACAATATCAATATACTCATCATTACCATTACGAACTGCTATAAAGTATGGCAATAAATTTTTATTATCATCAACTATAGGCAAATATCTTTGATGTTCTTTCATTGGGGTTGTAATAACCTCTTTAGGTAGTTTTAGATAATCATCTTTGATTCTTCCTCTTAATGGTGTAGGATATTCAACAATATGTGTTAGTTCGTTTAATAATTCTTCGTCATCAAGGATATTTCCACCCTTTTCTTGTGCAAGTTTTCGACATCCTTTTATAATTAACTCTTTTCTTTCATTTTGGTCAACTATTACATAATTTTCTCTTAACTTTTCAAAATATTCGTCAACACTATTTATTTCTATATTACTACTTCCTAAAAATCTATGTCCTTTAGTAATATTTGAAACTTTAATACCTTCAAAATCAAAGCTAATAGGTTCATTATTAAATAATGATAAAACCCATCTAATAGGCCTTACAAATCTAAAGCTCTTTTTTCCCCATTTCATAGATTTAGGAAAAGTTATGGATTTTATTAATTCAGGTATATTTTCCTTTAAAACTTCTTTTGAATCTTTTCCCTTTAATACTCTTTGAGCAAAAACATAATCTTCACCTTTATATTCCTTTATTATTATATCATCAACTTCTACTCCCTGGCCCTTTGCAAAACCCATCAAAGCTTTAGTTGGATTTCCTTCTTCATCATACGCTATTCTCTTTGCAGGTCCTCTAACAAGTTCTTCTAAATCTTCCTGTCTTTCTGCTATATTTTCAATGAGTAATACTAATCTTCTAGGTGTTGCATATGTTTTTATATTGTCAAAACATATCCTCTCTTCTTTAAACATATCTTCTGCTTTGTTTTTAAGCTGATTTAATGAATCATCAATAAACCTTGCTGGAACTTCTTCTGTTCCAATTTCTAATAAATATTTATTCAGCATTAGGAGCACCTCCTTTTAGAAGTGGAAAACCTATCTCTTCTCTTCTTTCTATATATTTAGCAGCAACAAGTTTAGCTAAATTTCTAACCCTTGATATATAGTTTGTTCTTTCAGTTACACTAATAGCTCCTCTAGCATCCAATACATTAAAAGTATGTGAACACTTTAACACAAAATCATATGCAGGTAAAACTAATCCATCATTAATTAGTCTCGTTGCTTCATTTTCATATGTATCAAAAAGTCTATTTAAAACATCTATATCTGCCTTTTCAAAACTATATACTGAATGCTCAAATTCAGCCTGTTTGAACACTTCACCATATGTTATTCCATCAACCCACTCTATATCAAATACATTATCTACATCTTGTAGATACATTGCAATCCTTTCTAAACCATATGTAATTTCTGCAGACTCAAGTTCACAGTTAATACTACCTACTTGTTGGAAGTATGTAAATTGTGTTATCTCCATTCCATCTAACCACACTTCCCATCCTAATCCCCATGCACCTAGTGTTGGGGCTTCCCAGTTATCTTCTACAAATCTAATATCGTGTTTTTTAGGATCTATACCTATAGCTTTAAGACTATCTAAATATAGTTCTTGTACATTATCAGGAGATGGCTTTAAAATCACTTGTACTTGATGGTGTTGATAAACCCTGTTTGGATTTTCACCATATCTAGCATCGGCTGGTCTTCGAGATGGTTCAACATATACAACCTTCCAAGGTTCTGGACCTAGAGCTCTCAAAAACGTTTGAGGGTTCATAGTACCAGCACCTTTTTCAACATCATAAGGTTGCATTACTACACAGCCTTTATCTCCCCAATACTTTAGTAGTTTCATTATCAAATCTTGAAATTGCATTAACTTTTACCTCCTTTAAAGTTAAGTCAAAAATAAAAAAAACCTTTGTCCCCTATAGGGAAGAAAGGTTTCCTTCTCTTATCAACATAAAATTGATACCTATAGAGGTATCCTCTTCTTTAGTATACCATAAAAAACTCCTCTTTAGTTAATTAATAAAATTATTTCTAATCAATTTGTTAAAAATAATTTAGCAAATAATTAACTAATTGTCAACTGTATCATCTGGATTTTCTTCATTTTTATTTCTAGTTACTTTACTTTTTACTTTATCGACTGTCTTTTCAGCCATTTCATTTATATTGACTACTTCACCATTTTCTTTAACAATTTCAACTGAAGTTTTAGATAATAATGCTGTAGTTAACCCTAATGCTGCAATAGGTGGTGATAATAATGCACCTATGGCACCAGCTGTTACTGGTATGTTCATTATTACCTCCCCATCTTTTTTTAGTATAATTTTTGTAACATTTCCTTTTCTAATTGCTTCTTTTAAAGTTTCCATAATTTCTTCGCCTTTTGCAGACATATTTGTACTCCAAGATTTTTCATTTTCTTCTAAATATATAAGAGCTTCTACAACATCACCATTACTTTTTTCTAAAGCTTCCTTTGCTTCTTTGTAACTAACACCTGTTCTTTCTCTAATAGTATCAATTTTTTCTAAATTAATATCCATTCCCACACCTCCTTATTTTTATTTTATTGACTTAATAAAGTCTAATGATTTAAAATCTCTTTTATCAATATATGTCATTAAATAATTTTTTAATATTCTTTCTATTATTATCATGTTTTCAGGTTTTATTTTATAATCATGTAGTTCTTCTAATTTACTGTATAAAAGAAATTCCAGTATTTCTTGTATTTCTTTAGTTATATTTTCACCAGTTATACCTTTTTCAATACATTCTTTACATAGAATTCCACCATTAGTTATACTAAATTTCATTTTTCCTATTAAATCTTTATTACATAATATGCATTTTTTTACTTCTGGTTTATATCCTAAAAAACTTATATATTTTAATTCAAAAGCTCGTACAAATTTTTCATAATCCCTATCTAATACTTCAAATATTTTTAAAGTCTTTAGTAACAATTGAAATATTTTCTCGTTTGACTCTTCCTCTGTAATACCTGAATCTACCAACTCTATCAAATAAGTTGCATATGCTAGCTTGTTTAAGTCTTCTCTAAGACTATAAAAAGTATCAATTACCTCACCTTGGTTTATATGGTAAAAATTTCTACCCTTATATAAAATAAAATCACTATAACAAAAAACTTGGGTGCTGGATATTAAAGAACTTTTTGGCTTTCTAGCACCCTTTGCTATAGCTTGTATTTTACCGTTTTTTCTTGAAAAAATAGTAAGTATTTTATCAGTATCTTGAAATTTAGTTTGTCTAAGTACTATTCCTTCAGTTTTTACAAGCATTTCTTCACCTCAAAGCTATAAACTTTGTGCAATCTTCTCCTTTTTATATTGTTTCTCTTTTTTGTTATTTATCTTAAGACTTTCTTTATAATAAAGATAAGCATTTATATTACCTTTAGCCTGGAATATTTTCCACATTTCATCCCTTAACAATTTAGTCCCTCCTAATAGACTCTTTTGTTTAATAGTTTGCTACCTAATAAATCTTTTATTCGATGTAATTTGTTCTATTTTTGTTAATAGAATTTAAATGTGAAAAATATCAGGCATAATCTTTATCTATTTATACCCAAAGAATTTAACAATATTTTCCTTTTCTCTCCAATTTTTATTTACTTTTACCCATAACTCTAAAAATATTTTACTTCCTAAAAGCTTTTCAATATCATGTCTTGCGTCTTTTCCGATCTTTTTTAGCATTCTTCCATTTTTCCCTATTATTATTCCTTTATGTGAATTTCTCTCACATATTATTGTTGCGTTTATATCTACTATATCCTTATCTTCCCTTTTTCTTATCCTTTCAATATCAACAGCTATGCCATGTGGCACCTCTTGACTAAGATGTAACAGGGCTTTTTCCCTAATTATTTCTGAAATAATAAACCTTTCAGGCTGATCTGTAATCATATCTTCTGGGAAATATTGTGGACCTTCAGGTAGTAAATTCTTAATAACTTTAAGTAATTTATCAATACCAAAATTATTTATTGCAGAAATAGGTATAATTTCTTCAAATATATTATATTTTTTGTAATTATCAATTATAATATCTAATTGGTCATCCTTTAATTTATCAATCTTATTAATAACTAATATTTTGGGAGTTTTTATATCTTTAATTTCATTTAAAATATATTTATCCCCTGCACCTATTTTCAAGCTATTATCTGTCATCATAACAATCATATCAACTTCACTAAGACTTTCCTTAGCTACTTTAACCATATACTCTCCTAATTTATTTTTAGGTTTGTGTACCCCTGGAGTATCCAAAAAAACAACTTGAAAATCATCTTCAGTATAAACACATTGTATCTTGTTTCTAGTAGTTTGAGGCTTATTTGATATGATAGTTATTTTTTCTCCAATTATTTGATTTAATAGTGTAGATTTACCTACATTCGGCCTTCCAATAATACTTGCAAATCCTGACTTGTACATTATTTTCTACTCCTTTCTTATTATAAATCATCTGGTCCAAAGCTATTAGGTAGTAAATCTTCAAGGGTATATTCTTTATAATCATCTTCAGATTTTGCAATAATAACTTTTATATTTTTTCCAAATTCACGGATAACTTGTCTGCAAACCCCACATGGATATGTGTAATCTTTTTTTGAATCTCCCACAATAGCTATAGCTTTAAAATCTCTTTCTCCTTCAGAAACTGCTTTAAAAATTGCTGTTCTTTCTGCACAGTTTGTTGGTGTAAATGATGCCGATTCAATATTACAACCAGTATAAACATTTCCGGATTTAGTTAAAAGTGCAGCACCTACTTTAAAGTTTGAGTAGGGTACATATGCATTTTTTTTAGCTTTTATTGCTTGCTTTATTAATGATTTTATGTCCATTCAAAATCCTCCTATTTTATTGTAATATTAGGATTTGCTTTCGTTACTTGAATCCAAGTAACTCCTGGGTTTAGTCTTATTTCATTACCATTTTTGTCAATATACTTTGTTTTACTTCTTTTAGTATCTTTTTCCCAGGTAATTTCTATTGCCTTTCCATTTGTTATATACATTCCCTTTCCCTTTCCTATTAAATCTATTGAAAGTCTTCCTTTGTTATCAATAACTCTAGTTTTTGCTTCTTGAATTATAATGTTTTTAGCTATTATTTCTTCATTATTATATTCATCTATGTGTAGTTTGCCATCTTTATACCTTTTATATACTTTCTGTTCTTCATCGTATACGTATTTAGTCACATTATTAGGAAAATATTTAATTATAACTTCATTGGCTTTAATACCATCTATTTGTATATCTTTTTCATTAAATTTTAAGCCTTCAAATTCTCCTTTATTCCTGTACCTTCTCTCTTTTTGCGTTCTTCTAATAACATCTATATTTGTGTATAAGTTATTTGGTGCCCTCTTTCCAGTTTTATAGTATCTCCAAAAAACATCAGCTTTACTAGCAAGTGCATCAATATCAGCAAGTCTTAATTTTTTTATATCAGATAAAGCCTGTTGACTCCCTCCACAATGAACATAAACAGCATCATATTCTAATGAGGTTGTTATAAAATATGGTCTTGCACTCCTTACAGGACCAATATGTTTTGGGTCATTCTTTAAAAACATAGCCATATATCTAGTATAGGGTCCTTCTACTAAAAATTCATAAATGATTTCTGCTTTACTTAATCCAGCCTGCCATCTAGCTCTTGGATGGTTATCAATCATTACTGCTACTGGTCTTCTTTTTATTTTTTCCTCAGGACCATACAATCCACTTAAAGGTGAAGGGACTCCCTCTTTCTTAGGTACATCTTCTTTATTATTTAATAAATCTTGTTCATTCTCATCTTCAGAGTCACTCTTTTTTTCATCTAATTCATTTTTAGTTTCTCCTTTACTCTTTAAATTATCTGTATTAGATATTGTATCTTCACTTTTGCTACAACCTATTAAAGAAAATACCATAGGAATTATTAATAATATTAGTAGTATATTTCTTTTTTGCATATATATCACCTACTCTATTTTTTTAGATTCTTCAATCTTCTCTATTTTTATTTGTTTTATTCTTCGGTTTACTACACTTGTTACAATCATTTTATATCCTCTATATTTGATAAAATCTCCCTTTATAGGAACCCTTCCTAATGTACTAAACACAAATCCCCCTAAAGATTCAAAATCTTCTTCTGGTAAATCAAGATTTAATTGCTCATTTATTTCTTCTAATGAAATTTCAGCTTTTACTAAATATTCACCTGTTTTTTTCTTCTCAATCAAATCTATTTCATTATCGAATTCATCTAATATATCTCCGACTATTTCCTCTAAAATATCTTCTATAGTTACAAGACCTTCTGTTCCACCATATTCATCTAAAACAATAGCCATATGAATTTTATTGTGTTGAAATTCCTTTAAAAGCTGACTTACTTTTTTGGTTTCAGGTACATAATAGGCTTGACGCATTAGTTCTCTTATAGTTTTATTGGTTATTTTATCCCTTTTAGTAAAAAAATAAGGTAAAATGTCCTTTGCATATAATATACCAATAATATTATCAATTGTATCCTCAAATACTGGTATCCTAGAATGACCAAATCTAATAATTAAATCTAGAGCTTCTTCAATGGTTGCATCTTCTGATATTGCTACAATATCTATTCTGGGAACCATTACTTCTGTTACATCTATATCATCAATCTCAAAAACTCCCTCAATCATTTCTTTTTCTTGATGTTTTAAAACCCCTTCCTCTTCACCAACATCCATAAGAGATTTCAAATCTTCTTCTGTAATAAAGGGTTCATTTTTAGACATATCTCCTCCCATTATCTTTATCGTAATGGAAGTAATTTTATTTAATATAAAAATTATAGGTTTAAATAATATAGACAGTTTTTCTAGAGTATATCCTACTTTTGCTGAAACCTTTTCAGGATTTTGATTTGCAAAAGTTTTTGGTGTAACTTCTCCAAATATTAATATTAATACGGTCATAATACCTGTAGCTATTAAAGTACTGCCTTTCCCTTTAAATATCTCAACAATTAACTCTGTCATAATTGCAGTTGCAGCAATATTAACTAAATTGTTTCCAATTAAAATTGTAGCTAACATAGTGTTCATTTTTTTCTTTATTCTCTTTAGTATTTTAGCTGCTTTTTTATCATCCTCTTCTAGCTTTTTCAATCTAATTATATCCATAGAAGTTAAAGCTGTTTCAGAGCTTGAAAACACTCCAGATAAAATTAATAAAACTAATAGTATAACTAAACGGACATATAATTCGATATCCGACAAGTATAATCCCTCCTAAATTAACCAATAAACTGAAAAATTAATACAGTAATAAGTATCCCTAAAATAGCTCCAGCAAATACTTGGATTGTCGAATGTATTTTTCCTTCAATTCTACTTTGTGCTACTAGAACTGCAATTATAAAACTTAATGTAGCTACAAGGGTACTCTTAGCAATGAAAGTTATTGATGTAGCTACAGAAAATGCTATTGCAGCATGTCCACTTACCAGTCCTCCCTTAAAGGGTGTCCCGTAACCTGTTTTTGTTTTAATTGAAATAGTAAAAATAATTACTAAAATAATACTAATAAAGGTCAAATGGACCGATGAATTTTTAATTTTTAATATCATTAATTTAGTATATGGACTTACCCTATCAAAAAATAAAAGATATGCTACAACTATTGAATTAAATGCAGCTATTAGCACTGCTCCAGCTGCAACATTTTTAGATATTTTTGCTAAAGGATGGTATTCCTGTGTAAACAAATCTATTGCTTTTTCGATAGATGTATTTATCATTTCAGCTATTATTACCAAGGCAATAGTAAAAATTAATAATAATAATTCAATTCTATTAAAATTAAAAAATAAGCTTAAAAGCAGTACAAAAAAAGCAGTAACAAAATGAATTCTCATATTTTTTTGAGTTCTTAATGTATATATAATACCCTCTACTGCATAATTAAAACTATCAATCAGTTTTCTTACTTTCATAAAAAACCCCTTTTTCTAGGAAAAATTATAAAAAATTAATAAATTAAATTTATTATAAAATCTAATATTCTATTCTTCTCTAAATATACCTAATTTTCTCATTACCTGTTTTTCTTTTGTTCTCATAATTTTCTTTTCATCTTCTGTTTTATGGTCATAACCCATAAGATGAAACATACTATGGGCAGTCAAGTATGCAATTTCCCTTTTTATAGAATGTCCATACTCTTTTGCTTGTCTAATTGCAGTAGGTGCAGATATTACGATATCTCCAAGAATAGGTGTATAATCAGTTACTTCTTCATCATCTTCCATTGGAAAAGATAAAACATCAGTTGGTTTATCCTTCCCTCTAAAATCTCTATTTAAAATTCGAATTTCCTCATCATTTACAAAGGAAATACTTATTTCATAATTTTTATTTTTTCCCTCTAAATTTAAACATTCATTTACTACTTCCTTAACTATTTTTATAATTTCTTCATCTATTTTTATTTCCTCTTGCCTATTATCTATTAGAAGCTCCACTTAGCTTTCCTCCTTTTAAATCTTTTAAATCAAGTTTAGGATACTCTATTCTTTCATGAAATATTCCTAATAAGACATTCGAAAAGGCATTAGCAATTACATCTAAATCTTTAAGGGTTAAATTACATTCATCCAATTGGCCATCATTTAATTTATTTTTGATAATTTCTCTAACTAACTTTTCAATTTTTCCCTTCGTAGGATTTTTCATAGACCTTACTGCAGCTTCAACTGAATCAGCCATCATAATTATAGCTGCTTCTTTAGTTTGGGGCTTAGGTCCATCATACCTAAAGTTATCTTCATCAATATGTTCATTATTTTCACAATTTAGTGCTTTATGATAAAAGTAAGCAACTAAAGTATTTCCGTGATGTTCTCTAATTATATTAGTTATAACGTTAGGTAGTTTATATTTTTGAGCCATTTCTACTCCATCTTTAACATGACTAGTAATAATTAAAGTACTTAAACTTGGATTCAATTTATTATGAGGGTTTTCATTATTAAACTGATTTTCCTTAAATAAATAAGGCCTTTTTAATTTCCCTACATCATGATAATATGCTCCAACTCTAGCTATAAGTGTATTACCCTCAATTGCTTCGGCAGCAGCCTCACTTAAGTTTCCTACTATAATACTATGATGATATGTTCCAGGGGCTTCTAGTAATAGCTTTTTTAATAATGGATGGTTGGGATTTGAAAGCTCTAATAATTTTAAAGGTGTAAGAATACTAAAAATACTCTCCCATAATGGTAACGAACCAATAGTTAATATAGAACTAAACAATCCATTTAATAACCCATAAATAACTTTACTTAATAGTTCCTGAATTCTAACATCAGCAATTAACCCAAATGAAAGTATTGTAAGAACATTAGCGACACCTACTATTAAACCAGTTAAAAAAATATTATGCCTTTGATTTGTGTTTATAACACCAAAGGCTCCAACGGTTCCACCAATTAGCAACATAATAATATTATTTACGTCATTACCAGTTATCATGCCAATTATAATAGCCAGTACAAAGTTTATTAATATAGCTAACTTGGCATCAATTAAAATTGAAATTAACATAGTTGCAGCGGATATTGGAATAAGATAACCAGAAATTCCACTTATACCTTTAGAAATAAGAATGACTGATAATATAATTATTGAAAGAATTACTAAATGTTTTACATCATTAATAGTTCTTCTTTCAAAAATATATAAATAAGAAATAACTATACCCTCTAATAACAATACAATAAAAAGGGTTCCAATATTTAAACTATAGTCAATTCCATTTTTCTCCTTTAATAGCCCTGTGCTTTTTATTAACTCAAATATTCTTTCATCGACTTTTTCACCTTTTTTTACTATTAATTCTCCTTCTTTGACAATAACTGGTGATATTTGTTCTGCTGCTTCTCTTCTTTTTTGGTCTGTTGTTTCTTTATCTAGAAAACGATTAGGTCTTATACTTTTATTAACAATATTAATACCTAGTATCTTTAAATTTTTAGGTAAATCATCTAAACTATTAAATATTTTCTTTACATTTTCTTTTTCGTATTCAAGTTCTTCCTTTTTTATACCTGTTCCCATTATTTGTGATAAAATATCACTTATATTACTTTCAAGCATATTTAATGACTCTTTTGAAGCTTTCAATGCAGCATTATAGTTTTCATTTGTCAAGTCAATATTAGAATCTTGTGCTAATAACTTTACTTTTGTTTCAAAGGTAGTATCTTCATATTCTTTTACTTCATAGACTAATTCAAAAAATTCTTTTATTTCATTTTTTACTTTTACTTGTATTGATGGGTCTACCCTATGTCTTGGTTCAACTTCTTCCATTACTTTAAGTTTTAATTCTCTAGTCTTTACACTATCAACAATATCTTTTGTAGCTCTTACATCTTTAGGAGCAATATCTCCGATTTCAACACTTATTTTTTCTTGAGCTATGTTATTAACAACAATTATAAATAATAAAATAGTAAAAACTGTTACCAGAGTTATTTGTTGCACAAAGGTCTTTTTAAAAAATTTTAAAAAAGTATTGTTAGAAAGTTTGTCCAGTTTTAACTTAATATAAGAGAACATAATTTTTCCCCCGTAATTTTATTCTTCCCCTTTTTTATTCTCATATCTTTCATATGCCTCTATTATTCTTTGAACAAGCTGATGTCTTACAACATCATGGTTTGTTAATGTAATAAACTCTATTCCTTTAATACCATTTAATATTTTCATCACTTGCTTTAAACCAGAAGATTTACCCTTAGGTAAATCCGTCTGAGTTACATCTCCAGTAATTATAGCTTTAGAACCAAAACCTAACCTCGTTAAAAACATCTTCATCTGCTCAGGTGTAGTATTTTGGGCCTCATCTAATATAACAAATGATGAATCTAGTGTTCTTCCCCTCATATAAGCAAGAGGGGCTACTTCAATTAAGCCTTTATCCATTAATTTTGAGTATTTTTCAGGTCCTAAAATATCAAATAATGCATCATATAGAGGTCTTAAATATGGATCTACCTTTTCTTGAAGATCACCAGGTAAAAAACCTAACTTTTCTCCAGCTTCCACAGCAGGTCTTGTCAAAATAATTCTATTTACTTCTTCATTCTTAAAAGCCGTTACAGCCATAGCCATTCCAAGGTAAGTTTTCCCTGTTCCTGCAGGACCAATTGAGAAAACAATATCATTTTTCCTTACTGCATCTATATATCTCTTTTGACCAAGGGTTTTCGGTTTTATACTTTTACCTTTGGCAGTAATACAAACCACATCATCTAATAATTGTTTTATTTTATCTTCTTGTCCTTCACAAACTAATTTTATAGCATACCTTACTCTTTGTTTTGTCAGCCTGCCTTCAGTTTTAATCATTTCTAGTAGTTTAAAAATTAGCTTCTCAACTATAGAAATATTTGGTTCATACCCTATAATTCTTATTTCACCCTGCCTTGAAACAATGTTTACATCAAATTCTTTCTCAATAATTTTAATATTTTCATCAAAATTCCCAAATAACTCTCTAGTATAATCTACTTCTTCTATTAAGATATTTTTTTCTTGAGTTTCTTTTGTCAATATTAATCCTCCCTACTATAATTAATTTTTTGTTTAATACCAATTTCCTCTATAACTCCTATATTTATTTTAGTAATTAAAGTATTATCTTCTATTGAAAATTCAACATCTTTTGAAACAACTCTAGCGTTTTTGGGTAGTTTATCCATTATTTGTTGAACACCTTTAACAGTTGTCTGTTGCTTAAGTGAATCAACATTTTGTTTAACTCTTTCTACTTCTACCTCTCTATATTCATGTATCAAAATCTTTGTGGGAAGTTTCATATCTCCCCACTTCAAGATATTTTTTTCCTTAGTTTTCTTTATATAGTTATTAAACGGTATGTCTCCTTCCATCATTTGAATTTTCTTATTACCTATTTTAATTTCCCTAGATTTATATATTCTTCCAGTTTCATTCTTTATGATTTTATATATAGGTTCTCTAATTTCTAATTTATACCACGTCTTTCCATAGATAGTACCTTCTGAATGAACTAAAAGTGGATTTTCAAGTTTTGGATCCTCTATTATTCCTGATATCAGTATTTGCCCCTTTTTTACTATATCTCCTTTTTCAACTACACTTTTTCCATTTTTAGCTATAACCTTCTGAATAACTGCTTTTTTCTTAGCAACTATATGACAAGGAACATTTTCTTTTATCTTTTTTATTATTTTTTCTCTTTCTTTAATATCAACTATTAGTTTTGTACCTTTTATTTCTACATGGGCATAGGATATAACATCTAAATCTGTTAATAGCATCCTTTTAAGTTCTTGAGTATCAATATTATACTTTAATATACCTGGTTTTATACCTAAACTTTGCAAATAGTCTATTATATACTCATCTTCTATTTTTTCATTATTTATAACATCTATACTCCATATAAAAGAAGTCAAAAAAATCACTATAGCTAAAGCTATAACAAAACCAAAAGCAAGCATCTTTCTATATCTTAATTTATGGACTAAAAATGGATATCCTTTTTTCTCAACTATTGAAACTCTACATCCAACTTTTTTAACAACATCTCTCAATTCTTTAAAACCTTTTATTCCTACTTTAGCTTCAAGTGTTGTATAATCATACCTAACTATATCCCATAGATAAATACCCTTTGCTATTGCTAAATTAATAAATTTTTCCAAAGTCAAACCTTCAATTTTAATAATAACATATCCTCTAAAATAATTCCATATTCTTATTACTAACAAGTATAACACCCCTTAAGTATCAAATTCAACTGATTCAATTTCACCAGCTATTATTATTTCTTCAGTTACTATAGTTCTAATACTTAAGTTTTTACCAATAATTCTTAATAAACCATTATTTGTGTTAATTCGTATTCTCTGCTTATTATATTCAATAATACCTTTATGATTTTCTATATAAATTTGTAAATTACCAATCATAGTAATCTTAGGCAAATCCAAAACTATATCTTTAGGTAACTCTAACATTTCAGATAAACTTTCTTTTACTTCCTCTACTTTTTTACTCACAAAAAGCCCTCCTCCATATATAAAATTTATGTATATATAACAATTAGTATTACTGATTTTAAATGTTAAATAAAAAAGAAAAAATTTATCCTTTTATTGTTAAATACAAATTTACAAGCAATACAAAAAATAAAAGCAGGCGATTGCCTGCTTTACTCTAATCCTTTAGGTTTTTTTAGTATCTCTGCCATAAGTATACCCTTTATTATCTCATCTTCCTTAAAACTTAACTTAACATTTCCAATTCCTATTTCATTTTCTCTTATCTCATCCCTTATTTCATCTTTTTTTACATCTTCTTTTTTATGCCTATTTTTATCCTCTATAGTACAATCTATATTTCCTTCATCTTTAATTTTATCAATTCCCTTTTCAAGGTTAGTTTCCATATATTCACTTGGTTTATTTGTTTTTTCATCTTCAACATTAAAGGTAACTGTATTTTCAGCTTTTTCTATTCTTTTTTTATTAATAGTATTTACTTTTTTTCTTTGCTTTATATTTTTTTTAGCATTTATTTCCTTTTTATCTTTTAAAGATTTTAAAATAATTGGGATTCCTATTATAAAAAAAACCTTAAGTATATCACCTAAAAAATCCATATACTCACATCCCTAAATTTTATCATTACCCCTGTTATTCTTTTCATCTGATTTATTTAGCTTAGATATTGCATCTCTCATATCAGTATCTGCTAATATATTTTTAAGTTTATAATAATCCATTACACCTATATTTCCATCTTTTAAAGCCTTAGAAATTGCCAGTGGTACTTCTGCTTCTGCCTCTACAACTTTAGCCCTCATTGATTGAACTTCAGCCTTCATTTCTTGCTCTCTTGCAACTGCCATTGCCCTTCTTTCCTCTGCCTTAGCCTGAGCAATTCTCTTATCAGCTTCAGCTTGGTCTGTTTGTAACTTAGCACCTATATTTCTACCAACATCTACATCAGCAATATCTATTGAAAGAATCTCAAAGGCAGTCCCAGCATCTAATCCTTTATCCAAAACAGTCCTTGAGATACTATCTGGGTTTTCTAATACCTTTTTATGGCTTTCTGCACTACCTACTGTTGTTACAATACCTTCACCAACCCTTGCAATTATTGTTTCTTCTCCAGCTCCACCAACAAGTCTTTCTATATTTGCCCTAACTGTAACCCTTGCCTTTACCATTACTTCTATTCCATCTTTGGCAACAGCAGCAACCTTAGGTGTTTCTATAACTTTAGGATTAACACTTACCTGAACAGCCTCTAATACATTTCTACCTGCTAAATCTATAGCAGCAGCTCTTTCAAACTGTAAATTAATATTAGCCCTTTGGGCTGCTATTAAGGCATCTACTACACTGTTAACATCTCCACCTGCTAAATAATGGGCTTCTAGCTTATCTACACTTAAATCTAGACCCGCTTTTGTTGCTTTTATTAATGGTCCAACTATTTTAGAAGGGATTACCCTTCTTAGCCTCATACCTACTAGTGTAAAAAAGCCAATTTTAACTCCTGCAAAATACGCTGTTATCCATAACCCAACTGGTATAAACGTAAATAGTATTGAGAAAAAAATAACAGCAGCAATAATGATTATAAGAATAAAAATAATACTACTTGGCATAAATAAAACCTCCTTAAATTTTCCTTACAACAACTCTAGGTCCTTCTACTTTTAGTACCTTTACTTTAGAACCCTTATCTATATATCCTCCTTCAGTTACTGCGTCTACTCTATCTCCATCTATTTCTATTGTTCCTGCTGGTCTTAAAGAGGTAATTGCTATTCCCTCTTTATTTAAATAGTTTTCCCTTGAAGCTATACTAACATAACCACTTTTATTTTCTTGTTTAGAAGATAATATAATTCTATCTAAATAGGGACTTTTGTACCCATATTTTAATAGTAATATTGCTATTACAATAGTTAAAATTATGGATATTCCAACAGAAAGGATACCAATTTCTATATTATCTGAGGCTAATACAATACTTACAACAAAAAGGGCTATTCCACCAATGCCTGGCACGCCAAAACCTGGTATTGCAGCTTCGATTAATAATAAAGCTAGACCAGCTATAAATAAAATAAGCACTCCCCAACCAGTATTGCCAGCAAGGATACTTCCTCCAAAGAATAGAGCAAAGGAAATAAAACTTATAGTCCCCCCTGCACCAAAACCTGGTGTAAAAACTTCTATTAGAAGACCTATAAAGCCTATAAATATTAATATTCCAGATATGTACGGATTTGTTAACATGTTGGCTAATTTTACTCTCGCATTTGTTTCTATCTTAATGATATTATTATATGAGATATTTAATTTATCTAAAAAATTATCATATTCATTTGAAACTAAGTCTATAAAGCCTAATTGTTCTGCCCTTTTATAACTTAAATTTAAGAGTTTTCCCTTAGCAACTATATCATCTATCTCAATATCTTTATCTGCCATAGCTGCTACAAGTTGAGGGTCTCTACCTCTTTGTTGAGCAGTTGCCTTTAACGTTTCAACCCACCATGACAATATTTTTTCTGTATTAGGTATTGTTTCTGCTGACCCAATAGTTGCCCCTTCAGCCATTACAATTTTGTCACAAGCAATTGTGATAAGTACACCTGCTGATTCTGCTTTTGTATTTACAAAAGCTATAGTAGGTATTTCTAAATTCATGATTAAATTTTTTATATCTTCAGCTGATTTTACTAATCCACCGTATGTGTCAATTTCAAAGACTATTGCCATAGGTTCTTTATCAATAATCATATCTACATTTTTCTTTATAAATTGATAAGTAGCTTTATTTATTTCTCCCTTTATTGGAATAACATAAACATCTTTTGAGTTTTCTGCAAATACTGAAAAAGAGCTAAAAATAAAAAAAATTACAAGTAGAAAGCTAATTATGGTTTTGTTTGACTTCACTAAATCACCTCCTTTAATTATCATTATACTATATTTTGTAAATTATTAGTATGTTTATGTAATAATAAATATATGAGAATATTAATATAAACAAGATAGTTTGCAAATCTATCAATATTATATGATATAATATTAAAGAGTTTCTAAAATTATAATTTTACTCTACATAATATATATTAATTCTTAAAAATTAGATATTATATAGGAGGTAACCTATGGATAGCAGAAAACTCGCTCTACTTACCGATTTCTACGAACTAACTATGAACCAAATTTTCTATGAAAATCAGGACCATAATCAAAGGGTTGTTTTTGATATGTTTTACAGAAAAAATCCTTTTAATGGTGGATATGCAGTTTTTGCAGGACTTCAACAGCTTATTGAATATATAAAAAATTTAAACTTTTCCCCAGAAGATATAGAATATTTAAGAAATCTTAATGTTTTTGATGATAAATTTCTTAATTATCTAAAGGATTTTAAGTTTACTGGAACTATATATGCCGTACCTGAAGGAACAGTTGTATTTCCTAAAGAGCCATTAATTAGAATAGAAGCACCAATAATTCAGGCACAAATTATAGAGTCAGCAATTTTAAATATAATAAACCATCAAACTTTAATTGCAACTAAAGCTGCTAGAGTTAAATGGGCTGCAAAAAATGATACTGTTTTAGAATTTGGTTTAAGAAGAGCCCAAGGACCTGATGCTTCTGTATATGGTGCAAGGGCAGCAATAATAGGTGGCTGTGACGGAACTAGTAATGTTTTAGCAGGCAAAAAGTTTAATATTCCTGTAAAGGGAACCCATGCCCATAGTATGGTAATGTTTTATGAAGATGAACTTACTGCTTTTAGAAGATTTGCTAAAAAGTATCCTGATTCTTGCTTATTACTTGTCGATACTTATAATACTCTCAAAAGTGGTGTGCCAAATGCTATAAAGGTTTTTAAAGAAATGAGAGACGCAAATATTAAGCCAAGATTATATGGTATCAGGCTAGATAGTGGTGATCTAGCATATTTATCTAAGGAAGCTAGGAAAATGTTAGATGATGCAGGTTTTAAGGATGCTGTAATAAGTGCATCTAGTGACTTAGATGAATATCTAATCCAAGAGCTAAAAATTCAAGGAGCTAAAATTTCTGTATGGGGAGTAGGAACAAAGCAGATAACAGCAAAAGATGATCCTGCCCTTGGAGGAGTTTATAAACTGGTACAAATTCAAAATGGAGAAAAGGGAATACCTAAGATAAAACTTTCTAACAATCCTGAAAAAATTACTAACCCTGGTAAGAAAAAGGTTTATAGAATATATGACAAAAAGACAAATAAAATTATTTCAGATTTTATTACTTTAGACAATGAACATTTAGATGAAAACTCTACTTTAACTTTATACGATGAAACACATAGATGGAAGGTAAAAACACTAAAATCAGGTACCTACAAGCTTAAAGAACTATTAGTTCCTATCTTTATTAATGGAGAATGTGTCTACAAAACACCTCCAGTAATGGAAATAAGAAATCATTGTCAGAGAGAACTAAATACATTATGGGAGGAATACAAAAGGCTTACTAACCCTGAAGTTATGCATGTATGTTTATCAGACAACCTTTATAATTTAAAGGAAAAATTAATTTATGAAAGTATGAATAGTAAATAAAGCACAAATCCAATTTTGGATTTGTGCTTTACTTATTTAAGTACCTATTAAATTCACATATTATTTCTTGATAAACTTTATTTAAAGGAATCTTTAAATCTTCTGCAATTTTTTTGCACTCTTCGTATTCTGGTGCATATTTTATAGTTTCTCCATCCTTTAATGCTTTTTTAATCGTAACAATGCCATACTTAGTTTTAATTTTTGTAAACTCTCTATTTAATTTAACCCTTTCAATTTTATATTTTCTTATTCCTAAAGTTGTAGTTTCAGTAAATAATATTTCTTCAAGCTTACTACAATTTTCTTCATTACAAAGAACATTTATCTTTATACCTGGTCTATTTTTTTTCATGATAATATTAGTTAAATAAACATCTAAGGCTCCCTTCTCCAACAGTAAAGGTATAATATATGAGTAAGATTCTGGATTCATATCATCTATATTTGTTTCAAGCATAACTAAACTTTCTTTAGTTTTTTTTTACCTATTATTACTCTTAAAACATTTGCTATTTCTAAATCTTTCTTTCCTAATCCATATCCAATTTCATCTAAAGTCATATCTGGAATAGGAATAAATTTTTCAGAAAGGGCTTTTACAATTGCAGCACCTGTAGGAGTTACTAATTCTGATTTAATTCCTTTAGAGTATACAGGAATATCCTTTAAAATTTCTAAAGTGGCTGGTGCAGGAACAGGTATATTTCCATGTGCACAATTAACAAATCCTGTTCCTATATGCAAAGGAGAAGCATATACTTTATCTATATTAAGTTTATCTATACAAATAGCTGTTCCTACTATGTCAACTATAGAATCAACAGCTCCTACTTCATGAAAGTGAATATTATCTATTTCTTTATCATGTATCTTTGCCTCAGCATTTGCTACTATTTTGAAAATTTCTTTGCTTAGTTTTTTTACATTTTCATTTAATTGACTATTATCAATAATATTATTAATATCATGTAAATTTCTATGAACATGATTACTTTCTTCATCATTCTTTATAATTACTTTAAAATCTGTTCCTGTTATTCCATTTTTTTTACCTTTTTTTATCTGGATTTCATATCCATCTAAATTGAGCTTGTTTAATTCTTTAATAAATTCTTCTTTATTAACGCCTAAATCCAATAAAGCACCAATAGTCATATCTCCACTAATTCCTGATAAGCAATCAAAATACAAAAATCTTTCTTCCAATTGTTTTCCTCCTCTTAAGATTACTTAATTTTATCTATTTGTTTTATTATTGTGCTAGCAAAATATCCAGCACCAAACCCATTGTTAATATTTACTACTGAAACTCCACTAGCACAACTATTAAGCATTGCAAGTAATGCCGCTAAACCATTAAAATTTGCTCCATAACCTACACTTGTAGGAACTGCTATAACAGGTTTGTCAACTAGTCCACCTACAACACTAGCTAAGGCCCCTTCCATTCCTGCCACTACAATTATAACATTTGCTTCATCTAAATTTTTTCTATGTGATAACAATCTATGTATACCAGCAACACCAACATCATACAGTTTCTCCACTGTATTTCCTAAAAATTCAGCAGTAATTGCTGCTTCTTCAGCCACTGGAATATCGGAAGTTCCACCTGTTACAACTAGAATTTTACTTTTACTCTTTTTTATTTCATTTTTTCTAATCATAATTATTCTAGCCATCTCATTATATTCGATATCTTCTGTAGTATCTTTTAATGCTTCATATACTTCTTTATTTGCCCTAGTAGCTAATATATTACTATTACGTTCTAGCATTTTCTTTACAATACCCTTTATATGTTCAATTGACTTCCCTTCACAATATATAACTTCAGGGTATCCTTGCCTTAATCCTCTATGATGGTCAATTTTTGCATAGCTTAGATCTTCAAAGGGTAAATCCTTTAATTTTGTCAATCCAGTTTCTATATCTAGTTTTCCTTTTTTTATATCCATTAATATAGATTTTATTTTTTCGGCTTCCAACATAAATCTCCTTTCTAAATTTTAATTGTTCTATTTTTGTTGCATACATTATACCAAAAAATATACCAAATTTACAAAATGCGACCACGTTATATTTAAGTGGTCGCATTTTTTCCCTTTAGGAGAGGGGAACAAATTTATTTATGTAATAAAACCTGAATATCTTCATATTCAGGTTTTATTGTAAATGTTTTTGAACTATTTTGTTAACAAGACTACCATCTGCTCTACCTCTAACCTTAGGCATAATTGCAGACATTACTTTCCCCATATCCTTTTTACTTTCAGCTTCTACCTCTTCGATAGTCTGCTTTACAAGTTCTTCAATTTCTTCTTCAGTTAACTGTTTTGGTAGATATTCTTTAAGTATTTCTATCTCTTTTTCAGTTAATTCAACTAAATCTTCTCTATTCCCCTTTTTAAAATCTTCTAATGAATCTCTTTTTTGTTTAACCTGTTTAGAGATAATTTGAATAATATCTTCATCTGTTAATTCTTTTCTCTCATCTACCTCTTTTTGCTTAATAGCAGCTCTAACCATTGTAATAGCATTTTTTCTTATTTTATCTTTATTTTTCATGGCTACTTTAAGGTCTGACATTAATTTATCCTTAAGTGACATATTATCACCTTCTATCTTCTTTTATTTTTTCTTCTTGCAGCTTCTGCCTTTTTTTTACGCCTAACGCTTGGCTTTTCATAGTACTCTCTTTTTTTAATTTCTGATATTATTCCATCTCTTGCACACTGTCTTTTAAATCTTCTTAGAGCACTGTCTAAAGATTCATTCTTTTTTATTCTTACTTCTGTCATCTTTATCCCTCCCCTCTCCCACTAACTGCCAAATTAAACAGAAAGTGGATTATAGTTGCTGTTTGTTATAGTTAAAATAATCTATATATAGTTAAAATTAACCTGGAGGCCATTGTAATTGTCTTCCACCTAATAAATGGTAGTGAAGATGTCCAACGGTTTGACCACCTTCCTCACCACAATTATTAACTATTCTAAAGCCTTTTTCATCTAATCCTTTTTCCTTTGCAATTCTGTTAATTACCAAATGAATATGTTTTATTATATCGCCATTATTTTCATCAATTTCCTTTATTGATGAAATATGTTCCTTTGGTATCACTAATATATGAACAGGAGCTTGTGGATTAATGTCATTAAAAGCTATAACTTTTTCATCTTCATATACTTTATCACTAGGTATTTCTCCGTTAATTATTTTACAGAAAATACATTCTGACATTTTTTGTTTCACCTCCTTGCAAAAGCTTCCCATACTTCTATATATTCAACATAAACAATTAAATTCCTCTAACTTATACTATTTCACCAAATAAATTTTCTCCAATAGCTTCTTTAATTTTAACTTTCAAAATTTTCCCTTCAACAGATTCATCGGCCTCTGATATAACCCTTATATAGTTTGTAGTATATCCTTCCATACATCCTTTCATGTTTTTTGATTTCTCTTCAAATAAAACATCCATTGTTCTTCCAATAAACTTCTTATTATAATTTTTAGTAAGCTCACTAGCCAGTTCAATTAAAATCTTACTTCTCTTACTTTTTGTATTTCCGTCTATTTGATTTTTAAACTTAGCAGCTGGTGTTCCTTTTCTAGGTGAATATTTAAATACATGTATTTTTGAGAAACCAATTTCTTTAATAAAGTTATATGTTTCTATAAACTCTTTATCAGTTTCACCTGGAAATCCTACAATAATATCTGTAGTTATACTTGAGTCTGGTAGATATTTTCTAATAATATCAACTGACTCTTTATATCTGTCTGTAGAATATTTTCTATTCATCCTTTTAAGTACTGTGTCACTTCCGCTTTGAAGTGATAGATGGAAATGATTACATACTTTTTTAAGGTTTGCAAACCTATTCATAAATTCATCTGTTATAATTGTAGGTTCTAATGAGCTTAGCCGAATTCTTTCTATCCCTTCTATATTATGTATATTTTCTATAACATCAATAAGTTTTATTCCCTTTAGGTCTTTACCATAAGATGCAATGTGTATCCCCGTTAAAACTATTTCTTTGAATCCCTTTGAAGCTAGATTTTTAACTTCTGTTATTATATTGTCCATTTCTCTGCTTCTAACTGTACCTCTTGCATAAGGTATAATACAATATGAACAATATTGGTTACATCCTTCCTGTATTTTTAAAAATGCTCTAGTTTTACCTTTTACTTCTATAATTGACATTTCCTCAAAATCTCTTACTTTCATTATATCTTCAACGGCATTTATCTTTATACTTTCATTTTTAGCTTCTTCACAAAGCTCTACTATTTTATTTCTATTATTTGTCCCCAAAACAAGGTCAACTTCCTCAATATTTAAAACCTCGTCAGGTGAAGTCTGGGCATAGCAACCTACTACTGCAACTACTGCATTTTCATTTAATCGTTTTGCTTTTCTAATAAATTGTCTTGACTTCTTGTCCCCTAAATTGGTTACTGTACATGTGTTTATAACATATATATCTGCTTTCTGGTTAGCATCTACAACTTTATATCCTTTTTTCTGAAATAATTCCATCATTGCCTCTGTATCATATTGGTTAACTTTACAACCTAAGGTATAAAAAGCTACGGAATTCATTTAAATCACTCCTAAATCTCCAAGCTCATACATAACTATAGATAATACAGTAAATCCAGCAGTTTCGGTTCTTAATATTCTTGGACCTAGTGACACTACATGCCAGTTAAGTTTGTTAATATTATCTATTTCTTCTTCTTCAAAGCCTCCTTCAGGTCCAATTATTATATTAACTTTATGTTTCCCTTTATTTTTAGCCAAAATATCCTTCAATCCAACTTTATCTTCATTTTCATAAGGAACTAATATAAATTCTTCTTTTTCTAAGGATTTTAGCATTTCATTAAAACTTACAATTTCACTTACTGCAGGTATTATTCCCCTTCTACATTGTTTTGCAGCTTCTTTAGCTATTCTTCTCCATCTATTTAACTTTTTTTGTTCCTTTTTTTCATTTTTTAATTTAACTACACTTCTTTTCATTTCAACAGGTACTATTTGACTAATACCCAACTCAGTAGCCTTCTGAATTATTAAGTCCATTTTACTTGATTTAGGAATACCTTGATACAATACAACTTCTAAGTTTGGTTCACCTTTGGATTTACTCTTTTCCAATATATTGCATTGAACATAATTTTTTTTGATATCAGTTATTTCTACTAAATAATCGTTCTTTTGGCAATCACAAACAGTTATTAAATCACCTTCATTAAGCCGTAAAACATTTCTTATATGTTTAACATCTTCTCCTTCTATAATGACTCTGCCTTCTTTTATATTATCTTTATTTACAAAGAATCTATTCATATCAAGACCCCTCTTTTAACTTTGAAACTAAACATGCCCATTCTCCCATTTTAATACAATCAACAACTTGAAGGCCATTATCTTCTAAAGCTTTTTTTACTTTATCAATTTTTTCTAAAATAATTCCTGAAGCAATAAAAACTCCATCTTCAAGTAAAAAGTCTGAAATATCCTTTGCAAGAACTGTAATAACCTCTGCTATAATATTGGCTACAATTATATTGGCTTTACTATTTACAACACCTAGTAAATTTCCGTGTCTTATTTGAACAGTATTAGCAACTCCATTTTTTCTTACATTTTCCCTAGAAACTTTAACAGATACCTCGTCTAAATCTACGCCAACAACACTTATTGCACCAAGTTTAGCAGCAGCTATGGATAGAATTCCCGTACCACATCCTATATCAAATACTACATCAAAAGGATGTACATATTTCTCAAGTTGTTTTATACACATAATTGTAGTTTCATGGGTTCCTGTCCCAAAGGCCATTCCAGGGTCTAACTCTATTACTATTTCATCATCCGAACTTTTTTTATACTCCTCCCATGAGGGTTTAACGACTATTTTTTCTCCTACTTTTTTAGGCTTATAATATTTTTTCCAAGCGTGTGCCCAATCTTTTTCATAAACTTCTGTTGTTGTAACTTCTCCCAATCCTTTATCAAGATTATACTGAGGTATTTTTTCTACATTTTGCTTAATTAATTCAATCTTGTCTATTAAGTCTTCACTTTCTGGAAGGTATCCTTTAACGATTGCACCTTCAAAGTCATGTTTTAATAGATTAGGGTCTACGTAATCCCAGTCATCCTCATTCTGATCTCTCATGAGAATATCCTTTGGATCTTCTATTACTACACCTCCAACTCCAGCATCATATAAAATATTGGATACAGCTTCAACAGCTTCTGTGGTAGTTTTAATTTGGATTTCAATCCATTTCATATAATCCCCATCCTTTTTAATATAAGTAAGATTAGCCGTCCACATAAATTCTCACTTTATTATACCCTATAATTTCAAAAAAAACTAGTTATATATTTTAAAAACAACAAAAACAATAATCACTCCATAAATTTATGGAGTGATTATTTTATCCTCCAAAAGCATCCTTAACTTTATCAAAAAAGCCTTTCTTAGTTTCATTTATTTTTTCACCTGACACTTCTGCAAACTTTTTTAATATTTGTTTTTGCTCTTCATTTAATTTTTGGGGAACTTGTATTTTCAACTTAACATATTGGTCTCCTTTTCCATTTCCACCAAGATATGATATACCCTTGTTCTTTAGTCTGAAAACTGTGTCAGGTTGAGTTCCCTCAGGAATTTTATATTTTACCTTCCCATCTACCGTTGGAACTTCCACTTCAGCTCCTAATGCTGCCTGAACAAAAGATATTGGCATTTCATAATATATGTCATAGCCATCTCTTTTAAAATATTTATGTGGTAATACATTTATATAAACATATAGGTCTCCCCTTGGACCTCCTCTTTCTCCTGGTTCTCCTTCTCCCCTTAAAGGAATTACAGAACCTGTATCTACACCTGCTGGAACCTTTAAAGTAATCTTTTTTATTCTTTTTTCCTTACCTGTTCCCCCACATTTGCTACAAGGTTCTTCTATAACTTCCCCAGTTCCATGACATTTATCACAGGTTCTAACATTAACAAACTGACCAAAGGGTGTTCTTTGTGCATATCTTACTTCACCAGTTCCGTTACATTGAGAACAAGTTGATTTATTTGAACCAGGTTTAGCCCCTGTTCCATTACAAACAGTACAATCTTCTGTTCGCTTTACCTTGATTTCCTTTTCTGTTCCAAAGGCTGCTTCTTCAAACTTTATATCTAAGGTAATTTTTAGATTTGCACCTTTTTTAGGTCCTGTATTTCTTTTTCTAGAGGAAAATCCTCCACCAAACATATCAAATATATCGTCAAAAATATCACCAAAGCCACCTGCACCGTGGCCAAATCCACCAAATCCGCCAAAACCCCCTGCAGCATCTTCATCTACACCTGCATGACCAAATTGGTCATATCTTGCCCTTTTGTCTGAATCACTTAATACTTCATAGGCTTCTTTAATTTCTTTAAATTTTTGTTCAGCTTCTTTATTATTAGGGTTTAAATCAGGGTGATATTTCTTAGCAAGTTTTCTATATGCTCTTTTGATGTCTTGTTGGCTAGCATTTCTGTCAACACCTAAAACCTCATAATAATCCCTTTTGCTCACTATATACCACCTCTCAACATTAAAAACCAAAGCTAAATCCAAAGGATTTAGCTTTGGTAATCTTATTTATTATCTTTGTCTTCCTCATCTACAACTTCATAGTCAGCATCTACAACATTGTCATCATCATTTTCCGTTTGTTGACCTGTTTGAGCTCCTGCCTGTTGCCCTTGGGCTTGTTGGTTAGCCTGTTGTTGTGCTGCTTGTTGATACATCTTTTGTGATAAGCCATGGAATTCTTGTTGAAGTTCTTCTGTCTTTTTCTTGATTTCTTCTGTATTATCTCCTTCTAAAGCTTTTTTCAGTTCGTCTAATTTGGCTTTAACATTAGCCTTTTCAGATTCACTTACTTTGTCTCCTAGATCTTTTAAAATCTTTTCTGTTTGATATACCATTGAATCAGCATTATTTCTGGCTTCTACTTCCTCTTTTTTCTTTTTATCTTCTTCAGCAAACTTTTCTGCTTCTTTAACCTTTTTCTCTATTTCTTCTTCTGATAAATTAGTAGAAGCTGTTATTGTGATTTTCTGCTCTTTACCTGTTCCTAAGTCCTTTGCTGATACATTTACAATACCATTTGCATCTATATCAAAAGTTACTTCTATTTGAGGTACTCCCCTAGGTGCTGGTGGTATTCCAGTTAATTGGAATCTGCCAAGTGTTGTATTGTCTTTAGCCATTTGTCTTTCACCTTGTAGAACATGTATATCAACAGTAGTTTGATTGTCTGCTGCAGTTGAGAAAATTTTACTCTTTTTAGTTGGTATTGTAGTATTTCTTTCAATAAGCTTAGTAAATACTCCACCTAATGTTTCAATTCCTAGTGAAAGTGGTGTAACATCTAGTAATAACAAGTCTTTAACTTCTCCACTAAGTACCCCTGCCTGAATAGAAGCACCAATAGCAACACATTCATCTGGATTAATCCCCTTATGAGGGTCTTTACCAGTTAAATTCTTAATTGCTCTTTGAACAGCAGGTATTCTAGTTGAACCTCCAACTAAAATAACTTTGTCTATATCTGAAGGACTTAAACCAGCATCTTCTAGTGCCCTTCTAGTAGGACCCATTGTCCTTTCTACAAGGTGTGCTGTTAATTCCTCAAATTTTGCTCTTGTTAAATCCATATTTAAATGTTTAGGTCCATCTTGAGTAGCTGTAATGAATGGTAAGTTTATGTTTGTAGTTGAAACAGTTGACAATTCTTTCTTAGCCTTTTCAGCAGCTTCTTTTAATCTTTGTAAAGACATCTTATCTTGTCTTAAATCAACTCCATTTTCTTTTTTAAATTCTTCTGCTAAATAATCTATAATCGCTTGATCAAAGTCATCTCCACCTAAATGGTTATCTCCACTTGTAGCAATAACTTCAAATACTCCATCTCCAATTTCTAAAATAGATACATCAAATGTACCTCCACCAAGGTCAAAAACTAATATTTTTTGCTGTTCTTCTTCTTTATCTAAGCCATAAGCTAAAGATGCAGCTGTTGGCTCGTTTATAATTCTTCTAACATTTAATCCAGCTATTCTTCCAGCATCCTTTGTAGCTTGTCTTTGACTATCAGTAAAATATGCTGGTACAGTAATAACTGCATCAGTAACCTCTTCACCAAGATAACTTTCTGCATCGGCTTTAAGCTTTTGTAAAATCATAGCTGAAATATCCTGTGGAGTAAATTCCTTTCCATCAATGTTTACTTTATGGTCTGTACCCATATGTCTTTTAATAGAGATTATTGTTCTATCAGGATTTGTTATAGCTTGCCTTTTAGCTGGCTCTCCAACTAATCTTTCTCCATCCTTAGAAAAAGCTACAATAGATGGAGTAGTTCTGTTACCCTCTGCATTAGGTATAACTGTAGGTTCCCCACCTTCTAAAACTGCTACACATGAGTTAGTTGTACCTAAGTCGATTCCAATAATTTTTCCCATTTTCTGTTCCTCCCTTTCTTTTATTATTTTGATACTTTAACCATACTAGGCCTAATTACTTTATCTTTGAATTTATATCCCTTTTGAAAAACTTCAATAATAGTATCTTCTTCATATTCATCATTTTCTTCTGAAGATACTCCATGGTGTAAGTTAGGGTCAAACTTTTCACCTATTGATTTAATTTCTTCTAAACCTTTTTGTTTAAGTATATTAATAAATTGGTCATATACCATTTTTACACCTTGATAAAAACTATCTTCTTTATCTTTTTCCTCTACAGCATCCAATGCCCTTTCAAAGTTATCGATTACAGGAAGTATTTGAGTTATTAAATCTTCATAAGCATTTATGTAAATACTATCTTTTTCTCTATTTACTCTTTTTTTATAGTTAGTAAAATCTGCTTGTAATCGTAAAAACCTACTGTTTAATTCTTCTATTTCTTCTTCTTTTTCTTTTAATTGCTTTTTATATTTTTCTTCAATTTCATTAGTCTTATCCTCTTTGTATTCTTTACTATCTTCATTTAATTCCTCTTTAATTGCTTCTAAATTACTATCAGCCTCTTCTTTCTCTTTAATATTATCTATTTCTTTATTCTTTTCTACATTATCCATAAACTTATCACCTCTCATTTTCCTTTGTAAAGACGATTATTTTTATATTTGAAACATAATCATAAGGATGAAATATTATCTTCCACCCCTATTATAATATTGATTTAAAATATCGTTTAAATTTAAAGATATAGTTTTTACAATTGAAATAACCTTTGAGTAATCCATTCTAGTTGGACCAATGACTCCAATTTTCCCTATTGTTTTCCCATTTAGACTATATGTAGCCGTAATAAGACTACAATTTTTAACCTCTTCATAGCAATTTTCCTTACCTATTTTTATTTCTATATCTTGTAATCCACTTTTCATAAGCATATCAACAACTAAATTTTTATCTTCTATAAAAGACAAAAATGCCTTTGCCTTCGATACATCATTATATTCTGGAAAATTAAAAATGTTAGTTACGCCATTTGCATACAAATCAACTTCTTCTAATTCATCTACTGCTTGATAAATAAGTGGTACTACTTGGTTAATAGTATTTTTCAAACTATACATTTCTTGAATAAGCTCATATTCTAAGCTACTTCCAATATATTCAATTGGATGTCCCTTTAATTTTGCATTTAAGTAATTTGTTATTTTATTTAGATGGTCATGTGTTATATCATTATCCATCATAAATATTGTATTCTTAGCTATACCAGTATCTGTTACTATTACCACCAATACTTTCCTTTCATCTATTGGTACAAGTTGTATATGTTTTAATCTACTTTTTTTAAACTGTGGTGCTATAGCTAAGGATGTATAATTTGTAAGCTTTGATAATATTTTAGCTGAATTTTGTATTAACTGTTCTATTTCTCTAATTTCTTTAGAAAGTCCCTTTTTAATCTTTTTTCTTTCCAATGAACTTATACTTTTTAATTCCATTAAACTATCAACATATAATCTATAAGCTTTATCTGAAGGTATCCTGCCTGCTGAAGTATGTGGCTGTACAAGGTACCCTAATTCTTCTAAATCTGACATTTCGTTTCTTATAGTAGCAGAACTAACACCTAGATTGTATTTTTTAGCTATAGTTCGTGAACCAACAGGCTGCGCCTTCTTAATATAACTATGGATAATTGCCTGCAAAATTTTTAGTTTTCTTTCATTAAGGTCCATAAAATCACCTCTATGGCATAGCCAACTTACAAACTAATTATAATTATTTATTAGCACTCTATGCTATCGAGTGCTAACCTTACGTCATTAAATTATCATTGAATCGTAGATTTGTCAATACCCTTATATTTTAAAATTTATATTATATATTAAATAAACTCCATAAATACAATATTTGCTAAATCTAATCCTTTTTTTGTTAGCTTAATATTTTCTTTATCTTCTCTGATAAGTCCAAGGTCTTTAAGTTTAATTAATTGTTTATTATAAATGTTATGAATATCAATTTTAAACCTTTCCCTAAATTCTGCTTTATTTATACCATCAACTAGCCTCAGTCCTAAAATCATAAACTCTGATATTTCTGTTTGGCTATCAATTTTTTCTAGTTCTATAATAGGCTTTTTATCTTTTTCTAAATATTTAAAATAACTTTCAAAACTTGCAACATTTCTCCATCTTTTTTTAGAGAGATTAGAATGGGCAGATAAACCAATTCCTAAATATGGTTTAACTTTCCAGTAGATTATGTTATGTCTACATTTAAAGTCCTCTTTTGCAAAATTTGATATTTCATAATGTTTAAAACCGTTTTTTTCTAATATTTCTTTGCCTTTGTAATACATCCGTCTTTCTAAATCTTCACTAGGAAGCTTAAGTTTTGATTGATTATATAGTTTATAAAAAGGTGTTCCCTTTTCAATCTTTAAACTATAAAAAGATATATGTTTAATATCTAAAGTTATGACCCTTTTTAAGGTATTTATAACATCCTCTAAGGTTTGGCTAGGAAGATTAAACATAATATCAACGTTTATGTTTTCGAAACCTTCTTCTTTTATAAGCTTTAAGCTATTGAAAAAATCTCCTGACGTATGTATACGTCCGATTTTTCTAAGTAGATTATCATTTAAAGATTGTAAGCCAATACTTATTCTATTTATTCCTATATTCCTGTAAGTTCTTAACTTTTCCCTTGTTAATGTTTTAGGATTACATTCTATTGATATTTCTATTTTTTCTTCAGTTTTAAATTTTTTAAAAAGATAATTTATAATTTCTTCAATATATCTGGCCTCAATAGCTGACGGAGTGCCTCCACCTATAAAAACTGTTTTAATAATACAGTTAGGGTATTCTTTTGCATAAATATCGATTTCCTTTTTAATATAATAGACATATTTTTCTACTAAATTGAATTTTTCAGGAAAAGAATTAAAATCACAATAATAACATTTGCTTTTACAAAAAGGAATATGTATATAAACTCCTATCTCTTTCATAAAAAGTCCTCCAGAGAACTACATTATAGTTTATCAAAGAAATTGGGACAAAGTATATATTCTTTGTCCCAATTAATCATTGTCAAACTTAAGCACAGATAGAAAAGCCTCTTGTGGTACTTCAACATTTCCTAACTGTCTCATTCGTTTTTTACCTTCTTTTTGCTTCTGTAATAGCTTTTTCTTTCTTGATACGTCTCCTCCGTAACATTTAGCTAAAACATCTTTTCTCAATGCTTTTACAGTTTCTCTTGCAACAATCTTTGATCCAATAGCAGCTTGTATAGGTATTGCAAATAAATGCCTAGGTATTGTTTCTTTTAGCTTTTCAGCTATACTTCTACCCCTTTCATAGGCTTTTTCTCTGTGTACAATAATAGAGAATGCATCAACTACTTCTTTATTTATTAGAATATCTAATTTTACTAGATCTGATCTTTCATAACCCTTTAATTCATAATCAAGGGAAGCAAATCCCTTTGTTTTTGATTTTAATGCATCAAAAAAGTCATATATTACTTCATTTAAAGGTAAATCATAATGAAGTACAACCCTTGTCTGGTCTAAATACTCCATATTTTTCAATGTTCCCCTTCTTGCTTGGCACAATTCCATGATTGGTCCAACATATTCTTTTGGTGCCATAATTGAAGATTCAACAATTGGTTCTTCCATATATTCAATTTCTGTTAAAGGTGGTAAGTTTGTTGGATTCTGAATATTTATAATCTCACCATCTTTTTTCTTTATTTTATATATAACACTAGGAGCAGTTGTAATAATATTTAAATCAAATTCCCTTTCAAGTCTTTCCTGTATGATTTCCATATGCAATAATCCTAAAAATCCACATCTAAATCCAAATCCTAATGCTGCTGATGTTTCTGGTTCAAATGTTAATGCAGCATCATTTACTTGTAATTTCTCTAAAGCGTCCTTTACATTATTGAAATCTTCACCCTCAGCAGGATAAACTCCACAGTATACCATTGGAGTTACTTTTTTATAACCTGGAAGAGGTTTATTAGCAGGTCTATCTGCCTCTGTTATAGTATCCCCAACTCTAGCATCTCTTACGTTTTTTATACTTGCTGTTACATATCCTACATCACCTGCTCTTAATTCATCTACTGGTACTTGTGAAGGGGTAAATATTCCTACCTCTGATACTTCAAATTCCTTATCTGTAGCCATCATCTTTATCTTCATACCTGGCTTTATAGTTCCCTCAACAACCCTTATATATGCAGTTACTCCCTTATAACTATCATAAAAAGAATCAAATATAAGGGCCTTAAGTGGGGCACCGCTATCTCCTTTTGGAGCTGGAATTTTCTGTACAATACTTTCTAATACATCTTCAATATTTATACCTTCTTTTGCAGATATTAAAGGAATGTCACTACAATCCAATCCAATTACATCCTCAATTTCCTTCTTAATTTCTTCAGGTCTTGCACTAGGTAAATCAATTTTATTTATTACAGGGATAATTTCTAAGTCTTGGTCTAATGCCAAATAAACATTGGCTAATGTTTGAGCTTCTATACCTTGGGCAGCATCTACAACAAGTAGGGCGCCTTCACATGCAGCTAAACTTCTTGAAACTTCATAATTAAAGTCTACATGCCCAGGTGTATCTATTAAGTTTAATATATATTCATTTCCATCCTTTGCTTTATAAACAAGCCTTGTTGTTTGTAATTTTATTGTAATTCCTCTCTCTCTTTCTAAATCCATATTATCTAGAATTTGCTCTTTCATTTCCCTTTCTGTTAAAAGACCTGTCTCCTCTATTAATCTATCTGCTAGGGTAGATTTTCCATGGTCTATATGTGCTATTATACTAAAATTTCTTACTCTATTTTGTCTACTGTTAGACATATAAATCCTCCTCTAGTCTAGGAATAATCTTAAACAATTATAACATAATAATTCGATTGTTAAAAGATTAAAACTTTTAATAAAATACCGGGCTTAAGCCCGGTATACTAATTCTTAATATAGTTTTTTATGAAATTTAAAGTATTTTCTAATTTTACTTTAAATTTTGATATTGTTTCATCTAATTTTTCCTCTTTTATTTGATAGTTTTTACCTAATAAGTGTACTGTAATATATTCATTATTATTCCGAAAATCAAAAACTCTCATATCTTCTATATACAAAAATTCTCTAAAGGATTTATCAACAATATTTATTCCTCCGATAAATAACATAATAGTAACTAATAAAATTATTCTTTTTTGTCTTTTTATTTTTTTTTCCTTTTTTCTGCGCTTATATCTTTCTAACCTTTTACCCATAATAATCACCAGGATTATTATGGACATAAAATAAAATATTTATTCTTCACATTTAATAAAGAAAACCAAATCTATTATCAAAGGGAAAATATCTAAAACTAGCTTTTCCTTTTATTAAATCTATTGGTACTGGACCAAAATATCTACTATCTTTGCTAGCTCCCCTTTCCCTATTATCTCCTAAAACAAAAACATGACCTTGAGGAACTTTTAATTTTATATTGCCATATGTATAGCTTCCTTCTCTTATATATTCTTCCTTTAATAACTTATTATTTACATATACTTTTCCATTTTTAATTGCAATTAAATCACCTTCAATTGCAATAACCCTTTTTATGTAGTCTTTCTCAGGATCATCAGGTGCTTTTAATACAACAATATCTCCCCTTTGAGGTTCATTAAAGAAGTATACCACTTTATTAGTAAATAATCTATCTTTTTCATGAAGAGTTGGATACATTGAACTACCCAATACATAAGTAGAATTAAAAATAAAAGTTTTTATTAAAATTGCAATTATTACGGCTAAACCAATACTTTTTATCCATTCGTATATTTCTTTTTTTATTTTGTCTTTTGACAAAGTTCCACCTCCTGCTAGCTAATCATAAAATTATTATATCACTTTCTAAAATAAAATAAAAGGTAAGTAGATTAA
>NZ_MCIB01000002.1 GCF_003609645.1 Thermohalobacter berrensis
TGTACAAAAAGATGAAATAGAAAGAGGTCAAGTATTAGCAGCACCAGGATCAATAACACCACATACTAAGTTTAAAGCAGAGGTATACGTATTAACTAAGGAAGAGGGAGGAAGACATACTCCATTCTTCAGTGGATATAGACCACAGTTCTACTTTAGAACAACAGACGTAACAGGATCAATCACATTAGAAGAAGGCGTAGAAATGGTAATGCCAGGAGACAACGCAACATTTGAAATAGAGCTAATCACACCAATAGCGATGGAAGAAGGATTAAGATTCGCTATTCGTGAAGGTGGAAGAACTGTAGGCGCTGGTGTTGTTTCTGAAATTATTGAATAATAAAATCAACTTTAAAAGTAGATATTAAAAGAAGGGGACTCCCCTTCTTTTAATATCTATATAATTATATAAAAAAATTTAAATTTACACTTGAGTTTTACTTGAATTTAATATAAAATGTAATAGTGTGTGTCTGATACTTGTAAAGTATCATTCTACTTATATTTAAGTGTTCTTGGAAGTACGGTTTATAAAAGACGACAGGTTTTGCCATTAATTTCTAATTAAAAAAACTACAAAACACCCGGTTAAGTGTATAGGCAATTCCATGTCGTGTTTTGATAGTAACATGGGATAGAAGGAGGGAATAGTAGATGGCTAAGCAGAATAGTAATGCGAAGAAAGGAAAGCAAAAGATAAGAATCAGACTTAAGGCTTATGACCACCAAATACTAGATTCATCAGCACAGAAGATAGTAGAAACAGCAAAGAGAACAGGTGCAAAGGTATCAGGACCAATACCACTACCGACAGAAAGACAGGTAGTTACAATACTAAGAGCAGTTCATAAGTATAAAGATTCAAGAGAGCAATTTGAACAAAGAACACATAAAAGGCTAATAGATATTTTAAATCCATCAAACAAAACTGTTGATGCATTAATGAGACTTAACTTACCAGCAGGTGTAGATATTGAAATTAAGCTGTAATTTTGAGTCTTAGAATGATTACACTTAAAAGTGTAATCCGCTGTAAGATTAGGGAGGTGTAATAATGAAAGGTATATTAGGTAAAAAAATAGGAATGACACAAATTTTTAGAGAAAATGGAGAGGTAGTTCCTGTAACTGTAATTGAAGCAGGACCAGTTACTGTAGTTCAAAAGAAAACTGAGGAAAAAGAAGGTTACAACTCAGTACAAGTAGGATTTGAAGATGCAAAGGAGAAAAAGGTAAACAAGCCATTAAAAGGTCACTTTGACAAATCAGGTGTTAATTACAAAAAACATTTGACTGAATTTAGAGTAGATAATCCAGATGATTATGAAGTAGGTCAAGAGATTAAAGCCGACGTATTTGAAGAGGGAGACAAAGTTGATGTTACAGGGATCTCAAAAGGTAAGGGATTCCAAGGTGCTATAAAGAGACATGGACAATCAAGAGGACCAGAAACTCATGGTTCAAAATATCATAGAAGACCGGGTTCAATGGGTGCTTCTGCAGACCCATCAAGAGTATTTAAAGGTAAGAAGTTACCAGGACATATGGGACATGAGAAAGTAACTGTTGCTAATTTAGAAGTTGTAAAAGTAGATACAGAAAGAAATCTTTTATTAGTAAAAGGTGCAGTACCAGGTCCTAAAGGTGGACTATTAACGATAAAAGAAAGCTATAAAGCAAGCAAATAAGATAAGTTGGTTTAGAAGGGAGGATATAAAATGCCAAAGGTAGCTTTATACAACGTATCAGGAGAGCAAATGGGTGAAATAGAACTAAGTGAAGAAGTTTTCGGTGCTGAAATTAACGAACATGTATTACATGAGGCTGTAAAAAATCATTTAGCAAACAGACGTCAAGGAACTCAGTCAGCTAAAACTAGAGCAGAAGTGAGAGGTGGCGGAAGAAAGCCTTGGAGACAAAAAGGTACAGGTAGAGCACGTCACGGAAGTATAAGATCTCCTATCTGGAAAGGTGGAGGAGTTGTTTTTGCACCGAAACCAAGAGATTATGGCTATAAACTACCAAAGAAAGTTAGAAGACTTGCAATGAAATCAGCACTTAGCTCAAAAGTTGCTAATAATGAAATGGTAGTTTTAGATGAGTTAAAGATGGAAAGACCAAAAACTAAAGACATGGTTAATATATTAAAGAATTTAAATTCTAAAAAGAAAGCTCTTATTGTTATGAGCCAAAAGGATGAAAATGTTATAAAATCAGCTAGAAATATTCCTGGTGTAATGACTACACTAGTTAATTCATTAAATGTATATGACATATTAAACTATGATACTTTCATTATAACTAAGGACGCTGTGAGCAAAGTGGAGGAGGTGTATGCATAATGCGTGATCCACACGATATAATAATAAAGCCACTAATTACTGAAAAGAGTATGAATGATATGGCTGACAGAAAGTATACATTTGTTGTTGATAAAAAAGCTAATAAAACTGAAATTAAAAACGCAGTAGAACACATTTTTGGTGTTAAGGTTGAAAAAGTAAATACTATGAACATGAAAGGTAAAATTAAAAGAATGGGATTAAATGAAGGAAAAAGAGCCGATTGGAAAAAAGCAGTTATTAAGTTAACTGAAGACAGTAAAACTATAGAGTTCTTTGAAGGAATGATGTAGGAGTAGAATTAGTAGAAGGAGGGAAAAGAAATGGGTATCAAAAAGTTTAAGCCAACTTCACCAGCTAGAAGACAGATGACTGTTTCTACCTTTGAAGAGATAACTAAAAAAGAACCTGAAAAGTCATTAACAGTACCACTAAAGAAAAATGCTGGTAGAAACTCACATGGTAAAATTACAGTTCGTCACAGAGGTGGAGGGGCTAAAAGAAAGTATAGAATTATTGATTTTAAAAGAGATAAGGATGGAGTACCTGGAAAGGTAGCAGCAATAGAATATGATCCTAATAGAAGTGCAAATATTGCACTAATCAATTATGCAGATGGTGAAAAAAGATATATTATTGCTCCTTACAAATTAACTGTAGGAGATACTATTGAATCAGGTGAAAATGTTGATATTAAAGTTGGTAATGCTTTACCTCTTAAGAATATTCCAGTTGGTACTGTAATCCACAACATTGAGCTAAAACCAGGAAAGGGCGCACAATTAGCAAGAGCTGCTGGAAGTTATGCCCAGCTTGTAGCTAAAGAAGGAAATTATGCACAAATTAAACTTCCTTCAGGAGAAGTTAGAATGGTTAGACTTGAATGTAGAGCTACAATTGGTCAAGTTGGGAACATAGATCATGAAAATATTACAATAGGTAAAGCTGGTAGAAAGAGACATATGGGTATAAGACCAACTGTAAGAGGTAGTGTAATGAATCCGAACGATCACCCACACGGTGGTGGTGAAGGTAGAGCACCAATCGGTAGACCATCTCCAGTAACACCATGGGGTAAGCCAACACTTGGATATAAAACTCGTAAGAAAAAGAAACAATCTGATAAATTTATCGTTAGAAAAAGAGGTAAAAAGAGAAGATAATTTATATAAATGGTTAGCGGCTTAATTCGGTCGAAAGGAGGATATAAATGGGAAGATCATTAAAGAAAGGACCATTTTGTGATGAGCATTTATTAAAGAAAGTAAGAGAGTTAAATGAAAAAGGTGACAAAAAAGTAATAAAAACATGGTCACGTCGTTCAACAATTTTTCCAGAAATGGTTGGACACACAATAGCTGTACATGATGGTAGAAAACATGTACCTGTTTATATAACTGAGGATATGGTTGGTCACAAACTAGGAGAGTTTGTTCCTACAAGAACTTTTAGAGGACACGGTGATCATACAGAAAGATCAACTGCTCTTAAATAGGTGAAAGAAGGAGGGAACAGAAGTGGAAGCTAGAGCAATTGCAAAATATATGCGTATTTCACCTAGAAAGGTGAAAGTAGTAGCTGACTTAATTAGAGGGAAAAATGTTGATGAAGCACTAGCAATTTTGAGATTTACTCCTAAAAAGTCAGCGAGAATGCTTGAAAAAGTAGTTAACTCAGCAGTAGCTAATGCTGAGAATAACCATGGAATGGATAGAGATAAATTATACATTTCACAAGTTTATGCAAATCAAGGTCCAACTTTAAAAAGATGGAGAGCGAGAGCTCAAGGTAGAGCGGATATGATAAGAAAAAGAACTAGCCATATAGGAGTAGTGGTTAAGGAAAGAGAATAGTAAAGGAGGGAAATTATGGGTCAAAAAGTAAATCCACATGGTCTAAGAGTTGGAGTTATTAAGGATTGGGATTCAAAATGGTATGCTGGGAAAAAAGAATTTTCAGACTATCTAATTGAAGACTATGAGATCCGTAAATATATAAAAAATAAGTTATACATTGCAGGAATTTCTACAATTGAAATAGAAAGAGCAGCAAATAGAATTAAAGTAAATCTTTATACTGCTAAGCCAGGAATGGTAATTGGAAAAGGCGGAAGCGGAGTAGAACAGTTAAAGAATGAATTAGAGAAGCTAACTAAGAAGAAGGTTATTGTTAATGTTGAGGAAGTTAAGAAACCAGAGGTAGATGCTCAATTAGTTGCTGAGAATATAGCAAACCAAATAGAGAGAAGAATTTCTTTTAGAAGAGCAATGAAGCAAGCTATTCAAAGAGCAATGCGTGCAGGTGCCAAAGGTATTAAAACAGCTGTATCAGGAAGATTAGGTGGAGCTGATATGGCGAGAACTGAAGGATATAGTGAAGGAAATATACCTCTGCAAACATTAAGAGCAGATATTGATTATGGTTTCACGGAAGCAGATACAACTTACGGAAAAATTGGAGTTAAGGTTTGGATTTATAAAGGAGATGTTTTACCAACAAAAGGAAATAATGTCGAAGAAAAAAGAGCTGGAGATAATAAAAGAGGAAAGAAAGATACAAACAGAGGGAATAGAAGATAGGCTATCCCTTGAAAGGAAGGAGGAATAATCAATGTTAATGCCTAAAAGAGTAAAGCGTCGTAGAGTTCATAGAGGAAGAATGAAGGGTAAAGCTACTCGTGGTACAAAAATAGCTTACGGTGACTATGCATTACAAGCATTAGAACCAGCATGGATAACTTCAAATCAAATAGAGGCAGCCAGAAGGGCGATGACAAGACACGTAAAAAGAGGTGGAAAGATCTGGATTAAGATTTTCCCAGATAAGCCAGTAACTAAAAAGCCAGCAGAAACTCGTATGGGTTCTGGTAAAGGTTCACCAGAGTATTGGGTTGCTGTTGTTAAACCAGGAAGAATATTATTCGAAATGACAGGTGTACCTGAAGATGTTGCGAGAGAAGCTATGAGATTGGCATCACATAAGTTACCTATAAAATGTAGATTTGTAACTCGCCAACAACAAGCTGCTGAAGAAGGTGGTGAGTCTAATGAAGGCTAAAGAATTACGTGAACTAACTAGTAAAGAATTAAATGAAAAATTAAGTGAATTAAAATCTGAGTTATTTAACTTAAGATTCCAGTTAGCAACTGGTCAATTAGATAATCCTATGAGAATTAAAATGGTAAGAAAAGATATAGCAAGAATTAAAACTGTTCTAAGAGAAAGAGAATTAAAAGAAATGCAAGCTTAAGTTGTAGGAAGGAGGGGTATTAACCGTGGCTACTAAAGTGAGAGGAAATAGAAAAACAAGAATTGGTCGTGTAGTTAGTGATAAAATGGATAAGACAATTGTTGTAGCAGTTGAGACTTTTGTTCAACATCCACTTTACGGAAAGCGTGTTAAAAAGACTACTAAATTTAAAGCACATGATGAAAATAATGAATGTCGAGTAGGCGATATTGTTAAAATCATGGAGACTAGACCATTAAGTAAAGAAAAAAGATGGAGATTTGTTGAAATTATAGAAAAAGCTAAGTAATCCTTAAGGTACTGAAGGGAGGGTATCAGATGATTCAACAAGAATCACGCTTAAAAGTTGCTGATAACTCAGGAGCTAAAGAAATACTTTGTATAAAAGTATTAGGTGGAACTAATAGAAGATATGCTAATATAGGAGATGTAATAGTAGCTAGTGTTAAAAATGCAACACCTGGCGGTGTTGTAAAAAAAGGTGAAGTTGTTAAAGCTGTAATCGTAAGAACAAAGAAGGGAATAAAAAGAGAAGACGGAAGCTATATTAAATTTGATGAAAACGCGGCTGTTATTATAAAGGACGATAAAACTCCAGTGGGAACTCGTATTTTTGGTCCTGTTACTAGAGAATTAAGAGAAGGTAAATTCATGAAGATAATATCATTAGCACCTGAAGTATTATAAGAGGAGGTGTAGACAAGTGCACGTTAAAAAAGGAGATAAAGTAGTTGTAATTTCAGGTAAAGATAAAGGAAAAGTAGGAAAAGTTTTAAGAGCTATTCCAAAGAAGGATAGAGTAATAGTTGAAGGTGTAAATATGCAAACAAAGCATCAAAAACCTAGTCCAACTAACCCTCAAGGTGGAATAATCCATCAAGAGGGACCAATTCATGTTTCTAATGTAATGCCTTATTGTGAAAAAGATAAAAAAGGTGTAAGAGTTGGATATAAAGTTTTAGAAAATGGTAAAAAGGTTAGAATCTGCAGAAAATGTGGTGAAGTATTAGACTAATCTGCTATTGTTGAAAGGAGGTACAATACATGGCATCACGTTTAAGAGAAAAATATAAAAAAGAAGTAATTCCTGCGCTTATGGAAAAATTCAACTATAAAAATGTAATGGAAGTACCAAAATTGGAAAAAATAGTTTTAAATATGGGAATTGGAGATGCTAAGCAAAATCCTAAGTCATTAGAAGCAGCATTAGAAGAGTTAACTCAAATATCCGGACAAAAAGCAGTTGTAACTAAAGCTAAAAAGTCAGTTTCAAACTTTAAAATTCGTGAAGGAATGCCGGTAGGAGCTAGAGTTACATTAAGAGGAGAAAGAATGTATGATTTCTTTGATAAATTAGTTAACATATCATTACCAAGGGTAAGAGACTTTAGAGGAGTTTCACCAAAGTCATTTGATGGTAGAGGAAACTATTCTTTAGGAATTAAGGAACAATTAATATTCCCTGAAATAGAATATGATAAAGTTGATAGAGTAAGAGGTTTAGATATAGCAATCGTAACAACAGCAAAAACTGATGAAGAAGCTAGAGAGTTTTTAAGATTAATGGGTATGCCATTTAAAGAATAGAAAAGGAGGGGAAAAAGTGGCAAGAAAGGCGCTAATCGCGAAACAGAAAAGAAAGCCTAAATTTAGTACAAGGAAATATAATAGATGTAAAATATGTGGGAGACCACACGGTTATTTAAGAAAGTTCGGTATTTGCCGTATATGTTTTAGAGAATTAGCATATAAAGGACAGATTCCAGGAGTTAAGAAGGCAAGCTGGTAAAGTTTTGAAAATGAAAGGAGGAAACTGTTATGGTTATGACAGATCCAATTGCAGATATGCTTACTAGAATAAGAAATAGTAATAACGCTAGACATGAAACTGTTGATATTCCAGCTTCAAATATGAAAAAAGCTATAGCTGAAATCTTATTAAATGAAGGTTTTATTAAAGGCTATGATGTAATAGATGATGGTAAACAAGGGTTAATCAGAATTCAGCTTAAGTACGGTAAAAATAAAGAGAAAGTTATAAGTGGATTAAAGAAAATTTCAAAGCCAGGATTAAGAGTTTACGCTAAGAAAGATGAAATACCAAAGGTTCTTGGAGGACTTGGTGTTGCAATTCTTTCAACATCAAAAGGAGTTATAACTGATAAACAAGCTAGAAATGAGAATGTAGGTGGAGAAGTTATTTGTTACGTATGGTAATATAATTTATGATCTAGGGAATAGGAGGTGTAGTTATGTCAAGAATAGGTATTAAACCAATTACTATTCCTGACGGAGTAGATGTTAAAATAGATGATAAGAATTATGTCACAGTAAAGGGACCTAAAGGTCAACTTGAGCAACAGTTGCATAGAGATATGGAGATTGTTATTGAAGAAAATGTAATTACAGTTAATAGACCAACTGATAATAAAAAGCATAAGTCTTTACACGGTTTAACTAGAACTTTAATAGCTAATATGATAGAAGGTGTAACTAAAGGATATTCAAAAGCTTTAGAAATAGTAGGTGTTGGATATAGAGCTCAAAAACAAGGTAAAAAATTAGTACTTAGTTTAGGTTTTTCACATCCAGTAGAAATGGAACCACCTGAAGGAATTGAAGTAGAAGTTCCATCTAATACTAAAATTGTTGTTAAAGGTATTGATAAACAAAAAGTTGGAAACTTTGCAGCTAAGATTAGAGAATTAAGAAAGCCTGAACCATATAAAGGTAAAGGTATAAGATACGAGGGAGAAGTAGTAAGACGTAAAGAAGGTAAAGCAGCTAAATAATAGCAAGAAAGGAGTGAACTAGTATGATTAAAAAAGCTAGTAAAAATAAAAGAAGAAAGAAAAGACATGTAAGAGTACGTAATAAAATATTTGGAACTCCGCAAAGACCAAGACTTAATGTTTATAGAAGTCTAAATAATATCTATGCCCAAGTAATAGATGATGTTGCTGGGAAAACTTTAGTTGCTGCTTCTAGTTTAGATAAAGAAGTAAAAGATAATGTATCATCAACTGGTAACAAAGAAGCTGCAAGGGAAGTAGGGAAATTAATAGCAAAAAGAGCTTTAGAAAAAGGTATAGAAACAGTTGTATTTGATAGAGGCGGATACATTTATCATGGTAGAATAAAAGAACTTGCTGAAGGAGCAAGGGAAGCTGGACTTAAACTTTAACAAAAGGAGGGAAATTAATGCAACGTGGACGTATAGATGCTAGTCAGCTAGACTTAAAAGAAAGAGTTGTCAACATTAACAGAGTAACTAAAGTTGTTAAAGGTGGTAGAAACTTCAGATTTAGCGCTCTTGTTGTTGTAGGAGATGAAAATGGACACGTAGGAGTTGGAATGGCTAAAGCATTGGAAATACCTGATGCAATTAGAAAGGCTATTCAAGATGCTAAAAAGCATTTAGTTAAGGTTCCGATAATAGGAACAACAATACCACATGAAATAGTTGGAGAATTTGGTGCAGCAAGGGTATTAATGAAACCAGCAGAAGAAGGTACAGGAGTTATAGCAGGAGGTCCAGTACGTGCAGTATTAGAGTTAGCAGGTATCAGAGACTTAAGAGCTAAGTCCTTAGGTTCAAATAACCCTAGAAACATGGTAAATGCAACTATAGAAGGATTAAGAAACTTGAAAACTGTAGAGGAAGTGGCAAAATTAAGAGGAATATCAGTTGAAGAGATATTAGGGTAAGGGGGTAATTACCTTGGCTAAAATAAAAATAAAGCTTGTAAAAAGCAAAATAGGTAAAACTGAAAGACAAAAGAGAACTGTAGATGCTTTAGGATTCAAAAAAATTGGGCAAGTTATTGAAAAAGAAGATACACCTCAAGTAAGAGGTATGATAGAAAAAATAAAACATATGATTGAGATAGTAGAGTAATTCACTAAAAGGAGGTGCAAACAGTGAAATTACATGAGTTAAGACCAAATGATGGAAGCACTAAAAATCGTAAAAGAGTTGGTAGAGGCCATGGTTCTGGATTAGGAAAAACTTCTGGTAAAGGGCATAAAGGTCAAAATGCTCGTTCTGGTGGTGGAGTAAGACCAGGATTTGAAGGTGGACAAATGCCATTACACAGAAGACTACCAAAGAGAGGATTTAACAATTCTAGATTTGCTACAGAATATGTTATAGTTAATATAAAAGATTTAAATGTATTTGAAAATGATACTGAAGTAACACCAGAATTATTAAAAGAAAATGGTTTAATTAAGAATATGAAAGATGGAGTTAAAATATTAGGTGACGGAGAATTAGAGAAGAAACTTACTGTTAAAGCTCATAAATTTAGTAAATCTGCTGTAGAGAAAATTGAAAGTGCAGGGGGAAAGGTAGAGGTGATTTAATATGTTTTCTACTCTAAGAAATGCTTGGAAAATACCTGATTTAAGAAAGAAGATGCTTTTTACTCTTGCAATGCTCCTAGTATTTAGATTAGGAGCAAATATTCCTGTACCAGGAATTGATAGAACAATAATAAACCAAATGTTTGAAGGAAGAGCTAGCGGGCTTTTAGATTTCTTTAACTTTATGGCTGGGGGAGCCTTTAAAGACTTTACAATCTTTGCTTTAAATATATACCCATATATAACTGCTTCAATTATCATGAATCTTTTAACAATTGCCATCCCAAGCCTTGAGGCTTTAGCAAGAGAAGGTGAAGAAGGTAGAAAGAAAATAGCTCAATATACAAGATATGGAACTGTTATTTTAGCTTTAATCCAAGCAACAGGTATAAGCTATGGTTTCTTTAATAGAGCTTTAATTAATAAAGACTTTTTGTCAGTTTCTGTAGTTGTTATAACTCTAACAGCAGGAACTGCTTTCTTAATGTGGCTAGGTGAGCAAATCACAGATAAAGGTATTGGTAATGGTATATCACTTATAATTTTTACAGGTATAATTTCAAGACTTCCTTCTGGAATAGTAAAAGTAGTAGCTTTATTTAGAGCTGGAGAAACAAATATTATAGAAATTCTTGTATTTTTAATTCTAGCAATACTTATTATTGCTGGAGTAGTTGCTATTCAAGAGGGACAAAGAAAGATACCTGTTCAATATGCAAAAAGAGTTGTTGGGAGAAAAATGTATGGTGGTCAAAGTACACATATACCACTTAAAGTGTTAATGGCTGGAGTTATTCCAGTAATTTTCTCAACATCATTACTTGCATTTCCTCAAACATTAGGTTTATTATTTAGTGGAGGATTTGCAAATTGGGTTGGAAAGTATCTTTCTCCTAATGGAAATCCTGGAGTATGGATATACTCTATATTAAACACATTGCTGATTATATTCTTCACATATTTTTATACAGCAATACAATTTAATCCTATTGAATATGCGAACAACTTAAAGCAGTATGGAGGGTTTATACCTGGTATAAGACCAGGAAGACCAACTGCAGAGTATTTAAATAGAGTAATTTCTAGAATAACATTAGCAGGAGCTTTAGCCTTAGCGATAATTGCATCACTACCAATAATTATACTTTCAGCAACAAACCTTAATATAAGATTTGGTGGTACTGCATTACTAATCGTTGTAGGTGTAGCCCTAGAAACTGTAAAACAAATAGAATCACAAATGTTAATGAGACACTATAAAGGATTCTTAAAGTAATTTGAAACTCAAAAACTCCTTAAGGAGATGATAGATTTGAGACTAATCTTACTAGGCCCTCCTGGAGCTGGTAAAGGAACTCAAGCTTCAGGTATTGTAAAGAAATATGATATACCACATATATCAACTGGAGATATATTTAGGAAAAATATAAAAGAAGGAACTGAATTAGGGAAAAAGGCAAAGGAATATATGGATAAAGGACTTTTAGTTCCTGACGAAATAGTAGTTGCTATAGTAAAAGATAGAATAATTGAAGATGATTGTAAAAACGGATTTCTATTAGATGGTTTTCCAAGAACGGTTGCTCAAGCCGATGCACTAGACGAAGAACTACAAAACTTAGGATTAGAACTGGATAAGGTTATTAATATTGATGTGAACAAAGATGTTTTAATTGAAAGGGCTATTGGAAGAAGAATATGTAAAAAATGTGGAGCGACTTATCATGTTAAATTTAACCCTCCAAAAGTTGAGGGAAAATGTGATGAATGTGGCGGTGAACTTTATCAAAGAAAAGATGATACTGAAGAAACAGTATCAAAGAGAATTGAGGTATATTTAGAACAAACAAAGCCCCTTATTGATTATTATGAAGAAAAAGGTCTATTAGTAAATGTAGATGGAGAACAAGATATCGGAAAAGTATTTTCTGATATAGTTAATGCTCTGGGGAGCGAAAAATAATGATTATAATAAAAACTGACAGGGAAATAGAAAAAATGAGAAGGGCTGGAAGGCTTGTTGCCGAAACCCATGCCTTTCTCGAAAAAATTATTAAACCTGGAATAACAACCCAGAAATTAAATGAAGCTGCAGAAGAGTTTATATTAAAGCATAATGGCAAACCAGCCTTTAAAGGATATAGAGGATATCCTGCAAGTATATGTACTTCAATAAATGAAGAGGTTGTGCACGGAATACCAGGATTAAGAAAGCTCAATGACGGTGATATTATAAGTATAGACATAGGTGTTGTAATTGAAGGATACTATGGAGATGCAGCTAAGACATATCCAGTAGGTGAAATTTCTGACGGGGCAAAAAAATTAATAAAAGTTACAGAAGAATCCTTTTATGAAGGAATAAAGTTTGCTAAGGAAGGATATAGATTAACAGATATATCCCATGCAATTCAAAAACACGTAGAAAAACATGGCTTTTCAGTAGTAAGAGATTTTGTAGGACACGGGATAGGACAAAAAATGCATGAAGATCTTCAAATTCCTAATTTTGGCCCACCGGGAAGGGGACCTAGATTAAGAAAAGGGATGACTTTAGCGATAGAACCTATGGTTAATCAAGGAAGTTATCATGTTAGGGTTCTTCAAGATAACTGGACAGTAGTAACCTATGACAAAAAACTTTCAGCCCACTATGAACATACCATTGCAATCACTGAGGGTGAGCCAGAGATTTTAACCAGTTTATAACCTAAAGAGGTGAATTAAATGGAAACAACAAGTGATCTTGAGGTGGGGCAAGTCGTTAAATCGAAGGCAGGTAGAGACAAAGGAAAGGTGTTTGTAATCTATAAAATATTAGATGAAAAATATTTACTACTAATAGATGGAGATATGAGAAAACTTAAAAAGCCAAAGAAGAAAAAAGTAAAGCATGTGATGATATATAATGATATAATAGAGCCACTAAAGGAAAAAATAGAAAAAGGTGAAAAGTTTGATAATGCCTATGTCAGAAAACAACTTGAACCTTATAAAAATAAAGAGTAATTAATATGAATAGGAGGTAAGGTGTTTTAATGTCCCAAAAAAATGTTATTGAGGTAGAAGGAACTGTTAAAGAAGCTCTACCTAATGCTATGTTTAAGGTTGAACTTGAGAATGGACATGAAATTTTAGCTCATATTTCTGGGAAATTAAGAATGAATTTCATAAGAATACTTCCGGGTGACAAAGTAACAGTTGAATTGTCACCATATGATTTATCCAGAGGTAGAATAATCTGGCGTAAAAAATAGAAGGGGTGAATCAGATGAAAGTAAGACCATCAGTAAAACCTATTTGCGAAAAATGCAAAATAATTAAAAGAAAAGGAAAAGTTATGGTTATTTGTGAAAATCCTAAACATAAACAAAAACAAGGTTAATAATTAAATTTTATCTAGTTTTTCAGATTGTTTTCTAGTATAATATAGTTTTGGGATTATAATTTATACGCGGCTGCTAAGTATAAATTTTTTAAAATAAATATGTTATGATTAGTACAGTACAGGAGGTGTAAAGTAAATGGCCAGAATTGCAGGTGTCGACTTACCAAGAGACAAGAGAGTAGAAATTGGATTGACTTATATTTATGGAATAGGTAGGTCTAGATCTAATGAAATATTAGAAAAAGCTGGAGTTAATCCAGATACTAGAGTAAAAGATTTAACAGAAGAAGAAGTAAATAAGCTAAGACAAATAATTGATAGAGACTATGTAGTTGAAGGTGACCTTAGAAGAGAAGTATCAATGAATATAAAGAGACTAATTGATATAAATAGCTACAGAGGTATGAGACATAGAAGAGGTTTACCTGTAAGGGGTCAAAGAACTAGAACAAATGCTAGAACAAGAAAGGGACCTAAAAAACTTGCTAGCAAAAAGAAGAAGAAATAGGTAAAGGAGGGATACTAAGTGGCAGCAAAAAGAAACAAGAAAGCTCGTGTAAGAAGAAAACAGCGTAAAAATATTGAGAAAGGTCAAGCACATATAAAATCAACTTTTAATAATACAATCGTAACATTAACTGATACTCAAGGTAATACTATTGCATGGTCAAGTGCTGGACAATTAGGTTTTAAAGGTTCAAAAAAATCTACACCATTTGCAGCACAAATGGCAGCTGAGGAAGCAGCTAAAAAAGCTATGGAGCATGGATTAAAAACTGTAGAAGTTTATGTTAAAGGACCAGGTTCTGGTAGAGAAGCTGCTATAAGATCATTACAAGCTGCTGGTTTAGAAGTTAGCCTAATAAAGGATGTAACTCCTATACCACACAATGGTTGTAGACCACCAAAACGCAGAAGAATCTAGAATAATGTACAGGAGGTGTAAAGAATGGCAAGACATACAGGTCCAGTTTGTAGATTATGTCGTAGAGAGGGATTAAAACTATATCTAAAAGGTGAAAAATGTTATACAGATAAATGCCCAGTATCAAGAAGAAACTATGCGCCAGGTCAACATGGCAAGGCTAGAAAAAAATTATCAAACTTCGGAATGCAGTTAAGAGAGAAGCAAAAAGTGCGTAGATTCTATGGTGTTTCAGAGAAGAAGATGAGAAGATACTTTAAAGAAGCAGATAAGATGGACGGAATTACAGGTGAAAACCTATTAAAACTATTAGAATTAAGACTAGATAATGTAGTTTATAGATTAGGGTTAGCATCATCAAGACCTGAAGCAAGGCAATTAGTAAATCACGGACATTTCTTAGTAAATGGAAGAAAAGTAGATGTTGCATCATACAGAGCTACAGTTGGAGATGTTATTGAAGTTAAAGAGAAAAGTAAGAATTCGCCAAAGTTTAAAGAGTTAGTTGAAAAACATCAGGGAAAAACTCCACAGTGGTTAGAGTTAGACACTGAAAAAATGCAGGGTAAAGTAATTGCGGAACCAGCAAGAGAAGATATAGAGATACCAATTGAGGACCACTTAATAGTTGAGTTATATTCTAAGTAATAGACAAATTAGAATCAGTTGCCCTCGAAGCCATTAATAAGTTTATAAGGAGGGTTTAAATCAGAATGATTGAAATTGAAAAGCCAAAAGTTGAAATTATTGAGATGAGTGATGATAATACCTATGGAAAGTTTGTTTTAGAGCCATTAGAAAGAGGCTATGCAACTACATTAGGAAATTCAATGAGGAGAGTCTTACTTTCTTCATTACCTGGAGCTGCTGTTACATCAATTAAAATTGATGGGGTATTACACGAATTTTCTGCAATTCCTGGTGTTTTAGAGGATGTAACTGAAATAGTATTAAATATAAAAGATTTAGCTGCAATTATGCACAATGATGAGCCAGTAACATTAAAAATTGAGGCAGAAGGTGAAGGTAAAGTAACTGCAGGGGATATAATTGCTCCACCTGATGTGGAAATCTTAAGCAAAGATTTACACATTGCAACTCTTGAAAGTGATGGAAAACTGTATATGGAAATGGTAATGGAAAAAGGCAGGGGATATGTTCCTGCTGAATTAAATAAAAAAGAAGACCAAGCAATTGGTGTTATACCAATAGATTCAATTTTTACACCAGTTAAAAAAGTTAACTTTAAAACAGAGAATACAAGGGTAGGGCAAGTAACAGATTATGAAAGGTTAGTAATAGAATTATGGACAGATGGCACAATTAAACCTGATGAGGCAGTATCATTAGGTGCTAAGATTATGCATGAACACCTTAATCTATTTATAGATTTAACTGAACATGTAAATGATGTAGAAATAATGGTAGAAAAAGAAGAAGACAAAAAAGAGAAAGTATTAGAAATGACTATAGAAGAGCTAGATTTGTCAGTTAGATCATACAACTGTCTAAATAGAGCAGGTATTAACACTGTAGAAGAATTAACTCAAAAGACAGAAGAAGACATGATGAAGGTTAGAAATCTTGGTAAGAAATCCCTTGAAGAAGTAAAGAGTAAATTATCAGAGCTAGGATTAACCCTAAAGAAAAGCGAAGATTAATGGCAAAAGGAGGGATAGAAGATGGCTAAGCTGAGAAAATTAGGACGTACTACTGATCACAGAAAAGCTATGTTAAGAAACCTAGTTACCAGCTTATTAAAAAATGGAAGAATAGAAACAACAGTTGCTAAAGCTAAAGAAACTAGACGTTTAGCTGAAAAGATGATAACTCTTGCCAAAAGAGGAGATTTACACGCAAGACGTCAAGTACTTGCTTTTATATATGATGAAACTGTTGTGAAGACATTATTTGATGAGATAGCTCCAAAATATGAGGATAGAAATGGTGGGTATACTAGAATTTTAAAGCTAGGACCACGTAGAGGCGACGGTGCCGAAATGGCTATAATTGAATTAGTGTAGATTTGTAAAGGGGATTAAGTTGTCGCGGCTGCACTTAGTCCCTATTTTCTTAAAGATTTTTTATTCATGTAAAAGAAGGGATATTATGTCAGATGTAATGATCAAGCTGGAGAATGTTACCTATAAATATGAAAGTAATGAAAATGAAGGGGTAGTAGCCCTAAATGGTATAAACCTGTCCATAAACAAGGGAGAATTTGTAGTTATACTAGGACATAACGGTTCAGGAAAATCTACTTTAGCAAAGCTTATAAATGCTTTAATTGTCCCAACTAGTGGAAAAGTTTACGTAAATGGAATGGATACACAAGATGAAGAAAATATATGGCATATTAGAAGAACAGCAGGCATGGTGTTTCAAAATCCAGACAACCAGTTAGTAGCCACAATCGTAGAAGAAGATGTGGCCTTTGGGCCAGAAAACCTAGGTATACACCCTAAAGAAATACGAAAACGTGTAAACGAAGCTTTAACTGCAGTAGAAATGGAAGAATACAAAGATTATGCCCCACATCTTTTGTCAGGAGGACAAAAACAGAGAATTGCTATAGCTGGTGTATTGGCAATGAAACCAGAATGTATAATATTGGATGAGCCAACAGCTATGCTTGACCCTTCTGGCAGGAAAGAAGTTATAAATACTATTAAAAAATTAAATAGAGAAGAAAATAAGACTATAGTTCATATAACACATTATATGGATGAAGCAGTTGAAGCAGACAGAGTAATTGTAATGGAGAAAGGAAACATAATACTTGAGGGTACTCCTAAAACAGTTTTTAGCCAAGTAGAAAAGGTAAAGCAAATTGGATTAGATGTACCTCAAGTAACAGAATTAGCATATATGTTAAGAAAAGAAGGGATAGATATACCACAGAATATTTTAACTATAGAGGAACTGGTGAGTGCTTTATGATAATAAAAGTTGAAGGCCTTACACATATTTATAATCCAAATAGCCCCTTTGAAACTAAGGCACTAGATAATGTAAACCTTGAAATAGCAAAAGGGGAATTTGTCGGTTTAATAGGACATACAGGCTCGGGTAAATCTACACTAATACAACATTTAAATGGATTAATTAAACCAACATCAGGCAAAGTTATTATTGATGGTGTAGACATATCTGCTGAGGGTGCAAACCTTAAGGATATAAGACAAAAGGTAGGGCTAGTATTCCAATATCCTGAACATCAGCTCTTTGAAGAAACCATATATAAAGATGTTGCTTTTGGTCCTATAAACTTAGGTTTATCAGAGGAAGAGGTAGATAAAAGAGTAAAGGAAGCCATTGAGCTTGTTGGGCTTAATTATGATAAAATTAAAAATAGATCTCCCTTTGAATTAAGTGGAGGGCAAAAAAGAAGAGTAGCAATAGCTGGTGTACTGGCAATGGAGCCTGAGGTTCTTATATTAGATGAACCTACAGCAGGGTTAGATCCAAAGGGAAGGGATGAAATATTAAAACAGATAAAAAAATTACATCAAGATTTTAATATGACAATAATCTTGGTATCACATAGTATGGAAGATATAGCCCGTCTAGTAGATAAGATAATTGTAATGCACAAAGGTAGAGTATCAATTGTAGGAAAACCGAAAGATGTATTCAAAAAAGCAGATGAACTAGAAGAATTAGGGCTAGGAGTACCTCAAGTTACTTATTTTATGAGGGAGCTAAAGAAAAGAGGAAAAAAAGTAAGGGACGATATTATAACAGTAGAAGATGCAAAAGAGGAGATTTTGCGTCTTTTAAGGGGAAATGGTAATGCTTAAAAATATTACTATAGGTCAGTATTTTCCTGGGAATACAGTTATCCATAAATTAGATCCTAGGATAAAGATAATCATTACCTTGTTATTCATAATTTCTTTATTTATTATAGACAATTTTTTACCATATCTATTTGTTTCTATTTTTATTTTTACTTCTATATTTATTTCAAAAGTACCGTTTAAATTCATTTTAAAAGGATTAAAGCCTCTCTTTTTTATAATATTAATTACTTTTATCATAAATGTTTTCATGACAAAGGGTGAGATTCTTTTTGAAATTGGACCTTTGGATGTAACAAAAGAAGGATTAAAACTGGCAACATTTATGGCATTAAGACTTATTTTCTTGATAATTGGAACTTCATTGCTTACTCTAACCACATCGCCCATTTCATTAACAGATGGTATAGAAAGATTACTAAATCCTTTTAAAAGGATTGGTGTGCCAGCCCACGAGTTGGCAATGATGATGACTATAGCATTAAGGTTTATACCAACCCTTTTAGAGGAAACAGATAAGATAATGAAAGCTCAGATGGCAAGAGGGGCAGATTTTGAAAGTGGAAATGTATTAAAAAGGGCTAAAAGTTTAGTACCCCTATTAGTTCCGTTGTTTATAAGTGCCTTTAGAAGGGCTGATGAATTAGCACTAGCTATGGAAGCTAGGTGCTATAGAGGTGGAGAAAATAGAACTAGAATGAAGCAGCTTATCTTAAGCAGAAGGGATTATATAGCTTTAGGTATAAGTATTCTTCTTCTAGGGTTAATAATAGTAGATAGGCTTCTATAAGAGGGGTTTTTAATGCGAAATATAAAGTTAACTATTGAATATGATGGTACAAGATACTGTGGATGGCAAATTCAACCTGATAATATAACAATTCAAGAAGAACTAGAAAAAGCAATAACAAAAATAACTAAAGAAAAAATAAAGCTTATTGGTTCTGGTAGAACAGATAGTGGTGTTCATGCTAGGGGACAAGTTGCAAACTTTTATACAAAGTCACGTGTTCCAGCACAAAAATTTAAGTTAGCCATAAACAGCTTACTTCCAAAGGACATCGCAGTATTAGAATCTGAAGAAGTAGAAAAAGATTTTCATGCTAGATTTTCGGCAAAGGGTAAAGAATATAAATATCTTATATATAATAACAAGATTAGAAGTCCTTTGCTTAGAAATTATACTTATCATGTACCTTATAGTCTCAATGTAGAAAAAATGAAAAAAGCAGCAACACATATTATTGGAACACATGATTTTAAAGCGTTTATGTCCTCTGGTAGCTCAGTTAAGGATACAGTAAGGACAATACATAGTCTTTCTATTGAAGAAAGACCTGAAAATATTATAGAAATAAGAATAAAGGGTAATGGTTTCTTATATAATATGGTTAGAATAATAACAGGAACATTAATAGAAGTTGGAACAGATAAAATACCTGTGGATGATATATCTGAAATAATTAATTCCCAAAATAGAAGTAAAGCAGGACATACAGCACCACCACAAGGTCTTTATTTAGAAAGAGTATTTTATAGGGAAACATCTTGACACACTAGGCGCCTTGTATTACAATAAAAGGAGTGTTAAGACAATTAAAATCCACTAGCCCCGGATTTTAATATATAAATCGTCAATAGCAAACACCTAGAAGTAGGGAGGGAAAAAGGGTGAAGAGCTTTATAGCAAAACCAAATGAAATTGAGAGAAAATGGTATATAATAGATGCAGAAGGAAAAACATTAGGTAGACTTGCTAGTGAAGTTGCTAAAATATTAAGAGGTAAACACAAGCCTACTTATACGCCACATGTAGATACAGGAGATTTTGTAATAGTGTTAAATGCTGAAAAAGTAGTTTTAACAGGAAGAAAATTAGACCAAAAAATGTACAGATATCATACTGGACATCCAGGAGGATTAAGAGAAATACCATATAAGAAGTTAATGAAGGAAGATCCTGAAAAAGCTGTATTTGCAGCAGTAAGAGGCATGCTTCCTAAAAATAGTTTAGGAAGAAAAATGCTTAAGAAATTAAGAGTATATAGAGGTACAGAACATAATCATCAAGCTCAAAAGCCTGAAGTATATGAAATATAGAGTTCAGGAGAGGAGGACTGTAAGTGGCTAAAGTACAATATTATGGAACAGGTAGAAGAAAAAAATCTGTTGCAAGAGTTAGATTAGTTCCAGGTGAAGGGAACATTACTATAAATAAAAGAAATATAGATGATTATTTCAACTATGAAACTTTAAAAAATATAGCTAAAGAACCACTAGTAATTACAGATACTTTAGGAAAGTATGATGTTCTAGTTAATGTTAATGGTGGAGGATTTACTGGCCAAGCAGGAGCAATAAGACATGGTATAGCAAGAGCACTATTAAAAGCTGATAAAGAACTAAGACCAGTACTAAAGAAAGCAGGAATGTTAACAAGAGACCCAAGAATGAAAGAAAGAAAGAAGTACGGTTTAAAGAAAGCAAGACGTGCACCACAATTCTCAAAGAGATAAAAAAAACACTGGACATTTGTCCAGTGTTTTTTTATTTTATACCAAAGATTGTTAACAAATTCTTGGCGAATGAAAACAGGGACGGTTCTCTTTTTCACAAATGGAAATATATAGAAATAACTAAAATTAAGAAAAATTTATAGCTTTGTAATTATCTTAAATTTAAATAGTATAATAAAGTAGTAGTAAAAATAAAATTATAATATGAAAAAATATGGAGGATAAATATAAATGAGAGTAAAGAAAAGATTTTTACTTATTATTGTTGTTTTACTACTACTTTCTGCATGCGGTCAAAAAGAGAAAGCTGATAGTATTAAAACACTTATTAATACTCAAATTAAAGCCATAAAAACAGGAGACTTAGCCCTCTACATTAGTACACTTGATAAAAGTAAACCAGAATACATAGCAGAAAAGAAAAGCTGGTTTAGAGACCTTCAGAATAATAATATTAAAAATTTTAAAATTAAAATAATAAATATTAATAAAATAAGTGATAATAAAAAACTGGCTAAATTAAAGCAAACATATAGATTTAAGGATAAAATATATAGCTTGATGTATACAGTAAAATATATTAAAAAAGGAGATAAGTGGGTAGATTCTGACTTAAATTTTGAAACTATACAAACAAAGAATTTTGTAATTAATTATCCACAGGGTAATATTAAATACGCAAAATTAGCTGCTGAAGGGGCAGAAAGGGCTTATAAGATAATAACAGATAGATTAGGTGTTAAGCCAGATGATAGGACTGTTATAAAGCTTTATGAGGATAAAGAATTACTTAGACAGTCAGTAAAACTATCCTTTGCCTGGCAATTTGCTGGATGGTATGAATACCCTGAATCGATTAAAACTATGATATATGACTCCAGTGATGTATATAGAAATATTGTTGCCCATGAATTGGTTCACAAAATAACCATAGCTGAATCAAAAAATAACATGCCCTATTGGTTTGGGGAAGGTTTAGCAGTTTATTTCACTGAATTTCAAAACAATGATATAAACACTTTTAGAAATATTAAAAAAGAAAATTTTTGGGATATAAAAGAACTAGAGAAATTAAATTTAGAAAATATGACTAATCAAGAAAACATAAGGAAATATTATCTATCTTCTGGAATTATTGTAGGTTTCATTTGTAATGAGTATGGTAAGGATAGTTTACTAGAGATTATTAGAGAACTAGGAAAGTTTGAGTATGCAGAAGGGACAGCAGCAGAAGTTGACGGTATATCTATAAAACGATTCCACAAAGTAATTCCTAAGGTGTTAGGTATAAATATTGATGAATTAAATAATAAATATAGAAAATGGATAGGTAATTACTAAAAAATCGAGGGAAGGGAGCTTCCCTCGATTTTTTATATACAAATTAACCTTAATATACCGTTAAATTCTCATTATTGTAATAAAAATATACTTATTAAAAATATTATAGTATGTAAGGTATTTTGGGGGGATTATATGAAAATTATAATTATTAGGAAAAAAGTGCTTATTTTGATACCCTTTATATTAATAAGTGTAATATTTTTTTACAATAATAATCAAGAAGTAGTACCAGCTGCTTTTTTACCTATAACTGATAAGGTTATAGCTATTGATCCAGGACATGGTGGCGTAGACCCAGGAGCAGTAGGTAACATAGGAAAAAATGAGGATGATATTAATTTAGAGATTGCTTTAAGGTTAAGGAGACTAATTGAACAAAGTGGAGGTAAGGTTATATTAACAAGGGAAGAAGATGAAGGATTATATACTGATAAATCAAAGACATATAGACAGAAGAAAAATGAGGATTTAAGGAATAGAAAAATACTAGTTAACTCTAGTAATCCTGACATCTTTTTGACTATACATCTAAATAGTTTTAGACAATCTAAATATTATGGGGCACAGACCTTTTATAAAAAGGGTTGTGAAAAGAGTAAAAAATTAGCTACTATAATTCAAGAAGAATTAAGAAATATACTAGATAAAAATAATAAAAGGGTTCCACAAGCTAGGGATAGTATATATCTATTAAGAGAAGTTAAAGCACCAACAGTTTTAATAGAATGTGGTTTTTTATCCAATCCAAGGGAAGAAAAGCTATTAAATGAACCTAAGTATCAAGAAAAGGTTGCATGGGCAATTTATATAGGTTTAGTTAGATATTTCAAAGAAATAGAAGAAGATGAAACATTAGCTGAAATTAATAACTATAACTAAAGTAAAAAAATCTACATAAGAAGAATCTATACAAAATGAATAATTTAAACTAAATTAAGGGTATCATTACTATAGAAGAATAATAACAGGAGGGATACCATGGGAAAAATATTAGGCACATATTTACTACCTCATCCTCCCATAATAGTACCTGATATAGGTAAGGGTGAAGAGGCTAAAACAGCAAATACTATAAGAACTATTAAGCAAGTAGCAGAGGATATTAGCAAGAAAAAACCAACTACAATAGTTTTGGTAACTCCTCATGGACCACTTTTTAGGGATGCTATAAGTATATCTAATATAGAGAATTTAGAGGGGAGCTTTGAAAAATTTGGTGCAGGCAATATTAAATTAAGCTTCAAGAATAACTTAACATTAGTAAAAGATATAATTTCTAGGGCTTCTAAGAAGGATATTGTTACTGCAGCTGTTGATGAGGAGTTTGCTAATGATTATAATCTAGATTTAAATTTAGATCATGGAGCTTTAGTTCCTCTCTATTTCATAAATAACGAGTACAAGAATTTTAAATTAATTCATATAACCTATGGATTACTTTCTCCAGTTGAAATATATAAATTTGGAATGTCAATAAAAGAGGCTGTGGAAAATAGTGATGAGAATGTAGTTTTTATAGCAAGTGGAGATTTATCTCATAAACTTACTAAAGGTGCACCGGCAGGATATAATATAAGAGGAAAGGAATTTGATGAAGAACTTGTTAAACTTTTAGAAAAGGGCGATATTGAAGAAATAATGAAATTAGATTTAAAACTAGCTGAAGCTGCAGGAGAATGTGGACTTCGTTCTATTATGATGATGTGTGGAGTTTTAGATGGTTATAAGACATTATCAGAGGTACTTTCTTACGAAGGTCCCTTTGGAGTAGGATATTGTGTATGTGTATTTGATATACTAGATAAATCTGATAAACATAAAAGGCTAGATAAAATAATTAAAAATAAAGATGAAATGATAGCTTCAGTTAGAAAAATGGAAGATGAATTTGTACAACTAGCTAGGGAAAGCCTAGAATATTATGTTAAAAATAAAAAAATAATAGATATACCAAAAAATATAAGTGAAAAACTTATAAATAATAAAGCTGGGGTATTTGTATCAATTAAAAAGAATGGAAAACTGAGAGGATGTATTGGTACAATAGCTCCTACAGAAGATAATATTGCAAAGGAAATTGTAAAAAATGCTATTAAAGCAGGTATTGAAGATCCAAGGTTTTATCCTGTTGATGAAGATGAATTAGATGATTTAATTTATTCAGTAGATATCTTAAAGGAACCAGAACCAATAAATTCTATAGATCAGCTTGATGTATCCAAATATGGAGTTATAGTAAGAAGTGGTCATAGATCAGGTTTATTATTACCAAATATTGAGGGAGTAGATACTCCAGAGCAACAGGTTGCAATAGCATTGCAAAAAGCAGGAATAAGTCCTTCTGAGGGATACATTATGGAAAGATTTGAAGTAGAAAGACATTACTGATATATTAATAAGCAAAGTATATCTTAAGATGTGGATAAGTTGTTGAATAAGGGTGGACAATTTTAATTTATAAATCAACAAAGTGTGGAAAAAGAAGAACAAACCCCTTAAATTAGACAATTATAGACACTAAAAAATTAACAAAAAGTTATCCACTATGGGTTGTGGATAATGTGGATAACGTGGATAAAAAGGGGAGTTATCATGAAATTAAAAAAAGAAGCATTTTTTTATGAAAAGTTAGAAAATAATAGGGTCAAGTGTTATCTTTGTCCACATGGATGTAATATAAGAGAAGGTAATATTGGTATATGTAGAGTAAGAAAAAACGATAATGGAAAGTTATATACATTAAACTATGGACAAATTACATCATATGCCTATGATCCTATAGAAAAGAAACCTCTTTATCATTTTTATCCGGGGAAAAATATTTTTTCTATAGGAAGTTTTGGCTGTAATTTAAAGTGTAGTTTCTGCCAAAATTGGCAGATAGCCCATGAAACTCCACCTGCCCAATGGGCTAAACCAAAGGATTTAATAACACTTGCAAATAGAAATAATTCAATAGGGATAGCTTATACATATAATGAACCATCTATTTGGTATGAATTTGTATTAGAGACAGCAAATGAAGCCAAGAAAAACAACTTAAAAAATGTACTTGTTACTAATGGGTATATTCAGGAAGAACCTTTAAAAAAACTTCTTCCTTATATTGATGCTATGAATATTGATGTTAAGTCATTTAGCAATAAATATTATAAAGAATTATGTGGAGGAGAATTAGAACCTGTATTAAGAACAGTAGAGATTGCAAACAAATCAGTTTTAGTTGAGATTACCACTTTAATTGTTCAGGATGAAAATGATGATTTAGAAAACCTAGAAAAGCTGTTTAAATGGATTTCTAGTATTGATAAAGAAATACCACTTCATCTTACAAGATATTATCCTTCATATAAACTTAAAAATGAAGCCACAAAAATTGAAACAATAGTTAAGGCAAAAGATATAGCTAAGAAATATCTAGACTATGTATATATAGGGAACGTTTGGGGGGTAGATAGAAATACTTATTGCCCAAATTGTAAAGCATTAATAGTTGACAGAACGACTGAAGGTAAAGTAGTAGACTTAGAAGGAGAAAAGTGTAAAGAATGTGGTTATAAAATAAATATAGTAAATTGATTTAAAAAGCTGATGGTTTTAATCCATTAGCTTTTTTATTGTACATAATACATTAACTATCAAACTTCATTAAAATTCAACATTTACAATTTTGAAATTAAAATAATTTTTTTCAATTTCCCTGGAAATAATCTTTCAATCGACAATATATATTATATTTTTATTTTTGTGTTGTATGAAACTAAGAATCATGCTAAAATCTAGAATGAATTAATAAAGAATAGAAGGAGATTATTATGGAACTAAGAAAAGTATTTACAGTAAAAAAGTACAGTATATTGACAGCTTTATTCTGTTCAATTTTATGGGGCAGTGCCTTTCCAGTACTAAAAATAAGCTATACTGAACTAAATATTTCACCGGAAAATATATATGCTAAAGTTTTATTTGCGGGAATGAGATTTTTTATTGCATCAGTTTTACTTATTTTTATGACTTCCTTCTACATACAAGAATCGAAAAAAATTAATAAAAATATTTTATTACAGCTTTTCTTATTAGGAATACTTCAAACGACTTTACAGTATTTCTTTTTTTATAATGGTTTATCTAATACAACAGGTATAAAAGGAGCTGTTTTAACAGCCAGTGGTTCTTTTTTTGTGGTAGTATTAGCACACATAGTCTATCATGATGATAAAATGGATCTAAAAAAGATAATAGGACTTATTTCTGGTTTTGGAGGGGTTATATTAATTAATTGGGAAAGACAAGGTTTAGATTTTAGTTTTTCGTTATTTGGTGAAGGGTTTTTGTTATTTAGCGCATTAGTGAGTAGCTTTGGTACTATTTTGGCTAAAAACTTATCAAGAAAGGTACATCCATTTACTGTTACAGGATTACAAATGTTTATAGGGTCAGTTATTTTACTACTTATAGGTTTAATAGGAACAGAAGGCAAACTTTTAGCTTTTACACCTAAGGCTTGGCTATTACTTATATATGCTTCATTTTTATCTGCTACAGCCTTTGCATTATGGTATTCATTACTTAAGTATAATAAAGCAGGTGAGATTACTATATATAAATTTATGATACCTGTATCTGGCTCATTACTGTCATCTATTTTTTTACCAGATGAAAAGTTGACTAATTTTATATTAATATCACTAATTTTAGTCTCCTTAGGAATAGTATCTATAAACTATGAAAAAAAACGGGAAAAATCTGTACAATGATATAGAAATTATAATGTGAGAAATATCATAATTGAAAATAATAGTAAATGATATAATATTTAAGAATATATGAGAAATAACTGTATTGATTATCATGAAATCGCTGTAAATTCAATGGAAGAAACAAAAAAAGCTGTAGAAGAACAGAATAAAGCAGTGGAAGATACAGAAAATATTTTTTCAGAGATTTCAAATTCAATAAATGAATTGATTGATAAAGTTCAACAGGTAACAGACTCTAATATCAAAATGTCAGACAAGAAAAATAAAATAATAGCAATGATTGAGAATCTTTCTGCTATAGCTGAAGAAACTTCTGCATCTACCCAGGAAGTATCGGCTTCAACAGAAGAACAGGCAGCATCAATAGAGGAAGTATCAAATTATGCAGGAGATTTAAGAGAGCTTTCTAAAGACCTTCGTAATATTGTAAATAAATTTAAGACAGAAAGTAATTAATTAATATAAAGCTGATAGATTTTATATCTGTCGGCTTTCTTTTTTAAGATAAGTATATTTGTCATAGTATAGAAATACTAAAAAAGGACTAGTAGAAACCAAATATTGTAAAAAAATAACATTTACATCTTTACGAATAAACTGAAATGTGTTATCATAAACATAAGTTGAAAAAATAAGCAAAAGTTTGGTGATACTATGACTAATAGAGAAAAGGAAATATTTGAGCTAATAAAAAAAGATCCTATGATTTCTCAAAAAGAAATAGCAGATGCTTTAGGAATTGCTAGGTCTTCAGTAGCAGTCCATATTACAAACCTAATAAAAAAGGGATATATAGCTGGAAAAGGATATATTGTAAAAGAAAAGGATTATGTAACAGTAATCGGTGGAGCAAATATAGATATACAAGGATTTCCTAAAAATAAACTAATTATTGAGGACTCAAACCCAGGAGAGGTTAAACTTTCACTAGGTGGGGTAGGAAGGAATATTGCTGAAAATACTACTAAATTAGGAGTACATACAAAGCTTATAACAGCAGTAGGTGATGATATATATGGTAATAAGATTATAGATGAGTGTAAGCTATCAGGTATAAATGTAGAACATTCCCTTATATTAAGGGGATTTTCAACCTCTACCTATTTATCAATTTTAGATGAAAATAGAAATATGAAGGTTGCCATATCAGATATGGATATATTTGACAATATAACTACTGATTTTATTAAAGAGAAATCATATGCAATAAAAAATTCAAAAATTATAATTCTGGATACAAATTTACCTAAGGAAGTTATAGAGTTTATAGTAACTAATTTCAAAGATAAGATCTTTTTTATCGATACTGTTTCAACATCAAAGTGTGAAAAGGTAAGAGATATTATTGGATATTTTCATACAATAAAACCAAATAAAATGGAGGCAGAGGTTCTAACAGGTATAGAAATAAATAATAAAAGAGATTTAGAAAATGCAGCAGAATACTTTTTAAATAAAGGAGTTAAAAGGGTTTTCATAACCCTTGGAAGAGAAGGTGTATATTATAGTGATGGTAAAAATAGTGGAATGTTAAAACCACCTAATATTAGAGTAGTAAATTCTACAGGTGCAGGGGATGCCTTTGTGGCAGGACTGATTTTTAGCTACTTAAATAACTATCCTCTAGAATACACAGTTAAATTTGCTATGTCATCTGCAATAGTAGCACTAAAGCATGAAAACACTATAAATCCTAATATGTCTGTTGAAAGTGTTAAAAGAAAACTAAAGGAGTTGAAGTTATGTTAGAAAAATATTTAGATATTAAACCAGAAGTACAAGAGGCTATATCTATGGGGAAGCCTATTGTTGCTTTAGAGTCAACAATTATATCACATGGAATGCCTTATCCTGAGAATGTTAAAACAGCATTAAATGTTGAAAATATAGTAAGGGAAAATGGTGCTATTCCTGCAACTATTGGTATAATAAAGGGTAAACTAAAGGTAGGCTTAACAAAGGCTGAAATAGAGTATTTAGGGCAAACAGAAGGTGTAGTAAAAACTAGTAGGAGAGATATACCATTTATACTGGCTAAAGGTCTTGATGGAGCTACTACAGTAGCATCAACCATGATAATTTCTGCATTAGCGGGTATTAAGATTTTTGTAACAGGTGGAATTGGTGGAGTACATAGAAGGGCACAGGAGACCTTTGATATTTCAGCAGATCTTCAGGAACTTGCTAAGACAAATGTTGCAGTTGTATGTGCAGGGGCAAAGTCAATTCTTGATATTGGCCTTACCTTAGAATATTTAGAAACTCATGGAGTACCGGTAGTTGGCTATAAAACAGAAGAGTTTCCTGCATTTTACACAAGGAAAAGTGGATATAAAGTAGATTACATGGTAGATTCACCAAAAGAATTAGCTAAAGCAATAAAAGCAAAATGGGACTTAAATTTAAAAGGTGGTTTAGTAATAGGCAATCCAATACCGGAAGAATTTGAAATGGACTATGGCTTGATAAATAGGGCTATAAATGATTCTATTAATGAAGCTGAGAAAATAGGTATAAAGGGAAAAGAGATTACCCCATTTTTACTTTCTAAAATTAAAGATATTACATCTGGACAAAGTCTAAAATCTAATATACAACTTGTATATAATAATGCTAAATTAGGGGCTAAATTAGCAGTAGAGTTAGCTAAATTGAAGAATAAATAATATAAAACTACTTAAATTCAATTGTTATCAAGTATTAAATTATGTTAAATTTTTATCTTTAAAAACATAAAAATATATGATATATTTTAAAAGTAAAGGTTTTCCAAAATAATGTAGAAGGGTTGTGTAATTATCCAGCTATTTGATAAAAAGGCTAAACCAAATTTAAAAAGATATATATTACAATGTAGTTTAGCTACCTTTACAATACTTTTAACATTATTAATATTTAATCTTTTTACACAGGGGACTATAATTGCTAGTTTAGGGGCTACTACATTTATTGTCTTTACTATACCCAGTAGTTACACATCCCAATCTAGGAATGTAATTGGAGGATATATTGTTGGTATAATAATAGGAATAATATTTCATTTATTATCATTGGAGATGGCTTCTTTGCTAAAAGATATGTCTATTAGAGTAATATATATTTTTTTAGGGTCAATAGCTGTTGGAATTACTATATTACTTATGACTATAACTAATACAGAACATCCCCCAGCAGTAGGCATGTCTTTAGGACTTGTATTAAGTAAGTGGAGCTATATAACTATTATGACTATTTTATTTTGTGTAGTTTTTATGTGGTTAGTAAAAATATTATTAGTTAAAAAGGACTTACTTATTGATTTAAAGTAAGTTTAGAAATAGATTATTTAATGAAACCTGATGGATTTATAAATCCATCAGGTTTTTTTATAACACAGAGGAAATTTTAATCAAATAAAAATTGTGGATAAAATATAATTTCCGTTATGTGTTTCAAAAAATAAACCTTGAGATTCTTGTATTTTTAATAAAAGACTTTTTTATAAAAATATTAAAGGGACTATAGTAAATTTTCATGTATAATTATGTACTATGAATACTATTTATAAAAATGAAAAACAAACAATAAAAAACTTCAAAAACCTAAAATTTTAAAACTTAAACAAAAACACTATAACTAAGAAAATAACTAGGATAAGTCTATTGAATTTGCAAAAATAAAAATTAAAACATATGAAATATATTGACACCTATCTTGCAATAATGTATAATTGTATACAGCGATACAATTATATAAAAGGGGGAGTTCATGTGAAAAGAAAGATCAGACTAGTTGATACAACACTAAGGGATGGAGAGCAAACAGCAGGTGTTGTTTTTGCAAATGAAGAAAAAGTTTATATAGCTAAGTTACTAGATAAAGTGGGAGTAGACCAAATAGAAGTAGGAATTCCAGTTATGGGTGGAGATGAAAAAGAAGTTATAAAAAAGATTGTAGATAGTAATCTTAATGCTAGTATCATGGCATGGAATAGGGCTGTTATAAAGGATATAAAAGAGTCAGTTGATTGTGGAGTAGATGCTGTTGCAATTTCTATATCCACATCTGACATACACATTAAATATAAACTAAAATCATCTAGAGCAGATGTTCTAAGAAAGATGATAGAATCTGTGCAGTTTGCTAAGGAAAATGGACTTTATGTATCAGTAAATGCAGAGGATGCTTCTAGAAGTGATAGAGAATTTTTACTTAAATTTGTAGAAAAGGCTAAAGATGCGGGTGCTGATAGAATTAGATTTTGTGATACAGTAGGAACTTTAAATCCAATAGATACCTTTAATGCTATAAAAATGATTAAAGATAATATAGATATAGATGTTGAAATGCATACCCATAATGATTTGGGAATGGCTACAGCCAATGCTATAGCTGGTGTTATGGCTGGGGCAAATTTTGTAGGAGTTACTGTAAATGGCCTTGGAGAAAGGGCAGGGAATGCTTCATTAGAGGAAATTATAATGGCTCTTAAATGTTCTTTAAAGTTTCAAAATAAATACAATCTTTCAGAAATAAAAAATCTATGTGAATATGTTGCTAGAGCATCAGATAGACCATTATATCCTTGGAAGACTGTTGTTGGTGATAGTATATTCTCACATGAATCAGGAATACACGCTGATGGTGCTTTAAAAAATCCTAAGACATATGAAATTTTCAGTCCAGAAGAAGTTGGCTTACAAAGAAGAATTGTTATTGGTAAACATTCAGGAACTGCAGCAATAAAAAATAGATTATCTCAAATAGGAATTACAGTTGATAATTATACTGCTTCTAAAATATTGAGTAAGGTTAGAGCCACTTCTGTTTCACTAAAAAGGGCATTATCAGATAGAGAACTTATAAGCATTTATGAGGATTACTTAATAGAAAACGGCCTAGATATGAAGGAAGCATAAAAGGGGGAGTACAATGGGTAAGAGTATTACTTATAAAATTCTTGAAGAACATTTAGTTGAAGGTGAGCTTAAAGAAGGAGAAGAAATTGGTATAAAAGTAGATCAGACTTTAACACAAGATTCAACGGGAACAATGGTATACTTGCAGCTTGAAGCTATGGGAATTGATTCAATTAAGACTGATTTGTCAGTTGCATATATTGATCATAATACATTACAGGCTGGATTTGAAAATGCAGATGACCATGAATTTATTAAAAGTGTTGCAGCAAAATATGGAATAATATTTTCTAAATCAGGAAATGGAATATGCCATCAATTACATTTAGAAAATTTCGGTAAACCTGGAGGGACACTTTTAGGCTCAGATAGTCATACTCCAACTAATGGTGGACTTGGAATGCTAGCTATAGGAGCAGGTGGGCTTGATGTGGCTGTTGCTATGGCTTCAGGGAAATATTGGCTAAAGGTTCCAAAGGTTGTGAATATTAATCTAAAAGGAAAGTTAAATCCTTGGGTATCGGCAAAAGATATAATTTTATATATTCTTAAAAAGTTGAGTGTAAAAGGTGGAGTCGGAAAAATAATTGAATACTCAGGAGATGGGCTAAAATATTTATCTGTTACAGATAGAGCTACAATAACAAATATGGGGGCAGAGTTAGGAGCTACTACATCGGTATTTCCTAGTGACGAAGAAACTTATAGATACTTGAAATCTCAGGGAAGAGAAGAAGACTGGATGGAATTAAAGGCTGATGATGATGCTAAATATGATGAGGTTATAGATATAGATTTATCAGAGATAACACCTCAAGTAGCAAAACCCCATAGCCCTGATAATGTTGAGTCAGTTGAAAATATTAAGGATCTTAAAATAGACCAAGTAGCCATTGGAAGCTGTACTAATTCTTCTTATACAGATTTAATGAAGGTTGCATCTATACTAAAAGGAAAAAAAGTTCATCCTGATGTAAGCTTATGTATTTCACCTGGTTCTAGCAGAATACTTAAAATGTTAGCTGATAATGGAGCTTTAGCTCATATGATTGAAGCAGGTGCAAGGATACTAGAATGTAGTTGTGGCCCTTGTATAGGTATGGGGCAAGCACCAAAAACTGATGGTATTTCTGTAAGAACCTTTAACAGGAATTTCTATGGTAGAAGTGGTACAAAAAGTGCAAAGGTATACTTGGTAAGTCCAGAAACTGCAGCAGCTTCAGCAATTAAAGGATACTTAACAAACCCAAGGAATTTAGGAGATGATGTAAAGATAAATGTTCCAGAAAAGTTTGACCTAAATGATAACTTATTTATTTATCCACCGAAAGATAGGGATAAAGTAGAGGTAAAAATGGGACCAAATATAAAACCTTTCCCATTAAATAGTAAGTTGAAGGATACTATAGAGGGAAAAATACTTCTAAAAGTAGATGATAATATTACTACAGACCATATAATGCCTTCTAATGCAAAGCTTTTACCCTACAGATCTAATATACCATATCTTTCTAAATTCTGTTTTTCTACAGTAGATAGTGATTTCTGGAAAAGATGTGAAAAAAACAATGGTGGTTTTATCATAGGAGGAGAGAATTACGGACAGGGTTCTAGTAGAGAACATGCAGCATTAGTTCCATTATATCTTGGTATTAAAGCTGTAATAGCCAAATCCTTTGCTAGAATACACAAGGCAAATCTTATAAATGCAGGGATACTTCCTTTAGAGTTTATAGATAATAATGACTATGAATTAGTAGATTTTGAAGATGAATTACAAATAGATAATTTATGTCAATTATTAGTAGAAGGGAAAAATATAACAGTTTTAAATAAAACTAAGGGTAAGACTTTTAAGGTTAGATTTGTAGGTTCTAAGAGAGATATAGACATACTAATAAAAGGTGGATATTTAAACTATGTTAAGAGTAGATTAGGGGGTTAAAAAATGGTAAAAGTAACTCTTATACCAGGGGATGGAATAGGTCCAGAAGTATCCTATGCTGCAAAAAAGGTAATTGATAGTACAGATGTTAATATAGATTGGGAAATAATTAATGCAGGTTCTGATATCTATAAAGGAACTGGAGAATTTATTCCAGAAAAACTATTAGATAGTATTTCAAGAAATAAAATAGTCTTAAAAGGTCCTATTACTACTCCTGTTGGAAAGGGATTTAGAAGTATAAATGTTAGACTTAGACAGAAATATAAAACTTATGCCAATGTAAGACCAGTAAAATCTATCCCAGGTCTTAAGACTCCTTTTAAGAATGTAGACTTAGTTGTAATAAGGGAAAATACAGAAGGATTGTATGCTGGAATTGAGCATAAATTAACAGATGGAGTAACTGAAGCAATAAAAGTAATAACTGAAAAGGCTTCAACTAAAATAGTAGAATTTGCCTTTAAATATGCCCAGAAAAATGGAAGGAAAAAAGTAACTGCTGTCCATAAAGCAAATATAATGAAGATATCTGATGGATTATTTTTAGAATGTGCTAGAAAAATTGCTCAAAAGTATCCTGATATTGACTATGAAGAAAAAATTGTTGATAATATGTCAATGCAACTAGTTATGTATCCAGAAAAATATGATGTTTTAGTAATGCCAAATCTTTATGGAGATATTTTATCGGATTTATCGGCAGGATTAGTAGGAGGATTAGGATTAGTCCCAGGAGCAAATATAGGAGATGATATAGGTATATTTGAAGCAGTTCATGGAAGTGCTCCAGATATAGCAGGAAAAAATATTTCAAATCCTACAGCTTGTATATTATCAGCCTCAATGATGCTTGACTATATAGGTGAAAAAGAATGGGCTACTAAAGTAAGAAAAGCTGTTTGGAAGGTCATAAAGAAAGGCGAGGCTATAACTAAAGATTTAGGAGGAAATGCCACTACAGAAGAAATGACAGAGGCTATATGTAAAGCTCTTGGGGAATAAAATAGATTGACTTTGGTGATTGTATGTATTAAAATTACTATGATGATAATTAATATATTTTAATTTGGAGAGGAGACTTTATGGGCAGTTTATTTACTGGAAATAAGGATACAATTTCATTATCTACAAAGATATTCAATTTTTTAAGGGATAGTATCTTAGATGGAAAGTATAAACAAGGGGATAAATTAGTAGAAATAAAACTTGCAAAGGAACTAGGAGTTAGTAGGACTCCTGTAAGAGAAGGTTTAAAACAATTAGAACTTGAAGGCCTTGTGGAAAATATTCCCAATAAGGGAGTTATAGTAAAGGGAATTTCAGAACAGGATATAAGTGATATATTGACTATTAGACTTGCTATTGAAGGAATAGCAGCCCAATGGGCAGTTGAAAGAATGACAAACGAAGATTTTAAGGAACTTAAAGAAATATATGAGCTTATGGAATTTTATACTTACTATAAAAAAGATGTTGAAAAGATTTTAGAATTAAATACTGAGTTTCATGAGTTAATTTATAAAGCTTCAAAAAGTAGATACCTAGAATATATTTTAAAAGGATTTCAAAGGTATATGAAAGGTGTAAGGAAAAAATCATTAAATACTGAAGGAAGACTAGAAGAGGCTTTAAATGAACATAAAGAAATCTTAAAAGCCTTTGAAGAAAGAAATCCAAAAAAAGCTAAAGAGGTTTTGGAAAAGCATATTACTAAATTAAAAGAAAATGCTCTTAATGAAAATAAATAAGTGGGATATCCTAATTATAGGATAATCCACTTATTTTTTTATAACATATAGAAAATTATAATCAAATAAAAATTGTAGATAAAATATAATTTTCGTTATGTATTTCAAAAAAAGTCAACCTTGAGAATCTTCTATTTTTAATAGGAGACTTTTTTATTAAGAACTTTGAAGGTTTTATAAGAATATTGTAGAATTTTATAAAGAACCCTATATTTATATATTTTAAAGAGGTGAAAATAAATGGAAGAAATAATAAATAGACTTCCTGAATTAAGTTTAGCCTATTTAGGTATTTCTATAAGACGAATAGGAATAGCAATTGGTATATTTTTTGTTTTTTTACTTTTAAGAAAAGTTGTAGTTAGATATATTTTTAAATTAGCAGCTAAGTTTACTTCAAAAACCAAATCTGAAGTAGATGATAATGTTTTAAAGGCCTTTGAGAATCCTACTAGAACCTTTATTGCAATATTTGGCTTGTATTTATCCCTTAGATATTTAAATTTAGGTATTATATTTAATAATTTTCTAAGTAAGTTTTTTAGGTCATCAATAATTGTTTTAGTTGCATGGGGATTATATAATTTAGAGGGTACATACTCAATTATTTTTGAAAGAATGGGAGAAAAGTTTAATTTAAAAACGAATAAGATTATTAAACCCTTTTTATCAAAAATTTTAAGGTTTCTTACTATAGCATTAGCTATAGGAATAGTTGCTCAGGAATTTGATTATGATGTAAGTGGTTTTATAGCTGGATTAGGTATTGGTGGATTAGCTATTGCAATGGCAGCAAAGGATAGTGTAGCTAATATTTTTGGAGGAATTGTTATTATTATGGATAAGCCATTTGATATAGGCGATTGGATTTCATGTTCCAAAATTGAAGGTGTAGTAGAAGATATAAACTTTAGAAGTACAAGGATAAGGACATTTTCTAAAGCATTAATAACAGTACCTAATTCACATTTGGCCAATGAGCCTATAACTAATCATTCAAGAAGAGGAATAAGAAGAGTTGATTTTAAACTTGGAGTAACCTATAGTACTACTAGGGAAAAACTGCAAAAATGTGTAGAAAAAATAGAAAAAATGCTAATTGAACATCCAGATGTGGATAAAGAAAAAATATTAGTTAAATTTGATGAATTTAATGATAGTAGTTTAGATATTTTGGTATATTATTTTACCAAAACAGCAGACTGGGAGGAATATTTAAGTATAAAGCAAGATATAAACTTTAAAATAATGGATATTTTAGAAGATGAAAAAGTATCTGTAGCTTTTCCAAGTAGAAGTATATATTTTGAAAATACATTAAAATCACAAGATAAGGATGAGTGATAAAATGAAAAGAGGTAAGAGATTTCTATTTATTGTATTTTTATTAGCTGTAGGAATTACACTTTTTACAACAGGAATAATAAAAGTTGCAAATTCAATGGTAGCTAAAAGGGAATATACAGAAGAGGAAATAAGAGAAAAAGCACGTGAATTGGGTATGATTGATCCAAATGAATTTATAACTATTGATGAAGAAGATAATAATGATCATAATGAAAAATCCAATGATAAAGAAGTAGAAAATGAAAATAAAGATGAAGAAGAAAATAAAGAGGAAAATGAAATTGAAAATAAGGAAATCAAAAATCAAACGGAACAAAATAAAGATATAAAAGATAAGGAAAATGAATTAATAGAAATAAAAATTAAAAAAGGTGAAAAAAGTGAGATAATAATAAATAAACTGTATGAAAGAGGTCTTATAACAAATAAAGAAGAATTTATTGCATTAGTAAGAAAAAGAGGAGATGGGAGAAACTTTATATATGGTACCTATAAGATAAAAAAGGGAACAGATTATGAAACAATATTAGACATCTTAACTGGAAAAGACAATTAACAATTTACAGTTGACAATTAGAAGTACAATTGAGAATGGAAAGTTGAATTTGTTAGTAGTTAGTGAAACGGGGGGACAGACCTATCATTGAACGAAGTGAAACTAAGACCTGTCCCCGTGTTTAACGGGAGTAAAGAACGTAATAAATTTAAAATTCAAAATGTAAAATTAAAAATGAGTTAGCAAAATACAGTTGTTGCTTTTGGTTTCGCTAAGAACCAAGAGCTAGCAACTAATAACTGCTTTTTTAACCGTTGTTTTTGGATTCGTAATGCCTCAACTTTTATTTATAAAAAATGTACATAAAATGAGTCTTTTGTAAGTATATCAAACCTATATCCTCTTTTTAATAATTCTTCAATAATAGTAGGTAATGCTTCAACTGTAGTAGTTTTGGGCCAACTATCATGAAATAAAACTATATTGCCACCATCTTTTACATCTTGTAATACTGAATTAATTATAATCTCTTTATCTTGAGTAACTTTAGTTGCATCCCTTGATGATACATTCCAGTCAAAATATTGGTAACCATCTAATAAGACCTTTGTAGTTAACCTTTCTGTTAATTTGATACCACCATACTTTTTTCCTATACTAGTATTAGAACCACCTGGAAATCTAATAATTTTTGGTTTTACACCTGCAACGGAAAAAAGAAAATTTTCTAGTTTTTTTAAGTCCTTTAGGAAAGCTTCCTCTGAAGAATATATTACTTTATAGTTATGACTAAAGGTATGATTTCCTATTGCATGTCCTTCATTTACAATTCTTTTATAAACTTTTTTGCCAAATTCTGTTGTATTACCACATACAAAAAAAGTTGCCTTTACTTTATATTTCTTAAGTATATCTAAGATTTTAATAGTGTTTTTGCTAGGGCCATCATCAAAGGTTAAATATATAGTTTTTTTATCAGGGAAATTATTCATTCGTTCTTTTTTTCGAAAAAAACCTTATTCAACCTTTCTGTTTTTTCTAATATTCTTTTATTTTCGTCTTTAATAGACTGAATTTCTAATACTATATCTTTATTAAATTTAGCCAGATTTTCAGTTAAAGTCTTTAACTCTTTAATATCATTATTGATTTCATTTGTATTAATTTTTTCATTATGAAGTTTAATAGCTTCACTGGTTATTTCCATTAGTTTTTTGTTTTGTTCAATTAGATATGAAGCTTGAAAACTATAAAAAATTACTGTTATGAAAATAAATACTATTAAAAAAATGTTAGTATCTATAACATTTTTTCCATTGTTCAAAAAGCTTCCCCCTTTACTATCTAGGCTTATCCTATATATTACTTATTTTATTACTATTAAAATATTAGGGGATGTATACCAAAAAGAATAAATTTTAATAAAGAAAACCGGTCATATGACCGGTTTTCTTTATATTTTAATGTTTTTATTTTTTAATTTATTATCTATATATCTTTCAAGGGTTAGTTTTATTATTGCTCCTATAGGTGCAGCTAAAAGCATACCTAAAATTCCAAATAATTTACCACCTACAATTATTGCAGTAATTACCCAAAATGGGCTTAATCCTAATTTGGTTCCAAGGATTTTAGGTCCTAGATATAAGCCATCAAATTGTTGTAGACCAAGGATAAATATAAACATCCATAGAGCCTTTATGGGATTATAAAAAAGTGTAATTAGGACTGCTGGAATCATTCCTATAAACGGACCGAAATATGGGATCATATTTGTTACACCAACAATTGTACTTATAAGCAGTGGATAAGGAACTCTTATAATAAGGGTACCAATAAGACATATTATTCCAATTATTAGAGAATCTATCATTTTTCCAATTAAATATTCAGAAAAGACAATATTAAATTCTTTTCCAAATCTTATTATTCTAGTTGCCCTTTTATTGCTAAAAAGAGCATAAGCAAGTTTTTTTATTTGATAAATAAATTTTTCTTTATCTTTAAGTACATAAACTGAAATGACTATACCTAAAATTAAGCTTACAATACCTGATGTAATGTTAATTGCTTGTATTATAGTTTGATTAAGTAATGGGTTTAAAGTATTAGTAATTTCTTCAATTTTAATGCTATTTATTGTTTCCTCTAAATATATTGCTATATTATATTTACCTAAAAACTCTAATCTTTCTATTTGATAAGCTAACCATTTTTGGGTTGTAACCACATAATTTGGTATATCACTTAAGATATTACCAGCACTTTCTACTATTCTTGGAGTTATTATTGCAATAATTAAAACTAATAATCCAAGTAAAAAGGTATATACAGTAAGAATACTCCAAAATCTTTTAAAATTAAACTGTTTTTCTAAATAAACCATTACGGGATTTAAAAGATATGAAACTAAAACAGCCCAAAAAAAGGGACTTAATACACTGATGAGTACGTCTACTATATTTGGATGGTTAATTATTTTAAATAATATAAAGGAAATAAAGATTATCGGAATTAGGTGAAAATAGTTTTTGTTATCGATTTTATTCAGCCCCCTTTACGATGATTCAACAAAAATACAATAAACTTGACATATTAATTATATCATTTTTTATACAAAAATGTTCAAATATTAAAAAATTATCCCTTATATTATAAGCTTTTCAGCTTTTATTTTATTTAAACAGTTAATTACAAATTTTTGAAATTAATTTTTTTGCTTAGTACAAGTTTTATTTAAATTATTAGTTCCATATAATTTATTAGATGAGGAGTGGTAAAATTGAGAAGATTTACCTTAATACTTTTTAGTTTTATCTGTATACTTATAGTTATTATAGTTGGAAACAAGATAACACTATATTTAAAAAATCAAAAAGTTGAAAGAAAGGGAATAAAGTTTGTTACTTCTCAGTATGAAAAATGGGAAGAGGAAAAACTAAAGGAAAATAAAGATTATAACTTGGGTATATTAATTGATATTGATAGAAAATATCTTTACCTTATTGATATGAAAAAAAACAAACTAATAAAAAGATATGTAGTTGCTACAGGAAGGCCCAGTAGTCCTTCACCTATAGGAAGTTACAAGATAATTGAGAAGGCTAAATGGGGTGGAGGATTTGGTTCAAGGTGGATGAGGATTAACGTACCATGGGGTAAATATGGCATACATGGTACTAATAAACCAGGTTCTATAGGATATAATGCTTCCCATGGATGTATTAGAATGAGAAATAAAGACGTTGAAGAGTTATATAGCTTAGTAAAATATAATACTCCCGTAGTTCTAATAAAAGGATCCTATGGTCCCTTTGGCCATGGATTTAGAACTTTAAGACCAGGTGATAGAGGAGCAGATGTTAGAGAGGTACAAAGGGTCCTTAAAGAAAAAGAATATTATTATGGGGCTTTAGATGGGATATATGGTAATGGTATGAAGGCTGCTTTAATAAGATTTTTAAAGGAGAATAATATGCCTATTACTGATAGAATAGGATATACTGTATATAAAAAGCTAGGAATTATATTAATGGATTAATATATCATGTTTATTTGTTAACAAATTTACTTTATAATTAGAATATCAATACATTAAAAACAACAGATTAAGGGGGATAAGGAATAGACAAAATAAAAAGAATACAATGTTTAAATAATTTTGCCCTAATGCACGTTAAAAATATAAACAAAACTAAAAAATAGTAAATATTAGTTAGGTAAAATTAAATAGGAAAACTGCTAATTATTACTTGACAGTAACAAAATGGCTTGTATACTGGAATATAATTACAAAGGTATGATATAATTTTTATAGTCAACAAAACTATTAAAGCAAGTTATTTTAATATCGGAGGGTGAATTATATGTCTAAATTAACACTACAAAAACTAGAATCAACTTTATGGAAGGCAGCAGACATACTTAGAGGAGAATTAAGTGCTGCCGAATATAAAGATTATATATTTGGTTTATTATTTTTAAAGAGGATGAATGATCAATTTGAAGTTGAAAGACAAAAGAAAAAAGAAGAATTTTTATCACAGGGTATGGCTGAAGAAGAAGTAAATATAATTCTTGAAGAATCTTCTATATATGAGAGTTTCTTTGTTCCAAAAAGGGCAAGATGGGAAAATTTAAGAAATTTAAATCTAAATATTGGGCCTGAATTGGACAAGGCGTTTAAAGCAATAGAAGATGAACCTAAAAATTCTGAACTTATAGGTGTACTTACGACTGCAAATTACAACGATAAGGAAAGGGTGCCAGATAAAAAGTTATCTCAACTTTTATTGTTGTTTGATAGTATAAATCTTTCAAATGATAATCTTGAAAATAAAGATGTACTTGGTAATGCATATGAATATCTAATAAAAAAATTTGCTGATGAAGGTGGTAAAAAAGGTGGAGAATTCTACACTCCAGAGGAAGTAGTTAAAGTTCTTGTAAATATCCTAAAACCACAAGAAGGAGACAGAATATATGACCCAACTGTAGGAAGTGGGGGTATGCTAATACACTCAACTCATTACATAGAAAAACATGGTGGTAACCCTAAAAATGTTTCACTGTTCGGTCAAGAAATAAATCTTTCTACGTGGGCTATTTGTAAAATGAATATGCTTTTCCATGATGCAAGGGGAGCAGATATACAAAAGGGCGATACTATAAGATATCCTATGCATGTAGAAGGTGGAGTATTAAAAACCTTTGATATAGTTCTTGCAAATCCACCATTTTCGTTGAAAAACTGGGGTAAAGAAGAAGCACAGGCAGATCCATATAATAGATTCCCATATGGAGTACCACCAAAAAGTTATGGTGATATGGCATTTGTATGCCACATGATAGCAAGTTTAAACGATAAAGGAAAAATGGGTACAGTAGTTCCACATGGAGTATTATTTAGAGGTGGAGCAGAAGGAAAGATAAGAAAAGGAATATTAAAGGATGATTTAATTGAAGCAGTAATAGGACTTCCTGCAAATATATTCTATGGTACAGGAATTCCAGCAGCATTACTTATAGTAAATAAAAATAAACCAGCAGAGAGAAAAGAAAAAATACTATTTATAGATGCAAGTAAAGGCTTCATAAAGGACGGAAACAAAAATAAACTTAGAGAAGAAGATATAGAAAAGATAACTAAGACTTTTGATGAGTTCAAAGATGTGGATAAATATGCTAGAGTAGTAAGTTTAGATGAAATAAAAGAAAATGATTATAACTTAAATATAAGTAGATATGTAGATACAACTGAACCAGAACCAGAAATAGATATACCAGAAGTTATTAAGGAAATAAAAGAATTAAAAGAAAAGTCTAAGAAAACAGAAGATAGATTAAATGAGTATTTAAAGGAATTAGGATTTGATGAAATTTAAAATAAGTATGTAAATAAGTTTTAAGAAACAGATGATGAATTAGAAATTTGTATTAGGTTAAATGATTGGTATTAAAAAACAAAAATAATAAGGGGAATACAAGGTAACATGGATAATGTTCTTACAAATGAATTATTTTATAAATCTCTGTTAAAAGTTTTTGTTGAGATATTTAAAATGGCATGGCAATTGGATGTTTTTAAGTCAGCAATTATAGGTATTCCTGTGTCTATAGTTACATATAGAATTGTTGGTTTCGTTTTTTCATGGGGTAGATATAATGGCATTTGGTTTGGAAGAGTAGGAGGAAAATTAATATATTATTGTATAAACTCGATTCTAATATGGTTAATTATGAAAGTGGTATAAAGAGAGGTGAAGCAGTTGGGAACAATTAACAATGAACAATTAATAAATAATAATCAAAATAAATATAAAAAGACAGAAATAGGAGAGATACCGAAGGAGTGGGAGGTTAAGGAAATAGGTGAAATAGGTTCAACTTATAATGGGTTATCTGGAAAAAACAAAGATGATTTTGGTAGAGGAAAGCCATTTATACCATATAAAAATATATTTGATAATTCAAAAATAGATATTAATTATTTAGATTATGTTGTTATTAAAGACGATGAAAATCAGAATAAAGTTAAGTACGGTGATATATTTTTTACAACGTCATCTGAAACACCAGAGGAAGTAGGTATGAGTTCTGTTATTTTAGATGAAATAGATGAATTATATTTGAATAGTTTTTGTTTTGGATTTAGATTAAATGATTTTAGTATATTGTTACCTGAATTTGCAAGATACTTATTTAGAGGAGGCAAAATAAGAAAAATAGTCTCAAGATTGGCACAAGGCTCTACAAGATTCAATTTATCAAAAACTCAGTTTATGAAGATAAGTATCCCTATTCCCCCACTTAAAGAACAACAAAAAATAGCATCTATTCTTTCAACAGTGGATGAACAAATTGAACAAACAGATGTATTAATCGAAAAAACTAAGGAACTTAAAAAAGGACTTATGCAAAAACTTCTGACTAAAGGTATTGGGCATACAGAATTTAAGAAGACGGAAATAGGAGAGATACCGAAGGAGTGGGAGGTAATACCCCTATTTGATACAGGAGAATATATAAACGGAAAAGCATTTAAACCTTCTGAATGGAGAGATGAAGGTATTCCTATAATAAGAATTCAAAATTTAAATGATAAAAATGCAACATATAACTACTATAATCTAGAAGTAGATAAAAAATATCATGTAAATAAAGGTGATTTATTATTCGCATGGTCAGGTTCTATAGGATTGCATATATGGAAAGAAGAGAAAGCATATCTAAATCAACATATTTATAAAGTTATTCCAAGCGAAAATGTAGATAAAAAATATTTATATTATCAATTATCTAGACAAATTGAAATTTTGCTTGAATTATCACATGGATCAACAATGAAACATATAACAAGAAAAAATTTAAAATTGGTAAAAATACCATTACCCTCACCTAAAGAACAACAAAAAATAGCCACTATTCTTTCAGAAGTAGATAACCAAATAGAGGAGTATGAAATAAAAAAAGAAAAACTTCAAAACCTTAAAAAAGGACTTATGCAACAATTATTAACAGGTAAAAAAAGGGTGAAAGTATAGTGAGATATGCTTTGGCTTTTCGAGATGCTAATTTCACAGAAACTCTAAAGTATATTGATGAAATTTCCAATAGATTTGTAAATGAAATAAAGAAGGTTAGTTACGTTTCAGGAGATGAAGAAATTCAGGAATTATTATCTGAACAAAGTTTAAATCAATTTTTAGCCATTACTTATTCATTAAATATCCCGATAAATGAGGCTAAGTTAAAGGATCCTAATTTTGAAGACCTTGGTGAATTGTTTGGATTTAATGATACATTAGAAAATAAAGCAAGACTTATGCAAATGTGGATTTCGTTGGGGTCTGCTCTTGAATCATTATTACAAATATTTCTGGGAATCTATTTAAGGGATTATGAAAATTCAGGATGGGGAAAATGGGAGAATTTTAAACTCCAAGAAACTAAAGAGAATCTATTAAGAACATTAAATGAGTTAAGAGAGAAAGAAATTATAAGTCAGAAACAAAAGAACACATTTAAGAAAGATATTAAGAACTATTTAAAAGATAAACAACAGACTAAACATTTAGCAGAGTTAATTTTAGGAAGTTTGATTAATTTTTATTATTCAAATAACTTGTGGCCAGATGATGATGCAGATAGGATAAAAGCAAAAATGGATTTTATTAGAGAAAATAGAAACTGTGTACATTCATTTAAGGAGAGATATGTAGGAACTTGGGAAGAATTACTTGATTCTTTAAAGTTTTTTACCCAGATTATGTTAGAACTTTTATCACGATTACCTGATGTAGATGAAATTCTCCAATATGAGATAGAACTAAAGTCTGAAATTGAGAGTTATTATAATGATTACTGGTATTAAAGATAGTTAAATAGTTTAAACTAGTGATATCAAAAGTAGGGGGGGGTAACATGTCTTATCTAGGGAATGAGGAAACCCTTGTTGAAATACCAGCAATTGAATACCTACGGGATAAATTAGATTATCAATTTGTCCATGGACAGTTTTTAACCCCTGAATATGGTGAAAGAGATTCAATGACAGAGGTTATATTAAAGAAAAGGCTAGAAAAGGCACTCAAAAGACTTAATCCATGGATGAATGATACTAATATAAACAAGGCTATAAGATATCTTACTAGACCAGAAAATTTAGGGGTTAATTTGTATGACATAAATGAGAAAATATATGACGCTATTGTAAATTTATCTTACTCATTAGAACAAGACTTAGATGGTAGTGGTAAAAAGAAATATTACACAATTAAGTTTATTGACTGGCATAATATAGATAATAATGAATTTTTAGTTACTAGACAATTTAAAGTACATGGACCAAATGAAAATATAATACCTGATATAGTTATATTTATTAACGGGATACCTGTAGTAGTTTTAGAGTGTAAATCACCATTTCTTGAAAAGAGTAAAAACGAAAATATGGGAAAATATGAAGCCTTTAATCAACTCCAAAGATACATGAATGCAAGAGGTGGAAATATAGTAGAAGGTGCAGAAAGACTCTTTTATACAAACTTTATTACAGGTATATTAAATAAATATCATGGTTACATAGGTACTATAAGTTCTACATATCAATTTTATCAGGAATGGAAAGACCCTTATCCTTTTAAAATAAAGGATATAGATGGAGTAGAGGATAATGGACAAAATATATTTTTACATGGCGTACTTGAAAAAGAGAATCTTGTAGATATAATGCAAAATTTTATATTATTTGAAAGTGGAGTTAAAAAGGTTTGTAGATATCAGCAATTTAGAGCAGTAAATAAGGCTTTAAAAAGACTTATTAAAGGTAAGGATTCAATAAGTCGTGGGGGAGTTATATGGCATACCCAAGGTTCGGGCAAATCGTTAACAATGGTATTTTTAGCAAGAAAAATAAGAAAAATTAAGGAACTTATGGATGCTACTATAGTTGTGGTAACTGATAGAATAGACTTAGATAAACAAATTTACAACACTTTTGTAAGAACATTATCTAATATTACTACACCAGTTAGGGCAGATAGTGTGGCTTCATTAAAGGAATTACTATCCCTTGCACAACCACAAATTATAATGACTACAATTCATAAGTTCCAAGGAGAAAAGGAAGATAAGGAAGTATTAAAGGATTCAAAACAAAAGAAAGGATTGTATTTTGAAAAAGAGTTTCCGGTTTTAACTACAAAGTCAAATGTTATAGTACTTGCTGATGAAGCCCATAGAAGTCAATACAAGACAATGGCAAAAAATATGAGGAATGCACTGCCAAATGCTGCTTTTATAGGATTTACAGGAACACCTATAGATAAAAAGGATAAATCCACAGTCAGAACATTTGGTAAATATATAGATAAATATGGCATAAAACAAGCAGTAGAAGATGGAGCAACAGTAAAAATAGTATATGAAGGTAGAAAACCAGAACTTCAAATTAAAGGAGACACATTAGAGGAATTATTTGACGAAGCCTTCGGAGATAGAAGTGATGAAGAGAAGGAAGCAATAAAGCAAAAGTATGCTAACAAAAGGACAATAGTTGAGGCAGACGAAAGAATAGAAGATATAGCCAAGGATATTCTTACCCATTATAAAGAGCAGATTTATCCTAACGGATTTAAGGCACAGGTAGTGTGCGTATCAAGGGATGCGTGTGTAAAATACTATAACGCATTAAATAAATATATGGGAAAAATTATAGGAGAAAAATTAGAAGTAAAAATTATATTTTCAGGTAGTCCTAATGATGAGCCATATTTAAAAGAACACCACACTACAAAAGCAGAACAGGATGAAATAATAAAAAGATTTAAGCAACCAATAGATAAGGATAAACTCTGTTTTATTATTGTAAAGGATATGCTTCTTACGGGATTTGATGCACCAATTGAGCAAGTAATGTATTTAGATAGACCACTGAAAGAACATAATTTACTACAAGCAATTGCAAGGGTAAATAGAACATATGGAGATAGTAAGAAGTGTGGTTATGTAGTAGATTATTATGGTATATCTAATCATCTAGAAGAAGCATTAGCAATATTTGATAAAGAAGAACTAGGACAGCCAATGGAATCCTTAGATTCAATATATAATCAGATGCTTTCTTATAGAGAAGCAGTCATGAATATGTTTAGAGGTGTAGACAAAGATGATTTAGACAGCCTAGTTAGAAAAATAGAGCCTGAAGATAAAAGGGCAGAATTTGAACTTGCGTACAAAAGATTTGCAAGTACAATGGAACAATTATTACCTTCACGGGTTCCAACTAATATGATAAATGATCTGAGATGGCTTACATATATAAGAGCAGCTGCAAAGGCCAGATTTGAACCACAAAACAAATTAGATATAGCAGGGTGTGGAGGAAAGGTTAAAAAAATAATATCAGAACATCTAAAATCTAAAGGTGTAGAGCAATGGATTGAGCCTATTACATTGTTTGATTCAAATTTTAATATAAAAATAAACAAATTAGAATCAGATGAAGCAGTAGCATCAAGCATGGAACATGCTATAAAACATGTAATAAATGTTAGAATGGATGAAAACCCTGTTCATTATACTTCGTTGCTAGAAAAACTCAAAAAGATATTAGATGAAACCAAGAATAACTGGATAGAGAGAAAAAATAAGTTAAAAGAATTTATAGAAAATGACATCCAAAAAGGAGAAATAGAGGAAGCAGAGGCATTAGGACTTACAAAGGAAGAATATGCTTTCTTTCAAACAGTTAAAAAACATCTTAAAGATGATAGTGATAATACAAATATAGTAAAAGAAGAAGGAGAAGATTATATATCAAATGAGATAATAGAATTATCGAAAAGTATTGCTAAGGATGTAAGCGAAATAGTAAAAGAAAATTATGTTATAGATTGGACAACAAATCCATCAAAGACCTCTGATATAGAAAGGGAAATTTATTTAACCCTTACAAAAAAATATTTTAAAAAGTTAAAGTTAGAGATAAGAAAACAGTTAGTACAGCCACTTCTTAATTTGGCCAAAAAACATTATGCAGTATTAGATTAAGGATGATACGAGATGAAACTATCATTTAACTTTGGAACAAGAAATATAGAATTTGATGTAGAATATAGAAACAGAAAGACTATAGAAATAAGCATGGAGCCACCGGATACAATAAACGTAGTGGCTCCTATTAATACTCCAGAGGATGTAATAATTAAAAAAGTAAAAAGCAGAGGCTCTTGGATAGTTCAAAAACTATTTGAATTTAAGAATATGGAATATAGAAAAATCAAAAGAGAATTTGTTAATGGAGAATCATTTATGTACTTGGGACGAAATTATTCTCTTCAGATAATAGATGATTTAAATATAAAAAGACCTGAAGTTAAACTATATCAAGGCAAATTTTATATAAAATCAAATACTAGACAAGAAGATATACTACAGGCTGCAATGGAAAATTGGTATAGGAAAAAGGCGTTAGAAAAGATAACTGAAAGGGTAAAGTATTATCAGCACTATTTTAAAGAAAAACCTTTAGATATAAAGGTAAAAGAGCAGCAGAAAAGATGGGCAAGTTGTACATCAAAGAATGAATTATTATTTAATTGGAGATGTGTAATGGCTCCATCTCATGTACTCGACTATATAGTAGTTCATGAAATGTGTCATATGGTTTATAAAAACCATTCAAAGGAATTTTGGGATTTAGTAGCATCAATAATGCCTGATTATCAAACTAGAAAAGAATGGCTTAGAGATTATGGGGTAAGGATGGATTTGTAAAAACTAAAGGGGGATAATATGGAAGATAACTCAAGAGTTCCAAGAGTGTTTATATCTTATAGTTGGTCATCGCAAGACCATGAAAACTGGGTGTTGGAATTGGCTGAAAGACTAGTAAACGATGGGATAGATGTTATACTTGATAAATGGAATTTAAAAGAAGGACAAGATAAATATGTATTTATGGAGAAATCTATAAAAAGAGAAGATGTAGATAAAATCTTAGTAATTTGTGACAAAGTATATCAAGAAAAAGCAGATGAAAGAAAAGGTGGAGTAGGGACGGAATCTCAAATAATATCAAAAGAAGTGTATGAAGATACTGGTCAAGAAAAATTTATACCTATTATAAAAGAATTTGATGAAAATGGACAACCCTTTCTGCCTACTTTTTTCAGTACAAGAATTTACTTAGATTTTTCAGATCACTATAAATATGAGGAGAGTTATGAAAAATTAGTAAGAAGTTTATATGGGAAGCCCATGTATAAAAAACCCAAACTGGGTTCTCCTCCACCATATATTTTAGAAGATGAAGTTGATAACTCTAAAACTAAATACTATGTAAAACAGATTGAAAATGCAATATTGAATAATAAGAAATTCACAAAGGGGTTAATTGTTGATTTTTTAGATAAAATCATTGAATCTCTCGATGAATATAGAATCTATATTGATAATACATCAAATATTAATGAATTTGATGAACTAGTAATAGATAATATAAATAAATTAATACCGTTAAGAAACGATTTTATCAAAGTAGTAGATATAATTTTTAAATATAAAGAACATATTGATCTCAATAAGTTTCATAGGTTTTGGGAAGAAATAATAAAATATCAATATAAAACACCAGATATGAGTTCGTATTATCAATTCCAATTTGATAATTTTAAGTTTTTTATATATGAATTATTTCTGTATTTTATAACTATATTATTAAAATTAGAAAAGTATGAAGAAGCATCTTTTTTCATTAATGCTACATATTTTTATAAAATTAACAATTATGGAGAATTAGTTAACGGCAATATATCAGAATTCAATAATTATGTAGAATCACTTGAACAAATAAGGCAAAATAGATTAAAGTTAAATAGAATATCTATAACAGCAGATTTAATAAAAGAAAGGGCTAATATTCACAATATAAAATTCAGAGATATTGTTGAAACAGACTATTTATTATTTTTTATAACGATAAATAATAGTAAAGATAGTATAAGGCAAGATATATGGGTTCCTAGATGTAGTGTTTATAATAGTTATCATAGAAAACCTTTAATATTTGAGAAGATGATTTCTGCTAGACACTTTGAAAAAGTTAAAATACTATTTAAAGTTAATACACCTGAAGAATTTAAAAATATGATATTAAAAACTACGGATTTAGGTATAGATAAAGACTATTATAAATCATTTTATCGTATTATTTCTATAAATAAAGTAGTTGATATAGAAAAATTAGCAACTTTAGATTAATCATAAATATAATAAAACAATATAAACAAATTAGAAAGGGAATATCTTTAGCACGGATATTCCCTTCGGTATTTTTCTATTTTTCAAATATTCTTGTATAGCATTTCTGCAATCTGGGTTTATTGGAACTTTTCTATACTTGCCATGCTTACCGTAAATTAATAAATAAGAACCTCTTTCACGAAGTACTATATTATCAATTTTCAAAGAAATTACTTCACTAACTCTAAGATCATGTCTTAATAGTTTAATTATCAAAATATGATGCTTATAACCACTCCTGTAAATTTCCCTTTTTAGTTTCCGAAATGTCTTTTCATCTATCCATTTAGGTTGTGAAGGATTTTCAATTTTAATTTTTTAAAGATTCTTTGATACATCTTTTTTTATATAATTATAAGAATAAAGAAAAGAAAAGTAGTTTTTTAGGCTCATAATCTTTAAATTTACTGTATTTGCTTTTGCATTTTTAATATTGATTAGATAGGACCTAAAATCGCGGAGGTCTATTGTTGTAATTATTTGGGGTTGAAAGGAATCTGTATTAGATTTATTAAACCACTTTATAAAATTAACAATATTGTCTATATAAGTATTTATAGTTAATTCTGTTTTATCTAGATTTTCTAGATATCCTTTAAACTCATTTAAATAATAACAATCCTTATTGATATATAAATCCCTTTTTTCATCTTTAACATACCTCCAAAATATTTTTTTAGAAGTATATAAATTTTTGATATTCAGTTTCAAGAAAAATTTAGTTTTTTGTATATAAAAATTAATAAAATTATGGCCTAAAAAGTTTTGTTTCCAATTTTTTAGCCTTATTTGTTAATGCATAAATTTTACAATTAGAATATTACTGCTTTTGAAAAAGAGTAATTTTTGGTTGAAACATAAAATTGAAAAAAGAATTCTAGTTATGTTTAAAAGTTATATGGAAAATCAAGGAAAAGTATTTTATAATAAAAGTGTAAAAGTTTGTATTATATATTTCAATAACAGAGGGTATCGAATGTTCGTTTCGAAATTATACATAAAAAACTTTAGAAGTATTAAGAAATTAAAAATTTCATTTAGATCAGGTAAAAACGTATTGGTTGTAAAGAATAATGCAGGAAAAAGTAATATAGTTAAAGCATTAAATTTGGTTTTAGGTGAAAAAAATCCTGTATATTCAAGGCAAATAAATGAAAAAGATTTTTTTTCATGTTCAAAAGATGGACAAGTAGTAAGTGAGAAGGCATTTTTTGTTGCAGCAAAATTACAAGGAAAAGATATAAATAAAACAATATTTCAAAATGTTAATGGATTATGGTTGGCAACTTTTAAAAATTCAAATCCGTTAGAATCTTTTTTTGAAGGTAATAACTCAAAGAGTTACGAAATTCTCATGGGAAATTTTCAGAATATTAAGAACAGAGAGTATTATAAGGATAAGAATCAGTTGTTTAATATGTTTAATAATGCAGATGAACTATACATTTATTTTTGTGCAGTTAAAGATGATGAGCAAAAGCGTAATATGGATTATTATCAAAAAAATATTCAATAACTTACAGTATATTATTAAAACATGATAACAACTATTATAGATGTTCAAAATTTCCAAATGACTTAAGGAATTCTTTAATAACAAGTGCAATTCTACCGGCTTTTAGAGATGCAAATAATCAATTGAGAATTAGTGATTGGAGGTTGTATGGGAAACTAATTAAACATATATGGGAAAATTCGGATTTTAACAAGAAAGCAGTTATAGAGAAAAAACTTGATGAAATTAAACAAATAACTGATGACATTTTTGATGATGCTATTATGGATATTCAACAAAAGATTAGAGAAGCAATATACTTTAGTAATATTTCATTCCAATTATTAGAAAATACTAAAGATGATATATATAAAGGGATAGAAGTTTTTATTGACGATGGAATTTTAGGATTATTAAAGGATAAAGGAACTGGTATACAAAGTGCTTTTATAATATCATTATTTTCATATTATTGTAGTAAGTTTCATAAAAATTCGTCACTACTTGTAGTAGAAGAACCAGAAATTTATCTACATCCTCAAGCAAGAAGAGTATTATCGTATAAGTTTGATGAGTTTGTTAACCTTAATCATATTAACGGCAACCAAGTTATAATAACGACTCATTCAAGTGAATTCATTAGAAATACTAACTTAGAAAATATTATTCTTGTAAAAAAAGTTAACGGAAGAACTACAACTAAGAGTATTACATTGCATTCTGAAAAAATAAGGATTTAATAAAATTCAAAATATAATATCTACAAAAAATGCAGAAATATTTTTTGCTGAAAAAGTTATTTTAGTAGAAGGTGGAGAAGAATATATTGTACCATTAATTGTAGATGAATATTTTGGAAAGTCTGGTTATTTAGATAATAATAATATTACAGTAGCAAAAGTTGGAGGTAAATATTTTTTTAAACCTTATTTGCAATTAATATCTGCCTTAGGAATTGAATATTATGTTATTGCTGATTTTGATATGCTTTATGAAGGATTAGAACATTTAAGAGAATTTATTAATTGTGTTACTTATTTAGACATTAATGAAATAAAAAGTGAATTATTTAAAATTGTTACACCTGATAATCAATGGAAAGAAAGCAAAAAAATAAAGAAACAATTAAAAAAGTATAATGCAAAAGAATTTTGCAATCTAGTAGAAAAGATATGTGATACTAAAGAGTATGATGAACAATTATGTGAGATATGGTCAGATATTAAACCTAGATTTAAGAAGAAAATAGATTATGAAACTTTAAAGCAACGTAAAAACTTACAAAAAAAATATATAATTTTATTGACAAATTAAAAGAAGATAATATTTATATTATGAAAAAAGGAGAATTAGAGGATTATATAACGTCTTATGGCTGGCAAGTAATAAAAGAATTTGGATTTTCAGATCAAAAAGAGTTGAGAATAATGAAGTTAGCAGAAATGATAAGTAGAGGGGATATTAAATTAGAAGATGTTATGGACGTACAAGAGTATTTAGAAGTGATTAAGAAAATAAAAGTTTTATTAAATAATAATATTTAAATATAAGTAAGAGATTATATATATTGTCTTATAAATACTTAAATTCATAATAAACTTAAGCAGAAATATAATTAAATACATATATTACAAGGGGGAGTTTTTATGATTTATAACTTTAGGATTGACAGAAGTTGTAGAGAAGATATTATTAACAGAATTAAAACTGAAAAAACATTATCCCAAGGCTGGGGAGGTGGAGATTATAATCTAAGTTTGGAAGATGAAGATTTTGTCAATAGGTGTTATGAACACTATAAGTTGAATAGTACTAGAATACCTACTAACTTAACTAGAATTAGAGAATTTAAAGATAATGATATTATTGTAGTACCTCATTTGCCAGAAGATAGAAAAGTAACTTTCTTAATAGTTGATGAAGATTATCCTAACTGCTATGAATATGTTAAAAATGATAAAACCCATCAAAATCACAGAATTAAAATAAAAGAAGTATATGGATTAGAGGGAAATGTTGAGATATATAATGAGAAATTAGTAAATTGGTATGGTAAATTACAGTGGATGAGACTACCTATACTGCCAATAGATAAGTTTAGTAAAGATATTAATGAGATTATAGATAATTTAAGAAAAAATCCAAGTTTAAAATTTAAAATGACAGAGTTAGATGAATATCTATTAAACAAAAAAGATGAGTTAGTTAATAAATTAAAAGAGGACTTACGAAAGATAAATGCAAGTAATAGTGCTTTATCTTTTGAAAAAATTTGTGAAAAAATAATAAAAGATAATGGGTATGAGATTAAAAGAAGAAACGTATATGACAAAACAGGTGGAGACATAGACCTAGAGTGTATAAGAAATAGAAATGATATTTCACCTTTTGAGAGTGGAGAAGTCAAATTGTTTGTTCAGATTAAGAAACATAAAGGTGAAACTGATGAATATGCGGTAAAACAAGTTTCTAAATTTATGGATAAAAATCCAGAGGCTGATGGATGTGTTATGACACTAGCAGATAAATTTTCTGATAATGCAATTAAAGAGGCAAATGAAAAAAAATATTTCATTATTAAATGGAAAAGAAGTATGTGAGTTGCTACTAAGAAGTATGATTCAAATAGACGGCTAAATGAAACAACAGAAGTTAGTGGATTATTATAGATATTTAGTTCACTATCTTAATTTAATATTAAAAGTTCTTAAGATTTAACTAAAAGTAGTATTAATGAAAATACTGTTGTGGCAAGGTTATAATAAAAGAAAAAATAAACTTAATAGCATATAATATAAAAATACAAATATTTAATCTTAAAAATGGGCAGTAAAAAACTGCCCATTTTGCATATTATATAGAATATGGAGGTAATGTTTATTTATTATTTTTTTAATACTTGATTTAACTAATAATTATTCTAAAGTAGTCTTATAGCCCATATACGATAAAAGAACATGGAACAATATACTTGCTAAGACATTTCTCAAAAAGTAATGTTGTGCATAAATACTATTACTTATTATATAGATGTAAATACATGTAGGTACTAACCAAAAAGAAAAATAAATTCTTTTAATCATTTTCTTTATTCTTTTAGTCATATGTGTTTCCACAAAAAACATTAAAAGATTGTATGCAACAGTGTAAACAAAGAGACAAAAAAAGATAATTCTAAAATAATTACCTATCATATAATTAATTCCTCCTTATTTTTTATCCGTTATATAGAACTTTTTATTTAAATTTCAAGTTAAATTTTTAGTTTTTTAAGTAAAAAAACTTGAACTTAGAAATGCTTTTTTATTAAGATGCATCAAAATTATATCTAAAGGCTATTAGCAAAGTTAAGCAGGAATTAAATTGAAATTGAATGACGAACAGTTTAAAATTAAACTATTAAATAACATTAAACAAGTATATAAAAATGCTAAATTAAGGGATAATAATATGCCTATTACTGATAGAATAGGATATACTGTATATAAAAAGCTAGGAATTATATTAATGGATTAATATATCATGTTTATTTGTTAACAAATTTACTTTATAATTAGAATATCAATACATTAAAAACAACAGATTAAGGGGGATAAGGGTGAGTACTAAAGATGCTTTATATAATGGATTAGTGTTTGATGGTGCTATGGGAACTATGTTAATAGAGGAAGGTTTAAAAGCAGAAGATTGTCCAGAAAAACTAAATATAGAAAAGCCAGAAATTATTAAAGATATCCATAGGTTATACATAGAAGCTGGGGCAGATGTTATTACAACTAACACATTTGGAGGTAATAGAATAAAATTAGCTGAATACGGATTAGAAAAAGTACTAAAAGAAATTAATAAAAACGCAGTTAAAATTGCAAAAGAAGCTGCTAAAGAGAAAAATTGTTTGATTGCAGCATCAATTGGACCAACAGGAAAGTTTGTTGAACCCATGGGAGAGCTTTCTTTTGATCATGCCTATGAAATATTTAAGGAACAAATTAAAGTCTTGGCAAAGGAAGGACCTGATTTTATAATTTTTGAAACCTTTAGTGATCTAGGGGAGCTTAGAGCTGGTGTTATTGCAGCTAAAGATGTATGTGATATACCTATTATATGCAGTCTCACTTTTGAAGGAGAAAGGACATTAACTGGAGTAACTCCTGCTAGTGCAGCAGTAGTTTTAGAAAGTCTAGGTGTAGAAGCCATTGGAGCTAATTGTTCAGGTGGGCCAAAAGAGCTTTTTCCAGCTGTTAAAGAATTGGCTAAAACTACTGAGTTACCTATAATTTTTCAACCAAATGCTGGATTGCCTTCTCTAAAAAATAAAAAGGTAATCTACTCACTTAATTCAGATGAATTTATTACTTATATAGAACCATATTTAAATTTAGGGGTAAATGTTTTTGGAGCATGTTGTGGTAGCACTCCTGATTTTATTAAAAAACTTAAGGATAGATTAAAGGATTATAGTCCTAAAAAGAGAGTGGTAAAAGAAGAAGGACTACTTTCAAGTAGAGGAAAGGTCGTAAGGATAAAAAAAGATTTACCACCGAAAATTATTGGTGAAAGGATAAATCCAAGTGGAAAAAAGAAATTAGCTGAAAGTCTCAAAACAGGTAATTATGGTATCATTCAGAGGGAAGCAGAACTCCAGATAAAATCGGGAGCACATCTATTAGATGTAAATGTAGGAATACATAGTATAGATGAATCATCTGCTATGGTTAATGTAATAAATTTACTTCAGAAAAATTTTGATATTCCACTTGTAATAGATTCTATTAACCCAGAAGTAATTGAAAAAGCATTAAAAACTTATCATGGAAAAGCACTAGTAAACTCCGTAAATGGTGAAGAAAAATCAATAAAACGAATACTACCTTTAGTTAAGCGTTATGGTGCGGGTGTAATAGGTTTAACTTTAGATGAAAATGGAATCCCTAAAAAAGCTGAGGAACGATTACTTATTGCACAAAAAATTGTTAATAAATGTTTAGAATATGGAATTTCAAAGGATGACATATATATTGATTGTCTTGTTTTAACTGTGGGAACTGATAATACATCACCTATGGAAACTTTAAAAGCTTTGAGAATGATAAAAGAAAAATTAGAAGTTAAGACTATTTTAGGAATAAGTAATGTATCACATGGAATGCCTAAAAGATATAAGTTAAATTCAGCCTTTTTAGCAATGGCAATATCTAATGGTTTAGATTTAGCTTTTATAAATCCTTTAGAAAAGAATATCATAGATACTTTTAAGGCAGCATCATTACTATCAGGTAGAGATAATAACTATAAATATTTAAAATTAAATAACAAAGAAAATGAAGAATATGTAGAAATAGAAAGAAATTTTAAACCTTCGTTTAAAAGTGTAAAAAATTTACTCATAAAAGGGTCTTATGATGCAATAGAGCATGCTAAAACATTATTACAAGAAGGGACTGAGCCTTTAAGTATAATAAATGAAGGATTAATACCTGGACTAAATATAGTAGGTGATAAATTTGAAAAAGGGGAGTACTATTTACCTCAGCTTATGCTTTCATCAGAAATTGCACAGGATATATTTAATATTTTAGAAGATGAGTTGCGAAAAACAAAAAAACAGAGTAAAAAGGGTACAATTGTATTAGGAACAGTAAAGGGAGATATCCATGATATAGGTAAGGATATGGTAGGTGTAATTCTTAAAACATATGGATATAAAGTAGTAGATTTAGGAAAAAATATTTTAAAGGAAAAGTTTCTTGAGGCTGCAGTAAATGAAAAAGCAGATTTTATTGGGTTAAGTTCTCTAATGACTACAACTATGATGGAAATACCTAAAACAATAAAATATTTAAAGGAAAGATTACCTAAAATTAAGGTGATAGTTGGAGGTGCAGTAGTTACTGAGGATTTTGCTAAAAAGTCAGGTGCTGATGGCTATAGTCAAGATGCATTAGGGGTAATTAGAGTTTTAGAAAAATTAAAATAAATTGAATAATGTAAATAATAAATCTTGACATAATAGTAACAAAGTGATATTTATAAAAAGGTAAGATAATGTCGAATAGTGAGGGATAATTATGGAAAACTACAAGCTTAAAAAGATTTTGAGTAACAATGTTGTTTTGGCTGAAAAAGATAGTGACGATTATATACTAGTAGGAAAAGGAATTGGATTCGGTAAAAAGAAGGGTGAATTTTTAGATAATAATAAATCGATTGAAAAGGCCTTTGTTCCTTTAGAAAAAGCAAAAAGTAATTCATACAATAAAATTTTAAATGATATAGATAAAGAAATTGTTGCAGTTAGTGAAGAAATTATTGCTATGGCTTCTAAAAGATTAGAAGAAGAGCTTAATCCACATATTCATATTGCTTTAGCTGACCATATAAATTTTGCATTAAAGAGGCTTGAGGAAGGACTTGAGATAGTAAATCCTTTTTTAGATGAGACTAGACATTTATATGAGGAAGAATTTAGTATATCTAAAGACGCAGCAAAGCTGATAAATGAGAGATTAGGAGTAAAAGTACCAGAAGGTGAAATAGGGTTTATTACATTGCATATACATTCAGCAAGGAAAAATAGAGATGTTAGTAGTACACTTAGGTATACTAAACTGATAAAAGAATTAGTTAATACTGTGGAAAAAGAGTTAAATATAAAAATTCCACCTGATTCATTAGAGTATTCAAGATTAGTTTCGCATTTTAAATTTGCTATTGAAAGAATAACTACAAATCAACGAATTGAAAATGTTTTACTTGACAAGTTGAAGACAGATTTTTATAATTATTATAGTGTAGCTAATAAAATTGGAGAAATAATTAGATATACTTTAGATACAGATGTTCCTGATGATGAGATTGGATATATAACTTTACATTTATATAGACTTAAAAAGATATATAAATAATTTCATTATATTAAATGGCGTGTTACTGATTCGATCAGGCATGAGCTATTTTAGGGGTTTTTATACCCTAAAATAGCTCATGCCTTTTTTATAACACATAGGAAATTATAAACTAACAAAATTTGTGGATAAAATATAATTTCCGTCATGTGTTTCAAAAAAGTCAACCTTGAGAATCTTTTATTTTTAATAAAAGACTTTTTTATTAATATAAACCATCAGAAAGGAATTTAATGACATAAACAAAAAATTATAGGAAGGTGATAAAATGCTTAATTTCTTAAAAAGAAAAAAATCTAAAACTGTAGAGCTTAAGGCTCCAATTACAGGAAAAGTAGTTGAGTTAAGTGAAGTACCTGATGAAGTATTTTCACAAAAACTAGCAGGAGATGGAGTAGCAATAAAGCCAGAAAATAATGTAGTTCATGCACCTGTAGATGGAGAAATTACTCAAATTTTTCCAACTAAACATGCAGTAGGAATTACAAGCAAACAGGGAGTAGAGATTCTTATTCACATAGGAATAGATACAGTAAATATGCAAGGTGAAGGCTTTACTGCATTTGTAGAAAAAGGAGATAAAGTTAAAGCTGGAGATAAGTTAATTGAATTTGATACTGCAAAGATAGAAGAAAAAGCTAAATCAACAATCACACCTGTAATAGTTACTAATGGAGATGTATTAGAATCAATGGAAAAATCTTTAGGTGATGTAACAGAAAAAGAAGATGCAGTATTGACATTAAAATTAAAATAATATAAAGTAAAGTTGAAATAAGGCCTATTTCGGGCCTTATTTTTCTTGTATAAAAGGAAAATCCTAAAATATATAAACCTAATAAAAGATATAGATATATGTAGGATGGTGGGGAAAATGATCAAAAAAATAATATTGCTAGGAACAGGTGGATTTATTGGAAGTAATTTAAGGTATTGGATAAGTGTATGGGTTTCAGAATTTGTAGGTATGTATTTTCCATATGGAACTTTGGCTGTTAATGTTCTTGGATGTTTTATATTAGGGTTTATTATGATATATGGAACAGAGGTTATTGAGCTTAATCCTCAAATAAAGTTATTTATTGGTACAGGAATGCTTGGAGCACTTACAACCTTTTCTACTTTTTCGTTTGAAACTATTAGTTTAATAAGAGAATCCAGTTATTCATTAGCAATATTAAATATCCTATTAAATATTATAATAGGACTTGCTGGAGTATGGTTAGGTTTTATTGTTGCAAAGGCTTTGGCTTAAGTTTTAGAGCTTTCATTGAGGGATTATAATCCCTCAATTTTTTTTATATAAGTTTAATTATATATTTAATTTATAAAAAATTTTAAAAAAGTAGATATTTTTTAACAAAGTTGGGTACTTATATATAATGAATCCAGAAATTATAAGGAGGTATTAATATGCTGTCAGAGAAACTATTAGAGGAATTAAATGAACAAATTAAGTATGAACTATACTCATCCCATTATTATTTAGCAATGGCTGCTTATTGTGCTGCTCAAGATCTAGAAGGATTTGCTCATTTCTTTAAGGTTCAAGCAGAGGAAGAGAAATTTCATGCGATGAAGCTTTTTGATTTTGTTAATGATATGGATGGTCGAGTTGTTATTAAATCTTTAGATGAACCTAAAAATGATTTTGAATCTATTGAAGATGTATTTCACTCTGCATTGTCACATGAAAAGTTTGTAACTAAAAGAATTTACAAATTAATGGATATAGCTACAGAAGAAAGGGAACATGCTACAATTAGTCTTTTAAAGTGGTATGTTGATGAACAGATAGAAGAAGAAAATAGTATGAAGGATATACTGACAAAGGTTAGAAGATTGGGAAAAGATAGTCATGGTTTATATATGCTTGATAAAGAATTAGGTCAGAGAACTTTTACACCTCCAGCAGATGGAGAAAATCAATAAATAAAAAACAAAGGTAGACTAAATTTAGTCTACCTTTGTTTTTTATTTAGATTTTTTTTATTATCTTTGTGTTCCGCCAGTAGTTCCACTCATGTTTCTTTGAGCTTGCTCAACTAATCTCTTAGTCATGTAACCTCCAACATAACCATTTTGTCTTGCTGTAAGGTTACCTTTATCCATTCCTTCATAATTTGATAATCCAAGCTCATTAGCTATTTCAGTTTTCATTTGATTAAGAGCTTGACGAGCCTCAGGAACTACTATTCTATTTCTTCCTGTTCTGTTATTAGCCAATCTAAACTCCTCCTTCTTTTTAATGTTTTATTATTCTGTTGTAGTAATATTATGTGTAGCATTCATGATAATAAACGATGTAATTTTATGTATTAGTGGTTAGATGTATAAAAACATGAATAAATACTAATAAAATATAAATTATGGTTAAAAAGAAAAAACTAGAATAAAATCATTTTTATTCCAAACAAAATCAGTATTATTCCACCTATAAAATCAGCATAATAACTGATAAATTTAATATTTCTTACATGTTTAGAAATTATGAAGGATATACCTGTTAGGAAAGAGGTTATTGAACCTACAATAGCTGAATTTATAAACAAAGAATATATGGTTTTAAAGCCATTAAAAGATGAAAAGCCTATTACTAAAGCATCTATACTAACACAAATACCTAAAACTATAGAGAGACACCAATGAAAGTTTATTATGCCCTGTTTGTTAGAGTAACCATCTTTAAGCATTAATATTCCAACAAATAGAATAATTGTTCCACCTACAACTGATGGAAGCGTAAAAATATATCTATTGAACAAATTTCCACTATATCCACCTATAAAGGCAAACAAAAACTGAAAAAATCCGAAGGACAATGTAAAAAGAAAAGCCCTTCTCTTATTAATTCTTCTATCTAAACCTAGAGATATAGCTACTCCAAATGCATCTAGTGCTAAAGCAAGAGAAATTATTATTACCTCTAATAATGACAAAAAAATCCCTCCTAAAGGAAAGTAACCTTGAACCTTTTCTAAAATTAAAGACTTTTTATAAAAATATATTATATTTACATCAAAAATATGGTAATTATATTTGGTTTTATAAGAATAATATAAAATTTTAACAATATTTATATATAAAAAAGTCTTCTATTAAAAATAAAAGATTCTCAAGGTTGATTTTTTTTGAAACACATGATGGAAATTATATTTTATCCACAATTTTTATTTGATTATAATTTCATATGTGTTATAAAAAAGTAAAAAGGATGGTAGTATGTTATCTCCTAGTTTAGAAGATTATCTTGAAGAAGTATATAGGCTTTCACTTAACAATAAAGAGATAAGAATAAAGGATATAGCTGACTGTCTTCAAGTTTCAATGCCATCTGTAGTAAAAGGACTTAAAAGACTTCATAATCAGGGATATATAGTATATAGACCATACCAGAGGATAGAAGTTTTAGATAAAGGCAAAAAGAAAGGGAAATTTTTAATTGAGAGGAATAAAATATTGAGGGAATTTGTAAAAATTATTGGTTCTGATTGTGATATAAAACAAGAGGCAGAGGCTATGGAACACTATTTTAGTGTATCGACTATAAAGGCAATAGAAAAGTTGGTAAAATTTTTAAAGGAGAGAGATGACGTATTAAATGATTTTAAAAGTTTTAAGATACAAAGTATAATAGATGATAATATTTCAACATAAAAAGGGCAAAGGTGTAATCGAATAAACCTTGCCCTTATTTAAATCATACTAAACCTAGAAGATTAGTAGTAATATTTATTATAAAAGTAACTAAAACTGCAGTGGCTGTAGTTATTAAAAATGTGAAAAACGGCCATTTAAGACTATTTGTTTCTTTTCTAATAGTCAATAGTGTAGTTCCACAGGGAAAATGCAATAATGAGAAAAGCATAAAATTTAAACCTGTTACCCAAGTCCAACCATTATTAATTAATAAATTTTTTAAAGCAGTTAAGCTATCAAGTTCTAACATGGCCCCTTGAGACATATAGCTCATTATTAAAATTGGAAGAACTATTTCATTAGCAGGTAATCCCAATATAAAGGCCATTAATATAAAACCGTCTAGCCCTAATAACTTTCCAAGTGGGTCTAAAAAACTTGCTGCATGATTTAATATACTTACATCACCTATTGTTATGTTTGCTACTAGCCAAGTAATTGCTCCAGCAGGAGCAGCAACCATAACTGCACGCCCTAAAACAAATAAAGTTCTATCAATTAGTGACCTTATTAATATCCTTCCAACCTGTGGTTTCCTATAAGGTGGAAGTTCCAGCGTAAAGGATGAGGGAACTCCCTTTAAGAAAGTTTTAGATAAAAACTTTGAAACTAAAAGTGTTACAAGAATTCCTATTAAAATCATACTAACAACTGATAATGAGGCGAATACAGAGCTAAAATGACTAGCTGCTAAGGAACCCATAAATATCATTGAGATAGCAATAAGGGTTGGAAATCTACCATTACAAGGTACATAATTGTTAGTAATTATTGCAATTAACCGCTCCCTAGGTGAATCAATTATTCTACAGGCTACTATACCTGCTGCATTACATCCAAAACCCATACTCATAGTTAGAGCCTGTTTTCCATGGGCTCCAGCTTTCCTAAAAAGGTTATCTAAATTAAAGGCTACTCGAGGTAAATATCCTAAATCCTCCATAAGTGTAAATAGTGGAAAGAATATTGCCATTGGTGGCAGCATTACTGATACAACCCATGCCAAAGTTCTATACATGCCTAATACAAGCAAACCGTGGAGCCACTTAGGGGCGTTTAGAGATATAAAGAATTCTGTAAGTTCACCTTCTATACCAAATAAAATTGAAGCTAAGACTTCTGATGGGTAGTTAGCACCCTGTATAGTTATCCAAAATACTACCCCTAAGAGAATAAGCATAATAGGATAACCTGTAATTTTTGATGTTAAAATTTTATCTACTTTTTTATCCCAGTCTACTTTTTTTTCATCATTAACTGTTACAACGTCCTTTGCAATTTTTTCTGCCTTTTGATATATTGAAGTTACTATATTATCACCAAATGATGGATTGTTATTTATTTTATCATTGACGAGTTTTTCTATTTTATTATAAGATTTTTGAGGTGTATTATTCATATAGTTTCCCTCCAATTCCCTTAGAACTTTTTATAGTTATAATGTCTTTAATTGAATTGATTATTGCTTTATCACCATCTATAAGTCTAAGGGCTAGCCATCTAGTATTAAACTGACTTCCCAAAATCTTTACCAGTTCTTTTTCGATTTCTTTTACTGTAGATTCAATTTGTTCATTATATTTTAATTTAAAGGGATTAGTTTTTATTTCCCCATTAGTCATTTTATATATAGTTTCAAGAAGTCTACCTATACCTTTTTCTTCTCTAGCTATTGTAGGAATTACTGGAACGCCTAACTTTTCCTCTAATTTTTTTACATCTATTTCTAGCCCCTTTCTTTTAGCTTCATCCATAAGGTTTAAGCATACTATAACTTTATCTGTTATTTCCATTACTTGAAGGACTAGATTTAGATTTCTTTCTAAGCAAGTTGAATCAGTAATTACTATAGTTATTTCAGGATTTCCAAAACAAATAAAATCCCTTGCTACCTCTTCATCTGTAGAATTAGCTAATAAGGAATAGGTTCCAGGTAAATCAACTATTAAAAACTCCTTACCTTTATACTTGAATGTTCCCTTAGCATTAGTTACAGTTTTTCCAGGCCAGTTACCTGTATGCTGGTTTAAGCCAGTAAGGGCATTAAATAAAGTACTTTTACCAGTATTGGGGTTTCCAGCTAAGGCTATAACTGTTTTATTGTCCGTTTCAATATCAAATTTTTGCTTTAATAAAGATAATCCAGTAGATTGATTAGTAAGACCCATATTTAGCTCTCCCCTTTATCTATAATTTCAACAACAACATTTCTAGTTTCTTCTTTCCTAAGAGCTATTACTGAACCTCTAATATTGTAAGCAATTGGATTGCCTAATGGGCTTATTAACTCAGTTTTAACTATTGAGTTGGGAATAAGGCCTAAGTCTAGCAACCTTCTTCTTTTTTGACCACTATTTAATAATTTTCTTACTCTTCCTTTTTTACCTACTGGAAGATTATGAAGTAATACTTCTTTTTTTTCATTTTCAACAAAAGGAATTGACTTGCTAACAAGTTCCATACTACTCCCTCCTTGTATTTATATAAAGGCGATTATTAGCTTTGGCTAACAATTGTACAAATAAAAAATTTAAATTAGACTAAGCTAACACTTACTAAAACCTTATTTTCTACTGTCATTATATGGTCAAGTACTAAATTATGTTACTTGTATTCTTTAAAAATAAAAAAGTGTCAAACCATCATCTTAAAATGGTTTGACACTTTCTTTTGCAATCCAATTAATATTTATTTGCTAAGTCTTTCTGAGCCATTTCTATTGCTTTTTTTACAATATTCCCGCAGTTTCTAGATGATACTGAACCCCAGCCTTCATTTTTTACGGTATCATATACACCTAAATCTTTAGCAATTTCGTATTTAAGCTCATCAGACATAAATTGTTTTCTTGCCATAAATTTTTTCTCCCCTTATTTTAATAAGGAAAATAGAGTGTATAAAACACTCTATTTATAGTTTCTTAATTTATAGCATAAAATATACTTTTATATTTTGTATTAATATTTATTTATTTCTAAAATTCATAAAAATTGAAGTTATAATTTTATTGATTATTATTCATTAGGTCTCTTTCAGCTTGTTCTATCATTCTTTTTACCATGTATCCACCAACATATCCTGCATATTTACCGCCATTTTCCAAAGCCTTTCGTGTAACAGGATCTATATCGGGATTATCTCCTATATTTTCTAAACCTAGTTCATTGGCAATTTCAATCTTTAATTCCATCAAAGCCTGACGTGCTTCTGGTGCCACGTTATTTTTTCTTCCCATCTAAACCTCTCCTTATAAGTAATTTTATAAATAGTATTCCTTATAAAGAGAATTTTACTAAAATAAATTATACTAACAAAAAAAGTTTTTGGTTTAAAAAAATTAATTTAACTTTAATTGAACTTATTAATTATTTATCATATAATTAGGATTTATGGAGGACATTGCAATAGATGTAAAATATTTTTTCAATTAATAGATATTGAGGAGGAATATTTATGTACAAAATGTTAGTACTTGATATGGATGGAACTTTATTAAATGATGAGCACAAAATATCTGAAGAAAATATTAGGGCTATAAGAGAGGCAAGGGAAATAGGTGTTAAGGTTGTATTAGCTTCTGGAAGGGTTTTAGGTGGTTTGCTTCCATACTTAGAAGAATTGAATCTAATAGATGAAAATAATTATTCTGTAGCATGTACTGGAGCTTTAGTTGTTAATAATACTAATACTGAAATATTAGGAAGTAATAACTTAACTATAAAAGATTTAAAATATATCTATGATATAGCAAATAAATTAAATCTAACTTTAAGTATATATACTCCAGATAGTATTTTAGTTTCTTCAGATAGCATGTTTAGTAAATATGATTCAATTGTAAATAATATACCTTTTAAATTAGTTGACTTTGATTCGTTAGATGAAAAGGTACAATTAAATAAAATAAATTTAATTAATGAAGACATAGATGGACTCCAAAAAATAAAAGAATTTTTTAATGGTATTGAAACTGAAAATGTAAGTCTTAAAGACATTGACATCAAAATAGCTAATAAAAGAAAAAAAGGGAATATAAAAAAGGGAATTTTAAATCCTCCAAAGGATTTGTTTGACAGATATACAGTTGTACAATCTACATCATTTATGATTGAAATTGTAAACAAAAATTGTAACAAGTGGTTTGGTGTTAGAAAAATAGCAGAAAGACTTAATATTAAAGAAGAAGAAATTATTTGTGTTGGTGATTCCGAAAATGACAAACATATGATAAAGAATGCTGGTTTAGGTGTTGCAATGGGCAATGCATTCCCTAAGATAAAAGATATTGCTGATTTTGTTACATATACAAATGTTGAAAATGGAGTAGCCCATGTAATTGATAGGTTTATTTTAGGTAAAGAAAGGGCTTATGCAGGTTAAAAGTTTAATATCTTATTTCAAATGATTCATAATTTTGTAATTTAGGCAGTTCTTTAATATCAAGTGATTCAACTTTGGAAAAAGGACTGCCTTTTTTTATTGCTTTTACGAAGTTATCTATATTGGCTTTATCCCCTTGAGCATCAATTTCAACTGTCCCATCTATATTATTTTTTACCCATCCTTTAATATTAGACATAATTGCATTTTGTTTTGCATAGAAACGGAAACCAACACCTTGTACTAGACCTTTTACAATAATATGATATCGTACCATATAACCATCCCTTTCTAAAATTATTTTAAACGCGTATTTTTCTTTTTACTTTTTTTCCTATACATAGCTTTATCAGCTTCTTTAAATACATCTTCAAAGCTTTTGGACTCATTGTCAAATATGGCATATCCGATTGATAAACTTAACTTAAAATTTTCTCCACTATTTTTATTATAATTATTAATATTTTCCCTTATCCTCTGTATAATTTTTTTTATATCTTGTTTATTTACTTCATACATAAGTATAGCAAACTCATCTCCACCAATTCTAGCAATTAAATCTTTCTTTCTAACTGATTTTTCTAAAATATTTCCCGTACTAATAATAAGTTTGTCTCCACTTGTATGACCAAAATTATCGTTTACATATTTTAAACCATCAATATCACAAACTATTAATCCTACTGAATTTCTATTTTCAAATCGTAGATTATCAACTAAATGCTGAAAATAATCTCTATTATGTAGACCTGTAAGGTAATCATGGGAAACATTATATTTTAATTTTTCGTTTGCTTTTTTTAGTTCATTAGTTTTTGTCTGTAATTCACTAAAGGATTTATTTAATCTATTGAACAAAGTTCTATAAGGCTCTTTTAGTGCTGTTTCACATATAGCTTTATAAACCAGATAGAACGAAATGATTTTAAAAATATGGCCTATTATATTAGAGATTCCATAAACATCTATATAAAATGTAAAAAATAATTCTGAAATAATTGTACTAATTATAGATAAAAGTAGTAGTATGTGTATATTATAATTTAATTTTTCTTTGTTTTTTAATAATAGAATAATAGAAAATATTAATATTAGTGAAATGATATATTCGCTTATTACTTTAAATTGAGTAAGACCCAAACCAGGGATATAACACTTGGGAAATATATTAAAGTAGAATGTTGATAATAATAGTAGAATTGATACAGAGGAATAGAATATTGTTACAATCTTAGGTCTAATTTTTCTATTTAAAAAATAGAAAGAAAAAAGTAAAGATAAACTCTCCATATATCTAGCTATTATCCATAATTGAGTTGGTAAATTTTCATTAGTGTTATTAAATATCCCCACTCCTTTATATGAAAGGGTATGAAGTAAATCAAAACCTGCTACAAATCCATAGGCAATACCAAGAAAAGTAAAATAGCTATTTAGAGAAATATTAAAAGTATTGATAACTATTATTGCTACATTAAAGGCAATTATTATGCTGAATAGTTCTGCAAAAGTATGAAATAAAAGAAAATTTTTAAGGCTTAAAAATATATATAGAAAGATAATAACCATTAAAAGGAAAAAATTTAATTTTATTTTTTTATCTTTAAAATATTTTTTTAATATTCTATTATCCATTTTTATCACACCTTAACTTACTTTTATTTTAAATTCTACATTAAATGATAACTTTCCTTTTTTATTTACATAAAAAAACACAAAAATCAATAGTGAAATGGAACTAAATAAAAATAAGTACATACTATTATTAATACCACTACAATTTAATAGTTGTAAGATATGATAAACAGTTAGATGATTTGAAATAGGGATAAAAAGTAACAAAATAGAACAACCAAAATATAATGTTAGTAGGAAGAGAAAATTATAAGAGATGTCTCATTAAATTAAGTTAAAGGGGGATTGTAAATGTCAGGTAGTGGTGGATACTATGGATGTGATGAAAGTTTACTATTCTTCTTCTTACTACTAGTTATACTATTTATGCCTTACTATTATAGATATTAAAGGAAAAATGAGGGAACCCTTAAAATGGGTTCCCTTTTTTGTTTTTACTTCAGAAATCACCATAAATTGGAGTGGTTCTAAATGCAGGGATTTATATGTTTATGTATAACTAATTATTAACTAGTTATACATAAGGGGGTTATAAAATGGAGAGCAAAAATGTAAATGGCTATTTGTTACATAATTCAAAAAGTGCCTTACAAAACTTAAATGAAAATGTTAAAGAAAAAGAAAGGGAAATTGAAGAACTCAGGTTATTGTATAAGGAAAAGAAAATTCCATATAGGTTGTTAGATGAAAGGATTGAAGAAATATTTGACCAAATAAAAGAGGATATAAAAGAGGAATTATGCAATAATTAATTTAGTATGTAAGCCAAGGTTAATCCCTTGGCTTTTTTATTGCGTGTAAAACATAATTAAAAATTATTTTAGATAAATATATTATAAAAAAGGATATTTAAGTACATATAGCAAAATACATATAATAGAAACTTAGTAACTATTTGGATTAAGAAGGGATAGTTAAAGTATTAAAATTAGTATAACTAGAAAAAGGCATTAAAATAAATTTAAATAAAAGGTTATTAAGAATACAAATTATACAAAGGGGGAGAACCAATGATTTACATACTAGATAAAAAAGTATTAATAGTATAATATTAATTTAATTGGGGGTAAAAAATGAATAATAAAAAATTCATATTAGAAAATTGGAATATTGATAAAAACTTCAAAATAGAGGAAGTTGATTCCTATAGTCAAGAAGTAAGTATAATAGTTACTAGTACAGGTGAAAAGTTTGTCCTTAAAGGTCAGAAAAAGATTGAAAGGATAAAAAAAGAGACCACTTTACTTTTAGACTTAAAGCATCAAAATTTGCCTGTAGCAGCTCCTATTAAGAACAAAAAAGGAGGCTATTATGTAGAGGATGATAATCTATATTATGCTTTGTATCCATTTTTAGATGGAGAAAGTTTTTCAGACCATTATTCAAAGGATGCTATAAAAAAAGCTAATTTGTTAGGTGAAATAATTGGTGATTTACACAACTGCTTAAAAAATGTTAATTCTAGCGGTTATGAAAAAATGAATTTAGTATCCAATGTATTAAACTGGGCAAAAAACGTAATTGAAAATAATCAAGAATATTTTGATCTAAAATCTGTAACTAAAATAATTAATTGTTTTGAGGAAAATATTGCACCATTATATGATTCTTTACCTAAACAGCTTATACACAGAGATATTCATCCAGGAAATATTCTTTTTACTAATGGGAAGCTTTCTGGGATAGTAGATTTTGAATTAGCAATTGTTGGTCCTAGGGTTTTTGACCCTTGTTATTGTACCACAAGTATGCTAGTAGGTGATTTTGAAGATAGTAAAAAGAGGGAAAAATGGATTGATTTATTATTATCGCTACTAGAAGGGTATAAAAGTAAAGTTGATATTACAAAGGAAGAAATAAAAAGTATAATATATATTTTGTTTGCAATCCAACTTATTTTTATGGCTTTTAGCTGTACTACAAACAATATAGATGCTGCAAAATGTAATGAAAGGGTTTTAAAGTGGCTATATGAAAACAGAGAAAGTATAAAAAAGAAACTTTTAGTGCTTTATAATTAAAATCCACTTGGAGAAAGGAGTTTTGTATGTAAAGCCAAGGGTTTACCCTTGGCTTTTGATTCTGATAATCAACTGAAAAAGTGATAGTATCTATTTTGATACTATCACTTTTTTTTACTCCATAACAATAATTCATTTGTAGTTAAGTTAATTAATTTATAAAATTTATCTTTTTTCAAATCATATCTATATATTGCAAATAAATCACTTTCTTCTTCCACAGCATAGTCAACATATTGACCATTTTTATGCCATTTTATATCTAATATATTAAGCAATTCTTTTTCTGTTAGAACTTTTAACTTATTATCATTTAAGTAAAATAATGCAGGTTTTAAATTGGATATATCACCAAAGCTAAAAGCTAATATATTTTCAGTAGGACTCCAACGGGGAATAAATGTGGAATAAAAATTTGATATTTCATCTATTCGACTGACTAAAATTTTTGTATAGTTTAAATTATCTAAATTAATACTATATATTTCACGACGATAATGGTTTGCTTCTTCTAATTCTAAAGCTAAATATTTTTTATCAAAGGAAAGACCTATATACTTTATTCTTGGTTCTACATTTTCACTTGAATTGATTCTTATTTCATTTTTCAAGTTTTTACTTTTTTTAAGTTGTATTGTATCACTTTTTAATAAAACATGTACTCCATTCAATTTAAATGTATCTTTGTTTTCTTGATAGTTATATATAGAATAAAAATTAGAAAAATATTCCTCATTTAATAGGTCATCTACATCTATACTTTTAGAAGTAGAGCATCCAATTAGTAATGTTAAAGAAACTAATAAACCTAATTTTAATATTTGTTTCATTGTAAACCTCTTCCCAAATAGTTTGTAAAATATTAAATATTAACTATATTATACCATCTATATTATCTATATTAAATATTAATTATATCAATTCATATAGTTATGAAAAGTATTTACAAAAAGAAGTAGATGAAGGGATAGGTGATACCTATAAAAGGCAAGGGAATAAAAGTAACATGCAATAAAAAGAAAAAACATTTAAAGGCGAATTAAAGGATTGGATTTTCTCATAGAAGAAGATATAAAAGAGGAATTATGTAATAATTAATTTAATATGTATGCCAAGGGTAATTAATCCCTATTACTGTAAATATGAAGTACGACAAAGAGGATGGGTCACCACTTAGTCAAATTTTAGAGAATAAAGTTTATAAAGTAAAACATGGAGATGTATTATGGAAAATAGCTGATAAGTTCAAAGTTAACTTAGAAGAATTAATAAAGATAAACAACCTAAAGAATCCAAATCTTATACTTCCGGGACAAGAGTTAAAAATACCAGTTCATAAATAAAAGGTTAAACTAAATTTAAAAAACGCCAATTTTGGCGTTTTTTAAATTTAGTTTAGAAATAACAGTTAGAAATTAATAAAAAGTATTGTGAAAAGATCCATTTAAAATATATTCTAAAAATTATTAGTAAAATTAAATAGAATTCCTTTTTATATATAAATACAAGTAGTATATAAAAGCAAAAGATATATTTCTATTAATTTTTGAATTAATAACCCTATATATGATTACATTTAAGTAAAAATAAAAAAATATATATTTGACTCTAGAAAATTATAAGAATATAATAAAATGTAAATAAAATTAAATATGTTTAATGGCTGAATTCCGTAAGGAAGCGGGGGACCCACTTTTTTGGGGCGAATTCCGAAAGGATAGGATAACTCTTTCAATCCGAGCCCATCAGCTAACCTCGTAGGTGTTGAAAGAGGAGGCAATGGAAGTAAAAACCATGACTCTATGGTTTTTTTGTTTTTTTGTAATATTTTTTGTTAAATAAAATATAATTAAAATATTAATGTGGTTGTTGAGGGCAAAAGTTATAAAGGGGATGTCTTAATTGGCAAAAACTCGAAAATATAAAATAAAGAGGGGAAATGTATTTTTTAAAGAGGAAAAGAAATTTAAGACTATATTTCATGAGGTATTTTGGAAAGTTAAAATGGTACTAAGGGGTTTTGACATAGAAAAACTATAAAAGACAAGGGTTAAAAGTTTTTAATCCTTGTCTTTTATAGCATATAGATTATTTATTAAATGCTTGATAGATATATGTTATAATTTGCTTATAGAAAATTATGGAAATAGAGTAATCCTATTAAGTGTTCTAATAGCTATATAGACAATTGAGGTGAATATATGCCTAGAATTATCAGCTTTATTTTAATTTTAATAATACTAACTATCTCAGTATTTGGATGTACAATTAATAAATCTAAAGAAATTAAAGGAGAATTTAAATCTAATAACCATTTAATAGATAATTTATTAAAGAAAGAAAAGATAAATGAAGAAGTAAAAAAACTGATTTTAAATAATAATAAATATGTTAATGAAATGAGATATAGCTATGAAAAACTGAATAAGCTTCTTTCTGTAGCAGTAAAAGGAGGAATAAGTAACCCATATGTTCCAACAGTAGGGGTAGGTACAGATTATTTAATGGAAGTAAGGGAAGGTAAAGATTCAATATATCTTATATTTCCACATTTTACTGTAGAACAATCTTTAACAAATCTAATTTTAGAGGATAACATAAAAGAAAAACAGATTGTGAAGCTAGATATTGGTGAGGGATTTTGGATAAAACAAAAAAATAATCCTCCAACACTATATATAAAATTAAATGATATATATATTTCAATTCATTCAGCCAAATATTTTAATAAAGAAAAATTTGAGGAAATAGCCAAATCATTAATACCTTTATTAAAATAATTATATATAAAATGAAATTTAACTTACTAGAAAATAGAGAAAAAAGTTTATAATAAGAATGATATTTTAAAGCTTATACAAGAAAAATAAATAACTAGAATTTTAAAGTTTAAAAGAGTCAAGACTTAAATAAGCCTTGACTCTTAATCTTCATACCTAATAATATTTTTTCTTATCCATATATTCTTGAACTATATTTAAAGTTTCACCAAATCTTTGGAAATGTACAACTTCTCTTTCTCTTAGGAATCTTAATGCATCTGTAACACCTGGGTCATCACTTATTCTGATTAAATGCTCATAGGTTGCCCTAGCTTTTTGTTCAGCAGCCATATCTTCATGTAAATCAGCTATAGGATCTTCCTTTGATTGGATAAATGTAGCAGTCCAAGCATACCCAGCTGCATTATGAGGGAAAGGACTCTTTCCATGATTTACAAAATGAGCTTCAAATGGAGTACCTTTTATTTGCTCAGGCTTAGCATCCTTAACTAATTTCCAAACAATAGTCCCTATTATTTCCCAATGGGCTAACTCCTCAGTACCTATGTCCGTTAATATACCTTTAGCTTGATTAGTTGGCATGTGCCATCTTTGAGTTAAATATCTTATTCCGGCTGATAACTCTCCATCTGCACCACCAAACTGCTCTAAAATCATTGCAGCAAGGGCTGGATTACACGTATCAACTCTAACCGGATATTGTAATTTTTTTTCATATACCCACATTTTCTAACCTCCTTAATCACATTTACTATAGTCAATTTCCCAAGGCCAAGGACTTTCAATCCATTGCCAAGGACATTTACTCATACTTGTCGGCATTAAAGGACCATATTTCATCCTATAGCGATTTGTAAGCTCATCATATTTTTTGGCAAATGTATTATGGATTCTTAAAGCTCTCTCATCTGTAGGATGAGTGTCCAAATAAAGATTTGTTTCAACGAGACAAAAACTTATTTCCATAATCTCTTTTAATAAGGCTAATTGTTTACAATCCATAAGCTGCACCTCCTATCTATACTTTCTATGTCTGTAGTAATCTCTTTTTTTACCATACTTATAAGGCATGTAAAGCTCAGGGAAGAGAGTACCTTTTTTTAGAGCCTCTCTAGGTTCGAAAATTCTACCCATAACTTGATTTGGAACATATGCACGGGCTAACTTATATTTAGGTTCAAGCATACAGCTATATTCTGAATATTTTTTTTGATCCATTTACTACCCCTCCTAGCAAAAAATTATTTGCAATAATATAGTACGTAAAAGCTGGACGAAGTGTGATAAGATTTTAAGAATATGAATATAAATATTGAAGAAGATTTAATTTTTAACTATAATTGTTATTGTAGTTGGTATGAATAGAAAGCAATGTAAAAATAATCCAAATAATTCTAATACAAAGTAAAGTCTATTAGTTTTATCTATTTTATTTGCGAGGGTGATATAGTTTGAAAAAAAGAGTATTAATTATTGATGATGCTCAATTTATGAGGCTTATGTTATCCAAAATACTAAGAGAAGCTGGATTCGAAGTAGTAGGTGAAGCAAGTAACGGTAAGGAAGGAATAAAAAAGTTTAAAGAACTTAACCCAGACTTAGTTACTTTAGATATAACAATGCCTGAAATGGATGGAATTCAAGTAACAAGAGAGATAAGGAAATTATCGTCACAAACAAAAATAGTTATTTGTTCAGCAATGGGTGAAAATGATTTAGTTACCGAGGCTATTCAAGCAGGAGCCAATGACTTTATCATCAAACCCTTTGAAGTAGATAGAGTACTAAATGCAGTAAAAAAATTAATGAGTTAATATCATAAAATAAAGGCCCTCATTTAAATGAGGGCCTAAATAATTTTACTTATATCTATAAAGTGTTATATATAATGATGTTCCTTTAAATTCTACTTCAGCCTTATCTGTCATAATACCAACTAAAGTAAGTTCTGTATCTCTATCACATTCTCCTGCTAGTTCCCAATAGTATTCTTCCATTTCTTGTTGTCTTGGATAATTTAAAAGGTCCTTTAGAAGTTTAACCCTTTCATCATTACAATCTATATTGTCTATTTCTAGATGAATTTTAAAATAATCTTCATTGTCTTCTAAAGAAAGATCCATTTTTTTAGTACCATGAAGAAAACAAAATGTAATTAATTCATCAAGAATTTTAGAAATTCTTTTCATCTCATGTTTCATTATTAATCCTCCTTACTGAAGGCATCAATTATAGGGACTAATATTGATGCTACTATACCTCCTGAAAATCCATTATTATATAAGTTTATACCTCCATGTATGATACCTACGTTCATTACTACAGATAAATGTAAAAATCCTGCCACTATACCACTAAGAATGCCATATTCTCCAGCTATTGGTGCCAGTGTAGTTCCAAATAGACCTGATATTATAACAATTGTTGAGTCTATATTCCAAATTTTTGTTGCACTTGCTAAAAATACCCCTAATAAAATAGGTAGTGAATTTTTAGGATGTTTACCAAAAGATGAAAAACCAACTACTGTAAGAAGGGCCCCTATGATAGGACCATTTATAGTCCCTTTAGACATTATAACATAAAGTATACCTAAAAGTCCCATCAATCCCATATTAATTAGTGTTATTCCATAGCCACATAGTTGGGTAAAATCTGTTACAAGTCTTCCGGAAAAAAAGAAAATTCTTGTATAGTCTTTAAAGGAATTATTATTTAAATAGTAACCAATACCTATCAGTATAATGAAAAATATTGATAGGAAAATCTTTAGAATCATGTCGTATTCACTTGATAATATTTTTTGACTTTGTACAGCAAATCCATAACTTCTTAATAGAGACATAATTACTGTCCCTAAAAAACCAGCAGTAAAGCCAATGTTGTAAAGACTATATCCATCATGAACCCTTAGCATATGTGAAGATAATGGTGGTAAAACAAATCCTATTAAAATACCTAACAAAATACCTAAAGGAATACCCACATATAGAGGTAAATTTAATCCATAGGCTATTTCGCTAATTAATGGAGATAAAGCAGTACCAAACATAGTAATTAATGCTTCAGTCTTGAAATTTGTTTTTTGATATCTAGCATATATATAGCCTCCTAAGTATATAGGCCACACATTGAAAATGTTTTTTCCAAAGAAGGAAAAACCAGAAATTATAAATATTGCTGAAATAGTTGGGCCATTTATACGGATTCTAAATTTCCATACTATATAAATATTTATTAATGTTAAAAGAGCGGAATTAATAAGGGCAGCCCCTAAACTTCCAATTTCAATATAATCAGTAATAAGGGTATCGGGATATACAATTATCCTGTAAAGACCTTCAATTATGTTTTTAAAATCATCAAATATAAAAGCCATTATAATAAAGGATAAAGGTAAAATTAGCAATATTTGTAGTTGTCTATCTCTACTTAAAGGTTTAGAATTATTAATTTTTTTACTTATCAGCAAATATAAACACCTCCATTTGATACGATTATTTTTGCATCTTAAGCACAAATTTTCTTAAGTTTTTTGCCTAATGTTTTATGAAAGATTATGGAGTATTTAATGATTGTAGGGGGTGAATATGATTTAAGTTTTATTTTAAAGTATGAGGGAATAATATATAAAGAAAAGATATGTTTAATAAAATGAATACGTTTTTTTAATTTTAACATATAAAGCACAAAAAGAAAATATAAAAAATTGACAAATATATTTAAATATTGTAATATAATAATATAAAAAGCCTTTTATCAAAATAATAGAAGATTCTTAAGGTTGACTTTTTTAAAGGACATAATCGGAATTATATTTCATTAACAGTTTTTATTTGATTATAATTTTCTATGTCTTATAGGAAAGCAGAGGTGATGGATATTAATAATACTATGGATAAGATGAGTGACTTTGAAAGAAAAGCTGAGATCCTTAAAGCTATATCACATCCTATTAGACTTTGTATAGTAAAAGGGCTAATAGAAGAAGAGGGTAAAAATGTTACTAATATTCAAAACTGTTTAGGGGCTCCTCAGTCTATTATTTCACAGCATTTATCAAAATTAAAAGCTGCTGGAATAGTAAAAGGAGAAAGAAGTGGTGTAGAAATAAAGTATTATGTTATCAATGATTATGTAAAAGAAATAATTAGAATAATGTTTTAAAATATGTTTTTTATCATGGCTAATTTTGTTTTTTTTAACGACCATATCCAAATATCCTAATATAAAAATAATAAAATAAAAGGGAGGTTTAATAATGTCTAAAAAAGTTTTAATTGTTGGTGGTGTTGCAGGTGGTGCTAGTACAGCTGCAAGACTTAGAAGAATGGACGAAGATGCAGAAATAATAATGTTCGAAAGAGGAGAATATATTTCATTTGCAAACTGTGGGCTTCCATATTATATAGGAGGTACTATAAAAGAAAGGGATGCCCTATTAGTTCAAACTCCAGAAAAAATGAAGGCAAGATTTAATATTGATGTTAGGGTAAAAAATGAAGTTATAAAAATTGATAAGGAGAAGAAAGAGGTAGAGGTTAAGGATTTAGACTCAGGAAAAACCTATAGAGAATCTTATGACTATCTAGTTCTTTCACCAGGCTCAACCCCACTTAAACCACCGATTCCAGGAATTGATTCACCAAATATTTTTACATTATGGAATATACCAGATACAGATGCAATAAAAGAATATATAGATACTAAAAAGCCAAAGAGGGCTGTAGTTGTTGGTGGAGGTTTCATTGGATTAGAAATGGCAGAAAACTTACATGATAGGGGATTAGATGTTTCAATTGTAGAAATGGCAGACCAAGTAATGGCTCCTATGGATTATGAAATGGCTCAAATAATTCATCAGCATATTAAATCTAAAGATGTTAAACTACACCTAAAAGATGGAGTAAAAAGTTTTGAGTATAGGAGTGGTGTAACTACGGTAACTTTACAAAGTGGTAAAACTATAGATGCAGATATAGTTATGTTATCAATAGGAGTAAGACCAAATAGTGAATTAGCCAAGGATTGTGGATTAGAATTAAATCAAAGAGGCGGAATTAAAGTAGATGGGTATTTAAAAACAACTGATGAAAACATTTTCGCAATAGGGGATGCAATAGAGGTTACTGATTTTGTAAATAATAAAAAGACAATGGTTCCACTTGCAGGTCCAGCTAACAAGCAAGGTAGAATTGTTGCAAATAACATAATTGGAAGAAAAGAAAAGTACAAAGGAACTCAAGGAACTTCAATTGCTAAAGTATTTGATTTAACAGTGGCTTCAACAGGTAATAACGAAAAAACACTAAAAAGACTAGGAATGGAGTACAATAAAGACTATAAAGTTTCAATAACTCATTCAAAATCCCATGCAGGATACTATCCTGGAGCTATACCAATGACAATTAAATTAATATTTACACCAAAGGGAGAAGTATTAGGTGCCCAAATAGTTGGATATGACGGAGTAGATAAAAGAATAGATGTAATAGCTTCAGCTATTAGATTTGGAGGAACAATATATGATCTTAAGGAACTTGAACTTGCTTATGCTCCACCATATTCTTCAGCAAAAGACCCAGTAAATATGGCTGGATTTACTGCAGAAAATATTCTTAATGGAGATATGGATGTAATACAATGGCATGAGTTAGACAAAATAGATAAAGATAATACTATTATTCTAGACATAAGAGAACCTGAAGAAAGAGAATTAGGATATATAGAAGGTTCTATAAACATTCCATTAAACGAATTAAGAGATAGATTAGATGAACTTGATAAAGATAAGCTTATAGTTCCTTACTGTGCAATAGGTTTAAGGGCATATATCGCAACTAGAATTTTAGTTCAAAATGGTTTCAAGGTTAAAAACCTAAGTGGAGGATATACAACTTATAGTTGTGTGTTCTGCCAGGATGAAGATAGTTCTAAATGCGGTGGAAGTACATGTGACGCAGATGCAAGTTTTACAGAAGATGGAGAACCAGAAGAGATTGATATAGAGAAAATACAGGCAGAAACTGTTAAACTAAATGCCTGTGGATTACAATGCCCAGGTCCAATAATGCAGGTTTCAGACACAATGAAAAAACTAAATGATGGAGATATCCTAGAGGTTACAGTTACAGACCCTGGTTTTGTAAATGATATTAAAAGCTGGTGTAAAAGGACTGGAAATACCCTTTTAAAATCAGGTAAAAGAGATAAAGAGTTTTTTGCATATATAAGAAAGGGAATAAAAGGTAAGGTAAATGTTCCTCAACAGGTGCAAGGAAATAGTGTTATACAAAATAATAAAGATGATAAAACAATGGTCGTATTTAGTGGTGATTTAGATAAAGCTATAGCATCATTTATTATTGCAAATGGTGCAGCAGCAATGGGAAGAAAAGTAACTATGTTCTTTACTTTCTGGGGACTAAATGTTTTAAGAAAGTCAGAAAAAGTAAATGTTAAAAAAGGATTTATGGATAAAATGTTTGGAATGATGATGCCTAGAGGAAGTAAAAAATTAAAACTTTCAAAGATGAACATGGCAGGAATGGGTCCTAAGATGATTAGAAAAGTTATGAAGGATAAAAATATTTCTTCATTAGAAGAATTAATTCAACAAGCTATAAAAGCTGGTGTAAGAATAGTAGCATGTAATATGTCAATGGATGTTATGGGAATTAGTAAAGAAGAGTTAATTGATGGAGTAGAAATTGGTGGAGTTGCAAGCTATTTAGGTGCAGCAGAAGAGTCAGATGTAAACCTATTCATATAAAAAATGAGGGAGGAGACTCCTTCATTTTTTTATATTTAAATAGAAAAGTAATTGACCTCTTAAAAAATTAAAAAATTATAAAAATAACACATACTAACAAACTAATAAATTATTAGTCTAAATACATCATATCTTCTTACAAATGATTTAATAAATCGTATTTTATTAAGAAAAAATTGTTTAATTATTAATAATGGGGGTAAATGTAAAAATGGAAAAATGGAAAAAATAGAAGGGGGATTAAATATGAATCCAATGACTGCAGACAATTTACGCTCAGCCTATGGAGGAGAAAGTCAAGCACATATGAGGTATAAAGCTTGGGGTACTAAAGCTAAAGAAGAAGGTTTTGAAAATGTAGCCAGATTATTTAATGCTATTTCTTATGCCGAAGAGGTTCATGCTACTAACCATTTTAAAGCACTTAAAGATGAAAAAGGTGATTTTTCGGTTAATTCAGGGGCAGTTTTTGGTCTAGGGAGTACATCAGAAAATCTACAAGGTGCTATTGATGGAGAAAATTTCGAAGTTGAACAAATGTATCCAGCTTATTTGAAAGTTGCTGAAATGCAAAATGAGAAAAGTGCTATAAGGTCTATGAAATTTGCAATAGAGGCTGAAAAAACCCATTCTCGGTTATTCTCAAAAGCTAAAGAAGCAGTAGATCAAGGAAAAGATATTAAAATTGGAGATGTGCATGTATGTGAAATTTGTGGTTATACTGTGGAAGGTGAACTTCCAGAAAAATGTCCAATATGTGGAGTAAAAGAAGATAAGTTCAAAACTTTTAACAAATAAGTTAGAAAAATGTAATAATTATAGGTAACTTATTTAAAATACTTATCCAATAATTGAATAATATTTTATATATTGAAATAAAAAGGCTCCAAAAGGGAGCCTTTTTTTATTGTCTAAAAAAGTATATTTCTTAAATTGTTGAAACAAAGAAAAATACTGTATTTAAGTATTATTGAAAATTTTGTAAGACAATAAAAAAGAGGGGTTCACAGGATGAAATCCCCTGACGTATTAGAGGGGTGCTTAAGGGTTAAGAAGTACTCGCCGAAAGGGAACTAGGTTCCCCTAGCGGAAGCGAGCTTTGGTCGACTTTTTTAATATTTAGTTTTAAATTTTTTTAATAAAAAGTCTTATATCAAAAAATGTAAAAAAAATGAAGGAAATTTATTATGTAAGTTGAATATTTAAATATGGTGTTGAATAGTTGGTCTAGAATTAAATAAAGAATGTAGGTGATGTATATGGATATAAAGGCTGCTGAGGAATTTATATCACAAATAAAATCTGTAATATCATGTAAAATAATCGCAACTAACGATAATATAGAAGAGATACACATACTTTCTACTACAAAACGAAACCCAAAACAAATATCTAGAGATGTTCAGTCAGGTTTAATTTCTAAATTTGGCTTAGATATAGATTATAAAAAAATTAGTATTGCTCAAATTGATAAAGCTATAATAAATAATACTAATTTTAGACTTAGACTAAAGACTATAGAGGTTTTAAACTTAGGAAAAAAAGTAGATATTAAAGTAGTTCTTCAAAAAGATGATGTTTTATATGAAGGGAGAAAAATTGGATTAAACACTTCTTATAATATAAAAAGAATACTTGCACAATCAACATTGAAAGCTGTTGAGGAATTTTTAAAATTAGAGGATAGTTTTATAGTTGAAGATATAAAAACGATTAGTTTAGCAAATAAAAAAGCTATAGTAACAGCAGTATCTTTTGTAACTGAATATGAAGAACAACAGTTTACAGGAAGTGCTTTTATAGATAGAGATATTAAAGAGGCAGTAGTTAAAGCAACACTTGATGCTATAAACAGAATAATCATAAGATGTTACAATGGAGAATAGGCCGGCAAATTTAATTTAACACTTTTACATCTTAAGCGTAGCGAATATAGCCTGCTGACTTAGCGAAGCAGCAGAGATTAAGCAAAAGGGGGCTATATTCAATGAGAAAAGTAATAACTGTTTTAGTAAGCTTATTAGCTTTAGCTTTAGCTAGTGGAGCAAACATGTCATGGTTCTAATATAATACACAAAATTATTTGCCGGCCTTTTTTTTTAAAAAAGGAGGATAAATATGAGTAATATCCCAAATAGAGTTAAGACATATATATTTGTTATGAGTCTAATAGCATTATCATTAGTTGTTTGTTTATCTAAAACGTATAACATAATTAATATTAAAACATTGATTTTTTTTAGTATATTAGCGGTTATTTCAGAATCGTTCCTTATTCAGCTATATGCCGGAGGGGCAGTTTCAGTAGGCTTTGCTATAAGTTTAGCAGCAATTATTATTGGAGGTCCTCTAACGGCAGGTGTTATTACAGCAATAGGTTTTGCCTTTAGAACTGTTAAAACCCCAAATAGAGGATATGTTCATATATTCAATACCCCTTACTATAAAACAGTATTTAACATATCACAGGGTATAGTTAATACAGGTTTAGCAGGTATGGTATATGTTTACACAGGGGGAGAAGTATATACAGATAATTTTGTTTTTGCAGTAATTCCTATTTTGTTTACTATGATAACTTATGCTATTTTAAATACAACTACAATATCTACTCTTATGTCATTATTAAGTGAAAAGAATTTTTATGTAGTATGGACTGAAAATTTAAAAAATATATTTCCAAATATGATAGGTGTAGGAACTATAGGGGTCATAATAGCCTTGGCATACATAAGTTATGGTCCTGGAGCAGTACTATTATTCTTTGGACCACTATTACTTGCAAGATATTCTTTTAAACTATACATGGAAATGAAACAGGTTTATATGGATACTATACAGGTTCTTACAAAGACAATAGAGGCTAAAGACCCTTACACAAGTGGACATGCTTCTAGGGTTCAAGAATATGCTGTAAAGCTTGCCAGAGCCTTAAATCTAAAAGATAAAAAAATTGAAAATATTAAAAGGGCAGCTATACTACATGATATAGGAAAGATTGGAATAGATGATAGAATATTAAAGAAACCTGATAAGTTAACTGAAGATGAGTATAACAAAATCAAAGAACATCCTCTAATTGGTGCTAGGATTATAAAGGATGTAGATTTTTTAAAGGATGTAGTTGATATAGTAAAATATCATCACGAAAGATATGATGGTAAAGGATATCCTGAAGGGATTAAAGGAGAGAAAATTCCTCAAGAGGCAGCAATTCTTTCTATAGCTGATGCCTTTGATGCTATAACATCAGATAGACCATATAGAAAAGCCTTGTCCATAGAAGATGCATTAAAAGAAATAAAAAAGAATGCAGGGACACAATTTAATCCTAAATTATCTGAAATATTTGTAAAAATTGTAAGTAAGGAAAGAAAAAGGGAGATGCAAACAGATGTTAATTGAAGCTATACTTAGTTCTTTGATAATTGGCAAAATCAGAAAGGGTAAATTAAGAAATATTGAAAAAGTTAACTTTAGGGGATGGTACTTATTTATTATAGGGTTTCTTATTGAATTTACTTCAGTATTTGTAAAAATGAAAGAATTCTCTCCATTAGTTCAAATAATTGATCAGTACTTTTTATATATTCATGGTTTTTCTTATCTACTAATTTTTATAGGATTAATACTTAATTTTGATAAAAAGTCTATGATTTTAGTTTTCATTGGGACTTTATTAAATTTAATAGTAATTATGGCTAATGGTGGGAAAATGCCTGTTTCTCCCAATGGTTTAAAGTATGCTGGTTTAATTGACTATCTACAATTATTAAAAACACAGGCTGTGCCGACTCATATGCTTATGACAGAGAAAACAAAGCTTTACATATTAGGAGATATTATTCCGTTGCCTGAATTTTATCCATTTGCTAAGGTGTTAAGTATAGGTGATATATTTATTGCCATTGGTATATTTTCATTCATACAAAGTGCAATGATATCTAAGAATATGTTTAATAAAGGAATAAAATATATAAGGTTTAATTAAAAAAGACCTCGTTAGAGGTCTTTTTTAATTGTAAAATACAAAAAGTAAACTTTTGCCACATTAATATGAAACTAAATAGTACTTTTATTTGTAGAAAAATAGGGAAAAATGTGCTATTATATAAATGTTGTTTCATGAAAAGTATATTTTTTTCCACATTTCTAGTAGCACTGAGGTGTTATTGATGAAGGGGTTCCCCAATGAAAGATGTGTTGAGATAATAGATATTTTATTAAACAGTAAGAAACCGGTAACGGTAAGTAAAATTGCCAACAAACTAAATGTTTCCAATAGAACTATAAGAAATGATCTTGGAAAACTTGAAGATTATTTTGAAGATGATGAAAATATAAAACTTCAAAAGAAGCCAAGGGTAGGAGTATGGCTAGAAGTAAATAAAGAAGGAGAAAGAAGGCTTAAAGCAAGAGCAATAAAAGAAAAAAATTATGTAAAACCTTTTTCTTCAGAAAAAAGGAAAATTTATATCATAAAAAGGTTATTAAAAACATATAACTCTATAACTATGAAAGATTTAGCTAATGAGTTGTATGTAAGTAGAATAACTATATATAAAGATTTGGAAAATGTGGAAAAGTGGCTTAACAAATTCAATCTAGGATTAAAGAGAAAGCAGAATTACGGAATTGAGATTATAGGTAAGGAAAAGGATTGGAGAAGAGCAGCAGTAGAGTTGTTAGCGTATTTGAAAAATGATGAAGAGTTAAAAAATATGTTAACAAACACAGAAGAAGTATTAGAAACTAGATTGGGTTATGAAAACTTTATACAGCTTAAAGAGTTATTTCCAAATATAAAATTGAAAAAAATAGAAAAAATCCTAGAAGAAGCCGAAACTAAGATGGAGTTTTTATTAGCAGATGAGGGATTTATAAATCTTTTAGTTCATATATCTATAAGTGTAGAAAGATTAAAACAGAATAAAGATATTCAAATGTCAAAACAACAATTAGAATCAATAAAAAGTCAAAGGGAGTTTGAAATTGCAAAGGAAATTTCTCAGAAACTAGAAAAAGAGTTTAACATACAAATTCCAGAGTCAGAGATTGGATATATCGCATTACACATATTGGGTTCTAAAGTTCAAAAAAATATTAAACCAGATGAAGCGCAGGATATATTGAAAAATGCAGATAAAAAATTGATTGAACTAGGGAGAGAAATTATATCTTTAATTGAAAACATTTTATCAGTTGATTTTAGCAAGGACAAGAAGTTATTAACTGGATTAGTTCTTCACTTAAGACCAGCAATAAACAGACTAAAATATGGGTTAAGCTTAAAAAATAATTTATTAGAAGATATAAAAACAAATTATCCTAGTGTATTTGGTGCAGCTTGGGCAACTAGTGCACTAATTGAAAAATATTATGGTGTAAAGGTAACAGAGGAAGAAATTGGATATATTGCAATTCATGTAGGTGCAGCATTAGAAAGATTGAATAATAATACTAGAGCAGTAATAGTATGTGGAAGTGGAATTGGAACAGCCCAGCTTGTTGCTATAAGACTAGAGAAGGAAATTAAAGATTTAGAGATTATAGATGTAGTATCAGCACATGATTTAGAGAAAATTAATCCGACAGATTTTGATATTATTGTTTCAACTATTCCTATAAAGTATAAATCAAAACCAACGATTCAAATAAACCCATTAGTTAATGAAAGTGATATTGAGAAAATAAAAAAATACATTAGAAATGTTCAAAATACTAAAAGATTTAGTAAAGATGTGATAGAAAATAAAACAAGTGAATTATTTAGTGAAGATTTAATTCTACAGGGAATTGAAGTTAAAAATAAGGAAGAGGTAATTGAAAAGCTAGGCAATATCCTTTTAAATAAAGGATATGTAAATAAAGACTTTATAAAAAATGTTTTAGAAAGAGAAAAGGTAACTTCTACAGCTGTAGGGAAGGGTGTAGCAATACCACATGGCAATCCAGAAACTATAAAACGACCATCTATAGCTATTGCTACACTTAAGGAACCTATAGATTGGTCTGGAAACAGAGTAGATATTGTATTTTTATTAGCATTAAAATCAGAAAAAGATGACATATTAAAGAAATTTTTTAGAAGATTTTACAATATGCTAGACAATGAAAAAGTTTTAGAAAAAATAAAAAACAGTATAGCAACTAAACAAATTTATAACATCTTAACACAAAATAATAATATACTTTAAAAAAAGAATGGGAGGAATGTAAAATGGTTAAGGTAGAAGTAGAATTAAAAAATGAAACTGGATTACATGCAAGACCAGCAAGTTTATTTGTAAAGGAAGCTTCTAAGTATGTATCAGATGTAACTATTATTAAAGATGATACTGAATACAATGGAAAAAGCATAATGGGTATATTAAGCATTGGAGCAAGCAAAGGTGACAAAATAACAATAAAGGCAGAAGGAGAAGATGAACAAGAAGCAGCAGAAGCTTTAAAGAAGCTTGTTGAAAGTAACTTTGGAGAATAGGAGGTTGTTTATTTAATATGAAAGGAATAGGGGCTTCACCTGGTATAGCCATAGGAAAGGTATTAGTAAAAGAAGAGACGAAAGTAGAAGTAGAGAAGAAGAGCATAGAAGACACTAAAGCAGAAATAGAGAGACTTCAAGAAGCAAGAGAAAGAAGTAAAGAGCAAATAGAAAAACTATATAATCATGCTTTAGAGAATATAGGAAAAGATGAAGCAAAAATATTCGAAGCACACATGCTGATATTAGATGACCCAGAATATTTTGGACAGGTTGAGAACAAAATTAAATCTGAAAATGCTAACGCAGAATGGGCTTTAAAGACTGTAACTGATACTTTTGTAGCAATGTTTGAAAATATGGATAATGAATATATGAGGGAAAGAGCAGCAGATATTAAAGACGTTTCAGGTAGAGTTTTAAAGCTATTACTTGGAATAGATACAACTGATTTTTCTAACCTTGATGAAGAAGTAATAATTGTTGCTAAGGATTTAACACCTTCTGATACAGCTCAAATGGACAAGGAGAAGGTTATTGGATTTGTTACTGAGATAGGAGGAAGAACTTCACACTCTGCAATAATGGCTAGAACACTTGAAATTCCAGCTGTTGTTGGAGTTGAAGGTATCTTAGAAGCTGCACAAAATGGTGATACAATAGTATTTGATGGTGATGAAGGAGAAGTTTATGTAAATCCTGAAGAAAAAGTTATAGAGGGTTACGAAGATAAGAAGAAAAAATATGAAGAATTTAAAGAAAAGCTTGAAGAACTTAAAGGAGCCAAAAGTGTTACAAAGGATGGAGTTGAAGTAGAGCTTGTAGCTAACATAGGAACTCCTAAAGATGTTGAAGGAGTTATTAGAAATGATGGTGAAGGTATAGGATTATATAGAACTGAGTTCTTATATATGGATAGAGACAAACTTCCAACTGAAGATGAACAGTTTGAAGCATACAAGGAAGTTGTTGAAAAGCTTGAAGGTAAACCAGTTGTTATAAGAACATTAGATATAGGTGGAGATAAGGAACTTCCTTATCTAGATTTACCAGAGGAAATGAATCCATTCTTAGGATATAGAGCTATAAGACTATGCCTAGATAAGACTGATATCTTTAAAACACAATTAAGAGCTCTGTTAAGGGCTAGTGCTTATGGGAACCTAAAAATAATGTTCCCAATGATATCAAGCATTGCAGAAGTTAGACAAGCAAAGAAGATACTAGAAGAGGTTAAAGAGGAATTAAGAAGTGAAAATGTTGAGTTTGATGATAATATAGAAGTAGGTATGATGATAGAAATACCAGCAGCGGCTGTTATGTCGGATCTGTTTGCTAAAGAAGTAGATTTCTTTAGTATAGGAACAAATGACTTAATTCAATATACTACAGCAGTTGATAGAATGAATCAAAAAATATCCTACTTATATAGTCAATTCCACCCAGCTCTTTTAAGACTTGTAAAACAAGTAATAGATAATGCTCATAAAGAAGGTATATGGGTTGGAATGTGTGGAGAAGCAGCTGGAGATCCAAAACTAATTCCTGTACTACTAGGAATGGGATTAGACGAATTCAGTATGAGTCCAATATCAATATTAAGAGCTAGATGGATAATTAGAAATACTTCAAAAGAAGAAATGGAAGAGATGGTAAATAAAGTACTTAATATGGCAACTGCTGAAGAAGTAGAAAAGTTTATAGATGAAAATATAAGCGTATTATAAAAAAAAGTCCCGATTAATTCGGGGCTTTTTATTTTTTTGAAGAAATTACTATTTAATTTAGTACAACTGAAACTTATTAATTGATAATTTTAGGGGTAAATAATATAAAAAACCGAGGTGGTTTGTTATGGCAAACAAAATTCATAGGTTAAACCATATTATAAAAGAAGATAAAAGAACCTTCATAGTTGCAATTGACCATGGCAATATATTTAATGTTTTACCTGAATTAATGAAACCAGAAAAAATCATAAAGGAAATTGCAAAGGGTGGAGCCGATGCTTTTTTAGCAACTGTTGGGTTAGTAGATAAATTTCCAGATGCTTTTATGGATAAAGGAATTATTTTAAGGTTAGATGGCGGGATGTCGATGCTAGGTAATAAAGATAAGAGTTTAGAAAGAATATTCACAGTTGAAGATGCATTAAGGTTAGGAGCTGATGCAGTAATTTGCATGGGGTTTCCGGGATCAAAATGGGAAGAAAAATACCTTAAGAATCTGTCAAGAAACGTAGCGGAATGTAATAAATGGGGAGTACCATTATTAGCTGAGATGCTACCTATGGGTTTTGAAGGGGGAGAAGGTTCAAGAACTGACGATAATTTAGCCTTTGCATGTAGATTAGGAGCAGAAATGGGAGCCGATATGATAAAGACATATTATACAGGATGTAAAGAAGGATTTAGAAAACTAATTGAAAGCACTTATGTTCCAGTAGTAATACTTGGTGGTGGCAAAAGAATTAATGAGGAGAAACTTTTAAGAGATATTAAGGAAGCCCTTGATATTGGAGCATCTGGTGTTGCTATTGGGAGAAATATATGGAAACACCCTAATCCTCAAAGACTTACAGCAGCAATAGCTAAAATTGTTCATGGAGATTATAGTGTAAATATAGCTCTTAAAGAGCTTAATAAAATATATTAAGGGTGATAATTATGAAATATAATTTTGCTGTTTTAGAAAAAAATAAAATAAAATATGTTAATGGAATATTAGATAAGCCTAAAGAAAATGAAGTGTTAGTAAAGATAGATGCATGTGCTATTTGCACCTTAGAAAAAAGGGTATATTTGGGAAAAATAAAATTTGATTATCCTTTTGCAGGTGGACATGAAGTTTCTGGTCATGTTGAAGCAGTTGGAGAAAAGGTAAAGAATTTAAATGCTAATGATAAAGTAGCCTTGAGGTTATTAAATCGATGTGGTGAATGTTATTATTGTAGAAGTGGATATGATAATCAATGTATTGAAGCATTTAAAACGAAAATTCATAAAGGATATCCTGGACCTGGAGGATTTTCTGAATATATTTTAATAGATTCAAAATCAGTATTTAAAATGCCAAGAGATTTAGATGAAAAGGTAATAGCATTTAGTGAGCCTTTAGCATGTTGTATTCACAGTATAAATAGAGCCAAAATTGAACTAGGAGATGATGTTGTAATAGTTGGTGCAGGTGTAATGGGGCTACTTCATACTATACTTGCTAAATTAAGAGGAGCAAGGGTTACAGTATGTGAAATTAGTAAAAAGAGACTTGAGGTTGCTCAAAAATGTGGTGCTGATATTTTAATTGATTGTAATAAAGAAGAGCCTACTAAGAAAGTATTGAACTTAACAAATGGTAGAGGGGCTGATGTTGTTGTTGATACAGCACCTGTAAGTGAAACAGCAGAGACTTCTATTAAAATGTTAGGAAAAACTGGAAGATTAATTCTTTATAGCTCCTTTCATCCAGATAAACTAGTAAAAATTAGTCCTAATTCTATACATTATTCAGAAATAATCGTTACAGGCTCTGTAAACCCAAGTACATCTGATTTTCTAAGGGCCACAAGATTGTTATCTTCTAGATTAGTAGACCCATCGATATTAATATCAGAAGTTATATCATTCAAAGAATTAGAATATGGGTTAGAAAATTCTATAATTCCTGAAAATTATAGAGTTATTGTGAAAATGTAATTTTAAAAGTTTAATTTTCATTATGAAGAACTAAAAGGGGCTTTAGCCGCTTTTTAGTATATATATATCTTAATAGGAGAATAATAATTCTAAAATATGTTGAAAGGGTTGGTGAAGATGGAGGATAAAAAATCATTGGAAAATATAATGAATCAAGCAAAAAGTATAAAACAAAACAACTTTAACAATATGCAACAGATAAATAGCATAAATTTAATATTGACTTCTGATAATAATGGAAGGGATAAAGATCCAAATATTTCAGAGGGATTTCTAAAATTGAAGCGGAAGATTGAAGAAGTAAATAATGCTACTGAAGAATTCCTTTCAATTTTAAATAATGATAATGCGGAATCAAGACACTAGGTTATTGCTGACAATTAATGGGACAGAGGTATTAATCCTTTGTCTCACTTTTTATTGTCTAAGAAAGTATATTTACACAAATTGCTGAAATAACGATAAGTACTGTATTTAAGGTTTCCCTAGCGGAAGCGAGCCTTGCTTGTTTTTTTATACAGAAAATTGGTGAAAAATGAAGGAATTGAGTAAAAAGTATAGAATATATAATAAAAGTAAGGTAGATTAAAGTAGGTGAAAAAGTGTTAAAGATTGAAAAAATTGATCATTTGTATGACAGAAATCTTCTTTATTTAATTTATACAGTACTTTTATGTGTCATATTAATTCTGCTACTAAATGTTACTGAAGAACTTACCCATAATATTTTATCAAAGGATACCTATGAAATTCTCCATTTTTTCTCAGATTTACTAAGCATATTCGTTTCTTTTTCGGTATTTGCTGTTCTATATTATACTTACGAAGAATTTAACAGTCTAAGGAATATTATCCTGTCTCAAGCCTTTCTCATAACAGGGATTCTAGAAGTTTTTTATCTGTTTTTTTATAAAGAAATATTCTCTTTTACTCCAAAGGATGCTTTACAGTATGAGATTTTATTTTGGTTATTATCAAGATTAATTATGACTTCGGGTATATTTACCACTTCTATTATTGAAAAAAGGAAAAAAGTATATATAAAAAAAGAAGTATTTTTATTTTCAAGTTTAGTTATAACATCAATATTTCTTTTAATAACATCATTTACGTTTAGTTATATTCCTCAATTAGTAAATGTTGGACAAGGTCCTACTATATACAGTCTATTAATTGAATATTTAATTATTTCTTTATTATTAATAGCCTCATTTACATACATAAAAGAATACTTTTTGTATAAAAATAAGTTGATATGTATTTTTGTTATAGCCTTAATTTTAGGTGTTTTTACTGAAGTATCTTATACTTTATTTTCAAATTTATATGATATTTATATTATAATAGCCCATTTCTTTAAAGTGTTATCATACTATGTAATTTTCCACACTCTTTTTTTAGCAAACATAAAAATGCCCTATAGAAAACTTGAAAACATGAAAAATAAAGTTGATGATTATGCTCATAATCTTGAAGATTTAGTTAATGAAAAAACGGAAAAGTTGGTAAAAGCAAACCTAAGGTTACAAAATGTAAATAAAAAGATGATAGCAGATATAGAGGCGGCTAAAAGTATTCAACAGGCACTTTTACCAAATAAATCGGTTAAGTATAAGGGAGTTAGTTTCTATTCAGAATATATTCCCTGTGAGAGATTAAGTGGTGATTTTTTCAACTACTTTAAAATTGATGAGGAAAATATTGCCGCGTATATAGTAGATGTTTCTGGACATGGTCTATCAGCAGCTATGCTTACCATTTTTTTAGATAGAAGTTTAAGAATAAAAGAAGGATATTATGGTGGAAAGTATTCAATTTTAGAACCGAAAGAAGTTTTAACAATACTTTATGAAGTTTTTAATAACTCTAATTTTCCAGATGAAACACATATAGTTATGATTTATGGAATATATAACATAAGAACAAAAACATTTAAATATTCTTCTGCAGGACATAATTGTCCATTAATAAAAATATCAGAAAACAATGGTGTTGAAATTTTAGATGAAAATAGAGGATTTCCAATTTGTAAACTAGGAAAATTTTATAAACCCACTTATAAAAATTATGAAATTAATCTCAATAAAAATGATAAATTATTATTTTTTACTGATGGTTTAACAGAACTAAAAAATAGAGAAATTTACACTTTAGAAAAGTTATTACATTTGCTAAAAAATAACAAAAATTTAGATTCTGAAGAGTTAATTAAATTAATCTCTAAAGATCTATTTAAGTATAAAAATCCAAACTTTTTAGAAGATGATATAACATTTTTTATAATGGAATCTACTTTATAAATATTTTAAAGAAAGTATTTTTATTATTATTTTGTTAAGATTTATGAGTCTTAAGATAGCATCCGTATTTCGGATGCATTTTTTATTGCTTAGTATTTATTGCTTGGTATTATTAATATTGTAATTTCAAATAATATTAAAAAGTATTTAATTTTACTTAAAGTATTATGATTTTTATATCTTATAATTAATGAAAGGATGAAAAGATTGATTACAAGATTATTTATAATAGCGATAACACCAGCTATATCTATAGCTTATGCAGTATATTTAAGTGATAGATACGATAGAGAACCTATAGGATTACTCATTAAAACATTTATTCTAGGTGCATTAGTTGTTATTCCTACTATAGTAGTAGAAAGAATTTTAATGTATTTTAATGTATTTCCAGGATTAATTGGTATAGCCTATACTGCTTTTGCTGTAGCAGGTTTAGTAGAAGAATTTTTTAAGAGAGAGGTTGTCTTAAGGTTAGCCTATCAAAGTAAACATTTCAATGAAAAGCTTGATGGAATAGTATATGCAATATTTTCAGCACTAGGTTTTGCCACTATTGAAAATATAATATATGTTGTATTTAGATTTACCTATAATTCTTATGTAGGGCTTTATAGAGGAATTTTATCTGTACCTGCCCATGGAATTTTTGCAGTTACAATGGGATATTATTTATCCCTTGCTAAATTTACTAATAATGAAGTAGAAAAAAGAAACTACCTAAACAAATCATTGTATATGCCTTTGATATTACATGGGATATTTGATTTTATTTTAATGTCTAGAATTCCATTTCTTGCTTTCTTATTTGTTCCATATGTATTTTATCTATGGAGAACTAATCAAATAAAATTAAACAAATATATTGTTGAATCAAAGCGAAATTTTGATGATATAAATAGAGAAGATAAAAACTAAAAAATCAAAGGAAATTTTAATTTAACGTAGAATTAATAAATAAAAACAAATCTGGGAGAAATAGATATGAGAAAAGAAAAAATTCTTTTAAATACGATGATTGTAATATTTTTTATTTCAATTATTATATCCCATCAAATTTTGTCAAAAAATGAGACAAGCTCTATGGTTGCCTATTTTAATAAAAAGAAAAGCCAAGAATTATTTGTAAGACAACTTTATGAAAGAATGGATAAATTAGAATTGGATTGTAAAACTACAATAACCCTTTCAGCAACAGGTGACATAATGTTCCATACACCACAAGTATATAGTGCTTATAATAGTGAGAAAAAAGAGTATAATTTCTATCCTATGTTTCAATATGTAAAAAAATATATAGAATCTGCAGATATTGCAATAGGAAATTTTGAAACTGTAACAGCGGGCCCAGAGCACGGTATAGAGGGTTATCCTTTATTTAACACGCCTAAAACTGTTGTGAAGGCTTTGAAGGATGTAGGGTTTGATATATTATCTACTGCAAATAATCATTCTCTAGATAGGGGAAAAGAAGGGATTATTGAAACTATAGATAATATAAAAAAATACGGATTAGAAAATATAGGAACATATAAAAAAGATGATAGGGAAGTTTTGATAAAAAGTATAAAGGGGATTAAGGTAGGGTTATTATCCTATACTTATGGCTGTAATGGTATGGAAAGACTGTTAAGTGAAGAAGAGCTAAATTATATGGTAAATATTATAGATGAGGAAAAAATAAAAAAGGATATTAAAAAGGTAGAAGAAAAAGGTGCAGATATTACTGTAGTTTTTTTACATTGGGGAAATGAATATCAAAGAAAGCCTTCAAAAAATCAAATTACATTAGCAGAAAAAATGATTAGATGGGGAGCTGATATAATTTTAGGAAGTCATCCCCATGTTATTCAGAAGTCAAAAATATTACAATATAAAGGTGAGGAAAAATTTGTTATATATTCCATGGGAAACTTTATTTCTAATCAACGCTATGAAACTTTAAAAAACAGATATACTGAAGATGGTGTTATAGTAAAAATACAGATTGAAAAAGACTTTTACAATAATAAAACAAAGATTAAAGATATCAAATATATACCTACATGGGTTAATAGATATAGAAAACAGGGAAAATTTAGATATGAAATATTACCAGTAGAAGAATATATTAATGGTAGCAGTACAAGATTTAACTCTTCAGTAATTGAAAGGATGAAAAAATCATATAATCATACTATGAAAAACATGGATCAAAATTAGTTTAATCATAGAAGTATAAAATTTTAACATGATTTTTTAATTTAGGGGTGTTGGGCTTGGAATTTTTAAAAGAGTTGTTTCTAAACATTAGAATAAGAGATATTATTGATATAGGTATAGTAGCCTTTGCTTTTTACAAGATATTTATGCTTATACGGGAAACAAGAGCTGAACAGCTAGTAAAAGGTATAATAGTACTCCTTATTGGTACTAAAGTTAGTGAATGGTTAGAGTTATTTGCTACTAATTGGATTTTAGAAAAAACTATGACAGTTGGTGTTATTGCACTATTAATTGTATTTCAACCTGAGCTTAGAAGAGCCCTTGAATATATAGGTAGAACTAAATTTTTTACTAAATCATTAATAGAAATAGAAGATGAAGATATTGACCATATTGTTGAAGAAATTGTAGAAGCTGTAGCATCTTTATCGAGACAAAAAATTGGAGCATTAATTGTAATTGAAAGAGAGACAGGATTAAATGAAGTTACGGAAACTGGAACAAAAATAAATGGAAAAATATCCAGCGGACTTCTTATAAACATTTTTATTCCTAATACCCCATTACACGATGGAGCGGTAATAATAAAAGATAGTACAATTAAAGCAGCTGGATGTTTTCTACCACTTACAGAGAATATGAATTTAAGTAAAGACTTAGGTACAAGACATAGAGCTGCCCTTGGAATTACTGAAAGGTCTGATTCTTTAGCAATAATTGTATCAGAAGAAACAGGAGTAATTTCTATAGCTGATAATGGAAAACTTTCTAGATATTTAGACATTAAAACTTTAAGACAAATTCTTAAAGAATTATACATGTCTAAAAAAGTTTTAAAGCCTACTCTATTCTCAAAATGGAGGAAAAAAGATGAAGAAAGTCAAGGACAATAATATTACAATAAAAATAATTGCTATATTTTTTTCTATTATATTATGGACTTATGTTATGAGCGAAGTTAATCCTAAAATTACTAGGGAAATAGAAAATGTTGATGTAG
>NZ_MCIB01000003.1 GCF_003609645.1 Thermohalobacter berrensis
TTTTGTGACGACTCTTATTAGTCTATCAAATTAATTGTTGTTTGTCAAGAGTTTTTTTGAATTTTTTTATGTTATTTTTCGCTGTTTTTTTCATCAGCGTTTATTACTATAACAAATATCTAATAGAGTGTCAAGGGTTTTTTTGATTTTTTTATTGCTTTGTTTTTCTCACAGCGATTATATAATTTATCATAGAAAAATTAGATTGTCAACATGTAATTAATAAAAAAGTCTTATATTAAAAATAGTTCTTATATTAATCTAGCTAAAATTATTTCTTTTAGTACCTCTTTTCCCTTGTTTAAGGCTCTAATATCAAAGTTCATTTTAGGATGATGTAGTCCCATCTTTAAATTTGCCCCTATACCTATATAAGTACTTTTTAGTTTTAATTCCTTTGTATAATAATGAAAATCTTCTCCTCCATATGTATATATCGAAGGAAGCACTTTACCAAGGACTTTAGTAATTGCCTCCTTTGCTATTGAAACTAAGTTGTCATCGTATTTAGCTGCAGGACACTCTTTTTTATCCACTATTTCACCTTTAGCTCCCATTACTTTTGGAATATTGATAATTAATTTTTCTGCTTTAGAATAAAGTTTTTCCATTACTTCATTAGTTTCAGCCCTTAAATCTAATGTTATATTTACTAAATCAGGAATTATATTTGATGAATTATTACTTGTAATAAATTGAGTTGCCTTTATTGAATAATTATTTTTTGGATTCATTCTTATATTGTTTATAGAATTTATTAATGATACACCAATATCTATAGCATTAACACCTAAGTGTGGTCTTGAAGCATGAGCAGATTTCCCTACAATCTTAACCTTTAAGGTTTTAGCAGCACTATGAATAAGGGCAGGAGTCGCTTCTCCTAATTTGGCTTCCTTTTCAGGTCTTAAATGTATACCTATTATTTCTTCTAATTCATCGATATACCCACTTTCTATAATCTTTTTCGCTCCAGCCATTATTTCTTCAGCAGGTTGAAATATGAGAATAAGCTTTCCTTTTTTTATTCCCTGTTCAATTATTTCCTTTCCCATTCCTAGAACCATGGCACAATTGGCATCATGACCACAAGCATGGATATATTGTTTCTTTCCATTAATTTTATATTCTAATGCATCCATATCTGCTCGAACTCCAACTATCGGACCACTATTACCAGAATCAAGCTTTGCAACTATTCCTGTACCCCCGATATTTTTATATATTTCATAACCCATTTTACACAATTCATTATATATTAGTTGTGAAGTTTTATATTCTTTAAAAGCCTTTTCTGGTATTTTATTAAGTTTATTATATATCTCTTCTGTATAACTATTATAAAACATTCTTAATTCAACTCCATTGCAAAATTTTAAAGGCGTATTAGATTGGGTTATCTAATACGCCTTTTTTCTTACTCGTTATCAATAGGTTTCATTGTTGGGAATAATATTACATCTCTTATAGATGACTGGTTAGTTAAAATCATAATTAATCTGTCTATACCAATACCAAGTCCACCTGTAGGAGGTAACCCTACTTCTAAAGCATTTAAAAAGTCATAATCCATCATATGAGCCTCTTCATCTCCAGCTTCTCTTTGTTTTAACTGTTCTAAAAATCTTTCCTTTTGGTCAATTGGGTCATTTAATTCTGAAAAGGCATTTGCTATTTCCCAAGTATTTATAAAAGCTTCAAATCTATTAGTTCTTCTAGGATCATCAGGGTTTCTTTTAGCTAAAGGGGAAACTTCTACAGGGTGATGTGTTATAAAAGTAGGCTGTACTAAATGTTTTTCTGCATATTCTTCAAATAGTTCGTTTATTACATGTCCCCTCTTCATACCAGGCTTAATTTCTATCCCCTTCTCTTTAGCAACCTTTAAAGCCTCTTCGTCAGTTTGGATTTCATCAAAATCTACTCCTGCATACTCCTTAACCGCTTCTTCCATAGTCATTCTATTCCATGGTGGAGTTAAATCAATTTCTTGTCCTTGATATGTAATCTTGGTTGTTCCTAGTGCCTTTTCTGCAACATAAGCAACTAATTCCTCAGTTAGTCTCATCATATCTTCATAATCAGCATATGCTTGATACATTTCTATTGCAGTATATTCTGGATTATGTTTTATAGACATACCTTCATTTCTGAACATTCTTCCCATTTCATATACTTTATCAAATCCACCTACTATAAGTCTCTTTAAATAAAGCTCATTTGCTATTCTTAAATACATATCAATATCTAATGTATTATGATGAGTTATAAATGGTCTTGCTGATGCCCCTCCAGCAATTGTATTTAATATAGGTGTATCAACTTCAAGAAAACCTCTATTGTCTAAATACTCTCTAACTGCCTTTATTATTTTACTTCTTAATACGAAAGTCTTTTTCACTTCAGGATTTACTATCAAATCTACATATCTCTGTCTATATCTTAAATCTGGATCTTTTAGGCCATGGAATTTTTCAGGAAGTATTTGAAGTGACTTAGTTAAAAGAGTTATCTCTTTAGCTCTAATTGATATTTCGCCTCTTTTTGTCTTAAATACCTCACCTTTAACGCCTATTATATCTCCAATATCATATGTCTTAAATATTTCGTATTCTTCTTTTCCGATTAAATTAACCTTTACAAATATTTGGATTCTACCTTTACTATCCTGTATATCAATAAAACCTGCCTTACCATGTCCCCTTTTTGACATTATCCTTCCAGATACACTTACACTTTCTCCTTCTACATCTTCGAAATTTTCTTTTATATCTTTACTATGATGAGTAACATCATATTTTTCTATTTTGTAAGGGTCTCGTCCCATTTCTCTTAATTCTTTTAGCTTTTCTCTTCTCAGTCTAAGCATTTCATTAAGATTGTTTTCTTCAATCGTCATCTTTAGCACCTCCAAACTATTTGTTAATCTCTAGTATTTCATACTTTATCACTCCATCTGGAACTTGTACTTCTACTACTTCTCCAACCCTTTTGCCGATTAAAGCCTTACCAACAGGGGATTCATTAGATATTTTAGCTTCATATGGATCTGCTTCAGCTGAACCTACTATTGTATATTCTATTTCATCTTCAAACTCAAGGTCTTTTACTTTAACCTTTGAACCAACATTTACTATATCTAAAGAAATATCTTCTTGGTCAATTACTTTAGCATTCCTTAGCATTCTTTCTAATTTTGCTATTTTTTCTTCAACCTGTGCTTGTTCATTTTTAGCTTCATCATATTCTGAGTTTTCACTAATATCTCCAAACGCTAAAGCATGTTTTATCTTCTCAGCTACCTCTTTTCTTTTTACTGTTTTAAGATGCTCTAATTCCTCTTCTAATTTTTTAAGACCTTCAACTGTTAATATAACTTCTTTATCTGCCACTGACCTTCTCTCCCTTTCTAAATTATTATATAGTAGTATTAATTAATATTTTAATTATAGTAAAGAATTTTCCAACACTTTATCCCCATATATGTTGACTATTATAATTTAGCTATCTTACCTTGTCAAGAGGTGGACAAATGTCTTTTCAAGTTTTTACATAAAAATTAGACATACTACTTTTTTCTTTTAAATAAATATCTGAAGCTTCTTTTATTGTATAGGATTTATTATTTATTACTATTTTAAAAAGATTAGATTCATTAATATCTCCTATCAACTGATACAAAGGTGATGGAACCTCCTTAGGTAACTTAAATTCTAAAGGCTGGGTTGTAACTTTATTGTTACCTTTTAATATAAAATCATCTATTACCATTAAATCCTTTCTTCTTTCTACAATATATTTGCTTAACTCTTTTCCTTTACTTAAGTCAATTATAATAGTTTTTTTATTTATTTTTCCTATATCTAGTTTAACATTATTTTTTAAATTAATTATAAATTTAAACTTGTTTATACTCTTTAAATTTAAGTTTTGAATAGAGCATATAGACAGTCCTGTAGAGTACAATACTTCTTTCTCTACTTTTTCTAAAAAATCTTTATTACTTTCCATTACTGATAAATAATTTATCTTTTTGGATATATCAATAATTAAATTTCTTGACATATCTGTTCCATCACTTATAATAAGCAATTCCTGTTTAAGTAATGGTATATTATTAATATCACATATCTTTTCTATCACCCTATTAATTATACTAGAATTTACTTTTCTTCCATCGACAATTTTTAGATTGGTTTCTTTTTCTATTCTCTTTATATCCTCATAATTTAATAATTGTAACTTATCTAAACATATGGTACCTACATTCTCTAGCTTTAAATTTTTTATACTATCAATAATTTTTTCAATATATTTTTCTCTACTAATATCTTTATATGTTACAAATATCCCTAAACCATATCCTATAATTTCTTTACTATCATTCTTATAATAATCACAAATCTTCCTAGGTTTTATTAAATCATGAAATCCTAGTATTAATTTTTTAGGTATATACTTCAAGCTTCCACTTTTAAGATATTTATAATAGTAACTTGGTTTAATTACATAAACAAACTTACTATTACAAGATATATTTTTCCCCCCTTTTTAATTTTTCTATAATGCTTGCCTTTGATTTTTTAAATACTCTATTCTAGGCTCAAAATTTAGTCTGTCTAGTGTTCTGTTAAGCTCATCAGAACTTATTTTGTCAATATTCTTCCCTAAAAAAGCTACTATTGCTGCTTCCATAACATTAGTTCCAAAGGATCTTCCATCTAACTCAGGAGTAGTAGTTACTAATATTGCTACTCCCCTTTTTTTCATATCCTCTACATCCTTTGATGTTACCGTATTTGTAATAACAATTTTTCCTTTCATATTTTGGGGCATATATCTTTTTATGTATAGAAAATCCCCAGCTATAATATCTGCTTCATTATAATATTTTGAAAATCTACTCTCTAGTGATTGATTTTGTTTACTACCTGTAGGATATAACATACTAAATGGTAATTTTACTACTAAAGGTGCAATGACTTTTGCCACATTGTATAAAGTATTATATGATTTAATTTTAATAGGTATTCCCAAAGCAAAGATTAAGTCACCATAAGTCATAATACTTCCGGCTTTCTCAAAGGACTCTGCCATACCATATCTATCTAATGCTGATGTTACTAATACTTCTTTTCCTTTAAGTTTAATAATATTCTTTTGGTTTATGTATTCTATAACCCTTCTTTCAAGTGTATCTTTTAGATAAGTTCCATCTAATATTGGTGTCTTTTTAGCTGCTCTTTTAATCTCTAATGACTCCCTAATTACATACCTTTTATCTTTGCATCTTAAATATAAATCAGTTCCTCCCATTCCAAATGCATCTACTTTCCCATCTAATTCTTTAATAAGTTCAATGACTTTTTCCTTGTCACCATCTGTACCAATTCTTTCAATATAAAACTTTTCACCAAAGAGTTCCGTTTCAACTTTATGATTTCTCTTTGATGACCCTAAACTTACACTTATTACTCTTTTCAATTTAGTTCTCCCCCTGTCTTACTCATAATAAAATAAGTTTATAGATTTACAATTATATATTCCCATTAAATACTGGTTTTATAAAAAGCAAATGTATTTCTTTAACAAATCTAAAAAAGAAAAGTTTCGTATTTTCCAATTTACATTTTAAATACCTCTTATATAATATTTTCCATATATTTGTAAAGCTCCTCCTTTAATTTTTCCTTACTTTCTATAGTATTAACTTTTCTTCTCATTTCAGTAGCATTTCTCATTCCCTTTATATACCATGCTATATGTTTTCTCATTTCTTTGACAGCAACCCTTTCTCCCTTTAATTTTACAAGGAGCTCAAGATGTCTTATTATAACATCTATTTTTTCATTATTAGTAGGAGGTGGTAGTATTTCTCCTGTTTCCATAAAAACTTTTAATCTTTTAAATAACCATGGATTACCTCTACTACCTCTTCCAATCATTATGGCATCACAACCAGTATAATCAAACATTTTCTTTCCATCTTCTACTGTAAAAATATCTCCATTACCTATTATAGGTATTGATACACTTTCTTTTACTTTTTTTATAATATCCCAGTCTGCATTACCTGAATAAAACTGTTCCCTAGTCCTTCCATGTATAGCTAAGGCACTTACCCCTTCTGCTTCTGCAATTTTTGCTATTTCTACAGCATTTATGCTATTTTCATCCCAACCAGTTCTAATTTTCACTGTGACTGGCTTATTTGATGCCTTTACTACAGATCTCATTACTTTGGCAGCCATCTTAGAGTCCTTTAATAATGCGCTACCATCACCATTTTTTACTATTTTAGGTGTTGGGCAACCCATGTTTATATCTATTATGTCAATATCCTCTCTATTGTTAAGCTTTTTCTCTACTACTTTAGCCATTATATCTGGGTCAGAACCAAAAATTTGTACTGCTATTGGTCTTTCTTTTTTATCAATTGCCAGGAGAGTTTTAGTTTTTTTATCCCCATAATACATACCTTTACAACTTACCATTTCGCTATATACCAAACCTGCTCCCATTTCTTTGCATATAAGTCTAAAGGACATATCGGTTATTCCTGCCATTGGCGCTAAAAAAATATTATTATCTGTTAAGACATTCCCTATTTTCACTAGTATCACTCCTATTTCTTTTTATATACAGAAATAAGTAGCCTTAGAAGGCTACTTATTTCTTTCATATATTATTCTTAATCCATCCAATGTTAATAACTTATCTATTTTAGTAATGGTGTTAGATTCACTAGCAATAAGAGTTGACAAGCCCCCTGTTGCAATAACATTTTTAATCTCTCCACCCATCTCTTCCTTCATTCTCTCTACTATATAATCTACAAGTCCTACATATCCATATACAATTCCTGACTGCATGCTATTTATTGTATTTTTTCCAATAACCTTTTCTGGCTTTTTTAATTCTATTTTTGGAAGTTTAGCAGTTCTCTGAAATAAAGCCTCACTTGAGATTTTTATTCCAGGGGATATACAGCCTCCTAAATAACTACCTTTTTCAGATATTGCACAAAAGGTTGTTGCTGTCCCAAAATCTATAACTATTGAAGGTCCACCGTATTTTTCATAAGCTGCAATTGCATTAACAATTCTATCAGCCCCAAGTTCCTTTGGATTATCGTATCTTATATTCATTCCTGTTTTAATACCTGGACCTACAATCAAAGGTTTTTTATTAAAATATTTTATAACTGTTGCTTGTAAAGTATACATTAAAGGGGGAACAACTGAAGATATAACAACAGCATCTATATCACTTAGTTTTAAACCATAGTATTTAAACAACTGATTTATTATCATACCATATTCGTCAGATGTTTTATTTTTATCTGTAGACATTCTCCAAAAGTTTATAAGCTTTTTGCCTTTGTATACTCCAAATACAATATTTGTATTTCCTACATCGAAAACTAATATCAATTTCTCCACCTTCTCCTTTATTCTTCTCTAGGTATTTTCCTTTTTAATGACATAACTACACTGGTTACTATAATCATAGCTATAATTATTTCTGGTAATCCATTTGTAAGACCGATACCTAAGATTACTTTGCCTGCTACTTCTGGATTGGCTCCAATCTTCTCAACGAAACTTTCCGCATATAAAGTATATATCATAGATAGTACCCCTATAGTATTCGTTAAAGTACCTATTGCTGCAGCTATTACCACTTCTATAGCCTTCACTTTCATTTTTTTATATGAGAAATATCCAATTAGAATAGAAAGTAAAATTAATAAACCATTTAAAAATAAATTCGTAGAACTTATATCCTGATTTAAACCACTTATTAAATTTTTAACAAGATATGCTAAAGCTAATCCCCACATAACTGTTAAACTTGCTATTGAAGCTTTATTACCTAATTTCTTAAAGAATATATAGGAATAGTATGCAGTAATACCTATAAGAATTCTAGGAAGTACAGATACTAAGGGATTTAAAAACACAAAGGATATAGGTGTAGGATTAGTTATAGCCTGTATTATACTAAAAAGTCCAAATATGGCTCCTACCATAGCACCAACTAGTGGACCTTCCATTATTGCTCCTATTATAACAGGTATATGCATTATAGTAGCCCTTGTTGGTCCAACAGGTATAAAACCTATAGGTGTTAATCCTAATATAGCTGAAATACCACCTAAAACACCAATAATAGCCATTCTTCTTATAGTAAAATACTTATTTGAACCTTCATTAGATGATAAACCCTTTTTAATCATAGACCTTACCTCCCGTTCCAGCTCCTAGCGGATACCAGACGTCCTTTAGGAAACTGTATTTAGTTTTATTTAACAGGTCTAGCTCTTAAGATGCTAGCCTATCCTACATAATTGTAACAGTTTTAATTTTTTTATGCAACTTAATTTAAAGCTGTAATTTTCCTTATTTAATATCAGTCCAAGCAGGGATATGCTTATATTTTTTAGCACTTTTTATAGCATTAACAATTGCCATTGATACAACTTCACTGGCTAATGTCCCAATTAAGTTTACATCTGTCTTAACTTTGCCTGTTGATAATGCAAAAATTGTGTCACCATCAAACATTGTATGTATTGGATTAATAGATTTGGCTAAACCATTTTGAGCCATTTGAGCTACTTTATTGGCTTGGGGCTTAGTAAGTTTTCCATTAGTTGCAACTACACCTATTGTTGTATTTTGACCAGGAAACCCTGAAACTTTTCCTTCTTTTTTCATTAATTCATAGGAATTAACCAATCTATTGTTCTTTCTATCAAATGCTCCAGCAAGTAATTCATTATTTTTGTAGTCATATACATCTCCAAAACTGTTTACTGCAATAATTGCTCCAACCCAGAGCTCTCCTATATTTATACTTGCACTTCCTAATCCTGATTTCATGGCATGTTTAGGGCCTAAAATTTTTCCCACAGTTGCTCCAGTACCTGCACCTATATTACCTTGTCCTTTTTCCTTATCTTTAGCATTTAAGCAGGCATTATACCCCATATTAAAATCTGGTCTTATTCTATGGTTTCCTATATTTAAGTCAAATAAAACTGCACTACAAACTATTGGAACCTTTGTTACCCCTACATCGAACCCTATATCATTATCTTCTAAATATTTCATAACCCCTGAAGCTGCATCTAAACCAAAGGCACTTCCTCCAGATAATACTACTGCATGAACTCTATCTATTAGTTTTTCTGATGCTAAAAGATCTGTCTCCCTTGTGCCAGGAGCTGAACCTCTTACATCTACACCTGCTATTGCACCTTCTTCACACATTATAACGGTACATCCTGTCATAGCCTCAGTATTTTGTTCATGACCAACCTTTATTCCAGGTACATCTGTAATATAACCACTATACATATCCATATAGCCCCCTTACTGATACTTCACCAGATATTAGCTTTTCTCTTTTGCCATTTTCAGTTTCTATTATTAGTTCACCTTCATTAGTTATATCAATAGCTTTCCCTATAATTTCTTGATTCCTAGAAATTATTTTTACTTTATTGCCTAATAAAATTGATTTTTTTCTGCATATATTTAAGGATTTACTTATTGAATTATTGTTAACTAACTCATTATACAATTCTTCAAAATTATTAAGTATTTTCCCAACTAATTTTTTTCTGGAAATTGTATTTCCAATTTCTAATTTAAGAGAAGTTGCCATATCTTTTATGTCTTCTGGAAACTTTCTTATATTGGCATTTATTCCTATTCCTATAACAATATAATTAATAATATTTAATTCTGCACTCATTTCTGTTAATATACCACATACTTTTTTTCTATTTAAAACTATATCATTAGGCCATTTTATCAAAGCATCAATTCCCATTTCATTTATTGAATTACATACTGCTGCAGCTCCTATTTGTGTAACCTTTGAAGCATCCATTGGATTAATATTAGGTTTTAATATAATTGACATCCATATACCTTCACCTTTTGGAGATGCCCAGCTTCTTCCTAATCTTCCTCTACCTTTTGTCTGTTCTTCTGAAATTATTACAGTACCTTCCTCTTCTCCTCTTTGAGCAAATTCCTTTGCTTTAATATTTGTTGAATCTATTGAATCAAAGTGTAATATTTTTCTGCCAATATACTCTGTATTTAAGTAGGGTGTGATTTCTTCTGATGTTAGTATGTCTGGTGAGGAAATAAGCCTATAGCCTTTTCGTGATACTGACTCTATATTATATCCTTCTTCCTTTAACTGTTTTATATATTTCCATATAGATGTTCTACTTACGTTTAATTGTTGACTGATTTTTTCCCCTGAAATAAAGTCCTCTTTATTATCCTTTAAAAGTTTTAGTATTTTCCCCTTCACTGGTATCCTCCTTTAATTAAAAAAGCTACTAAAATTATACCATTTTATCTTTAACTATATTTAATGATAATTATTTAATTATTAAAATCAGTCAATAATACAAACTAAAATAATGCTGATGGAACTATTCCATCAGCATTTCACTTATAAAGTCAAAGTCTAATTTTTGTGTCTTGTAAACTAAATTTATTCCTCTTCTCCTTCTTCCTTTGCCTGTTCAAATTTTTCCTCTATTTCCTTAGAAACATATATTAGGTTTTCATCATCTTCCTCTATTTCAATTTTCTTTTTTTCCTTTTTTGGTAAATTGATTTCAAAATATCCATCTTTAACAGCATCTTTTACTCCATTCATCTGATCTTTTACTTTACTTTTCACGTTTTCTACATTTTCTTTAAGCTTTTCTCTTGTTTTATCACCTGAATCTGGGGCTAAAAGCATCCCAGCAATAATACCTACTGCACTACCAATTAAAGTTCCTACTGTAACACCTTTAATAAAGTTATCTGTTGACCTTTCTTTATCACTTTCTAAAATTAGATCTATTAATCCTTTCATTTACACACCTCCTTTAGTTTATTTATTACCCGAAATAGTAATTTGAATTCAATAATATTATATAAAAAAGTCTTCTATATAAAAACAAAAGATTTTCAAGTAGGTCTGTAATTTTTCATTCTCAATTGTATTCCTAGTTTTCCATTTTACATTTTCAATTTTTAATTGCTTTTCAAATGCAGTTTTTAGTGAGTAGTGGGTAGTGGTTAGGTTTGTTGCTGAGGGATTCGTAATACCTTAACATAAAAAAACGCAGACTTTAGTCTGCGCTATACTAGCTTATTTAATTCTCAATTGCTTTTCTAATTTAACATTCACAATTTAAAATTTAACATTATGAAATGGGAAAAATTTCCTGCTTCATTAATTCTCAATTGTCAATTGTATTTATCATATTTTACATTTTCAATTTTTAATTTTTATTTCAATTGTATTTAATTGTTAATTGTCCATTGTAAATTGTTAATTGTATTTCTATCCAAATATATTAAGTAATATTCCTGCAGCAACTGCTGAACCTATAACCCCTGCAACATTTGGTCCCATTGCATGCATTAATAAAAAGTTTGATGGGTTTGCTTTTTGCCCTTCCTTTTGTACTACCCTTGCTGCCATTGGCACTGCTGATACTCCTGCTGCTCCTATTAATGGATTTACTTTTCCCTTAGTTAGCTTATGCATTAGCCTTCCAAATAATAATCCTGTTGCTGTTCCTATTGAAAATGCTATTAATCCTAATACCACTATTTTTATTGTATCTACTGTTAAAAACACATCTGCCTTTGCCTTTGCTCCTACTGTTATACCAAGTAGTATTGTAACTATGTAAAGAAGTGAATTTTGGGCTGTTTCTGCCAACTTCGGAACTACTCCTGCCTCTCTTATTAAGTTTCCAAACATTAGCATTCCTATTAATGGTGCTGATGATGGTAATAATAGTATTGTAAATACTGTTACTACTATTGGGAATATTACCTTTTCCTTCTTTGATACTGGTCTTAATTGTTCCATCTTTATTTTTCTTTGCTCTTCTGTTGTTAATAGTTTCATTATTGGTGGTTGAATTATAGGTACTAATGCCATATATGAGTATGCTGCAACTGCTATTGCTCCTAGTAGGTCTGGAGCTAGTTGCGATGTTAAGAATAGTGCTGTTGGTCCATCTGCACCTCCAATTATCCCTATTGACGCTGCCTCCGGCCCTGTGAATCCTAAAAGTATTGCTCCTATGAATGTAAAGAATATTCCAAACTGGGCTGCTGCACCTAATAGTAGACTCTTTGGATTTGCTATAAGCGGACCAAAGTCTGTTGCTGCTCCTACACATAAAAATATTAATGGTGGATATAGTCCATTTTCTGTTCCCCAATATATTATCCTTAAAAGTCCGCTCTCTTCCATAACACCAGAAAGGGGTAGATTAACTAATAGCATTCCGAAACCTATGGGTATTAAAAGATATGGCTCATATTCCTTTTTTATTGCTAGATAAAAGAGTCCACAAGCAATTAAAATCATTATTGTCTCTTTTAAAGTTAATGCAGAGATTCCAGTACTTGTCCAAAACTCCTGCAGTATTTCCATTGAGGTTACCTCTCTTTCTAACTATTTTTATTCAAGGGATACTAATGGGTCTTGAGCATTTACTGCCTGACCTTTTGTAACGTTTATTGATACTACCTTTCCATCCCTTGGTGCTACTATTTCATTTTCCATCTTCATTGCCTCAAGTATCACTAAAACTTCTCCCTCTTTTACTCTATCATTTTCATTTACCTTTATATCTAATATTGTACCTGGCATTGGTGCTTTAATTGTTTCAGCACCTTGTGGTACAGATTTAGTTTCTGTTTTTTCTGGCTTTGATTCTTGCTTAGGTTCAGACGGTTTGGCTACTGTCTTTGGTTTTTCTACTTTAGGTTGTGGCATAACCTTTTTTGGTGAAGTTGTAGTAGCTTTACTAACCGTATTCTCTTTTCCTAATTCTTCTACTTCAACCTCGTAGGTCTTACCATTTACAGTTATACGATATTTTTTCATTGATTAGTCCTCCTTAACCTTATAATTTGTTATAAATTTGCTCTTCTCTGCCTGCTTTAGCCCATATAGATGTACTTTGAGGAACCCTTCTTATACTTCTAATTTTAATATCTTTTATTGACTTTGATAAATTAGCTGCTATTGCTGCTGCTATAACGGCAATTAATTCTTCCTCATCTTCATCAGTCTTATCTTTTTCATTATCCATATTTTTAGTTACTTTTTTATTTTGACTATCCTTTTTAACTACAGTCTTATTGTCCCTTTTATAGAATACCTTTTCAAATCCACTTATTATGTATGATATTGCTAAAAGTGCTAGAAATACTATTCCCATACTCATTACAGTAATTATCAAAGCTTGAGACATTGTTACCTTTTCTCCTAATCCTTCAAACAATCAACTCACCTCTTTTATAGTGGCATATTTCCATGTTTCTTGGCTGGTCTATTTTCCCTCTTACTTGCTAACATATCAAAAGCATTTATAATTCTTGGTCTACTTTCCTTCGGTTCGATTATACTATCAACAAATCCTCTAGAAGCTGCAACATATGGATTTGCCACTGTATCTCTATATTCTTTTATTTTTTCCGCCCTGGTAGTTATAGGATCTTCAGAATTCTTTATTTCTCTCTTAAATATTATATTTGCTGCACCTTCTGGCCCCATAACAGCTATTTCTGCATTTGGCCAAGCTAATACCATATCCGCTCCCATATCTTTACTACACATTGCTAAATATGAACCACCGTAAGCCTTTCTTGTTATTAATGTTACCTTTGGAACTGTAGCTTCACTGTAAGCATATAGCATTTTTGCACCATGTCTTATTATTCCACCATATTCTTGGTCTGTTCCCGGTAAGAATCCAGGTACATCTACTAAATTAAGAATAGGTATATTGTAAGCATCACATGTTCTTATAAATCTTGATGCCTTATCTGCAGCATCTATGTTAAGACAACCTGCTAAAAATCTTGGTTGATTTGCAATTACACCTATTGACTTTCCATTTAACCTAATAAAACCAGTTATTATATTCTGTGCAAAATAAGGTTGAACTTCTAAAAACTCTCCGTTATCAGAAATTGATGTAATAATTTCTTTCATATCATAAGGTTTATTAGGATTTTCTGGGACAATTTCATTTAGTTTATCATCCATTCTATTAATATCATCCCCTGTTTCAATTACAGGAGGTTCTTCTAAGTTGTTTGAAGGTAAAAAGCTTAAAAGTCTTCTTACCCTGTTTAAAGTTTCTTCTTCATTTTCATCTACAAAATGGGCTACTCCACTTACTCTGTTGTGTGTCATTGCTCCACCTAATTCTTCAGCTGATACATCTTCACCTGTTACAGTCTTTATAACCTGTGGACCTGTAATAAACATTTTGCTAGTATTTTTAACCATAAATATAAAGTCCGTTAAGGCTGGTGAATAAACTGCTCCACCTGCACATGGTCCCATAATTACTGATATTTGTGGTATAACTCCTGAACCTATAGAATTTTTATAAAATATCCTTCCATATCCAGCAAGTGCATCAACACCCTCTTGAATTCTAGCTCCACCAGAATCATTAAGTCCAATTACAGGTGCTCCTGTTTTTAGTGCCATATCCATAATCTTACCTATTTTTGCTGCATGCATTTCACCTAGGGAACCGCCCATTACAGTAAAATCTTGAGCAAATACATATACAAGTCTTCCATCTATAGTCCCGTATCCTGTAACAACACCTTCTCCAGGTATTTCTTTTTTATCAAGACCAAAATTTGTACATCTATGTTTAACAAATGCATCTATTTCAACAAAGCTTCCTTCATCTAAAAGCATATCTATTCTTTCTCTAGCAGTATATTTCCCTCTTTTATGTTGTTTTTCTATCTTTTCAGGCCCTCCACCGAGCTTTATTTTTTCTATAGATGCGCGCAATTGTTCAATTTTTTCATTGGCCATTTAAAACCCTCCCCAAACTTATTACACTATTTCCTTTCACAAAGTTCTACTAAGACACCATGTGTACTTTTTGGATGTAAAAAGGCAATTTTAGCTCCTCCAGCTCCATATCTAGGCTTTTCATCTATCATTCTTATTCCCTTTTCCTTCATTTCTTCAATGGCTTTTTCTATATCATCAACTCTAAAGGCTATATGTTGTATACCTTCTCCTCTTTTTTCTATGTATCTAGCTATAGGACCTTCCTTATCTGTTGATTCTAAAAGTTCTATTTCAGTATCTCCTATAGGAAGGAAAGCCACTTTAACCTTTTGATCCTCTACAACTTCCGTACCCTCAAGCTTCATTCCTAATACATCTTTATAAAACTTAAGGGTTTCATCTAAACTTTTAACTGCTACACCAATATGATCTACCTTTTTTACCATTATAAGCCCCTCCTTTAAAATTATGAATATTATTTATTTCTTAACTAAATCAATAATTTTATCCCTAGCTGTATAAGGATCTAATCTTTTTTCTAGTACATCCTTATATAAACTATCAATTTCATTAGAGTCATTGCTTTTTTTAGCAATCATTGTCATTAGCTTCTCTTTTACTAAGTTTAATATTTCAAGTTTTATATTTTCCTCTCTTCTAATATGAAATTGACCTGTTTTCACCATATGATTTTTATGGTTTTTTATTTTTTCAATTATATTATCAATACCTGTCTTTTCTGTTGCTGAAGCCTTTATAACCGGTGGCCTCCATCCATTGTGTTTTTTAAAGTCAAGCATCATTTCTATTTCAAGTGCTGTTCTATCAGCACCCTCAAGGTCACTTTTATTAACCACAAATATGTCACCTATTTCCATTACCCCGGCCTTTATTGCCTGTATATCGTCTCCTAAACCAGGTACCATAACCATAACTACTGTATCAGCTGTTTTTACTATATCTACTTCAGATTGTCCTACACCTACTGTTTCAACAAAAATATAGTCCGCACCATATATGTCTAGTACTTTTATAGCACTTTGTGTACCTTTAGAAAGACCTCCTAGATGTCCCCTTGTACCCATACTTCTTATAAACACTCCAGGGTCTGTAGTTAAATCTGACATCCGAACTCTATCTCCTAGTATTGAACCTCCAGTAAATGGACTTGTTGGGTCAACTGCTATTATACCTATCTTTTTCCCTTCTTTTCTTAGCATTTTTGCAAGCTTATCTGTTAATGTACTTTTTCCTCCACCAGGAGGACCAGTAATTCCAATTATGTGTGCATTACCTGTATGCTTATAAAGTTTTTTTAGTATATCTACAGCTTCTTTATCTTCATTTTCAACCAAGGAGATAAGACGGGCACATGCCCTCTTATCTCCCTTTAGTAACCTTTCTGCCAATTCCAAATTAAGCACCACCTAATTTTAAGAGGATTTTTTCACGCTATTCTCTATATACTCTATAACCTCAGTTGTAGAAGTTCCAGGAGTGAATATTTCTGCTATTCCTGCTTCCTTTAGACCTGGAATATCATCTTCTGGTATAACACCTCCGCCTATGATCAAGATATCATCTGCATTTTGGTCCTTTAATAGCTTTACTACTTTTGGAAATAGATGATTATGTGCACCTGATAATATACTCATGGCTACAACATCAACATCCTCTTGGATTGCTGCGGCTGCTATTTGCTCTGGTGTTTGTCTTAATCCAGTATATATAACTTCCATACCAGCATCCCTTAAAGCTCTAGCTATAACTTTAGCCCCTCTATCATGTCCATCAAGGCCAGGCTTAGCAACTAATACCCTAATTGGTTTTTCACTCATTATTTAACCTCCTCTTAATCAGTTAGTTATACAATTAAAGAATAATTGACTGTTGATATTCACCGAATTCTTCTCTTAATACTCCGCAGATTTCCCCTAAAGTAGCATAGGCTTTAACTGCATCTAGAATATATGGCATTGTATTTTCACTACCTTGTGCAGCTGTCCTTAAAGCTTCTAATGAAGCCTTTACTTTTTCATTATCCCTTTCTTCTTTTAAGTTTTCTAATTTCTCTCTTTGAAGTCTCTCTACCTCAGGGTCTACCTTTAATATATCTTTTGGTGGTTCTTCATCTATTTGATATTTATTAACCCCAACTACTATTCTCTTTCCACTTTCTACTTCTTTTTGATAGTCATAAGCACTTTCTTGTATCTCTTTTTGTACATACCCCTTCTCAATAGCCTTTGGTGAACCTCCAAGTTCATCAATTTTCTCTATATATTTAGCTGCCTCTTCTTCTATTTTATTTGTTAAGCTTTCCACATAGTATGAGCCTGCAAGTGGATCTATAGTTTCAGTTACACCACTTTCGTGTGCTACTATCTGTTGTGTTCTTAATGCAATTCTAACAGACTCCTCTGTAGGAAGAGCTAATGCTTCGTCTCTGGAATTTGTATGAAGTGATTGTGTCCCACCTAATACAGCAGCAAGGGTCTGTATAGTAACACGAATTATATTATTATCAGGCTGTTGTGCAGTAAGTGTTGAACCTGCAGTTTGTGTATGGAACTTCATTCTCATTGATTTTGGATTCTTAGCCTTAAATCTTTCCTTCATAATCTTTGCCCATAATCTTCTTGCTGCTCTAAATTTTGCAACTTCTTCTAATAGGTCATTATGAGCATTAAAGAAGAATGATAATCTTGGAGCAAAGGAATCCACATCTAATCCAGCATCTATAGCTGCCTGTACATAAGCTATCCCGTTAGCAAGTGTAAAGGCAACTTCTTGAACTGCACTAGAACCAGCCTCTCTTATGTGATAACCACTTATACTAATAGTGTTCCATTTAGGTACATTTTTTGAGCAATACTCGAAAATATCAGTTATAAGTCTCATAGATGGTTGTGGTGGGAATATGTAAGTTCCCCTAGCAATATATTCCTTTAATATATCATTTTGAATAGTTCCCCTTAGCTTATCTTGAGATACGCCCTGTTTTTCGGCAACAGCAATATACATTGCCAACAACACTGCAGCAGGTGCATTTATTGTCATTGAAGTACTAACCTTATCCAAAGGTATTCCGTCAAAAAGAATTTCCATATCTTTAAGTGAATCTATTGCAACTCCTACTTTCCCAACTTCTCCTTCAGCTAATGGATGGTTTGAATCATATCCAATTTGTGTTGGAAGGTCAAATGCAACACTTAGTCCTGTCTGTCCCTGTTCTAATAGATATTTATATCTCTTGTTAGATTCCTCAGCAGTTGCATATCCAGCATACTGCCTCATAGTCCAAAGTCTACCTCTGTACATAGTAGGTTGAACGCCTCTAGTATATGGATACTGCCCTGGAAATCCTAGCTCTTCATTATAATCAAAATCTTTAACGTCTTCTGGTGTGTATAGTCGTTTTACTTCATCCCCTGATCCTGTTCTAAATTTTTCTTTTCTCTCTGGAAACCTTGAAATAGTCTTAGATAAAGTGGTTTCCTGCCATTCCTTTTTTGAGTTTCTTATTTTTTCCAATTTTTCATCTTCAAACATCTTTAAGCCCCCTTATAACTTAATTAAGCCTCCAAGGGAAATGTTTTCCCATAATTTAAATAATAAAAATTCCTCACTTATAGCCTATTACATTAAAAATAGTAATGCAATATTTATTTCAAATTTTTTAAATTTTGAAACTATTGTTTCACATTATAAGTTATTCTATAGTTTTTTAATTATTCCTTTAATGATTTTCATAAAAAAATTAAATTTTGTTAATAACTAACATTGTTATATTTTCATACTTCCTGTTTCTAAGTATCTTTTATGCCAAGATAAAGCATCTTCTATTATATGAGGTGTATGTTTATATTTACTATTTTTTACAGCTTGATTATAATATTCTTTTAACATATCTTTATAATCAGGATGAGAACAATTCTCTATTATTTTCTCAGCCTTTTCCTTTGGACTTAGTCCTCTTAAGTCTGCTACACCTTGTTCAGTAACAATTACATGAACATCATGCTCTGTATGGTCAATATGTGAAACCATAGGTACAATAGATGATATGTCCCCATTTTTTGCTATAGACTGAGTTGTAAATATTGAAAGATAAGCATTTCTTGTAAAGTCCCCTGATCCTCCAATACCATTCATCATTCTACTTCCCATTATATTTGTTGAGTTTACATTCCCAAATATATCTACCTCTATAGCTGTATTCATAGCTATAATTCCTAATCTTCTAATAACTTCTGGATTATTACTTATTTCTTGTGGCCTTAATATTATATTTCCTCTATAATCTTTAAATTTTTCATAAAAGTCCTCTAATCTTTCCGGTGATATTGTAAGGGATGTTCCTGATGCAAATTTTATTTTTCCTGCTTCTAAAAGATCAAACACTGAATCCTGCAATACTTCTGAATAAATTAATAAGTCTTCAAATTTACTATCTAATAAGCCCCCTAATACTGCATTTGCTACACTTCCTACTCCCGATTGAAGTGGAAGAAGTTTTTCAGGAAGTCTACCATGCTTTACCTCATTTTCAAGAAAGTCTATTAAATGTCCAGCCATTCTCTTAGCAATATCATCTATTGGACTTACTTTCCTAGTATTATCTTTAATATCTGTTATAACAATAGCAGCAATTTTATCCTTATCACATGGAATAAAAGTAGTTCCTATTCTATCTTCAACCTTCTCTATTGGAATAGGTTTTCTATATGGTGGATTTGCAGGACTATATAAATCATGTACTCCTTCGAGCTCTAGTGGTTGGCTAGTATTTATCTCTACAATTACCTTATCAGCCTTCTCAACAAACACGTTGGAATTTCCTATAGAGGTTGATGGAACTATTCCACCCTCTTCTGTAATTGCTACTGCTTCAACTAAAGCTATATCTATTTTCCCGAAAAAACCGTACTTTACCCATTGGGGAACATGACTTAAATGCATATCTGCATACTCAATATCTCCATTGTTTATTCCATCCCTACAGCTTTTATTAGTTTGATATGGATATCTTCTTGTCATAACACCAGTTCTAGCCAGTTCACCATCTAATTCATCACCAACTGATGCTCCCGTTATTATGGATATTTCAACTTTTTCCCCTTTTTTAGCCCTTTCCGACAGTGCCTTAGGAACAGCTTTAGGATAACCAGCAGGTGTAAATCCGCTTGTTCCTACTATCATTCCGTCTTTAAAAATTTCAGCAGCTTCTTCGGCTGTCATAATTTTATCTTTTAATCTAGAACATCTTATCCTTTCATCTAGCATATATCCCCCACTCCTTTTTTTAATCATCACAATATCTATTTTCAATTATTTGTATATATTTTTCATTACAAATCTTACATGCAGAAATTAAGGCCTTTTTTGCAGATCCAAAATACTGTCTTTTAAGTTTGTCTTCTATTTTTTCAAAATTATTTAGACTTTCCCCAATTAAAAGCTCTCTTACAAAACTTTGGGCTACTCTAGTAACTAATGAACAATCTGCATCTAGTATTTTACCTGTTTCTTTATCTACCAAAAGACCTATAGCTATAACGTCATAAAGCTTATTTGCTGTAATTCCCTGTGGTAATTTTGCATACCCACTTATAAACATCTTATTTTCAGACAACAAATCACCTCCAATTTACATAGGTAATCTATGTAGAATTATGGTAAAAATAACCATGCCTAATAATGCAAATGGGTAGGTTGCTCCATATCCAGCTGCAGGTTCATCACTGCCTACAGCTTCAATTGCAGCTCCAAGTCCTGGTGTAGAAGTCATACCACCACAAATAGCACCAGATAGCATTATCCAATTTATTCTAAATCCATATCTTCCTATAAAGAAACCTACTAGCATTGCAACTATACCAACAACTAATGACACAACAGCTAAATATAAACCTGCACCAGATAAAGCATAAAATACTCTATATCCATATCTTAATCCCACTATTGCTAAAAAGAATGCTAATGCTAATTGTCTGATTATACCTAATACCTTACCATCCATTCTAAAATTAATAAAACCTATTTTCCCTATGTAACCAAGTAAAAGAGAACCTATTAATACTCCACCTGTTGAGCCTAAACTAAAATATCCTAATGGTCCTAAAAATATCTTTATTTTTCCTATAGTATAACCAAATAAACATGCAAAAGTAAAACCTATTAAATCAAATTTTACATTCTCAATTTCTCTACTGTTTGAATTTTCTCTAGCCTCCTTCATCTCTTTTCTATATATTTTCCTTTCTTCTTCAACATTAATTTTGAATATTTTGGGGAAAAAGTTTACAGCAAATATTACTATTAAAACTCCAAAGGGATATCCAATAGCATGTCCTACTCCAATTCCTGCCTCTGCATTTTTAATAAATTGCTGCTTCTGTGTTTCTGTCAACTTAGTATTACTCATATCTTCTGAAGCTGTTAACGTATCTAAACTAATCATTATCTCTTCTTTTTCTTCTAAAGGCAAACTTTCAAACTTAGTAACCTTTTCTGTTGCATGCTTTCTGGCTGTTTCAATAGCTGCAGCTAACCCTGGTGAACTAGTTAAAGCCCCTGTATAGACACCTGATACTTCATATGGATTAGCCTCTTTACTTAGTAGTGTCATTCCATATGTTGACATAGCCCCCAGTAGTGTAACAATAAAGCCTAAAACTACAAATTTAGTTCCGTACTTTTTTAAAACTGCTCCCATATCTTTAGCAGCTAAAAGACCTACTGCTGCAACAAAGAGAATTAAGAAAAGATAGAAAAAGTCTTTAGGTATAACTTGAGATGCCAGCATCTTTTGAGCAGCATCATACCCAGGTTGGCCTTCTTTTATTCCAATTCCTAGTTTATAAATCCCCCAGCCAATTATTAAACCTGTAAATAGTGTGCCTGATACTCCAAAGTTGAATTTACCAAACTTAATCCTACCAAATAACATACCTGTAGCTACTGCAATAAACATCAATACAAATGGATTTGTAATCCATGTAATTAAATTAAAACTCACCTCTTTACTCCCCCTTATCATTCTTTAACTTTTTTATTTTTTTCTTTAGTTTTATAACTCCCTCTAAAAAAATAAAAGCACGGTAAATTAGGACATAGTAGTCCTAATCATACCGTGCTGTAGCTACTTTAAGGTAAAAGGTTTTTTTACCCCCATAACTACATGGTATTGTCAAAATAATCTGAATAATTTGTCATCTCTATTATAATATATATGACTATATATATCAAATATTCATATAAATCATATATGCCTTTTTCGACTTAAAAAAATATTTCTCGGGAAATATTGTCACTTTTCCATCAAATATTAGCTACACATGTCGTAAAATTACTTATTCTCTATACTGTTTAAAAACTTATCAACATTTATTATGTATCTTTTATGTGTTCCTTCTCCTATTTTTTCTTTTTCATCATAGGCTTCTACTTTAAAGTAAAGCTTCTTTCCTTCAATTTTAGTTAATTCTGCCTTTGCAGTTACCTTCATTCCAATTGGAGTTGCTGCAATATGCTTTACATCTAAATGGATTCCCACTGTTGCATGCTCTTTACCTAATTCTTTGTCAACTGCTTTAAGAGCAGCATTCTCCATTAACCCTATCATCATTGGTGTTGCAAAAACTTTTATATCCCCACTTCCAAACTTAGCAGCTGTATCATTCTCTGTTACTACCTTTTCCACAGTAGCTTTTAAGCCTTCTTTAAGATTAAATTCCATACTATTCCTCCTTCTCATTTGCTTTTTGGATTTAAATAACTTAAGATTACTTTTTAACTTTGAAAATTTCTTAACAAAAAGTTTCACAATCTATTATATCACAAAAAAACGATTTCAAACAATTATGATGAAAACAGTTTGCGGTGATTATTTTATAGTGTTTGCTTTTGTGTTGCTGATAAATTCGTAACTAATCAGTAACCATAAATGCACATTGTAAGTTGTCAATTGTAAACTGATAATTGTATTTCTATATTTTTTCTAAATTAAAAAAGTCTTCTATTTTAAATAGAAGACTCTCAAAGTTGACTTTTTTGAAACACATAACGAAAATTATATTTTATCCACATTTTTTATTTAATTATAATTTCCTATGTATTATAAAAAACTGAGGGATATATCCCTCAGTTTTTTTAAGCACTAGTAAATATCTCTTCAAACTCTTCTGCATTAAGAGTTTCTTTTTCTAATAATGCTTCAGCTACTTTGTGAAGTTTCTCGATATTTTCTTTTAATATTTCTTCAGCCTTTTGATATGCGCTATCTATTATTGCTCTCATTTCTTTATCTATTGCAGCAGCTACTTCCTCACTATAATTTCTACTTCTAGCTATATCTCTTCCTAAGAAAACTTCGTCATCATCTGTACCATATGTCATTGGTCCAAGTTTTTCACTCATTCCGTAGTGAGTTACCATTTGTCTAGCCAGTTTTGTAGCTCTCTCTAGGTCGTTTTGAGCTCCTGTACTTATATCATCTAATACAAGCTTCTCAGCTACTCTACCACCTAATGCATATACAAGATGTTCTTCCATTTCAGTCCTAGTTCTATAATGCTTATCTTCAAAAGGTAGAAGCATTGTAAATCCACCGGCTCTACCCCTTGGTATAATTGTTACCATATGAACAGGGTCTAAATTTGGCATTAATCTTGCTGCAATGGCATGCCCAGCCTCGTGATAAGCAGTAAGCTTTCTTTCTTTTTCACTAATAACTCTACTTTTCTTTTCTGGTCCAGCCATCACCTTAGTTATTGCCTCTTCTATTAGTTCCATAGGTATTTTATTAAGATTTTGTCTTGCTGTTAGTAATGCAGCCTCATTTAATAAGTTTTCTAAGTCAGCTGGTGTAAATCCTGGAGTTCTCCTAGCAACAACCTTAAGATCTACATCTTCATCTAGAGGTTTCTTCTTAGCATGTATTTTTAATATTTCTTCCCTTGCTTTTATATCTGGTACACCTATATATACCTGTCTATCAAATCTTCCAGGCCTTAATAGAGCTGGGTCTAGAATATCTGGTCTGTTTGTTGCTGCAATAATAATTATCCCTTCATTTATGCCAAAGCCATCCATTTCTACTAGTAACTGGTTCAATGTTTGCTCTCTTTCATCATGACCTCCACCTAAGCCTGCTCCTCTTCTTCTTCCTACTGCATCAATCTCATCTATAAATACTATACAAGGTGAATTTTTCTTAGCCTGTTCAAATAAATCTCTTACACGTGAAGCACCTACACCAACAAACATTTCAACAAAATCTGAACCACTTATACTAAAGAAAGGAACACCTGCTTCCCCAGCTACTGCCCTAGAAAGATAAGTCTTACCAGTACCTGGAGGACCAACCATAAGAACACCTTTTGGTATTCTTGCTCCTAACTCTATATATTTTCTTGGATCTTTAAGGAAATCAACTATTTCTTTAAGCTCTTCCTTTTCTTCTTCTAATCCAGCTACATCAGCAAAAGTAACTTTTTTTCTTGGGTCTTCTTTATGAAGTTTAGCCTTACTTTTACCAAAATTCATAACACGACTTCCGCCGCCTTGCGACTGTTGCATAAAAACAAACCAGAAAACTATGAAAATTAAAATCATAAATATTGTTGGTAAGGCTTGTAAAAACCATGGAGTTTGAGGTTCTTGTTCTCCAATCACCTCTATCTTATTTTTATCTATTAAAGTTTCTAGATAGTTATACAGGTTTTCTTCAGAACCTTGAGGTAATGTTGAAGTGAAGGGAGTACCATCTTTTAATGTTCCCTTTACAGTTCCTTCTTCTCTAACGAGTATTATACTTTCAACATTTTCACTTTTTATTTGTTGAACTAACTCTGTATAATCAATTTTTTTAGTTTCTTCCATAGGTTTTGAAAACAATTGCACAATTACTACTATAATTATGAATATAAGCAAATAGAAGCTTATACCCCTAAAAAATCTCTTCAACTATAGTCCTCCTCTCACTGTTACCAAGTCTCATATTCTTATATTTTATCATAGAAGTTATTAAAAGACAATAATTCCATTCTTTTAAAGATATAGGGTTATAATTACTTATAAACCTCTTCTTTTAAAACACATATATGTGGTAAATTTCTATATTTTTCATTATAATCTAAGCCAAATCCTACTACGAATTCATCAGGCACTGTGAAACCTTTGTAGTCAACCTTAACTTCTACCTTTCTTCTATCTGGTTTGTCTAATAAAGTGCAAATTTTAAGACTTTTTACTCCCCTTGATTTTAAATTATTTATTAAATAGTTTAATGTTAGTCCAGTATCAATAATATCCTCAACTATTAGAACATCTTTACCTTCAATACTTGAATCTAAATCCTTAATTATTTTTACAACTCCCGAAGATTTGGTTGAACTACCATAGCTGGAAATTGCCATAAAATCCATATTTAAGGGTACTTCTATATATTTAGATAGTTCAGCCATAAACATGACAGCACCCTTTAATACACATATTAAAACAAGATCTTTTCCTTTATAATCTTCTGTTATTCTTTTTCCCAAATCTTTTATCTTGTTTTCTAGTTCTTCTTTTGAAATTAAAATCTCTTTTATATCATTATTCATGTAATTCCTCCTTATTATTTTTGTATTCTACTACTAATATTCGTTTTGTTTTATTAGTAATTTTATATTGTTCACTAATTCTATAACCAATAACCCAAAGTATGTTCTCCTTATCTACTAGTAAAGGTATTAAATCTCTTTTTTCTCTAGGTATTTTTTCATCAATAAAAAAATCCTTTAACTTCTTCCTTCCCCTCATACCTAGTGGTTTAAAAATATCTCCAGGTTTTCTATTCCTAATATAAAGATTATCCTTTATTTTATCATAATCAAAATATTTAATAAATTTATTTTTACTCTCCATTTTAAAATCATCTTTATGTAAAACTTTAGTAGAAATTTCAAATCCAAAATCTTCAACTTCTGTTATACCATTTATTTTGACCGTATAATAAAGTTCCTTTTTTTTATTTGACTTTTTCTTTTTCTCAATGATGATTGTATCATAACTTATTCTTATAATTAAATTATTAGGTAAATCAATCCTTTTACCAGTTGAACCTTCCTTAATAAGAGTAATCATATCACTAATATGTTTTTCCTCTATCCCCTTTAAATTCCCTTTTATATTTTCTATACAATTTCTTAAAATCCTGTTTTTTATTGCAATGTGTTGTTCTAGAAATTTATCTCTATCAATAGAAACTTCATTTTTTCCTTTATTTTTCAATACTTCATTTTGTATTTTCTTAGAATAATTTTCTAAAAAATCACTTTCTACTTTCATTATAGTAGAAGTCCTAAAAAGAGTATTAATAATATTTTCATTAAAATTTTCTCGAATATATGGTATTAATTCAAGTCTTATTTTATTTCTTTTATATATAGGTTTCAAATTAGTTTTATCTATTCTAGCCTTTATTCCACTATTCTCTAAAAAGCTTTCAATTTCTTTTCTTTCTACATCCAATAATGGTCTAATAATGTCTCCATTTATATAATCCATTCCTTTAAGTCCATCTATTCCTGTACCTCTTATAAACCTCATTAATAAAGTTTCTGCTTGGTCATTTTTATTATGAGCTACAGCAATTTTACCTTTACCCAGTTTTTTTATTATTTCCCTAAAAAAAGAATACCTTATTTTTCTACCAGCTTCTTCCTGTGAAAGTCTATTTTTCTTGGCAAATTCCTCCATATCCACTTTTTTTGAATAAAAGGGAATATCCAATTTGGAACATACTTTCTTTACAAATTCTTCATCCCTATCTGCCTCTTTGCCTCTAACACCATGATTAACATGTGCTACATAAAGGTTAAAATTAATATAATCCCTAATTTCATATAGAATGTAAAGAAGAGCCATTGAATCTGGCCCTCCAGAAACTCCTACTAAAACATTATCTCCTTTTTCAATTAGCTTGTACTTTTTTATAGTATTAATAACTTTATTTTTCATAATATCACCTTCACTTAAATTCAACTGCACACAGATAAATAATTTTAAATAAAATAATTAACTGTAATAATTAAAGTTAAAACAAATAGACCTATACTACATATAAATACAATATCTATAATATCGTAATTTCTTTCTATTTTCAAATTACTGGTATTTAATCTGATCAAAATATCCTTTAGTTCATCTAGGTAAATATTTACATTTTCATACTTTATATATAGACCCTTTTCAACAAACTTTTCTACGATTTTATTTAATTTTAATTTTATTAACTTATCATTAACTAAATTAGTTATAGAACATGTAAATGGGTTAACTTCTTTTTCTAGAAGCATATTAACTATTAACATAGTTCCACTAAAGATAATTCTGTCATCATAGCCTTTATTAACTTCTATACCCCATGCTTCTGGACTATATGTAGGTGTATACTCTTTCATGGATAAGTTACCTTCTACTGCACCTCCAAAATCTATAAACAAAAGCTTTTTTTTATATTTGTCTATAACTATATTTTCAAGCTTGATATCATAATAGGAATATCCTGCTTCTTTTACCCTCTTAAAAAAATTTACTACGATATAAGCGATACTAAGTATATCTTTTATACTTAACTTTCCATACTTAATAATCTCTTTTAAGTTTTCCCCCCTTATGTAATCCATAACAAAAAAATAAAATGTCTTATTATGTATAATAGTATCATCAATTTGATAAACCTTTGGCAAACAATCTAATTTTTGTAGTTCATTCATAATATTATACTCTCTAGTAATAGAGGATATATCATCACTGACCTTTATTGCTCGTATATTCCCTTCTTCATCCTTCACCTTAAAAACTACCCCTATACCACCTTGTCCAACCTTTTTTAATATAATGTACCTTCTATTTGTCCACTTTCCTATAATTATATCTCCCCTTTGAAGCATAAGCATACTATACTCCTTTATTTAAAAATAAAACTAAACAATATTATCTTTAAATATACTTTCATCTGTATTAATATCTTCAAATTCCTTTTCTTCGTTACCAAGTAATAAATCTACAGCAGCTTGTAGTGCAGGTCCTGTAGGTGTTGTACCCCCTGTTGTAATTTTTTGTATACCTTTTTCTAATTCAACAATATCTTCTGTAAAATCACATAATATTCTATATAAATTGTAATCTCCATCTGGATATCCTATAACAGCTATTTCTGTTTTCCCTTTTCTTTCTTTCAATACTCTTAATAAGTTTATGATGCTTTTCTTTGCAATATTAATCTTATTTGACATACTGCCACTACAATCTATAACTATACAAGTTTTTATCCCAATTTCATCACCTAATTTATCTATAATATCTATTATTGTCTTTCTTGATGTTGGATGCATGTCATTTAGTTCTGTTCCCAAAAGATTTTTTAACTCTTTATTAACTGTTTCTTCTATTGTCTTATAAACTGATTTTTTAGTTACTGTTTCTATAGTCTTAGCAAAATCCTTTATATTTGTTAATTCCCAAAGCCCTCCACCAGCTATAGCTATCTCTTGGATTTCAGCTAGTGGTTTTTCTTTTTTATTTCCAGTTACTATACCTATAGTATTTACATTTACTCCTTTTTGATTGGCATTTTGGGCTACTTCAACTGGGCTATAGCCTACATTAGACTCTCCATCTGTTACTAATATAATTTGTTTAAATTCTATGTCCTTTTCCATTAATATCCCTCCAACTCATTTTTTAATAATTATCGCCAGTTTTTACCAAGGTATACGTTTTGGCATAAAAAAAGTTGAGGGACGTAGGCGCCCCTCAACAACGGTTAAGCTGATGGATTGCCAATCCATCAGCAACAGTTTTATAATACGGTCCTTATTTATTAGCTACTGGCTCTTAGTAAAACTAGGAGCTAGCAACTGTATTTATTACTACTAAACACTAACTACTAACTTATTCATTTTTCAATTCAACATTCACAACTTAAAATTTAACATTATGAAACGCGAACCCAGTTCGCGTTCCATTTAATTGTAAATTGTTAACTGTGAATTGTAAATTGCACTTACATTATCTTCTCTTCCATACTTTAGTTACTAGGACAGTCATATCGTCCATATCCTCATTTTTAGAAACCCTTTTGGCCTCATCTATAATTTCATCTGCTATCCTTTGAGGGTTTATACTATTAATTCCCTCAATAACATCTGCTATCCATTTTTCTTTATCTTCTGCATCCTTATTAGCATCTAATACACCATCTGACATCATTATAATTAAATCGCCATCCTCAAGCTGTCCCTCATATATTTGGAAATCTACATCCTTTAATATACCTACTGGAAGACTTGAAGAATTTACTATTTCTACTCTATCTTTTTTCTTAATAAAAGTTGGGGCTGAACCAATTTTTATAAACTGAGCTTTTCCCCTATATAAATCTATTATTGACATATCTACTGTAGCAAACATTTCATCATTTGACTTTAAGACTAGTATTGAATTAATAGTTTTTAAAGCTAACTCTTTATCAAATCCAGCTTCTAAAAACTTTTCTAATAATGAAATTGTTATATTGCTTTCCCTATTAGCCTTTTGACCTACTCCCATACCGTCACTTAATACTGCATAATAGTTATTATTATTTTCTCCAAAAGTATAACTATCTCCAGATACATAATTAAATGACTGGTCTAGTTTAGCCACTTTTGTTACAGCACCATATCTATTTGCTCTTATAAGTTTAAATCTACAAGTTTTATTGTTTTCTTGTATATTACATGTAAAATTATCCCTTACAAGTGGGAAGCCAACAACATCTGAAACTATTGGCACTACATCCCTAGTACAAGCTCCAGTGCCATTACATGCTTTTAATTCTAAGAATATTTCAAATTTGTCGTCTTCAAACTCTGTAACTGTTACTTCTTTTATATCTATACCATTATCTTTTAGTTTAGCAAATATTTCTTTTTCTACGTCATCTTTGAATTTGATATCACTATATATTTCATTTGCAAGGTTACTAATAATCTTTGAAACTCCATCTAATTGTTCAGAAACAAGTTGTCTACTTTCTAAAATTTTGTTTTCCCATTTATAATTTAATTTATATATATCAAATAGATAACTACATTTCTTTACAATAAGCTCTGGTTTTATACATCTTTTTCTAAAATGTTCTGGCATTTCATCTTCATTAACATCTCTCTGTAATTCAATAGTATTTAATAACTCAAACATTGAATGATATGTATTATAAAATTCATTTATCCAACAAAATCTATACATTGCACAATCTTTACATACATCATCTGCAACTGTATCAACAAACTTTGAAATATCCTTTTGTTCCATTATTTTTTCTCTATCTGCAGCCTTTTCAAATGTATTAGCTAGTTCTTCAAAAACACTAGAAACTTCCTTAAGCCTTTTAAAGGTAATATCTCTTATCCTATTACTATAAACATCTTCTATTACTGAACCTTGATTTGTTCCAACAACAATTTTGCTATCTACTCTTTTTATAACACGAGAAACTATTAAAAATATAATTGTCCCTATTAGAGTTTCTTCTAATTGTATTAAGCTCTCAAAAAAACCATTAATATAAAAAGACATTATTCCATTACCTATAATAAACCCAATAGCACTTCCTATCCTTCCCAAATCCTTGAACAATCCAGACATTAAACCAGAAACCCCATATATTGCAATAACAAATGGCATATTGTTATGGGACATAGAGGATACTACTCCTATTGTTACTCCAACTGCTGTTCCAGTTGATGGGCCTTTATTATATGCAAATAATAAAATTAAAAATACTGATATAATATTCTTAATTAGAAAGTTAGATATTGTTAATTCTCCAACTCCTGCTACAAATAAAGACAACATTATTGCTCCACTTATTATTTCTTCATTAGTAAAAAGTCTGTTTTTGCTACTTTCTATAGTAGTAATGCTATATGTAAATATGTAGGATAATGTAAAAACTACAATCCCTTCAAATCCTGCCATAAAAATGTCATATAAAAAGTATTCACCTAATATAATAGAAATAGATTTAGTTAATATTAAAATTATTGATCCTACTATAGAAAATTTCAATGTGGTAATTTTAACTTTATTTTCTAATAACTTATATGAAATGTAAATAAGCCAAATTGCTGCTAAATAATAATAGTTATTGATACCATGTACAGTTATGATACTTAATGATATAGTCGTGGGTAATATAATATTCCTGCCATATTTGATTAAATATGCTGTTAAGAATGCAATGCCAAATGGAGTAAGGTTGTCCATTATCACAGCTCTTGTAATAAAAAAGGACATTATATTAATTAGCACATAATTTATATTTATTTTTGAGAATATCTTTTTACCTTTTGAACCTATAAAATTTTTAGTTCTTTTATTATTTTCTCTCACAGGAATTAATTCCATTTTATTTATCATTTACAAGACCCCCACTTCTTGTTAGTTTATGGTTATTTTACCAAAAGAAGTACAAAATATTTGTCAAGAAGGGTTGTCTCGCAAAAAAAGTTTTTGACAATATAATATGTTATTTAAGAAAAAGTTTTAATTTTTTTTATATACAGACAATCTAATAAATCTAAAAATTTAAAAGAATATTTTATATTTGTTAATCTAATTCAGTTAAATTAAACATTAAAGGCTATCGACAAGTTTCTATGTACATATAGTAGGTTGCAAGATATGATATAAAATGTATAATATTTTGTAAGTTCCACAGCTATAAAATTATTACAAATAAAAATAAGCCGGAAATCTTCCGGCTTACAACCATAATTAACGACCTCTGAAACTACTTACTCTTCTAGAGTTTCTGTTTTTTAATTGTTCTTGTTTTTCATTACTATCTCTTAAAAACTTGGAGAGTTTATCCTCAAAGGACATACGTTTTTGCTTTTTATCTCCCTTGTTCCAATCAATTTTAGGTGGCTGTTTAGATGATTTTTTAGAATTAGCTTGTCTTATAGAGAGTCTTATCTTATTTTCCTTATCAACTGAAAGAATTTTTACTTTGACCTTTTGATCTTTTTTTAGATAATCTTTGATATTATTCACATAGTCGTCTGATACCTCTGAAATGTGAACTAAACCAGTCTCTCCACCAGGTAGTTGAACAAAGGCACCAAAATGAGTTATACCTGTTACAGTACCTTCAACTACCTTACCTACTTTAACGAACATAAAATAAAGATCCTCCCTTTTAATTTATATAATAACTGTTTAAGTATATACTAAAAATCAAAAAAAGTCAACTTTAATCCCTCCCAAAAACACTACTTTTCTTTTTTTCTTTATCTATATATATAATTTCTCCTGGCTTAACCATATTTAATTCTTCTCTAGCTATCTTTTCTATATATTCTAAAGAATAGGTATAATCAATTTTGCTTTCAAGCTGGCTAATATCTGTTTTTAAAGCCTTTATCTCTTGTTCTTTTTTCTGTTTTTCAGCTTCTAATTTTACTATCATTTTATGTTGGTTAAATAATATTGACCCTATATAAACTATTAATATAAAAGATAATAGGTAACGTATTTTAAACACTTTTTTCTTTTTTCTATTTACCATAATATACCCATCCTTCAATTATTTATTCAGGTATTTTAGCTTTATTAATTATTTCTATATACATTAGAAAAATCCTCTATTTTTTTGTTAAAATTGTTCCAGCATACTTCTTTATGTCTTTAAAAAATCTAATTGGAAGGGTTATTATTTTCTTTGCCTTTCTTAAAACTTTTTTTGTTTTTTTATTAAATTTCATGTATGGGCCATAAAATATTCTCCCTAGTAATTTAAAAGGAGATAAAATAATATCAAGAACATATTTTAAAATCTTTTTCAATAAATTTATTAATTTTACTAATAGGGTAATAACAACTTTGCTCAACAACTTAGAATAGAGAAAGGCGCCACTAATAAAACCTAAAAATACATATCCCCTAATTTCTCCCCAATTACTAAATATGAGAATAGCAAGTGCAATTATTGAAACTATTATCCAAAAGATTAAATCCTCTATAAAAGTAGCTATTTTCTTAGGTTTAGAAAAGTACCTAAATATTCTATATAAATCGTATACAAATCCTATAATTATTCCACCATATAAAGTAGTAAAAAATACATAAGCTTGACTTTCGACTGAAGTTCCCATACGAACACCTCAAATATTATTAACTTTTCTACTTATTGGCCATTACTATTTATTTAAACATTTTCCCTAATAATCCCCCTCCTTTTGAACCTCCTACATCTTTATTACTATAGGTAATACCGTCAATTTGACCTTCTATTACAACATTTCCATCTTCTAAGTTTAGTTTGCTTATATTTAATGATTCACCTTTTATATTCATTACTCCCTTTACAGTAGAAACTATTATTGTATTATCGTTAAAACTATTTACATGGTCAACACCTGAAATACTTAGTTTTTCTCTATTTTCTAAAATGATATTTTGATTTTTCCCATCTTGTCTTCTTTCAGTCATCCATATCTCCCCCTTTATACTTATGTTAAAAGAATATGACTTTTTACTTTATTTTATTACTATCCTATGTTGAAGCTTTAATAAGTGGTAATAAATAAAAAAAGTCTTCTATTAAAAATAGAAGATTCTCAAGGTTGACTTTTTTGAAACACATGACGGAAATTATATTTTATCCACAATTTTTATTTTTTATAATTTCCTATGTGTTATAAAAATAAAAAGTCTCCCATTAAAATGGTAGACTTTTTAACTATAAAAATTTATATTTAGTTATACATTAAAGTGCTATTTCCATAAATTAACTATATTAACATCTTTGAAATAATACTTTATTATTTCTTCTGCTTTCATTCCTTCTTTGGCCAGCTGATACGCTCCCCATTGGCTCATTCCTACTCCATGGCCATATCCTCTACCAGTAAAGGTTACTTTATTCCCATTTACACTTATTATGTCTATTAAAGTAGATTTAAGTTTACCTGGTCCTATATTTAATCTAAATGTTGGACCATTTACAGTTATATTACCTATCCTTAAAGATACTACCCTTCCAGAAGGTCCTCGTTTTTCTATAATAATAGAATTAAAGTCGTTAATATCTTTTTTCATCTTCCAACATGCTTTTTTTATCTCAGTTTTAGTAAAGGTATAGCTCCAATTTGTATCATTTTTAGGTGCTTTATTAGAATCTTTTGATTTAACAATTCTTATATATGGCGGATTATCATATTTATAATTTAAACCTTCCTTAGCTAAAGCTGTATTTCCTCCAGAATGGGCATGAAACCAAGCCTTTATATAGTCTCCATTATACAGTACCACTTGTCCTCTAGTACTCTCAACAGCATTCTTTATTCTTTCGTTTACAGCATCAATATTCCAAGCCTGAGCTTCTTTCACATCTGTTGAAATATTAGCATTTTTATATTTTGACCCACCCCTATTTTTTATAAAATGCATAACATAAGTTCTAGCTAATATTGCTTGAGCTTTAAGTGCCTCTAAAGGCCAATCATTTCCCATTTCTCCAGCAACAACACCTGCTACGTAATTTTCAATATTCATTCTCTCTACTTTATCCTTTTCTAATACATATACCTTTAAAATTATTCTTCCATTTGCATCCCTATCTAAGAAATTAGGAATATGTGGCTTTTCTATTCCAGGTTTACTAAATTCACTTAAGCATCCAGATAATAATACTATCACTAGGATTAAGAATATAATTTTGCTATACCTCATTAAATAACCTCCACATTTTGTTTATACTGTTATTAATAATTGTGCACTTTTTTTATTATATATATGAGGTATAGCTTATGATAATCTTAAAAGTTTTTATAAAATTTTATATAATTCTTCGGCTTTATTCTTAGGTACATGGTCTAAAAGCTTTAGGACTTCTACTTTTAAGGTATTATTGCCAAAATTTATTTCAATAATATCTCCTACTTCAACATTAGTGCCTGGTTTTACCTGTTTACCATTTACAAAAACTCTTCCTTGTTCACAAGCCTCTTTTGCCACTGTTCTCCTTTTTATTATTCTGGAATTCTTTAAAAATTTGTCTATTCTCATTTTATCAACCTTCCTTTTCATACCCTAAATGAAAAAATCAGGTCAAAGACCTGATTTTACTTGTTAACTGCTTCTTTTAATGTTTTACCTGCTTTAAATACTGGAGCTTTTGAAGCAGGGATTTCAATTACTTCATTTGGATTTCTTGGGTTTCTTCCCTTTCTTGCCTTTCTATGTCTTACTTCAAAAGTTCCAAATCCTACTAATTGTACTTTCTCTTCCTTAACTAATGCATCTTGTACACTTTCCATGAATGCATTTAGAGCACTTTCTGCATCTTTTTTTGTTAATCCACTTTTTTCAGCCATGCTTGCAACTAATTCAGCCTTATTCACAATAATACCTCCTTTATTTATTATTAAATTATATTATAAATAAAAATTGCTTGTATATGCTAATTCTACCTTTTTGTCTAAAATCCTTCTTTTCAGGATTATTTTTTCTCTTTTTTTAATTTTTATGTATTTTTGCTTCCTCCCACAAACCATCCATTTCTTCTAAAGTCATATTATTCAAATCTTTTCCATTTTTTGTAGCCTGTTCTTCTATAAACTTAAATCTTTTTATAAACTTTAATATAGTCTTATTTAAAGCAACTTCAGGATTAATATCTAAAAATCTACTTATATTAACAATAGCAAATAATAAATCTCCTAATTCTTCTTCTATTTTTTCATTTTTCTTAGAATTTATTTCTTTTAATAATTCATCAAGTTCTTCCTTAACTTTACTAATTGCACCTTCAATATTTGGCCAATCAAAGCCTACATCTGCTGCTCTCTTTTGTACTTTATAGCTTTTCATTAGTGCTGATAAACTATTAGGTATATCCTCTAATCTTTCAGTATATTTTTTAATGTTTTTTTCTTTATCTTTAATTTTATTCCAATTTGCTAGAACTTCTTTATCATCTGATACCTTTATATCACCAAATACATGTGGATGTCTATTAATAAGCTTTGTACAAATATTTGAAGTAATATCATAAATATTAAAATATCCTTCTTCTTTTGCAATTTGACTGTGAAAAACTACCTGTAAGAGTAAATCTCCCAATTCCTCAGCCAGTCCATCTATATCGTCATTATCAATAGCATCTACTACTTCATATGCTTCTTCAAGGACATATTCCCTCAAACTTTCATGTGTTTGCTTAATATCCCATGGACATCCTTCTTTACTTCTTAATTTTTCCATAATATGTATCAAATTATTCATATCATATCTTTTTCTTGCTTTTTCTTTCATCTTAGGTATATATATACTTGTAAGATAATCTATCCAGTCTATTCTGTCTAACTCATAAAGGGGAACCTTTACTATTTTCTCTTTTTCTTTTACACCTGCTGCCCTTACAATATAAACCTCGTATTCATCACCATAAATATCTGACAAAATAAGTTTAACTTCAGATGCTACCATTCTATTATAAACCTGAGTAATTATATTATCTGAATTTATGTCTACTGTTTGTTTTTTTAGATTTAACCCATCTAAAATCTTTAATCCTTCTATGGGGTCTCGTCCAATTGCAGATATAATCGGGTCAATAAAACTCATTCCTGGAATAATTTCTACTGAAACTTTTCCCTCTTCCTTTAATCTTAAAAGTATATCAACTGTTTTTTCTGCAACTAAAGGATGTCCCGGTACACAGTAATTAATGATATCATATTTTTGGGATTTTGCAACTAAGTCTTTAGTAATATTTTTATAAACTTCTTCAAAGTCATCCCATTTTTCATACATATAATCATAGGTTTCATATTTTATGTTATTCTTCTTTAAATACTCAACCGTTGGATGTTTTTCTGTTCTCAAAATCACTTTATTTCCACTTTTTAACCTTTCAACTGCTTCTAATGTAAGAGAACCAATATCTCCTGGCCCTAAACCAATAACTACGATTTTACCCATTATAATCCCTCCACACCTCTATAATTAGCTAAAAAAGCTAGGCTTATACCTAGCTTTTAATTTCTCATAAGACCTAGTGATTTTAACAGTTTTGCTAATTTCTTACCTGCTGGTAAAAGTTCAAAATCCCTTTCTGTAATAGCTCCTAAGATTAACAGTGATAATCCATATGCTAAAACACCAACTAAAATAGATAATACAGTAGCTAATCTACCACCAATAATAGACAAAGTATAGATATATGATAATCTTACTAATATAGTCATCACTAATACTGCAGTAACAGGCTTTAAAACCACATTTGTAAATCCAAATTTTGTAAGGGTGTGTTTTTTAACTGCCATAAAGTTTAATATTGCAGCTACTAAATATGCAGTAACTGTACTAATTGCAGCACCATTTATCCCTATAGTTCTTATTCCTGTTAATATATAAGTCAATATAACTTTTACTAAGGCACCTATAGCTAAGTTTTTTACAGGAACCATTGGCTTACCTAATCCCTGTAGTATGGCCGTAAGTGACTGAACTAAAGTTAGAAATATTAAACTAAAAGATAATACTTGAAGTATCGAGCCTGCACTCTGCTGAACTTCCGGATCAGAAACAAAATATATAAGTTTAATTATAGGAGTTGCTAATATGAATAATCCTAAGGCTGAAGGTAATCCTAAAAGTAAAGTTACTCTAACACCTGACCTAGTTATTCTTCTAATCTTATTGTAATCTTTCCTTGCTGATGCATCTGAAATTGCCGGTACTAAGCTCATTGCTAAAGCTATAGAAAGCACTTGTGGAAAGTTTATTAGAGTTTGAGCATACCCTGAAAGCCTTCCATATAATCCTGAAGCTTCTGCCTCAGTAAATCCTATGGATTGTAATCTTCTCATAACAATTGCAACATCTATATTATTCATTATTGGAACTATAGCTGCCCCAATTGTTATAGGTATAGCAATGGATAATATTCTTTTTATTACTTTAGTAGTTTTTTCTATAGGATAATCTGAACCTCTTTTAATTTCTTCTTTAATTTTTTTTCTATTTTTTAAGTATATTGTAACCACTACAATAGTACCTGCAATTGCACCTGCAGATGCTCCAAAGGTAGCACCTCCAGCTGCTATAGGTAATCCTCTATTCAATAATTGAAACGCTAATAATAATCCTACTGAAACTCTAAAAAACTGCTCAACAAATTGGGATAGTGCAGTAGGAGTCATTGTCTGTCTTCCTTGGAAGTATCCTCTAAAAGCAGACATTATAGGAACAAAAAATAAAGCCGGAGTTAATGCTATATATGAGTAATATGCGTTAGTATTTCCAACAAGATTAACTAAAGAACCTGCTCCAAAAAACACAAAAAGTGATGTGGTAATTCCTGCAAATAAAAACCCAATAAAAGTTATTTTGAAAATTTTATGGGCTCCTCTACAATCACCCAATGCTCTCTTTTCAGCTACTAGCTTGGCAACAGCAACTGGAAATCCCGCTGTAGAAATTGTCAACAAAAGGTTATATAGTGGATATACAGTTTGATAATATCCCATACCTACATCAGTTAAAGCATAAGCCAGAGTAATTCTATATACTGAACCTAATATCTTTGCAAGTATACCCGCTATACTTAAAATAGCGGCCCCCTTTAAAAAATTTTCCTTTGACATAAATTGTCCTCCCAATCCTGCGTCATAATATAGGCTAACAAAGTATATTATATCAGAAAGAATTTTCATAGTGAATAGTTTTTTAATCTGTGCAATAAATAAGCCCACCTATCGGTAGGCTATGTAAATAAATATTAGTGCTGCATTTGTTTAGATAAGAATCCTGCTGCTGTTTCTGCTAGTTTTGTTTCTAATTCTTCCATTTCAGCATCTGGATCTTTACTCACTAGGATTACAGACCCAATTGGATCCCCCTGTGTAACTATAGGTGCAATTACTTGACTTGTATATTTATCTGGAGTAGTTTCATCAAAGGTTACTCTAATAGGTTTGCTTTTACCTGATGCTATATATGGCTCTTTACTTTCTATGATTTTTTCTAACTCTGGACTAACCTTTTTATTTAAATATTCATTTTTTGAACCTCCAGCTACTGAAACTACAGCATCCCTATCTGAAATAATTGTTATATGTCCTGTTGATTCATATAAAGATTCTGCATATTCAGTAGCAAATTCGCTTAATTCAACAATGGGAGAATATTTCTTTAGTATAATTTCCCCTTCTCTGTCTGTAAATATTTCTAAAGGGTCACCTTCTCTTATTCTAAGGGTACGTCTAATTTCCTTTGGAATAACTACTCTACCCAAATCATCAATTCTTCTAACAATTCCAGTAGCTTTCACTTTTTTCCCTCCTATTAAAATGGAATCAAACCAAGTTGCTTAAACTTATTATTTTACTATTGTGAAGATTTTATGCATTATTGTAAATTAATACTTAATATATTTACATAAAAAAAGCTGATGGATTAAACCCATCAGCTTTCTATTCCTCAAATACTTTAACTTCAGCATTTTCTCTTAACTCATTTAATTTTTCTTGATATTTTTGCTCTTTTATATCTTCAATGACGCTTTCCTTTACTTCATCAAATGAATAAGTTTTATCTATTTTATCCTCAACTTTTATTATATGGTAACCATATTGTGTCTTTACTATATCACTAATTTCACCAGGCTCTAACGCAAATGCTGCCTTTTCAAATTCAGGAAGATATTGTCCCTTTGTAAAATATCCTAAATCTCCACCATTTACAGACGATGGACCAGTAGATTTCTCTTTTGCAAGCTCTGCAAAGTCAGCTCCATTTTTTAATTGGTTTAAAATTTCCTTAGCTTCATCCTCTGTATCTACTAAAATATGTCTTGCCCTTACTCTCAAATCTCTATATAGTTCTGTATTATTATCGTAATATTCTCTTGCCTCTTCTTCTGTTATATTTAATGATTCAACAAATTGATTTCTATATTTAGATACTAACATTTCCCTTTTTATTCTTTTCCTAAAATAATTTTCATCAATATTATTTTCTTCAAGGAATTTCTTAAAGTTTTCCTTTCCATTAAAAAGCTTAATATAGTTTTCAACTTCTTTATCTACTTCATCTTCTGTAACCTGTAATCCTAGTTCTTTAGACTTTTGAACAATTATTTCTTCCATTATAAGCTTTTCTAAAATTTGGTCTCTAGCTTCTTGTTCCAACTGTTGCCATATTTCAGTATCCATTCTACTTTCAACAGTTCTTTTATACATTAAGAAATCCTTATCAAAGTCTTCTTTTAATATTTTTTCACCATTTACTATAGCTATAGTATTTTCATCAACATCTTTATTACAGCCAACTAAAAGAATGATTAAAGCAAATACTATAACAGGTAATAATAGTTTGTTTTTTTGCATCCTACCAGCTCCTCCTAAAATACACATTACATACCTTTTATTATATATCAAATTATCTTTTAATAAAACTGTAAATTTTTTCTACAACTTCTTCTATTTCTGCTAACATCTTATCTTGTTTTTTACTATCCACTCTATAATTAATACAAGGATTTTTTGATACATCAAATCCCATTCTTCTTCCAAATGTTTTAGATAGTTCACCTATTAATTCAGGAGTAATTACATCAGGTTTATAAAATTCTATCTTTATAGTTTTATCTTTTTGGGTTAAAGAGGTTATTTTGGCTTTCTTACATACAGACTTAATATAAGATATTCTAAGTAAATTATTAACCTCAGATCTTATATCTCCAAATCTATCTATTAATTCTTCTAATACATCTGAATAATCTTCTTTATTTTCAATAGCAGATATCCTTTTATATACTTCAACTTTTTGTTCTTCACTTGGTATATATGAAGTTGGTATATGCCCGTCAACATTTAACTCTATAGTTGTTTCAATGTCTTCCTCTTTTTCTTCTCCTTTTAACCTTTTAATAGTTGCATCTAAAAACTTTACATATAAATCATATCCTATTGCAGCCATATGGCCATGCTGTTCTGGACCAAGTATGTTCCCAGCACCCCTAATTTCTAAATCTCTCATTGCAATCTTAAATCCAGATCCAAATTCGGTAAATTCTTTTATTGCCTTTAATCTTTTTTCTGCAACTTCAGATAGAACTTTATCTTTTTCATACATAAAATAAGAAAATGCTATTCTATTAGAACGTCCTACCCTTCCTCTTAACTGATACAATTGTGATAATCCCATTTTGTCAGCATCATATACAAGTAAAGTATTAACATTAGATATATCCATTCCTGTTTCAATTATAGTTGTACATACTAAAATATCATATTCATGATTAAGGAAATCTATCATAATTCCCTCTAATTCCCTTTCACTCATTTGTCCATGTGCTACTGCTATCCTAGCCTCAGGCACTAATTTTTTTAACCTTGATGCTATTTGCCTTATCCCTTTCACTCTATTATATACGAAATATACTTGTCCTCCTCTATTTAACTCCTTTATGATAGAGTCCCTAACTAACTGCTCATTAAATTCCACCACATATGTTTGGACAGGATATCTATCTTCAGGTGGTTCTTCTATGACACTCATATCCCTTATACCTATTAAGGACATATGAAGAGTTCTAGGAATTGGAGTTGCAGTTAAAGTTAATACATCAATTGATTCCTTTAATTTTTTAAGTGACTCTTTATGCTTTACTCCAAATCTTTGCTCTTCATCTACAACTAAAAGTCCTAAATCGTAAAATTTTACATCCTTTGATAATAACCTATGGGTTCCAACTATTATGTCTATATTACCACTTTTTAATTGATTTAAAATATTCTTTTGTTGAGTAGGTGTCCTAAATCTACTTAGCATTTCTATATTTATTGGAAATTGTTCAAACCTTTCCTTTAAAGTATTGTAATGCTGTTGAGCTAATATAGTGGTAGGAACAAGGAAGGCTACTTGTTTGCTATCCATTACTGCTTTAAATGCAGCCCTTAAGGCAACCTCTGTTTTTCCGTAGCCTACATCACCACATAAAAGACGATCCATGGGTTTTGATTTTTCCATATCTTCTTTTATCTCTTTTATACACCTTAACTGGTCTTCAGTTTCTTCATATGGAAACAAGTCCTCAAACTGCCTTTGCCATAACTTATCTTTAGAAAAGGCAAATCCCTTTGCCGTCTGTCTCTTTGCATATAATTCCAGAAGCTCTTTTGCCATATCTTCAATTGCCTTCTTAGCCTTTGCCTTTGTTTTTGTCCATTCATTGCTTCCAAGTTTATTTATTTTTGGCTTTAGAGCATCTCCACCTATATACTTTTGAATTAAATCCATTTGGTCTACAGGAATATATAGCTTATCTTTTCCAGAATATTTTATAGTTAAATAATCTTTTTTTACACCTTGAACCTTAAGTTTTATTATACCTTCATATTTACCTATACCATGTGTTTCATGGACAACATAATCACCAGGCTTCAAATCAGCATATGAAGTTATTTTAGTAGCATTTTTTCTCTTTTTTTTCTTTTTTCTTATTCTCTTTTTGGGTTTTCCGAATATTTCCTTATCACTGATTAATGCAAACTTAATTTCCGGATACTCGAAGCCTTGACTAATCGACCCAGTAGTTACAAAAACTTGGCCTGATTTAATATCATGATTATGATTCTCTACAAAATTACATTCTACTCCCTTTTCCTTTAATGTTTTAACAAGCCTCTTTCCTCTATCCTCTACTCCTGATAATATTATTACTTTATATCCTTTATATTTTAATTCTTTCAACTCATCTGATATAATATCTACTTTATTGTGAAAAGAATGCATATTTTTAGAAGTAATCTTTAATATTTCTTTAGGGGTAAATAAAGGATCCTTTTTTAATATATTAAATACTGATACAATATTATTGCTTTCTAATTGTTCCTTTACTTTAGATAAAGGTAAATAAACCTCTTTTTGCTTAGGTAAAGCTTCTCCTCTTTCAAAAAAATCTGAAAATTTATTTCTAAAATCTTCTTCCATAGCTTTAATACTATCTTTTATTCTTTGAGGATCATTTATTAGTATTACTGAATCATTATTTAGATAGCTAATAATACTGGTAAAATCTTCTGATATATATGGGGTAAGAACATTTATGTTTTCAATATTAAATCCATTTTCTAAGTATTCAATGTAATGATTGAATTTTTCCCTTAATTTGTCTATTAGTATAGTTTCTTTACCTTTTTCAAGCTTTTTAATTAATCCTTTCATGTCTTTTTTAATATTACTTATCATTTCTTTTTTACTTTTATCAGTAATCAATATTTCTCTAGCAGGGAAAACTGTAACTTCCTGTATATTATCTATAGACCTTTGAGTTTTTATATCAAAACTTCTAATAGAATCTATTTCATCATCGAACAACTCTACTCTAAAGGGATTATCACTAATTATTGGGAAGAAATCAATTATTCCTCCCCTTATACTATATTGCCCCTTTCCTTCTACCATATCTACCCTTTCATATCCAAAAAGATTAAATATGGTAGAAAGTTTTTGTAAATCTATTTGTTTTCCAAATTCTAATGTTATACTATTTTGATTAAAAAACTCAGGTCTCATAACCTTATTAAACATAGCTTCAATAGAAGCTATCACAATTATCTTTTCTTTATTAATTAACCTATCTATAACCTTTAACCTTTGATGTGAATTTTCATGACTATGTGCATCTATATCATAAAACAAAACATCTCTGTGTGGAAAAAGCTCCACATTCTTCATAGTAAAAAGTTTTAAATCTTCTACCATTTTTTTTGCTTTTATTTCATTATCAACTAAAATAAGTATTTGTTTTTTAAGATGCTGATTTAGGCCATATCCTATATGAGCAATGTTTTCCTCTGATAGCCCATGTATTGATATTGGAGTAACTTTTTTATCTATAAGATTTAAAAATTCTTTATATGAATTTAAATTTCTTAATTGGTCTATAAACATGTTTTTCTCCATAATATCCTCTCCTTAAGACAGCACTTTAAGCCCAGGTAAAGGCCTGGGCTACATGTCATTTAATTGTATTAAGTAGTAAATACTGTTTATATTATCCATTATATTTACTCATGGCTTTATCAATACCTTCTTGAATAATTGATTCTACTGCTTTTGCAGCCTTCAAAATAGTGCTATCTATTACCTCTTTTTCATCTCTAGTAAATTTACCTAAAACAAATTGTACTAAGCCTTCTTCCTTAGGCTTTCCTATTCCAATTCTTACTCGAGGAAACTGGTCACTTTGTAATTGATAAATAACAGATTTCATACCATTATGGCTTCCAGCACTTCCTTTTTTTCTAATTCTTAGTTTTCCAAACTCTATATCTATATCATCATATATAACAATAATATTTTCAATTGGTATTTTATAGTAGTTATGAATATCTAAAACAGCTTCTCCACTTCTATTCATATAGGTTTGTGGCTTCACTAAAAATACTTTTTCATTTCCTAAAAAAAACTCCCCATAAATAGATTTATGTTTTAATTTTGAAAGTTTTACATTGTTTCTCTCTGCAATACAATTTATAGTATCAAACCCCACATTGTGCCTTGTACCACCATATTCTGGTTCTGGGTTTCCTAGTCCTATTACAGCGTACACAATCATCACTCCCAAAAAAACTACTGGCTTACCTTAGATTAAAAACTATTATTTATTCTTTACCAATAATATAAATGATACACAAGATATCAAAAAACAATTAAAATAAAGGATGAAGGATATCCTTTTTATTCCCCCATCCTTTATTTTATATTATATTTTAAGAAATAAATTAATCAAATAGCTTACTTACTGATTGGTTTTCATAAATTCTCTTTATTGCTTTCCCAAATAATGGTGTAACAGAAACTACCTCTATTTTATCAATCATTTTCTCATCTGATAATGGTATAGTATCTGTAACAACAAGTTTCTTTATAGCTGAGTCTTTAATTCTTTCTATGGCAGGTCCAGATAAAACTGGATGTGTGCAACAAGCATAAACCTCTAAAGCTCCAAACTCTTTTAATACATTAGCTGCTTTTGTCATAGAGCCTGCAGTATCAATAATATCATCTACCAATATAACATTTTTACCTTTAACATCACCTATAATATTCATAACTTCTGAAACATTAGCCTTAGGTCTTCTCTTCTCAATTATTGCTATTGGTAAATCTAATATACTACCAAAGTTCCTAGCCCTTCTAACTCCTCCAATATCTGGAGAAACTACAACTGTATCTTTGTTTATTCTTTTTTTGAAATAGTCTGCTAATATATTAATTCCTGTTAGATGGTCTACAGGAATATCAAAATATCCTTGTATCTGACCGGCATGCAGGTCCATACTAACTACTCTATCAGCTCCAGCCTTTGTTAAAAGGTCTGCTACTAATTTAGATGTAATTGGATCCCTTGCTTTTGTCTTTCTATCTTGTCTTGCATAGCCATAGTATGGTATAACAGCATTTATTCTTCCTGCTGATGCTCTTTTAAGTCCATCTATAAGTATAAGTAATTCCATAAGATTCTCATTAACAGGAGGGCAAGTTGGCTGGATTACAAAGACATCAGCACCTCTAACTGTTTCATTAATCATAACTGATATTTCTCCATCACTAAATCTACCTACTTCACTATCTACTAAAGATAATCCTAATTCATCACATATCTTCTGTGCAAATTCTTTATTTGCATTACCTGCTAGTATTTTTATATCTCTACCCATTAATTTCATTCTAATTCCTCCTTATAAGCTACTTGTTTGAACTATTTTTCTTTTTTACCCATCCTTCTTTATTGGTTTGGCGGGATCTGGCTATTGCAAGGGATTCTTCAGGTACTTCATCTGTAATAGTAGAACCTGCAGCAATATAAGCTCCTTTTCTTACAGTTACAGGAGAGACCAGATTTACATTACAACCTATAAAGGCTTTGTCTTCAACTATAGTTTTATGTTTATTCTTTCCATCATAATTTACAAACACTACTCCACAACCGATATTTACGTCCTTTCCAACTTCAGCATCTCCTATATATGCTAGATGTGAAGCCTTTGAGTTATCATTAATCTTAGAATTTTTAACCTCAACAAAGTCTCCAATCTTAACTGATTTTCCTATATCACTGTTAGGTCTTAAATAAGCATATGGCCCTATTTTAGTATCATCATCAACTTTACTTTCTATAATAGTTGATATTTGAATATTAACTCTATCCCCTATAACACTATCTGCTATCCTACTATTATGTCCTATTATACACTCACTGCCCACTTTAGTTTTACCTTCTAATATAGCACCTGGATAGACTACTGTATCTTTTCCTATTTCAACTTCACTTCCTATATAAGTATTATCTGGGTCAATAATTGTAACACCACTTAACATTAACTTTTCATTAATTCTTTTTCTCATTATCTTTTCAGCTTCTGCAAGTTGAACTCTAGTATTTACCCCTTTTATATCTGTACTATCTTCAAGCTTATATCCACCAACTTCAAGACCTTTATCCTTTAAAATCTTAATAGCATCAGTTATATAATATTCATTTTGTGCGTTATCATTAGTTAAGTTGTCTAATGCTTCCTTTAAATACTTTCCGTAAAAACAATATATTCCTGAATTAATTTCTTTTATTTCCCTTTGTTCATCTGTAGCATCCTTATGTTCTACTATTTCAACTACATTTCCCTTATTATCCCTGATTATTCTACCATATCCAGTAGGGTCTTGAAAATCTGCTGTTAAAACTGTTGCAGCATATTTACCATTTTTATGATAATCGATTAAATTAGTTAATGTCTTACTTGTTATCAAAGGGGTATCCCCATAAAGGATAACTACATATTCATTATCTTTTATATAATCTTTTGCTTGCATTACCGCATATCCTGTTCCATAGGGTATATCCTCTCCTATTGGCTGAACGGCAAAGTTAACGTTTTCAGCCTCTAAAGACTTAATAACATTTTCTTTTCCATGACCAACTACTACTACGTTTTTATTAATATTTGCTTTTTTACAAGTATCGACTACACAGTTAACCATAGACTTTCCACAAACCTTATGAAGAACTTTTGGCAAACTTGATTTCATCCTAGTACCTTCTCCAGCGGCTAAAATAATGGAAGTAATCATATCTCCATCCCCTCTGAATTTATTTTTTTGTATACAAAAATAACTACCATATTCATTTTATTTCATTTTTCATCAAAAATCAAAAAAAAATAAAAGGGTCTAAAACGACCCTTAAGCTTCTACCTTTTCTAATGCTTTTTCATACTCTTTAAATACAGCTTCTTGTATCTTACTTCTAGTTTCTGAGTTTATAGGATGAGCTATATCCTTGAACTCTCCGTCAAGCATTCTTCTACTAGGCATAGCTATAAACATTCCCTTATTACCTTCTATAATCTTAATGTCATGAACTACAAATTGATTATCAAATGTTACTGAAACTATGGCTTTCATTCTTCCATCATCTTCATTATTTATTTTCCTTATTCTAACATCTGTTACTTCCATGATTTTCACCCCCCCTTATTGTCAGTCAAATTTAACATATATAGGTATTACTTTAGTAATTCTCTAAATTTTTTGGGATTCCTTCTTAAATATGGATTTTTATCATATTTTTTGGAATTTTGTTATAACTTACAGAATATTAATTATCAATTCTAAAAAAGTTCTTTATTTGGTTCAATATAAACTTTCTTATTTTCTTCATCAATTCCTTTTAAAATTAAAAGGGGGATGTAATTGTCTATAAGTTTTTCTGCAGGTTCTTTTGTTGTTATAAATATGCCTATTCCAACCACATCTACATTAAACTCTTTCATCATATCATTCATTCCTTTAGCAGTTCCTCCTGCTTTCATAAAATCATCAATTAAAAGAACCTTAGACCCTTCTTTAATTGCTCTCCTAGAAAGGGACATAGTTTGGATTTTTTTTGTTGAGCCAGTAACATAATTTATACTAACTGTAGAACCTTCTGTAACCCTATTATTTCGCCTTATAATAACAAGAGGAACCTCCAATAATTTTGCAGTCATTAAAGCCATAGGAATCCCCTTTGTTTCAACTGTAACTACATAGTCAACTTCTTTATCAAAAAATTTAGTAGCAAATATTTTACCTATATTTGTTACAATCTCGGGGGAATATAAGATATCAGTCATATAAATAAATCCACCTGGTATTAACCTTTCAGGAGATGAAAGTTTTTTGCAAGTATTATGCAAAAATTCCTTAAGTTGTAGCTTTGAGGCTTTAGGTAAATATCTTACTCCACCTGCCGCACCTGGTATAGTTTCTATTTCTCCAAATTCTAATTTTTCTACTAACTTTTTTACTATCATTATATCTTCACTAATAGTAGATTTTGCTGCGTTAAACATCTCAGTAAAATAATTATAGGTAAATATATGGTTAGGCTTATCAGATAATATTTTCATTATAGCTCCTATTCTTTCGTTTCTTTTAAATTTTTTCACTTTTATCCTCCTAAATCCGAATATTTTTTCTATTAAATATAATTTTATTCGTTATGAACAATTTATTCAATACCTTTTGATAAAAAAAGTCTTATATTAAAGTAAAAATATCATCGGATTATAGTATATATTTTTATTATAATATGATATAATCGACAAAGTAACAGGACAATTTGACAAGGCATAAAATATTAATGTAGATTTTGGTAATAATACTAATATATAGATTACATACTATATGCCATGGGAGGTATTTAAATGTTTGATTATAATCATATCCATTTTGTAGGAATAGGTGGTATCAGTATGAGTGCCCTTGCAGAAATTTTACTTCATGAAGGTCATGTAGTTTCGGGGTCAGATTTAAAGTATTCACCATTAATTGAAAGACTTAGAAATAAAGGAGTCAAAGTTTATATAGGTCATAATGAATGTAATATAGAGGGTGCAGATCTGGTTGTTTATACATCGGCAGTAGGAGATGACAATCCTGAATTAAAAGAGGCAAAAGCAGAGGGAATCCCTACCCTAGATAGGGCATCTTTTTTAGGACAATTAATGAAGAGATATAAAAATTCTATAGCTGTATCAGGTACCCATGGTAAAACTACAACAACAGGTATGATAGCAGTTATTCTAAACAATTCCCCCTTAGAGCCAACTATACTTTTAGGTGGTGAGCTTGACGAAATAGATGGGAATGTAAAAATTGGAGGAAGGGATTATATACTTACTGAAGCATGCGAGTATAAGGGTAACTTTCTCAAGTTTTTTCCAACTGTGGGTATTATCTTAAATATAGAAGAAGATCATTTAGACTATTTTAAAGATTTAGATCATATAGTCCATACCTTTGATAAGTTTGGTAATCTAATACCTTCGGACGGTTTTTTAATACTAAATAATGATGATAAAAATACGAGAAAAATTGTAGGTGGTAAAAATTGTAATATTATAACCTTTGGTATAAACAATAAGGCAGATTATTATGCTACTAATATATCTTATAATAAGAATGGGCATCCAATATTTGACCTTATTGTAAAAGGTAATAAAAGCTATAAAGTGGAACTAAATATTGTTGGCAAACACAATATTTATAATGCCTTAGCAGCCATAGCAGCTACTCATCAACTAGGTCTACCAATTAAAGATATAGTTAAATCTATAAAAAAATACAAAGGAACCCATAGGAGGTTCGAAATAAAAGGTACTTTTAATCAAGTTCAAATAATAGATGATTACGCCCATCATCCTACTGAAATCAAAGCTACCCTGAATACAGCATCTAACCTTTCTCACAATAGAATATGGTGTGTATTTCAACCACATACATATACAAGAACAAAAGCATTATTAAATGAATTTGCACAGTCTTTCGATAAAGCAGATAAGATTATAATTACTGACATATATGCAGCACGAGAAAAAGACAGAGGTATTGTCCATTCAAAGGACTTGGTAGAAGCCCTTAAAAAACGAGGAAAAGATGCTATATATATTGATAATTTCCATGAAATTGCAGATCATCTTAAAAAGAATATAACTAAAGATGACATTGTTTTAACTGTAGGGGCAGGGAATGTCTTTGAGATTGGAGAGCTTATTTTAGAAAAAAAATGTGTTTAAAATGTTTAAATAATTAAATTTTAGTAAATAATAAATACCAACAACACTTTTTAAGTTTTTTTCAATTTACACGTTTAATTTATTACAAATTTGGTTATATATATTAATATCTTAGTCCCCCACTTCCCCCAAATTAGAAAGAAGGGTTCCAAATAAATAGGAACCCTTCTTTCTAATCTTCTTTTACACCATATATATCTTTCATTAATCCTTTAACCTGTTTTGGATCATGAGCAAAATAGGATAATCCAAACTTATTAATCGGTCTTCCTGGAAGTGTTCTCATAGATATATTATCCATGCTAAATCCTTTAAGTTTAAGTACATAAGATAACATTTCTTGTAAACTCATATCTGTTTCTACATTTTTAAAAACTGCGTTTGCTACATAAGGAAGTCTAATACTTAATGCCTTTTTAGCCGCCGACTTCATAAATTGTTGCTGTGCTTTAATTCTTCCTAAGTCACCATCAGGATATCCATGCCTATATCTTAAAAAGTGTACAGCCTTCTCTCCTTTTAAAATCTGTTTCCCAGCTGGTATATCAATATAAAGTGGCGGATCATCAGTTGGATCTTCATACTTCATATGGAATGGAACATCTACCTCTACTCCACCAAGAGCATTTACAATCTCTTCTACACCTTCATATGTTACTAAAACATAGTGATGTATAGGTACACCTAAAATATGTGATACTACTCTTGTAACTCCCTTTGCTCCAGCATCACCGTAAACTGCGTTTATCTTTCTTTTATCAGGTTGATCATATCCTGCCCTATGATAATAAGTATCTCTAGGTATAGAAATTAAGTTAGCTTTTTTCGTAATAGGGTCATAGCTGGCAAAAACTATAGTATCAGTTCTTACTTCCTCTAATCCAAGAAGTAATACATTAATTCTCTCACTTTCTTTTACAGCTTTTTCAAATGGAGTTAATTCTTTATCATTCTTACCCGAATCATTCTCTTCATCATTTTTATTATTAGATGGTTCTTCTACAGATTGTGCATCAGCTGTAGATGTATCATAAAACTTAAAATAGGTAAATACTCCTGCACCTATAGCTAAAGCAAAACATATAAAGGCAATAGAAAATACCTTCAAAAACTGCTTCATATCTATTCACCTTCCCATTTTGAAGCTATCTATAATAGCTTTTTTCCATATTTACTCATTTTATATTATATCATATAGATTAATAATATTATATTACACTTACATTACATAATATTTTTTACCTAGCAATTATACCACTTAAATATCTTTTTTGCAATAAAAAACATCCCCTTGTGGGGACAGCAGCCTTATTATCTAGAGTCTTATCTTAATTCTTTTAATGTTTTATTTCCTTTTATTTATAAACATCATTATTTTTAATTATATATTTAGTTATTGCCTTTAATTCTTTTATGTACTCACAATCTTCTAATTCTTCTAATTCACTATATGCACTATTTCCATAAAACAATATTTTTTCTTTTGTATATTCAAAACTCCCAGTTTCTAGCATTTTTAACTTCAAGCTTTTTAACACATCTTCATCTAACATTCCCTCTTTTATTAAATTCTTAAAAGTCTTTTTTTCTGACTCTTTTAAATAATCCCCTTGAAATAAATGTATTATAGGTAATGTAATAATTCCATTTTTAAGATCTTGCCCTATATCTTTCCCTATAACTTGAATATTTTCACTATAATCATATAAGTCATCCCTTAATTGATATGCTATACCTAAATATTCACCATATTTTTTATACTTATATACCTTTTTATCATTTTGGTCACCAATTATTGCACCAACAGTACAACAAGCTGATATAAGTGAACCTGTTTTTTTATATATCATATTTAAATACTTACTTTCATCTATGCTAAAATCAAATAAATAATCTCTTTCATCCATCTCCCCTTCAATTAATTTTACTATTGTATTTATTACATATTTCATTATTGGTTTATTTATTCTTGAAAATAAATCTATAGCTTTAATATAATAAAAATCACCTAATAATAGTGCTTCACATATACTATACTTTTCGTTGATTGTCTTATTACTTCTTCTAATTTTTGATTGATCTATTATATCATCATGGACAAGTGAAGCCATATGAAGTATTTCAAAGGCAGCTGAAGCAATTAATAAATCATATTTATTATTTTCTTCTCCACATAATAGTGTCAAAATAGGCCTTAACATTTTTCCTTTCCCTATAAAGAAAAAGTCAGAAACCTCATTTAAATATCTACTCTCACTCTTCAGCTCTTTTCTCATAATTTCTGTTATAATCTGTATATCCTTTTTATAATCTTTTAGTAGTATTTTAGTTTTTATTTGTAGATCCCTCCTATTCTATAAAGGAGTATAATAATAGGATTTATTATTACCAAAAATGACATATAATTTTCTTTCTTAGTAATATCATCTATATCCAAAGTATTTGTTGTTCCTTCTAAAATAATACAAGTTAGAGAAATTATAGCTGGGATTAAAAAAGCCTTACTTATATAAAATAATCCTGCAAAAGATAATAGTAAGGAAAAAATGTAATAAACAATAGGGACAACTACAGCATATTCTCTACCAAAATTAAGAACTGTAAATAATACAGTAGTTTTTTTAATAGGGAAAGCTCTCATATCACCTTCAATATCACTTATATGATGGTGCATAAGCCATCCTATACATAGGAATGCATTAATTAAAGAAATTAATATTGAAACAAAGGATATTCTTCCTGTTAAAATATAGTAAACTGCATTTGTAGCAGTAACAAGAGCAGGAAAAGCACAAAACCATTCCCCTAAAAAAGGCTTATAGGAAAATCTAAATGGAGGAAGGCTATAGGTTACAGCAGACCATATTCCAATTAATATTCCTATAAAGACTAAAAATCCAAATTTTAAAACAAAAAAGGTAGCAATTAATAAAGAACTTATAATTCCTATGATAGCTAATTTATCTAAATCTCTAATTGTAAGTAGTCCTTTCTTAAGTACCTTCGAACCACCTGATAATATACCTCTTGTCTTTTGGTCAGTATAGGAAATCCAGTCATACTTATCATTAATACTATGGGATACTATCCCATGAAGTATTATCAAAATTAACATAGCTAAAATAAAATTTATTATAACAATGTAATTAATGTCTATATTACCTATAGCAAAGGCTAAAGCTAATAGTGAAGATGTCATACACCAACCAATAACTGGTACCATTCTTATTAATTTATATATCCCTTTTAGTTTACTTGAAGTCTCTTTAAATAGTATCATCCTACTCTCACCTCTGTATTTGTATTTTTTCATGTAGGATAATATATTATGCAATAAAAATAAGCGAGCAAAGCTCGCTTATTTCCACACTCCTATTTTTCTTATTTTTTCGTATCTTTTTTCTAAAAGAGTTTCTGAATCTAGACTCATTAGTTTAGGTAATTCTTCTAATATATATTCCTTTATGTTGTTTGTCGTTAAATCAATATCTTTATGTGCCCCACCTAATGGTTCCTTTATTATCTTATCTATAACTCCTAACTTGTATATATCTTGTGCTGTTAGTTTCATAATATCTGCTGCTTTCTCTGCTAATGAAGCATCTTTCCAAAGAATACTAGATAATCCTTCAGGTGATATAACTGAATATATTGAATGTTCAAGCATAGAAATTCTATCTCCTACTCCAAGGGCTAGTGCTCCACCACTACCACCTTCTCCAATTACTACAACTATAATAGGCGTTTTTAATTTACTCATTTCTATTAAGTTAACTGCAATAGCTTCTCCCTGTCCTCTTTCTTCTGCACCTAATCCACAATAGGCACCTGGAGTATCTATAAATGTAATTATAGGTCTATTAAATTTTTCAGCCTGTTTCATTAGCCTTAAGGCTTTTCTATAGCCTTCAGGATGAGGCATACCAAAGTTTCTTTTAATATTATCCTTTGTACCCTTACCCTTTTGGTGCCCTATAACAGTTACTGGTATATTATCTAGAACTCCAATTCCTCCAACTATTGCACTATCATCTCCATAAAGCCTATCACCATGAAATTCAATAAAATCAGACAAAAGCTTTTCAATATATTCTAAAGTTGTAGGTCTTTCTTGAAGCCTAGCTAGTTTAACCTTTTGCCAAGGTGTAAGATTACTATATACTTCTTTTTTCATATTTTCAAGCTTAGTTCTTAAAACTTCTATTTCACTTGATAAATCTATATTATTTTCCTTTGCCAATTTTTCCAATTCTTTAATTTTGTTTTTTAACTGAAGCATAGGTTTCTCAAATTCTAATTGATTAGGCATGGTTACTTCCTCCTAATGAGTGGATATAAAGTATTTTTCCTAAAACATCTCTAAGTTCTTGCCTTTTTACTATTTTATCTACAAAGCCCTTTTCTTTTAGAAATTCCGACCTTTGAAAGCCTTCTGGTAGCTTTTGTTTTATAGTTTGCTCTATAACCCTTGGGCCTGCAAAGCCTATAAGTGCTTCAGGTTCAGCTAATATCATATCACCTAACATTGCAAAACTAGCAGTAACTCCTCCTGTAGTAGGGTCAGTTAAAACGGTGATATATGGTATACCCTTTTGGGATAATCTCCCTAAAGCTGCAGATGTCTTAGCCATCTGCATAAGTGATAGTATTCCCTCTTGCATTCTAGCTCCACCTGATGCCGTAAATATTATTAGTGGTAATTCCCTTTCTAATGCCTTTTCTATTGCTCTAGTTATTTTTTCACCAACTACTGACCCCATACTTCCCATCATAAAATAAGGATCCATTACACAAATTATACATGAATTTCCTTCAATTTTTCCTTCACCTGTTACAACTGCTTCTAATAGTGAAGATTTTCCTTTAGCCCTATCCATCTTTTTCTCATAGTCTGGAAAGCTTAAGGGATTAGAAGATTCCATATTTTTATCAAATTCTATAAAGCTATCCTTATCTAAAATAGCAGATATTCTTTCCCTTGCTCTCATTCTAAAATGATATCCACATTCAGGACATACTTTTAGGTTTTTATCCACATCTGATGTTAATATTATCTCTCCACAACTTTTGCATTTTGTCCATAAATCGCTATCTATATCTTTCTCCTTCTTCTTTATAGGGGCACTTTCTTCTTTTATATCTTCTTTTTTGTCCTCTTTCTTATCCTCATATAACTTAATAGTAGCGTACTTCTTTTTTTTATGAAAGAGGTCCTTTAACATACTATCACCTCTCAATATACAATGCTATTAATATCTTTTAGCAACAAATTTATCGATAAAACTAGTATCAAATTTATTTTCAATAAAAGCTTCTGTATCTAATAGTTCTCTATGAAAATCGATATTAGTATTTATCCCTGTAACAACCATTTCATCAAGGGCTCTCTTCATACGTTCTATTGCTGCATTTCTATCTTCTGCCCATACTATTAACTTACCTATCATTGAATCATAAGTTGGTGGAATTTTATAACCACTATAAATATTACTATCTACACGTACACCGTAACCTCCTGGCTGTAAATAATCCTCAACAGTTCCTGGTGAAGGTCTAAACTTTTTAGAAGGATCTTCTGCATTTATTCTACACTCTATAGAATGTCCATTTATTTTTATGTCATCTTGAGTTAATTTTAGCTTTTCTCCTGCAGCAATTTTTATTTGTTCTTTTATTAAATCTATTCCTGTTACTAATTCAGTTACAGGATGCTCTACTTGTATTCTAGTATTCATTTCTATAAAGTAGAAATTTTTATCTTTATCTAATAGAAATTCTACAGTTCCTGCATTTATATAGTCTACTGCTTTAGCTGCTCTAACTGCTGCATCTCCCATCTTTTTCCTTAGTTCATCATCAATTATACTACTTGGTGCTTCTTCAAGTATTTTTTGGTTTCTTCTCTGTAAAGAACAATCCCTTTCTCCAAGATGTATTACATTACCATGTTCATCTGCTAGTATTTGAAATTCAATATGTCTTGGCTGTTCTATAAATTTTTCTATATACATAGAATCATCATTAAATGCAACTTTAGACTCCCTCTGTGCCGTTGTAAAATGTTTTTCAAAGCTTTCTTCATCAAAAACTATTCTCATTCCTCTTCCGCCACCACCACTGGCAGCTTTAATCATCACAGGAAATCCTATCCCTCTTGCTACTTCTAAAGCTTCTTCTGGATCCTTTACTGCTCCTTCAGAACCAGGTACTATAGGAACATCTGCCTTTTTCATTGTTTCCCTTGCTTTTGACTTATTGCCCATAAGTTCTATCTGCTCTTTTTTAGGACCAATAAATTTTATTCCATGGAGTTCACAAACTTCAGCAAATTTAGCGTTTTCAGATAAAAAACCATATCCTGGATGAATTGCATCTGCACCTGTAACAAGGGCAGCACTAATAATATTTTTCATGTCAAGATAACTTTTAGCAGAGCTTGCTGGTCCTATACATACAGCTTCATCTGCCATATGTACATGTAGAGAAAACTTATCTATTTCCGAATAAACTGCTACTGTTTTTATTCCTAAGTCTTTACATGCTCTAATTATTCTTACTGCAATCTCTCCTCTATTAGCAACAAGAACCTTATTAAACATTAGGAACTCCTCCTAATTTTCATTAAAGGTTGACCATATTCAACTGCTTCTTCATTTTTTACTAATATCTCAACAATTTCTCCTGATGCTTCACTTTCTATTTCATTCATTATCTTCATTGCCTCTATTATACAAAGTGTTTGACCTTCCTTAACTTTGTCTCCTACTTTTACATAAGGTTCCGAATCTGGGCTAGGTGCTGCATAAAATGTTCCAACTATTGGAGAAGTAACTGTAAATAAGTTTTCTTCGTTTTCTATTTTATCTACTTTAACTTCTGGTTTTGTTTCTACTGGTTGAACTTGAACTTCCTCTACCCTGTCATGATAATTCCTTTCTGCTTTCTCTACTCCTAAAGTTTTACTTATGCTTATTTTAACATCTCCCTTTTGAATATCTACTTTCTGTACGCTCGTTTTATCTACTGTAAGTATAAGTTCCTTCACATCTTTTATATCCATCATAAACTCCTCCTAAAATTGTTATCTATTTTTAGTAGCTGGTACTAATACATGCTGATATTATAACATAACATTAATTCCTTTTCAATATTTATAATTTTCTGTAACTCATAGTATTATGTTAATGCCATATAGTTTGTTTATATCTGCCATTTACAAGTAACTAAATTTCTTTATTACCTAAATATTCTGTATTAACTAAACATATTCTTTACCGTTATTTATCTCCAATTAAATATAATTTATCATATTTTAATTTAATAAATAGATTATATTAATTATTTACATCCTTTTATCATTAGTAATAATTTTAGAAATAAGTTTATCTTTTTTTATAAAGGGTATTAAATTAATATAATTTAAAGGGAGGGTAAACTTTATGACTAACATCTTAGAAATACTAAAATATGCAATGGAAATGGAAAAACAAGGGGAAATTTTTTATAAAAAATATAAAGATGAGTTTGAAAGTGAAAGGGCAAAGAGAATCTTTGAAAATCTTGCTAAGGTTGAAGCCGAACATTATAATATTTTGAAAAAACATTATGATATGTTATCAGAAAATAAGCATTGGGATGAAATAGAAGTAGATCTTGAAGAAGGTAATAAGGTATTTGAAAAGGTATTGAAAGAAGAAAAGGATAAAATGACATCTGGTAATTTAAAATCTAACTTAGCCGATTTAACCATAATGAGAATGGCTTATCTTATTGAGAACGATTTTGCTGAATTCTATGAAAATGCAATAGAGAAAGTAGAGTCTCCTCAAGCAAGGAACCTACTTAAGACCCTTTCAGAATGGGAATATAATCATAGAAAGTTATTTTATAATGAATATAAGTCATTAATGGAAGAAAATTGGTTTGATCAAAAATTCTATCCATTCTAAGGTAGTATACAATTTTTTTAGTTTTAACCTATAACCTACATCCATAGCACAAAAGATAGAAAGCCTGATGAAAATATCAGGCTTTTTAATATGTTTTCCATTTAAAAATATAAATTAAGTGTTAATATTCTCTAATGTTTTATAATAAGTAAATATAGGAAAAATTGTAATAAAAAAAGTTGTATAAGGGAGGTTCTACATTGAAAGAATTAGATTTTATCTACAAAAGACATAGTGTAAGAAAATTTAAAGATCAAGATGTACCAATGGATGACATAAAAGAAATTATAAAGGCTGGTACATATGCACCATCAGGAAAGAATCTGCAAAACTGGCATTTTGTTGTTGTAAAAAATAAAGACAAAATAGAAGAAATGGCAAAAATAGTTGAGAAAAAAAATGCTGAACTTGCTAATAAATTAGGTGATGAAGACAAGAAAAAAGCATTTACAAAGTATTTAAAGTATCATACTGTATTTAGAAAAGCACCTGTAGCAATACTTGTTTTTGCAGGACCTTATCCATCCACAGGAATAGAAATACTAAGAGAAATTGGAGCCCCCAAGGAAGAAATTAGAGAGCTCCTTCGTCCAAATCCTGGTATTCAAAATATAGCAGCTGCTTTGGAAAATATATTGCTTGCGGCAGCTAATATGGGATATGGAACTTGCTGGATGACTGGACCTATGTATGCAGGCAAAGAAATAACAGAATTTTTAGGTTTTGAAAAAGAGGGTTATTATCTTGCTGCAATGACTCCACTTGGAGTACCTGAAGAATCTGAGCTTAAAAGTCCACCTAGAAAACCTTTAGAAGAAGTGATGACTATAATAGAGTAGAATTATTTTATAGATGATAAATAGGGGGAGAGGGGTATGATTAGTATTAATTTAAATGTAGAAGGAGCACAATTAATGCTAGATCTTTTTAAGACAGCCAGGGATGAGGAGAAGATAGATGAAAAAATAGTTAGTAAAATAATAAATTTAAAGGTAATGGATTATTTAGTTAAACATTATAATATACCCCATGGTTCAAATGCTAATATAACCAAATCAGATGTACATAGAGTATTAACTAGTATAACTAACAAAGAATTTACTGATAAAAATAATTTTTTAGTAGAAATGCACAAAAACTACAGACAGAAATTTGATAATTTAGAAAACTATGAAGGAATGCTTAAAAAAATTAATAAAAGTAATATAAGTAATAAGGCTGAAGATAAATTAAAAGACTTTGTCCCCGGTGAATTAGACCTTAAATCTACTGTCTATATAATTTTTACAGGCAAAAGTGGCGGATATTTCAATGGAGAAGATATAACCCTTGATTTAGGTTATATTACTGAAAGTATGGGGAATAAATTTGTTAATGTTATTGCCCATGAACTTCACCACATTGGATACAATAAAATATATCAAAGTGTTGTAGATGAGGAAAAAATGGAGTTAAAAGATAGACTAATTTTTTCATTATTAAGTGGTTTAATAGGTGAAGGTATTGCTTACTATTGTGTTGGAGGTATCCCTAAGGAAGGTGAACAGGGATATAATGACTTCTTATCAGATGTAAAAAAAGAAAAAGAGCATTTTAAAGATTTAAATAATACTTTAAAGGATATTATTAGCGGAAATATAGATAGTGAAGAGAAATTTATGAAGTGGGTATCTAAACATATGAGTCAAACCTTTGGAGCTATCAACTATGTTGGAATAAAAACTGTAGAAGCTATATTTAATGTATTTGGTAACAAAGGTATAATAGATATTATGAAGCACCCAAATAAATTTATATCAAAATATAATCAAGCAGCATCTAAACTAAATAATGAAGGAAAAGACTTCTATATTTTTGATAATGATATACAAAACCATATCATAAATTTACTATAGATTAAGATACAAACTTTTAGGGATAACCAACTAATTAATTAGTTGGTTATCCCTAAAATAATAAATAAATTCTTTATGTTTTCATTATATACACCTAAATGATTACCTTTTCTTCTTCCTTAAATTGATTAGTGTAAAGACTGTAATAGTATCCTCCTATCTTTAATAATTCACTATGGGTTCCTTGTTCAACAATTTTTCCCTTTCGTATTACTAATATTCTATCTGCTTTAGTTATTGTAGATAATCTATGGGCAATTATAAAACTTGTTCTTCCCTTTAATACTTTCTGTATTGCATCTTGAATTTTTTCCTCTGTTTCTGTATCTATTGATGAAGTTGCTTCATCTAGTACAAAAATTCTTGGATCTGCTATAACTGCTCTAGCAAAAGAAATTAGCTGTTTTTCCCCTGTAGATAGCTTTCCTCCACCTTCTCCAACCTCAGTATCATATCCCTTTTCAAGCTTCATTATAAAATCATGGGCATTAACTAATTTGGCTGCTCTAATAATATCTACTTCAGTTGCATCTAACCTTCCATATCTTATATTATCCTTGATAGTTCCACTAAATAGATGAGGGGTTTGCAAAACATAACCGAGATTAGAGTGTAACCAAGCAAGTGGTCTTTCACGATAATCTGTACCATCAATTAGTATTTGACCCTTAGTTGGCTCATAAAATCTACATGCCAAGTTTACTATAGTACTTTTACCTGAGCCAGTTTCTCCTACTAAAGCAATTGTTTCTCCGGCCTTTATATCAATATTAAAGTTTTCAAGAACCTTTTCACCATTTTTATATGAAAATGAAACATCTTTAAAGGTAATATCTCCGATCATTTTTGGCCAGTTATCCTTTTTAGGTATATAGAAGTCTCCATATTTTTTTATTACATCTTTTTTATCCTCTATATCAGGTTCTGTTTTAATTAAAGATAGTACACGCTCTGCCGAAGCTTGAGCAGCCTGAAGTTCCGCTAGTATTCTGGCTAATTCTCTAACTGGCTCAAAAAATTGAGTAGAATAACCTATAAAAACTACCAATGTTCCATAACTTATCCTCTCAAGTAATACAGCATTTCCTCCAAAAGTTAAAGCTAACCCTGTTCCTATACTACTTAAAGTGATAACAATAGGTAAAAACAACGATGAAAAAATTGCTGTCCTTACAGAGGCAAATTTCATCTTTCCTGTAAGTTCCTGAAATTCCTTTAGGTTTTCTTTTTCCCTAACAAGTGTTTTTGTTGTTTTAGCTCCCATTATCCCTTCATTAAAAGCCCCTGTTATCCTTGAATTAGTCTTTCTTACTTCTCTATATGACTTTAATATTTTCTGTTGAAAATAAATACTTATTGCCACAAGAATAGGAACTACTGATAGTGTTATTAAAGCCAATTTCCAATTTAGCTTTAACATAACTGCAGCTATTCCTATCATCATTGTCGTTCCCCAAACTGAATCTACAAGTCCCCAGGATATAATTTCACTTAACCTTCTAATATCAGATGTCATTCTTGCCATTATCCAGCCAACAGGGGTAGTATCATAATAAGAAAGTGAAAGTTCTTGAAGTCTTTTAAACCCATAACTACGAATATCATATGCAACACCCATCTGTATTTTTCCTGCCAATGCAATTAATAGCCATATGTTAATTGCCTGAACAGTTATTAATATCCCATACAATAAAACAAATTTCCAAATCCCATCTAAAGATTTAGGAATAACATAATTGTCAATTGCATGCCTATTCATCAATGGAATAGCAACATCTATACCTGCTACTCCAATCATTACTATTCCAAGTAAAATTAAAAGTTTTCTGTAAGGTTTCATATATCCTATTAAATCCTTCCAAAGGTTAAAATCAAACCTTTTACTATATTCCTGCTCTTTAAATACAGTCATTATATCAACTCCTCTTTAATTGCCATAAAAAACTTATATATAGCTACATTAAAAGAACTAACAGTAAACTCTAGCTTATTTTATATTTATAATCCTTTTCTAAAGAACTCTGTATAGTCCATATATTTCTATATAGACCATCCTGTTCTATTAACTCATCATGGGTTCCTTTTTGAACAAGTCTTCCCTTATCTAAAACTAATATTAAATCTGCTTCAGCAAGGGTAGAAACACGATGTGAAATTATAAAGGTTGTAGCATCTTTATTTCTTTCTTTTAATGTCCTACGAATTTTACTGTCAGTTTCAGTATCAACAGCACTTAAAGAATCATCAAATATTAGTATTGGATAGTTATTAATAATAGTTCTTGCTATTGCTATTCTCTGCTTCTGACCTCCAGAAAGGGTTACACCCCTTTCTCCTACAGGGGTATTGTATCCCTTTTCAAATTCTAATATAGAGTCATGAATTGCTGCTGCTTTAGCTGCTTCTATTACTTCAGATTCTTTGTCTATTGGTTTAGATATAGCTATATTTTCCCTTAAGGTTTTTGAATATAAAAATGGTTCCTGTAAAACTAAACCTACATTTTGGCGAATCCATTTTTTATCAATATTTTTTAACTCAACACCATCTATCTTTATTGACCCTCTTTGGTAATCATAGAGTCTAGCTAAAAGATGGACAAGGGATGATTTGCCTGAGCCAGTTTTTCCTAATATTGCAACCGTTTGGCCCTTCTCTACCTTAAAGGTAATATTTTTTAATACAGGACTATCCTTGTCATATCCAAAATACACATTTTTAAACTCTAAATTACCCTTTATTTCAGGTTTATTTTCATGTTTTTCATGCTTTTCAATAGGTTCATCTAGTATTTGCTGAATACGTTCTAATGAAACCAGTGCTTTACCCATATCAGTTAATATCCTTCCCATTTGGCGAACAGGCCAAAGAAGCATTCCTTCATATGTTATAAATACTAATAAGGTTCCTAGTGTTATCCTACCAATGGATGCCCAATAAACTCCAACTACTAAAACCGCAGCTATTTGCAAAAGACATATAAAATCAGAACTTGACCAGTATGCAGCTAATAATCTGATTAATCTATATGTTAAATCTCTATATTCTCTATTCTTTTTATCAAATTTTTCTATTTCGTATTTCTGACGTCCAAAGGCTTTTACAACCCTAACACCTGACAGATTTTCCTGTAAAACTGTAGACATACTTGCTTCAGCTTCATCTGAAAGCTGGAAGGCCCTTTTTACCTTCATAAAAAATATTACTGCAAAGGCAAAAATAATGGGTATTACCGCCATGGCCACTAGGGTCATCCTTATATCTAGTGAAACCATAACTGTTGTAACAAATCCTAACATAAATAGTGCCCTTCCTATTTCTACAAACTGTACAGCTAAAAATCTTCTTATAGTTTCAAGGTCTGAAGTACATCTTTGTAACAAATCTCCAGTATCTACTTTAACATGATAGTCATAGGGAAGGTGTTGTATATGGTCATATAATCTTTCCCTGATATTTTTAGCAATAGATTCAGAGGCAATTGCTGACCATTTTCCTTTATAATATAGAAATAGTCCTCTAAATAGAGTAAAAACTACTATTGCTAAACCAAAAACCCATAACTTTTGTGCTAAATCATCTCTATTTCCAATATAGCTTAGCAAAGTTGATACCCAATTAGGAACATCAAAGGGTTCATCTCCAATAATTGAATCAACGGTTAACCTTAAAACTAAAGGGGATAAAATTGAAAATAAAGTTGCCAAGCCAATACTTATAATTGAACCTATATATAAAAGTCTATTTCCTTTCATAAAACTTAAAAGTAATTTTAGTCTTTTCATTTTTTACGCCTCCTTGCTTAGTCAATTTAACGAATGAATTTCCACAAACCTATCCATAACCTTTCCTATCCTTTTTCCCATTTATAATACATACATTTTTAATAAAAATCTTATTCATAATAATCCCTCCTATACTTTTAAATAAAAAATAAAAAACCATAGGTAGAGATACCTATGGCCTTCATAGACAATATAAATTTTAAACCTCTATACAAAAAACATTAAAGCCATAGGCAGAGATGCACAATACCTATGGCTTATTATTTATATAGTTATTAATTATTTAACTTAAATTAGACATAGGTCGTGCATCTAAATATTTTTCTAAATATAAAACATTCATTAAATTTCCTGTTAAAATTAATCTTAACCTTTTCATTGACACGACCTCCTTAGTAATTTTTTCCACTTTATTAGTATAATCGAATTTACAGAAAATTTCAACTAATGTTTATGTAATTTAATAATTTTGTAATAATTTTCTTCTTCCTTACAATATATAATATGATTTATCTATATAACATATTATAATCTATTTCTATATCTTCTAATCTCTTATTAAACCAAACCCTTGCATCATCTAGGGCTTTATTATAAATTATAGTACCCAAGTTTTCTATATAAAAATCTAAAATCTTCTCAGCTGCAATAATGCCAATTTCTTCATCCCTCTCTTCATAAAAAAAATCTTGTATTTCCTTAAGCAATTTATTCTTTTCTTCCTTTGAAAAATTTATTCTCACTCTTTTACTCCTCCCTTATAGCCAAGCTTTTTATTAATTTTCTATGTATTATAAAAAATAGGGCTACAAAAGTAGCCCTTAAATTATCAATAGCCAGTTTTTACTTATCTATATCTAAATAAACTCTACTTCCTGTTGCCTTTTTTTGCCCTTGGTATTTACCATTATAGGGATTTTCTGCCTCTTCATCCATTAAAGCAAAAACTAATTGGCATATTCTTCTTCCTGCTTTTAGCTTTATGGGAAGTCTATTGGCATTATAAAGCTCTAGTGTTATTTCACCTTCAAATCCAGGGTCTACCCATCCTGCATTTTGAATAAAAAGTCCCATCCTTCCTATAGAGCTTCTTCCTTCAACAAAAGCTGTTACATTGTTAGGAAGCTTTATGTATTCTTTAGTAGTAGCCAGTAAAAATGAATTTGGTGGGATTATTACTTCATTACTATTAAATTCTACATACTTTATCTCTTTGTCTAAACACATAGATTCTATACTATTTTCATCTACCTTTAAAAAGTTTCTTCCTAATCTTAAGTCAACTGAAGCAGGTTGTATCTGTTCCTCAGTAAGTGGATCAATTATTAGTTTGTTATTACTAATCATTTCTTTTAAAGTTTTATCTGATAAAATCATTTTGTATCACCTCTACTCGCTAAATTATTATAACTTTTAGCAGCCAGTCACATTGTATTTATTATATCATAAAACTTTTTTATTAATAAGCTGTCAGTAATAGGATTATTATCTTAATATTTTTTTAGCATTTTCAACTATGTTTTCAACAGTAAAGCCAAATTCTTTCATTAAAACATCACCTGGAGCAGAGGCACCAAAACTGTCTATACCGATAGCTATACCTTCATCCAATATGTATTTTCTCCAACCTAATGTAGTAGCTGCTTCAACAGATAATCTCCTTTTTATATCACTTGGTAAAACATATTCTCTATAGGATTTTGGCTGATAATCAAAATGCTCCCAACTTATCATACTTACTACTCTAGAATCTACCCCTTCCTCCTTTAGTATTTCTGCTGCCTTAACAACAAGTGATAATTCAGACCCGCTTCCTATTAGTATTATATCGGGCTTTTGACCTTCTTCTTTTCTTAAAGTATATCCTCCCCTGTGGGCATTTTCATTAACTCCCTCTATGAAGGGGACTTTTTGTCTTGTCAAAATTAAAGCAGTTGGACCATCTGTTCTTTTAATTGCTTCTATCCAAGCTATAGCCGTTTCTTGTGCATCAGCAGGCCTAAATACTATTAAGTTGGGTATTGCCCTTAGTGATAATAAATGTTCTATAGGTTGATGGGTTGGTCCATCCTCTCCTACTCCTATACTATCATGGGTAAATACATAAATAACTGGTATTTCCATTAAAGCAGATAATCTTATAGAAGGTCGCATATAATCGGAAAATACTAAAAAGGTAGAACCAAATGGTCTTAATCCCCCATGAAGTGCTATACCATTTAAAATTGCTCCCATAGCATGTTCCCTTACTCCAAAATTAATATTATTTCCTTTTAGATTATTCCATTGAAAATCTCCTTTTTCTTTAATGTATGTTTTTGTTGAAGAGTTTAAATCTGCAGATCCTCCAATTAAATTAGGTATATGTTTAGAAATAATATTAATTACTCTGCTTCCTTCATTCCTAGTAGCATTAGGTTTTTCATCAAATGCATTTAATTCTTTATCCATAAATAGTGACTTAGGAATCTCCTTTGAAAACCACTTTTTCCACTTTTGAGCCTTTTTAGGGTATTTTTTGCAATACTCATTAAAAGTTCTATACCAAGTCTTCCTAGATTCTTCCCTCTTATCTATTATTTTTTTCATATACCCATAAACTTCATCTGGAACATAAAAGGGTGGATATTTATCCCAACCTCTAAGTTTTTTTGTTAGTTGTACTTCCTTTTCACCTAAAGGCTTTCCATGGATAGTAGGAGTCCCTTCCTTATTTGGACTTCCATATCCAATTATAGTAGGAATAATTATTAAACTAGGTTGATTTAAATTATTTCTAGCCTTTGAAATAGCCTCTTCTATTTCATCTATACTATTTCCATCTTTGATATGAATAACTTCCCAATTATATCCTTTAAATCTTTTTTTTACATTCTCTGTAAAGGTTATTTCTGTACTCCCATCAATAGTAATTTTATTGTCATCATATAAAGCTATTAACTTTCCTAACTTTAGATGTCCTGCTAAGGAAGCTGCCTCACCAGCTACTCCTTCCATAAGGTCTCCATCACTGGCAAGTACATATGTGTAATGATTAATTATGTCAAAATCCTTGGTATTAAATTCTGCAGCTAGTCTTTTCTCAGATATAGCCATTCCTACGGCATTTCCAAAGCCTTGACCTAGAGGACCAGTTGTAGTTTCTACCATCTGTGTAATTCTATATTCTGGATGTCCGGGAGTTTTACTTTTAAACTGTCTAAAATTCTTTATATCCTCTATTGTTACATCATAGCCAAATAAATGTAAAAGGGAATAAAGTAGCATTGAACCATGACCTGCTGATAATACAAATCTATCCCTATCAATCCAATCTGGTTCAATATGGCTTCCCTTTAAAAATTTACTCCAAAGAGTATAAGCCATTGTGGCAGCTCCCATAGGTAACCCTGGATGGCCTGATTTAGCTTTTTCAACAGCATCTATAGTTAAAAATCTTATGGTATCTATTATTCTATTCTCGATATTTAGCATATTAATCCCTCCTTTAGTCTATTTTATATGTACCCAATTTATATAATTTAAATAAAAAAAGCGAGCAAAGCTCGCTCTACTAGGATAGTTATATCACTTAATCTCTGACATTAAATACTATGATTAATACACTTTTTATATAGTAGAAAAGACTGTAGGTTCCCCTACAGTCTTTATTCCCTCAATGTAGCTATCATTCTCTTTGTACTTAGTAACATATAAAAAACATCTATAATATTTTTTACTACTATATCGCTATTTAATAAAGCTTTAGTAGATATTCCTTCTCTTTCTAATACACAAATTCCCAATGCACTTTCTTTAATCATCAAACTATCATTATTACCATTACCAACTGTAATAGTTCTATCTTCTCCCAATTCTCTTAAAAACCTTAATTTATCTACAACACCATTTTCCTTTGATATTATTTTTACTTTGACATCTAAATCCTTTAAGTTTTCCCTTACAGTGCCAAAGGTATCTGCAGTAAGTACGTATATATTAACTTTTTTACAAAGCTCTTTTAATTTTTCTTTTACCCCATTAATAAGTTTTCCATCTACTGCTAATGTACCATTATAGTCAAATATTACATTTTCTATAGTAATACTTCGAAAGGAAGGTATATCTACTTCTATCATTTCTTTAGTTTCCTCTTTTCTAGTTCTTCTTTTAAATCTTCAAAACCAGGTTTTCCTAATAATGCAAACATATTTTTCTTATATGCCTCAACACCTGGCTGGTCAAAAGGATTAACTCCAAGTAAATGCCCACTAATTCCACATGCCTTTTCAAAGAAGTATATAAGTTTACCAAAGTAGTATGCATCTATCTTTGGTACATTTATAATAAGATTTGGTACATTCCCATCCGTGTGGGCAATTAAAGTCCCTTCAAATGCATTTTTATTTACAAAATCCATAGTTTTACCTTTTAAATAATTTAGATTATCAAGATTTTTCTCATCCTCTGGTATCTCAATATCCTCTGTTGGTTTTTCTACATTTATAACTGTTTCAAAAAGATGCTTTCTACCATCTTGAATATATTGTCCTAATGAGTGTAAGTCAGTTGAAAAGTTTACTGATGCTGGGAAAATACCCTTTCCATCTTTACCTTCACTTTCTCCATATAGTTGTTTCCACCATTCTGATAAATAGTGTAAAGATGGCTCGTAATTAACTAATATTTCTATAGCTTTACCTCTTCTATAAAGAACATTTCTAACTGCAGCATACTGATAACAAGGATTCTTATCAAAGTCCTCTATACTATACTCCTCTCTACCTGCATTAGCACCTTCCATCATCTTATTAATATCTATTCCAGCTACAGCCATAGGAAGCATGCCTACTGGAGTAAATATTGAAAATCTTCCTCCTACATCATCAGGGATAACAAATGTTTCATAACCTTCTTGATCTGATAGCGTTCTTAAAGCACCCTTCGCCTTATCTGTTGTTGCAAATATTCTTTTTCTTGCTTCTTCTTTACCATATTTATCTTCTAGATAGTTTCTTAAGACTCTAAATGCAATAGCAGGCTCAGTTGTTGTACCAGATTTTGATATTACATTTATGCTTACATCCTTTCCTTTAATAACATCTAGAAGATGTTTTAAATATGTACCACTTATATTATTCCCAACAAAGTATATTTCAGGTGTCTTTCTATCTTCCTTTGGAAGTAGATTATAGAATGAATGGGTTAAAGCCTCTATAGCTGCCCTTGCTCCTAAATAAGAACCACCTATACCAACAACAATAAATACATCTGAATTTTCTCTTATTTTCTTTGCTGCTTCTTTAATTCTGCTAAACTCTTCCTTATCATAGTTTATAGGATAGTCTACCCATCCTAAAAAGTCATTACCTGGTCCCTTCTTTTCATGTAAAAACTTGTGAGCAATTGAAATTTGTTCTTTCATGTTGTCTAATTCATGTTGTCTAATTAATCCATTAGAATAATCAAATGTTATATTTGCCATTACTTACCCTCCTACAATATGTAATTTTTGCAGTTACATTTTACTACTATTTTTCAATTATATCAACACATTAATAGTTTTCTCTCTCTAAATGTGTATTATTACAAATTTAATATAAACCTTTTTGATTAAAGAAATCTTTATATTTTAGATCTGACTTAATTATATGCTTTTCAATCCAATCTGCAATAAAGTTTAGTATATCCATTGTAATAATATTCTGTTTTCCGTCTATGTCTTGCTTCTCTATATCTAAAATTTTATTTACAAATGCATCATGCTGTTGTTTATGGTCATTAAACTCTTCATAACCATATTCCTTCATTAATTTTTCTTCATAATTAAAGTGATAAATAGCATAATCCTTTAACTCTTCAATTATTTTCATAATTTCATCATAACGATCAATGCCATCGTTTAGTGAAACAAGTGTATACAACTCATTTCCTATTTCAAATAGCTTTTTATGTTGCTTATCTACTTCTTTTATGTTAACACTATACTTGTCTTTCCATTTAAAAAGCATTAAAATTTCCCCTTTCTTTTTTTAATAAAAATCTACAAAACTTATATATATTTTTTACCCTTAATATATTATCATAATAATATTTTATCAAAAATGTTACATAGGTTTTATACCTTAATAGATTTTTAAGAAAAAAGACTGGATAAAAATCCAGTCCTTTAAGATACTCTTTTCCTTATTGTTGGGTAAGTTGGTGTATCAGGGTCAAAGTCTGAGCGTATATAATCATATATTAGGGATTCTACTTTAATACCTAAATGTCTAAGTGCATCATTCCCAAATAAAACATTAAACTCTAATATATGATACTTGTCCCCTACAACTGCAACATCAAAACCTGCATGGTTTATAGATAACTTTTTAGCTACTTTATCAACTAGATCAACTGCTCCTATAGGAATATCTTCAAAACTATAGTTTCCTCCTTTTGCAATATTATTATGGAAAACCCCTTCTCTTCCTATCCTCCAATATGCTGCAATTACTTTATTCCCTAGATATACTATCCTTAAATCCCTATCTATAGGAAGTTTTTCTTGAATGTATAAAACCTCATTATTATTACTATATTCTAAAAGTTGACTCCTATTTTCAATTAAAAATACACCTCTACCCATTGAATTTTTTACTTCTTTAGCTACAAGGGGATATCCAAATTCTTCTTCGATTTCATCTATATTGAGCTGACTTTTATTTAATATTTTAGTATAGGGAACATTATTAGGAAAGGTAGCCCATAATCCTCTAGTCATCTCTACTTTATTGTGACCTAGATGAAAAGTACTTATATTTGGAAATATTTTTTTATGAAGTCCATACACTAAAAAATTTACTTGCCAATATTCAGGAAATAATATATAGTCTGCTTCTTTTACCTTGTCAATTTCTCTAAAGATATTTTCTGGCTTTACATAGGTTACTCCTTTTATACCTATAGTTCTATAAGGATTAAATGATACTAGTTTCACCTTTTTCCCCTCTTTCAAATCTTATATGTCTAAATTTATATTACTTTGAAGAAAAAAGGGTGTCAATAATTTTTTTAATTTTATCAAAAAAAATATAAAGCTGATGAATCCTTAATTCATCAGCTTTATAGACTTATCATTTTTATTTTAATAGATATTTATTAATTTATTGTCAATTAATTATAATACTTCCACCATTAATAGAGCAAAGTCATCTTCTTGCTTACCAAAATTATAATTATCTATATTATTTTCTATAGCTGGTAGTAGATTCTCATTTTCATTTTTTATTATATTTATTAATCTTTTTAATCCAAATTCTTCCCCAGATTTATCTTTAGCCTCAATGACACCATCTGTGTAGAACAATATCTTATCTCCACTTTTAAGTTTTACCTTTCTTTCTTTATAATCTACTTTATTAAAAAGATAGGTAATCGGATATCCCTTTGCCTCAAGAATTTGCACTCCATCTTTTCCTATTAGTATTGGTAAACTATTATGTCCTCCATTAGCAAAAACTAAAGTCTTATCTTTTTTATTTAAAACTCCGTAAAATATAGTAAGGTATTTATCATCTTCTAAGTCTAAACTAAGGAACCTTTTATGGAGCTCACTTAATGCCTTTGCTGGAGCTTTGTATTCATCTTTAACAGCTCTCATTGTCTGTCTTACAAACATTGTCATCATTGAAGCTGAAACACCATGGCCTACTACGTCACTAATATATATACCTATGTGTTCCTCATCTATATGGAAAACATCGAACATATCTCCACTAAGCATTTCAGATGGTTTGTATATATAATCAACATTTATGTTATCATAATTACCTTTTCTAGGAAATATTTTAGATTGTAAACTCCTAGCTATTCTTAAATCTTCATTCAGTATTTCATTTTTTCTAATTAGTTCTTTTTCAAGCTTTCTCTCCCTTGTTACATCTCTAAATACCTCAACGGCAGCGTATATTTCCCCATTTTCATCCTTAACTGGTGAGCTTTTAACAGAAAATATTTTTTCACCTACTTTTTCTTCTTTTTCAACTATTTCTCCAGTTAGTATTGTTGTTTTAGAAATACATCTTTTGCATGGTGAACCTTTTCCTAATACTGAGTAGCACTTAGTTCCAATAAGTTGCCTACCTATAGCTTCTCTCATAGGTTTGTTCACATAAATAATAGTACCTGTTTTGTCTATTACTCTAACCCAGTCAATCATCCCATCCAATATATCATTGGCAAATCTTTGATGACATCTTATTTTCTTTTCATCAAAACCTAAACCTTTATCTAACATAATGTCCCCCTCTAAAAGGTAGATTTAAAAACCTTTATTTAATGTATTATATCATAATCTGTCTTATTTTGTATAATTTTAAATTAATATGAATGTTTTAATCCCTTGACAGTAAAATAATATTATGATTGTCATGTAATATTCCTACTAATAACATATAAATAAATAGATTCAAATAGTTCTGAACTTATCATGCCAATAATACCAATAATAGCAGAATTACTAGGCTGTAAAAAGTATCCGAAGGTTATACCTAATATTAAAGCAATAAGATTAATAACTTTACCTTTACTGATATATTCAGTCATATGTTTTTTCATTAAAATTCCCCAATAATACTGTCTAATTACCATAATTAACGGTAATACGGACATTATTTTTAAGACATCTATGGACATTAAACTAATTTTGTCTGTAGTTCCTATAAGGTATTTAAGTACATAATATCCTATAGGACTAAAAGCAACAGTTCCAAAAATGACAGACAAAGTCAAACCTAAGTAAATTGCAAACTTTAATACAGATTTCTTCTGTTTATCATTATCTTCTTTAATTAGATTTAATGGAACTTGATGAAACATTACAACTGGACTTACAATGATAATGCCTAGTCCCCAGGCTACTGCATAAGTTGAAAGAGCTATTTCTGGATTATGTGTTCTTGCTAAACCAGAGTTAATTATAGGTTTAGCTAAAGACTTAATGAAAGATGTTAAGACCAATGGTAAAAAAAATCTAATTATTGTTTTATTAGTAATTTCTTTGTAACCTAATTCTTCTTTATTTTTGGCAATTCTATCTAATTTATTAGGTATGTCACCGACAGGAAGCTTAACCCCTAAAAACATCATTAAGCCTTCAACTGATATGGCACCAACAAATATACCACCAGCTATAATAGCCGCTGGTATAAACTTAAGTTTATGTACTATTAGTGCTATGAATAATACAAAAATTACTCTACAAACAGTAGCTACACTTACTAATGGGGTTCTTCTAAATATTATTGCTACACCCTGCATAAAATTTCTTAGAGTAACTGCTAGTGGAAAGATTAGAAAAACTGTAAGTATAGTTATTGATTCATTTAAAACTTTGCCCTTTAGTCCCATAATATTCTTTATAAACCATTTTGATCCACCTGTTAATATAAAAAGTGAAAATATAAACACAATAAAACCAACTAGCATAATAATAAATTTTCTAACTTTATAATAACTTTCTTTATCTTTTACTAAGGCTGTTACAGTTTGCCTAATCATCGCCACAGGATTTTGAACAACCCTTAGAATACTTTTTGATACTTCAAATGCTGAAAGGTATATTTCTGGATTAGGAAGTCTTGCTAAAACTGCATTAAAAAGTGAATGAGTTATACTAATTAAAAAGGCTGTAGCCCCTAAAGGTACAAAAAATAAAAGCTGTTCTGAAATAGGAATTTCGTCACTTTTATTTTGAAGATTATCATATTCGTTTAATGTAGTATTAATTTAAACCATCTCCCTATAAACTTAAAAGTTAAAATTTATAGTAATATAAATACTATCAATATTCAAACCTTTTTATGAAATTAATAAAAGCTTGTAATTTACTAAAACTATATTATTGCTAATTTTCTTTCGTATCCCTAAATATACTCATGTTTACTTGTCTTTATTACTAAATTTTTTTAAAACTTTCTCATGTATGATAATTGGTAATAAAATTTTTATAAATAACAAATGCTCCCCTTTCATAGACAGATTTATTATTCTTATCTGTCTATGAAAGGGGAGCATATTAAAATTGAATGCACCTTTTATAAGTTAAATTCATTTGCTATAACTAAAATAGCCTTTTGTTTATCCTTAGTATTTATAGTGTATGATATTCTAATTTCTGAAGTTGTTACCTGCTTAAATTCTATATTATGGTCAGCAAATATTTTAAATATTCTAGCAGCTACACCTGACTGGTTTCTCATACCTAATCCAATTACTGATATTTTAGTTATATCTGTCTCCATTTTTACCTCTATACCCTTCAAACGCTTTTTAATTTTTTCTATAATTTTTGTAATAATATCTTTTTCAAGCTTTGGAGCTGTAAAGGATACATTAACAAATCCATCTACAGCAGCTGTTTGACTTATCATATCTATATTAATATCCTTTTTGGCTAATTCTTCAAATATACCTGAAATATTTTGTATATTATAAGGAATATTATTAATAGTAACCATTAAATCATCATCACTAACAGTTAGACCTGTAATTACTTTTTCTTCCATTTCTTCACTCAACTCCTTTATATAAGTTCCTTCAATATTACCTTCACTTTTAGCAATATATATAGGCACATTATATTTTTTCCCTATTTCCATAGCCCTTGTTTCCATTATTCCAGCACCTAAACTGGCCATTTCAAGCATTTCTTCATAACTAATATTCTTTAACTTTCTAGCTTTACTGTAAACTCTAGGATCAACACTATATACTCCATCTACATCAGTATATATTTCGCAGGGACAGTTAAGTTTAGCTGCTAATGCCACAGCAGTTGTATCTGATCCTCCTCGCCCTAAAGTTGTAATATCACCTGCTTCATTTACACCTTGAAAGCCTGCTACTACCACTATTTTCCCCTCTTTTAAATGCTTTTTTATATTCTCAATCTTAATGTCTGCAATTCGCGCTTTTAAATGGTAGCCCCTAGTCTTTATTCCAGCTTGAGAACCTGTTAAAGAAACAGAATCATAACCATATTCTTTAAGGGCCATTGATAATAGAGAAATTGATACCTGTTCTCCTGTTGAAAGAAGCATATCAAGTTCTCTCCTACAAGGATTATTTGATATTTCCTTAGCCATATTGATTAGTTTATCTGTAGTTTTACCCATTGCAGAAACTACAACAACCACATCAGTACCCTCTTTTTTTCGTTCTATTAATCTTCTAGCCACATACTTAATTTTTTCTACAGTGGCTACTGAAGTTCCCCCATACTTTTGAACTACTATACTCAAAATTAACACTCCCTTTATTGATAATATGGTATATCATTATTTATAAGATCTTCATATGTTTGTCTTTTTACTGTTAACTTTGCATTTCCATCCTTTACGAATACTACCGCTGGCCTTAAAAGTTTATTGTAATTACTAGACATACTATAGTTATAGGCTCCTGTTGTAAAAACTGCCATTATATCTCCTGCATCAACTAGCGGTAGTTTTATATTTTTAATTATTATGTCACCTGATTCACAACATTTTCCCCCAATAGTTGCATCTTCTACAGGCTCATGATTCATTTTATTGGCTATATAACCACTATACTTTGCTCCATAAAGGGCAGTTCTTGGGTTATCAGTCATGCCTCCATCTACAAAAACATATTTTTTACCACTGTATGTCTTTTTAACTCCACCTATTTCATATAATGTTATACCTGCATTGGCAGTTATGGCCCTTCCTGGTTCTATCATTATCTTAGGGGTTATAATATTTAATTCTTTAGTTTTTTCATTAATTATATTTAACATTTTCTTTAAACAAGAACTTAAATTTATAGGGTCATCACCATTTGAATAAAACACTCCAAAGCCTCCACCTAGATTTAGTTCTTGAGTAATAAAATCGCAATTATTTTTTACTTTATTTATAAAATCTAACATAATTTCTGCTGCAAAATAGAATGGTTCTTCATCTAGTATTTGAGATCCTATATGGCAATGAAATCCCTTCAAATTGATATATTCACTTTCTTTTAATTTATTAACTATAGAGTATATATCATCACTAAAGATTGACTCACCAAATTTTGAATCATGTTTTGATGTTTGTATATATTCATGAGTATGAGCTTCAATTCCTGGATTAACCCTTAATAATACATTAACTTTCTTTTTATATTTTTTAGATACGGTTTCTAAAAGCTCTATTTCTTGTCTATTATCTATAATTATTCTTCCTATTTCGTTTTCTACAGCCATTGCTAGTTCTTCTTTTGATTTATTATTTCCATGCATATGAATTTTTTCCTTTGGAAAACCTGCCTTTAATACTGTATACAATTCTCCACCAGAAACAACATCTATTGAAAGACCTTCTTCCTCTAAAACTTTACATATAGCTAAATTTAAAAATGCTTTGGATGCATAAATTACCTCTGTTTCAATTCCTTCTAAAGTGAAATTATTCATAAATAATCTACAATTGCTCCTAACTAAATCTTCATCAATAACATATAATGGAGTTTTAAATTTCTCCACTAAATCTACAGAATCACAACCTCCAATTTCTAAATGGCCTTTACTATTAATTTTCATAGTGCCGAAAAGTTTCATTTTCTCTCCTCCAAACTTTATTAAGAGTTAGCTAACAACTACTAATGTACAAATACTTTTAATAAATATCAGTCCTTATAAAAATTATTAAATAGTTGATATTAATAATGAAATATAAAAATGGCCAAGAGCAAAAGGTGCTCTTGGCCATATATACGCCACCTTTCGCCCTATGTGCTACAGCTCTTCATCAAGTAAATGGGCAAATTACCTGATGACAGTACTATGCTTATTCAACATAGTCCCAACACATAGCTTTAGGGAAAAACTATGTATTTCGGCAGTTACACCTTTCCTACTGATTCATAGCCTCCCTAAGCATCATCAGCAGTACTCTTTGTAACTGCAGCCTCTATAACACACGTAGTATAAATATTAATTTTTTTGAATTTTATCACATAACACAAGTGTTTGTCAAATAAAAATTTTCAGATTTTTGATAAAAAATTAAAATTGCTAGATTTAACAGTATCATTTTATCTTTATTTTTATTAATATGAAAAAAGTACTTATATCTTTTACAACTCATTAATCTACAATCTCTTTTGATACCCTCTCTTTAAATTTAAAAGTTTGGATTTTTCCTTCTACTAGACCATAGGTAACAGGTATAATTACTAATGTTAACAATGTGGAAACCATTAATCCTCCCATGAATGATATTGCCATTGGTTTAAATAAATCATTACCTGATATAGCCAGTGGAATTAATCCTAATACAGTTGTTATTGTAGTTAATATTACAGGTCTAAATCTTGCATTTACAGCTTTCTTACATGCCTCATCTATAGAAATAAACTTAGCCCTTTCCCTATTAATATAATCAATTAATATTATCGCATTGTTAACAACTACCCCTATTAAACTAACTATTCCTAAAAATCCAAACAGTGAAAGTGGCTGTCTAAAAATCAATAATGCAAATATTGAACCAATAATGGATAAAGGAACACTAATTAGGATGATAAAAGGTTGAATAATGGAATTAAATTGAACCATTAATATTATAAAAATCATAAATATAGCAAATACAGCCGCAATACCTATATTACCAAGGTCATTTTCCAATTCTGCCTTTTCTCCTTCATAAATTATATTTACATCTTTATAGATTTTCTTGTTAATCTTTTCTTCCAATACTGTTTGAACCTCAACTGCATTATATCCTGGTTTAACTTCACTTGTTACAGCTATAGCACGCTTCCCATTATATCTTTTTATAACTGGTATTGATGATTTTAGATTTATATCTGCAATTTGTTTGAGAAATACCTTGTTTCCTGTTATGGAAGATTTTATAGCTAAATTTTCTAAATCATTGATAGAATTAATATTGCCTTTTATTACAATGTCATATTCTTTTCCCTCCTGTCTAAGAACAGAAGCTTCTCTCCCCATTAAAGCAATGTTAATTTCATTTTGAATATCATATTTAGTAATTCCCTTTAAAATAGATTTATCTGTATCAATATCTAATAAAAACTCATAAATTCTTTCATCTAAATCGTCATCTATATTTCTTGTACCCTCTATTTTAGATAAAGTACTTTTAATATCTTCAACAGTAGCTTTTATTTTTTCCATATCATCTCCTGTAACCCTTACTTGAATAGGAGCACCCATACTTGTAATTTCAAGCTCCTTTACTTTTACTTCAGCGCCAACTATATTTTTATTGTATATTTCTTGTAGATATTGAACAAACTCAGTATTAGACTTAAACCTTCCACCTTTCTTTAAATCTACTCTAGTTAATATTTGGGCAAAATTAGTAGAATCAACTTGAGGTAGTATGGAAATATCAAATTTTGGTAATCCCTTACCTATAGAAGTAGTAAAATCAACAACCTCTTTCTCTTTTTCTAAAAATTTTTCAACCTTTTTAACTATTTCTTCAGTTTTATTTATATCTATATATTCTGTTTCAATATCAATGTAGATAATTTCCTTGTCTGAAGTAGGATAGTATTCCATCGGTAATATAGATCCAATTAATAATGATATTATTAAGAACACTATACCTATTATTAATGTCTTTCCTTTATTCTTTATACCAATATTCAACATTTTTTCAAAGAATATTTTAATACCTAAATCTTTTATTTTTAGTTTTCTTTTATTTTTCTTAAAAAACATAAAGGCTGTTACAGGTGTTACCATCATTGCAATAATATAAGATGCTATTAATGAAGTAATAATCATCTTTGGTATTCCACCTGCAAATTGCCCTACTGCTCTAGGTAAGAACAATAAAGGAGAAAAGGCTGCAATAGTAGTAAGGGTTGAAGATAATACAGGTATAGCTACTTCTTTAGCTCCCTTGATACAAGCCACCTTTTTTTCTTCTCCTTTATCTAGCTTAGCTTGTATTGCATCAGTTACAACAATAGAATTATCTACTAGCATCCCTAAGGCCATAATCAACCCTGTTATTGTAATTAACTCAATCTTTGCAGAGATTAAGTTCATAACACTAAAAGTAATTAATACTGAAAGTGGAATTGCTAAAGAGGCAACAGTTGAATTCCTTAATCCCATCCCAATCATGACAACAATAATAACTATAATAATTCCTTCAATAAGATTTATTGTAAAGTTAGTTATAGATTCTTGAACATTTTCTGGCTGAAATACCACCTCTTCTATAGTTAAATCATTTGGTATATCTCTTTTAAATTCTTCTATTACTTTTCCAACTTTTTTACCAGTGTGCACAACATTTTGCTCCTGCTTAAAATAACCTGAGAGCATTATGGCATTTTTTCCGTTATATTTTACTTTATAGTTGGAATCCTCCAATCCTATATATACATCTGCAATATCTTTTAATCTTATAATAGCTCCTGTATTTTCAGAAATGTCAATAATCATATTCTTTATTTCTTCTACTGATTGAAATAATCCAGTAGGAGTAATATTAATTTTATAATCCTCATATTCAATTGATCCAGCAGGTATTTGTATATTTTGTGCTGATAGTATTTTTACTATATCCTCTAAAGACAATTCATAATGATTTAGTTTACCAATATTAACTTCTATCTTTACTTCTCTTTTTTGTTCTCCTAAAATATCTATTTTCTTTATTCCATTTATTTCCATTAATCTTCCCTTTAATCTTTCTGAATAATACTTTAACTGTCCATAGCTGTAATTTTCTCCTGATATATTTATTAGCATTCCAGCAGTATCAATAAGATTAGTATTAATATTAACTGCTTGTATTCCGTCAGGAAGTTCATCTTTTAAATCATCTATTTTTCTTCTTAAATCATCGAAAACATCATTTATTTCTGTTTCTGTTAAATTCATATCTAGTACAACTAATATAGCTGATATACTATTTTGTGAAAAAGAGTTTGAATAATCATATCCATCTAATTCTATAATCTTTTCTTCTATTTTACTAGTTACTAATTTTTCCATATCTTCTGGGGATGCTCCAGGGTATACAACTGTAATCATAGCAGCTGGAGCAGATACATCAGGATATTCCTGTTTTGGAACTACATAATAACTATATATGCCAAGTATAATTAAAATAATTACAACAAAGATTGTAACTTGCCTATTTTCTATAGATAAATTAATTAATCCTTTTTTCACTTTTTTACACCCCCTTACTCTACCTTTGATAAAATTTTAATTTTATCCCCTTCTTTGAGGCTTTTTAATCCTTCAGTTACTATAACCTCATCCCTTGAAACTCCCCTTACAAATACTTTATTTTCTAATACATCTTCAATTTCTATATATTTTTTAATAACTGAATCATCCTTTACAGTAAAAACATAGTCTTTTCCATCATTCATTACAGATTGAATAGGAAGTAATATTCCTTTTTCTTCACCAACAATAATAGATACATTAACAAGCTCTCCAATTGAAAACTTGTTTTTAGATAACTCAATTTCAACATTATATGTCATACTTTTCTCATCAGGGGTATTAGTAATCTTTGTAATCACACCATCTACTGTATAGTTATCATTCATTATATTAGCTTTTGTTCCAATTTTTACTTTATTTATATCCCCTTGTGATAACCCAACACTTACAATTTGTTTGTTACCTCTAATAATAACAACTGGATGTCCAGGGGCTACTATTTCATCCTCATTAAACAATATATCTACAATATAACCATCGATATTTGTTTTTAGGATAGTATCATTTAATGCATCTTGACATTGTTTATAATTTATTAATGCTTGCTTATATTGTGAATAAAGCATTTTTTTATCTTCTTCTCTAGCTCCATTTTCAATTTGATTTAATACTTCCTTTGATTGTTTATACTCTACTTCCTTTACCTTAAGCTCTAATTTTAGTTCATCTAAAGTCTGTTTAGAGATAGCACCTTCATCATATAGCTTTTTTCCCTTATCATATTTTTCTCTTACATAGTTTAAGGCCTTTTGGGCCATATCTACATTTAACGTAGCTTGATTTTTTCCTGTTTTGTTGCTCCCTTTATGGCCTTATCATACTGAGCTTTAGCAGCATCTAATTGTAGTTTAGCTACATTTAGCCCATAATTAATATCTTTATCATCTAATTTTGCTAACGGGTCACCCTTTTTTACATACTGCCCTTCAGTAACATATATTTTTTTTATCATCCCAGATAGCTTAAAACTATACTTTTTTAAGTCTTCATAACTGACAAAACCTTTATAATTTAAAGTAACAGGTAAATTTACTTCTTCTGTTTCTATAACCCTTATAAGTTTCTTTTCTTCATTTTTTAAGCTCTTATCTTTAGTAACTTGGGAACAACCGACCATTAGCATCAAGAAAAAAATTAGTAAATTTATTTTTATTTTCTTCATATAAATCCCCCTTAAACTATTTTTATTTTACTAACTATTTAGTTAAAAGTTTATAAAAAAATTTGATATATTTGCATATACAAAAAAAGACCTTTATCCTTATTTTAGGATAAAGGTCTTGCTCTTTTATTAACTATCACCCGGATGGAAAATTCATCGTAGTGACGAGCGATAATACCATATATTTATATATGGTGAGCTACTCCCCTTTTATTATATTTAATTATTTGTAATTATCATCTAATATTCTCTATAGTTTTGACATGTGATATGCAATATGTGTTTCCTTAAATACTTTTAAAAAATATTTCTTTAGTTCATCTTCATTTATATCATAATATTCTTTCCATTGGTCTTTATATATAACAAAATTTAATATTGGCATAACCCCGGTGAAAAACTCCATAACAAGCATTTGCTGCTTTTTTTGTGGAAATTTAATTCCCTTTTTTTCAGTTGCTTTTCTAATGTTTTCTATTTCTGCATCCATTAATAAACTAGCTATTTTAAGTATTATGGAATTTTTAGAATTTGACTTTAATGATTCAGATAATGCAACTTTAATAATATTTTTCCTTTCTGAAAGAAAATCCAAAAAAACATTTATTAGACTTTCAAAATCATCATCTATATCTTTAATAGATATACCCTTTAGGTTATCTCCAACCATTTTTTTTGTATCTTCCATTAAATTTGTAAGAAGTGTGTTAAGAATATCCTCTTTGCTTTGAAAGTAGTAATAAATCAGTGCTTTATTTACCTCTGCCCTCTTGGCTATATCATCTACCCTAGCTCCATCGTAACCTACTTCTGCAAATACTTCTTCTGCAACCTTTAATATCCTACTCTTTTTGTCTGATACTTTTTTTTGACTCATAACTTCACCTCAAATTTATTAACTAAATGGTTAGTTAGAGTATATCAAAGTAAAATCTCCTTGTCAATAGATTTTGGAAAATTTTATTTTCAATATTCCCTTGTTTTTTTGCTTTTTTTGTAAATTTTCTAGATTTCTAATACAGGTAATATAGGTAGGTATAAGCTATAATTTCTTCATTTATCATCTCCTTTACTAACTTTTTTATAATAGGTATTGTCCATTGATATATAGTCTTTACTTTTGAAATAATTATACTGTTCCTTTTTTGTAGTTTTTGGTATTTGTTGTTCCCTTTTTCTATAATTTTACTAACCTATAATTATATTTTTTAATAAAGTTCTTTTTCAATTCTTCATAATTCATATTAAGACACCCTATCTAATATCTTTATACATATTCAAGATGAGCTTTAATATTGTTCTTCATATAACTAAATGGGCCAAAATTAGATTATTCTTTGATTTTAAACACAAAGAAGTTTATTTTGACCCATTAATAATAATTATTTTTTTATTTTAATAGTCTTTCAATTTCATATTCATTAAATTTCTCTTGAATCCATTTATCATATACAGAAGACATTTTTTCCTTAAACAACATTTCTTCAATTTGGTCTTTACTTTCCTCATAATTCGCTTTCTTAGCTTCTTTTCTTTCCTCTACTTTAATGATATGATATCCAAACTGGGTTTTTACTGGTTGACTAATTTCACCTGCTTTTAATGAAAAAGCTACCTCTTCAAATGCTGGAACCATTTGTCCCCTTTTGAAAAATCCTAGTTCTCCTCCTTGTTCTTTAGTAAAAGTATCAATGGAATATTCCTTTGCTAGGTCAGCAAAATTCCCATCTGCAAGAAGTTTTTCCCTAATTTCTATAGCCTTTTCCTCACTATCAACTAAAATATGACGAGCTTTCACTTGTTCTTCAGTAGCAAACATCTGTTTATTTTCTTCAAAGAAACTTTTCATTTCCTCTTCTGATATAGTAATTTTCGGTTCAAGAAGCTTTTCTATTTTTATATTCGTCTCAATATCTTTTCTAACATCCTCTATTGTATAGCCATAACTTTCAAGCGTTTGCTTAAACCCTTCTTCATCTCCATAATTATTTATTAAATCTTGCATTCTATCTTCAATATCTTTTTCTGAAACTTCAATATTTGCCTTAACAACTTCTAATTCGATAATTTTTTCTGTAATTAATACATCTAAAGCTTGCTTTCCATTTTGCTTAACTAAGATCTCATAAAGCTCGTCTTTCGTAATTGCTTCGCCATTTACTTTAGCAACTATTTCACTATTAGAACAAGCACTTATAACTAACATTAGTCCTAATAAAAGAATAAGTAATATACTTTGATGAATCCTTCCTCTTGTAATTTTTTTAATCAATATTTTATCCCCTTTCTTAGTAACTTTTTTGCATTCCTTTGTAATTATATCAAATTTATACCAATTATTATATAGAAATTATTTAATTAATTTTAATTTATAATTTTCAAAATTCTACCTTATTTAAGTTATCTTCAGAATATACAGCTAAAGTATATAAAAGATCTGATAATCTATTTACAAATTTTAATAGGTTTGGATTTACAAAATCTACCTCTGATAATGAGATTATTCTTCTTTCTGCTCTTCTACATACCGTTCTTGCTATATGCAGTAATCCTGCAGTCTTATTAGTTCCTGGAATTATAAAATGGTCAGGTTGTTCTATTCTCTTCATAAATTTATCAATGTTTTTTTCAATAAATTCTACATCTTCTTTTTTTATAGAAACCTTTAATTTTGCTTTATCTTTAGTAGCAAGCTCTGCTCCAACATCAAATAATTTTCTTTGGATTGTACATAAAAGGTTGTATAATTCTTTATCTTCCACAAAATTTTTAGCTAATCCTATATGGGAATTTAATTCATCTATAGTTCCATAGCTTTCAACCCTAGTTGAATCTTTTTTTATCCTTTGCCCATCGTAAAGACTAGTTTCCCCTTTATCACCAGTTTTAGTATATATCTTCATTTTCCATCCTCCTATTTTTGTATTTAGCATTATCATATATACCCATTATGGAAAACTCATCACATTGTTATTAGTAATTAAACTCTTAAAAATATATTATAATAATTATATAATTTAAAAGGGTGTTTAATATGAAGAAAAAACATATATTTATTTTTACTTTAATCATTTTGTCTATATATCTTTTCTTTAATACTGGAATATTCTATACTTTACGTAGCTATATAGTGATGTATCCCTATAGTATAAAACATAAAGATAAGAGCTTACTTAAAAGAAAAAATATTAAACTTTCTATACCTGGCGGAAGTCTAATGAAAAAAGATTGGTATCCTTTTACTATGACCTTCACAGATGATGAAGGATTTTCAAAATATGTAGGTAGAGATTTAGCTCTAACAATATTGTATAATTTCGGCCATTTTGATAAGTTAAATGGCTCTTCAACTTATTTTAATCCTAGTTCACCATATTTTAGCAGCTTTTATGGGGCATATATAGTCTATGATAATGAAAATCCAAATAATAGATTTGGTTTTAAAAACTTAAATGAAGTAAATGTTAAGGAGCTAATGTTAATTCCAAAATATGACCAAACACGTTTGGTCCTTCCCTCTTTAGGATGCCCTTATAATAAAACTGTTTTTAAAGTAAAAATAGGTAATATTAAAGGTAATATTAATTACATAGGGTTAGATGGATGGACTAGGATAGATGCAACAATAGTAACCAATAGCCCTATACACAAATATAAAAAAGGACAAAGAGGGTATATACAGTTTGGAAGGCCTTTAAAAGAGTATTACAATGGAGTTGATTTTCCCCTTATTAATTTAAAAGGTAGGGTTTATGCAAAATATTTTAATAAATACAAAATGACGTTTATCTTTTATGTGATGGGAAAAGATTTAAACCTAATTGAAAACTGTGATAAAAACATTTTGTCAAAATCAAGGATAATAGTAAACTGAAAAAGTCTTCTATTAAAAATAGAAGACTTTCAAGGCTGGTGAACCTATGGTTCACCAGCTTTTTTATTCTTTTAAACCATATCAAAGGAAACATCCCTTATTATGCCTTTAATACTAATTTAGCTTTATGGGTTATATTTTTAAATCTTTGAACCTGCTTCATAAGTTTTTGAAGCCTGAATACTACCTTTTCTTTATTACCCTTTTCAACCTCATTGGCTAACTTTTTAGCTAAAGGTCTTAAAGTTGGGAATTGGGTAAGATATATTAAGGATACCCATACACTATTTTCTGTAACTCTATTAGCAGCTGCAGGTCCCCAATACATATCATACTGTTCTTGGATTGAACTATACATAATTTTTTCAAGTTCTTCTCTAGTAAACAAATTCTTTTCTATAGCCATATCTACTATATCTGTACCAGGTAAAAAATTTAGTCCATGAAGTTGAAGTTCAAATGGAGGTTCTAGTTTAAGACAAAGCTTAAATGTTTCTTTTAAATCCTCTAAGGTTTCAAATGGATGTTGTAACATAAAATCATATATAATTCTTGGAACTTTGCATCTTGATAATATTTTACTTGATTTAATTATTTGCTCCTGAGTTTCAGTTCTATTAAAAACTTCTCTTCGTACTCTAGTTGACCCACTTTGAATACCAACAACTATTTGATATAAGCCAGCATCTACTAGTTTTTCAATAACATTTTCATCTACTTTTAAAGGATGTCCCCAAATTTTAAATGGAAGTCCTATTTCCTCTTTGTAACGCCTATTAAACTCATCTATCCATTCTTCATCATCAGGAAATATTTCGTCCCAAAAGTGTATTACCTTTAATTTTTTTATTTTTTTCTTAGCTTCTTTTAATTCCTCCATGACACTATCAATACTTCTAAATCTTACAAATCTCCCTTTTTTAAAATATACCCTCTTAAGATTAATAGAACTACAATAGGAACATGTAAAAGGACATCCTCTAGAAGCTGTCAACTCAAAGGTCAATGATTTTAATTGTGGGTCTCCCTCTGTTAAAGTATCATTATGAATAACATACTTATTCTCTCCACCAATTTCTGGATAACCTAAACTATCTAAATCCTGTACAAGGCATCTTACATCATTTATTACTATTTCTCCTTGATTATTTTTAAATGCAAGATTTTCTATATTTGAAATATCTTCTCCATTTTCTAATGCATCTAATAACTCAACAAATGCATCTTCACCTTCTCCTCTAATTACATAATCACCATGTGTTAATGCCTTTTTAGGGAATAATGTAGCATAAACTCCTCCCCATATAATAGGAATATCAAACTTTTCCCTTATTCTATTATTTACTAAATAAACAGATTCCAGATAAAGTGAAGACATGACACTTAAACCTATATATGCTGGATTTATTTTATTTATTAATTCCTCTAATAATTTCAGCTCTTTTTCACTTGCCTTACTAGGCTTTACACTATTAAACCCTTTAAAAAATAATATATGAGGTGTATAGCCTCTTTTTTTCAAAGTATTAGCAAGATATCTTACACCTAAAGCCTTTTCATTATAAAATCCTATCAATAAAACGGATTTATCCATTATTCTCCTCCATTCTTCATTTAAATCTATAAATATGTTATCACACCATATAATATATAACAATATACTTATTTAAAACTAGTTTCCAAGAATTAATGATATAATTATTTTGATACCCGAAAGAATTAATGATATAATTATTTCGAGACACTAATTATGGAGGAATTTTATGGATTACATAGAAAAAAGACAATTAATTTTAAAAGGGAAAATAAGCAAGGTTATACTTACTCTAGCCGGGCCAATAATGGCAAATAACTTAATACAAACTCTATATAACCTTGCAGATACATATTGGGTAAGTAGATTGGGTTCAACAGAAGTTGCAGCAATAACCTTAATTTGGCCAGTTATTTTTTTAATGATGGCTTTAGGCATTGGTGTTTCAATAGCATCTATTTCACTTATTTCACAGTATATTGGTTCTAATAACATGGAAGATGCCAAAAAAGTAGCAGGTCAAGTAATATCCTTTTCCTTTATTTTTTCATCTGTCCTTGGATTAATTGGAGCTTTATCAGCCCACTATATAGTTAAAGCAATGGGAGGAGAAGGAATACTTTTAGAAAAAAGTGTAACCTTTCTTAGGATAATTTTCTTTGGTATGCCTACACTTTTTATTTTCTTTGCCTTTAATTCTATTAAACAGGGGCAGGGAGATACCCTTACTCCTATGAAGTATAGTGCATTTTCAGCATTATTAAATATCATATTAGACCCAATATTTATTTTTACTCTTAATCTTGGGATTGGTGGTGCTGCTTTAGCGACTGTACTTTCTAGAGGAATTTTTTCTTTATATGCAGTATACAGACTTTTTTCTGTAAAAAATGGAATAAGACTTAAAAAGGATGATTTATATTTAAACAAAAGTGTGTTAACTAAACTAATAAAAATTGGCTTTCCGGCCTCTATTGGCCAATCAACAGCTGCATTTGGATTTATTATTCTAAATGCTTTTATTATTGGATTCGGTGAAGCTACTATGGCAGCCTTTGGTATAGGAAATAGGATAGTTTCCCTTATATTAATGCCTGCAATGGGAATTGGAAGCTCTATTTCAACAATTGTGGGGCAAAATCTGGGAGCTGACAATGTCAAAAGGGCAAAGGAAGCTGTAAAAACTAGTGCAATTTTATCAACTATAATATTAGCTATAGGTGGTGTAATAGTTTTTATCCTTTCAGAAACAATAATTGGATTCTTTGCAAAAAATGACCCTATAGTTTTTAATCAAGCTACTTACTACCTTAAACTAGTTATATTTACTATGCCTTTAATGGGTTTTTTCCAGATATTTATGGGAACTTTTCAAGGTTCAGGTCATACTATAATGGCTATGATATTAACAGGTGGAAGATTATGGTGCCTTAGAATCCCATTAATAGTATTATTCAAAAACTTTACTGATCTTGGTTCAAAATCAGTATGGTTTGCAATGATTCTTAGTAATGCACTTATATGTCTTGTAGGTTATGGATTATATAAGAGTGGAAAATGGGAGAGAAAAGTTATTAAAAAAACTAACATAGATAATGAATAACTAACAACTAAAGCGGCCAATATTATATTGGCCGCTTTTAACAATTCTTTATTATAATTATTTATCTCCCTCTTCTGGTACTATACAGATAAAAGCGAAATTATCTTTTCCCCTATTTGAAAATTGATGGATTTTATTGGAAGGAACATATGCAAAAGAACCTTCTTCAACCTCATAATCTTTTCCATCTAAATGTAAGATTCCCTTTCCCCTTACTATATAGTTTATATGGGGCCATGGATGAGTATGTTTTGGAGTATGTCCTCCTTCTTCTAGCTCAAAAACACGCATAACATGACCTTCCCAGCCCTCTTCTGGAGAAATTAAAACCTTCTTAATTGCTTTCTTTATACCTTCTCCCTCTATTCTTTTACCCTCTAAATCCTTTTCATGAGAAACTATCATTAATAAAACCTCCCCACTTGTTTCAATTAATCATCTTATAGTAATATTATAACTTTTTTTAAAGGAAAGGAAAACCTTTTATCATATACCTATCTTTTTGTTTCCTAATTACTTTTTAGGAGGTCTAGGACCATAATACTGATAATAATCCACTTTAATTCTTCCATTATATAACTTTCTCTTTCTATCTGCCCTTTTACCATATAGTTTTTCAAACTTTTCATTGGAAGTAAGTACATATATTGACCAGGTATCAAGTTTTTTGAATTTTTTACCCACTCTTCTATAAAGTTCTTGTACCTCTTTCCTTTCACCTAATCTTTCACCATATGGTGGATTACATATTATAACCCCATACTTTTCCTTCACTTTCATATCTAATACATCCATATTCTTAAATTTTATACAGTCATCTACTCCAGCTTCAAAGGCATTTTCTTTTGCAATTTCTATAGCCTTACTATCTATATCTGATGCAATAATATTAAGCCTTACATCTTGGTCTATAGATTCAAAGGCTTCTACCCTAGCTTCTTTCCAAAGTTTTTTTCCTACTCTAGGCCATTCCTCTGAAGCAAAGCTTCTGTTTAATCCTGGTGCTATATTTTTACCTATCATTGCGGCTTCTATAGCTATTGTTCCTGAACCACAGAAAGGATCTAATAAAAGTCTATCTTTATTCCAATAACTTAGCTGGACCATTGCAGATGCAAGGGTTTCCTTTAGTGGAGCCTCTACCTGATCTACCCTATATCCTCTTTTATGTAGACCAACTCCGCTTGTATCAATGGTTAACGTTGCAATATCTTTAAGTAATGAAACCTGTATTGTAAATTTAGGACCGGTTTCTTCAAACCATTCCCTATTATATTTAGTTTTCAATTTTTCAACAACTGCTTTTTTAACTATAGATTGACAATCAGGAACACTATATAATTTTGATTTAATAGATTTACCTGTTACAGTAAATTCACCATCTTCAGTAATCCATTCATCCCAAGGTAATGCTTTAGTTTTCTCAAATAGCTCTTCAAAGGAAAGAGCTTTAAATTCACCCATTTTTAAAAGAACTCTATCTGCTGATCTAAGCCATAAGTTTGCCTTAGGAATAGCAGATTCATCTGCTTTAAAAGTAACCTTTCCATTTTCTACTTTAATATGATTATATCCAAGGGCTTGAACTTCCCTTTTTACTACTGCCTCTAAACCAAATGTAGAAGTAGCTATAAGTTCAATTTCACTCATATTATCTCTCCTAATCCTTTTTTTATAGTATATCCCAAGTCTCTAGAACATTGTATCAAATTTTAATCTAAAAAAAAATTATGAAATATACATTTTATGTTTATAAATTTCCTACATCTGGGTATAAAAATATTAGATTGATTAAAAAATTAAGGAGGTTATAAATTAATGAAATCTTTAGGTCAACTTTTACAAACTGGTGATTGGAAAGGTGAAAAACACGTTCCTGTGATTCATAGCACTGAAAAAATTAAAGCAGGGGAAGAGTTTCAATTAAAAGTATCTATTGGAGATGAAATCAAACATCCAAACACACTTGAGCATCATATTAAGTGGATTAAAGTCTTTTTCCATCCAGAAGGAGGAAAATTCCCTGTAGAAATAGCTACTTTTAACTTTAGTGCCCATGGTGAAGGTGATGTTTTTGATGAACCTGTAGGTATTACTCATGTTAAGTTAGATAAACCTGGAACTATTTATGCATTAAGTTACTGCAACATTCATGGCCTTTGGGAAAACAGTAAAGAAATAGCTGTAGAATAAAAAGATCCATATTTCATAAAAAAATACACCTCCTATTAGTAGACTACTTTCTCCTTTATCTACTAATAGGGGTGTATCTTATTTTACATAGATTTTTATTTATTATTTAAGAGGATAATTTTCTCTTTTTACATAGTGTGTGTGAAGTAACTCGTGTGATTTATGACCATTTGGTTTTCCAAAGTATTCATCATATATTTTCTTAATCATTGGGTTTTCATGGGATTTTCTTATAGTTTTAGCTTCATCTTCTTCATATAGAGCCTTTGCTCTTTCTTTTCTTATATCTTTGGTCATTCTATCTTTCATAGTTACATGTGGCTGTCCTCCACCAGTAACACATCCGCCAGAACATCCCATTACTTCTATAAAGTGATATTCTTTTTCACCTGATTTTACTTGGTCTAAAAGTTTGCTAGCTGCACCTGTACTATGAGCTACTGCAACTTTTACTTCCTTATCTCCTAGATTAATTGTAGCTTCCTTAATTCCTTCAACTCCTCTAACTTGTTCAAATTCTATTTTTTCTAATTCCTTACCAGTTACAACTTCAGCTACAGTTCTAAGGGCAGCTTCCATAACTCCACCTGTTGCACCGAATATAACCGCTGCTCCTGTTGATTCTCCTAATACTTCATCAAAGTCTTCATCTGGTAATTCTACAAAGTCAATTCCAGCTTGCTTAATCATTTTAGCTAATTCTCTTGTTGTTAATACTGAATCTACATCTGCGTATCCAGTAGATTGAAGTTCTTCTCTTTGTGATTCAAATTTCTTAGCTGTACATGGCATTATTGATACTACATATATATCTTTAGGATCTATTCCATTCTTCTCAGCATAATATGATTTTACTACCGCACCTAACATTTGGTGAGGTGATTTACAAGTTGATAAGTTATCTAAGAACTCAGGATAATAGTGTTCACAGAATTTAATCCATCCTGGTGAACAAGAAGTAATCATTGGAAGTTTTCCACCATTTTCTAATCTGTCTAGTAGCTCATGTCCCTCTTCCATTATTGTTAAGTCAGCAGCAAAATCAGTATCAAATACTTTATCGAATCCTAGTCTTCTTAATGCAGCTGCCATTTTGCCTGTTACCCTTGTTCCCATTGGAAGTCCGAATTCTTCACCTAATGCTGCTCTAACTGCTGGAGCTGTTTGAACTACAACATGCTTATTTGGATCTTCAATTGCATCCCAAACATAATCTATTTCTTCTTTTTCTTTTAATGCTCCAACTGGACATGCAGCAATACATTGTCCACAATTAATACATGGAACATCTCTCATGTCTTTGTTGAAAGCTGTAGTTACAATAGTTTCAAAACCTCTGTTTGTAAATCCAAGTACACCTACATTTTGTACCTTGCTGCAGACACTTACACATCTACCACAAAGTATACATTTACCAGGATCTCTAACTACTGAAGGTGATGAAGTATCTTCATATGTTTCAGTCATTTCTCCTTCAAAGGCTACTTCTTTAACACCTAAGTCATTAGCTACACTTTGTAATTCACACTTATTATTTCTTTCACAAGTAGTACAATCACCTTTATGATTTGAAAGCATTAATTCAACAACTGCTTTTCTAGCTTCCCTAACCTTTTTAGTATTAGTCTTTACTACCATTCCATCTTGTACTTGAAGTACACAAGAAGCTTGTAAAGTTCTAGCTCCCTCAACTTCTACAACACAAACTCTACATGCACCTACTTCATTTATTTCCTTTAGGTAACAAAGTGTTGGTATATTAATTCCTGCACTTCTTGCAGCTTCAAGTACCGTATAATTTTCTGGTACTGTTACCTTTTGCCCATCTATAGTTAAAGTAACATTATTCATCATTTACACCCCTTTTCTAGTTATTAAGATTTTAGAAGGACAGACTGTTTATACTATTTCTTGATTATCGCACCGAATGGACATTTTTCTATACAAGCACCACATTTTACACACTTATCTTGGTCAATAGTATGCGCTTCTTTTCTCTCTCCACTTATTGCATCTGCAGGACAAGCCTTAGCACATAGTGTGCATCCTTTACATTTGTCTTCTTCGATAAAGAATGAAAGTAATTCTTTACAGCTTCCTGCCGGACATCTTTTTTCATTTACGTGTGCTTCATATTCATTTCTGAAGTATTTTAATGTTGATAATACTGGGTTTGGTGCAGTTTGTCCTAGTCCACATAATGCTGTGTTTTTAATTGTATCTGCTAATCTTTCTAGTTTATCTATATCTTCAGGCTCACCTTTACCTGATGTTATCTTCTCAAGTAATTCTAGCATTCTCTTAGTTCCTACTCTACATGGTGTACATTTACCACATGACTCCTCAACTGTGAAGTCTAGGAAGAATCTTGCTATATCAACCATACATGTATCTTCGTCCATTACTATCATTCCGCCTGAACCCATCATTGACCCAAGCTCTGTTAATGAGTCAAAGTCTATTGGTGTATCTATATGTTCTGCTGGTATACATCCTCCTGATGGTCCACCTGTTTGTACTGCCTTAAATTCTTTTCCCTTCGGTATTCCTCCACCTACTTCGTAGATTACTTCTCTTAATGTTGTTCCCATTGGTATTTCTATTAATCCTGTATTGTTTATCTTTCCACCTAGAGCAAATACCTTTGTTCCTGGTGATTTTTCTGTTCCTATACCTTTAAACCATTCTGCTCCTTTTAGAACTATACTTGGAACATTGGCATATGTCTCAACATTGTTTATTAGTGTTGGTTTTTGCCATAACCCTTTGTTTGCTGGATATGGTGGCTTGTTTCTCGGCATTCCTCTTTCGCCTTCTATTGATGCTATTAGGGCAGTTTCTTCACCACATACGAAAGCTCCTGCTCCTAGTCTTATTTCAAGGTCAAAACTAAAGTCTGTTCCAAAGATGTTTTCTCCTAATAATCCCTTCTCTTTTGCTTGGTCTATAGCCTTTTGTAATCTTTGTACTGCTATTGGATACTCTGCTCTTATATATACATATCCTTGGTTTGCTCCTACTGCATATCCGGCTATCGCCATTGCCTCTATTACTGAATGAGGGTCTCCTTCTAGGATTGATCTATCCATGAATGCTCCTGGA
>NZ_MCIB01000004.1 GCF_003609645.1 Thermohalobacter berrensis
GGCTTCATTGGTTAAGTAACGGACATCTTAGTCTATCTTCTTTGGTTTAAGTAACGGACGTCGAAGTCTATCTTCTTTGGTTTAAGTAACGGACATCTTAGTCTATCTTCATTGGTTAAGTAACGGACATCCTAGACTCTCTTCTTAGGATAAGTAACAATCCTCATAGGCAATTAGAAAAGATAAAAAAGACAAAAAAATAAAAGCCGAGAACATAGTGATCTACCTTACACCACCATAGATAGCTTATTACCAAGCCATGATCTTTCGACCATGACCAAGCAGGTCACTACCTATGATAGTGGTCTGTTCAACCCTGCATGATATCTTAACAGCCCTATACAACCTCTCGGCTGTATAGAACCATTAGTAGAATTAAAAAATTCTACATCGACACCATACAGGATCTTAGCTCGACCTTATACGATAGGTTGGGACCCTATTGCAATCAAAATAATCGACTACAATAGAGCCTTTCCCAACCATATAAGATCTTCCCTCCGACTGCATGTGAGCCTTTCGACCTACATGCAATCTTTGGCCGACCCATATATACCCCAAAATAGGAGCATATATGAGTCTGGGCTCAACCACCATGTTCCCGACACTAATATTATGTGTAGCTATATAAATAATATGCAAAAATTTTTAAAATTTATTATCTATTTATATTTAAAAATAATATTCTAAAGTAAGAGTTATTATTGTATTAAAATTAGTTTTTTCATGGGTTATATAAGTGTATCTACCACTTAATTCAAGTTGTAATTAGGGTGAATATATATTATAATTTAATATATCATAGAAAAAGAATGTAATTTTTTAGATATTATATTTATTTTAAAATGTTTTATGGGGGTATAAAAATGGATTCTAGTGCCTTGTATGATACTGGAGTTTCTTTTGATGAGTTTGTAAATAGGGATAATGATACCTATAAAGAAAAAACTTTAGAAATACTTAATAGTATTAACTTTACTGAAGAACAAATAGAGAAAATAAAAAGTATAGATAAAAACATAAAGGTTTTAATATGTGGAGAAATATGGTGCCCCGATTGCATGATTAATATACCTGTTGTGGAAAAAATGAGAAAATATAATGATAAAATAGAACTTTCCATTGTTCCTAGAGATGGTAATGAAGAATACTTTATTAAATATGCTCCTTGTGAAAAGGTAAAAATACCTACTTTTGTGTTTTATGATGAAGATTTTAATGAATTAGGTAGTTTTGTAGAGCATCCAAAGAAAATCAAAGATATTGTATCAAATGGAAATCAAGCAAATATTATAGTTGCTAAAAGAAAATATAAAAAGGGCGAATATGCCCAAGAAACATTAAGGGATATACTTGAAATTCTACTATAGGAGTCGTTTCGACTCCTTATGTTTTTATAACACATAGGAAATTGTAATCAAAGAAAAATGGAAGGAGCAAAAGAATGAAAAAATTAAATGTGTTCATATCAGTATTATTACTTGTAATAATATTAGTAGGTGTTTATCAATTTCAAAAGGGTGATTTAATAGAAAAATTATCTCTTTCAAAAGTAAAAGCATCTGAGAAAGAACTTGAAACCTCTAATATTATAGACCATTATTTAGCACAGCCAAATTCAGATTGGAGTATTCATAAAGAAAAAGTAACTGTTAAAGGTATATATATTACTGGAAATACTCTTGCATATAATAAGAGATTTTATAAACTGTTAGATCTTTTAAATACTACAGAATTAAATACTATGGTAATTGATGTTAAGGATGACAATGGTATATTAACTTACGAATCAAATGTAAAGATGGCTAATGAATTTGGGGCGGACAAGCAACCAAAGGTTAAAAATTTCATGGAGAAGATGGAGATTTTAAGAAATAATAATGTATATCCAATTGCAAGAATTGTTACATTTAAAGATAAAATAGCAGCTTCTAGAAGGCCAGATTTAGCTATAAAAACAAAAGATGGCAAAGTATGGAGAGATAATAAGGGAAATGCATGGTTAAACCCATACAATAAAGAGTCTTGGGAATATCCAATAAGATTAGCAGAAGAAGCTGCTTTGATGGGATTTAAGGAAATTCAATTTGACTATGTAAGGTTTCCAACAGATGGAAATAGATCTATCATAGATTATGGTGAGATAGCTAAAAATAAAAGTATGGCTGAAGCTATTTCAGAGTTTTTAGCTTATGCAAGAAAAAGGTTAGAGCCTAAAGGGGTTTATGTATCTGCTGATATTTTTGGTTTAGTAACAACTGTTAAAGACGATATGGGAATCGGACAACACCTAGAAACCCTATCTACTAGTGCAGATATATTAAGTCCCATGGTTTATCCTTCACATTATGCTTTAGGGTCATATGGAGTTAAATATCCAGACTCAAATCCTTATAAAATAGTTCATACAAGTTTATCTACAGCTAAGAATAGAATAGACAAGCTTGAGACTCAAAAGAAAAAGGCAATTATACGCCCATGGCTTCAAGACTTTTCAGCACCATGGCTAAAGAAATTATATGGTAAACATTATGTAAGTTATGGGCCTGAGCAAATTCGAGCACAAATTAAAGCCACTTATGATGCTGGATTAGAAGAATGGATTTTTTGGAATGCAAGTAATAGGTATACAGAAAATGGGTATTTAAAAGAAGAAAATATAAACAATTAAAATAGAATTTAAAGAAAGAGGATTCATAAAGAATCCTCTTTCTTTTTACTTTTTTTACTTTGTTATATGTTTTTTATTCTAATGGAATAATAATTTTACTAAATTAAATTTAAGTAAAATATATTTATAAATATAGTTAATTAACTTTAAAGGGTGGTAAAATGAAATTTAGCAACTTTAAATTTTCTTTAGATGATGATTATTTTAATAGAAGTGAAAGACATTTATCCTTTGGAGATGTTAAAGAAAGAATTATAAAATTTATTAAAAGAGACCCTGTAGCTAGCTATAAGTTAGCCATAGGTACAGACTCACAAGTTAAAGGGGGCTATACAGTTTTTGCTTCAGCTATTGTTGTACATAGAGTAAAAAAAGGAGCATGGGGATGTATAAAGAAAAATATACTGGATAGAGAGGTAATGAACCTAAGAGAAAAAATATCAATCGAAACTAATCTAACTTTACAGTTAGCCTCTAAATTTACTCCCGATTTTTTTGATGAAATAACAGAAATAATATTGCCGTATGTGGATAAGGGAGCAAACTTTTCCCATGAAGTACATATTGACATAGGTAAAAAGGGAGAAACAAAAAGGTTTACGAAAGAAATGGTAGGATATTTTGCTGGACTCGATTTTGAGGCTAAAATTAAGCCAGAATCATATGCGGCTACTTCCTATGCAAATAAATATACAAAATAAAAAAATCCTTTGACTTCATAATAAAATGATGTTACAATATGTAGTGCTTTGGGTATTATACAAGTACAAAATATTGTAATTGGGGGTAAGAAAATGGCACTTACAGAAAACGCTATAAAAGTACTTGAAAAAAGATATCTTAAAAAAGACCTTAAGGGAAAAGTTGTAGAGACACCAAATGGAATGTTTAAAAGGGTAGCCAAACATATTGCTAAGGCTGACAAGCTGTATAATAAAAATGCAGATGTAAAAAAGATAGAAAAAGAATTTTATGATATGATGGAAAATCTTGAGTTTTTGCCAAACTCTCCAACTCTTATGAATGCTGGAAGAGAATTAGGACAATTATCAGCATGTTTTGTACTTCCTGTTGAAGATTCAATGGAAGGAATATTTGATGCTATTAAAAATGCTGCTCTTATACATAAAAGTGGTGGAGGTACTGGTTTTAGTTTTTCAAGACTTAGACCAAAGGGATCTACTGTTAAATCAACTGGAGGAGTAGCTTCAGGCCCTATAAGTTTTATGAGGGTTTTTAACTCTGCCACAGAAGCTGTAAAACAGGGTGGTACTAGAAGAGGAGCTAACATGGGAATACTTAGAGTTGACCATCCTGATATAATGGAATTTATTGAATGTAAAAAAGATATTACAGAGATTACAAACTTTAATATAAGTGTTGGTTTAACTGAAAAGTTTATGGAAGCAGTTGAAAAAGGAGAAGATTATGACCTTGTTAATCCCCACACAAAGGAGGTTACAGGTAAATTAAATGCTAGGGAAGTATTTCAGCGTATAATAGAAATGGCTTGGAATAATGGTGAACCAGGTATAATATTTTTAGATAGACTAAATAAATTTAATCCTACACCAGGATTAGGAGAAATAGAAAGTACTAATCCATGTGGTGAACAACCATTACTTCCATATGAATCATGTAACCTTGGTTCAATAAACTTAACTAAAATGCTTAAAAAAGTTGGAGACAAATATGAAATAGACTATGAAAAATTAGAAAAGACTGTATATAAAGCTGTTCACTTTTTAGATAATGTAATAGATGTAAATAAATATCCTTTAAAGAAAATAGAAGAAATGACTAAAAGCACAAGAAAAATCGGATTAGGAATAATGGGCTTTGCTGATATGCTTTTATATTTAGGTATTCCATACAATTCAGAAGAGGCTGTAGAATTAGCTGATAAGTTAATGAAGTTTATAAACGAAAAATCAAAAGAAAAATCTATGGAATTGGCAGAAGAAAGAGGAGTATTCCCTGCATATGATGATAGTATTTATAAAGATAAAGAAATAAAGATTAGAAATGCAACCACTACAACTATAGCACCAACAGGAACTATAAGTATAATAGGAGGTACAAGTAGTGGAATAGAGCCACTATTTGCTGTTACATATGTAAGAAATGTAATGGATAATGATAAATTAATTGAAGTTCATCCATTGTTTGAAAAAATTGCAAAAGAAAGAGGTTTTTACTCAAAAGAATTAATGGAAAAAATAGCAGAAGAAGGTTCAGTAAGCCATATAGATGAAGTACCAGAGGATATTAAGAAGATATTTGTTACTGCTCACGATATATCTCCAATATGGCATATAAAAATGCAGGCAGCTTTCCAAAACCATGTAGATAATGCAGTTTCTAAGACTGTTAACTTTAAACATGAGGCAACAAAAGAAGATGTTGAAGAAGTTTATATGTTAGCCTATAAACTAGGATGTAAAGGGGTTACAATATATAGAGATGGAAGTAGAGACAATCAGGTTTTAAGTACAGGAAAAACTAACCAAAAATCAGTAAATATTAAAGAAAAGGTAAAACCAAGACCAAGGCCAGATGTTACTGAAGGCATGACAGAAAAGGTTAAAATCGGATGTGGAAATCTATATATTACTGTAAACTATGATAAAGATGGAATATGTGAGGTATTTACTAACTTAGGTAGAGCTGGAGGCTGTCCAAGTCAAAGTGAGGCAACAAGTAGACTGGTATCTATTGCATTAAGGTCAGGAATGGATATTAAATCAATAATAGAGCAGCTAAAGGGTATAAGATGCCATTCAACACTTCGTCAAAGGGCAACAAACAAGAATATCAAAGTACTGTCTTGTCCTGATGCAATTGGAAAGGCCCTTGAAAAGGCTATGAATACTTATGTTGATTTAGATAATAACTTAACAGTAGATGATATAGCTAGGGAAATAGAAAAGGAGAAGGAAAATATTCTTGAAAATTCCTTAGCAAAAAATGAGGTTTCTATTAGTGCTGATACTGAAATTAGTGAAAGTTTATGTCCAGAATGTGGAACAAAGATAGAACATGAAGGTGGATGTACTATCTGTAGAAACTGTGGATATTCAAAATGTGGTTAAAATATCATAAATCAATATAAAAAGGATACCTAGAAATAGGTATCCTTTTTTAGATTCTTTAATACTTAAACTAATAAGGTTTAAAATAAATATAATTATTGCTTGGAGAGGTGTAAACATTTTACAATAATAGAAAATAAGTTTATTATTTTAATATAAAGTTTTATTACAATTATTATGTGATTAATTAGAATTCAAACAATTAAGTAAATGGGTTTATTATTTAATTATTAGTTAAGGGAAAATATGTAAAATCAGTTATAAAGTATAAAAAGTAAAAAGGAGAGTATTTAAATGAATAATAGGGTATTTAAAAACATATTAACCATAATTAGTTTTATGGCATTACAAATTGTTCTTTCGTGGATTTTACAGCTAATTATTTATGATATTTTAGCCACTGATATAGACAGTGCGATATTTTATACTTCAACACCAATAGTTCCTCTTATATATATCGGGCTTAATAGTCTTGGAGCATGGATTGCTTACAAAAAATCAAGAAATAAATTTAAAATTATTTCATGGGTTACTCTGTGTATGATTATATCTCCAATTACATACTTCTTTTTCTCTATGATAATATGGATTTAATAAGCTATGTATAATACCTATGGAAGGAGAATATGATTTGAAATTAAAATACTATATAACTGCTTTAATGTCTTCAATAGCATTATTATTTTATTTTTTTCCATGGATATATGATATGCACAAAGGATTAGATTTTTGGGAAATTAGTCTTAGTTGGTTTATGTATGCTTGGATATTATTACCCATACATATATTTTTTAGTATTCGATTAAAATTAAGAAATAATTCTAACTGGAAACACCATTTAATTTCTGCTATTCTTATTTTAATAACTTATATAATATTATATATTGCAATATATATTGGTATTATAGTACATGTATAGAAGATTAAAAAATGACATAAAAGGTTAAATATACCGGAAGATTCTTGAACTTTTCTATTTCATGAATATTTGTATAGAAATTTATCTAGATATGTATTACAGAATGTTAATAAAGCTATGCAGGATGATTATATCTAAATGTAGAAATTACTTAGTAAGAATATTCAAAAAATTAATAAAATCATGGAGGGACACAATGAGAAAAGAAATAGAAAAGTTAATAGACAATATAAGTAAAGTAATAATAGGGAAAAGGTCTGTTATAGAAAAAATAATTATATGTCTTTTATGTAAAGGTCATGTTTTACTAGAAGATGTTCCTGGCACAGGAAAGACTACTTTAGTACATTCTTTAGCAAAATCATTAAATTTATCTTTTAAAAGAATACAATTTACTCCTGACTTGTTACCTTCTGACGTATTAGGTATATCTGTATATAATCAGAAAAGTGGAGATTTTGAATTTAAAATAGGTCCAGTATATAGTAATATAGTTTTAGCAGATGAGATAAACAGAACTTCTCCTAAGACACAGTCAAGTCTTTTAGAAGCAATGCAAGAAGAACAGATAACAGTAGATGGTATAACTTATCCACTACCACAACCCTTTATAGTATTAGCAACACAAAATCCAATAGAATATGAAGGGACATTCCCACTTCCTGAAGCACAGCTTGATAGATTTATGATGAAATTATCACTAGGATATCCTGATAAAACAAGTGAAAAGGCTATCTTAAGGAAATTTAAGCTACAAAACCCAATTGAAACCCTTAAGTCGGTTCTATCTGTAGATGATGTTTTAAAGATGCAAAAGGAAGTTGAAAAGGTTCATGTTGACCAGGCTATAGATGATTATATTATAGAGATTGTTTCAAAGACCAGAGAAAATAAGGATATACGTCTAGGTGTTAGTCCAAGGGGATCAATCGCATTATTTAAAGCAGCACAAGGCCATGCATATATAAACAATAGAGACTATGTAATACCAGATGATGTAAAGAAATTAGTTATTCCTATTTTTAGTCATAGAATAATCTTAAAGCCAGAGGCCAAGATTAAAAAGCTAAATGAAAAAACTGTTTTAGAAAATATATTATTAGACACAAAGGTATCAGTGGTGAAAAATCATGGATAAACAATTAAAAATATTACTTTTATTATTAGTAATATTTGCCCTTTTAGTTGGAGGGAAATTTATTTATTTACTTTTGTTTTTAGTTTCAGCAGTTTATTTATATTCTTTATATACTTTGAAAAACTGTGAGGATAAAATTGTAGGTGTCTTTTGGGGGAATGATTATCAAGTTGAAAAAGGGGATAAGATAAAAGTCGATTATAAAATCTACAATAGTAGTATATTTCCTGTTCCATATATAATGATATTTCCTAATATATCTAAGAGATTAGATGATAAAGCTAGAGAAAAAGAAGTTTATTCATTATTACCCTTTGAATATTTAACTATTAAAAAGGAGTTTAAATGTAAACATAGGGGGACCTATCAGGTTGGAGAACTTGATGCTAAAATAGGAGATATATTTGGGATAAAAAATAAGAATTTCAAGATAAAAAATGATTTGGTTATAACAGTCTACCCTAAAGTATATAAATTAGATGCCTTTAATATATTTGGTAAAGAGTTTTATGGTAAGGTATCTGCAAATGAAAAATTTTATGAAGATTATTCTAGTATAAAAGATATTAGAAAATATCAGGTTGGAGATAGTCTAAAAAGGGTAAATTGGAAGGTTACAGCAAAAAAAGGTGAATTATATGTAAAAAATTATGATGTATCATCTGATACACAGATTCAGCTTTTTATGGATTTCCAGCTTGATAAATATAGTAATGATACAGATGGCTTAATAGAAGAAAAATTGGTTGAATGTGCAATAAGTATAATTCATTTTGCTCTATATAGAGATATAGATATAAACTTTGTCACATATACGGACCAAAAAATTAGCTTAAATGCAAGGAACATAAGTAGATTTAATGAATTTTTAGAGCTAAGTACAAGAATAAGACCAAGTAAAAATATTAATTTAGGTGATATTCTTTTAAATGAATTGAGGTCAGTTTCTTTAGGTTCAACTATTATTATACCAACACCTGAAATAGATGATAATTTAGTATCTTCTTCATTATCATTAAAAAAAATGGGGTATATCATAACCTTTATAGTTGTTAGGGATTTTAATAAGGATAAATGGGTATTAGAAAATATAAAATTAATAGAAAAAGCAGGAATAAGGGTTTACAGGGTTGATATTGAAGATGATTTAAACCTTGTACTGAGGTGATTATGTGGATAAAAATGATAAGTCAACATTTATTTTTAAGTTATATATTAATATTTTTATAAACTATTTTCTTATAAGACTATTATTTGATACTTTAGAAATAGAACATAACCTATATATGTCGTTAATTATCCTATTACTATCAGCAGTTTCTATTGTGCTTATATATATTATATGGAAAAAGCCCTTAATATTAGCTTCAGTAGTTTTAATATTATTTCCGATTATGATATTTATGTATAGATATGAACATGAAATATATCTGAAGATGCTACAAAAAATAGATGATTTTATTATATGGGCTTCTAGATTCTTAAGTGGATTAACCTTTCTTTATAATCAATATTTTTATATATTAGTTGTATTGATTATTTTCCTCCTTTCATTAATAACATTCGTTTTTGTGTTTAAAATAAAAAGTATTTATCCCTTAACTATATTTGGTACTATATTGTTTTTATATAGATGGTTTTTGTTTTTAGATAAGGCACTCATCTATTATATATTTTATATAATGCTTGTCTTACAGTTATACACATACAGAGTTTATAAGAAAAAGGAAAATTTATGGATTAATAAATCAATCTCTTTTGGTCCTGCAGTTTATAAAAGATGGATTATATATTCTACTAGTGTAGTAGTAATTATTGTCAGTATAGTTTCTGTATTTCCCAAAAACTTTGCTCCAATTACTTGGAGATGGCTCGATGATAAAGTACAAGAAATATTTCCTCAGGTTACAGAGTGGCGTAACTCAAGAAAGGCATCAGAGAATTATGGAAGTAGTATAAGATTTGATTTGTCTTTAACACAATATCAAGAATCCCACAAGAGACTGGGAGGGCCCATTAATAGGGATAATGTGTTAATGATGAAGGTAAAGAGTAAAGAACCATTGTATTTAAAGGGAATAGTTAAGGACTTTTATACAGGAGCCTACTGGAAATCTACAGAAGATGTATTTCATGAACAGATATCAAATACAGATTTAACTATACACAAAAATAAAGAAATTAAAGGTGAATTAATAGTTCAAACTATTGAGCATATAAACTTAACAACCTCAACATTGTTTAATAGTTATATACCTATAAAGGTAAGTCTTGAAGATAATACATTTTATACAACAGATGAATATGAGCTATTTGCTGGTATCCTTTTAACAAAAAATCAAAGATATACAATATACTCCATAAAAAAAGAAATCAATAGAGATGATATGAATACCTCCAGCTATAAAAAAAGAAAAGAGCATGAAAAATATTTACAATTGCCTGAAATATTACCTAAAAGGGTAGTTGAGCTTGCTAAGAAAATAACTAAAGGCTATAAAAATGATTATGATAAGGTAAATGCATTAGTAAAATATCTTAGAGAAAATTATAAATATACCTTAACCCCACCGGAAACCCCTTATAATAGGGATTTTGTAGACTATTTCTTATTTGATTTAAAAGAAGGATATTGCACTTATTTTGCATCATCCCTTGCAGTCCTTACTAGGAGTATAGGTATTCCATCAAGATATGTTGAAGGATTTAAAACTCCAAATGAAAAGGATGCAGGTATATATTATGTTTACAGTAGTAATGCACATGCTTGGACTGAGGTTTATATAGAAAATATAGGCTGGGTGCCCTTTGAAGCTACCCCTGCATATACAGGTATTAATTATGATGAGTACTTTGATGAAAAACAAGTTGAAAATAATAATGAAACACTATCTAATAATGAAATAACAGATTATAGAACAGGTAATGATGATATGAAAAATAGCCTTTTAGAAAATTTATTACAGGAAGAAAGTAATGTTAGTGTAAATGATTTTAAAGAGGAAAAGGACAATAGTAAAGGTATTTTAGTTATTTTTATTATTTTAGTTTTATTACTTTTAAGTAGAATAATATATAGTTATATTAAAATTAAAAAAATACTTGAATATGATTATAGAGAAAACAAAAGAGAAGGTATAATTAAATACTATTTGATGATTCTAAGTTTATTCAAATTGATAAACAAACAGAAATTAGAACATGAAACTTGCTATGAATATAGTAATAGAATAATAAAAGCATTACCTCAATATCTAGATAAATTACCTTATATAACAGATATTTTTATTAAATCAAGATATGGTAAAGAGGAAATAAATGAAGATGAAGTTTTAGATTTAAAAAACTATTTCCTAAAATGTGAGGAGTATGTTAAGAAACAGATAGGATTATTAAAATTTTTATTTTTAAAGTATATTATGATGAAAATATATAATATAAAAGTTGAGTGAGTCAGATGACCGTCTTCTGACTCATTTTAATATTTTGGTAGTTTTATTTAAATTAATTGCAAAAAATTTAAACATTAAATAATGGTATAATACTTATTATAAACTATTTTTTAGAGTAAGGGGGATAATATGAAATTGTTAAAACAAGTCTTTGTTATTCTAATGTTAGTTGTAATTATTTCTACTAATTGTTTTGCTCAGTCACAGCCTATACAGACATTAAAAAAAGAGATTATAGTAAATGATATAAGAAGGACAGTAAATATGGTAATTGTGGATTTAAATAATCCAGATATTGAATTAGATGTAGTAATATCCAATGATATGATAGGTGGAGATGAAGAGTTTGAAAATATGCTAAGTCGTAAAAACATAGATGCTGCCATAAATGCTAATTTTTTTGATGCGTATGAAAGCTTAGAGCCATATGGAACAATTATGAAAGATGGAAAAATATTATACCTTGAAGGTGAAAATACTTCCATGGGAATTAGTGAAGGAAATAATATAGTTTTTGATAGGTTTAAGACAGTAATAAAGGGCTATCTTGATGGGAAAAGACAAAACGAATGGAACAATAAAACTCAATCTATGGCCTTTTATTTGTTTGATGTTTGGTATGTCAATAATTTACCACTAGATCCTACAGGAGTATATCTTTATACACCTGAAAGGGGAGAATCTATCACAGTAGAAGGTGGTACAGCTATTGAAGTAATTAATAATAAAGTTAACAGAGTATTAAAAAATGTAGATAAAGTTAAAATACCTAGAAATGGGTACATAATATATTATGGCAGTCAATCAGCTACCCAAGATTACATTGATAATAGATTTAAAATAGGAAGAACTATTGAATTTGAATTTGAAACAAAATATACAGATCAAAAGAAAATAAGGAAGAACAAAGACATCAAAGATACACCAGAACAACCTAAAGAACCTACATTACTTTATGGTTGTGTTGATAAAACAACAAAAAACTATTGGGATTTAAAGAAAAACGAAATGGATTTTAATATTTTTAATGTATGGTATGTAAATACTAAACCAATTGATTCCACAGGTGTTTATCTTTACACACCTGAAAGGGGAGATAGTTTACAAGTACCTATAGGAAATGTTGTTATAGTTGAAAATGGAGAAGTAAAGGAAGTTTTATACAATACAAAACAATTTAACATACCAGATAATGGCTTTGTAATCTATTATGGAAAAGATGCAGCTGATAGAGAATATATTAAAGCAAGGTTTAGAGAAGGCAAGGCTATTGATTTTTATGATCCTAATACTAAAAAGATTAATACTGAGGAGATTATAAGTAAAGCAGTAGAGAAAAATAAAGTTGCCCTTTATGAAGAAGTTGAATATACTGAAAAACAAACAAAGATAAATTTAAATAATGTGCAGGATTTAATATCTGCTGGCCCATATCTAATAAAAGAAGGAAAAATAATAGTTAATCCAGAAGGTGAAGGATTTAAAGAAGAAAAGATTACTAAAAACAGGGCCCAAAGGAGTGCTATCGGTATAACACAGGATAATAAGCTACTTATGGTAACTGTAAGTAATGTTAATATGGAAGAATTGGCACAAATAATGCTACAACTTAGAGCAATTGAAGCAATGAACCTTGATGGAGGTGCTTCTAGTGCACTTTATGCAAATGGCAGGGTAATAACAAAACCTGGAAGAAGATTAAGTACTATTTTAGCAGTTTATAAACATAATGACAGTAATGATAAGCTAAAAGATACTGATAAAAGTATAGAGAATAAAATAGTAAACAGACAGTTTAGGGATATTTCTGAAGTCAAGAGATATGAGGAGAGTATTTTAGATTATACAGCAAATAAATTTTCTGATATAAATAAAAAGCACTGGTTTGCTAAAAATGTGAGTTATTTAGTGGCATTAAATATAATAGCAGGTTATGAAGATGGTACTTTTAGACCTAATAACGATATTAATGTAGATGCTTTTATAAAGATGATTATAACTTCACTAGGATATGATATACAAAATGGACCTACATATTGGGCATCCCCATATATTAAGAAGGCAAAAGAGATTGGTATAATTAATGGAGGAGAATTCCTCGAGTTTAACCGACCTATAAAAAGGGGAGAAATGGCTAGAATGATTGTACGAGCTTTAAATTCACAAATAAATTTAGATAAAGAGCAACTAAAAAAAGAGATTAAAGATTTTAACCAAATTGTTCCCGAGTTACAAGATGACATATTAAAGGCATATGGAATGGGTATTATTACGGGATATGAAGATGGTACTTTTAGACCTGACGAGACTGCAAATCGAGCTGCAGCTGCTACAATGATTGTAAGAATGTTAGATGCTAAATAAAGAAAATGTTTTCTCTTTATGTTGAAAAAAATATAGATATGTATTACAATATAGATGAAATTTAATAGATAATAAAAAACTGGGGAGCTAGGTGCACCTAGCTGAGAGGGAACTGATGCAGTTCCGACCCATAGAACCTGAACTGGGTAATACCAGCGAAGGGAGAATATTGTGTAATCCATTTATTTAGGATTATAGGATATATTAACCCTTTACCTTGAACCCAGTTAAGGTAAAGGGTTTTTTATTTTGAAAGGGGGTATTAGATGCCAGTAGTTAATGTAAGCCTTCAAGTAATACCAAGGGTAGAAGATGAAAGAATATATGAAGTTGTAGATAAGGTTATTAAATATATAGACTCAGCAGGAGTTAAATATGAGGTAGGTCCCATGGAAACCACTATGGAGGGAGAGCTAGATGAATTACTCCAAATAGTAAAAAAAGCACAGGAAATATGTGTAAAAGAAGGGGCCTCCAGAGTTTTATCAGTGGTAAAAATAGACTATAAGCCAGAGGGCGTGACTATGAATGAAAAAATTTATAAATATAGAAAATAAAACAATACCTATTGCATTTTTATTTTTACTAATAGCTATATGGCAGATAATAGTAGATGCTGGATTAGTAGCAAAATATATTCTCCCTTCACCTAAGGATGTATTTTTTACTTTTATAGATATTCTTCCAATGATAAAGGGGCATGTTTTAGTTACACTATATGAAGCACTATTAGGCTTTTTTATATCTATTGTATTTGCCTTAATTTTGTCAGTACTAATGGATAATATAAGTATTGTTAAAAAAGCTTTATATCCACTAATAGTTATTTCACAAACTGTTCCAATAATTGCCTTAGCTCCTTTATTTGTAATTTGGTTTGGGTTTGGTAGACTACCTAAAATAATAGTTGTCGTTTTAGTCTGCTTTTTTCCAATAGTAGTTAGTTTATTAGATGGATTAGAATCAGTAGATAGAGATATGCTTAATCTTATTAGGTCTATGGGTGGAAATAAATTTCAAATTTTTAGGTTTATAAAATTTCCGGCATCTATGGTTAGTTTCTTTTCAGGCCTTAGAATAGCTGCAACTTATAGTATAATGGGGGCAGTAATTGGAGAATGGCTAGGAGGAAGTGAAGGGTTAGGAGTGTACATGCTTAGGGTAAAACATTCCTATGCCCTTGATAAAATGTTTGCTGCAATTTTAGTAATAGTAATTTTAAGTATGACTTTATTTAGGATAGTGGCTTTAGTAGAGTACTTAGTAATGCCATGGACAAGAGAAATGGACAAATAAAATTTAGTTAAAAGGGAGGAATCATCAATGTTTAAAAAGACTATTTCTATTATGATTATTGGTTTATTAATATTTTCACTAGTTGGTTGTGGTGCATCAGAAAAAAATACAACTGAAAAACAAGAGCTAAAAAAGGTTACTGTTGTACTTGATTGGGTTCCAAATACAAATCACACAGGATTATATGTGGCAAAAGAAAAGGGATATTATAAAGAAGAAGGATTAGAGGTTGAAATTATTCAGCCTACAGAGGGAGGAAGTACTGACCTTATAGCAGCAGGTCAAGGTGAATTTGGTATAAGTTATCAGGAACAGGTTACATTTGCTAGAACTGCTGAAAATCCACTACCTATTAAAGCTATAGCTGCTATTATACAGCATAATACTTCAGGTTTTGCTTCACCTGTAGAAAAAAACATAAAAAGTCCTAAGGATTTTGAAGGAAAAAGATATGGTGGATGGGGTTCACCAGTTGAAAGGGCAATGTTAAAAGCACTTATGGAAAAGTATGATGGAGATTTTTCTAAGCTTGAGATGGTAGATATAGGAGCTGCAGATTTCTTTTCAAGTGTTCAAAAAGATGTAGATTTTACATGGATTTACTATGGTTGGGATGGAGTAGCTGCTGAAGTTAGAGATTTCCCTATAAACTTTTTAAAACTTCAAGATTTAGACCCAAGATTAGATTTCTATACTCCGGTTATAATTGCTAAAGAAGATTTACTAAATCAAAATCCTGAGCTTGTAAAGAAGTTCTTAAGGGCTACTACAAAGGGATATGAATATTGTATAGAAAATCCAGAGGATGCTGTAGAATCCTTATTAAAGCATGCACCTGAAATAGATAAAGAAATTGCAGTAGCAAGTCAAAAATATCTTGCTAAAGAATATCAAGCTGATGCTCATAAGTGGGGAGTAATGAAGGAAGAAATATGGAAAAACTATGGTGAATGGTTATATGAAAAGGGGCTAATAGACAAAAAACTTGATGTGAAAGAGGCTTACACAAATGAATTCTTGCCAAAAGAATAATGAGAAACTCTTGGTTAAAAACTTAAGAAAAAGTTTTGAAAATCTATTAGTAGTAGATAATATATCACTTACATTAAAAGAAAATGAATTTGTAACCCTTTTAGGGCCTAGTGGATGTGGAAAAAGTACAATTTTCAATATTATTGCAGGTCTATTAAATCCAGATAAGGGAAATGTATATATTGACGGAGAAAATTATACAGGAAAAACTGGTAGAGTAAGCTATATGTATCAAAAAGATCTGTTACTTCCTTGGAAAAGAATTATAGATAATGTTGCCCTTCCCCTTGTTATTAAAGGGGAAAGTAAAAGAAAAGCTAGGGAAAAAGTAAAAAAATACTTTGAGGTTTTTGGCCTTGAAGGATTTGAATATAAATATCCCTTTCAGCTTTCAGGAGGAATGAGACAAAGGGCAGCACTTATGAGAACATACATGTTTTCTAAGGATGTGATACTATTAGATGAGCCATTTGGAGGATTAGATGCAATTACTAAATCGAAAATGCAAAAGTGGCTCTTAGATGTATTAAATAAACTTAAAGCTTCTATTCTATTTATTACCCATGATATAGAAGAAGCAATATTCTTATCTGATAAAATATATATATTGTCAGATAGACCTGCTTCAATTAAAGAAGAAATAATTATTAATTTACCAAAACCTAGAGATAGAGAGATTACAACATCTGAAGAATTCAATGAAATAAAAAGACATATACTTAACATAATGAACAATTGATGGTTAATAACTTTAGCGGAGATTACATCTCCGCTATTTTTAAAATTAAAATTAGGAGTGATAAAATGGCTGTATTTGATAAAGAAGCTAAAGGATATGACAGATGGTATAAAACTGAAAAAGGAAAGTTTATTGATGATGTTGAGACTAAATGTGCATTTGACCTTTTAAAACTAAAAAAGGGTATGAAAATATTAGATATAGGGTGCGGAACTGGTAATTTTAGCATTAAATTAGCTAAAAAGGGATGTAAGGTTATTGGAATAGATATTTCAGATGAAATGTTAAAGATTGCAAGAGAAAAGGCTAAAGAGGAAGAATTAGACATAGAATTTTATAATATGGATGTATATAATTTAAAATTTGAAGATGAATCTTTTGATGCTGTTTTTTCAATGGCAGCCTTTGAATTTATTAAAGAACCTGAAAAGGCTATGGAAGAAATATTTAGAGTGACTAAAGGAGAAGGACAAATTTTAATAGGAACGATAAATAAGAATAGTAAATGGGGAGAACTATACCTATCTGATGAATTTCAAAAAAATACAGTGTTTAAGTATGGAGATTTTAAGACACTAGAAGATTTGAAAAAATTAAAAAATGAACATCTAATAGATACATCGGAATGCCTATTCATTCCTCCAAGTGCCCCTGAAGAAGACTTTACTGCAGAGAATGAAGAAAAATTATCTAAAACAGAAAAGGGAGGGTTTATATGTGCCCTATGGAAAAAATAGCATCATGTGAAATATCTTTTATACCTATAATGAGTAAAGATTATATTTCAGATATAAAAAAGGTACTTGAGATAATTAAATCTTATAATTTAGAGCATAATATAGGTATACTTTCAACAACAATAAGGGGAAATAAAGATGATATACTAAAATTAATTAAGAATATATATAATACAATGGATGAAATATGCAGTTTTACAATGGATATAAAAATATCAAATATATGTGGATGTGAGAAAGATAATTAATAATAAGTAAGTGGGAATAAATGACTATTTTCATACTAAGATTTAATATTTTTTACTTTATATGGTAAAATACTTATGGTAAAATATTCAATAGTAAAGCTATAAATGGGGTGAAAATATATGAAAAAGTTAGGATTAGTATTAGAAGGTGGAGGAATGAGAGGAGTTTATACATCAGGAGTTTTAGATTATTTTATGGAAAAAGAGCTTTACTTTCCATATGTAATTGGAGTTTCCGCAGGGGCTTGCAATGCACTATCATATTTATCTAGACAAAAGGGCAGAAGTAGAGATATAAACCTAACTTTTGCAGATGACCCCAGATATATTGATGTTAAGAATGTATTTAAAAGGGAAAATGTCTTTAATTTGGATTTTTTATTTAATGATATTTCTAAAAAATTAATACCATTTGATTATGAAAGATTTGAAAAAGCTGAAGAAAAATTTGTTGTATGCTGTACAGATTGTAATACAGGTAAGCCTGTCTATTTTGATAAAGATAGTTGCAGTGATATCTTTAATGCTGTTATGGCATCAAGTAGTTTACCATTTGTAAATTTTCCAGTAAAGCTTGAAGGAAAAACTTTATTAGATGGAGGAATTACTGATTCAATTCCCATTAAAAAATCTATAAAAGATGGAAATAGTAGAAATGTTATTATACTTACAAGACAAAAAGGATATAGGAAAAAACCCTTTAGATTTAGAAGGCTTGCCAAAAGATTCTATCCAGAATATGATAAGTTAGTTGATGCAATATGTAATCGCTATAAAGGTTATAATACTACATTAGATTTTATAGACAGACTAGAAAATGATAGAAGGGCTTTTGTAATAAGACCAAGTAAACCATTAAAGGTAAAAAGGACTGAAAAAGATAAAGAAAGATTAAAAGAAATATATAAACTAGGCTATGAAGATGCTGAAAAATTATTTGACGATATGATGAACTGGATAAAGGAAGAAAATAAAAGAAAGAATAAAGCTTCAAATTAAAAGAGCGGCTATTTAGCCGCTCTTAAGTATTAAAGTACTTCTTTTAAAAGCTTTATGAATAGTTTGTTTTGTGCTTCTATACCGATTGTTACTCTAATCCAAGTTCCCATTATAGGTCTTATAATCATGCCTCTTTTTTGAAGTTCAACAAATATTTTATTAGCATCTTTTTTAACATTTACAAATATATGGTTAGTTTCAGAAGGAGCATATTCAAGACCCAACTTGTCAAATTCTTGATATAAGTATTCTTTTCCTTTTTTATTTACCTCATAGCTTTTTTTGATAAAATCTTGGTCTTCCAATGCAGCAACTGCAGCAACTTGAGCCATTTTATTTACATTAAATGGTCCCCTTATCTTATTCATATTATGGATTATCTCTTCACTTGAAATAGCAAAACCTACTCTTAATGCTGCGAGACCATATGCTTTGGAAAATGTTCTTAAAATAATCACATTAGAATATTTGTCTAAAAGTTTAATACTATCATTTAGATAATCATCCCTTGTAACATATTCTCTGTAGGCTTCGTCATATACAACGATAACGTTTTCAGGAACATTTTCTAAAAATTCTATTAGTTTTTCTTCAGTAAACATTGTACCTGTAGGATTGTTTGGATTGCATAACCAGATTAATCTAGTTTTTTCAGTAATAGCTTCTCTCATTCCATCTAAATCATATGTCCAGTTCTTAAGAGGAACTACTATAGGCTTTCCACCCATCATCTTTGTTGTTGTTATGTATCTTGGGAATGTTATATCTGCCATTATTACTTCATCATATTTATTAATGAATGTTTTAGCAATAATGTCAACCATTTCATCTGAACCACTACTTGGAAGGATCTGTGTTACTTTTACACCAAGCTTTTCAGCTAAACTTTCTTTTAAAAGAGTAGCATTTCCATCTGGGTATATTGCAAGATTTTCTGCAGCTTTCTTTACAGCTTCAACAGCTTTAGGAGAAGAGCCTAGTGGATTTTCATTAGATGCAAGCTTTATAACTTCATCTAACCCGTATTCCCTTTTAACATCTTCAATTGGCTTACCAGGTTTATAAGCTTCAAGGTCTTTAATTTCCTCTCTAAATTTAATTGTCATGTCATTCTTCCCTCCCGCTTGTCATATTTGTATTAATATAATTATATCATAATAATAAGGTTAATATAATAAAGATATAAGCAATATTTATATTTATAGTTATTATTTTGAAATTTTTTTACAACACATAGGAAATTATAATCAAATAAAAACTGTGGATAAAATATAATTTCCGTTATGTGTTTCAAAAAAGTCAACATTTAGAATCTTTTATTTTTAATAAAAGACTTTTTTATAAAATTAGCTACATTTCACCTTATATTTCCAAAAATAATAAATATAATTGGAGGATTTTTTTATTCACTATAGAATATTATTAATAATCAGAAAATTCAAATTTTAAATCAAGGGGGAAATTTTATGAAAATATATGAAACTGATAAAATAAGAAATGTTACACTTTTAGGCCATGGGGGAAGTGGAAAAACTACATTAACAGAGGCTATGCTGTTTACAACAGGAGTAACAAAAAGAATAGGGAAAGTAGAAGATGGTAATACTGTATCAGACTTTGAAAAAGAAGAAAAAGAAAGACAGTACTCAATTAATACTTCTATAATTCCAGTAGAATGGAAGGACCATAAGTTAAACACTATAGATACTCCAGGATATTTTGATTTTGTAGGGGAAATAGAAAGTGCATTAAAGGTAGCAGCTGGTGCGGTAATCGTAGTAGATGCATCATCAGGAGTAGAAGTAGGAACGGAAAAAGCATGGCAATATACAAGAAGAGAAAAAATACCAACACTAATATTTATAAATAAAATGGATAAAGAAAATGTAAATTTTGACAAAGTTTTAAATGAGTTAAGAGAAAAGTTTGGGAAAAAGGTTGTCCCCTTTGAAATTCCATTAGGAGAAAAAGATGATTTTAGAGGACTTATAAATATAGTTGATATGAATGCAAGGGAATATAATGAAAAAGAAATAAAGTGTTTTGATACTGAGATTCCAGATAATGTTATGGATAAAATAGAACCCCTTAGAGAAATGCTAATTGAATCAGTTGCAGAAAGTGATGAAGAGTTATTTGAGAAATACTTTGCTGGCGAAGAATTTACAGATGAAGAAATTCATAGAGGATTAAGGGCAGGTGTAATAAACGGAGATTTAGTTCCTGTACTCTGTGGAGCAGCTTCTAAGAATATAGGAGTACAGACATTAATGGACATGATTTGGGATTACTTACCTGCACCTAAAGATATAGTAACTCCAGTTGGTGTTAACCCTGAAAACGAAGAACCAGTTGAAAGAAATATGGAGGCTAATGAGCCATTTTCAGCTTTAGTATTTAAGACAATTGCTGATCCATATGTAGGTAAAATATCACTATTTAAAGTTTTATCTGGTGAGCTTAAAAAGGATGATGAAATACTTAACTCAACTCAAGGGAATAAGTTGAAAATAAATCATCTTTATGTAATTAGAGGAAAAGAACAAATTGAGGTATCAAAGATTATAGCTGGAGATATAGGTGCAGTAACTAAATTAAATGATACCTATACAGGAGATACATTATGCTGTATGGAAAATCCAATTAAATACTCTGGTATTGAATTCCCCGAACCAGTAATGTTTTTGGCTGTAGAACCTAAATCAGAAAGTGATGAAGAAAAAATGAGTAATGGTTTACAAAAGCTTTCAGAAGAAGATCCGTCCTTTAAATCAATGTATAACAGGGAAACTAAACAAACTTTAATAGGTGGTCAGGGAGATATCCATTTAAGTGTTATTACAAGTAGATTAAAAAATAAGTTTGGTGTAGAGGTTGAATTAGTAGATCCAAAGGTTCCTTATAGAGAAACAATTAAAGGAAGAGCTGAGGCTGAAGGTAAACATAAAAAACAAACTGGTGGACATGGACAATATGGTCATGTATTTATTAGATTTGAACCAAGTCAAGAAGAATTTCAATTTGATGAGGAAATTTTTGGTGGTGCAGTACCTAAGCAATATATACCTGCTGTTGAAAAAGGTCTTAAAGAATGCTTTGAGGAAGGAATTTTAGCAGGTTATCCTGTAGTTAACGTAAAGGCTACATTGTATGATGGATCATATCATTCTGTTGATTCATCAGAACTTGCTTTTAAAATGGCAACAGCCCTAGCATACAAAAAAGGAATGAAAGAAGCAAAACCAATACTACTTGAACCAATAATGAATGTGGAAGTACTTATACCAGAGGATTATATGGGCGATATAATGGGAGATTTAAATAAGAGAAGAGGCAGAATATTAGGTATGGAACCACAAAAAGATGGTAAACAATTAATTAGAGCTGAAGTTCCTCAAGCAGAAATGTTTAAATATGCCTCTGACTTAAGGTCAATGACTCAAGCAAGGGGATCATTTAAAATGGAATTTTCTAGATATGAAGAAGTACCAGGTGAATTAACTCAAAAGATTATTGAACAGGCTAAAAAGGAAAAATAAAAAATTAGAAAAGCAGTTGAAAATTTTACGATTTAAAAATTTTCAACTGCTTTTTATGATTTATAGAAAATCATAATTAAATAAAAATAGTGAATAAAATATAATTTCCGTTATGTATTTAAAAAAAGTCAACTTTAAGAATTTTCTATTTTATAGAAGACTTTTTTATAATTTCTAAATAAAAAATATAAATACTTTTAAGGAAAATTACGAAGGAATAAATGTATATATTAACTCAAAAAATAAAAATACTCCTAATATTTTAAGGAGGAATTAAATTTGGCTGATTATTATATAAATCTTGATGAAGAATTAGGATTAAATGCAGTTACCAAGGTTTTAGAAGCTATGAGTGAAGTTAAAGAAGATGATACACTAATTATTAGTATGGATAGTGATGATGCAGCACAATCTAGGCATTTAGCTGAATTGTTAGAAAATAATGGTTTCGAATATCTTCCTAAAGGGAGTCATTCAGGAGAAAAGTATACCCTTATTGCCCACCTTCAAAATAGAAAGGAGGGGTAAAATGGGTAGAAAAAAAGATTATCGAAATAAAAAACACAGGACAAATGATGTAGTAATGGAAACCCAAAAAAAATTAGATATGTATAAAAAGGATGATGAGATAGAATCTCTTCTTACAGATAAAACAGCTTATGGTGAGTGGATGTCTACAACTAATGGTTGGGTAAGTTTTGAAGAACAAAATAATCATGTAGACCATATGGAAGAAATAACAAAAACAGAATAGGTAAAAGCGGCTACATTGTAGCCGCTATATTTTTAATGAAAAAATTGTTATTAGAAATGCAAAATAGATTTTATTTAAATTCCTTAGTTTTATAAAGATATTTTAAAGAAATTCTAAATAATACTTATATTCTACCATAATTGTGGAAATATACTTATTGAAAAATACTAATGAAAACTTATACAATATTATTAAAGGACAAAGAAAGTCAAAGTCAAATGAAAATTGAGGTGAATTTATGGCAAGACTAAGTGATGTAATTGAAGATTTTATAAAATCTCTTATGCAGGGAGAAAAAAATAAAGTTATAGAAATACAAAGAAATGAATTAGCTGAACATTTTAACTGTGCACCATCACAGATAAATTATGTTCTTACCACTAGATTTACAATAGATAAAGGATACTACATTGAGAGTAAAAGAGGTGGTGGTGGGTATATAAAAATAAAGAAAGTAAATATTAAAAGTGATAGGGATATATATAATCTTATATTAAATAAAATAGGTAATTCTATTACTAAAATGAAAGCCTACAGTATTATTGATAATTTTTTAGAAAAGGGTTTTATTAGTAGGAGGGAAGCAGCTTTAATGAAGGCATCACTTAATGAAAGATCATTAAATTCTGCTTCACAGTATAAAAATGAGTTAAGGGCTAGTATTATAAAAGAGATGCTGTTAGCGTTGTTAAGAGAGTAAGGAGGGGAAAGTAATGTTATGTGATGAATGTGGAAAAAATAAATCAACAGTCCATTACACTAAAATATTAAATGGAAAAAAAGAGGAGATTCACTTATGTGATGAATGTGCTAAGGATTATAAACAATTTGATATAGATTCTTCTTTTTCTATACACAACTTCTTAACTGGGTTATTAGATAATATGCAAGAGGGACCTTTTAAAAATGTTAATTATGTTCATGAACTAAAATGTAATAGATGTGGATTGACATATAATCAATTTAGAGAAACAGGTAAATTTGGCTGTAGTGAATGTTATAAATCATTCCATGATAAGCTAATACCATTATTAAAAAGGATCCACAGACATGATTCCCATATAGGAAAAGTTCCTAAAAGGGCAGGAAGTAAAATAAGGATTAAAAAGGAAATTACTAAACTAAAAAATAAATTAGAAATAGCAGTAAAAAAAGAAGAATATGAAAAGGCAGCTGAACTTAGAGACAAAATAAAGGAACTTAAAAATCAAATAGATAGTGATTAGGGGTGGTCTATATGTCTAAATGGCTAGAGGGAAAGGGTAAGGAAAATGACATAGTAATCAGTAGTCGAATTAGACTTGCCAGAAATATTGAAAATATTAAGTTTCCATATTTGATGAATAAAGATGATTCAGAGGAAGTAATTAATAATATAAAAAAGGCAATAATAGAAAGTAATACTGTTTTGTCTAGGGATTTCGATTTTCACAGATTAAATAAAATATCTCCCCTTGACAGAAAAGTTTTGGCTGAAAAGCACTTAATAAGTCATAATCTTTTAGAAACTCCAGAGAAAAGCGGTTTTTTACTAAGTAAAGATGAAAAAGTTACAATTATGATTAATGAAGAAGACCATATTAGAATTCAAGTGCTTTTTCCAGGTTTGGAATTATATAAAAGTTGGGAACTATGCAGTAACATAGATGATGTATTAGAAGAAAATATAAAATATGCCTTTGATGAAAAACTAGGTTATCTTACTTGTTGCCCAACTAATATAGGGACGGGAATGAGAGCCTCTGTTATGCTTCATCTTCCATGCTTAGTATTGACTGGCCAAATAAACAAGATTTTACAGGCTGTAAGCCAAATTGGTTTAACAGTTAGAGGAATATATGGTGAAGGCACAGATGCATTAGGAGACTTATTTCAAATATCTAATCAGACTACTTTAGGGGAAACAGAAGAGGAGATAATCGACAAATTAAAAAATATTGTAATCCAAATAATAGCAAAGGAAAGAAGTGCAAGGGATACTCTTTTAACTAAAAAGAGGACAGAAATAGAAGATAGAGTTTTTAGGTCTTGGGGTATACTTACAAACTCTAGAATTATAGATTCTAAAGAAGCTATGAAATTATTATCACATGTAAGAATGGGTATAGAAATGGGAATTATAAAAGATATAGGTCTTCAGGTAATTAATAAATTAATGTTTTCCACTCAGCCAGCTACAATCCAGAAATATTCAGGAATAGATTTAGATGCAAAACAAAGAGATATTAAAAGGGCAAAATTTATTAGGGAAAAACTGAAAAATTAGGAGGTGTCCCAAATGGCAATGTTTGGAAGATTTACTGAGAGAGCCCAAAAGGTTGTGGTTTTTTCACAGGAGGAAGCTAAAAGTTTAGGACATAATTATGTAGGAACAGAACACCTTCTTTTAGGGTTACTAAAGGAAGGAGAAGGTGTTGCTGCTAAAGCACTACAAAATTTAGGTGTGGATTTAAATAAAATAAGACAAGAAATTATAAATAAAGTAGGAAAAGGTGAAGATGGAGGGCAACTTTTAGGATTTACTCCTAGAACAAAAAGGGTTTTTGAATTAAGTATAATGGAAGCTAAAAGTTTAGGACATAACTATGTAGGAACAGAGCATCTTCTTTTAGCTTTAATAAGAGAAGGAGAAGGTGTTGCAGCAACTATATTAAAGGGAGCAGGAATAAATTTTTCAAAAGCAAGGGAAGAAGTGATTAAAATGCTTAATGAAAATTATGGAATGCAAGGTAAGGGTAAAGGAAGAAGAGATTCAGTAAAAACACCAAATCTAGATAAATTTGGCCGAGACCTAACTAAACTGGCTAATGAAGAAAAACTAGACCCTGTTATTGGAAGGGAAAAAGAAATAGAAAGGGTAATACAAGTTTTAAGTAGAAGAACTAAAAATAATCCATGTCTAATAGGTGAACCAGGTGTAGGTAAGACTGCTATAGCAGAAGGTTTAGCACAACAGATAGTAGAAGGTAAAGTTCCAGAAATACTTAAAGATAAAAGAGTAGTAACTTTAGATCTAGCTTCAATGGTAGCAGGTGCAAAATATAGAGGTGAATTTGAAGATAGATTAAAGAAAGTAATGGAAGAGATAAGAAAGGCAGGAAATGTAATTTTATTCATAGATGAAATGCATACAATTATAGGTGCAGGTGCTGCTGAAGGAGCTATTGATGCTTCTAACATACTTAAGCCAGCACTTGCAAGGGGAGAAATACAAGCAATAGGTGCTACTACATTAGATGAATATAGAAAATATATAGAAAAGGATTCAGCATTAGAAAGAAGATTCCAGCCTATAATGGTTGAAGAACCAAATATCGAAGATACAATTAAAATATTAGAAGGGCTTAGAGATAAATATGAAGCACATCATAGAGTAAAAATAACAGATGAAGCTTTAAAAGCAGCAGCTGAATTATCAAATAGATATATAACAGATAGATTTTTACCCGATAAAGCAATAGACTTAATAGATGAGGCTGCTTCTAAAGTTAGACTTAAGGCTATAACAGCCCCTACAGATTTAAAGGAACTTGAAAATAAGTTAGAAGAGTTAGCTCAGGAAAAGCAAGAGGCCATAAGCACTCAGAACTTTGAAGAAGCTGCTAGAATTAGAGATAAGGAAAAGGAAATAAAAGATGAGTTAGAAAAAAGAAAGGATGAATGGACTCAACAGAAACATACAGATTCAACTGAGGTTAATTATGAAACTATATCTGAAGTAGTATCATCATGGACTGGAATCCCTGTAAAAAAATTGGCTGAAGAAGAGTCTGAGAGACTACTTAAAATGGAGGAAATACTTCATGAAAGGGTTGTTGGTCAAGAACAAGCAGTAAAAGCAGTATCTAGTGCAATAAGAAGAGCTAGGGTAGGATTAAAGGATCCCAAAAGACCTATAGGTTCCTTTATATTCCTTGGACCTACTGGGGTAGGAAAAACAGAGCTTACTAAAGCATTGGCAGAAGCAATATTTGGTGATGAAGATGCAATGATTAGAATAGATATGTCAGAATATATGGAAAAACATGCAGTATCAAGATTAGTAGGTTCCCCTCCAGGATATGTAGGACATGAGGAAGGTGGACAATTAACTGAAAAAGTAAGAAGAAAGCCATATTCAGTTATCTTATTTGATGAGATAGAAAAGGCTCATCCTGATGTGTTTAATATATTATTACAAATATTAGATGATGGAAGATTAACAGATGCAAAGGGAAGATTAGTTGACTTTAAAAATACAGTTGTTATTATGACATCTAATGTTGGGGCTAGTACTATAAAGAAACAAAAGACATTAGGCTTTGCTGCAAATGTGGAAGATCAAGAAAAAGATGAGTATGAAAAAATGAAAGAAAATATTATGCAAGAATTAAAAAGATCCTTTAGACCAGAATTTATTAATAGAATAGATGAAGTTATTGTATTCCACTCACTTAAAGAAAGGCATATAAAAGAGATAGTTGATTTAATGGTTAATGATTTAGAAGGTAGACTAAAGAAGCTAAACATAAACATAAAAGTTACGGATAAAGCTAAAGAATATCTAGCGAAGGAAGGTTATGACCCAACTTACGGGGCTAGACCTCTTAAAAGAACTATAAGAAAGCTTATAGAAGACCAATTATCAGAAGAAATATTAAAGGGTGCAATATCCAAGGATGATAATATAGTAGTTGATTTTGACGGTGACAAGTTAACATTTAATAAAGAGACATTAAGTTATAAATAGAATTTATAAAAAAGTAGTGGGAAGGACAGATTTCTCACTACTTTTTTACTTTTCAAAACATAAAGGTAACAATATCTATAAATAGTAAAAACATACTATATCACCTCTAATGTATAATATGTTAATACTAATATTTAAGCTAATGATTTTGGTTATTAATTGAAATAATCTATATGATAGACTATAATTATTTACATAATAGTAAATACTTAAAAATATAAGATATTTAGGAGGATTTTTGTTGGCTAAGATTAAAACTAGGTTTATTTGTCAAGAATGTGGATATGAGACCCCTAAATGGATGGGAAAATGTCCATCATGTGACCAGTGGAATACTTTTGTTGAAGAAGTCTATGAAAAGAATAAAAAGATAGCAAAATCTAGATTAGAAGGAAAAGAAGCTAAAAAATTAGTAGACATAGAGACTAATGAGGAAGAAAGAATATCTACTTATATAGGTGAGTTAGATAGAGTACTTGGTGGTGGAATAGTAAAAGGTTCACTTATATTAGTTGGTGGAGACCCTGGTATAGGAAAGTCTACATTATTAATTCAAGTAGCTAACTACATTGCTAAGAATAAATTGAAAGTTTTATACGTTTCGGGAGAAGAATCTGCAAAACAGATAAAAATAAGAGCAAGTAGACTTGGTATTGAATCAGATGATCTTTATATTCTTGCTGAGACTAATGGGCAAATTATTAAAAATACAGTGGATAAGCTTAAACCAGATATTTTAATAGTTGATTCTATTCAAACAGTATATATTCCGGAGATTACTTCGGCTCCAGGTAGTGTTAGTCAAGTCAGAGAAATTACTTCTACCCTTATGAGAATGGCAAAAGAAAATGAAATGGCTACTTTTATTGTAGGACATGTTACTAAACAAGGTTCAATTGCTGGCCCAAGGGTTTTAGAACATATGGTTGATACTGTTTTATATTTTGAAGGTGAAAGACATCATACTTATAGAATATTAAGATCAGTAAAAAATAGGTTTGGTTCTACTAATGAAATAGGTATATTTGAAATGAGAGATAAAGGGCTTATTGAAGTTAAGAATCCATCAGAAATGCTCCTCTCAGGAAGACCTACCAATACTTCAGGGACAGTAGTGGTACCCAGTATAGAAGGTACACGACCTGTATTAATAGAAATTCAAGCCCTTGTAAGCTATACTGCCTTTGGAATGCCAAGAAGAGTTGCAACAGGTTTAGATTATAATAGATTAACACTAATGATGGCAGTTTTAGAGAAAAAAGTAGGAATGCAGCTTGCCAACTTTGATGCTTATGTTAATGTTACAGGGGGAATACAGATAAAGGAACCTGCAACAGATTTGGGGATTGTATGTGCTATAGCATCTAGCCTAAAGGATATACCCATTGACCCTGATACTGTAGTAATGGGGGAAGTAGGCCTAGCGGGCGAATTAAGAACAATTAATCATATAGATAAAAGGATAAATGAAGCAGCTAAACTTGGTTTTAAAACAGCATTAGTTCCTAAATCAAATCTTAAAGGTATGGAATATAATAAGAGTATTAAGGTTGTTGGAGTTACCAATATTAGAGATGCTTTAGATTTAGTTTTAGGAGGGTAGTAACTAAATGAGAATAGAAGACATTAAAAGTGATAATATATATGAGTCTTTAAAAATGTTAGCACCTGGAACACCACTAAGGGAAGGATTAGAAAATATTGTAAGAGCAAAAACAGGAGCTTTAATAGTTGTAGGGGATAGTGAGGAGGTGCTAAAGATTGTAGATGGAGGTTTTGAAATTAATAGCGATTTTACTCCAGCTCAATTATATGAATTAGCTAAGATGGATGGTGCTATAATATTAACTCAAGATATTAAAAGGATATTATATGCAAATGCACAGCTTATGCCAGATCCATACATTGCTTCAAAGGAAACAGGTATACGACATAGGACTGCTGAAAGGGTTGCTAAACAAACTGGTCAGCTAGTTATTTCTATTTCACAAAGAAGAAATATAATAACCTTGTATAAGGGATATTCCAAGTATGTATTAAAAGATGTAAGTGAAATACTAACTAAAGCCAACCAAGCTATACAAACCCTTGAAAAGTATAAAGCAGTATTAGACCAAAGTATGACTAACTTAAGTGCATTAGAATTTGAAGATTTGGTAACAGTCTATGATTTTGCTACAGTATTACAGAGAACAGAAATGGTTTCTAGAATAGTAAATGAAATAGAAAAGTATATATTAGAGCTTGGTAATGAAGGAAGGCTAATTGAGATGCAGCTTGAAGAACTAGCAGGAGATGTTGAAGAAGATGGCTTAAATATTATTAAGGATTATAATAAAGTTGAGGATAAAGACAATGAGGAAATAAGGGAAGAGATTAAGAATCTATCATCAGAAGATCTTTTAGATTTAACTAATATTGCTAAAATGTTGGGTTATGATGATGGGATTAATTCATTAGATATTAATGTTTCTCCAAAGGGATATAGGATATTAAGTAAAATCCCAAGACTACCCTCTAACGTATTAGAAAATGTTATTCAAATGTTTCCATCATTTCAGGATATCCTTAGAGCATCAATATCTGATTTAGATGCTGTAGAGGGAATAGGTGAGATAAGGGCTAGGGCAATAAAAGAAGGTTTAAGAAGAGTACAAGAGCAATCGCTATTAGATAGACATGTGTGATTTACAAACAATAAAGCGGCCTAATGGCCGCTTATTTTTGACATGTATTAAAAATATAATAATTTCAAAATTTTATATCTACTCATAATTACCTACTAACATTAACCACTAATCACTACCTAACCTACAACATACTATAAATACCTAGTGCTTTTAATTCTTTATATTTTTTAATAATTGAATCATATATATTTAGATCAAGTGTAGTAGATAAAGCTGCAATATAGAATAAGTGGTCACCAAGTTCCTCTTCAATTTTTTCTTTGCAATTATCACAAAGCGTTCCCTCTACGTGTGTTTTTAAGTTTTTCTTTATTTCTTCAATACTTTCTTTAGTGTAATCTTGTTTTTCACCATTAATTTTTATACAACCACAGGCAGTAACAGATTTGGTTAATGCCCTATTAATTTTAGCATTTGATTCTTCTAGTTTTGCCATGATATCTAGGATGCTTTTATGTCGTATTAACACATCAGAAACAGTATTTTCAAAATCATCCCACAACAAATCTTTCATCTGATCACCTCAGTTAGTTTAGTCTCTTTATTTAATTATACTTTTTTATAAAAGAATTTGTCAATTAGGAAATAAGTCTTATGTTGACAAGTTAAAAAGGGTGTGATAAAATAAAATAATTTGACAATTTCCCGAGTATAATGTATACTATTATTAGAAGCTTATGTCTATTTTGGGAGGGTATGTATATGTTTAATATTGGAGATAAAATTGTTTATCCCATGCACGGTGCAGGTGTCATTGAATCTATTGAAGAAAAAGAGATTTTAGGAAAAAAGAGAAAGTATTATGTAATGAAGATGCCTATAGGAGAAATGAAAGTTATGATCCCAGTAGATAATATAGAAGATATAGGAATAAGAGAGGTTATAACACAAGAAGAAGTAGAACAAGTTCTAGCAGTTTTAGGAGATAATAAAAGTAAAATGCCTAAAAATTGGAATAGAAGATATAGAGCAAATATGGATAAAATAAAGAGTGGAGATATATATGAAATAGCAAGTGTTGTTCGTAATTTAATGATTAGAGATAAGGAAAAAGGATTGTCAACAGGTGAAAGGAAGATGTTAAGTAGTGCTAAACAAATTTTAATAAGCGAAATTGTTCTAGCAAAAGGCATACAAGAGAGAGAGGCTGAAAATTTAATTGAAACTGTAGTGAATTAAGCGTCTTATATGGCGCTTTGTTTTTGTTTGTGAACATATAGACATACATTATAGTAAAAATTTATCATGATTAAGTATTAAGAAATGTGGTAAATTAGTTATATAATAATAAATTATTGGAAATAAATAAAGTATAGGAGGTGATAAAGAAATGGTTAATAAAATCTTAAGGGGAGCAGTATCTTTAGTAGGAGTTTTATTAGGGTATGGGATAGTAGCTTTGGCTAACTCTATTGAATACTTAAATTTTTTAAAAGAGTTTGGGTTTTATCCATATGTAATTTTTAGTTTAATTGGTGGAATTATATTTTTTATTATTTCACCCAGTATTATTAAAGTTGGAAAGAGACTTGCGGATTCTGTAGAAGGTGAATTACAAAAAGTACCAGCCTTTGATATGATTTTAGGTTCAGTTGGATTAATTATTGGACTTGTAATTGCATACTTAATAAGTCAACCATTTTTAAATTTAGAGATTCCGTACCTAGGAGTTATCATATCTATTATACTTTATTCACTTTTAGGATATCTAGGTGCAATAGTTCCTACTAAAAAAAGAGAAGACTTTTTATCAATTGTTAGCTTCTTTAAAAGGGGTACAAGTAAAGAAAAAAATTTAAAAACTAGCTCAAAGGTACAGCCTAAAGTTCTAGATACTAGTGTAATTATTGATGGAAGAATAGCAGATATTTGTAAAACAGGATTTGTTGAAGGCCCACTTGTTATACCAGAGTTTGTATTAGAAGAGCTTCAGCATATAGCTGATTCTTCTGATGCTTTAAAAAGAAACAGAGGAAGAAGGGGTCTAGATATATTAAACAAAATTCAAAAAGAAATAGATATTGAAGTTATTATTTATGATAAAGATTTTGAAGATATAAATGAAGTAGATAGTAAACTTTTAAAACTAGCTCAATTGCTTAAAGGTAAAGTTGTAACTAATGATTTTAACTTAAATAAAGTAGCTGAATTTCATGGTGTAGAAGTGTTAAATATAAATGAGTTAGCCAATGCACTAAAGCCAGTAGTATTACCAGGAGAAGAGATGGTAGTTAGAGTAATTAAAGATGGAAAGGAATCTGGCCAAGGAGTTGCTTACTTAGATGATGGCACAATGATAGTTGTTGATGGTGGTAAAAAGTATATTGGAGATACTATATCAGTAATGGTTACCAGTGTACTTCAAACTGCTGCTGGTAGGATGATATTTGCAAAGCCCAAATCAATAGCTGATAAAGCAGTATGAGGCTAAAACCCGGCGAAAGCCGGGTTTTATTAATTTTAGAAAATTATGCTATAATTAACTAGAGGTGATAGATATGTATAAAAATAAATATGTATCAGTAGTAATACCAGCTGCAGGATTAGGAAAAAGGATGAAAAGTAAAATAAACAAGCAATTTATTAAAATAAAAAATAAGCCAATATTAGCCTATACTATAGAAAAATTTGAGGAATGTAAATATGTAGATGAAATAGTTGTTGTAACAAGAAAAGAGGAAATGGAATTTTGTAAAGTAGAAGTTATTGAAAAATATGGCTTTAAAAAGGTTAAAGGAATTGTAGAGGGAGGAAAAGAAAGACAGGACTCTGTTTATAATGGATTACTTGCGGTTAGTGAAAATTGTGATATTGTTTTAATCCATGATGGAGCAAGACCATTTGTAAGTATAAAAAATATAGTTGATGGTATTAAAGGAGTATTAGAATATAAAGCTTGTGTTATTGGAGTTCCAGTTAAAGATACTATAAAAAAAGTTAATGACCAATTAGATGTAGTAGATACCCCTAAAAGAAGTGAATTATGGGCTGTACAGACTCCCCAATGTTTTGACTATAATTTAATCTTAAAGGCTTATAGAAGACTTGAGAATGAACAAATTCACGTTACAGATGACAGTAATTTAGTTGAGCTATTAGGACATAAGGTTAAAATGATAAAGGGAAGTTATGACAATATCAAGGTAACTACACCAGAAGATTTGAAAATAGGAGAGGTGATTCTAGAGAGTAACCAAAAATAGAGTGTAATAAGAGGAGGAAAAGACATGAGAGTTGGTATAGGATATGATGTACATAGATTAGTAGAGGGAAGAAAGTTAATTTTGGGCGGGGTTGAGATTAAACATAATAAAGGATTATTAGGACATTCAGATGCTGATGTTCTTATCCATGCAATAATGGATAGTATATTAGGGGCTCTAGGACTAGGTGATATAGGGAAGCACTTTCCTGATACTGACCTAAAATATAAGGGTATATCTAGTCTATTATTATTAAAGGAAGTATATAAACTATTAGAAGAAAAAGGCTATAGGATAAATAATATAGATTGTGTTATAGTAGCCCAAAGGCCCAAATTAGCTGATTATATTGACAAGATGAAAGAAAATATAGCAGATGTACTTAATACATCGAAGGAGAATATAAACATAAAAGCTACGACAACAGAGAAGTTAGGATTTGAAGGAAGGGAAGAGGGTATATCAGCTCAGGCAGTATGTACTTTATGTAATAAGTAGTAATTCGAGAAAAAAGTGAGAATAACTACTAAAAAACCCCTTTAGATAATATTAGAATAAACTGAATTGTTTGAAAAAAATGTAAAAATATGGTATAGTTAAATTACTAACTTATGCTATAAAGGGGGATTTTTTTTAAAAATGGGAAAAATAAAATTTAAGTATCCTATGATGTTGTTTGCTAAGTGTGAGTGTAGCAAACAAGTACCTATTGAAGAAATGGAAGTAGAGGAAAAATCAGATGATAAAGCTAAATTAAGATACAAGGTGAAATGTTCATTATGTGGAAAGAATATTGATAAGACCTTAAATTTAACAGAAGATGAAAAAGAGTTTACTGATTTAATGAATGTATTTAAAGTAATTCCTTCTATTAAAGATGAATTAGCTATTATTAAGTTAGATACTGTAAAGGGAAGAATGAAAGATAAAGAAATATTTCTATATGGCGACTATTCCCATTTAAGATTCTGGGATAATGTTGTTCAAAAAGATCTTATTAAAATTCCTTACGAGAGAAAAGAATAAGAATAAAGTTAAAATTTAATAAATACTGAGGGACTAACTATAATGTCCCTCAGTATTAGTTTACAACAGTCAAAGGGAATAAGGCCACTTTTCTAAAAATATCCCATCATTTGTAATAAATCCTTTATCCTTTCTAACTGAGGCTTAAACTCTGTAGTAAATAAATGTGAACATTTTTTTATATTTTTTTGTCCCATCAATAATTTTGAAGCAAAAGCCATACAGGTTGATTCGCCACATCTTTTACAGTTGATTTTAGGTAAGTGATTATATAATTCTATTGCTGTAGGTTTAGTACGCATTTCATACAAGGGTTGTATATTATCTTTGTTATTGTATGTGTTATTAATTAAATCCTTTACCATATCAATTATCTCATATGCATCCGTCTCGTTAATTGCCTTTGATACTGCAATTGAATCTTTATATAAAGTAATAATTCTAAACTCCTTCGTAAATGTTAAAGAAGGTATATTTTTATTAAATATGGCGTTTTTTATAACTCTATTAATATATGGCAGAACTTCGCCTATGTCAGTAGAAAGCTTACCTTTAAATCTTATTTTTTTGCTATCTGCTATACATGATTGCATATATGTTATGAATATCTCATCAAGATACATTAAATCACCCCAGGAGATTCTCTTAGTTATTGATAAAACTAGTTTAATTTGATAATTTCTTTTAATGCATTTACTAGAAGGTCAATGTCTTTTTTAGTATTGAAATAGCCTATTGAGATTCTTACAGTACCAGTATTTTTAGTTCCAATGATGCTATGGGCAGTTGGTGCACAATGTAGACCAGACCTTACCATGATTCCATAATCACTATCTAATCTATAGGCTACTTCTTCTGCAGATAGGCCTTCTATATTAAAGGAAACTACTCCAACAATCTTTTCAGGGTCCTTTGGACCATATATTGTAAGTTTATCTATTTCCATTAATCTATTTAAAGTATAAGCTATAAGTTTTTTTTCTTTTTCAAATATATTATTTATGCCTGTATTTAATATGTACTCTAGGCCTTCCTTAAGTCCGGCAATTCCACAAATGTTTAAAGTACCTGCTTCAAATTTATTAGGAAGATAATCAGGCTGATATTCATATGATGAATCTCCACCTGTACCTCCCTCTTTTAAAGGAGTTAGATTACCATTCCAATTCAAAATAAAGCCTCCAGTACCTGTAGGACCAAAAAGACTTTTATGACCAGTAAAAGTTAGTATATCAATATTATCCTTGTTAATGTCAATAGGATAAATACCGGCAGTTTGAGCTGCATCTACGACAAAGGGAATATCATACTTTTTAGCAATTTCTCCTATTTTTCTAATTGGTTGTATTGTACCTATTACATTTGATGCATGATTAAAGATTATTAAAGATGTATTTTTCCTAATATATTTTTCTACATCTTTAGGGTCTGTATATCCTTCCTTAGTACAAGGTACAGTAGATATAGTTATTTTCTTTTCTTTTTCTACTGTTTTTAAACATCTCCAGACAGCATTATGCTCAAGGCTACTGGTAATAACGTGATCTCCTTTTTTAACAATACCTTTTATTATTGTATTTATTGCTTCAGTTGCATTTGTAGCAAAGATTACATTACTAGTTTTTTCCTGTTTAAAGAGTTTAGCTATTAATTTACGAGTTTTGTAGACCAATCTATCAGCTTCTAAAGCTTTTCTATATGCTCCTCTACCAGAAGTAGTTCCTATATTATTCATATAATTAACTATCCCATTAACAACTTCAGGTGGTTTAGGGTAAGAGGTAGCTGCATTATCTAGATAAACCCCCATACTTGTCCTCCTTTTTGATAAAAATAGGTATAAATAAAAGAAATTTTATAACTTATTCTATATCTATAATATATTTTTTTATAACATTTGTAAATATTACCCAAAATTGCCTCATAAAAGGATTCTTGCTTTATAACTGTAAATATTGACAAAAAAGTAGGCTTGTGATATAGTTTTAACAAATAAAAAAGTTATATTTTGGAATCGAAATCATGAAGATTTCTTTAAGTCCTTATTGTGGGCTTTTAGAAATCTTTTTGTAAATTATAGGGAATTGGAGGTAATAAAATGTGTGAATCAACTGCTTATTTAATAACTAAAGATGGAGAAAAAAAGGTCATGGAAAATGTAGTAAACATGAAGCCGGAAAACGGTAAAGTGTATTTAACAGGACTTTTAGGAGACCAAAAAATAGTTGAAGGAAAAATAGAAGAAATAAAATTAATTGAACATAAAATACTGATTTCACAAGAGTAAAAGTTGATATGGGGGATTAAGAAATGATAATTGCAGTAATAGATGGAATGGGTGGAGGCATAGGAGGAGAAATTGTAGCAAAACTAAGGGAAGAGTTACCATCACATTTTGAAATCTATGCCCTTGGAAGTAATTCGATAGCAACCTCTACAATGTTAAAAAATCATGCTAATAAGGGTGCTACAGGAGAGAATGCTATTGTAACATCTGTCAAAAAGGCTAATGTAATTATTGGCTCAGTTTCTATAGTAATTCCAAATTCAATGATGGGAGAAATAACTCCTAAAATAGCAACGGCTATTGCTGATTCAGAGGCTTTTAAAATACTTCTTCCAATTGTACCTGAAAACTTTGAGCTAATGGGGCTTGAAAATAAACCTTTGATGTTGCTTATAAATGATGCAATTGAGTGTTTGAAAAAAGAGTTTAATATAAAATAATATTTTTAATATTTTGGGGGGAATAATATGAAAATACTTGATAAAAGGTATCATCACCATGATGATAGCGAATCTATTTCTTCTCAAGGGTTAAATGCTGACTCAAATGAAGAAAATAAAGATGAAAAAACTCTTAAGGTATTATTAGTACACTGGGTAAATCATAATAAATCTCACCAGGAAAACTTTCTTAAGTGGGTTGATAAGGCTGAAGAGATGGGTAAAGATAAAACGGCTCAATTTATTAAAAAAGCAAATGAGTACATAGAAAAAGCAAATGAAATGTTATTAGAAGCAAAAAAACATATGTAAATGGAAAACATATGTAAATGGAATAAAAGGGGAACTAGGTCCATGACCTAGTTCCCCTTTTATTCCATGATATTGAGTAATTAAAAATTGCTATAAAAAGTGCCTATTATAAACAAAAATTATAAAATAAAAATCATAAAAAATTACATACTGCATACAAATTATAGTGGTAATACCAAATGTAAAATTATGGATATAAATGAGAATAAATTATCAATTGATAACGGAAAGATAATCATTAAATTAACAATAAATTAACATGGTGAAAAACAAAAGAAAAACCAATGAATGTCTAATGACAACCTAATATAACTCTTAAAATACCAACAAAAAGTTAAAAAAACATATAAATCTATTGAAATATAAAAATGGATATGATAGGATATTATTGACAAATAATTCAAATTATATTCCACAATTTTGATAAAAAATTTACAAAATATGACTTTGATTGTTAAATATTTAACTAATCAACGTTAATTAATTAACAAAATTAAACCATGGGATGTATCAAAAGTTCAATATTTATTATTGAGTTGGGGGGAAGAAGATGAGTGAAAAAACAATTTCTTTGGATTTAACAACAGAAAAGCTATACAAGAAGGCTAAGGAAGAAAAAATTGAAACAGTGTGGGACAGAAAAAAGATAATGAAAGCACCATGTGGATTTGGAGAAAAAGGAATTTGCTGTAGATTATGCTCAATGGGACCATGTAGGATAAGCCCAGTTAAAGGGAAAGGAGCACAAAAGGGAATCTGTGGTGCAACAGCAGATGTAATAGTAGCAAGGAACTTTGCTAGGATGGTTGCAGGTGGAGCAGCTGCCCATTCAGACCATGGTAGAGATATTGTACATACTCTTTATATGGCAGATAAAGATGGGAACTACAAGGTTAAAGATGAGGAAAAGTTAAGGAAAATAGCTAATGAATTAGAGATACAAACAGAAAATAGAGATATATATGATGTTGCACGTGAAGTAGCAGAAATGCTATTAAATGAGTTTGGAAAACCTTTCGGTACTTTAGAGTTTATTGAAAGGGCACCAGAGAGTAGAAAGAAAATTTGGAAGGAACTTAATATTGAACCAAGGGCTATAGATAGAGAAATTGCAACTATTATGCACTCAACTCATATGGGATGTACTGGTGATGCTGAAAGTCTTATTAATATGTCTATGAGAACTGCCCTATCTGATGGTTGGGGAGGTTCCATGATAGGAACAGACATAAGTGATGTTTTATTTGGAACTCCAGTACCAAGAGAAACTGAAGCAAATCTTGGAGTTTTAAAAGATAATATGGTTAATATAGTTCTTCATGGTCATGAACCAACGCTATCTGAAATGATAGTTTTAGCTGCTGAAGATCCTGAGCTTGTTGAATTAGCCAAAAGTGTAGGAGCAGAAGGTATAAATCTAGTTGGAATGTGTTGTACTGCTAATGAGGTTACTATGAGACACGGAGTAAAAATTGCAGGAAACTTCCTTCAACAAGAATTAGCCGTATTAACTGGCGCAGTTGAAGCTGTAATTGTAGATGTTCAATGTATAATGCCTTCTTTAGTTACACTATCAGAGTGCTTCCATACGAAATTTATTACTACATCACCTAAGGCTAGAATAAAAGGTGCTACCCATTTAGAGTTTGAAGAAGAAAATGCACTTGAATCGGCTAAAAATATTGTAAGAGAAGCAATTGAAAATTATAAAAATAGACAAAGAGAAAAGGTATTTATTCCACAAGAAAAAAATCATGCTACAGTAGGCTACAGTGTTGAAAGTATAAAAAATCAATTAACTAGAGTAATGAATTCTAATGTAGATAATTCTAATCCAATAAAACCTCTTGCAGATTGTATAACTTCAGGTGTTTTAAGGGGAGCTGCAGGAATAGTTGGATGTAATAATCCAAAGGTTAAGCAAGATTATGGTCATATTGAAATGATTAAGAAATTAATAGCAAATGATGTAATAGTTGTTACTACAGGATGTAGTGCTCAAGCTGCTGCAAAGGCAGGTCTAATGAGTAAAGATGCAAGAAAATTAGCTGGAGAAGGTTTAAGAAGAGTTTGTGAGCTAGTAGATATACCACCAGTATTACATATGGGTTCATGTGTTGACATAAGTAGAATACTAAATCTAGTTTCAGATGTTTCTAAGTATCTAAATGTGGATATATCTAAGCTTCCTGTTGTAGGAGCAGCACCTGAATGGATGTCAGAAAAAGCAGTATCAATAGGTACTTATGTAGTTTCTACAGGTATTGATACATGGTTAGGTGTTGTACCACCAGTTACAGGTAGTGAAGAAGTTGTTGATATATTGACAAATAGAATGGAAGATATGGTAGGAGCTAAATTCTATATAGAACAAGATCCAATTAAGGCTGCTGAACAAATGCTTCAAAGAATAGAAGAAAAGAGGGAGAAATTAGGAATATAACTACTAATTAGGATTGGTGATGAAAATGAAAATAGCTATAACTGGAAAAGGTGGAGTGGGTAAAACAACATTTACAGCAATTTTAAGTAGATTATATGCATCTGATGGATATAGAGTATTAGCAGTAGATGCTGACCCAGATGCAAATTTAGCTTTAGCTTTAGGTTTTCCAGAAGAAATGATGGAAAAAATGGCACCTATTGCTGAAATGAAAAACTTAGTTACCGAAAGAACTAATTCAATTCCTGGTAGCTTTGGAAAGATGTTTAAGATGAATCCTAAGGTTGATGACATTCCAGATAGGTATTGTACTGAGTATAAAAATGTAAAGCTTCTTACTATGGGAACTGTTGATACTGGGGGAAGTGGATGTATATGTCCGGAAAATGTCCTACTTAAGAGACTTACTTCACATTTAATATTAAGGAATAAAGATGTAGTAATAATGGATATGGAAGCAGGAATAGAACATTTAGGAAGAGGTACAGCCCAAGGTGTAGATGCCTTAATAGTAGTAGTAGAGCCTGGGGCTAGAAGTCTTCAAACATATGAAAAAGTAAAAAAATTAGGACGTGATATAGGAATTACAAAAACATTAGTAGTTGGTAACAAAATCAGAGATGAGAAAGATGAAGAATATATTTTAAGTAAAGTTGATAAAGACAAATGTTTAGGATTTATACGTTATAGCCAAGATATAGTAGATTCCGACAGATCAGGAATGTCACCTTTTGATTACTGTAAAGAAACTGTAGAAGAAGTGAAAAAAGTTAAATCTAAACTTTTAAGCTTATAAAATAACTAGATAATATTAAACAAAGGGGGAAGAATGATGGGATTTAAATCTGATATTGAAATTGCTCAAGAGGCTAAATTAAAAGACATTAGAGAAATTGCTAAAAAAATTGGACTAACAGAAGATGATTTAGACCTCTATGGAAAGTATAAAGCAAAGGTAGATTATAACTTAATGAAAGAGGGCAAAAAAGGTAAAAAAGCAAAACTTATCTTAACTACAGCTATCAACCCAACGCCAGCAGGGGAAGGTAAAACAACAACTACTATAGGGGTTGCAGATGCATTGTCAAGACTTGGTAAAAAAGTAATGGTTGCATTAAGAGAACCTTCATTAGGCCCAGTATTTGGTATAAAGGGTGGAGCAGCTGGTGGAGGATATGCACAAGTTGTTCCAATGGAAGATATAAACCTTCATTTTACCGGTGATATTCATGCAATAGGTGCAGCAAATAATTTATTAGCTGCTATGTTAGATAATCACCTACATCATGGAAATAAACTAGGAATAGATACAAGAAAAATTACCTGGAGAAGAGCTGTTGATATGAATGATAGACAGCTTAGATATATAACTGATGGTTTAGGTGGAAAAGGAAATGGTGTACCAAGGGAAGATGGATTTGATATTACAGTTGCTTCAGAGGTAATGGCTGCTTTTTGTCTTGCTAATGATATTACAGATTTAAAAGAAAGATTAGGAAATATTATTGTTGGCTATACAAAGGACGATAAGCCAGTTACAGCAAGGGATTTAAATGCCCATGGAGCTATGGCAGCATTACTTAAAGATGCATTAAAACCTAACCTAGTACAGACATTAGAAGGAACTCCTGCCTTTGTTCATGGTGGACCATTTGCCAATATAGCCCATGGATGTAATTCTGTGATTGCAACAAAGATGGCTATGCACTTTGCAGATTATGTAGTAACTGAGGCTGGATTCGGAGCAGACTTAGGAGCTGAAAAGTTCTTAGATATTAAGTGTAGAATGGCTGATCTTGAGCCAGATGCAGTAATAATAGTAGCTACTGTCAGAGCACTTAAATATAATGGTGGAGTACCTAAGGATAAATTAAATGAAGAAAATCTAGAAGCACTAGAAAAAGGTCTTCCAAACCTATTAAAGCATATAGAAAACATAACTAAGGTATTTAACTTACCTGCAGTAGTAGCAATAAATAGATTCCCATTTGATACTGAAGCTGAAATAGATTTAATTAGAAATAAATGTAAAGAATTAGGAGTAAATGTAGCATTATCAGAAGTATGGGCTAAAGGAGGAGAAGGTGGAACAGAATTAGCTCAAGAGGTATTAAAATTAGTTGATGAAGAAAGCAATCTTGAGTTTGCTTATGATGTAAATCAATCAATAAAAGATAAAATAAGAGCTATAGCTCAAAAGGTATATGGTGCAGATGATGTAGCATTTACAAAGACTGCAGATAAAGAGATTGAAAAACTAGAAAGTCTAGGATTCAGTAATTTACCAATTTGTATGGCTAAAACACAGTATTCATTAAGTGATAATCCACACCTATTAGGAAGACCTGAAGGATTTAATATAACAGTAAGACAGGTTAAAGTATCAGCAGGTGCAGGATTTATAGTAGCACTTACCGGTGATATTATGACAATGCCAGGACTTCCAAAGGCTCCTGCTGCTGAAAAAATAGATGTAAAAGAAGATGGAACAATAACAGGCTTATTCTAATAAACAGAAACATAAATGGAGGGGAGAAGATGGATAAAGAAAGATTAGTACAAAAAAGCTGTAATGAGTTTGTAAATCTTCTCTCCTCTAAAGCTGCTGTACCTGGTGGTGGAGGAGCAGCAGCTTTAGTAGGAGGGATTGGAACTGCATTAGCTGGTATGGTATGCAACTTAACTGTAGGCAAGAAAAAGTATGCACAGTATGAAGATGATGTAAAACGAATTTTAAAAAGGGCTGAAGATTTGCAGAAAGATCTTTTAGATATGGTAGATGAAGATGCTGAAAACTTCTTACCACTTTCAAAGGCATATGGAATGCCAGCAAATACTGAAGAAGAGAAGAAGGAAAAGGAAAAGGTTATGCAACAGGCTCTTAAAAAGGCTTGTGAAGTACCTATAAAAATAGTTGAAACGTGTTATGAAGCTATAAAGCTACATCAAGGGCTAGTAGATAAGGGTTCAAGGCTGGCTATAAGTGATGTGGGAGTAGGTGTACAATGTTTGAAATCTGCCCTTATAAGTGGACAACTAAATGTAATTATTAATATAAACATGATAAAAGATGAGGAATATGTAAATAGAGTAAAGGAAAAAACAGAAAAACTAGTAAATGAAGGATCAAAAATAGCAGATGAAGTTTATGTAAAAGTAGAAAAAATTCTATCTAAATAAATTAAAAAAAGGGGGATTTAAGATGGGTGAAGTTATCTATGGTAAACCAGTTGCTGATAAGATTACTGAAACAGTAAAAAAAGATGTAGAAGAATTAAAAAATAGGGGTATTGTTCCTAAGCTAGCAATAGTTAGAGTAGGAGCTAAACCAGATGATTTGGCATATGAGAGAGGAGCATTAAAAAGATGTGAAAAGGTAGGTATAGAGCCTCAAGTAGTTGAACTTCCTGAAGATATTTCACAGGATGATTTTATAAAAGAGTTACATAAGTTAAATGATGATGAAATGGTTCATGGAATATTAGTATTTAGACCATTACCAAAGCATCTTGATGAATCAGTAATTAAATATGAAATTGCACCTGAAAAAGACGTTGACTGCTTTAGTCCTGTTAATGAAGGAAAGCTTTATGAGGGTGATGATTCTGGATTTTCACCATGTACACCAGTTGCAGTAATGGAAATATTAAAACATTATGATGTTAAATTAAAGGGAGCAGATGTTACTGTTATAGGTGCTTCAAATGTTGTTGGTAAGCCTGTAGCACTTTTATTATTAAATGAGGCTGCAACTCCTACTATATGTCATATTGATACTAAAGATACAGCTAAAGCTTCAAGAAATGCTGATATATTAGTTGCAGCTTGTGGTGTACCTAGACTAGTAAAAGAAAACTTTGTAAAAGATAGTGCTGTTGTGATAGATGTTGGTATTAATTTAGATGAGAACGGAAAATTATGTGGAGATGTAGACTTTGACAATGTAAAAGAAAAAGCTTCAAAGATTACTCCTGTTCCAAAGGGTGTTGGTTCTGTTACAACTTCAATATTAGCAAGACATGTAGTAAAGGCATGTAAAATGCAGACAGAAAAGCTTGCTGAGGCTCTTGTTTAAAAATTGTAATTAAAAAGGGGGACAGGAAATGATAATTTCAGAGCAAAAGCCTATTGAAGAGATTTTAGAAAGTATTAAAGATTGTAAAAAAGTAGTTATTACAGGATGTAGTTTATGTGCAACAACATGTAAATCTGGGGGAGAAGAAGAGATTTTAAAGCTAAAAGAAATTTTAGAGGAGCAGGGAAAAGAGGTTCTAGGATATAAAGTATTAGACCCTGCATGTAATTACTTAAAAGTAAGAAAAGATATGAAAAAACTTAAAAGTGAGTTAAAAGAAGCAGATGCTTTAATATCACTTTCTTGTGGAGATGGAACTCAGACTGTAGCAAAGGTAGTTAAGGTACCAGTTTATCCTGGAACAAACACATTATTTATAGGTGAAATAGAAAGAGTAGGAAAGTTTGAAGAGGCTTGTAGAGCATGTGGAGATTGCCAACTAGCTTGGACAGGAGGTATATGTCCTATAACAAAATGTCCAAAGAGTCTAATTAATGGCCCTTGTGGAGGGGCTATGGACGGAAAATGTGAAGTTAATTCAGATAATGATTGTGCGTGGGTTATGATCTATGAAAAATTAAAAGAAATGGATAAATTAGAAAATCTAGAAGAAGTAAAGCCTCCTACTGATTATCAAAAATGGGTACATCCTAGTAAGGTGAGTATCAGATAATAGAAAAAATAAAGATGTGTTTAAAAAGGGGGATTTTAGATGAGCTTACTCAGAGAGGTTTTAGAAAATGGAGAATTTGCAATTACAGCAGAAATGGCTCCTCCTAAGGGAACAGATATTTCACATTTAAGAAAATGTGCTCAACTTATGAAGGGAAGAGTTCATGGAGTAAATGTAACAGATTTTCAATCTGCAGTAATGCGTGTTACTTCCTTAGCAACTTGTAAGATACTAAAAGAAGAAGGATTAGAACCAGTACTTCAGTTAACTGGAAGGGATAGAAATAGAATTGCTACACAAGGGGAACTTCTTTCAGCGGGAGTTTTTGGAATAGAAAATGTATTGTGTTTAACAGGAGACCATACAGTTGTAGGGGACCATCCTCAGGCAAAGCCTGTATATGACTTAGATTGTATTGGAATATTACAAGCTGCTACTACTTTAATGGATGGTAAAGATATGGCAGGTAATGAGTTAAACAAGGCTCCAGAGTTTTATTTAGGGGCATGTGTAACTCCAGAGTATGAACCATTAGAAATTCAAATTATTAAAATGAAAAAGAAGATAAAAGCAGGAGCTAGATTTTTCCAAACTCAAGGTGTTTTTGATATTGAAACCATGAGAAAATTTAGGGAATTAACTAAAGATTTAGATTGTAAAATTTTAGCTGGAATCATTCCTTTAAAATCTGCTGGCATGGCTAAGTTTATGAATAAAAATGTACCGGGAATAAATGTGCCAGATAAGCTAATAGAAAGAATGAAGAATGCTGAAGACAAGAAAAAAGAAGGAATAAAAATCGCTGCAGAGCTTATTCAACAATTAAAAGAGGAAAATTTATGTGATGGTGTACATATTATGGCAATTGGAGCAGAAGAAAACGTACCAGTAATACTTGATGAGGCAAATCTAACTCCAAGTTATGCAGCTAATGCTTAAACTAAAGGAGTGAGAATATGAAGATATTAGTATTAGGAGGAGGACCAGGAGGATATGTAGCAGCCATAAAGGCTGCTATTCTTGGAGCAGATGTAACTTTAATAGAAAAAAAAGAAGTTGGAGGAACCTGTTTAAATGTAGGCTGTATACCTACAAAGGCATTATTAGCCTCATCAGAAGCCTTTGATATGGTTAATAAAGCTAAGGAATATGGGATTGAAATTAATGGTGATGTAAAAGTAGATTTTGCCTCAATGATGGAGAGAAAAAATAAAATAGTTGAGGAAATGATAAAAGGTATACAGTTTTTATTTGATAAAAAAAGCGTTAAGCTTGTTAGGGGATTTGGAAAATTAATAGATAAAAATAAGATAGAAGTTACTAAGGAAAATGGTACTAAAGAAGTAATTGAAGGAGATAAGATTATTATTGCTACTGGGTCTAAGCCTATAGTTCCTCCTATATTTCCCTATGATGGTGAAAATGTAATAACTAGTGATGAAGCACTTGCACTGGAAAATGCCCCTGAATCTATGATTATTGTTGGTGGAGGAGTAATTGGATGTGAATTCGGTCAATTTTTCAAAAAAATTGGAACAAAGGTAACAATAGTAGAAATGGCAAAGCAGCTATTAAATTATGAGGATAAAGATGTGGCCAAGCAGTTGCTAAGATCTTTTAAAAGAGATAAAATAAAAGTAAAGACTAACAAAAAAATAGAAAAATGTGAAATTAAAGGTAAAAAAGTAACAGCTTACCTAGATGGGGGTAAGACAATAGAGGCAGAAAAGATGTTAGTTGCAGTGGGGAGAAAACCAAATATAGAGAATATAGGATTAGAGGAATTAGGAATTGAGATTGAAAATGGAAAGATAGTAGTTAATGAAAAAATGGAAACAAATGTTGAAGGAGTATATGCAATAGGTGATATAGTAGACAGTCCTTTCCTTGCCCATGTGGCTTCTAAGGAAGGAATAATTGCAGTAGAAAATGCCCTTGGAAAAGACAAAAAGATAGATTATAAAGCTGTACCTAGATGTGTATACACAGATCCAGAAGTTGCAGCAGTAGGAATTACAGAAAAAGAAGCAAAGGAAAAGAAAATAGAATACAAAACAGGCACATTCCAATTTAGAGGCTTAGGAAAGGCAAAGGCTATAGGAAAGTTTCAAGGATTTGTAAAAGTAATTGCTGATAATGAAGACAGAATTATAGGTGCAGCAATAGTTGGACCACATGCAACTGACCTATTGGCAGAATTAACTTTAGCGGTGAAACTTGGACTTACAGTAGAAGAAGTAGGCGATGTCATTCATCCCCATCCAACACTATCAGAGGGTATAATGGAAGCATTACATGATGTACACAATCAATGTGTCCATTCTGTTTAGTAAGAATATGGGTGTAGGCTGTGTTTAGGCTACACCCATATTCCCAGTTATTGATTGCATATTAGGGGGTATTATTTATGAACTATACAATAGCTGTAGCAGGTAAGGGAGGAACTGGTAAGACAACTTTAACAGGGCTTTTAATTGATTATCTTGTAAAAACTAATAAGAAACCTATCATTGCCATTGATGCAGATGCAAATGCAAATTTAAATGAAGTATTAGGTGAAGAAGTAGATATAACTATAGGTGGAATAAAGGAAGAAGTAAATAAAACAGAAAAGGCTGGAAATAGCTTTCCGGGAGGAATGACTAAGGCTCAATATTTAAAGTATCGCCTAAATACAGGCATAACTGAAGGTAATGGATATGACCTTTTAGTTATGGGTAGACCTGAAGGGGAAGGATGTTATTGTTATGTAAATGGAATATTAAAAAACCAAATAAATACACTTTCTGAAAGCTACAAATACATAGTTATAGATAATGAAGCAGGTATGGAACATTTAAGCAGAAAAGTTGTAAAAAAACTTGATACTTTACTATTAATAAGTGATTGCTCAAGAAGAGGTATACAAGCGGTAGGAAGAATAAAAGAGCTTGTAAAGGAATTGGAACTTAATGTTGGTGATATTCACCTAATTGTAAATAAAGCTCCAGACGGAAAATTGGCTGATGGAATAAAAGAAGAAATAGAAAGACAGGGACTAAATTTATTAGGAGTAGTACCAATGGATATGAAAGTATATGAATATGATGCAAAAGGTACACCTTTAGTAGAATTGCCAGAAGACTCTGTATCTAAAAAAGCATTAAAGGATATCTTTTCAAAGATTAAACTTTAAGAAATAAACTATACTAAGGAGGCGATATTAGTGGCATTTAAAATGTCAGTCCAAAAGTCAAAGGGTAAGGTTCAAGAAGTAGAGATAGGAAAGGGAGAAAAGGCAATAAAAATTGGTGGAGAAAATGTAATACCATTTTATGATTTTGATGGTGATATTGGAAATTCTCCAAAACTTGGTATAGAAATATTAGATGTTTATCCAGAAGATTGGGTAGATTCATTAAAAGAACTATATAAAGATGTTGCTGATAACCCAGTTGAATGGGCTAAATTTGTTGAAAAAGAGATTAAGCCAGATTTTATATGTTTAAGATTTAAAGGAGCCGATCCTAATGAATTAGATAAATCTCCAGAAGAATGTGCAGAGGTTGCTAAGGCTGTTGCTGAAGCTATTTCCTTACCCCTAGTTATAGCAGGAACTAATAATCATGAAAAGGATGCAAAGTTATTTGAAAAGGTAGCCCCAGCAGTTCAAGGACATAATTGCTTATTCTTATCAGCTACTGAAGAAAACTATAAGGCTGTTGGTGCTGGAGTAGCTTTAGCTTATGATCATAAACTAGGTGCGGAGTCATCAGTAGACATTAACTTAGCTAAGCAGTTAAACGTATTATTAACTCAATTGGGAGTAAAAGGTGAAGATATAGTAATGAATGTAGGTAATTCAGCTGTTGGATATGGATTTGAATACTTAGTATCAACTGTAGATAGAATTAGGTTAGCTTTATTTAATCAAAATGATAAAACCCTACAAATGCCTATAATTACGCCTGTTTCTTTTGAAACATGGAATGTTAAAGAATCTATGGCAGATGAAAATGATGTACCAGAGTGGGGAAGTAGAGAAGATAGGGGAATTTCAATGGAAATATCTACTGCAGCTAGTGTAATTACAGTTGGTTCAAATGCAGTAGTTTTAAGACATCCGAAATCATTAGAAGTAATGAAAAAATTTGTAAGTGAATTGCACTAAACTAAATTAATTTAAAAGGTAAACAAAATTGTCAAAGGGGGAAGAAAAATGGCTTTAAAAGGGTTAGATATTTTTAAGCTAACACCAAAGAAAAATTGTAAAGATTGTGGCTTTCCAACTTGTTTAGCTTTTTCAATGAAGGTAGCAGCTGGGGCAGTTGAAATTAGTAAATGTCCTCATATGAGTGATGAAGCATTAGCAAAATTAGAAGAAGCCACTGCTCCACTAATGAGAACTGTAAAATTTGGTAAAGGTGATAATGAATATTCACTAGGTGGAGAAACAGTTTTATTCCGTCATGAGAAAACTTATGTAAATAGAAATAGATTTGCAGTAATGTTTACAGATGCTATGACTGATGAAGAGATTGATAAAAAGATTAATAATATCAAGAAAGTTAATTATGTAAGAATTGGAGAAGAAATGAAAGTAGAAATTGCTGCAATCAAGTATGAAGGTGACAAAGATAAATACTTAAATTTAGTTAAAAAGATTAAAGAGAGCGATTTAGAGGTTACTTATATGTTAGTTTGTGAAAAACCTGACATAGTTAAAGAGGCACTAGAATTATTAAAAGATGAAAATCCAATAATCTACGGAGCAAATAAAGAAAATTATGAAGAAATGGTAGGGCTAGTTAAAGATAACAAGTTTCCTCTAGGCTTAAAAGCTGATAACTTAGAAGGACTTTATGAACTAGTTGAAAAGGTACAAGAATTAAACTATAAAGAGCTTTTACTAGGAACAGAAGGAGAATCAATTAAAGATACATTTACAAAAACAGTTCAAATAAGAAGAACAGCACTAAAAGAAGAAGATAGAAAATTTGGTTATCCTTCAGTAGTTTTCGTTAATGAATTAGCTGGTGAAGATAAATTTATGACAACTGCATTAGCATCACTATTTACACTTAGATATGGTTCTATAATTGTCTTAAATGACATAGATTATTCAATAGCATTACCATTATTTGCACTTCGTCAAAACATATTTACTGACCCACAAAGACCAATGACAGTAGAACCTGATGTATATGCGGTTAATGATGCTGATGAAAACTCACCTGTATTAGTAACTGTTGATTTTGCATTAACTTATTTCATAGTATCAGGTGAAGTTGAAAGATCTAAAGTTCCTGCATGGTTAGCTATACCAGATGCAGGTGGATATTCAGTACTTACAGCTTGGGCTGCAGGTAAACTTAGTGGTTCAACTATTGCAAACTTTATTAAAGAAAGTGGAGTAGAAGAAAAAACTAAATGTAGAAAATTAATAATTCCAGGTAAAGTTGCAGTACTTAAAGGAGAAATAGAAGATAACCTACCAGATTGGGAGATAATAGTTGGTCCAGATGAAGCTATGCATTTACCAAAATTCTTAAAAGAATTAAATGAATCAATAAGAGCTGAGGCACAAGGGGCTTAATAGACCTTTTATAGTTAAAGAATTAACGAACAAATAAAGTGAAAAGTGGGGGGATTTTAATGGAAAAATTCATGACTATAGGTGAAAGAATACATTGTATTTCACCAACTATTAGGGAAGCATTACAAAATAGAGATCCAGAACCAATATTAAAAAGAGCTAAAGAACAGATTGAGGCGGGAGCTGACTACTTAGATGTAAATATAGGACCAGCAGAAAAAGATGGAGAGGAATTAATGGAATGGGTAGTAAAGCTTATTCAATCAGAGTTTGATAATGTGCCTCTTGCTTTAGATACTTCAAACAAGAAAGCAATTGAAGCTGGCCTAAAGGTTTATAACAGTGAAAATGGAAAGGCAATAATTAATTCTGCAGATGCTGGTTCTAGAATGGACTTATTTGAACTAGCAGCTAAATATGATGCAAAAATAATTGCTTTATGTGCCAAAAATGGAATACCAAGAGATAATGATGAAAGACTAGCTTATTGTACTGAAATGTTAGAAAAAGCTATGGAATTGGGAATGGAACCTACAGATATACTATTTGACCCATTATTTTTAGTTATAAAAGGTATGCAAGATAAGCAAACAGAAGTATTAGAAGCTATTAAGGCAATTACTGATATGGGACTTAAGACAACAGGTGGATTAAGTAATGTATCAAATGGTGCTCCAAAAGATGTAAGACCTATACTTGATAGAGCATTTTTAGCTATGGCTATGCAGTGTGGTCTATCATCAGCAATATTAAATCCATGTGATAAAGAGTTAATGGATATGATAAAGACTTGTGACGTAATTAAAGGAAATATACTTTATGCAGATTCTTACCTAGAGCTGTAACTTTAATTAAATGTGATATAAAGGGAAGAAAATTATTGTGTTGTTTAGATACCTAAAATTACACAATAATTTCTTCCCTATATGATTATATTATTAACTATTAAAAAAGGGGGATTTAAGGTGGAAAACCTATTTAAAACCATTTTTACAGGTTCAAAGCAAGCCCTTAAGGCTGCTGAAGATGTAGTTAAAAAGGCTATTGAAGAAAAGGGTAAAGACCATAATGTATCCTTTCCTGATACTGCATATTCTTTACCAGTAATCTATGCAGCAACTGGTAATAAAATTAAGACTCTAGGGGAATTAGAGGCTGCCCTTGATGTTGTAAGAGGGCTAATTGAAGAGGAAATGAAATTAGAAAAGGCATTAAATGGTGGATTGGCAACGGCTGTGTCAGCAGAGATAATTGAAGCAGTTAAATATGCTAATGAGGAGGCACCTTATAGTGAACCTTGTACAGGGTTTATACCAGATCCAGTTATTCGTTCATTAGGAGTTCCTTTAGTTACAGGAGATATCCCTGGAATAGCAGTTGTGTTAGGTGAATGTCCAGATAGTGAAACTGCAGGAAAAATTGTAAAGGATTATCAATCAAAGGGACTACTTACTTTCCTAGTTGGAAAAGTAATTGACCAAGCAACAGAGGCTGGAGTAAAAATGGGATTAGACTTTAGAGTTATCCCTGTAGGATATGATATAACATCAGTAATCCATGTTGTATCAGTTGCTATAAGAGCAGGACTTATATTTGGTAATGTTGAACCTGGTAAATTTGACAAACATATGGAATATACAAAAGAAAGAGTACCAGCTTTTGTAAATGCCTTCGGACCATTAAGTGAACTGGTTGTTTCATGTGGTGCAGGAGCTATAGCATTAGGTTTCCCAGTTATTACTGACCAAGAAGTACCTGAAGTACCTACATTGTTAATTACTCAAAAGGATTACGATAAGTTTGTTCCAACCTCTCTAGAAGCAAGGGGAATAAAGATTAAAATAACAGAACTTCCAATACCTGTTGCCTTTGCTCCAGCATTTGAAGGTGAAAGAATTAGGAAAGATGATATGTATATTGAATTTGGAGGAAATAAAACAGAAGCTTGGGAGCTTGTAAAGAGTGTAGATCCTTCAGAAATTGAAGACCATAAAATAGAGATAATAGGACCGGATATTGATGAGGTAGAAGGAGATCCAAAAAGACTTCCATTAGCTATTATGGTAGAAGTAGGCGGCAAAAACATGCAGGAAGACTTTGAACCTGTATTAGAAAGAAGAATTCATTACTTTATGAACTATACTGAGGGTGTAATGCACGTAGGTCAAAGGGATACTTCATGGATAAGAATAGGTAAAGAAGCCTTTGAAAAAGGATTTAGATTAAAGCATATAGGAGAAATATTATATGCAAAAATGATTGATGAATTTGATTCAGTTGTAGACAAATGCCAAGTAAAAATAATAACTGATGCAGAAAAGGTATCAGAGCTTAAGCAAAAAGAAGCAGAACCTAAATATAGAGCAAGGGATGAAAGATTAGCTTCATTAAGAGATGATAATGTAGATAAATTCTATTCATGTTTATTATGTCAATCATTTGCACCAGCTCATGTTTGTATAGTTACACCTGAAAGACTAGGACTTTGTGGAGCTGTAAGTTGGTTAGATGCAAAGGCAACATATGAGCTTGACCCAACAGGTCCTTGTCAACCTGTAGAAATAGAAGGGCTAGAAGACGAAGTTAAAGGTATATGGAAATCTATTAATGAGCATGTAGAACAAAAATCTGGTGGACAAATTAGTAGAATAAGTCTTTACAGTATTATGGAAGATCCAATGACATCTTGTGGATGTTTTGAATGTATTGCTGGGATCATGCCAGAGGCAAATGGTGTTATCATTGTTAATAGAGAATTTGATGGTGCTACACCAGTTGGAATGACATTTGGAGAGTTAGCATCAATGACAGGTGGAGGAGTTCAAACACCAGGATTCATGGGTCATGGTAGATACTTCATTTCATCAAGAAAGTTCATGTCTGCAGAGGGTGGACCTGGTAGAATAGTTTGGATGCCTAAAGAATTAAAGGATTATGTAAGGGAAAACCTAGATAAAACTGCTAAAGAGTTATATGGTATTGATAATTTTACGGATATGATATGTGATGAAACAATTGCAACTGATCCAGATGGAGTAGTAAATTACCTACAAGAAAAAGGCCATCCAGCCCTTGAGATGGATCCACTAATGTAATAGAGGGGTGATTTGATGTATCCAGATAATATAAAATATCATGAAGAGCATACATGGGTAAAGGTAGAAGGAGAATACGCATATATAGGAGTAACTAAATATGCTTCAGACCAACTAGGAGAAATTTTATTTGTTGAAATGCCTGAAGAAGATGACGAATTAGAAGCAGGAGAAGACTTTGGAGTTGTAGAATCATCAAAGGTAGCATCAGATTTAATTGCTCCAATTTCTGGGGAAGTTATTGAGATAAATGAGAAGTTAGAAGATGAACCAGAATATATAAATGAACAACCTTATGATGCTTGGATTGTAAAGATTAAAATAGAAGATGAAAGTCAATTAGATGAACTTTTAAATGCTGACGAATATAAGGAAAAGTTAGATTAATCAAAATCCCTACTAAGCATATGCTTAGTAGGGATTTTTATGGAGGCGATTTTATGGTAAAAGTAACATTTAAACCCAAAAATATCCAGATAGAAGCTAAAGTAGGAGAAAATTTATTGGAAGTAGCTAGAAGGGCAGATGTATTTATAGATGCTCCCTGTAATGGAAATGGTTCTTGTGGAAAATGTAAAGTAAAGATACTTAAGGGCAAAGTGGATTCTAAAAAATCACATCATATAAAAGAAAATGAATGGAAAAATGGATGGGTTTTAGCATGTGTTACTAAGGTAATTGAAGATATTGAGGTTGAGGTTCCTGAAAATGAGTCTTCTTGTATGAAAGGGATGAAAATAGAAGACCTTTCATCACCTAAAGATAGAGAAATTTTCCAAAGGGCTATAAATAAGATACTAGAAAATGGAATGGAATTTAGGTCATATGTAAGAAAGGATTATATTGAAATACCGCAGCCTACCCTTGATGATAACATTTCAGATTGGGATAGGATAAAAAGAAGTATAAGAAATGATTTAGGATATTCAAAGGTATTCTGTAGGCTTCCTATATTAAGAAGACTACCTCATATTTTAAGGGAAAGTAATTATAAAGTAACTATTACTCATATACCTAGAGGAGGTAATAGGACAACAATTGTCAACATTGAACAAGGTGATACTACAGATAGGCTTTATGGTGTTGCAGTAGATATAGGTACAACTAGTGTTGCTGCTTGTCTTGTTGATTTATATGAAGGGAAATTACTAGCTAAAGCATCATCAGGAAATGCACAGATGCAATATGGGGCAGATGTTATAAACAGAATTATATATGCAACAAAAAATAATGGACTAGAAAAACTTAATAAAGCTGTAATAAATGATACTATAAATCCACTTCTTAGGAAAATGTATTTAGATTCAGGTGTAGGTAAAGATGAGGTTATAGCCTTTGTTGCAGCAGGTAATACAACTATGTGTCATTTATTACTAGGGGTTTATCCAGACTACCTTAGACGAGAACCGTATATTCCTGCATTTGTGCGCTCACCATTTATTAAGGCTTCTGAGTTAGGGATAGATGTAAACCCTGAGACATTCTTATATATAACTCCTTCGGTTGCTAGTTATGTTGGTGGAGATATAACAGCAGGGGTTTTATCATCTGGGATGTGGTCTTCTGAAGAGAATGTTCTCTTTGTTGACCTTGGAACAAATGGTGAGATTGTTTTTGGGAATAAAGACTTTTTTGTAACATGTGCATGTTCTTCAGGACCTGCCTTTGAAGGTGGAGAAATTAGTTGTGGGATGAGAGCAGCAAGTGGAGCTATTGAAAAGATAGTAATAGATAAAAAAACTTATGATGTAAAACTTGATATTATCAATTCTAAAAAACCTAAGGGTATATGTGGTTCAGGTTTAATTCATCTTATAGCAGAAATGATGATTGCAGGGATAATTGATAGAAAGGGAAGAATTAACAGAAATATTGAACATCCTAGGATTAGATTTGATGAAAATGATATAGGTGAGTTTGTAGTTGCCTTTAAAGAGGATTGGGATATTGAAGAAGATATAACTATAACAGAGATTGATATAGATAACTTTATAAAAGCAAAGGGAGCTGTATATTCAGGAATTTCTACATTATTATTAAGCTTAGGAATGGACTTTGATACTATAGATAAGGTATATATAGCAGGAGGAATCGGAAATAGTATATCTATTAAAAAATCAATACAGATAGGTCTTTTCCCTGATATACCTGAAGAGAAATTTTCATATATTGGAAATAGTTCCTTGATTGGATGTTATCTTACACTAATGAGTGAAGATGCTAGGCTTAAAATGGAAGATGTGGCAAATCAGATGACTTACATTGAACTTAGTGCCCATCCGGGATATATGGATGAGTTTGTGTCAGCCTGCTTCTTACCACATACTAATATTGAAAGATTTCCATCAGTAGAAAAAATACTATAATACAATAGCCAATTTATTGTTTACAATTGACAATTAGTAAAAACAAAAATTGAAACGGGAACCGGGTTCCTGTTTCAATTGTAATAAGGAGGTTTTAAGTGGATAAAAATGCTGTAAAAGAAGATAGACAAGGGAAGGTTCCTTTTGAATATGTAAGAAAAATTTATAAAGATAAAGACCCTTTTACTATGGCTAAATTATCTGGTACAATTTATAATCAGAATAATAAAACCTTTAAATTAGAGTTAATGGGAGAAACTTATAAAGTTAAATATCCTACTGGAGAAGTTTTTGCTGATGATAATTATGAAATTAAAACCTATTCAGTGAAGACTCTTTTATTAAGATACCTTGTGAATGCTAAAGGTATTCCACTTACAGGTAAAGACATAACTTATAAAGAAATGCCTGGAGGACATGTTTACTATAGTAATTTCTACGGAAGGACTATAAGAAAGCTAGCTAGAATTTTTGGAAATAACATAGAACAGTTTGAGGCAGTACTCAAAAAAATAGGAGGAAAAAAGGTTTCTTTAGGAGATGTAGGTTATAGGGTACGTTTTTTAAATAATGTCTATATGACTTTACTTTTATGGGAAGGAGATGAGGAGTTGTCTCCTTCTGCGAATATATTATTTGATGCTAATGTTATATACTATTTTGATGCTGAAGATTTAGCAGTTGTTGGCGAAATAGCATTGTATATACTTAAAAATAATGGAAAAGTTCCCACATGGAAGGGATTATACAGTAACAAAAATAAATGATAAAAAATTAACAAAAAATTATTCTAAATAATTGAAATATAATTTCTTTTATATTATAATATTAGTTGAAAAAGGAATAAAATACCATATAAAAATTTAGTCATGAAGACTATTAAAGCCATGAAGGCTACTTATTTAAGTAGTTTTTGTGGCTTTTTCTATTTTTTGAAAGGAGATGATATTATGGATAAAAAACTATGGGAAAAATGTGTTGATTTCCATGGTCACGAATGTCCAGGGCTTGCTATAGGATATAGGGTTGCAGAGTCAGTTAGAAAAAGATTAGGATTAGATTTTTCAAAGGATGAGGAAGTTGTATGTATAACAGAAAATGATGCTTGCGGAGTTGATGCTATTCAGGTTATTTTAGGTTGTACCTTTGGTAAAGGTAATTTAATCTATAGAGGTACAGGAAAACATGCTTTTACTTTCTTTAGAAGAAATACAAATGAAGGAGTAAGAATTGTATTAAAACCTTTAAATGAAGAGATGGATAGAGAAAAACGACAAAATTACATATTAACTGCACCTGAAGAGGAAATATTCCAATTTAAAAAGCCAAATTTTGATTTACCAGAAAAGGCTAGAATTTTTAAAACAATAGAATGTGAAATATGTAATGAAGGAGCACCTGAGCATAAAATAAGGCTTATGGATGGAAAAAAGGTATGTTTAGATTGCTTTAAAGACTACTCAAGGGGATGGGACTAAAGCAATTTACAATTAAAAATGGACAATTCACAATTGAGGATAGATGAAGACAAATGTGAAATTAAACTTTTAGAGGGGGATTGAAAATGGATAAGACCAAAAAAATAGTTTATTCAAGTTTTTTTATTGCACTAGGGATAATTATACCAATGCTATTTCATACAATAAAAAATTTTGGGAGAGCATTTTTACCTATGCATATACCAGTATTATTGGGAGGATTTATTTTAGGTCCATATTTTGGACTATTAGTTGGATTGATTACACCTTTTTTAAGTTCTATACTTACTGGAATGCCACCAATTTTTCCTGTAGGGATAATAATGTTTTTTGAGTTATCAACCTATGGTTTTGTTTCAGGATTATTTTATAATAAGCTAAAACAGAATGAAATTATAACACTAACTTCAGCTATGATAATTGGAAGAATTATTGCTGCTTTAGTAGTAGCAGTTTTAGTCTATGGTTTTGGAGCAAAAATGCCAAACCCATTTACGTATATAAAAATGGCAGTTATTGTTGGATTGCCTGGTATTGCGATTCAAGTAATCCTAATCCCAATTTTAGTTCTTAGTTTAAAAAGAACACGTATATTACATGAAACTAATTAAAAGGAGGAAAAGAAATTGAAGCATAAGGAGTATTTCAATAGTATAGCTGAAAAATGGGATGATATGGTAGAACATAATAAGCAAAAGCTAAATATTCTTTTTAAACATATAAATATTGAGAAGGGAGAAAGTGTATTAGATGTTGGAACTGGCACGGGAGTATTAATTCCATATATACATAATTTTGTAGGGAATAATGGAGAAATTTATGCTATTGACCTTTCAGAAAAGATGATAGAAATTGCAAAGAAAAAGTATGATTTTAAAAATGTCAAATACTTTCAAGGTGATGTAAATAAATTAAATATGGAAAATGATTTTAATAGTATTTTATGTTATTCTGTTTTTCCTCATTTTCCTAAAAAGGAAGATACAATAAATAATCTGGCAAAAGGACTAAAGAGGAATGGCAAATTAGTTATATTCCATTCACAATCTAGAGAAAAAATAAATTCTATTCATAAAAATATAGGAGGAACAGTGGCAAATGACTTGTTACCACCAGTAGACGAAATAGCTAATATGATGATGAGGGCAGGTTTAGATGTGGAAAAGCAAATAGATAATAGTGATATGTTCTTCATAAAGGGCATAAAAAGGTAAAGGGAAAGATTGGAGGAGTTTGAAAGGAGTCTAACTTATGGACATTGATTATTTTAAAAAGTTATGGAAAAAAACTGATGAGGATAGAGATGCAGTAGAGAAGTTTTGGAATAGTAGAGCAGATGAATTTAATAAAAAAATTTCTAAAAGACAAGAAAAAGATAAGGATCCTATAAAATTTCTTATTGAAAACAATATGCTTAAAAGAGATTATAAAGTATTAGATATAGGGTCTGGACCTGGTAGATATTCAATAAGATTTGCTAAAGAATGCAAAAAAGTAGTAGCAATAGATATATCAGAAAAAATGTTAGAGAAAGCTATTGATAATGCCAAAAAAGAAAAACTAGATAATATTCAATTTAAAAAGGTATTTTGGGAAGATTTAAACCTTGAAGAAAATGATTGGAATAAAAAATTTGATTTAGTTTTTGCTTCTATGTGTCCAGGAATAAACAGCTATGAAACACTTTTAAAAATGGTAGATGCAAGTAGAAATTATTGTTTTTTGAGTGGTTTTGCACATAGAAATGATTATTTATGGAATAAATTATATAAGAAATTAAGGGGAAAAGATTACCCTAGATTTTATGATAATAAGATTTATTGCATTTTTAATATATTATGGAATATTGGATATTATCCCGAGATAAGATACATAGATAAAAATTGGGAAGAAACCTATTCAATAGATTATATTTGTAATTTTTATATATCTAGGTTTGAATTGGAAGGAGAATTAAGTATAGAAGAAAAGGAACAAATATGCAAATTATTAAAGGAATATTCTAAAGATGGATATGTAAAAGAAAATGTAAGTTCTAAAGTTGCTTGGATTTACTGGAGTGTTAAATAGAAAGGGGATTTTAATGGGAAACAAAAATATTTTAATTATTTCATTTATATTAATATTATCTCTTCTAGCTGGATGTGGTCAGGATAATATACAAGCAAATGAAAAATTAAATAAAAATAATGATAACCTAGTCATAAGATTAGAGGGAGGAGATTGGGGATATCCAACACCTTTTTTACATTATAGAAGGGGTCCGGGAGCATATAAAATGAAATTAATATTTGATAGTTTACTTGAAAAGGATGAAAAGGGTCTAATACCTTGGCTTGCAAAAGAATGGGAAATTAAAAATGATGGAAAAGAATACATATTTAAATTAAATAAAAATATAAAATGGCATGATGGAAATAAATTAACTGCAGATGATGTTAAGTTTACGTTTGAATACTATAAAGCTCATCCTCCTGTTTGGAACAATCTAATAGTTAATGGGAAAAATATAATAGAAAATGTAGATATTATAGATGATTATACAATTAAATTTATTGTTAATGAAAAGAATGCAACATATCTAGAGAGAGTAGGAACTATGCCAATAATACCTAAACACATATGGGAAAATGTAAAAGATCCACTTAAATTTTATAGAGAAGAAGCAGTTATTGGATGTGGACCATATAAACTTACTAATTATAGTAGAGAACAGGGAATTTACAAATTTAAAGCCTTTGAAAACTATTGGGGACCTAAACAAAAAGTAGATGTAATAGAATTTGTACCAGTAAGTGATCCAATCCTAGCCTTTGAAAAAGGTGATATTGATACTTTGATGGCATCTCCAGATATATTAAATAGATATGAAAACAATGAAGGATTTAAGGTAACTAAAAATAAACCATTCTGGGGATATAGGTTAATTTTTAATATGGATAATAGACCTGAATTAAAGGACAAAAGTTTAAGAAAGGTTTTTGCTTATGGAATAAATAGGGATGAATTAGTTCAAAAAGTTGCTAGAGGGGCAGGTATAGTTGCTAGTATGGGTTATCTTCCAAAAGCACATAAGTGGTATAATCCTGATATTAAAAAATATAATTTTGATATTGAAAAAGCAAGAAAACTTATAAATGGCAAAGAGTATAGTTTTAAATTATTAATAGGAAATTCTCCAAAAGAAGTAAAAATTGCTGAACTTATTAAACTAAGCCTTTCTAAAGTAGGGATTAATATAGAGGTAAAAAGTGTTGATAATAAGACAAGAGATGGATTGGTAAAAAAAGGTGATTTTGAGCTGGCCATTATAGGTCATGGAGGATGGGGAAGAGACCCAGATTTATTAAGGGATATGTACTATTCCTCTGAAACTATGGAAAGTAATAGCCCAGCCTCAGGCTCATTGCCTGGATTTTATAATGAGAAAATAAATGAATTAGCTTTGTTACAGATGAAACAGCTTAATTTTGATGAGAGAAAAGAAACAATTTATAAACTACAAGAGGTTATTGCCCAGGAGGTTCCACAAATCCCTCTATTTAATACAATTGGATATTTTGTATTTAGACCTTTAAAATATGATGGATGGATGTATACTTATGATCATCATTATCCTGAACATTGTAAGTTATCGTACTTAGAAAGGAAGTAATATTAAATGAACAAGCCTATTATTGGGAAAGCATTAGAATATATAATAACTTTCTTTATTATTCTAACATTAAACTTTATGGTTCCTAGGCTTATGCCTGGGGACCCATTTACATTTCTTTCAAATGATGAGGTAGGTGTATCATTTACTTTTACAGAAGAGGAAATAAAAAAGTATAAAGACTATTATGGATTAAATAAACCTATAACTACTCAATATGTAGATTATTTAAAAAACACACTAAGTGGATATTTGGGATATAGTATTTTTTATAATGATGAAGTTTTAAATATTATTACTGAGAGAATTACATGGACAATTTCTTTAGTATTTATATCAACTTTGATTAGTGCTTTTTCTGGAAGTTTATTAGGTTCTATTTCAGCATACTATAGGCATAGAAAAATAGATAAAGTATTATACTTTTTCTTTGTTAGTATTTCTCAAATCCCTCCATTTTTAATAGGACTCTTAATTTTATATTATTTTGGAGCATATTTAAAGTTATTTCCATTATCAGGGGGTATAACTCCTTTTATGGAATATAACTCATATTGGCATAAAATAATAGATTTAGCATATCACTTCATATTACCCGCTTTAACATTAAGTTTTGTAAATATAGGGAATTTTTACTTAGTGTCTAGAAATAGTGTTATAGAAATACTTTCTAAAGATTATATAACTACTGCTAAAGCTAAAGCACTTAAAAAAAGGAGAATAGTTTTTGTACATGCCTTAAGGAATGCTATTTTCCCTATTGTTACAAGGATATTTTTAAGTTTTGGAACTGTAATAGGTGGAGCTGTTTTAATAGAAAATGTATTTAATTACCCAGGATTAGGACTTTTAATGAAAGAGGCTGTTTTTTATAGAGATTATCCCTTAATACAGGGAATATTTACGATTATGGCATTATTCGTTTTAACAATGAATCTACTATCTGATTTAATAAATAAAAAACTAGATCCGAGGTTGAGCTGATATGGGAAGAATAATTAATATTATAAAGGACTTTTCTTTAGTAGGGAAAATATCATTAATAGCCTTAGTTATTATTTTAATAATAGCTATCTTTGCACCCTATTTATCAAAGTATCCACATGATAAACCAGTTGCTAGTCCCTTAAAGTCACCGACTAAAGAACATATTTTAGGCACAGATGACCTTGGAATAGATTTATGGGCACAAATAATACATGGAGCTAGAATAAGTTTAATAGTAGGTTTAGGTACTGCTTTAATTGCAGGGGTAGGTGGAAGTACTATAGGCATACTAGCTGGGTATTTTGGAGGGTTTATAGATAAATTTTTAATGCGATTAGCTGATGTAATGATAGTGCTTCCTGAACTTCCTACTATGATTGTGTTAGGAGTTTTCTTTGGCTCCAGTATCTATAACATCATTATAGTGCTAAGCCTTTTTTCATGGATAAAGCCTGCCAGAATTGTTAGATCAAAAACTTTGTCAATTAAAGAGGAAAATTTTATAAAAATAGCACAAATATATGGTGCTAAATTTCATTATATAACAATAAAACACATTATGCCTTATATTTTTCCATTAATTTTAATTAGCTTTATAAAGTTAATAAATAGAGCAATTATTGCTGAAGCTTCCCTTTCTTTTTTAGGATTAGGTGATCCTACATCTAAAAGTTGGGGTCTTATATTAAATTATGCAATTAATTTTAGCGGAATATATTTTACTCCATATTGGAAATGGTGGGTTTTGTCCCCTTTGATAGCTATTACGATAACAGTAGTATCTATAGCTATTATAGGTAGAGAATTTGAAAAGATATTTAAACTAAAAATATAACTATAAAGAGAGGTTTGAAGAGTATGGGAAACACATTATTAAAGGTTGAAGGACTTAAAGTGAATTATTTTTCAGAAAATGGAAAAATTGAAGCCATTAAAGAAGTATCTTTTAATGTAAAAAAGGGAGAAACTATAGGTATTATAGGTGAATCTGGTAGTGGGAAGACTTCTATAGCCATGGCTATAACTGGTCTCTTAGAAAATAATGCAGAGGTTAAAGGAAAAATTATATATGAAGGAGTTAATCTTTTAGATTTAAAAGAGGAAGAAATAAATAATTATAGATGGAATAAAATAGCCATTGTTTTTCAAAATAGACTTGATGTTTTAAATCCTGTATTAACTATTAAAGAACAGATTACTGAAGTAATAATAAGGCATAATAATTTATGTAAAGATGAGGTTTATAAAAAAGTAAGAAATCTTTTTGAAAGTATAGGATTAAGTAAAGATTGGTTAAATAGATATCCCCATGAACTTTCTGGTGGAATGAGACAAAAGGTCTTAATAGCAATGGCCCTTGCTTGTGAACCTGATCTTTTAATAGTTGATGAACCTACTTCATCTCTTGATGCTGATTCAAGAAGTGAAATAATAAACTTGCTTAAAGGAATTCAAAATAGTAATAGAAAATTTTCTATGATTGTTGTATCCCATGACCTTACATTAATTAAAGAGCTTACATTTAAAGTTTTAGTATTATATTCAGGTCATATATTAGAAGAGGGTATTACTAGAGAGGTTATAAAGAATCCTCTACATCCATATACAAGGGGGCTTTTAAATTCATCACCTGAATTAAACCCATATCAAGATTTATGGGGGATACCCATATCGTTGAAAGAAGAAAAAGGAAAGGGATGTCCTTTTTACCAAAGATGTAACCAAGCAAGGATAGAATGTTCAGAACAAGTCCCTAAGTTAAAGAATTTATCTCTAGAAAGAAAAGTTGCTTGTAACAGAGGTGGTATATTAACTATATTAGAAGCTAAAGGGATATGTAAAAAATTTACATACAAAAACAGAGTAATTAAGGCCTGTGATAACTGTAATATAGATATAAAGTCTGGAGAAATTGTTGCATTAGTAGGACAGTCAGGTTCAGGAAAAACTACTCTAGCTAATATAATCTCAGGATTTTCAAAGGCAGATAATGGAGAGGTAGTTTTTGATGGGAATAAAATAGAAAATTTTAAGGAAATAAGAAAACTTAATGGGTTACAGATTATTTTTCAAGACCCATTTTCCTCTATAAATCCAAATTTTACTATAGAAGAAGCTATAAGGGAACCCCTTGATATTTTAAAGATTGAAACAAAGGATTTAAGAAAAGAAAAAGTAAAGAAAATACTGACAGATGTACAATTACCAGTAGAACAAAGTTTTGTAAAGAAGAAATGTATGGAATTAAGCGGAGGTCAGCGTCAAAGAGTTGCAATTGCCAGAGGTTTAATCATGGAACCCAAAATTTTAATTGCAGATGAAATATGTTCTATGCTAGACCCTTCAACCAAAGCTAATATGTTAAGATTACTTAAAGAACTTCAAAACAAAAAAGGATTTTCAATGTTATATATTACACATGATTTAAATATTGCTAGAAAAATCTCAGATAGAGTCTTTGTGATGTACAACGGGAACCTAGTAGAAAGTGGTAATGCTTATGAAATATTCAATAAACCAAAATGTAATTATACGAAAAAATTAATCCAAAAAGGGTTTATGAAAGCACTATAATAAAAAAATTTTCTATTAAAAATAGAAGATTCTCAAGGTTGACTTTTGTAAAACACATAACGGAAATTATGTTTTATCCACAATTTTTATTTGATTATAATTTCCTATGTATTATAAAAAATCCCCCTTTAAATAAAGGGGGATTTTTATATTTAAACTTTAAATCTTTTTACCATTTCACTTAATTGTTGAGCATACTCTGCTTGTTGTTGTGCAACACTTGCAACTTCTTCAATGGCTTCAGCTACTTCTGTTACACTACTAGCTATTTCTTGTGAACCAGCACTTGATTGTTCGATAGAGCTTGCAACTGATTCAATAGCAGTATTAACCTGTTCCATTGAGGCTAAGGTTTGTTGTGTACTTGATGCCAAATCTTCAACTATACTATTTATTTTTTCTGAATCCTCCATATACTGATTGCTTGTTTTAACTAAATTTTCATAGTCTCCAGATACTTTTCTATCTATAAACTGTAATATCTCTTGGGCATTGTCTGAAAGATCGTTAAAAGCATTTTGAACATCCTTTATAACACTTTGAATATTAGCAGCTGCATTTGTAGATTCTTCGGCTAATTTCCTTACTTCTTCAGCAACAACAGCAAATCCTTTTCCTTGATCCCCAGCTCTTGCAGCTTCAATGGCAGCATTTAGGGCTAAAAGATTTGTCTGTTCTGCCATATCTGAAATAATGTTAGCCATCTCTTCGATATCTTTAACTACTTCTCCCTTCTCTATAGCTTGTTTTACTCCTTGTCTTCTTTCCAAATATATTGTTTCTGCCATGCTTTTAGATTTTTCAGCATTTTCTTTCATATCATGAGCTTTTTTCTTAATGTCTTTAGCAAGTATATTTCCTTCTTCTGCCCTTTCTGCTAAATGTTTTGTAGCTTCTGTTACCTGTTCAACAGATGCCCTAATTTCCTCAGTGGAAGCACTACTTTCTTCCATACCAGAAGCCATCTGTTGTGTTGTAGCATTAACATTTTCTATCTGAGCTGAAACTTCTTCAACTGTAGCAGAAAGTTGCTGGCTAAATGAACCTAAATCGTCAGATTTATTTCTAATTCCTTTTATTAATTTTCTTAAATTAATATTCATTTTGTTAAAGGCTCTAGATACCATTCCAATTTCATCATTATTTTTAACTTCAGCTTCTTTAGTTAAATCACCTTGAGCAATTTGGTCAGTAGCTTTTCTTAGATTATCTAATGGTTTTAATATATTTCTTATTAAGAAAATTAAGCATAAGCTTATTACTGCAAAAGAAATAGATGCAATGATTATTCCATTAACAATTATTTCTTTAATAGCGGAATTTAAATTTTTCATAGATATTCCAACATTAACAGCTCCAACATGTTTTCCATCTATATATAAGGGTTTTAAAACATCATATACTTCAGTATTTTCTACTTCGTAGAAATATGTACCAGTATAAGTTTTTCCATCTACAGCTGCTGTTTTACTTCCAACATCACTTAACTCAATTCCAATACGGTCTCTGTTACTGTGGGCAACTGCTTTTAGATTTTTATCTATTATAAGAGCATATACTATATTTTCATTTTGTGCTAGTTTTTCAAGTAGAGCCTGTTTATCAAAGCCATTTCCTATATTTTTAATAAAATCTGCTGATATTCCTACTTGTACTATGCCTCCATTTTTTAAGGAAATAGCTCCATATTTATAATATTTTCCATCTACTTGACTTTTTCTAATTTCTTCAATTACTTCTTTTTTTTGTCCACTAAATAGTGGATAAGCAGCATGATCTTCTGGATATACATAACCAATATTTCCTTCTAAATTCGAATAAATTATTTTTCTATTTGAGTCAGCAACATTAATTTCAGCTAAATTATATTTTTTTGCAATATTACTTAAATATTCATTAGATAGATTTTCATTTTCAGATACAAAGTTTCCAATAGTTTTTATTTTATCTTCAAGCAGAAGATTTAAAGTTGATGATGCACTATTACTAACTTGAATTTCATGTACAATATTGTCTACTAAATGTAATCCGTCGTCCTTCATTTGACTAGTTATTTTTTCCTTTGCTGTATATATTGATATTCCTGTAAGCAAAGAAAATGATAGTAAAAGTAATAAGAGAGATATTGAGATAATTTTGAATCTTATTGAGATATGTTTAGTTTTTAGCATACTATGCCTCCCTATATTAAATATGTTAAAAAATGATGTTAAAAATTAAGTGAAAGTAGATATAGTTTGATTTAGATTGTTAATATTTTATAAAACTACAACAAATATTCTATAATAAAACTTTTAAAAAGGTCAACATAAATTTACAAGAATGTACTCTGATTTACAAAATTAGACAATTTCCACAAAGTGTTTTATGATATTTAATATAGAATAAATAAGAAATATTAAATGAATACTGTTAAATCAGTAAATACTGCTATTATTTTACTATATTTTACTCTTATCAATGTTAAAAATTTATTAAAGTTAACTAAAAATTAGCTTTTTGTCTTGTTTATTTAAAAATTAAATCAAAAAGGAGAGATTAAATGGTTTTAATTTTAGAGGATATTCTTGTAAAAGATGTTATGTCTAAGAATTTTATAGTATTAAAAGAAAGTGATACTTTATCTCTAGCAATTGAAAAACTGCTTAAGTTTAATATGAGGGAAGTTTTTGTTAAAGATAAAGATAAAAAAATAAAGGGAATTGTTACTTTAGCTGATATATCAAAGATAAAGAATAGTGATTTAAGTGAAAAATTAATTTTAAAAGAGTTTATGACAAATAAGATAATAACAATTAATAAAAACAATACTCTTTTACAGAGTAGAAATATTATGTTGAAAAATAAAATTGGGAGACTACCTGTTATTGAAAATGGCAAGCTTATTGGTGTTATAAGAAGAAATGAGATAATAGATTATTTTTATATGGAGATGGAGGAATTTGGGAAAAGGGTAGGACATGTAGTTAATAATATAAATGAAGCAATTTGTGTTACAGATAAAAATGGTAAAGTAATTTTATGGAATAAAAAGGCTGAAAAACTATATGGATTATCTTCTAAAGAAATAATAGGCAAGAAAATTGAAAGTTTTTTTCCTAATGCAGCAGTTTTAAAAGTATTGAAGTCTAGGAAACCTATAAAGAATCTATACCATACTCCAAAGGAAAACTATCATGTGGTTGTTAGTGCACTACCAATATATATAAATAATGAATTTGCTGGGGTTGTTACAACAGATAGGGATATAACAGAAATAAAGAAATTATCATACAAACTTGAAAAGGTTACAAGTAAAGTTAGATTTCTTGAGGATGAAATAAGGAAATACTCTTCTAATACTTTCGGACAAATTATTGGTAAAAGTGCTAAACTTTTAAAAAAGATAGAAATAGCAATGCAAGTTGCAAAAACAGAGGCATCTGTTTTAATTACGGGAGAAAGTGGTACTGGAAAGGAATTGTTTGCAAGGGCTATACATGACCATAGTGGAAGAAAAGGTCTTTTTGTTCCAGTAAATTGTAGTGCTATACCAAGTGAGTTATTTGAAAGTGAATTTTTTGGATATGAAAAAGGAGCTTTTACAGGAGCAGATAAAAACGGAAAAACGGGAATATTGGAATTGGCAAACAATGGAACTATTTTCCTTGATGAGATAGGGGATATGCCTTTACATATGCAAGCTAAACTATTGAGAGTCTTACAAGAAAAAAAAGTTAGAAGGGTAGGAGGCAATAAATATATTCCTATAAATGTAAGAATAATTTCTGCTACAAATAAGGATTTAAATAAATTAGTAGAAGAAGAACAATTTAGAGAAGATTTATATTATAGATTAAATGTAGTAGAAATAGACTTACCGCCATTAAGAGAGAGAAATGAGGATATTATATTATTAATACACTATTTTATAAAAGAAATATCTAAAAAACATAACAAACCTATTCCTCAAATTGATAAAGAAGCCATAGAAATATTACAAACTTACAAATGGAAAGGAAATATTAGAGAGTTAAAAAATGTAATTGAATATTTGATGGTAATTGATAGTGAAAAAATTATAACAAAGGATATGATCCCAAAATATATATTGGAAGATATAGACATGAAAGAAGTAAAGGATAATTATCCTCTTGATTTGAATAAAGCTATTTGTAAACTAGAAATAGACACAATAAAAAAAGCCCTTAGTATAGCCAATGGAAATAAAAAGAAAGCGGCGGAAATTTTAAATATTCCCAGGAGTACTTTGTATTATAAGATGAAAACTTATGGTATAGAGTGTCAATAATTCAACATGTGTCGAATTATTGACACTCTATTTTTTTTTGTTGATTTCTTAGTTTGTGATAATATTGTCAAAAGCAAGTGTCAAAAAGCTGACAAATTATGTTGTATCAGTCTATTGTAAAGTTTTATAAAAAAAGAATAAAGGATATATTGATTAATATTATCCACATTAAAATATGGCAACAACAAACTATTTGTAGCGTATTTTAACGAAAAAAGTAGATTTTTATAATTTTTTATCGAAAAAACAATAAAAGAATCAAAAGTTGGCACGGGGATTGCATATCCATATTAGTGAAATTTTTCTCAATCAACCTGCTAAAAGGAGGTGACAAGATGAAAATAAGTCTACCACTAAGACAGCACATAGGTAAGCCTTGCAAACCTTTGGTAAAGGAAGGGGATGAAGTTAAAAAGGGCCAACTTATTGCTGTACCAGAAGGACTAGGAGCTAATATTCACTCCAGTGTTTATGGAAAAGTAGAAAAAACAACTAATGAAAAAATAGTTATTAAAGCTGATAAAGAACAACCAAAAGAATATGTAAAAATTAAAGAAACAAATGATTATCTTGAGGCAATAAAAGAAGCAGGAATAGTTGGAGCTGGAGGAGCAGGTTTTCCTACACACGTAAAATTAGATGTTGACTTAAAAGGTGGTTATGTTATTGCAAATGCTGCAGAATGTGAACCTATTTTAAGTCACAATATAGCTTTTGTTGAAGAAAATCCTGAGATAATTATAAAGGGTCTTAAGTATGTAATGGAAATAACCAATGCTTCTAAAGGCTATATAGCCATAAAACCTAAATATAAAAAAGCAGCTATATCAATAGCTAAAGCGTGCAAAGAAGGGGATATAGAGGTTAAGTTTTTACCTGATATGTATCCTGCAGGAGATGAAAGAGTTATTATAAGAGAAATATTAGGAGTCGAACTTAAACCAGGACAACTTCCACTTGAAGCAAATGCTGTTGTATCTAATATAGAAACCCTTAAAAATATAACTTTAGCTATTGAAGAGAGAAAACCAGTAATTACTAAAGATATTACTGTAGGTGGAAGAGTTTTAAATGCTAGGAAAGGTAAAGTTTTCTTTGATGTACCTATAGGGATACCTGTTAAGGAATATATTGATAAATGTGGTGGATATTTAAATCCACACGGGGAAATTGTATTAGGAGGACCTTTTACAGGTGAAGGTAGTAAAGAAAATTCTCCTATTACAAAAACTACTGGTGGTATTTTAGTAAGTATGCCTTTCCCACAAGAAAAAGAGAAAGTTGGAGTTATAGCTTGTGAATGTGGTGCTCAAGAGGAAAGGTTAGAAGAAATTGCAGTTGGTATGGGAGCAGAGGTTGTAGCTACTACTAAATGTAAGAGAATGAAGGAAGTAAATGGAAGATATAGATGTGAAAAGCCTGGTATGTGTCCAGGACAAGCTGAAAAAGTTTTATATCTAAAGAATCAAGGAGCACAAGCTATAATTACTGGAACTTGTGAGGATTGAACTAACACAGTGATGAAGGTAGCTCCCAGGTTGGGAGTTAGAATATATCATAGTACAGACCACATTTTAAGGGCTTGTGGTCATAGGTTATATAGAAGAAAAAAATAAAATTAAAAGGAGGGATATATATGTCAATTACTGAAGAAACTGCAAAACAACATGCTAATGATTATGCTGTTACTTGCTGTAGATTTGAAGCAGGAACAGTTATTGATCCATCTACACTAGAAGATCCAAATATATTCCCTGATTTAGAGGATTCAGGATTATTAGAAATACCAGAAAATTGCTTAAAAATAGGTGAAGTTTTAGGGGCAAAATTAAAAGAAACAGTTGATGCTTTAACACCACTTACGTCAGATTTATTAGATGGAGTTAATAAAATGGAAGAAACTAAAGAAGAAGTTGAAGAAGTTAAAGAAGAAACAAATAAAGAAACAAATAAAGAAACAGAAAATGTAGTACAACCAGTAACAAATATTCAAAGCGGTTCAGTGAAGATTCATATAGGAGAAGGAAAGAATATTGATTTAGAAATTCCATTGGGCATGGTAAATGCACCAGGAGTTGTAAATAATACAGAAAATAATTCTGTTAAGGAAAATGAAGTACAAGTTGTTAATGAAGAAAAAACAGAAAAAGATAAACCAGCAAAAGAAATAAGAAGATTAAAAAGAAAATACTTTAAAATAGATAAAGTTGAATTTGGAGACGAAACAAAAATTGAAGGATCAACATTATATATAAGAAAAGATATATGCGAAGATGCTAAGAAAGTAGATCCATTAGTTGTAGATATGAAAGTAGATATCATAGGTCCAGAAAAATATGGTGAATATAGTGAAACAATAATGGATGTTCAACCAATTGCAACTAAAGAAGAAGGAAAATTAGGTGAAGGTACAACTAGAGTATTAGATGGAGCAATAATGATGGTAACTGGAACAGATGAGAATGGAGTTCAAATTGGTGAATTTGGTTCTTCTGAAGGTATATTAGAAAAAAATATTATGTGGGGTAGACCAGGTGCTCCAGATAAGGGAGAAATATTTATCAAAACAGAGGTTACTATAAAAGAGCATACTAATATGGAAAGACCTGGTCCTTTAGCTGCACATAAAGCAACAGATTTCATAACTCAAGAAATAAGAGAAGCTCTAAAGAAGCTTGATGATAATATGGTAGCTGATGAAGAAGAATTTGTACAATATAGAAGACCAGGTAAGAAGAAAGTAGTAGTGATAAAAGAGATAATGGGACAAGGTGCTATGCATGATAACTTAATTTTACCTATGGAGCCCGTTGGGGTTCTTGGAGGCAAGCCAAATGTAGATTTAGGTAATGTTCCAGTAGTTCTATCACCACTTGAAGTATTAGATGGAGGAATACATGCTTTAGTTTGTATAGGACCAGCTTCAAAAGAGACATCCAGACATTATTGGAGGGAACCACTAGTACTAGAAGCAATGCAAGATGAAGAAATTGATTTAGCAGGTGTAGTATTCGTAGGTTCTCCACAGATAAATTCAGAAAAATTTTATGTATCTGAAAGATTAGGAATGCTAATTGAAAGCATGGATGTTGATGGAGCAATAATTACGACAGAAGGTTTTGGAAATAACCACATAGACTTTGCTAGTCACCATCAACAAGTTGGAAAAAGAGATGTATCTGTTGTAGGTATGACATTTGCAGCTCAACAGGGTGCTTTGGTCGTAGGTAACAAATATATGAAGCATATGATTGATTTAAACAAATCTGATCAAGGTATAGAAAATGAAATATTATCAAACAATACACTTTGTCAAGAAGATGCTATTAGAGCATTAGCTATGTTAAAGACAGTTATGGCGGGAGAAGAAGTAAAACAACCAGAAAGAAAATGGAATCCAAATGTTAAAGTAAATAACGTTGAATTAATTGAAAAAGAAACTAACAAGAAAATAGATTTAGTAGAAAATGAACAAGTATTGCCAAAGAGTAAAAAGAGAAAAGAAATATATGAAAAAGAAGAATAGGTGATTTGATGGACAGATTAAAATATAAAGACAGGCAAATATATATGGAAGGAATCATAGTAGATATTAAAGATGGGGCTGTAGCAATAGATTTAAAGGGAAGACTTGGTTCACTTAAAGTTCCGAGAAGGATGTTAGTTTCTGATTATGAGCTGAAAACTGGACAAGAAGTAGGCTTTGTAATGAGTTATCCTGAAATTTTAAATGATAAGCCTAATGAGAAATACGTAAAAAAGGAGGTTGAAAAATGGCTTTAACAACTATTAAAGGTTTGCAATCTGAGATTTATGTACCAATAACTCCTGAACCTGTTTGGGCTCCAGTAAAGAAGGAATTAAGTGAAATGACAGTTGCATTAGTTACTGCTGCTGGAGTTCATTTAAAATCTGACAAGAGATTTAATTTAGCAGGTGATTTTACTTATAGAGATGTACCAGGTGATACACCTACAGAAGAATTGATGGTATCCCATGGAGGATATGATAATGCTGATGTAAATAAGGATATTAACTGTATGTTTCCTATTGACAGATTAAGAGAATTAGCTGAAGAAGGTTTTATAAAGGCTGTTGCACCAATCCATTTTGGTTTCATGGGTGGTGGAGGAGACCAGCAAAAATTTAGAGAAGAAACTGGTCCAGAAATAGCTAGAAGACTAAAAGAAGCAGAAGTAGACGCAGTATTGTTAACTGCTGGCTGAGGTACTTGCCATCGCTCTGCCGTGATTGTGCAGAGAGAGATTGAGAAAGTGGGTATACCTACTATTATAGTTGCTGCACTTTCTCCTGTTGTTAGACAAAATGGTGCTCCAAGAGCAGTTGCTCCACTAGTTCCAATGGGTGCAAATGCAGGAGAGCCTAATAATCCAGAAATGCAAAAGGGAATAGTTGTAGATGCTTTAAAACAATTAGTTGAAATAGATACACCTGGAAAGATTGTACCACTTCCTTATGAATATATAGCAAAAGTATAAAAAATATTAAATCAAGCTTTCCTGTTTAAATAAGCAGGAAAGCTTGATAAAAAAAGAGGGTGAAAAAATGAATGACGAAATCACCTTAAGAAGATTAGTAATAAAAACATTTCATATTAATAAGGTTGTATTTGGTGATAATAATTCTATTGATAATGGGATTCTAACTATAAATAAAGATTTTAAAAATACATTACAACAATCGGAGGATATTATAGAAGAAATAAAGATTAATATAATTGAGCCTAGAAAACATGACATATGGGTTAATACCATAATGGATATTATCCCCATATCTACCAAAGCTTTAGGAAAAATAGGAGAAGGAATTACTCATACTTTAACTGGTGTATATGTTATGCTAACGGGAGCTGATGTAGAAGGTAACCAGATGGCTGAATTTGGTTCTTCCGAGGGAATTTTAAAAGAAAAACTTAAGTTAAATAAAGCAGGAACACCTTCTGAAAATGACTATATAATACATTTTGATGTAATATTAAAAAAAGATCTTACTTTTAATAGAAAATTACCCCTCACCATTCATAAGGTATGTGATGAGTTTATACAAGAGTTTAGGCAAATTCTTAAGAAGATGGATGGTAGACAAGCTACTGAAACACATGAGTTTTATGACAAAATAAGACCTAATAAAAAGAAAGTGGTTATAGTAAAACAAGTTGCCGGACAAGGTGCTATGCATGATAATCAATTGTTTTCTAATGAACCTTCTGGTTTTAGTGGTGGAAAATCCATTATAGATTTGGGAAATGTTCCTATAATAATGACCCCTAATGAATATAGAGATGGGGCATTACGTGCCATGACTTAAGGAGTGATTTTATGGGTATAGGACCTTCAACTAAAGAAACAACCTTACATCATTTTAGAGATCCACTTTTAGATGTGGTTTCAAAGGATAATGATATAGATTTAGCTGGAATTATAATTGTTGGAACTCCCCAAGATAACAAGGAAAAACATTTTGTAGGTAAAAGAACGGCAGCATGGGTAGAAGCAATAAGGGCAGATGGTGTAATTATTTCTGTAGATGGTTGGGGGAACTCTCATGTAGATTTTGCAAATACTATTGAGGAAATAGGAAAAAGAGGTATTCCTGTTGTTGGTATGAGTTTTGTAGGTACCCAAGGTAGTTTTGTTGTTAAAAACAAGTATATGGATACAATTGTTGATTTTAATAAGTCCCAAGAAGGTGTAGAGACAGAAGTAGTAGGAGAAAACAATGTTGATTATCTAGATGCTAAAAAGGCAATAGCTTTATTAAAGTTAAAAATGATGAGAAAGGGGAATAATTAATGCAAGCTACCAGAAGTATTCATGTGGTTGATTCCCATACAATGGGAGAACCTACTAGAGTTGTTGTAGGTGGAATTCCTAATATTCCAGGAAAAACTATGGCTGAAAAGAAAAAATATTTACAAGAGAATATGGATGATATAAGAACTTCCCTAATGCATGAACCTAGAGGTCACAACGATATGTTTGGTTCAATTATGACTACACCAGTTAACGATGAAGCTGATTTTGGAATAATCTTCATGGATGGTGGTGGCTATTTAAATATGTGTGGCCACGGTTCTATAGGAGCTGTCACAATAGCTATAGAAACAGGAATGGTAAAAGCTAAGGAGCCCATTACTGAAGTAACTATGGATACACCGGCAGGATTAGTAAAAGCAAAGGCTAAAGTACAAAATGGAAAAGTTAAAGAAGTTTCAATTGTAAATGTTCCAGCTTTTCATTATAAAGAGTTAGAAATTGAAGTCCCAGAATTAGGAAAAATAAAACTGGATATTTCCTTTGGAGGAAGCTTTTTTGCCATAGTAAATGCTAAAGAATTAGGTCTTAAAGTAAAATCTGAAAATATAAGTAAACTTATAGACTTAGGGATGAAAATTAGAGATATTATTAACAAAAATGTGGAAATTAAGCATCCTAATCTAGAACATATTAAAACTGTAGACTTAGTAGAGATTTATGATGAGCCTACTCATCCTAAAGCAAATTTAAAAAACGTTGTTATATTTGGGGAAGGGCAATTTGATAGATCCCCTTGTGGCACTGGGACAAGCGCTAAGCTTGCTACATTATATTCTAAAGGTCATATTAAAGAAAACGAGAATTTTATTTATGAAAGTATTTTAGGCACTTTATTTAAAGGTAGGATTTTAGGTACAACAAAAGTAGGTAATTATGAAGCTGTTATACCTGAAATAACTGGCGCGGCTTATATTACTGCATTTAATCAATTCATAATTGATCCTGAAGATCCTGTGAAACATGGATTTTTAGTAAAGTAATTTTTAAAAAGGTTTGTCAAAAAAATAACTTATAGGGGGTATTGTATGTTAACTATTATTTTAGGAGTTTTAGGTATATTTGGACTTTGGTTTGCATTTGTATTCATTAGTGACTTTATGAAAAATAAGAGCAACTTAGAAACTAACTCTTGGAGTAAGGTTACAGGAATTGGATTTTTAACTAACTTTTTTGATACTTTAGGAATTGGTTCTTTTGCGCCAACTACAGCTTTACTTAAATTTTTTAAGCAAACACAGGATAGAGTAATTCCTGGAACATTAAATGTTTCGTGTACTATACCAGTTATACTTGAAGCTTTTATTTTCATTACTGTAATTCAAGTTGACATTATTACTTTAGTTTCCATGCTTGCAGCTGCTACAATTGGTGCTTGGGTAGGAGCAGGAATTATATCTAAGTTGCCTGAAAAGAAAATTCAGATAACAATGGGAATAGCATTATTTGTTACTGCCTTTTTAATGTTTGCAGGTAAAATGAATTGGTTCCCTAGTGGAGGAGATGCCATTGGACTAGAAGGAAGCAAACTAATAATAGCAGTAGTTGCTAACTTTATTTTAGGTGCATTAATGACTGCAGGTATAGGTCTATATGCTCCTTGTATGGCATTAATCTATTTCTTAGGAATGTCACCAAGGGTTGCATTTCCAATAATGATGGGTTCATGTGCTTTCTTAATGCCTGTAGCATCAGTAAAATTTGTTAAAGAGGGAGCTTATGATAGAAAAGCTTCAATGGGTATTACTTTAGGTGGTATAGTAGGTGTTATTATAGCAGCATATATAGTTAAGTCTCTACCATTAGAAATATTAAAGTGGTTAGTAATAGGAGTAATATTATATACTTCAATCACAATGTTAAGGTCAGCTATGAAACCAAAACAGGTTTCATATGAATAAAAATAGCAATTAATTATAAAGTATATTTATTATTAGAAAATTACTAAAATGGTTATTTAGACTATATTGACAAATGAAGAAACTGGTGAAATACAGAACTGTCCCCCCCTGTTTCACCAGTTTCTACTATTTATATATAGGAGAGTCACTCTATATAAAAGTTTAGAACTTCAAAGAGTGACTCTCAAAGTATTTATATATATTCCCAAAAAACATAAAAAATGGTTAGAGAGGAGAAAAACTAATGGAAGTTATTTCGAAACCAAGTTTAATATGGTATCTTTTAGCTTATGCAATTATCATGGTATTTTTAGGAATAAGGTCATCTCAAAAAATAAATAATAGTGAGGACTTTATATTGGCAGGAAGAGGACTTGGTGCCTTTGTATTGATGGGAACTCTTATAGCTACTTGGTGTGGAAGTGGAACGATAACGGGAGGTCCCAATTCACTAGCATATTCTTATGGTTTTTGGACAGCTGTTAGCCAAAGTTCTGTTGAAGTTATTGGAATATTGTTTCTAGTAATTATAGCAAATAAGATAAGAGAAAATGGTAAATATACTATATCTGAAATACTGCAAGAAAAATATGGGGAAGGTGCACGCATTCTTTCTGTAATAATTATAGTAATGGCTTACTTGGGAATAGTATCATATCAATACAAGGGATTAGGATATATACTAAATGTTGCCACAGGAATTGATGTTGAACTAGCCACAATTTTAGGAACCATTCTTATAATATTTTTAGCCACTGTAGGAGGATTAATGTCTGTAGCTCTTACAGATGCTATGAGTGCTTTTTTTATTGTAATTGGAGTTATAATAGGTGCCCCAGTTGCTATGTCAATGGCAGGAGGCTGGGATAATGCAATGGCTACTTTACCGAAAGATTCTTCAATATTAGGAGGACTTACACCATTACAGTTTATAGGTTATATTGTACCAGCATTATTTTTACTGCTTGGGGACCAAAATATGTATCAAAGGCTTTCTGCTTCTAAAGGTAAAAATGAAACCAAATTAGGGGCAATAGGATGGCTTATAGGAATATTAGTTATATATCCAGCAGTGGCAGTTATAGCTTTTGCAGCTAGAGTTAATTTTCCAGATATAAATCCTGGTATGGCACTTATTGCCACAACAACTATAATGCCTACTTTTATAGGAGGGCTTATGTTAGCTGCAGCTGCGGCATTTATAGTTACAACTGGAAACTCATTTCTGTTATCTGCTGCAACAAGTGTAACGTACGATATATATGGAAGGTATATTAATCCTTCAGCTTCAGAAGAAAAGAAATTAAAAATAATAAAAATAATAATTCCTATATTAGGAGTTTTAGCTTTTATTATAATAAATTACTTTAGCCAAATACTAGAAGTTCAAATGTATGCTTATACTGTATATGGAGCAGGAATAACACCGGCAGTATTGGCAGTATTTCTTTGGAAAGATGTAACTAAAGAAGCAGGAATATCATCTATGTTAGTAGGGGTTACAACTACACTAGTTTGGGAAATAATTTTGAAAAAGCCAATGGATTTAAATAGTTCAGTTGTTTCTATTCCAATTGCAATAATAACGATTATAATAGTTACATTTTTGACAAGAAATAAAAATAAAACCTCAAATATTCATGAAGTAAATGGATAATATAAATTTAGGATTCCCTTTATATTATAATGTTTTACTAGAAATTAAAGGGAATCCTAAATTTTTAGTTCAAGTTAAATACTCTGACAAAAGTTATATAGAGTAATCAAGAGTTTATATAAAGGAGGGGGAAAATGAATAGAAAAAGATTAGAAAAGATTATAAAAAATATGGAGAAGTATAACATACCTCAAATGATAATAACATCTTCAGATTCTATATTTTATTTACTAGGTGAATGGATTCACCCAGGGGAAAGAATGCTAGCTCTTTATATTAATACTGATGGAAATGTTAGATTATTTATAAATGAATTATTTCCAATTACTAAGGATTTAGGAATAGATATATGTATTCATAAAGATACTGATGATCCTATTGAACAATTGGCTAAAATAATTGATAAAAATAAAGTTGTTGGAATAGACAAAGAATGGCCTTCTCACTTTTTGATTAGTCTTCTTAAGGAAAAAGAAGGACTTAAAGTAGAAAATGGTTCAATAGTAGTAGATGAAGCTAGAATGATAAAAGACGAAAAAGAAATTGAACTTATGAAAAAAGCCTCAGCTATAAATGATAAAGCTATGGAAGAAATAATTGAGTTTATAAAAGGTGGATGTAGTGAAATAGAAGCTACTAAAAAGCTGTCAACAATATATTCAAAGTATGGAAGTCACAGTTTTGCATTTAATCCAATTATATGTTACGGAGAAAATGCTGCTGATCCCCATTATATTCCAAATGAGACTGAACTACAGAAAAATAACTGTATTATAATAGACATTGGATGTATTAAAAATGGATATGCTTCAGATATGACTAGAAGTCTATTTTATGGTCAACCAGATGATGAATATAGAAAAATATATGACCTAGTATATAAGGCTAATTTAGAAGCAATAGAATCTGTTAAACCAGGAGTAAAGTTTAGTGATATAGATAGAGCAGCAAGGAAGGTTATAGAAGATGGAGGTTATGGTGAATATTTTATTCATAGAACTGGACATAATATAGGTATTAATGTACATGAATACCCTGATGTTAGTTCATCAAATGATATGGAAATTATTGAAGGGATGGTTTTTTCTATAGAGCCAGGGATTTATTTGCAAGGTAAATATGGAGTTAGAATAGAGGATTTGGTTGTAGTAACTAAAGATGGTTGCGAAGTCCTTAATAAATTTTCTAAAGATCTTATAGTATTTAGTTAATAATAAATACTAAAATTCACGGTTATATTTAATTGTATTTAGAATGGTACAATATTTTTATTTCTATAGAAGTTTTAGAATAAGCAAGTATTTACAAATATAAGTTTTTCTGTTATAATATGTTCAAAATAAAAGAAAATAATAATAAATTATTAAAAGGCAAAGAAGGGAAGTAGTAGATATTCACGGTCTACAGAGAGGAAATCCTAGGCTGAAAGATTTCCGTCCCTCTGAATATTGAACCCGTCCCAGAGCTGCCAGACGGAAATTAGTATGTCTGGTCGGTTTTTATAACCGTTATCATTAAGTAAGAGGACTATTAAGTCAACTAGGGTGGTACCGCGGATAAAACCTCCGTCCCTAATATGCTTTGGGGATGGGGGTTTTTTTGATGCATATACAATACAAATAATATTTAAAGACAATAATTAATAAAGAAAATTATCTTAATATTAAAAGAAAGGAGATGTAAAGCATGAGAATGTCTAAGCTATATATGCCAACATTAAGGGAAGTTCCATCGGAGGCGGAAATACCAAGTCATAAGTTATTACTTAGAGCAGGAATGATGAGAAAACTAGTTTCTGGAGTATATTCTTATCTACCATTAGGATATAAAGTTTTGAAAAAAATAGAAGATATTGTTAGGGAAGAGATGGATAAGGCTGGTAGTCAAGAGGTGTTAATGTCAGCTATTCAACCAGCTGAATTATGGAAACAAAGTGGAAGATGGTATGATTATGGCCCAGAAATGTTTAGGTTAAATGATAGACATGAAAGGGAGTTCTGTTTAGGACCAACCCATGAAGAGATATTTACTGATCTTATAAAAAATGAGTTAAAATCATATAAGCAATTGCCTTTAAATATATATCAAATCCAAACAAAATATAGAGATGAAAAAAGGCCTAGATTTGGTCTTATGAGATGTAGAGAATTTATAATGAAGGATGCATATAGCTTTGATAGAGATGAAGAAGGTATGAAAGAGTCCTATAGAGAGATGTGGGAGGCATATGAGAAAATATTTACAAGATGTGGTCTTAAATTTAGAGTAGTTGAAGGTGACTCTGGAGCTATGGGAGGAAGTGATTCCCATGAGTTTATGGCAATGTCAGAGGTCGGAGAAAGTGAAATAGCATATTGTGATGATTGTGATTATGGAGCAACTGATGAAAGGGCAGAATGTATTTATGACCTTAAAGAACAAGATAATGAAGAATTGGAAAAAGAGAAAGTTCATACTCCTTCAGTAAAAACTATAGAACAACTTGAAGACTTCTTTAAATTACCAGCAGATAAATTCGTAAAAATGCTTATATACAAAGTAAAGGATGAAATAATAGGTGTACTAATACCAGGAGATAGAGAGTTGAACGAAATTAAACTTTGTAACTTATTAGAAGTACCAGAACATGAGCTTATCCTTGCAGATGAGGATATCATTAAAGAAGTAACAGGTGCAGAGGTTGGATTTGCTGGTCCATTAGGACTTAAAAAAGATATTAGACTATTAGTTGATTCTAGAGTTACAAAGATGAAGAACTTTATTGTAGGTGGAAATGAAACAGATTATCATATTAAAAATGTTAACTATGGTAGAGATTTTGAGGGAGAAGTAGTAAATGACTTACTTCTTGTTCAAGAAGGAGATAAATGTCCTAAATGTAATTCTACTTTAAAAATTGCTAGAGGAATAGAAGTAGGGAACATATTCCAATTAGGTACTAAATATAGCAAAAGCTTAAATGCTACTTATTTAGATGAAAATGGGAAAGAACAGTATTTCCTTATGGGATCATATGGTGTAGGTGTATCAAGAACAATGGCAGCAATTATAGAGCAGAGCCATGATGAAAATGGTATTATATGGCCACTATCTGTAGCACCTTATCATGTAGTAATAACTATAGTAAATGTTAAAAAAGATGAACAAATAGAATTAGGTGAAAAACTATATAAAGAGTTATCATCAAAGGGAATCGAAGTATTACTTGATGATAGAAAAGAAAGACCTGGGGTTAAATTTAAAGATGCAGATTTAATAGGTATACCTATTAGAATTACTGTAGGTAGAAAAGCAAATGAAAACATTGTAGAATTTGTATTAAGAAGAGACGGAGAAAAAATTGAAGTAAAAGCTGATGAAGTATTTGAAAAAATTAAAGAAGAATTTGAAAGGCAAAACCTTAAGCTTTAAAAAAAGTCCTTCATCCAAATGGATGAAGGACTTTTTTTATGGCTTAGTATACCTTTTAAATATTATGTTTAAACTAATACAAAATAAATATTAAAAAGATTAAGGAGGTTAAATATGGATAAGGATGATAAGGATAAAAAAACTTCTCCACCTAGATTTACTTTCCTATCTATAAGCTGGTGGATTTTTCATATAATATTAATCTTTTTAGTTTTTTTTATTTTAACGAGGGTCTTTTAACTGATTAAAGTAATCCTAGGAGGGTATTATATGGTAAAGAAAGTTTTAAGTATTAGTTTTATATTTTTGTTAATATTTAATTTAATTGTGTTTTCTCAGGCTAAGGATGATATTGTTGTAAGCCTTGGAGAAGACTTAACAGAAGAGGAAAAGCAGCAAATGTTAAATCTTTTCAATACTAAAGAAGATATTAGAATAATTACTGTTAGTAATGAAGAAGAAAGAAGATATTTAGGTAAATATATTAATGAAAATGTAATTGGAACAAGGGCAATTTCTTCAGCTTTTGTTGAAAAATTAGATAATGGTGAAGGAATTAAGGTAGAAACTTATAATATTACTTGGGTTACAAAGGAAATGTATATGAATGCCTTAGTAACTGCAGGTATAAAGGATGCTAAGGTAAAAGTAGCTGCACCAATTAATGTTTCAGGTACAGCAGCACTTACAGGTATCATTAAAGCATTTGAAAAAGCCACAGGTTTAAGTATTAACACAAAGAAAAAAGAGGTTGCCAATAAAGAGATAGCTAAAACTGGCAAATTGGGTCAGCAAATTGGAAAAGATAATGCAAGTCAGTTAATAAAAGAAGTAAAGGAAGAGGTTATAAATAGAAATTTAAGGGATGAAAAAGAGATTAGAAAAATTATAATAGAAATATCCGGTAAGTTAGATATAAACTTAAATGAAAATCAAGTTAATGAAATAGTTGATTTAATGAAGGATATATCAAGATTAAATCTTGACCTAAAAGAAGTAAAGAATCAATTAAAGGGAATATCTGATAAGGTAAAGGAAATAGCACAAACTAATAGGGAAGTTAAATCAATACTTGAAGTTATACTTGATTTTTTAAGGCGAATATTTACTAATATTATGACAAAGTTAAATAACTTGATACAATAATAGATGTGGTATATAATATACACAGATAAAAGGATACTAGGAGGTATTTATATGTCAGAAGTTAGAGTAAGATTTGCCCCAAGTCCTACAGGGTATTTACATATAGGTGGATTAAGAACAGCACTTTATGATTACTTGTTTGCAAAACAAAATGGTGGTAAATATATTTTAAGAATCGAGGATACAGATAGAAGTAGATATGTAGAAGGAGCTATTGAAAACCTTATAGAATCCTTGATGTGGGCAGGAGTGGAACATGATGAAGGTGTTTTTATAGAAAATGGCAAACTAGTACAAAAGGGAGAATATGGCCCATATATACAATCAGAAAGATTAGACATATACAAAAAATATGTTGATGAATTAATTGAAAAAGGGCATGCATATTATTGTTTCTGTTCAAAGGAAAGACTTGACAAGGTTAGAGAAAACCAAAAGAAAAAAGGATTAATCCCAAAATATGATGGGTATTGTAGAAATATTAGTATAGAAGAAGCTAAAAAGAGAATAGAAGCAGGAGAGAAGTATACTGTAAGATTGAAATTACCAACTAATAAAGATATTACATTTACTGATCTTATAAGGGGTAAAATAACAATAAATACTAAGGATATAGATGACCAAGTTTTATTAAAATCAGACGGTTTTCCAACTTATCATTTAGCTGTTGTAGTTGATGACCATCTAATGAAAATAACTCATATAGTTAGAGGAGAAGAATGGTTACCATCTACTCCTAAACATGTTTATCTATATGAGGCATTTGGTTGGGAGCAGCCAGTATATGTACATCTTCCAACAGTATTAAATAAAGATAAAAAGAAGTTAAGTAAGAGACATGGAGATGTATCTGTAGGTGACTTTAGGAAAAAAGGATATTTACCTGAGGCATTAGTTAACTATTTAGCATTAGTTGGTTGGAGTCCAGAAAGCAATAAAGAAATATTCTCAATGGATGAGCTTATTAAAGAATTCTCATTTGATAGGGTATCAAATACAGGTGGAGTATTTGACCAAGGTAAGCTTAACTGGATAAATGGACAATATATTAGAAAGAGTACCGTAGATAGAATCACTAAGCTAGCTATTCCACATCTTATTGAAGCAGGTTATATAACTGAAGAGGATGTTGAAAATAGATATGAATGGATAAAGACTATGGTTTCAACAGTTCAAGAAAGCTTATCATATGTAGCTGAGATAGTTGATAAGGTAGATATCTATTTTAAAGATGAAATAGACTTAAGTGATGAAAAGGTAAGGAAAGTTCTTTCAGGAGAACAAGTACCACAATTATTAGAAGCATTTAAAGAAGAATTAAATAATATAGAAGAAATAGATGATGAATTTGCCAAAAAAGTATTTAAAAATATTCAAAAGAAAACTAAAATAAGAGGTAAAAGCTTATATATGCCTATTAGAGCTATGTTAACTGGACAGTTACATGGACCAGAAATGGGAGATATTCTTAAAGTTTTAGGTAAACAAAATATACTAAATCGAATAGAATATGTAAAAGAAGAAATTTAAAAAGAGATATTTGTTAAAGGTAATGATAAGGTAAAGTAGATCTATAATACTTACAGAGAGGAATCTCTATAAGCTGAGAGAGATTCTAAGTCCCTCATAGATTGAAGTGCACCTTTGAACCGTTATCTGAAATTTAAGTAGGATAAACCGGTGGCACCGTTATAGCCTAAAGAGTGGGACTTAATAGTCCAAATAGAGTGGAACCGCGGAAAAACCGTCTCTTATTTATAAGGGACGGTTTATCTTTTTAATTGAAAATTTAACTAAAAAATTAAAAATTGAAAATGTAAAATTTAATATATTAGTTATAATATCTAATATACAATGGCTAATTTTTCAATTAATATAAAATGATAATTAAAAAGGAGGTATTTTTATGGGGTGTTTAAAACAATAAAAGAGGATATAAAGGTGATCTTTGAAAGGGATCCTGCAGTGAAAAGTTTATTAGAAGTAATATTATGTTATCCAGGGCTACATGCGTTAATCATTTATAGGATAGCCCATAGGTTTTACCAAAAAAGATTTTTCCTGATAGCTCGTTTTATCTCTCATGTAGGTAGGCTCTTAACAGGAATTGAGATTCATCCAGGGGCTAAAATAGGAAAGGGTCTCTTTATAGACCATGGAATGGGAGTAGTTATAGGAGAAACAACAGAGATTGGAGATAATGTAACAATATATCAAGGAGCTACTTTAGGAGGAACAGGAAAGGAAAAGGGTAAAAGGCATCCAACAATAGGTAATAATGTTGTTGTTGCAAGTGGAGCAAAGGTACTAGGACCAATAAAAATTGGAGATAATTCTAAAATAGGAGCAGGAGCAGTTGTTCTTAAAGAAGTTCCAGAAAATTGTACAGTTGTAGGTATTCCTGGAAGAGTAGTTAAGAAGGATAATAGAAGGCTAAGGCCTGTTCATAAGGAAATAGATTTAGAACATGGTAAAATGCCTGACCCGATTGCAGAAGAGCTTAATAAATTAAGGGAAAGAATAAGTGAATTAGAAGATTATATTTATAAAAATAGAAAGGAGGATAAAAATGAAGCTGTATAATACTTTAACTAAAAAGAAAGAGGAATTTAAACCTATAAATCCTGAAAGAGTTACTATGTATGTATGTGGACCTACAGTTTACAATTATATTCATGTTGGGAATGCTAGACCATTAGTAGTATTTGATGTTTTAAGGAGATATTTTGAATATAAAGGTTATGAAGTAGATTACCTTGTGAATTTTACAGATATTGATGACAAAATGATAAATAGAGCTAATGAAGAAGGGACAACTGTTAAAGAAATAGCTGATAGATTTATAAAAGAATATTATAAAGATGCTGAAGGCTTATTATTAAAGGAAGAAGGAACTAAGCATCCTAAGGCCACTGAACACATTACAGACATTATTAATTTTATAAAAAGTCTTGTTGACAAAGGGTATGCATATAATGTCGATGGCAATGTATATTTCGACATAACTAAATTAAAGGATTATGGAAAATTGTCCAAAAAAAATGTTGAAGATCTTGTATCTGGAGCAAGGATAGAGGTCAATAAAGAAAAGAAAAATCCAGGAGATTTTGCCCTTTGGAAAAAGGAAAAACCAGGAGAACCTTCATGGGATAGTCCTTGGGGTAAAGGAAGACCTGGTTGGCATATAGAATGCTCTGTTATGGCTAGAAAATATTTAGGAGATACTATTGATATTCATGCAGGTGGAACAGACTTACAGTTTCCACATCATGAGAATGAAATTGCTCAAAGTGAAAGCTTAACAGGCAAACCATTTGCAAAATTCTGGATGCATAATGCCATGGTTAATGTGTCAGATGAAAAGATGTCAAAATCAAAAATGAATTTCTTTACAGTAAGAGAAATAAGCAAAGAATATGATTTAGAAGTGTTAAGATTTTTCCTGTTATCAGCCCATTATAGAAGTCCAATAAACTTTAGTAAAGAACTAGTAGAACAATCTAAAAAAGGTTTAGACAGATTATATAATGCTAAGAATAACCTTGAGCATTTACTAGAGCATACGGAAGAGAAAAATGTAGAAGAGAAAAATGATGTATTAGAAAAACTAAATGAATTTAAAGCTAAGTTTGAAGAAAGTATGGAAGATGACTTAAATACTGCTGATGCTATAGCTGTATTATTTGAGTTAATTAAATATACTAACAGCAACTTTTCTGCTGAAACATCTAAGGATTTGGTTCAAAAAGCATATAATTTATTAGTGGAATTAAGTAGTATATTAGGTATATTGTCAAAAAAGGAAGAAATATTAGATGAGGAAATAATCGAACTTATCGAAAAGAGAAATGAAGCTAGAAAAAATAAAGACTATGAACTAGCCGATAAAATTAGGGATGAACTTAAAGAAAAGGGTATAATTATTCAAGATACACCTGAAGGAACTAAATGGAGAAGAGTTTAGAAAGTGAGTTGAAGTAAAGTTGACAGAATTAAACTTAAAATTTGAAAAATGGGATGAAAAGGACGTTAGGCTTTTATCTCCTTTACAACTTGCATATATAGGAGATGCAGTTTATGAACTTTTTATAAGGAACTTTCTTTTAAAAGAAATGAATATATCAGTAAATGAACTTCATAAGCAAGCTGTAAGATATGTTAAAGCAGAAAGTCAAGCAGAAATAATACACTCACTTAAGGATAAACTTAGTGATGAAGAATGGGCTATAGTAAAAAGAGGAAGAAATGCTAAAACTGGTTCGGTTCCTAAAAATGCTAATCTTTCAGATTATAGATATGCAACAGGATTTGAAGCATTAATTGGTTTTTTATATCTAGTAGGTAAAAGGGAAAGGATTTTAGAGTTGTTAAACACAGCAATCAAAATAATTGACAATTGATAATTATAGATATAGTCCTATGTAAGTATACTTTAATATGCTGATGGATTATAATCCATCAGCATATTTTTTTACATTAACACATAAGACTATTGGCTACTATTTTCTATTTACATTATATGTTATAATAACTTTAATAGTAAAGAAGTGGACAAGTAGAAAGGAGAGTATATATGGCTTCAAAACTTAAGGTTAATTTATTAAAATACACACCTGAACCGGAAAAATTAGTTGCTTCTGCAGCAAAACTTTGTTATTCACCGGTTGGAATAGACGAAATAGAGGAAAAATTAGATAAAGAAAAAATAGAAAAATTCTTAGATATGTTAATGGGGTTAGGTCATGAATCACCTGTTGAACATGTGAATTTTACTTTTGCAGTTGAAGGAGTATCTAGAGTACTTACTCATCAACTAGTTAGACATAGAATAGCATCATATTCTCAACAATCACAAAGATACGTAAAGCTTGATCAATTTGAATACATAATTCCACCTAGTATTGAAAATAATTCTAAGGCTAAAGAATTATTTATTAAAGCTATGGAAGAAGATCAAAAGTATTATAATGAAATAACTGAGACATTATTTAAGGATCATTATAAAGAATTCTTAAATGAAGGTTACTCTGAAAAAAGAGCAAGACAGTTAGCAGAAAAGAAAGCAATAGAAGATGCTCGCTATGTATTTCCAAACTCTTGTGAAACAAAGATAGTATTTACAATGAATGCTAGAACTCTCTTTAACTTTTTTAAACATAGATGCTGTAATAGAGCCCAATGGGAAATTAGAGAAATGGCTATACAAATGTTGAAACAAGTAAGAAAAGTAGCACCAACCCTATTTAAATATGCAGGTCCAAACTGTATTAATGGCCCATGTCCTGAGGGAAATATGACTTGTGGAAAAATTGAAGAAGTAAGGGAAAAATTTAAAAAACTTTAAATTAATAAAACATAAAATAGAGGAATAACAAACTACTAAACACAGACACTAAAGATTATAAAAGAAAAGTAAGAGGTGAAAAAATTGGGTGACAGAAACTATATTGAAGGCAGAAACCCAGTAATTGAAGCTATAAGATCTGATAGACCAATAGAAAAGATACTTATAGCTAAGGGCTCAAAGCAGGGTTCAATTAGAAAGATAAAGGGTATGGCTAAAGATAAAGGAATAGTAATTCAGCATGTTAATAAAAGTAAACTTGATTCTATATCTAGGACTAACTCCCATCAGGGAGTTGTTGCGTTAGTGGCTGAATATAAGTATAGAACAGTTGATGATATTTTAGATGTTGCTAAAAAACGTAATGAAAAACCCTTTGTAATTATACTTGATGAAATTAAGGATCCTCATAATCTTGGAGCTATAATGAGGACTGCAGAGTGTGCTGGAGCACATGGTATTATAATACCAAAAAGAAGATCAGTAGGATTAACCCCGACTGTTGCTAAAAGTTCTGCTGGAGCAATAGAGTATATGCCTGTAGCTAGAGTTTCAAATATTGTATATACTATCGAAGAGTTAAAAGAAAAAGGATTATGGATATATGGTGCAGATATGGATGGTGAAAAGAATTACTATCAAGAAGACTTAACTGGAGCAGTAGGACTTGTTATAGGAAGTGAAGGTAAAGGAATTAGTAGACTTGTAAAAGAAAAGTGTGATTTTCTAGTTAAAATACCTATGAAGGGAAAGGTTTCATCTCTAAATGCATCTGTTGCAGCTTCTATTATGATATACGAAGTACTAAGACAGAGGAGTTTGAGTAGATGAAATGAGTAGAAATAAGAAAGAAATACTATTTGTAGACGGGTATAATGTAATAAATGCATGGCCAGAGTTAAAAAAATTATGTAGCATTAGTCTTGAAACAGCCAGAAATAAACTTATAGAAATAATGTCAGAATACCAAGCTTATACAGGAGTAAAAGTTATTATAGTATTTGATGCCCATTTAGTAAAGGGAAGCCTAGGAAGTAAAGAAACAATTTCAAATGTGGAAGTAGTTTATACCAAAGCACATGAAACAGCAGACCATTATATTGAAAAGACATTAGATTCAATAGGTAAAAGGAAAAGGGTTAGAGTTGCAACATCTGATTGGACTGAACAACAGATTGTTTTAGGCAGAGGTGGTATAAGGATATCGGCAAGGGAACTAAAAGCAGAAGTAGATAGTATGAAAAGAAGAATAAAAAGGAAAACAGAAAAAAAGACAATTAAGGAAGAAAATCAGTTAGGAAATTTTATTGACAAAGATACATTGAAAAAATTGGAAAAACTAAGGAGAAATGAGTAAATAGCT
>NZ_MCIB01000005.1 GCF_003609645.1 Thermohalobacter berrensis
CATGTAGTTAGTAAATACAGTTGCTAGCTTTTGGTTTCTAGTTCTTAGACAAAAAATTTTAGTTTTGCTAAGAGCTGAGAGCAAAGAGCTAGGAACTGCTTTTAATAGCAAGAACTTAGTACGATTGTTTTCTAATCAATAATCTTCATAGCATTACCAAAAACCAACCACTAACCACTAATAACCAAAAACTGCTTTTTAAGTAACGGACATCTTAGGACTTACTTCCATAGCATAGTAACAGACCACAAAGCATTACTACTTAGGTCAAGTAACAATCTTTCAACTGACAATAACAATTTAACAATTTTATGTAATAATGTTTAAAAAGTACCCTTTCTGTTAATACTATAGTGTGAAGTCATAACTTACTATAAGGAGGAATTAATGTGAAAATAAAAAGGGTACTTCCTATTTTAGCACTTATATTATTTATTACTTCTGTAATTGGTTATTTTTCATTAAAAGATATATATGAAAACAGAGAAAGCTATAAAGAAAAGCTTATTCGTTTTCATGTAATTGCAAATAGTGATTCTCCTAATGATCAAGCCTTAAAGAGAAGTGTAAGGGATAGAATATTAAAAAAAATAAAGGATAAGTTTAATAAAGTATCATCTATAAATGAAAGTAGAGAAATAATACTAAATAGTCTAGATGATATAGAGTACATAGCAGAAAATGAGGTTAAAAGCTGGGGAAAGAATTACGATGTAAATGTATACTTTGGAGATTATAATTTCCCAACAAAAAGTTATGGGAATTTCACATTACCAGCAGGCAAATATGAAGCTGTCAGGGTAGTTATTGGAGAAGGCAAAGGTGAAAATTGGTGGTGTGTCATGTTTCCTCCCCTTTGTTTCATAGATGTTACCCATGGAATTACTAATCCAAAAGTAAAGAAAGAGCTTAAAGGCCTACTAACAGATGATGAATATAGGATGATAGTAAACGCAAAACAAGGAAAGGACGTACCATTAAAATTAAGATTTAAGGTTGTAGAGATAATAGAAAAAAGTAAAATGAAGCTTGCAAATATGTTTGTAAGTAAAAACTAAATATTCAAATTAAAATAAAAAAAGTTGAGGTTTTAAAACCTCAACTTTTTTGTACTTTTATCCTTATAATCCAATAAATTACAACATCTTATTAGTTGTATATTTACATAATTACTTACAGAAAATATAAAAAAGTTCCTTTTTAAAAATTAATTTGTTAAACACACATAAGAGGGGAGGACATATAAAGTTGAGAAAAATAGTCTTATTTACAAGTGTTTTTGTATTAATAGCTCTTTCTATCATGACATTTTATATAAATAATACTACTATAGATACAAGTTCAGAAAAAGTAGCTCAGATGCCTCAAGATTTAACTAGAGTTTTATACTGGGGTACAAGGGGTGAAGATGTAAAGAGAGTTCAATGGACACTACTTAAATGGGGATATTATGATGGAAGAGTAGATGGAATATATGGAGCCAGAACATATAGAGCAGTAAGAAGATTTCAAAGAAAGAACGGTTTAGCTGTAGATGGAGTTGTAGGACCGAATACAGCAGCTGCAATGGGATTAAGCTTTGGTCAAAGAAATACTACTGCAGCTAGGGGTGTAAATCGTAATGATAATGTTTACTTATTAGCAAGGGCTATATATGGAGAAGCAAGAGGGGAACCCTATATAGGTCAAGTGGCAGTAGGAGCAGTTATATTAAATAGGGTTCAAAATCCTAAATTCCCTAACTCAATTGCCAGTGTAGTCTATCAACCAGGTGCCTTTACTGCGGTAAGTGATGGGCAGATTAATCTCTCACCAGATGACACTGCTTTAAGGGCAGCAAGGGATGCATTAAATGGATGGGATCCAACTTATGGCTGTCTTTATTACTGGAATCCGGCTAAAGCTAGGAGTCCGTGGATATGGACAAGAAAAGTTGTCTTAAAAATAGGTAAACACTGGTTTGGAATATAGGCTTGGAGGTGAAAAAAATGGAAAACAATAGATGGATATTACCTATAGTACTTGCAGTTGCATTAGTTTTTGCAGGAGTTTGGGGATACAATGAGTATCAACAGAAAAATGATTATAAGGTAATGCTTAATAACGAATATCAAAGGTTATTCTATGATATGAAGGATAATATTGAAAATGTGCAGGTTTCTCTTTCAAAGGCCCTTTTATCAAAATCTAGAGAGCAGAATGTAGTTTTATTATCACAGATATGGCAACAATCTATGGAAGCACAGGAGAAACTTTCACAATTACCCATAAGACATAAGGATTTATCAAAAACACAGAAATTTTTAAACCAAGTAGGTGATTATGCCTTTGCCCTATTACAGGAACATTTAGATGGAAAGTCTTTAAGTAGTAAACAAAGGCAATCTCTGTTTCAGCTACAGGATTATACTGCATATTTATCTAAGGAATTAACTAATATCCATAATAAGCTTATGACGGGAAAACTTAATTTTAACGCTGTAAGAAGGAGAGAAGATAAGGAATTAGATAAGACAAATGAAAAAATGCTAGATGCAGACCTTACAAAATTTGAAGAAAAGATATCTAATAATTATCCTGAACTAATATATGATGGACCCTTTGCTGATCAAGTATTAAAGGTAAAACCGAGGGGTTTAGGAAAAGGAAAAGTTAATGCTAACCAAGCAAAAGAAATAGCTTCAAATTTTATTGGAAGTAAAAAAACTAGAAAAATTACATCTTTTGAAGAAGGTCAAAATATGAAAGCGGCTGATATACAGTCTTATACATTCAGTATAGCACCAGAGAATGAAGAAAAAGAAAGGGCAATATATATATCTGTAAGTAAAACAGGTGGCAAAGTTGTATGGATGGTAAATCCAAGGCCTGTAAATAATCCTAAAATCTCTGTTAAAGAGGCAGAAAAAAATGCTAAGAAATTTTTAGATGAAAAAGGATACAAAAACATGGAACCAAATTACTCTCTTAAATATGATGGAATTGCATTATTTAACTTTGCTTATAAAGAAGATGATGTAACTGTTTATGCTGATAATATAAAAGTAAAGGTTGCTTTAGATAATGGAGAAATTGTGGGTTTTGATGCTGCTGCATATCTAAAGAGTCATTATGATAGAGATATTCCAGAACCTAAAATAACAGAAGAAGAAGCAAGGGAAAAGGTAAGGGATGGATTTAATATTGAAAACATAAGGTTAGCAATGATACCTCTAGAAGGTATAAAAGAGGTCTTATGTTATGAATTTAAAGGAAAATATAAAGGAGCAGATTTTATAATTTACATTAATGCCTTAAATGGAGAAGAGGAAAAGATATTAAAAGTTATTAGAAATGAAAATGGAACACTTATGATATAAAGAAATTTACAATTAATGATTTGTAATAAACAATTAACAATTACAAAAAAATTGAGAATTGGAAGGCCAACGGGATTGGCCTTCCAATTTTTTTTATTTCCAAATTTCGCTATTGGATATTTATATTTGTTTTCATATAATATAAAATAGGATTAGTATGTAAAGAGGAGGCTAAATTAATGGATAATAGGCCTATAGGAGTATTTGATTCAGGTATAGGAGGACTTACAGTTTTAAAGGAAATAATGGAGCAATTACCAGATGAAGATATAATATATTTTGGAGACACTGCAAGAATACCATATGGAACAAGATCAAAGGAAACTGTTATAAAATATTCCTTTCAGTGTATAAAATTTTTATTAAGTAAGAATATAAAGGCTATTGTAGTAGCATGTAATACTGCAAGTGCCATAGCGTTAGATGAGGCTGTTAAAGCCTTTGATATACCTATTATAGGAGTTATAGAGCCAGGTGCAAAGGCTGCCCTTTCTTCCACAAAGAATAAAAAAATAGGTGTAATAGGAACATCAGGAACAATTAATAGTGAGGCATATCAAACAAGAATAAGAAATATGGATAAGTCTATGGAGGTAATAGGTGTTTCATGTCCCCTTTTTGTTCAGATTGTAGAAGAAGGATGGGAAGATACTGATATAGCTAAGATGACAGCAGAAAAATATCTTTTAGATTTAAAGGAGCATAATGTAGATACTCTAGTTTTAGGATGTACCCATTATCCTATATTAAGGTATACCTTAAGTAAGGTTATGGGAGACAATGTAACCTTAGTTAATCCTGCCTTTGAGACTGCAAAGGCTGTAAAGGAGATGCTAAGAGAGAAAAATCTATTAAATAATAAAAAAATAGAAGAAAAACCAACATATAGTTTTTATGTTAGTGATGATCCTGAAAAATTTAGAAGGATTGGTGGAAACTTTCTAAGAAAAGAAATAAGAAACATACAAAAAGTCGATATAGAAAACTTATAGAGAAAAGGGTGATAATATGAAGGAAGTTACTCTAAAGATAAAGGGAACACAGACTAATTCTGAAGGAGAAGAAAATACCATAGAACTGGTTACAGAAGGGAAATTTTATAAAAAAAATGATACCTATTATATTATATATGATGAGTCTGAAATATCTGGCATGGAAGGCTCTACAACTACTCTAAAGATTGAAGATGATAAAGTTCTAATGCAAAGATTTGGAACTAGCAAATCTAAGTTGGTATTTGAAAAGGGAAAAAAGCATAAATCTCAATACCATACTGCCTATGGAAATATGGATATAGAGGTTATAACAAATAGTATGGATATAAAGATATCTGATTCTGGTAAAGGAAAAATTGATTTATCATATAGAATAAATCTATCTAATCTGGTTGAGAGTTTAAATGAGTTAAAGATTAGTATAATGTAGGTGTTAAAGAATGAAGGATTTAATTGAAATTTTTAAGAAATCTATAAAAAAGCAATTAGAAACAAAGGGAATATATACAAATATAGATTTTGATATTACAGTTCCAGATAATAAGAAACATGGCAACTTAACTACTAATATAGCCTTTAAACTTGCTCCCTATGAAAAAAAGGCACCTATGGATATAGCATCTCTTCTTGTGGAGAACATTAAAAGGGATAATTTAAAAGTTTCAAAGATAGATATAGTAAAACCGGGGTTTATTAATTTCTTTTTAGAGGAAAAATGGATTATTGAAATTGGTAATATTATTCTGGAGAAAGGTGTAAATGTCTTAAGTAGACAAGGAGATAGTTATTTAATAGATGTTAAGTTAGATAATAGTGTTAACAATAATAGAAAAACTAGGGCTAAATCCTTTGCTAATATATTAAAGACAATCTTAGAAATTAAAGGGAATAGGGTTGTATTTAATAAAGAAGAGGAAAAAGATATTGAAAAGATTACAGTAACTACCCATATAAATAAAGATTATATAGACCCAGAGAAGAAAGTCATAAATATAGCTGATATGATATTAACCAAAGATGATAGTATAGTAGATAAAGACGTTGAGGAACTATTTACTAAATCAGAGATAAACCTTTGGGCCCTTTCCAAAACATATTCAACAGATGTACAGATTCCCCTAGGTTCAGCCTTTATAAATAATACTGACAATCTATTTTTCTTTATAGAATATCCATATAAAAGGGCTTTAGACGTTTTAAATATTATGGAAAGGGAAGGCTATTCAGTTGAAAAGTTTAAAACAGATGAAATGATATTTAATTTGCCACAAGGTAAAGACCTTATATTTAAAATATTAGGGTTTGAGGAAAGTGTAGATAAAGCTATTGAATTTAGAGAACCATATAAAGTATTTAATTTTATTTATGAAATGGCCTGCCTTTTTTACAATTATAATAATTTACTTCAGCTAAAAAGTTATTCAGAAAAAGAGATTATGGGTAATCTTTATATACTAAAAGTATTTAGTAAATTTTACGGTGAACTTATTAAAAGCATAATTGATGGATAAAATATTAATAATTTTGTTACGAATTTGCAAATAAATCTAATTAATGTTAACATAATATTGTACGAAGATTAACATAGTTGATTAAAAGGGAACAGAAATATTTCTGTTCCCTTTTTATATAAATTGAAACGGGAACCGGTTCGTGTTTCGTATTTGGAAAATTATTACATAACAATATTTACACATTAGGGATTAAATAAATGCATTTTAATGTATAGTTAATAGCTATATGTAAAAAATAAAAACAAAAAGTTTGGGGAGTGATTTAACATAGAAAGGTTATATAAAGATATTGAATTATGGAAAAATGTCAGTGAAGATGAATGGAATGATTGGAAATGGCAACTTAGGAATAGAATTACTGATGTTGAAGCTTTAAAAAAGATTGTAAACTTAACTGAAAGGGAAGAAAAAGAAATAAAGGAAACACTTCAAGTATTTAGAATGGGTATTACTCCTTATTATGCAAGCCTTATGGATAAAGATGAGCCTAATTGTCCTATAAGAAAACAGGCAGTTCCAACCATTATGGAAACATATGAAAAGAAGATGGATATGGAAGACCCCCTTTACGAAGAAAAGGACTCACCAGTAGAAGGACTAACCCACAGATATCCAGATAGAGTATTACTACTTATAACAGACCAATGTTCCATGTATTGTAGACACTGTACAAGAAGAAGATTTGCTGGACAAAATGATGCTTCAGTGCCAATGGAAAGAATTGAAAAGGCAATAGATTATATAAGAAATACACCAAAGGTTAGGGATGTACTTCTTTCAGGTGGAGATGCCCTTTTAATTTCAGACGAAAGGCTTGAAGCAATCATTAAGAAGTTAAAGGAAATACCTCATGTTGAAGTTATAAGAATAGGAACACGTACACCAGTTGTACTTCCTCAAAGAATTACAGAAAATCTGGTAAACATGCTTAAAAAATATCATCCAATATGGTTAAATACACATTTTAATCACCCTAAGGAATTAACTAAAGAATCCAAGAGAGCAATAAAGATGCTAGCTGATGCAGGTATACCGCTGGGCAATCAATCTGTTTTATTAAGGGGAATAAATGATTCTGTTCACATAATGAGGGACCTAGTCCATAAGTTGGTCCAAATAAGGGTTAGACCATACTATATATATCAATGTGATTTATCAGTTGGATTAGAGCATTTTAGAACACCTGTGTCAAAGGGAATAGAAATAATAGAAGGATTAAGGGGACATACATCAGGTTTTGCAGTGCCAACCTTTGTTGTTGACGCACCAGGTGGTGGAGGTAAGATACCTGTAATGCCTAACTATGTTTTATCTATGTCTCCTAATAAAGTGGTATTAAGAAACTATGAAGGAGTAATTACAACATATACGGAACCAAAAGAATATAAACCTGAACAGCACGTAGTAGATCAAAATAAAGAAAAGCTAACTGGTGTAGCAGGATTATTGCAAGGTAATAATAGATCACTAAAACCAACAAAGCTTAAAAGAAGAGAAAGAAGGGAAAACTATTAAAAAGCGAGGAAAACTCGCTTTCGCCTTTACTATATATAATAGATTAATACTATAACAAATATACTTTCTTACGCAATAAATAAAGGACAAAGGGTAAAAACTTTGTCCTTATATTTATTCTCTAATTTGGCCATCACCGTATATTACATATTTAGTTGAAGTTAATTCCTTTAATCCCATAGGTCCCCTTGCATGAAGCTTTTGTGTACTTATACCTATTTCAGCACCAAAACCAAACTCAAAACCATCTGTAAATCTTGTTGAAGCATTTACATAAACAGCTGCTGCATCTACTTCATCTAAGAATTTCTGAGCATTTGAATAATTCTCAGTTACAATAGCCTCTGAATGCTTAGTACCATATGTGTTTATATGGGAAATGGCTTCATCTACAGAATCTACAACCTTTACAGCTATAATATAATCTAGATATTCTGTAGACCAGTCATCATCAGTAGCGTTTATAACTTCAGGGATAATTTCCTTAACCCTTTCATCTCCTCGAACCTCTACATTCATTTCTTTGAATTTTTCATACATTTTTGGCAGGAACTTATCTGCTATATCTTTATGAACTAGTAAACTTTCTGCTGCATTACATACACCAGGTCTTGAAGTTTTAGCATTAAGTGTAATAGCTACAGCCTTATTAATATCTCCACTTTCATCTACATAGATATGGCAATTTCCAACACCAGTCTCTATTACTGGTACAGTACTATTTTGAATTACTGCTTGAATTAGTCCTGCACCACCCCTTGGAATAAGGAGATCAAGATATTTGTTTAACTTCATTAATTTTACTGCTGTTTCTCTATTAGTATCCTTTATAAGCTGAATAGCTTCCTTTGGAACTTCACACTCTTTTAATACATCTTGAAGAATCTCTACAAGGGCAATATTAGAATTTATGGCTTCCTTTCCACCCCTTAAAATTGATGCATTTCCTGATTTTAAACATAGACCAAAAACATCAACTGTTACATTAGGTCTTGCTTCATATATAATTCCAATAACTCCAATAGGTACTCTCTTTTTACCTATAGTAATTCCATTAGGTCTTTTCCACATAGATATTACTTCTCCAATGGGATCTTCTAATTGAGCAATCTGTTCTAAGCCTTCAGCTATAGATTTTATTCTTTTTTCGTTAAGGGTTAATCTATCTAAAAGGGCTCCTTTTATCCCATTTTCCTTAGCTTTAGCTAAATCCTCCTCATTTGCTTTTATTATTTTATCCTTATTTTCTACTAAAGCCTTTGCAGCTTTTTTTAATACTTTATTTTTATCATCAGCAGATAGTTTTGCTAAAGCATAACTTGCCTCTTTGGCATTTTGACCTATAATTTCAAGATTATCCATATTAACTCCCCCATTTCTAATTTTAAAAGTCTTGTATCGTGTTTTGTGATTACTTCTAAGAAGTCTAGCCTTTGATGTCCGTTACCCAAAACTCAGTTTTTGGTGGTTAGTGGTTGGTGGTTGGATAGCGTTGTTGAGGGATTCGTAATCCCTCAACCTAAGGGCAACCCATTAAAATGTACCTACTTTTTATTGCTCTTCATTCACTTTTATTTTCTATTACTAACTACTAACAAATTCAATTTTTAATTTCTTTTCGTCTTTTCCCCGTGCAACTTGGGGACAGGTCTTAGTTTCACTACGTTCAACGATAAATCTGTCCCCCTCTTTCACTTCAATTTTCCATTTTACATTTTTAATTTCTTTAATTGTCCATTGTCAATTGTAAATTCTCAATTGTCTTTATTGGTCTTTAGATAAAAATAAAGTTCCAACTTCTTTACCTTCTAAAATATCATAAATAATGTTAGGATTTTTTCCATTAGTTATTACTGTATTAATATTAGATCTGTAGCAAATTTTTGCAGCTAAAATTTTAGTTATCATACCACCTGTTCCAAAGGCTGTACCCGCACCACTAGCACTCTTTTCAATATCTTCTGTTATGCTGTCAACCACATGAATTATTTGAGCCGATGGGTCTTTTCTTGGATCATCAGTATATAATCCATCAATATCTGATAGTAAAATTAAAATATCTGCACCTATTAGGGTTGCAACAGTTGCAGAAAGGGTATCGTTATCTCCAAATTCAATTTCATCTGTTGCAACAGTGTCATTTTCATTAACTATTGGAATTATTCCCATATTTAAAAGGGTATTAAAAGTGTTTATTGCATTTTTCTTAGTAAGTGGATTGTCTGTAACTGCTTTAGTTATAAGGATCTGCCCAACTCTCTGATTATATTCTCCGAAAAACTTTTGGTATATTCTCATTAATATAGCTTGACCTATGGAAGCTGCTGCTTGCTTATCAGGTAAATTTTCTGGTCTTTTTGCAAGCCCAAGATTTTCTGAGCCCACTGCTATAGCACCAGATGACACTAAAACTACATCTTTCCCTTGGTTTCTAAGGGTTGATATAACCCTTGTAAGCTTATCAATCCTAAAAAAATTAAGTTTTCCATTTGGATAAGTAAGTAAAGATGTTCCTACTTTTATTACTATAGTATTAGCTTTTTTAAGATGCTGTCTATAATCCATAAACCTTCCCTTTCCTTTAAATATTAAAACTACTTAAAAAATATTAAAATTTATTAATAATTATAACTGTTTTGTATCTATAATACAAGGAAAAATAAAAAGTTGATGGATTACGAATCCATCAACAACATTTTCACATTTTCAATTGTTTTAATGTGTCTCTTCCCATTTATCTAATTTTTCCATTACAAGATCATATGTTTTATTACAGACTTCTGGTAGTCCACCTAATATTTTCTTTGCTTCATTAAATCCCTTATCAATTGCTGCTTTTAACTCTGGAATCTTATCTTTATTTCCTCCAGATAAGGCCATTGCAAAATCAACAATTCTATCACTTACAGCCTCTGGACTTAATGGTCCATCTTTTGATATTAATTTAGCCGCATCTTCCTGAGTATTTTTATTAATTATTACTTCTTTTTCAATATTTATTACGAAGTCTATACTATATCCTTGGCGCACTATTAAATTTTCAACAGCCTTTCTTAATGCTGAATATGCTCTATTACTTTCCTCTTTTAATTTTTTTATTAGCTTTTCATTATAATAGAATTTTGGATTAGAATATGTTGCTTTTTTAAAATTATCTCCTTTTTCATATCTATCTTTTTTCTCTTTAGGATTATTTTTTGATTTAGGACTTTTCATTGGTTTTTTTATTCTGCTTATCATTGGGGTATTTTGGTTAGATTGTATTCTCATAAAATCCCCTCCTATAATACATATCGTCACAAAATTCAGAAAACTTGAATTTGTTGTTTTATATAAAATTTATTATAGGAGAAATTTACATATTCACTAATCTATATAAGCTTATTAACCTCTTCTAATGCTTTATCATAATCAGGATGTTTTGTTATTTCATCTACATACTCTACATATCTTACAATATTATTTTCATCTATAACTACAACTCCCCTACTTAACAATCTTAACTCTTCAATTAAAAATCCATAGGCTATACCAAAGGATGCTTCTCTATGGTCAGATAAAGTTATAGCATTATCTATTCCCTTTGATGCACAGTATCTATCTAATGCAAAGGGTAAATCCATACTTATAGTAATAACTACAGTATCCTTAAGCTTTGAAGCCTCTTCATTAAATCTCATAGTCTGTAAATCACAGACTTTAGTGTCTATAGATGGTACAACACTTATAAGTTTTATTTTACCTTCCATATCTCCTAAACCAAAGGGTTTTAGGTCTTTAGTTAAAGCCTTAAAATCAGAGGCTTTATCCCCTACTTTTATTTCCTTTCCAACTAAGGTTAATGGGTTACCATTCATGGTTATTACACCTTTTCTCTTTTCCATATATATTCCTCCCTATTAAATATTTGCCTTTAACATGACAAAATTGTATTCATCTGGTTACTTTACAATATACCCCTTTTACAAAAGAGTAAACCAAATATTGGATTTTACTTTAAAAAGCGTAACCTAAACAATTTTGGGTAAATTTATTTATATATAATATCTACAAAGGCTAAGGGGGAGTTTGTATGGGAAAATACGTATATCAATTTGAAGAAGGAAAAAAGGAGATGAAGAACCTTTTAGGTGGTAAGGGGGCAAATCTTGCTGAGATGACAAATATAGGACTACCAGTACCTCCTGGGTTTACTATCACTACTGAAGCCTGCAAATACTTTTTTGAAAATAATGAACAAATAACTGATGAATTAGAAAAGGAGATACTTAAAAATATTGCTAAAATTGAAAAGAAGACAGGAAAGAAATTTGGAAATAGCAAAAACCCACTATTAGTTTCTGTAAGGTCTGGAGCACCTGTATCTATGCCTGGAATGATGGATACAATACTTAACCTAGGACTTAATGATGATTCTATTAAAGGTATGGCAAAACTAACAAACAATCCTAGATTGGTTTATGATAGCTATAGAAGGCTTATACAAATGTTTGGAGATGTAGTAATGAAAGTACCTAAAGAAGAGTTTGATAATATCTTAGAAAGTATAAAGAAAAGGGAAGGCTTTAAAAGCGATATTGAGTTAAATGTAGACCATCTTAAGGAGATAATTTCAGAATATAAGAGGATTTTTAAGAAATTTTCAGGTATTGATTTTCCACAGGAGCCTAAAGTTCAACTTCTTATGGCAGTTAATGCAGTATTTAAGTCATGGCAAAACCCAAGAGCAATATCCTATAGAAACATTAGTAAAATTCCACATGATTTAGGTACTGCAGTAAATATTCAGACAATGGTATTTGGCAATATGGGGGATAACTCTGCAACAGGTGTTATGTTTACTAGAAACCCTTCTACTGGTGAGAAAAAATTATATGGGGAATTTTTAATAAATGCCCAAGGGGAAGATGTAGTTGCTGGAATAAGAACACCTCAGCATATAGATGAAATGAAGAATGTCCTACCAGAAAATTATAATGACCTTAAAAAGATATCGAATACTTTAGAAAGTCATTATAAGGATATGCAGGATATAGAGTTTACTATAGAAAATGGGAAGACCTTTATACTTCAGACAAGAACAGGTAAAAGGACAGCAGAGGCAGCAGTAAATATTGCTGTAGATATGGTTAATGAAGGGCTAATTGATAAAAAAACAGCTATAATGCGAATAGACCCAAAGGCTATAGAACAGCTTTTACATCCAATATTTGATAGTAAAGAACTAGAAAAGTCTAAGGTGATTGCTAAAGGATTAGCAGCATCACCAGGGGCAGCTACAGGAAGGGTATATTTTACCTCAGTTGATGCAGTTGGAGCTGCTAAAAAAGGAGAAAGGGTAATATTAGTTAGAAAGGAAACATCCCCTGAAGATATTGATGGTATGGCAAAGGCAGAAGGATTTTTAACATCTAGAGGAGGAATGACTTCCCATGCTGCAGTTGTTGCAAGACAGATGGGAAAATGCTGTATTGCAGGCTGTGGTGATATAGAGGTTGAAGAGCATAATAATAGATTTATTGCAGGAGAAGAAATAATTAAAGAAGGGGATTATATTTCTCTAGATGGAAATACAGGAAAAGTGTATAAGGGAAAAATAAAGACTACAATACCTGGCCTTAGTGGTAACTTTAATACACTTTTAGAATGGACAGATAACTTTAGAAGGTTAGGTGTTTGGGCTAATGCAGATAAGGCAGCAGATGCTAAAAAGGCCTTAGACTTTGGGGCTGAAGGAATTGGTCTTTGTAGAACTGAGCATATGTTTTTTGATGATGAAAGGATAAACTATGTAAGAAGAATGATAATAGCTAAGGATACAAACGAAAGAATTAAAGCCCTAGACAAACTATTTACATTCCAAAAAGATGATTTTAAAAGCTTATTTGAAACTATGAAGGACAAGCCTGTTATCATAAGATTATTAGATCCACCTTTACACGAGTTTTTACCACAGGATGAAAAGGGAATAAAAGAGCTTTCTAAAGAGCTTAATGTGGATTTTAGTAAATTAAAGTATACAGTTGAAAAACTAAAAGAGTTTAATCCTATGTTAGGCCATAGGGGTTGTAGGCTAGGAATAACCTATCCTGAAATATATGAAATGCAGACTAAGGCAATTATAGCTGCAGCAGTTGAAGTTAAAAGGGGAAAAGATGTAGATGTAAAACCGGAGATAATGATACCGCTAGTTGGGATAGATAAAGAGATTAAAGAAATTAGAGATAGGGTAACAGAGATAGCAGATACTATCATATCAGAATCAGGTATTAGATTAAAATATAAAGTAGGTACTATGATAGAGGTACCTAGAGCTAGCCTAGTAGCTGATAAAATAGCAGAATATGCTGACTTTTTCTCCTTTGGAACTAATGATTTAACTCAGATGACCTTTGGCTTCTCTAGGGATGATGCAGGAAAATTCCTTACTATATATAGAGAAAATGGAATATTAGAAGAAGATCCATTTACAACTATAGATGAAAATGGTGTAGGGAAACTTGTAAAAATGGGAGTAGAACTTGGTAGAAGTGTAAAACCTGATATAGTAGTTGGAATATGTGGAGAACACGGTGGAGACCCTAAGTCTATAGAATTGTGTAATAGAATAGGATTAAATTATGTATCCTGCTCACCATATAGAGTTCCTGTAGCAAGATTAGCTGCAGCACAAGCTGCTATAATGGAAGATATTGAAATTGAAAATTAAAAATAAAAAATGGAAAAAACTGGTGAAAAACGGGGACGGTTCTGTTTTTCACAAATGTAAAAAAATTGAAACGCGAACCCGGTTCGCGTTTCAATTAATATTTTTTATTTAATTTAATTAGTAAGCTATTATCCACTAATACAAAGACATCTCCTCTTGGGATTTTGGCTTCAGCTGGGATAACCATATTATCTACAATCCCCAATTCTGTAGCTTTATCTATATAGTTTAAAGGCCATTCTTTATCTTTATCCAGTGATTTATCATATCCTAATATTCTAACTAATACTGCTAATACTTCATCATAAGAAATTTTTCTGTCAGGTTTGAAGGTTCCATCTCCATACCCGTTTAACAATCCTTCTTCTACAGCAATATTTATATATTTTGAAGCCCAATGCTCTTTAGTTACATCACTAAATATTGTATCTTTTTCATAGCTTTCTATATCATACTGTTTAGGTAAAAGTCTAACTATTAATGCTGTAAACTCAGCCCTTGTTATTAAATTTTCAAGTTTTAATGAACCATCTTCATAGCCTGTAACTATTCCTAATGCTAATAGTTTTTCAGCAGATTCCAGTTGTTGAGCATTTTCTACAGCCAAAACTGTACTAGTAAAAATAAGTAGCAAAATCAGTAGAACACTAAAAAGCTTTTTATGCAAAATTTCCACCTCCGACATTTTTAATTATATCAGAGGTGGAAAAACAATAATATTTCAATTTAATTACAATTAGATTACTTCCATAATCTTCAACATATCAATAATAATTTTACACATTTCAGCCCTTGTTACATAGTTATTAGGTCTAAAGGTATTATCTTTATAACCTTTTATTAAACCTAGGGAAGAAAGCTTGTCTACACTTTCTCTACCCCATTTAGGTATATTTTCGTAATCTGAGAAAACTTTACTGTTTTTATTTGAATCATAGTCTTTAAGTATTTTATTTAGCATGGAAGCCAATTCTAATCTTGTAATATATCTATTTGGCTTAAATGTATTGTCACTATATCCTTTTATAATCCCTTCAGCTACCAACTTATTTATATGACTCTTACACCAATGGGGAATGGAAGTTTTATCTTTAAAAGACTTAAGGTTATCTTCTTTATCTAAACTAAGGGCTAGAGAAAACACCTTAGCCACTTCACCTCTAGTTATAGGTCTATTGGGTTCAAAGTTAGTCTTATTTACACCATTTACATAACCTAAAGAAGTTATATATTGGATATAATCCTTTGCCCAGTTATCTTTAATATCTGTGTAATCTTTATAGTTTTTATTTTCCAGAATTGCAAACATATCATAGGGTTTTACCGAGCCTGTAATAAGTTCACCTTCAATTTTCCCTCCAAGGTAAATCCATTCTTCTCTATCATCATTATAGTAATAGATACCTAAGGGCTTACTTTTCATATTTTCTTTAATTTTAAATGAAAGCTTTAATTTTTCATTAATCTTATTATTGTATTCTATTTTGTATATGTTGTATGGTGTGTCTTTAGTTTCAGTAATCATACTAACTGTTAAATCTGACCTGTTCATGTCTTTAGGTAATTGTAATGTCATGTCTTTTACTTTTATAACATCATTTTTTCTCTTTGAAGAGGTGGAAAAATCTCTAATTTTAATAGAGGTATCTTTTATATTATGTTTTAGCTTTGCACCATCCCTTTTAAGTAGAAGGCTTTTTTCTATTGTTATATTCGTAAGGCCCTTTTTTATAGACTTAAAATTTACTGTGCCAATTATTGTGTCTTTATTTAAGGTATTCTCATCACCTACAAGGGTATATAGAATTTCTATTATCCCATTATCGTTATCTATAGTATTCCTTGCCTGAAAGTGTTCTTTATTAAGGAGTTGTTCTCCAATTTTAACCTCTTTGGTATTAGCATTAATATATTTAGGGTCAAACCTTAACTTAATGTGGATACCATATATATTAGATATATTTTCTGTTTCTATTTGTAGGTTAAAATTATGATTAATTTTTAAGGTAGAATTCTGTACATTAAGTTTTAATATTCCTGTATCAGAAGCATAGGCAATATTACATGTAAGTACTAATATTAATATAATCAGAATCTTTTTCATTTTTAAATCCCCTAGCTATTCAGTTAATCTTCTGTTAATAAATATTAGATCAAGTATATCTATTATACCGTCTTTATTTACGTCAAAACTATTGTTTCCAGTATTTCCATATTCATTTGCAGTAAGGACTAAGTCTTCGAGGCTTACAATACAATCATTATTAACATCACCTTCAACTGTAAGCTCTGATATTACATTTTCAGTCTGTCCATCTATAATAGTAATATCTTGACTATACTCATAGTATCCATCACATTTAATATTTAAAGTATAATTTCCTTCTACCAAGTTGTTTATATTAAAGACTCCATTAGAGTCAGCTGTGGTAGTAACAATACTCTCTCCTTTAACTACCTCTACTGTTGCATTACTAATAGGGCTATTATTACTATCGGTTATTGTTCCAGATACACCACCAGTTCCGAGAACTGTATAATTAATACTATTTGAAGTAAATGTAACTTCATTAAGGGTCATATTTAAATCTTCAGTGACTAATATACTTTCACTTCCTATTGATATAGTGCTACTTCCCTTTTTAAGGGCTTTAAAAGTTATAGTTCCAATAGTTTGACTACCAGATAAGGGGGCTATGTTTTTATCTAAACCAAAAACTAATAAAACACTGCCTTCACTATCTTTTAGACTAGTGTTAGTTATACCTTCTAAACTAGTAAAATCGGTTGTATCCTGAAGGTTTAATGTCTTCCCTTCTACCTGTAACAAAGTACTATCATAATTTATTACTATATAACCACCAACAAGGTTATCTATATTATCAACAGTAATATCAACTGTAAAAGTTTCCTGAGGCTTTAAAGATGATAGGTCACCTGATGATAATTGGACAGAAGCTTCTTGTGCATAAGTTAAAGCAGGAAAACAAAATGTTAGTGAAATTAGAATAAAAAAGTAAATAAATTTTTTAGCCATCTATTCATCCTCCCTAAATCTTAAAATAATAAGAATATCCAATAAATCAATTTTGCCATTTCTATTAAAGTCATATTTATCTCTCCAGTTAACATCTGTACTATCTAACCCAAATGCATTAGATACCTCTGATATATCTAAATTATCTACATTAGCATCATTATTAACATCAAGCAAATTAGAGTTGTATTTAAGCTCAGTATTAATGTTAATATCTTCATTATGTATATATACTTCCTTTGCTACAGTATTGTAGCCATTGTTTTGAAAGGTTAAAGTATAGTTGTTAGGGCCTAAATTATTAAAGGAGAAAAGCCCATCCCTGTCAGTATATGTACTGTCAATCCTACTCCCATCCAAAAAAAGATTTACATCAATTCCTCCATGGTTAAAGGAATTCTTTAAAGATACTTGCCCTTCTATAATGTTTCCACCAGAAAAATGGATAAAGTTTTCATCTAAAGCCCATTTATCATAGATAATGTTACCATTAAAGACTGAGCTACCATCTATAGAAGGACCATCCTCACTATTCCACCAATTATAGTTAAGGTTAAGGGTATTTTGTGTATCTCTATTGTAGATATAATAAGTTGGTGCAAGGAATTTATTGTGTGAAATGTTGAGATTTGATGTAGAAAAGTCATTAAAATCAAAAATAACCTTGTTTCCATCAAAGATGTTATCCTTTACTTCTATTTGGCTATCTGAAGCCCCTTGAATCTCTATACCACTATCATTAAAAACATTGCCATTGATATATAAATTGCTTCCATTAGAATTTCTTACTTCTATACCTTCAACGGAAAATGAAGAATTAACAAAGGATATAGAGCCATTAGCATTATATGAAAAATCTATAACAGGTCCTTTAGGATTAAAGGAACAATTAGTAACTGTTATATCTACATCTTCATTAGCTTGTGAGTTTTTTATAACAAGGGGGTCAGAGTAAGAAAAGGATACATCTTTTAGATTAAGATATGGTGAATAGCTTTCTATAATCCTTTTATCAATACTAGATTTAAAGTGGATATTTTCTATGGTAAGGGATGAATTGGACAGTACTTCTATTAAAAGGTAGGTATCATTTTTGCATCCAATAACAGGAGTTCCATCTATTCCAATAATACTTACAGATTTATCTATTTGAGCTTTTTCAAAAGCGTAAAATCCACCACTATCTCTAATATAGATAGTTCCTCCATCTGCTACAGCATTTAAGGCATCATTTAATGTTTGATAATCATCGGGTATAGTTACGTAGTTATTGGCAGAATAGCCTATGTTAAAGGTGATAACTATTAGTAAAATTGATATAAAAATAAGTAATATCCTTTTTGAACCTATCAACTTCACCTCCTTTTAACAAATATAGAAATATTATACTAAATATTGCCAATATTTTGAATACTTTCGACAAACTTTTTAACTTATGCAAACCGGGACGGTTCTCTTTTTCACCAATTATTCCCAAAACTGAAAAAGAGAACCGTCCCCGTTTTTCAGAAATGTAAAAATTAGGAATCAAACATTTCATTTTGTGAACTATATCACTAATTTTAAAACCATATAAAGGGTTTATATACAATTTTTATTTCATTTTGTTTTATTTTCCTATTTACAGGGTATCAATACTAAACAATATATTACTCTGAAAGGAGATTACTATGAAATTAAATACTAAAGTGTTAATTATAACTATAGTACTTGGCATAACAATATTTTTATCATTCCTATTTATAAATGGTTTTGCTTTTACTAAATCTGTAGAAGCATATGAAGTTACTAAAAAGGATGTTTTAAATACTATAATTACAAATGGCAAGATTGTACCAAAGAAAACTATAGACATTAAATCACCTATATCAGGACATATAAAAAATGTATTTGTCAAAGAGGGAGATTTAGTTACTAAAGAAGATACTATTATTACCTTTGATAAGAGAGAAATAACAAGGAAAGTAGAAGAAGCCAGAGTATCTAAGGAATTATTTGAAATCTCATTAGAGAAGTTGCTTGAATATAGCTATAAATCTGCATTAGAGGAGTTAAAGATAGTAGAATTAAATAAAAAAGAACAGGAAAATGAAATAGAAAGATTATCAGTACTTTTTGAAAATGGTGCTATTTCATCTAAGGAATACGAAAAATTTCTAAACCAGTATGAGCAAATTAAGGCAAAATATAACTTAGCAAAAATGAAGGTTGAAAATTTGCAAAGTAATGGAATACAAGCTAAGGAGCTTAGGGCAAAAATAAAACAGGCAAATACTATCTTAGAAAGTACTAAATTATTAAAGGCTAAATATGACATCAAAGTTCCATTTAAAGGAAATATATCTAAACTTTATTCTAAAGAAGGCCTATTTGTAACTGTTGGAGAAAGTCTCGTGACATTAGAAGATTTAAGGGAATTATATGTAGATATTCAATTGGATGAAAGGGAAATTTCATCTCTAAAAATAGGGCAAAAAGCCTTAATTTCAAGCCAAGCTTATCCTCAACAGAAAATTAATGGTGTTGTAGATTATATCTCCCCTTCAGTAGATGAAAATAGGGGAACTGTGGATGTAAAAATAAAGCTAGAAAACCCACCAAATAACTTGAAAACAGGCCTTACAGTTTCAGCAGAAATAATAACTGATAGCATAAAATCTGCTCTAGTAATCCCTAAGGACTTTATAGAAAGAGAAGATAATAGTCTCTATGTTTGGACCGTTGATAATATGGATTATGCCATTAAGAAAAAAATTAATGCTAAATTTGAAACTATTGATGCTGTAATAGTAGATAAAGGTGTTACAGAAGGTGATATTGTATTAAGACCAAATAATCTTGAAGAAGGACAAAAAGTTAAGGCATTAATAAAGGAGTGATATAGATGCCTATTGAGTTTATGCTTTCTTGGAAATTCCTTAAGTCTGGGAAGTTTCAAACAATATTAATACTGTTAGGTATAACTGTAGGTGTTTCAATATTGGTTTTTATAGGCTCTTTAATTGATGGGTTGCAAAAGGATCTAATTAATAGAACTATAGGAAACTCTCCACATATTGTAATAACATCTAAGACAGACATTCCTAGGGCACAAATTGAAGGTAATAACATATATAAAAATGTAAAATTATTAAAAGCAAATAATCAAGATAATAATATATCTTCATTTCAGGACTATAACCAATTAATTATTAAAAATCAAAATGTTAATGTTATTTCTCCTACAGTAACAGCCTCTGGATTCATTAACAAATCAAAAAGTAATAGCCCAATTACAATTAAGGGGATCAATTTAGATAAGGCAGATAAAATATACAATGTAAAGGATAGAATTATATCGGGATTACCAATTATATCAGGGAATAATATTTTAATTGGGAAATCAATAGCAAATGACTTAGAAATTAAAGTTAATGATATAGTAACTGTAACAACCCCAAATGGAAATAGAGATTTATTTACTGTTAGTGGTATTTTTGACTTAGAAAACGAATCAATAAATAAAACCTGGGCATTAATCGAAATCAATAGAGCTCAGAAGCTATTAAGATTAGATGGTGACATATCATCCATTGAAATTCAAGTAAATGAAGTCTTTTCTGCAGAAGATACCTCAAAAAGTCTTGAAAGAGTTTTAAATGAGGATTTCAATGTTGAAAGTTGGCAAGAAACTAATGCTCAAATTTTGACAGCTTTAAATAGTCAATCAAGTTCAACCTTATTAATTCAAGTTTTTGTTGTTATAGCTGTAACTTTAGGTATAGCAAGTGTTTTAGCTATTTCAGTTATACAAAAATCTAGACAAATAGGTATATTAAAGGCAATGGGGATAAAGACAAAAAGTGCCAGTTTTATATTCTTGATTCAAGGTTTTTTGTTAGGGTTTGTTGGCTCAATTATAGGAAGTGGATTTGGAATGTTATTATCAAAGCTATTTGTAACCTTTGTCAGACAAGATAACGGTGAACCACTATTCCCTATAGATATAGACTTAAAACAAATTTTAGTTGTAATATTAATATCTACATTAGCCTCAACCTTTGCAGCAATTGTACCAGCAAGGCGTTCAGCTAGGCTTAACCCCATTGAGGTGATAAGAAATGGATAATTTACTCCAATTAAAAAATATTAAAAAGGTATATGGAACTAAAATAAAAACAGAAGTACTGCATGGTTTAAATATATCATTCAAAAAAGGTGAGTTTGTATCTATAATAGGTCAGTCAGGGTCAGGTAAAAGTACACTTTTAAACATAATAGGCACATTAGATAAGCCTACAGAAGGAGAAATATTATTTAAGGAAAAAAGATTAAACCACATGAATGGAAAGGAGCTATCAACATTTAGAAATGATAATGTAGGTTTTATTTTTCAATTTCATTATTTATTACCAGAAGTAAATGTATTAGAGAATGTGTTAATGCCTGCCTGGATTTCTAAAGGTAGAACTCCATCTAAAGATGTTATAAAAAGGGCTAAAAGACTTATAGAAATTGTAGGTGTAAAGGATAGAATGTACAATAAACCAAATGAACTTTCTGGGGGACAAAGACAAAGAATTGCAATTGCAAGGGCTCTAATAAATAATCCAGCATTAGTCTTGGCAGATGAACCTACTGGAAATTTAGATAGTGATTCTACCGATAAAGTATATGAACTTTTAAGGGATATAAATAAGGAATTTAAATCAACATTTATTATAGTAACCCATGATATGCATATAGCTGCAAAAGCAGATAGGGTTATTGAAATTAAAGATGGTAATGTAATTAGAGATGTAAATAACATAGGAAAGAATGAAATTGAATCATTTAAGGATTTTACACCAACCTCATGCTTCTTATGTGAAAAATAGTATATCAATTAGGTAAAAAACCTCTAACTTTATTTGTTAGAGGTTTTTTTATTCGACAAACTTTTTAACTTATGCAAACAGGGACGGTTCTCTTTTTCACCAATTATTCCCAAAACTGAAAAAGAGAACCGTCCTCGTTTTTCACAAATGTAAAAAATAGGAATTCTTATGTTTTGTTTAGAAGAAGTAAAGGGTATAAAATAAAGGAAATTGTCTTTTGTTGTTGAATTATAAAAAGAATAGGAAGTGATTTTATGCCTAGAAGGCCTAGAAAAAGAAGCTCTACAGGTATATACCATGTAATGGAGAGGGGTAATCAAAAAAAGAATATTTTTCATGACTATGAAGATAGGCAAATGTTTATTGACATATTAAAGATAAAAAAGATAAAACTTAAATTTACCCTTTATGCCTATTGTCTAATGAATAATCACATACATTTACTTATAAACGAAAATTCTGAGGATATATCATATATAATGAAATCTATTAATGTCAGCTATGTTAAATACTACAATAAAAAATACAAAAGATGTGGACATCTTTTTCAAGGTAGATTTAAAAGTGAATGTGTGGATAATGAAAGTTATCTTTTATCTGTTTTAAGATATATTCACCAAAATCCTGTAGATGCTAGAATAGCTTTAAAGTGTATTGATTATGATTGGAGTAGTTATAAAGAATATATCTATCCTAATAAAAAATCTTATAGTCTAATAGACAGAAATTTTATATTAAAGCAGTTTTCCACAGATCCATATAAGGCTGTGGATTATTTTAGAGATTTTCACGATCAATCTTCAAATAATCCACATCTAGATATTACAGAAAATAAAAATTTATTTATACAAAGCTTAAAAGATGCAGAAGAGTTTCTAGAGAATTATTGTAATGAAAATAATGTAACCCTTAAATGGCTAAAAGAACAAGGGAAAAGGGGTAATAGACTTTTATATAATGCTATTTTATTTTTAAAAAACAATTCTTGTCTTACATATGAAGAAATATCAAAAATTGTAGGTGTAAGTATATCAACCGTTAGTAGGGTTAAGTAGAAAATGGAAAATAATGGTGAAAAAGAGAACCGTCCCGGTTTTTCAGAAATGTAATATATTGGAATTTAAGTTTTTATAGTTTTTTGTCGATTTATATTAATGGAAAAGGAATATAATTACCTCAGGTGGTGATTTACAGTTATGAAATTCTCAATAAAGAAAATAGTAAGTTATATTATAGTGTTTATGATGATATTTAATCTTTTTCCATGGCAGAATATAGACATATCACTTGCATTAGATGTTGGTGATGCTGAACTAGGGAAAATTGTTGTTGGTAGAACCTATGATGAAGAATTAAACTTTGACACAATGTATGTAGAATTACATAGGGATGATACTGATACAGGTGATATTTCGGATGTAAGTGTTTTATATAAAACTGGTGAAGGGGATTTTGAAGAGCTTTCCAACAAAGTTATAGCTATGGAATACTACGTTAAATATGAGCTAACACAAGAAGAGTTGGCAAACTATGGTGGCTCATTAATGATTAATGGTAAAGAAATTACTGCTAACTTCAGTGGTGTACCAACTGTAAACCAACTTAAAAGGACAATTAATGAAGATATAGATGAGGATGAAACTACTCTAAATACTACTGAGTACTATTTTGAAATAACAGATGGAAATAATTTATCTAATCTCTTCCAAGACGATGGTGAAGGATTTCACTATACTGTACTATTTGAAAAGTATGGTGCAGGTGTAGATATTGAAGGAGAGGACCCAAGCATAATAGTTGAACATACAAATAACACTTTTAAACTAGAAAATCCTCCAAGACCAGGAGATTATGGTTCATATAATCTAGTATTTCAGAAAACAAATGAATCAAGTGGTCAAGACCCAATAGTTGAAGTAAGACATACATATGTTAAAGCTTTTAGTTTTGTTAAAAATCTAGATATTACTAATCTAAAGATGTATCCTAATATTGGAACTAGAGGAGATACAGTAAGCTTTACAGGTAATGGTCTTCAATCAGATTATGAGGTATATTTCTTAAAGGAACTGGATGGTACAGATACATATAATGAGAACAATAAAGCACAGTTTGTAAATTTTGTTAATAATGATGATGGAACATCTACATTAATAGTAGAAGTTCCTCAAAGCCTAGAACTAACTGAGTATTTTGTAATTATAACAGATACTCAAAATGGTGAGATAATCGGTGAATACACTGTAGAAGATAAATACATTGTAATAGATAGTCAAAAGAAGGCAAGTATCCTTTCTGTAACCCCTATAAGTGGTCCAGATACTGGGCAATCTGTTGTAATAGAGGGTAAGAATATTAGTACTTTAAACTTTTATGATTTACAATTGGCAGATGGTTATAGTGACTACAGTTATACTATTGACCGTTCAGATCCAAATTACTTGGTCATAAAGTATCACGCTCCTGGGGATGAAAATAATACAGAAATATGGGAATACAAAGGTGAAAACTACTCTATTGAAAAAAGAATATGGGTTAATATAGGACAGCTTCAAGACTTTGAAGATGATCCAGAGTTTTCGGATAACCTAGATAGGCTATTTGTTAATGTTAAGCTAGATGAAGTAATTACTGAAGAAACTTTAAAGGATGTAATCGTAGGAACAGAAACTAAGTTTATCAATTCAAGTGGTGAAGATGATTATTCATTCTTTGAAGATGCAAAGCCAGTAGACGGGCAAAAATATACATTTGAACCTAGTAAGAAACAGCCTACAATAACAGAGATAGTTCCTGACAAAGTGCAAGTTGAAAATGGACAGATTAAACAGGATACCCTTTTTGCTATATATGGTGAAGATTTTACTATCTATAGAAATACTGATGAGTCAGGTAACGTGGTTATATCATATCCTATTGTAAAAATATATGATGATGCCAGCTTAGAATTGGAGATAAATCCTAATGAAGGTACGGTAAGGGATAAAAACGGTAATATTGTACTTGACAGTGATGGAGCTCCAGTACAACCAGAGATGATTATACTAGAAGGAGATAACATCTTAGATGGTTCATATGGAAATCAGATAGGGTCAAAAATTATTGTTACCATTCCACAAGGTGTTATAGTATCGGGACCTGGACCAAAGGATGTTGAGGTTATAAACCCTATAAAAAATAGTACTTCACCAGGTCTTTCATCTAGAGAAGATGATATTATTCAGTTTACTGAACCTTTAGAGAGTCCTGTTATCTCAAGTGTTGAACCAAGTGTAATTACAGTGGATGGCGGAGAAGAAATAGAAATAATAGGTAGTAACTTCCAAGAGGGTGTAAAGGTATATATAGATGGCAATGAGATACCAAATATTGAACGTCAAGGTGATGGTAAGTCTATTACATTTACAGCACCACCAAACAGGGAAGCTATTACTCAACTGCAAGTTATCAACCCCGATGGAGGTATGGCTGTACATGAATTTATATATGTAAAGACTTATACTGACCCACAAATTACTAGCATTTCCCCAGATGAAGGTATGCTAGAGACATTAGTAATGGCTAAGGGTAATAACTTCTTAAAACCAGACCCTACAGCAACCCATACCACAGAACTTGGAATGTATAGGTTAATAGGAAGTAGGATTTTAGTTGATGGTAAAGAGGTAAATGAGTATAACAAAGAAAATGGGAAAATAAAACTGCAATATTATAAACCTGAAACTGGAAATGAAATTCTAAAAATTAATAGTAATGAAACATTACAAGTAGCCGATTACTACTATAGTGTTCTTCTTCAAGAATATGATAGCATTAATGACGAATTAATAGATAATTTTTATACATTAGATATTAGGCCAAATGGAACTATCATATTATCAGATGGAGTTGATGATGAATATACCTTAATTGCAACATCAAGCGAAATTAAAGCTGTAAAAAATGGTGGAACTGAAACCTATACTTTAATAGTAGATGAAAGTAATCAGGATTATTCAGAAATTCAATTTAAGGATAGTTCAGATACTATTGTTAAGAGGTTAAGACTAAGAACTCCATATAAAATAGAAACTGATGAAAATGGAAACAGTAGAATTACAGGTAATAGAGTAAGGGTAATATCTAAAGAGGAAATTCACTTCTATTTTTACGTTGATGATTTAGCACCAGATGGATACTATGATATTACAGTAGTTAATCCAGATACTAAAAGTTTTACAGTTGAAGATGGATTTAAGTTTTATAGATCACCTGGAAGTAAACCAGAGATTCAAAGTATTGAACCAGACCAAGGTTCTGTAGATGGTGGTTACTTTATAGAGATTAAAGGAGAAAACTTTAAGGGAGACGGAGATTCAAAGATTAAGGTTTATATAGGAAGTGTTAAGGTAGATAATGAAGATATTGAGTTAAGTCCAGACAATAAAGTTATAAAGGTAAAGGTCCCAGCCTATCCTGGAGATATAAGGGAAGAGTTGGGAGTAGATAGAAAAACTGTACCAGTTGTGGTTGTAAACTATGATGGAGGTAGTGACTATTTAGAAGAAGGTTTTACCTATATTACACCAACTAGTTATCCTTACATAGAAAGGTTAAGCCAATCTGAAGGTAAGGCAGCTGGTGGTGACTATATACAAATATTTGGTAGGGACTTTAGATTTTATGAACCATATGCAGATACAAATGGAAATGCTAAATGGGATATAGGTGAAGACTTTACAGACCTAAATGGTAATGGACAATTCGATAATATAATTTCTATAGGTACAGTTGAAAATCTAAGTGAGGATGATAAGAATATACTACCTAAGGTATATTTTGGAGATACTCAAACAGAGATAATTGATTATGCAGATGGATATCTTTTAATAGAAACTCCCCCTGGAGAAGAGGGAAATGTAGATGTATATATTGTAAATAATGACCATGGTATTTCAAATACTGTACAATTCACATATAGATTTACTAATCCTCAAATTACTGATGTAGTTCCAAATGAAGGATCAATATTAGGTGGAGATATTATTAACATACATGGTGATGAGTTTGTAGAAAGTAATATAGAGGTTTTAACTGAAGATGAAAATGGAAATGACATAGTTGAACAAAAAACAATGATGCTTGTACGATTTGCAGACATAGAAGAGGATACAAACCTTGAAGATGAAACTTCAGGAACTATAATAAGTGGTAAAACTAATGTAGAATTACCAGGTGGACTTAATGTAGACTATGATGCTGTTAATGACACTCTTACAGTAGAAATTGAAGAGGGAGATAACTTATATACTAAAACCTATACAGGATATGATGATACAGAAAAATTTATTGATGTAAGTAAATTAAAGGATACTGAAGATTCTTCATATTACGATAAACATGAGTATATCCGTGTTAAAGTTGAAGATAGAAGATTAATAGTTGAAAGGGGTTACTCACCCCATGCAATAATCGAATATGAAGGGAAATTACAAGTTGAAATACCTTCATATCACAGTGTTAAAACAGTACCATTAGTAATAATTAATCCTGATGGACAGCAGGCAGAGGATGAATTTATTTATAAGAGCCCAGATAGTGAGCCATTTATTGAAGATATAACACCTAGAACTGAAGACCCTATAACTGACGATTCCGGAGAAACTTATTATGCTGTTGAGTCTGTTGTAGATGGTGGCTTGGTTTTTACAATAGAGGGTGGAGACTTTAGAAAAGGTGTTAAAGTAATGGTTGGAACACAGGAAGCAGAAATATTAAGTAAAAGCTATAATGATGATGAATTAATTGTTAGGGCTCCTGAGGGACGAGAAGAAGATATAGATAAAAAGTTTCGTATTATAGTTATAAATGAAGATGGAGGGACTATAGATTCAACAGAAGTCTCAGGATTAAGCTATCCAATATATTATATCTATAGGGCAAAACAAACTAACCCAATTATAGAATCTATAACTCCAAACGAGGGAAGTGTATCAGGTGGAGACAGAATTATTATTACTGGTGAAGACTTTAGAGCATATCCCGATGAAATAGAGGTAAGGATTGGAACTGAAAAAGCAGATATTGACTTTGATGAATCAAGATATGATAAGCTTGTAGTTATCACACCACCTAGTGACATGTTAGGACCTGTAGATGTTATGGTAAAAAATACAAAGGAGCTAGGAGAAGCAGTACTTAAAAATGGCTTTACCTATTATTCTGACCCAGAAATAGATAATATATCACCTGATGAAGTAAGCACTAAAGGTGGAGAAAGGGTAACAATAACAGGTGATATGTTTATGGAAGGACTTAGGGTATTTATTGACGATGAATTGGTTGATGTAACATTTATTGATGAAAACACTATAGAAATAATTACACCTGAAGGAGAAGTGGGAGATAAAGTAGTAAGGATAGAAAATCCAGATGGAGGTATAGCTACTGGAAACATTAAATATATACTTCCTATACCAGATAAACCAACAGGCTTTAGGGCATATCCTGGACATGAGAGATCTGTTGTACTTAAGTGGGATGAAGTACCTGAAGCTGAAAGGTATAAGATATACGGGAGAGAAAAGGGCGAAGATGACTATAAGTTTATTGCAGAAACAGATAAGTTAGAATATCATCTAAAGGATTTAAAGGAAGATACAAGATACTACTTTAGATTATGGGCAGTTAATGACTATGGTGAGTCACCTGATTATGATTATGAAGCTGTTACTACTCTAGAGGAAGACGAAGATGAAGGTGATGATAAATACGAAGAATATAAAGAAGAAATAGATGAAACAGTAATTAAATATACTATAAACGGAGCAGTAATAGATCTACCTTCAGAATATAGATATAATGAGTATAATATAAACCTATCAGACTTAGGCAATAGGAATATTAATAAGATTCAAATCAATATACCTATTAAGGCTATTGACGAAGCTAAAGGGTCAGTTAATTTTAAAGATAAAAATGTTAGACTTTATGTTTCACTATACAGTTTAAAGCTTGGTATTCTAAAGTTCCATATAAATGATAAAGAAGATGCAAATGTAATTGTAGAAATAACTAAATTAAGCAATAGAGAAAAGGATAGAATTACTAAAAACCTTACTAGAAAAGAAAAGGTAATATCAGAGGCCTATAGTATTAACTTTAGCCTTCAAGATGGAAGAGAGAGGATAAACTTAGAAACAATTGAAACAGCAACATTTGGAATTATGATAGATAAAGATGAAGTTAATGATGATAGTATTTATTTAGGAAAGTACAACCCAGAAAAAAATAGAATAGAAAAATATGATTACTCAGTTTCTTCAGACTTTGACTATGACAGAAGAGAGTTTATACATCTAGTATATGGTGAGATAGATGGAAATGGAAAATTTATAGTTATATATAATAAGTAGAAAAACGGGGAAATTTTTCCCCGTTTCACTTAGAGTAATTTAATGCCTTAGGCTAAAAGGAAGGTGTCCAGATGAAAAAAATAATATCTACAGTTCTTGCTATAACCTTAATATTTACAATAGTACCTTTAAGCTATAGTATAAGCCTTAATGATGAAAACACCTATGAAGGAATATCAACATATAAAGCACTCTATAATAACATAAACTTCCAAGATATAGATGAGCACTGGGCAAAGGACTCTATATATAGAATGAGTAGTTTTTCTATAATAAAGGGTATGGGAAATAGTAGGTTTAACCCTGGTGACTATCTTACTAGAGAAGAGGCTATAGCACTTTTAGTAAGACTTATTGGACTAGAGGATGAAGCCCAAAGGCTTGGAGAGGAATCTATAAATAACCTAGATACAGGTGGATATACAATACTTACACCTGGCGACTACTGGGCTAGGGGTTATATAGAAGCTGCCATAAACAATAACATTATTACAGATGAAGAGGTAGATAAAATAACTACATTAACAGATGAAGAGGAAAATAACACTGAGATAGAGATAGAAGAAAGAATCATAGACTATGAAATAGACCCAAACCTTACTGATGAACAGCTTACAAACATTGAAGACCAATTAAGGGAAAGGGTAGAAAATAGGTATACATGGAAGGAACCAGTAGATAGAGAACAGGTTGCAGTGTGGGTAGCAAGGGTTTTAGATTTAGAGCCTGTCTATGGACAAGCCCAGCAAAAAATATATAACCTAAATGATTGGGAAGAAATAAATACATTAAATTTACCTATAATTGAAGCACTCCTGCAACAGGGAATAATGCAAGGGGATGATAATGGATATTTTAGACCAAAATCTAGCCTAACTAGGGCAGAAATGGCAAAGTTATTAGACAATATATATGAGGATTTCCTTATAGAGAGAGGATATAGTATAAAATCAGGTATTGTAGAAAGAATAGATACTATTTTCCAGTCTGAAGAAAACACAAATTTAATTAAGAAGATAATTAGGACTAACAATGATGATAATACCCTTTCGTATCTGGTATTTCAAGACGCATCAGATGATACGAAAGATAAAGGGTTTATAGTATACAAAAACGGAAAACTAACCTTTCCAGATGATATTAAAGAGTATGATTATATAAAGTACTATATAAATCAAAATGGAGAAATAGTATTTGCAGAGGTTTTAAACAATAGATCCTTTGAGATAGAAGGCTTTATAGAAGAAATAGATGCTGATAAAAACACTATTACAATTAAAAACTATGATGATCAAATATTTAATTTTGAGATTGTTCCTGGAGCTAATGTTAGAATTAATAACCAAGGGGCAAAACTAAAGGATTTACTTTATGGGCAAGAGGTTACAATCAGAGTTAGTAATGGAAAGGTAACAGATATTGTAGGATATTTAGATACAGGAGAAGAAGGATATATACATCCTGGAGAAAGGATACATATAGGAAAGGTACTTTATGTTGATACAGAAGATAATGAAATAACTTTAATGGAAGATAATCAAGAATTAGATTTTACCATAGAACCCTTCACATCAGTATATAAAGATGGAGTTAATGTAGGTATAGGAGGAGTAAAGGAAGGAGATATAGTAAGATTAGAGTTTGATGAATACAGAGGCAACAGACCAACTAAGGTATATATATCACAACCAGATAGACAGATTAAGAATCTTTATAAGGCTACCTTAAGCTACTTTAACCCTAACAGAAATGAACTAATATTAAAGGATATAAAGTACTATGACCATACAGAATGGAAAGATAAAGGAGAGAATATGAGGCTTTCACTAGGGTATAATACTGAGATTTATGCTGATGGTATGAAGGTATCTAATAAAAACTTATCAAACCACTTAGGTAAAGAGGTATATATAGCAACTAGGGATAACTATGGTAAGGAAGAGGCAATGAAGGTTGTTATGAAAAATGGTTATGAAAGAAAATACTATAACACCCTTCAAGATATAGCCTTTGGTGATAGAAGGCTTAAAGTAGATTATAACGAGGTTTATTTTGATTATAACAGTACTATTATTGTTAAAGACGGAAAACTAGTACACCCGTATAACCTAAGGGAAGATGATGAAATATTTGTTGTATCATATGGTAAAGACAATTATACCGCTGCATTTATATCTATAGAAGATATTCAGCCTACTGAGTTAACTGTATATAGGGGTAGAATAGATGAAATAACACAATATGGATTAGAAATGGATAATTATGATATCCTTGAAGGAACTGAATGGGATTACTCATCTAAGCAAATACCTTTTAATATTAGTGAAGATACAGAAATAATCGATACAAGGGGCCAAGAGGTTAACAAGGTTACAGTTGATGAGTTTACCAACAGTAGATTCTTAAAGGACGATGATAAAAGTAATTACTATAAAGAATATGCCTATGCTATTGCCTATGATGATATGATCCTTGCATTAAATATTATAGATAATGATGATGAGGCTCAAGTATTAACAACAGGCATAGTAAAGGAAATTGACAGGACAAACTATACCTTAACTATTGAAGATGTGAAGGATTGGAGTAGCTTTAATAACAAATGGAATATAAATAGTTCAGATATTAACATAAATGTATCTGAAGCACTATTTATTAAGAATAACAAAACAGTAAGTATAAACGATATTCAGGAAAACGACAGCCTATATATACTAAGGGAAAATAGTAAAGGGTATGTTATTGTAGTGAGGTAGTACAATTAAAAGAAATTGAGAATTAGAAAATACAGTTGTCAGCTCTTAGTTCTTAGATCTTAGCAAAAAAGTTTATCGTTGTTCAGGGACGCCCACGTCCCTCAACAACGCTATCCAACCACTAACCACTAATAACCAAAAACTTTTTTTCTAGTAACGGTCCACGAAGTCTTACTTCTAAGGTTAAGTAACGGACCTCAACGTTCTAACATCCTAGGTCAAGTAACGGACCGTAAAGGATGTCTATCAGGTCAAGTAACGGACATCATAGGCTAGACATCTCTGACTAAGTAACGGACCACAAAGGCTAGACCCATGAGTAAAGTAACGGTCATCGTAGGCTAGACATCCTTGGCAAAGTAACGGACAACAGAGGCTATCTTCTTAGGTCAAAGTAACGGTCCCCGGAGGCTAGACATCTCTGACTAAGTAACGGACCTCAACGCATCACTACTGAGGTTAAGTAACGGACATCTAGGACTTATCTTCTCAAGCATAGTAACGGTCCTCAAAGCATTACTACCTAGGTCAAATAACGGATATCTTCTCTGGTCTAAGAGTAACTAAAAAACACTGGAGGTTTTGACATGCATAAGGTAATAACCCTACTTATAGCAATTACATTATTACTTCAACCATTATTTATATATGCACAGATAAATAATGCAGGGTTTGAAGGTGGAATACACAAAAACGAGATGGATAACAAAGATACTAAAAAATATAAAGAGGTAATATTCTTAACAGGAGAGCCTATATTATTAGAAGGAACTGTTGAAATGGATATAGATGATGATACCCTTGAATATGAATATGAGCTAACTAATAGTGATGGAACAGTAACCCTTGAAAGGGAGATAGAATTAGAGAGAATAATTGAAGAGGATTCTAAACAAAGACAGGTAGTTGAAGTAAACAATATAACAGACTATGATGAAGAAATTACTATAACTGATGGTGATGAAGAAACAATATATACCCTTGTTGACTATCAATTCCATAATTCCACAATAGATGATAAACAGCCAGTTATTGATTTTTACAAAGGTGACTGGCTAGGAACAAAAACATACTCAATAAATGAAAATGAAGGACAGGTTACAGTAGAAATAACAGGTAACATATATGGCTATGGTCAATATTGGGGAGCTACAGAAACCCAAAAAATACATAAAGATATAAACTATAGCTTTGATACAGATGATAGTTCTATTGAATGGTATGGTTATGCAGATATAGATGTATCCTTTAACAGAACAAAGGAGATGGAATATTTTAAAAATCTCCCTTATCAGACAAGCTTTCGAGATGGATATACCCTTACAGAACAAGAAGAAACAATAATGAAATACTCATATAACCTTCCAGTTATAAACAATGGAGAAGTAGAGGAACAAATTAGAAATCAGGGAGAAGGAGTAGAAAGGTTTGAAACCCTACCTACTAGAAAAAAACTGTATATACCTAGATATCAAGATATAAAAGGACATTGGGCAGAATGGGATATAAAGCGTTTAGCAGGTCTTAAAGTAGTAGATGGAAGTGTAAAATTCTATGGGCCAGGACTTCACACAAAGAGAATAGATTTTGCTAAATGGATAGTAAAGGCAATGAATTTAATTGAAGAAGAACAGGTTGAAAGGTCATATGTAAAACCAGAGGCTAAGCCAGAGTTTTTTAAAGATATACCAAGGGAACACCCAGACTATGACTATATAAGGGCAATAAAGGAAAAGGGTATAATGAACGGAGTCGGTGATAATAAGTTTTTACCTGAGGGAAATCTTACAAGGGCTCAAGCAATCACTATAGTAATTAGAACATTAGGACTTGAAAGATTAGCACCAAATCTTCCTTTTAATACTAGGTTTAAAGATGACCAAGATATACCACTATGGGCTAAAAAGGCAATTTATGTTGCAGACCAAATAGGCTTAGCAGAAGGGACACCAGAAGGATATATATATCCTAATGAATATATGACAAAGGCAGAGGCTGCAGCCTTTTTAAATAGATTCATAACCTACCTTCAAGAAAACCTAAAGAAGGATTATAGGGAAAACATTCTAAATTTTTAATTTTAATTAAAAATTTAGAATGGAAAATTGAAAATGTAAAATTTAAAATTAGTGAAACGGGGGACAGATCTACCGTTAAACGAAGTGAAACAGGAGACCTGTCCCCAAGCTTTTAAAAGCAATTGACAATGGACAATTTACAATTGACAATTAAAAGAAAAAAACTAAAAAAAGACCGCATAGCGTTACTTACTAGGTTAAATAACAGACCATAAAGTCTAACATCTATGATCAAGTAACGGACACCGAAGGCTAGACATCTCTGACTTAGTAACGGACATCGAAGCATAACTTCTTAGGTTTAAGTAACGGACATCAATGTTTTAACATCTTAGGCTAAGTAACAGTCCTCGAAGTTCGGCTTCTTTGGTCAAGTAACGGACAACGGAGCCTTACTTCTTAGGCATAGTAACGGACCACAGAGTCTCACTACTTAGGCTAAGTAACGGTCATCGTAGATTCTCTTCTAAGGCACAGTAACGGACATCATGGGCTTGACCTCATTGACAAAGTAACGGACCTCAACGTTCTAACATCCTAGGTCAAGTAACGGACCATAAAGCATTACTTCATAGGAATAGTAACGGACAACAGAGGCTAGACATCATCGGTCAAGTAACGGACAACAAAGCATTACTTCTTAGGCAAAGTAACGGTCCTCGTAGGCTAGACGTCTCTGGCAAAGTAACGGACACCGGAGGCTAGACATCTCTGACTTAGTAACGGACATCGAAGCATAACTTCTTAGGTCTAAGTAACGGACCTCAACGCCTTACTCCCTAGGTCAAGTAACGGTCCTCATAGGCTAGACGGCTTTGGCAAAGTAACGATTAACTTCTTCGGCATAGAAAGGAGCTGAAATTAATGAAAAATATTACTAAAAAGCTAAGTATCATGTTATTAATTACTCTTCTTATAGCATCAACACCTTTTACCACAGTATACAGTGAAGACAACACAACCGCTAATGAACCAGAATTCATAAATAAAAATTTAGATTATATTGAAACAATGATACAAATAATTAAATCTACTTATGCAGGTGAAGTAACGGAAGAGGAATTAATAGAGGGTGCTGTCAATGGTATGTTCGATACCCTTGATGAATACAGTGACTACTATACACCTGAAGAGTTCGACCAATTACAGGAAAGCACATCTGGAACATATGTAGGAATAGGAGTACATATAACACAGAGGGACGGATATTTAACTATAATAGTCCCATTTGAAGGATCACCTGGTGAGAGGGCAGGCTTAAAACCAGGAGACAAAATTGTTACAGTTGATGGACAAGATATAACAGGAATGTCAACAAAAAAGGCAGCTAGTTTAATAAAGGGTGAGGCAGGAACAAAGGTGACATTAGGTATTTTAAGGGAAGGAAATGCAGAAATACTATACATTGATGTAGTTCGAGAGGTTATAAAAGTAAATCCTATTAAATATGAAGTTTTAGAAGATAATATAGGATATATAAGAATAAGCCAATTTAATGAAAATACCCTTGAGAATATTACAAAAACATTAGAAGAATTTGATAAAGAAGACATTGAAAGATTGATAGTCGATTTAAGAAATAATCCTGGTGGATACCTAAATGAAGTAGTTGAGGTTTTAAGGTATTTTGTTCCTGAAGGGCCTATTGTTCATGTAAAGGAGCCAGGAGGGAAAATTCAAACAATAAAGTCAAACTTAAAAGGGCCAAAATATAAGATAGTTGTTTTAGTTAATGAAGGTAGTGCAAGTGCATCAGAGATATTTGCAGGTGCTATTAAAGATACAGGTGTAGGTAAAGTTGTAGGAACTGCAACATATGGTAAAGGTACTGTTCAAAGAATTTATCCTCTAGTTGATGGTGGAGCTATTAAAATGACAATAGCAGAATATTTTACTCCAAACATGAACAAGGTAAATGGTAAGGGAATTCAACCTGATGTTGTTATTGAGAACAATCCTGTAACTACTATAGATATACCAGAATTAAAGTACTTAAATAAGGAAAGGAAACTATCAATTCAAACTGTTGGATTAGATGTACTAGCAGCAGAAAAGGCATTAGATCTATTAGGCTATAACTTAGAAAAAGTTGACGGAGTTTTTGATAAAGAAACATATAATATAGTAAAGAAATTCCAAGCTGATAAAGGGCTATATTCATATGGTGTATTAGATTTTACAACACAAGATGCTTTAATCAACTCCTTATATGAATACGAACAAGCTAAAGATGTTGATGAGCAACTCCAAAAGGCAATAGAAGTTGTAAAAAGCTTATAGCTAATAGTCGATAGTCAATAGTTTTTAGATAATATTAAGGAGGTATTTTTTAGGTGCTTCCTGAAAAATACCTTACACAAAACACGATACACGAAACACGGCTTTATTTACTAATGACTAATAGCTAGTGACTAGCGACTACCAAATAATTAGCGCAGACTTTAGTCTGTGCTAATTATTTGGTAAAAATAGTATACTACTCTACAAATATTGACATACTTCTATTATTAAGATACAATACTATAGTTATGGAAAATGAAACGGCTTTTTACCACATTTAACTAACGACTAATAGCTAATGACTAGCGACTAACAACTAATGACTATTAAAAAGGAGGTATCCTAAGTGCCAACCAAATATATCTTTATTACGGGTGGTGTAGTTTCTTCACTAGGAAAAGGTATAACTGCTGCTTCCTTAGGCCGTCTACTTAAAAGTAGAGGACTTAAAGTAACTATTCAAAAATTTGACCCATATATTAATGTAGACCCAGGAACAATGAGTCCATATCAGCACGGAGAAGTGTTTGTAACAGATGATGGAGCAGAAACAGACCTTGACTTAGGTCACTATGAGAGATTCATAGATATCAACTTAAGTAAATATAGTAACGTTACAACAGGAAAAATATATTGGTCAGTAATATCTAAGGAGAGAAAAGGGGACTACTTAGGGGCAACAGTTCAGGTTATTCCACATATTACAAATGCTATAAAGGATAAAGTATTTAGAGTAGGAAAAGAAAATAACGTAGATGTAGTTATTACAGAAATCGGTGGAACAGTAGGAGATATAGAGAGTCTTCCATTTTTAGAGGCAATAAGACAGATTAAGTTTGATGCAGGTAGAGAAAATGTAATGTACATTCATGTAACTTTAATTCCATACCTAAAAAAGGCTGGAGAGCTTAAGACTAAACCAACTCAGCATAGCGTTAAAGAGCTTAGAAGTATAGGAATACAGCCTGATATGTTAGTATGTAGAGCAGAATACCCATTATCTGATGAAATTAAGGAAAAAATAGCCCTATTCTGTGATATAGATAAAAAGAATGTAGTTCAAAACCTTGATGCAGAAACATTATATGAAATTCCTCTATTATTAGAAGAGGAAGGACTTCCTCAACTAGTAATAGATCGACTAGGATTAAAATGTAAAGATCCTGAGCTTTCAGAGTGGAAGGAAATTGTTGATAAGCTTAAGAATCCAAAGGGTAAAGTAAAAATTGCTTTAGTTGGAAAATACGTAGAACTTAAAGACGCCTATATTTCAGTGGCAGAGGCCTTAAGACATGCAGGAATAGCAAATGAAGTAGATGTGGATATAGATTGGATTCATTCAGAAGAGATTGATGAAGATAACTGTGACGAATTACTTAAAGATGCAGACGGTATCCTTGTACCAGGAGGATTTGGAGATAGAGGTATAGAAGGAAAACTATGTGCTATTAGATATGCAAGGGAAAATAAAGTTCCTTACCTTGGAATATGCTTAGGTATGCAGATGGCTGTTGTAGAATTTGCAAGAAACGTTCTAGGCTTTAAAGATGCCCATAGTTCAGAGCTTAACCCAGAAACTCAATATCCTGTTATAGATATAATGCCAGAACAGAAGGATATAGAAGAAATGGGTGGAACAATGAGATTAGGATTATATCCATGTAAACTGGCTGAAGGTACAAAGGCTAGAGAGGCCTATGATGATGAATTAGTATATGAAAGACATAGACATAGATATGAGTTTAATAATGAATATAGAGAAAAATTAACAGAAAAGGGACTAGTAATAAGTGGTGTATCTCCAGATGAAAGACTAGTAGAAATTATTGAGTTAAAGGATCATCCTTGGTTTGTTGCAAGCCAATTCCATCCAGAGTTCAAGTCAAGACCTACAACAAGCCATCCATTATTTAGAGACTTCATAAAGGCAGCAAAGGAAAATAAAAATTAATAAAATTTAATTGTAAAAGAAGGAATTTTAATTTTTTTAGAGAATAATATATTATATGTGTAAAAAAGGACACTAATTAGTGTCCTTTTAATTTTCCTTGTACATAACAGGTAAGGGGTTAAACGAATATCCGTTGTTGACGGACGCCTGCGTCCATCAACCAGCGACTAACAACTAATGACTAGCGACTAACGACTAAAGACTGATGACTAATCAAATTGTAATTAACTTGTAATACAAATGTAATGGTAATTACTATTAATATCCTATATAATTAGTATTAAGAACAGCAAAATAAAACCTTTATTACAAGTTATTATTCAATGTTACAGTTATGTTACAAAACATTTTACCTCATTGACTTAAGTATTTCTGCAATGCTATAATTAGGTTTAGAATGCAGGTTTTGTCATCAAAACCTGCTTCTATAAATTCTTAGTTAGGCTGGTTTCGAAGAAGTTACAGCCTGACTACATATTTAACTTCTTCATAAAATTATAAGTAAAAATAAAATTAACAAAAAAGGAGGACATTGATAATGAGAAAGGTATTATCAGTATTACTAGTACTTTCACTAGTATTTGGAAGCTTTAGTTTCGCATTTGCTGCATCAGACATTGAAGGTCACAAGTATGAAGATGCAGTTAAGAGACTAAACGCTTTAGGACTAGTGCAAGGTGATGACAGAGGATTTGCTCCAGACGATACAATTACAAGAGCAGAATTCGCAACACTTGTAGTAAGAGCACTAGGATATGAAGAGGTAGCAGAAGTATCAAAAGGTGCTACAAACTTTACAGATGTACCAGCAACTCACTGGGCATCAGGTTATATTAACATTGCTAGCAGTATGGGGTTAATAAATGGATATGGAGATGGCCAATTTGGACCAGAGGACCAAATCACTTATGAGCAAGCTATAACACTAATGGTAAGAGCATTAGGATATAAGCAAGATGCTCTAGATAAAGGTGGATATCCAGTAGGATATATGTTAGTAGCTAAAGATTTAGATATAACTGATGGAATTGATGATGGTGTAGTAGGAGTTCCAGCTACAAGAGGTATAGTATTTAAGTTAATGGATAACTCATTAACTGTAGACATGATGGTTAAAGAAGGAACTGGTGAAGACGCTACTTGGAAAGTAGAAGAAGGAAAAACTATATTAGGTGAACTTGGAAATGAAAAAGTAACAGCAAGAGTAGTAGATTTCAATGCTGATGACAATGAAATAACTCTTGAAGGTGAAAAAGATGCTTTCATAGTTCCAGAAGGATTTGACTATGAAGCTAACTTTGGATTAGAATTAACTGTATGGGCTAATGGAGATAATGAAGTTCAATTATATGAAGTTGAAGATGAGCCATTATTTGACGCTGTAGAAATAGATGGAGAAGATGTAGAACTAGTTGCTGCAGAAGAAACTTATGAAGTTGCTGACGATGCTTTAATCTACGTTAATGGTGAAGAAAAAGATGCACCTGAAGCTGTAGATTATGCAAAAGTAGTATTAAATGATGATGATGAAGTTGTATTCTTTGACGGATATAACTGGGATGATACTATGGTAGTAGAAGATGTTGATGATGATGTAGTTTATAGCTACAATGATGATGAATTAGATCTTGAAGATTATACTTTAGTTAAAGATGGAAAAACTGTAGCAGGCGACGAATTAGAAGAAGGAGACATCTTATTCTTTAATGAAGATGCAGAATATGTTGTGGTTTACAATGAAAGTGAAGAAGGAGAACTTGAAAGAGTATATACTAACTCATTCAAGTTTGAAGGAGAAGTTTATGACAATTCAAATACAAATTATGATGTAAAATATTTAGATGGTGATGAGCTAGGTAAAGTAGATGAAGAAGTTCTTGATGCAATGAAAGATGAAGGAGAAGTTGAAATATTCTTCGATTTTGCAGGAAATGCAGTACTAGTAGTTGGTGACCAAGGCGAAGCAGATACTAGTTCATTCTATGGAGTAGTAAACTATTTTAATGATTACACTGATGATAAATATGACGAAGATTATTATGTATTAGAAGTTTTAAATGAAGAAGGCGACTTAGTAGAGTATGATTTACTAGCAGATGACTTCACAAATCTTGATAGTTATACTACTGGAGATACTTCTAACTTAATAGAGAAAGTAGTAAAAGTAACGGTAGATGAAGACGGAGATGTTACAGAAGTTGATGTATTAGCTGATGACGGAACTATTTCAGGTGATGGAATAGAAATAGATGCTGTTTATGCAGATGGATTTAGACTGAAAGATGATACTATTGTATTCTGGTCTGAAGGAGAAACTAATGTAGAAGATTATGCAGTTATGACTTGGGAAGAAGCTGCAGATGAATTTAGTAAAGTATTAGCTGCAGACGTATATGCAGAAAACGGTAGAGCAAAAGTATTATTTGTTAGTGATTCAGATGCAGATACTGAAGACACTGACTACACTGGTTTAGTAACTAATGTAAGAGAATTAAAATCTGGAGACGTTTGGGAAGTAACTATTGAGATAAATGGAGAAGAATTAGAATATCTAACTGATGAAGATGAAGTGACTTCTGTAGGTGACATTGAAGATACAATAGTAACTATTACTGTAGGAAATAAATCAGGTGAAATAAAGAATATAGATGAATCACCGAGATCAGCTTCAATAGAAATTGCTGAGTTAAGTACTGCAGATGATACTATAACAGCTACAGTGACAGATGATGTATACGAATTAGTTGATAATACAGTAATCTATGATAAAACAGATGAATTTGCTGAGCTTTCATTAAGAGACTTAGAAGAAGGAGATATTGTATCTGTATACTTCGTTAACGATGATACTGACAGATTCGTTAACTATGTAGTAAGAACTGATTTAGCTCCAGAAACTCCAGAAGATGGAGATACTGTAGACGGAAAAACTTTAGAAGCTATTTATGAAGCAACTAACACATTAAAAATAGATGGAGAATTATATGAATATGCTGGAGATGTTTCTGAACTTTCAGGTCTTGTAGATTCAGAAATTACATTTAAAACTCAAGAAGTAAACGGAAAAGTTTACGCATATGATATAGAAGAAGTAACTGAGTAAAAGTGAGAAGCGGTGTGGTTTTAACCACGCCGCTTTTTTTAGTTTAACCAACTACAAGTTTACTTTATATATTAAAAGTTTTTTACAATTAATAAAACCTTATTGACATTATATGGGGATTACTATAACATTATATTATACCGACCAGTCAGTCAACCCCCAAGGAGGTATTATTATGAAGAGAATATTTTCTTTTTTACTTATCTGTACAATGGTCTTATCACTAGTAGCTTCAGGTTATGCTATAGATAATAGCAGTGAACAGACTACTGAAACTGAAAAAGAAACAACTGTAAATCAGGAGGAAAAGTCTTTACAAGTAAGACAATTTACTTTAGAGGAAGCTATAAATCATGCTTTAGAGCATAATAGAGATTTAAGAATATCAGATATAAGTATAAAAAAAGCAGAAGTTTCATATGATGATGCTATTAGAGTTGTTAAAGATTACAATAAAAATAAAGATGAATTAGATAAATATCCTATACCAGCCGAAATGTTAGTTGATAGAAAACTTTTAGAATTAGGCGTTATTGAACGTTCATTGGAATTGAGTGTAAACTTAGCAAAGTGGAATAAACAGATAAGAGAAAATGAAATAAAGTATAATGTTCAAAAGGCGTATTATGATCTTTTACTTGCTAGAAAGGGTATGGAAATAGCTAAGGAAAGCTTAGCCCTTGCTAAAGACCAGTATAACAAAGGTAAAACTATGTATGAACTGGGTACTATATCTAGTCAACAGTTATTAGAAATGGAATTAGCGGTATCACAGGCCCAATCAGGATACGATGCTTCAAAAATGGGTTATGAGATGCAGAAAATGAATTTTAATAATACACTAGGATTACCATTAGACCAAGATGTAGAGTTAATTGATGATATTAAGTATAAAGAGTATGAAGCTATTGATTTAGAAAAATCAATAGAAGATGCGTTTAAAAATAATGCAGGGTTAAAGGTAGCTAAGGAAAACTATGAGCTTGCAAAACTAACACTAGAAGCTATAAAAGCAAGGTATCCAGAAATCACATACAAGTATAGAGAGCAGCAAATAAAAGTAGAAGAGGCTGCAAAAAATCTAGAAAATACTAAGGCTATGATTGAAATGGGAGTAAGAAGTGCTTACCTACAGCTTATTACTGCAGAGAAGCAGATAAAGACATATGAAAAGGCTGTTGAGAAGGCTGAGAGAGCCTTAGAATTGGCTCAGATAAGCTTTGAGTTAGGGCAGAGTACATCTACAGAGGTTACACAGGCTAGGATAGCTCTAATGGATGCTAAAAAGAAATTAACAGAGCAAATCCATGCATACAACATGGCATTATTAGACTTTAAATATAGTACAGGGTTAGGAAAAACGGAAATACCAACATATTAATTTATTTAATTGACAATTTATGAAAGGCCAAATTATTTGCTTTTCATAATGTTAAATTTTAAATTGTGAATGTTGAATTAAAGGAAGTTAATGGGAACGATGAACCGGGTTTAGTGTTCCTTATAAATAATTAAAGTAGTGCAGACTTTAGTCTGCGCTTTAATGTTGAGAGCTAGCAACTGATAGTTAATCCACCCGTTAATGATATCGAGGGACGCCCACGTCCCTCGATTAGTATTACCTAAAACTAAAGGCTAAGAATTTTTTTGCTAAGAACCATGAACTAATAACCAACAACTGAGAACTAAGCACTAGGAACTGTATTTCCAACCGTTGCTGATGGATTCATAATCCATCAGCTTTTTTAATATAATAAATGATAAAACTATATATCAGCTAAAAAACATTAAGCACAAAGGGCGAAAACTTGCCACAACTAAACATTAAATTATTGTTAAAAAACTAATAATAAATGGAAACGGTGAATACAACTTACAATTAACAATTTACAATGGACAATAAATCAAATGCGAAAGACTTCGCATTTGATAATGTTAATTTTTAAATTATGAATGTTGAATTAGGTTGAGGGATTACGAATCCCTCAACAACGACAAGCAGAAAGACCCAGTCATGACAGCTGCAATGATAGACAGACTTACTCATAAATCTTATATAGTAAATATGAATGGTAACTCTTATCGAATGAAAGAAACAAAAAGATGGCTTAAAAATCAGCAATAATATTTTCCTATACTAGGGGAAGTTTCAATTAAATTTTGGGGGATTTTTCACTTGACAAATACAGTAACGGTCATCGTAGGCTGACGTCCTAGATTAAGTAACGGACATCAGAGCATATCTTCACTGGTCAAGTAACGGACCTCAACGCATAACTTCTCAGGTTTAAGTAACGGACAGCAAAGGCTAGACATCATTGGCATAGTAACGGACCACAAAGCCTTACCTCTCACGCTAACCACCCAATGTAAAAAAATATAAAATAAAGTATTAAAAATCTGCATAAATATAAGAAAAGCATATTAAATATAAAACGATTTTAAATAATTTTAAAAGTTTAAAACAATGTAAAAAACAAAAAAGATGACACATTCGACTAATTTCTATTATAAAGTATAAATTATTTATATAAAGATTGTTAAAATAGTATCATATTTTCGGAAAAGTTATACTTGAAAAAAAATTCAGAAAATTATATAATATATTTAAATTAATTTTTTTTAACATTTTAACTTTCTAACAATGGAGGGAGGACTAATATGTCAAATCAAAGAGAAAATTGGGGGTCTAAGATAGGTCTTATCCTGGCTATGGCAGGTAATGCTATCGGTCTAGGTAACTTCTGGAGATTCCCGTATCAGGCTGCGTCAAATGGTGGCGGGGCTTTCATGATTCCTTACTTTGCTGCTCTTATTATGATTGGTATTCCTATTATGTTAGTTGAATGGAATCTTGGACGTTATGGTGGTAAGTATGGTCATGGTACTATAGGTCCTATGGTATACTTACAAGCTAGAGAAGGTGTCAGTCCAAGAAAAGCTGCTATCATAGGGGCGTTAGCAGGATCATTTGCTTTTGCAGTAACATTACTTGTTAACTCTTATTACAATCAAATTATAGGTTGGACTTTAGGTTACAGTTTCTTATCACTTACTGGTGGATACATGGATGAAGCTAAGTCTACTGGTGAAGTATTTGTAGGCTATATTCAAAGTCCAAAGGTATTTATATTCTGGATAATAGCATTAGCAGGTTTAGGTATTGCTGTAATGCGTGGGGTACAAAAAGGTATCGAGTCTTGGGCAAAATTAATGATGCCAGTACTATACGTATTCGGTATTATACTAGCTATAAGAGCGATAACTTTAGGAAGTCCTGTAAATCCAGATTGGTCATCATTTAAAGGATTAAACTACATCTGGAATCCAGACTTTACTAAACTAAACTGGACATCAGCATTAGCAGCTGCAGGACAAATATTCTTTACATTATCAATCGGTATGGGTATTATATGTAACTATGCTTCATACCTAAAACCAGATGATGACGTTGTAGTTTCATCATTTGCAACTATTTCATTAAACGAATTTGCTGAAATCATACTTGGTGGTACTGCAGTTATACCTATTGCATATGCATTCTTAGGACCTGAAGGTGTTGGAGCAGGTGTTGGTTTATCATTCATCGCCCTTCCAAACGTATTTAGAGCGATGCCAGCAGGTCAAATATTTGGTGCATTATGGTTCTTACTATTATTCTTTGCAGGATTTACTTCTGCAATAGCAATGTATAACTACTTAGTTGCTTTAATGGAAGAAGACTTAGGAGTTCACAGAAAGAAAGCAGCATGGGTTATATTCTTTGCATATATAATAGTTGGATTACCAGTTGCACTTGAGCCAATATTAACTAAGACTGCTGACCTAGTGTATCTAACAGAGGTAGATAACTGGGTAGGTGTATATCTACTAATAGTTCTTGGATTCATTGAAGCTGCAACAGCAGGATGGCTAATGGGAGATAGAGCATTAGAAGAGCTAAATAGAGGTGGATACTGGAAGATACCATCATGGTTCTTTAACCTATTTGTAAAAGGTATAACACCAATAAGTATAGCTATCCTATTAATATTCTCAACAAAGGATTATATTGATGCAGGATACTTTAAGTTAATTCCTTCATTTGTTGCTGAAAGTCCTCAATTAGTACCTTGGGTTCAAGGTGCAAGGGTAGTAATCTTTGCTGTACTAATTGGAGGTTTCTTACAAGCATACAAATCAATTAAAGATAAATACGGTGAAGAGCTTGAACAAGACAAGGTATTAATTCGTCAATAAGCTCCTTAAGGAGGGATAATGGTATGACAGGTGCAGCTTTAGGATTTATGATTACTGTTTGGGCTATAATATTTGTAGCTATTGGTGTTACAATAAATGCATTATTGAAAGGTGAAGCTAAGAAAAATCAAGCTGAGTAAATATATAAAAGCAAAATCTCCATCGTTTTCGATGGAGATTTTGTTAATTATAAAAAGCAAAATATGGTATAATAAATATAAAAAAGTCTTCTATCAAAACAAAAAATTTCTAAAGTCGACTTTTTTGAAACACATGACGGAAATTATACTTTATATATAATTTTGTCTGATTATAATTTCCTATATGTTATTAAATAACAAAAATAGTCTAAAAATTATATAAGGAGGATTATATGAATACTGAAGAACTAATTGAAATTTTAGATAAGCTAGATGATAAAATTAATAAGACTAAGCTAATTACACCTAAAAGGAAAGAAAAGTATTTAAAAAACATATCATCAATAAAAGAAGAATACAAGAGAATAGAGATACCTAAAGAAAAAGACTTCGAAAAGGTTTACAAATCTTTAGTAAATAAGGGAAATGAATTAACTAGAGAATTTAGAGTAAATGCAGATTCTAAAGAACTTAACGGTAAAATACAATATTACCTAAGATATTTAAAGGCTGCTAAGGGTGACTTCGTTGGAGAAACAGATTATTTAGGGAAATATTTTAGAGTTTATGTTTTTACTTCCGTTTTATTTTTGGCATTATCTCCTCAATATTATGGATTTATACTACCAGCTATATTTTTTGTACCAATATTCCTTGGTGTAAGAGGTATTAGAAACAGATCGAGAACTGGTTTCCAATTAAGTTTAGCAGTTATTCCAGTAGCAATAATGACTTCTTCTACATGGATAAGATATGGGTTATATGCCTTATCCAATTTTGAAGAAGCATTAGCCAACACAATACAGGCATCTGGTTTATCACCTACTATTGCTAGATTACTAGTAGTAGGACCACCTATTTTAGCAGTTGTTTTATTTGCTCTTGCAATATTACAGGGATATAGGGCATATAAAACTAAAGACTTATTCGTCTAATGAATTTATTAGCATCCGTATATCGGGTGCTTATTTAATTTCTAGGAACCATTTTTCCCTAATAGAAACTAGCAGCTAGTAAACTGTATTCCTGGAACGCCGAACCCGGTTTATTGTTCCGGTTAACCGTTCCACAACCGTTGCTGATGGATTCGTAATCCATCAGCTTTGTAAACTATTAGCTAGAAGCCAAAGACTAAGAACTAGGAACTAGTGACTAACAACTGCTTTTTATATTTTGGTATCAAATGACTATATATGTCGAATAAAATTTATGATATTTTAAATATAGAAAATTTATAAGAAATTTTTTAAAATACCCTACAAAAATGAGACAAGCCACGAAGGTATATTATGTAAGATTAAAAAAAGCATAGGGAGGTTAGCTTTATGAAAAAGTTTCAAAGACTGTTTTCTGTACTGTTAGTATTTACTTTAGTTATAGCTTTACCTTTAGTTGGGTTAGCTAAAAAAGGAAATAAAAAAGATGAAGAAAAAGGTGTGGAAGAAGTTATACAAAACGTATTACAATCTGTTGAAACAGATGAAGAAGTAGATGAAACTGAAGATATGGAAGAAACTGAAGAAGGACAAGCTATTGATGAAGAGGATGAAGAAGATGTAGACGAAGAAACTGATGAATTAGAAGATGAAAATGAAGAAGATGAAGATATTGAAGATGATGAAGAATTAGATAATGAAGAAGATGAGGAAGAAGGAGAACCTAAAGGAAAAGGGAAAGGATTACATAAACTATGGAAGAAAATAAAAAGGGAACTTAAATTAGAAAGAAAGCAATTAGAGGAAGAAAAAGACAAATTAGAAGAAGAAAAAGATGCTATTGAAGAGGAGAAAGATAAATTAGAAGATGAAATAGAAAGTCTTAAGGAACAATATGAGGAACTAAAGGAACAGTATGAAGAGGGAGAGCTTGAGGCTAATCCTGAATTAGTAGCACAATTAGAAGAATTGGCAGCACAAATAAAAGAAATGGAGCAGCAGAAAGAAGAGCTAAAACAACAGATGGAAAATATTAAAGAGGAAATGAAGTTAAAGGTAAGAAATAGATATTCCAAAAAAGAACTTGAAAGATTAGCAGAAATTTCAGAGATGCTAAAGGCAGAAGATGAAGAACTTACAGCTATACCTGTGGAGAATATATTAACAGAAAAGGAAGTAAAGTTTGATACTCCTCCAGTTATAAAGAGGGGAAGAACTTTAGTTCCTGTAAGGGCAATAACTGAAGGATTTGGTGCCACTGTTGAATGGAACGGTGAAGAACAAGAAGCAACTATTGTTAAAGGTGAAATAGAAATAGTTTTAAAGGTAGGAGACAATACAGCTATAGTAAATGGTGAAGAGATTGAGTTAGATGTACCTTCAAATATCTATAGCAGTAGAACTTATGTACCATTAAGATTTGTACTTGAAAGCTTTAAATTGAAAGTAGAGTATGATTCAGAAACAGGAACTATTGAAATTGAAGAGGAAGTAGAAGAAACAGAGGAAGAAAATACTGATGCAGAAGAAGATGTAAATACTGAAGAGACAACTGAAGAAGACACTGATACTGAAGAAACTACAGATACGACTACTGATGAAAATACTACAGAAGAAACTACAACTGACACTAGTGATGAGACTGTAACAGAAGAGACTACTGACACTGAGGGAACAACTGAAGACAATACTAGTACTGAAGAAACTTCAGAAGAAACAACAACTGATACTACTGATGAAACTGTAACGGAAGAGACTACTAGTGATACTGATACAGAGACAACTGACAATACAACTAACTAATTAATAAAGAAACCAGCACAGAGGGAATACCTTCTGTGCTGGTTTCTTTATTGAGGAGTAACCTTTAATCCTTCGGAATTAAAATATCTATATATCTTGTCCAATAGTTTTTGTGGTGTATCACTTCCATTCACATTTATCCTTTTTATTATTAATGAATCATTATTTACATTATTTACTCCTCCTTTAGTAGTTAAAAAAACTTTAAAACCTGCCCTTTTACCTGCATTTAACATAACTTTATTTGAGTATCCATAGGGAAAACATAAAATATTGCTATCAATACCCAATCTATTCTTAATGATCATTTTTGAAAGTTTAAAGTCAATAAATAACCTATAGTAGTATTGTTCATCTGTTTCATAAGTTCTTTTTTTAAGATATTTATTATGTAGATTATAAGTATGACTTCCTATTTCAATAACGCCAGACTCCACCATTTCTTTTGTTTCATCCCAAGTAAAATGGGGATAATTTCCTGGAGTTTCCCCTACTGTTGATACTACAATATTAATATTTCCCTTCATGTTTAATTCTTTTAAAATAGTATAAGCGTAAACAAAATTGCTTCTATATCCATCATCAAAGGTTATGATTATTGGATTAGGTGGAAGTTTATAATTACTCTCTTTAGCTTTTACTAGTTCATTGAAGGTTACTGTATTAAAACCAGCTGATTTTAAATAAATCATTTGTTTTTTGAAGTTATCAGGTGTTATTATTACAGAGCTTTTATTAGAAGGAAAATCCCTTGCTATGTGATGATAGGTCAAAACAGGGACATAAGTAGTTTCATTAGATGCTAAAACATATGTGTTTATACTAACAACAAATAAAAGAATAAATAAAGGCAAAGTTAACTTTTTCATCATATCACTCCAATATATACTAAATACCAATAATAAATTGGACAAAAAAGACAAAAATCCTTTTTTATTAACCAAAAAACAAATATAAAACCAATATCTGATAATTTCCCAGGAAATATTTTTAGTTTCGACAAGAGGTTAATTTAATTTACAATTAACAATTAATGAAAGGTCAATTTGCTTGCCTTTCATAATGTTAAATTTTAAATTATGAATGTTGAATTAGGTTGAGGGATTACGAATCCCTCAACAACGAAAAATAACAAGGACTTATTACGATTGTTTTCTAATCAATAATCTTCATAGCATTACCAAAAACCAACCACTACCCACTAATCACCAAAAACTGCATTTAAAATGCAATTGAGAATGGAAAATTGAGAATTGAGAATTAAAAGAAAAAAAAGACCACGTAGCTTTACTTTTAAGACCAAGTAACGGACCTCGAAGCCTCACTTCTTTGGCTTAAGTAACGGACCTCATAGGCTAGACGTCTTAGACAAAGTAACGGACATCGGAGCCTTACTACTAAGGTATAGTAACGGACAGCGTAGCATTACTTCTAAGGCTAAGTAACGGACATCAGAGCATTACAACCTAGGCATAGTAACGGTCCTCATAGGCTAGACGTCTTAGACAAAGTAACGGACATCGGAGCCTCACTACTAAGGTATAGTAACGGACAACAGCGGCTATCTTCATAGGTTTAAGTAACGGACGTCTTAGACTTACTTCCTAGGTCAAAGTAACGGTCGTCCTAGGCTAGACGTCTTAGACATAGTAACGGACATCCTTGCATTACTTCTCAGACAAAGTAACGGACCCCATAGCATAGCTTCCTAGGTATAGTAACGGTCCTCGTAGGACAGACTCCTTAGGTCAAGTAACGGACCACGAAGCTCTGCTACTCTGGTTAAGTAACGGTCCTCATAGCCTTACTTCTGAGGTTTAAGTAACGGACTTCCTAGCTTATCTTCACTGGTCAAGTAACGGACTCCAAAGCATAGCTTCTTAGTCATAGTAACGTGGCATAAAAAATGCATACTAGAAAAATAGAGAAAAAAAGTATATCCTATTATTACAGGAGGAGTGATAAAATGCTAAAACTAATCAAAAATGGAGAGGTATATAGTCCAGATTATTTAGGTAAAAAGGATATTTTAATTACTGGCAATAAAATAGGTTACATTGCTGATAATATTGAGGTTCCAAAGGACTTTGCACCAGTTGAAGTCATAGACGCTGAAGGCAAAATAGTTGTTCCAGGCTTTATTGATTCCCATGTTCATATTTGCGGAGGTGGAGGAGAAGGAAGCTTTAAAACAAGAACTCCAGAAATTCAACTAACTGATATAACTACAGGAGGAGTTACAACTGTTATAGGGGTATTAGGTACAGATGGAACTACAAGGACTATGACTAATCTATTAGCAAAGGCTAGAGGCTTAGAAGAAGAGGGAATTTCTACTTATGTCTTAACTGGATCGTATCAGATACCAGTAAGAACTATAACTGGTAATATTCAAGACGATATAATCCTTATTGATAAGATAATAGGGGTTGGAGAAATAGCATTATCTGACCATAGATCTTCAGAGCCAACGGTAGAAGATGTTTCAAAATTAGCAGCTCAAGCGAGAGTAGGTGGTATCCTATCAGGAAAAGCAGGGATTGTAAATATACATATGGGTGACAGTAAAAAGATGTTGGACATACTTTTTAACATAGTAGAGAACACAGAAATTCCTATTAGTCAGTTTATACCTACACACATGAACAGGAATCCATACCTTTTTGAAGAGGGAATAAAGTACGCTAAAATTGGAGGATATGTAGATTTTACTACTAGTACAACAGAAAAGTTCCTAGAAGAAGGAGAAGTTAAATGTAGTAAAGCATTAAAGAGGATGCTTCAAAATGGTGTATCAAAGGAAAACATAACCTTTACTTCAGATGGCCAGGGAAGCCTTCCTGATTTTGATGAGAATGGGAATTATATAGGACTTCAAGTTGGTAAGGTCACTTCATTATATGAAGCAGTAAGGGATGCTATAGTTGAGGAAGATATACCTGTTGAAACTGCTATAAGGGTAATTACATCAAATCCAGCTAATATTTATAAACTAAATACGAAGGGTTATATTAGAGAGAATATGGATGCAGATATTGTTCTGCTTAATAAGGATAGTTTAGAGATTGATACTGTCATTGCAATGGGGAAAGTTATGGTAGATAGAGGAGAAGTAAAAGTTAAAGGTACATTTGAAAAATAAAACATATAAAGGAAATTAAAGTTATATCTATAATTATAGATATTAAAAACTAAATTAGGGTGATAGAGATGAAAAAAAGCATTACCCTTGTAGCAGGAAGTCAGCACACCAAAAATTCATTAGTCAAGCAGCTTAGAGAATATCTTTCAGATGTAGCCAAAATAAAAAGTTATGCAATTGATGAGGGAATTGACAATAAAATAAGAGATGAGCTTGTAATAATATCCAGTTTAGCTGCCAAGGATGAGTTAATACAATTGGATAAACTAGACTTAAACTGTGAAATAATTGTTGCAAATAGAACCATAAGCTATGATCACATCGATGAAATCGTTTTACTGCCACCAGGTACAGATGTTTTATTTGTAAATGATGTAAAAAAATCTACTTATGAGGGAATTAAAGCATTAGAGAAATTAGGAATAGATTACTTAAACTATATACCATATTATCCAGGAGTAAAGGAGGTTAGGGCTGATATAGATATTGCTATTACTCCTGGGGAGGCTGATAAGGTTCCAAGCTATATAAAAAGGGTATATGACATAGGTCCAAGAATTATGGACTTTACTACCATTACTAAAATATTAAATAAGCTAGGTATATTAGATAAAAGGGCTGGCCAATTTTCCCGAAAATTTCTGAAAAAGATAATCAATATAGCTAAGAGATTGGCACAATTAAATAAAACAATTTCAGAACTTAACCAGCACTTAAACCATGTTATAGATGGATTAAACGATGGAGTTTTAGTATATGACAATCAAGGATATATAAGTGTATTTAATGAAAATCTTAAAAAGATATTTAATCTACGATTTAGTCAAGCAATAGGAAAGAATCTGAAACAGGTTATATATAATAAAAGTCTTCTAAAGTATTTAATGGATAGAAGTATAAGTGAAGAAAAAATATTTAATATACATGATACAAAGGTATTAGTAAATAAATTTCAGCTTCCAAATAGTGACTATGTAATTGCAACATTCAAAAATGTAAAGGAGACTATTGAAGTAAATGACAGAATAAAAAGAGAGCTTATTAAGAAGGGGTTTTATGCTAAATATACCTTTGATGACATAATAGGGAGTAGTAAAAAAATAAAAAAGCTAAAGGATATATCGAAAAAGCTTGCAAATACTGATTTAACTATTTTAATCGAAGGTGAGAGTGGAACTGGCAAGGAATTGTTAGCAAGTGCTATCCATAATGCCTCAAAGAGGAAAAATGGCCCCTTTTTAGCTGTTAATTTTAGTGCCTTACTTAATGAATTAGTTGAAAGTGAACTCTTTGGCTATGAGGAAGGGGCCTTTACAGGTGCAAAGAAGGGTGGTAAAGAGGGACTATTTGAACAGGCTGATGGAGGCACTATATTCTTAGATGAAATAGGTGATATTTCCCCAAAGGTCCAAGCAAAACTGTTAAGGGTTCTACAAGAAAAAGAGGTCATGAGAATAGGTGGCACTAATATTAAGCCAATAGATGTAAGGATAATTGCGGCTACTAATAAAGACTTGTCTAAATTGGTGGATAAAAAAATATTTAGGGAAGACCTATACTATAGACTAAAAATGGGCTATATAAAGGTACCTCCATTAAGGGAAAGAAAGGAAGATATCACTCAATTAATAAAGTATTTTATAAAAACTGAAACAAGGGAAGATATAAAAATAGCTGATGAAGTTATTAAAAAACTAAAAAAATACGATTGGTATGGAAATGTAAGAGAATTAAAAAATATTTTAAGTTATATGCTTGCAGTAAGGGATAATAACTACATTACACTAAAGGATATACCTGACAGGGGGTTTTTTAAAAGAAGAACAACCTCCTTTGATATTAATATAGAGTTAGATGAAGAGCAGAAATTTATCTTGAAAAAAATATATGAGTTGAATAAACAAGGAAAAGTTGTAGGAAGGGAAAAACTTGCTAAAACCACTAAAGGGACACAATATGAGATGACTAAATACCAAATGAGAGGTAGATTAGATAAGCTTGAAAGAATGGGATTAATTATAAAAAAGAAGGGCAAACATGGAACTATTTTAAGCAATAAAGGAGAACAAATCTTAATGGATTTAATGGGTAATAAAGGTGTTTAATGGTTGCCAAAATAATGCCAGTTATAATTAAAATATAGAAAGATACTGTAAATCTCCCCTTAAATAGTTGGAATGTTATTTGCATTAAATAATTAAGAAAAAAACTAAGAGGGGGAGATTTGATGGCAACAAAGTCAAAAGAGGTTAAGACCCAAAAGACGATACAGATGCCTGATACTTATGTAATAATCTTTTTTGTAGTCTTATTTGCAGCACTACTAACATATTTAGTTCCAATAGGTAGCTTTCAGGTAGATTATAAAGTGTTAGACCCAAGTGACAATCCTATTGAAGTTAACTCAGATGGTGAATTTGTTGCAGAAGGGAAAACCTTTTTATTAGACGGAGGAACAGTTTACGATTCAGAGGGTAACGAGATTTTAACAGTTGAGAAAAAGGCTGTAGATTACAAGGATGAAAGTGGGAAAGTACTTTTTAGAGTTGTTAAAGAGTATGGAGAATATGTTCCAGCTTTAGATGAGAATGGACAAAAAATTAAAAAGGGAATACCGCTATTTAAAGGTGGTGGAGGACTAGGAGTTCTAAATTATGCTTTTGAAGGATTAGTTAGTGGTAGTAAATGGGGTTCAGCAGTAGGAGTTGTGGCATTTATTTTAGTTATTGGTGGAGCTTTTGGTATAATCCTTAGAACAGGAGCGGTTGAAGCTGGTATACTAAAGATGATTCAAAAGACTAAAGGATATGAAATAGCTATAATACCAGTTTTATTTTTCTTATTTGCATTAGGTGGAGCAGTATTTGGAATGGGTGAAGAGGCTATACCTTTTGCAATGATAATAGTTCCCCTTGTGATAGCAATGGGGTATGACGCAATAACAGGAATCATGGTAACATATGTTGCTACACAGATAGGTTTTGCCACCTCATGGATGAATCCTTTTAGTGTGGCAATAGCTCAGGGTGTAGCAGGGGTTCGTGTAGGATCAGGTATGGGATATAGGATATTTATATTTATAATATTTACAGCATTAGGTATTGTATATACTATGTGGTATGCTTCAAAGATTAAAAAGGACCCAACAAGGTCAGTATCATATGAATCAGACGCATATTATAGAGAAAATATAAAGGAAAAGGAAGACATAGAAGTAGACTTTAAGCTTGGTCACACTTTAGTTCTACTTACTATTTTAGGTGGAGTTATTTGGATAATATGGGGAGTTGCAGCACATCAATGGTATATACCTGCAATAGCTTCACAGTTTTTTGTTATGGGTCTTATGGCAGGTATAATCGGCGTAGTATTTAAGCTAAACGATATGAAGGTTAATGATATAGCTTCAGCCTTTAGAGATGGAGCTAAGGATTTAATTGGAGCTGCGTTAGTTGTTGGCATGGCAAAGGGTATAGTCTTAGTTCTTGGAGGAAGCTCTGCAACAGAACAGACAGTTTTAAATACTATATTACATGCAATGGGTAATGCTATAGATGGTCTTGGTACAGCATTCTCAGCTTGGATAATGTATTTATTCCAATCAGTATTTAACTTCTTTGTTGTATCTGGTTCAGGTCAGGCAGCATTAACTATGCCACTTATGGCACCCCTTGCGGAATTAGTAGGGGTATCTAAACAGGTGGCAGTATTGGCATTCCAATTGGGAGACGGATTTACAAACCTAATAGTTCCTACTTCAGGATGTCTTATGGGAGTATTAGGTGTTGCAAGGTTAGATTGGAATAAATGGTTTAAGTTCCAAATAAGATTTCAAGGGATACTTTTTGTTTTAGCTTCAATATTTGTTGTTGTAGCAGTTATGATGGGTTATAATTAATATGGTCATGAATACATTTTCTAAAAAGGGCATGTAGGTGAATTTTCTACCTATATGCCCTTTTTTATAATACATAGGAAATTATAAACAAATAAAAATTGAAAATATAAAATGGAAAATTTGTTAGTAGGTAGTAGCATGTAGTTAGTGAAAGTAATAGTTATTAGTGGTGGTGGTTAGTGGTTAGTAAAGTACAGTTGTTAGCTCTTGGTTCCTGGTTCCTAGACAAAAAATTTTAGTTTTGCTAAGAGCTGAGAGCAAAGAGCTAGGAACTGCTTTTAATAGCAAGAACTTAGTACGATTGTTTTCTAATTAATAATCTTCATAGCATTACCAAAACCCAACCACTACTCACTAATCACCAAAAACTGCATTTGAAAAGCAATTGAGAATTGAAAATGGAAAATTGAGAATTAGAAAAGCAAAGACAAAAAACGGACCACGAAGCCTAACGTCTAAGGCTAAGTAACAGACCTCATAGTTTTACTTCTCAGGCATAGTAACGGACATCCTAGATTATCTTCTAAGGTTAAAGTAACGGTCTTCGGAGCTTTGCTTCTTTGACACAGTAACGGACGTCTTAGACTTACTTCCTAGGTTAAGTAACGGACATCCTAGACTCTCTTCTTAGGCAAAGTAACGGTCCTCATAGGCTAGACGTCTCTGGTCAAGTAACGGACATCTAAGACATATCTCCCTGGAATAGTAACGGACCACAACGCTTTACTTTTAAGACCAAGTAACGGTCCTCCTAGCCTTACTTCATAGGATTATATAACAATTTTTTAATATATTTCTTTTCATGTGGAAATAATAGATTTTGTTAATAAAATAATTATTTCTTTTTGGAATCATTTACAAAAATAAACAATTTCATGTTAACAGCATGGAAAATAAATACTTATATTGTATTATGCTTGAAAATATGGAAATGAACTTCATAAAATTCAGAAAAATTCTAATTGAAAAAAAGTTGAGAAGATTGTATAATAGTAAATGGCGTGCCACAGGCAAACGTTTTTTATCAAATTATTTGTTAACTTAACAAAATTTTTATCAATGTTTTCTATCAACTGAAGGGAGGATTCTTAATGTCAAACTCAAGAGAAAGTTGGGGATCGAAGGTTGGTCTTATTCTAGCTATGGCAGGTAATGCTATCGGTCTAGGTAACTTCTGGAGATTCCCATACCAAGCCGCGTCAAACGGTGGAGGAGCTTTCATAATTCCATACTTTATTGCACTTGTAATGATTGGTATTCCTATTATGTTTGTTGAGTGGAATCTTGGACGTTATGGTGGTAGGTATGGCCATGGTACAATAGGGCCTATGGTGTACTTACAAGCTAGAGAAGGTGTTAATCCTAAGAAAGCAGCTATTATAGGAGCTTTAGCAGGAGCTTTCGCTTTTGCAGTAACACTATTAGTTACATCATACTACAGCCAAATTATTGGATGGACTTTAGGATATGGTTTCTTATCAATAACTGGAGGTTACATGGATAACTCTGTATCAACTGCAGAAGTATTTGTAAGCTTTATTCAAAGTCCAAGTGTATTTATATTCTGGATACTAGCACTTATAGGAATAGCACTGGCTGTTATGCGTGGAATTCAAGAAGGTATAGAAACTTGGGCAAAATTAATGATGCCAGTATTATACGTATTCGGTATTGCTTTAGCAATTAGAGCATTAACTTTAGGAAGTCCAGTTAATCCAGACTGGTCATCATTTAAAGGATTAAACTACATCTGGAATCCTGACTTTAGTAAATTAAACTGGCAATCTGCAATTGCTGCTGCTGGTCAGGTATTCTTCACATTATCAATTGGTATGGGTATTATATGTAACTATGCTTCATATCTAAAACCAGATGATGATGTTGTAGTTTCAGCATTAGCAACTGTTTCACTTAATGAGTTTGCTGAAATCATCCTAGGTGGTACTGCGGTTATACCTATTGCATACGCTTTCCTAGGACCTGAAGGAATAGATGCTGGTGTAGGACTTTCATTTATAGCTTTACCAAACGTTTTCAGAGCGATGCCAGCTGGGCAATTATTTGGTGGGTTATGGTTCTTACTATTATTCTTCGCAGGATTTACTTCAGCTATAGCATTATTCAACTACCTAACTGCTCTAGTTGAAGAGGACTTAGGAATTCCAAGAAAGAAAGCATCATGGATTATATTCTTTGCATATATAGTAGTAGGAATGCCTATTGCACTTGAACCAATCTTAACAAAAACAGCAGACTTAGTATACTTAACAGAAGTAGATAACTGGGTAGGTGTATACCTATTACTAGTTCTTGGATTTGTTGAAGTAGCAGTAGCTGGATGGTTAATGGGAGATAAAGCCTTAGAAGAGCTAAATAGAGGTGGATATTGGAAAGTACCAACATGGTTCTATAAAATATTCATGAAGGCAGTAACTCCAATAACAGCTGCTATATTACTAATATTCTCAACAAAGGATTATATTGATGCAGGATACTTTAAGTTAGTACCTTCATTTGTTGCGGATAAACCACAATTAGTACCATGGGTACAAGGTGCAAGATTAGCTATATTTGCAGTATTAATAGTAGGATTTATCCAATCATACATTTCAATTAAGAAGAAATACTCAAAAGAACTTGATGAGAATAGAGTTATAATCCGTCAATAGGAGGGATAAAATGACAGGAGCAGCGTTAGGATTTATGCTTACTGTTTGGACAATGATATTTACAGCTATTGGAATTACACTTAATGCTTTACTAAAAGGTGAAGCAAGAAAAAAAGCACAACAACAATAAGACTATAAAAAAGCCCTGGTGGAAAATGTTTTCCGTCAGGGATTTTTTATTTAAACAATAAAAATTTAAAATGTTAAATTAGGTTGAGGGATTACGAATCCCTCAACAACGATAAAACTTCTAAGAATTACTAAATCACGAAACACAAAACACGATACACGAAACACGCTTTAACAAGTAACGGACAACAGAGGATATCTTCTCTGGTCTAGTAACGGACATCTAAGACATATCTCCCCGGAATAGTAACGGACTACGAAGCTTCAGCATCTTAGGTATAGTAACGGACCACAGCGCATAACTTCTTGGGCTTAAGTAACGGACATCCTGGCTTGGCTTCTCTGGTCAAGTAACGGTCCTCGTAGGCTAGACGTCCTTGGTAAAGTAACGGTGTTCCATTTATCAAAAACTAATAAATATGCATAAATAATCACTTTACAAGCATATAAAAGTTATAACAGGACTTATAAATATCAGAATTTTCAAAACTGATAAATCTTGTGGAATGTGAAAGTTCTTCAATAACGTTAAATTAAAGAAGGGAGGGAGTAAACTTAATAGATAATTGCAAAAGAACAAAAACAACATAGAAACTTAGAAGGGGGATTTTAAGTGGAAGATTTAGGAATACTTTCTGTAGTACCGCCATTGATGGCTATTATTTTAGCTTTAATTACTAGACAAGTTCTACCGGCTCTTTTTGTAAGTATATGGATAGGTGCTTCTATTCTAAGTGGGGGAAACATATTTACTGGTTTTGCTAAAACTATTGAGCACTATATAGCAGGTTCTATTGCAGACGAATGGAATGCAGGTATCATAGCATTTGATATAGGATTAGGTGGAATGATTGGTATTGTTGCAAAATCTGGGGGAGCTAAGGCGATTGCTGAATGGCTTGGTAAAAAGGCCAAAAATCCAAAGGGCGGACAATTGGCTACATGGACTATGGGACTTGCAATATTCTTTGATGACTATTCAAATACATTACTTGTAGGAAATACCATGAGACCTCTTACAGACAAGTTAAGAGTATCCCGTGAAAAGTTATCATATATATGTGACTCAACTGCAGCTCCAGTTGCAAGTATGGCCTTAATTTCAACATGGATTGCATATGAAATGGGGCTTTTAAGAGATGCCTTTACAACTATAGGACTAGATATGAATTCCTATGCTGCTTTTATAAAGTCTATACCCTATAGATTTTATAGTATAACTGCACTATTCTTCGTTCTAGCTATTGTTTTACTTGGAAGAGATTTTGGGCCAATGCTTAGAGCGGAAATTAGAGCTAGATTGACAGGTAAGGTTGTGGGAGATGGAGCAACTCCACTTGCTTCTAAGGAATTAACAGAGATGGAAATAAAAGAGGGTACTCCTTTAAGAACATATAATGCCCTTATACCTGTGTTTACTGTAATTTTCATGGTAATATTTGGTTTATACATAAATGGTTACAATGCTATAATGGGTGGTGAAAATACAGAGCTTATAGCTAGAATTAAGGCAAATCCCCTAGCATTTACATCAGTAAGGGATATTATAGGTAATGCAAATGCTGCTGTTGCAATGATGTGGGCATCCTATTCTGGAACTATAGTTGCAATGGTGTTAGTTCTAACCCAAAGGATACTTACATTTAAGGAAGCAGTTGAAGCATGGATTGATGGAGCTAAATCCTTAGTTATTGCCCTCATGGTTTTAGTTCTTGCATGGAGTATAGGAAGGTTATGTAAGGATTTAGGAACAGCTGATTATCTTGTAAGTATTTTGGAGGGAAATATATCACCTAGAATAATTCCTTTAGCCGTATTTATCTTAGGATGCTTGATAGCGTTTTCAACAGGGACATCCTGGGGAACTACTGCAATATTAATGCCTATAGCAGTACCCCTTGTTTATCATTTAAGTGGTGGAGATACGGGTAGTCTCTTATTTGCCACTATTGGTGCAGTCTTTACAGGGGCAGTATTTGGAGACCACTGTTCACCTATATCAGATACTACAATTATGAGTTCTATGGCTTCTGCTTCAGACCATATTGACCATGTTAAGACTCAAGCTCCTTATGCCATAACAACCGCAGTAATAGCTGCAGTTGTAGGATATATACCTTCAGCCTTTGGTATCCATCCCTTAATATCAATAATTGTAGGTATAGCCTGTGCCTTTACTGTAGTTAGAGTTGTAGGTAAAAAGGTTGAAGAAATAGTATAGTAAAGGCAATTGACAAATAGAATAAGTTAGTAGGTAGTAGTTAGTTGTTAGTAAAAATACAGTTATTAGTCCTTAGTTCCTAGTTCTCAGCTAAAAAAAGTTGTTAGTTTTGCTAAGAGCTGAGAGCGAAGAGCTAGGAACTGCTTTTAAAAGTAACGGACCACGAAGCCTAAACATCTTTGGTTTAAGTAACGGACTACAGAGCATATCTTTCCAGGCTAAGAAAAAGGAACAGAGAACCCGGTTCGTCGTTCCGAGAAGCGCAGACTTAGTCTGCGCTTAATTATTTTCCATAAACTACAAAATAATAAAAATGAATTAACCATTAACCAATAGGGTATCTTTTAAATAAATATATATTAACAAGTCATTAATAGTGTGGTGGGAGAATGTTTAATATTTCTAAAAGAACTTTATCATTAATAATTTCAATTTTAATAGTGGCACTAATTATATCTATACTTATATATTTAGTTAAAGTAAACCCTGTATATAAGACTATATGGGACAAAATTAAGACTTATCTTGGGATAATACTAACAATATACTCTATCTTTATTGCAACAGTTATATTTCTAGAAAATAAAAATCCCTCTAAGACTATTGCTTGGCTTTTAATCCTTATTCTTGTTCCAGTGGTAGGGTTTATATTTTATATATTTTTAGGTCATAACATTAGAAGAAAGATGAAATTTGAAAAGAAAAAATATAGTGACTTTAAACACCTTACTTATGCAGTTGATATCCAAAAAGAACTCTTAAAGGGAACAGATATCTTTAAAAATGTTGAGGAGAGTTTAGTAAAAAGCAAGTTAATAAACCTACTTCTTAAAGTCTCAAATTCTCCCTTTACGTCAAATAATAGGACTAAAATTCTTAAAAATGGAGATGAAACCTTTAAGCATATAATTGATGAAATAAAAAATGCTAAGCATCATATCCATATGGAATATTTTATTATAAAAGATGATGATATAGGGAATAAGATTAGGGAAATTCTAATTGGTAAGGCAAAGGAAGGGGTAAAGGTAAGGGTTATTTATGATGATGTTGGATGTTGGAGATTAAGCAAAAATTATATAAATTCATTAAAAGCTTCAGGGGTAGAAATATATCCATTTTATCCAGTTATCTTCCCTGTTTTAAGTAGAGAATTAAATTATAGGAACCATAGAAAGATTGTTGTAGTAGATGGCAGGGTAGGTTTTATTGGTGGACTAAATATTGGAGATGAATACTTAGGACTTAATCCTAGGCTTGGATTTTGGAGGGATACCCATATAAAAATTGAAGGAGAAGCAGTATATGGAATACAAAACACATTCCTTAAGGATTGGGAGTTTGTATCAGGCAAATATATTTCAGGGAAAAGCTATTATCCTAAGCTTCCTTATTATGGTGAACAAATAATTCAAATTACACCAAGTGGCCCTGATACTGAATGGAGATCGATTATGAAGGCATACTTTACTATGATAGCCACTGCAGAGGAAAGGGTCTGGATTGCAACCCCATATTTAGTACCAGAGGATAGTATTAATACTGCACTTATGACTGCTGCCTTAAGTGGTATAGATGTAAGAATAATAATACCTAGTAAGCCAGACCATATTTTAGTTTATTGGGCATCAAGGTCAAATATAGAAGATTTATTAAAGGCAGGAGTAAAGATATATACCTATGAAAAAGGATTTATACACAGTAAACTACTTTTAGTTGATGGAGAGGTTGCATCTGTAGGAACAGCTAATTTGGATATAAGAAGTTTAGAAATGAATTTTGAGATTAACTCTTTTATATATGATAAGGAGGTGGTTAAAGAATTAGAAAAGGACTTTATAGAGGATTTATCCCATAGTAAAGAGGTTATCCTAGAAGAACATTTAAAGAGAAATATACTTGTTAAATTTAAAGAATCTATAGGTCGACTTCTTTCACCATTACTATAAAAAGGATGAATCTTTTTATGAAATATGTTATGATATTGGTAATTATTGTATTCAACTAAAATTTTTTACAAGAAACAAGGGGGGCTTAATTTGATTAGTCTTATAGGTAAACTTAATCCATTGGCATTAACAATAATTTCAGTAATTGTAGTAATTTTTATATCTAGCTTTGTAACTACAATTATAATAAGAAAAAGATACAAAAATATTAGTAGTGATTTAAAAGAAGGTGGGAAGGATAAAGAAGGAAAATACAATCATAATATATTAAATATGATTATTAAAGATTACAAGGGATCTGCAAGGGAAAATCCAAATGAAGTAAATACACAAGCAATCATTGAAAAGCATTTTAATACAGAACTTAGGTCTTTACAGTTAGGAGAAAGGTTTGTAAAAAACTCTGTATCATTAATGATAATTTTAGGGCTTTTAGGTACATTTTATGGTCTTACCCTTTCCATTGGAGAACTAGTTCAGTTGTTAACTGAAAGTGGAAGTACAGAGGTAGTAAATAGTATAAATTCAATTGTAGGAGGGCTTATTGATTCTGTACAGGGTATGTCTGTAGCCTTTATAACATCACTATTTGGTATAGCAGCAGCTATAGTTACAACTATTATTAATATTATATTTAATATAGAAGATGAAAAAGAGGCATTAATGGTTGAAATTGAGGAATATTTAGATAATGATATAGCCTTATTTTATACTCAAAATAAGGAAAAGGAGTATTCTTTACTTAATGAGGTCTTAACGTCAAACTTTAACATGTTTTTGGACAAGCTAGATGATAATTTAAATGAAATTATGGATACTACAGGAAAAAGGCTTTTAACCTCTTCACAAGAGGCTGAAAAATCTACAAAGGCATTACAAGCAAGTATAGAAAAATTTGACGAAGCACTTAAAGACTTTAGAGAAAATACAAGGGATTTTTCTGAATTTAACTATAATCTAAGGACAAATATACAAAGAATGAATGTAAGTTTTGCAGACTTAACTGAGGATTTAAGAGACTTTTCTAGTGTTATATTAAAAGAGCAGGAAGCTAAGAAAGAGCTTGCCAGTGCAATAGAGAAATTATCTCAAAAGTAGAATAGGGGGAGCCTAATGAAAAGGAGAAGAAGCTTTAAAAAAGAAAGGGAAAATCAAAACTTTTGGCCTTCCTTTACAGATGTTATATCTACTATAGCCCTAATTTTGTTTTTTCTTATGCTCCTTGCATATATACAAAACATAATAACAGGGACTAACCTTGAATATGCTAAAAAACAGCTTGCAAACACACAAAAAGAGCTTGAAGAATCAATGGTTGAAATAAGTAGAGCAGAAGAAAGGTTAGAGCTTCTAGAGGATAGGCTTGAAAGGGTTAGGGCAGAAGTAGAAAGAGGAGAAAAAGAGCTTAAACTTTCTCAAGAGAAGATAGAGGAGCAAAAAGAAATAATTGCAGAAAGTAACAAGGAATTGGGCAGATTAAGGTCAAGATTACAAGGGATAGCCTTTCTAAGAATTGAAGTTTTAGAAAAGGTAAAGGATTCAATTGAAGAGGAATTAGGAAAAGCTTCAGATTCTAATGAAGATATAGTTTTAATAGCTGATAACGGAAATATTGTAATAAATGAAAGATTAGTATTCGATTATAATTCATATACAATAAAACCAGAGGGTAAAGAAATACTTGATGAATTAGCAAAGGCTTTTGAAAATGTATTGGAAGATGAAAATGTAAGGAGTAATATTGATGCTATTAATATTCAAGGACATACAGACCATATTGGAAGCTCCGAGTATAATAGAGATTTATCAACTAAAAGGGCAACAGCTGTAGTAAATTATCTTATGGAAAGTAATGAAAATTTAGAAGAAAAATATGGACGATACTTTTTAGCAAGTGGTTATTCTGAATTTAGACCTATAACTGAAGGTACAACTGAAGAGGAAAGGGCTAGAAACAGAAGAATAGAGATATCTATAATACTTAAGGATTCAAACATACAAAACATTATCGATAATTATCTTAAAGAGTCGATGGATGTCTTTGAACAATAGGACTTTGTACATTTTTTAGAAATTTAGCAGGATTTACAAAAAAAATGAAGAAATAAATAAAGAGGTTAAGAGTGTAAGCTTCGAATTTATTCGAAGCTTATGCTTTGTAGTAATCTTCTATGTTTAAATAAGAGGAGGGAATATAAGTGTTTAAAAGAATATCAAAGGTAGTTCTATTAGCTTTTATTGCTGTATTTATACTAGGAAATATTACAGTATATGCAAAGGATTTTGATGATGTATCTGAGGAACACTGGGCAAAGGAATATATAGAAAAGGTAAGTGAAGCTGGAATAATTACAGGTTATCCTGATGATACATTTAAACCAAATAATAATGTAACAAAAACACAGGCTTTAGTTATGACTGCAAGAGTTCTTGATATAGATGAGGATGAAAGGGAAGATATTGAGGAAAAATACGAAACTTTCTTAAATAATTTAGGGGTAGAGCCTTGGGCCAAAAAAGATATTGCAGTAGCTATTGAAAAGGGAATTGTAGCACAAGACTTTATAAAAAACTTATATGAAGAAGGAGAAAATACAAGAAATGCTTATAAGGCAGAAGTGACAGTATATCTTACAAGGGCTATGGGCCTTGAAGATGAAGCAAAAGATAGAATAGCAATCCTTCCTTTTAAAGATGCAGAGCTTATACCTGCAAGTGTTGCTCCATATATTGACGTTATGATAGAAAAGGGAATAATAAGTAAAAAGGGAGACAGCCAAGGAAGGTTTAACCCAGAAGCACCAATGACAAGGGCTATGATGGCAAAGGTTCTGTCCATAGCATATGATTATGTTGAGGGTAATATAAGTGATAGTAATGATGTAAATATAGAGGAAGAAGATATTGATGAAGAGGATATTGAAGAGATAAGTGGTACTATATCAGATATACTATTATTAAATGGAGAAACTTACATAACTATAGAGGATGAAGATGGTGAAAATACTGCATATAAGACAACTTCAAAAAGTACTTTAGAATTAGATGATGAAGAAGTAGACCCTTCAGAACTAGTAGAGGGTCTAGAAGTAGAAGCAAAAGTAACTGATGATTTTAGAATAGTATCTTTAACAGCAGAGAGTATAGAAGAAGAGTATTCAGGAAAAATAAAAAGTATAGTAGATTTAAACCCACATGTGTTAACATTAGAATATGAGGAAGATGACGAAACTGAGACAAGGTCTTTTAGAGTAGATGATGATGTTGATATAACATTAGATGGAGATGATGCTGATTTAGATGATTTAAATGATGGTGATTTAGCTGATATAGAGGTTGTAAACAATAAAATTGTTAAGATAGATGCAGAAAGTAAATATAAAGAAATAGAAGGTTATATAAGAGAAATAAAGTTTCAACCAGATCCTATTCTTGTGGTAGAGGAAGAAGATGAAGAGGATATTTATGAATACCCATTAGATGAAGATGTAGACATAGAGAGAAATGAAAAAGATGTAGAATTAACAGAATTAATGATTGGAGATAGGGTCGATATAAAAATAGAATACAACTATATAACTGATATAAAGGCAGAGGTAGTAGAAAGTGAAGATGAGGGAACTATTAGAGAAATAATAATTTCAGAGAATCCACAGCTTACAATACTAAATGAAGATAGAGAAGAAAAAACTTACTATATTTCAAATGTAGCTGACATAGAGGTAGATAATAAAGATGGAGATATTTATGATTTAAGACTTGATTATTATGTAGAATTAGAAATTGAAAGTAACTATATAACATCGATAGAGGCTGAAGTCAGAGAAAAGAATGAAAGATTTGAAGGAGAAATATCATATATAGATGATGATGCTGGGCTTATTGTACTTACAATCAAAGATTCTGTATCTGGTCAACAAACTATGCCAGTATACACAACAGGAAGTACATCTGTTGTAGATGTTGATGGAGATAATACTAGATTAAAATACCTTGATGAAGGTGATGAGGTAATAGTTACAGGTACTTCAAATAATGGTGTGTTTTACGCTAGGGTTATATTGGTAACACAAAGAGCAAATTAATTTAAACGGCAACCGGGTTCGCGTTTGAATTAATTTTAAATTATGAATGTTAAATTAAAAAAGAAAAGCTAAAAGAAATAAAAAATTGAAAATATATTTGTTAGCAGGTAGTGTGCCTTCGTTGCTGGTGGATTTAAAGTCCATCAGCTTTATTTATGTTAAGATTTAATGTTGAGGGATTACGAATCCCTCAACAACGATAAGTCTGTAAGTCTGGAACGACGAACCCGGTTCATTGTTCCTACGTCTGTGGAACGACGAACCCGGTTCATTGTTCCTACGTCTGTTCGGAATCCCTCAATTAGTGGAACGACGAACCCGGTTCATTGTTCCTATTAGGCTAAGTAACGGACATCTAAGGCTATGACTTCTTAGGCATAGTAACGGACAACAAAGCATTATTACTTAGGTCAGGTAACGGACTACAAAGGATGTCTACCTGGTCAAGTAACGGACCACTAAGGCTATGACTTCTTAGGCATAGTAACGGACAACAAAGGATGTCTACCTGGTCAAGTAACGGACCACAAAGCTTTACATCCTAGGATAAGTAACGGACATCAGAGCCTTACTTCTTAGGTTAAATAACTAACAACTATTTCATTAAATTTCTGTAAAGGTGTTGCTTTTGTAAGGAAAAAATAATAAAATATAGAATATACTGACTGACTGGTCGGTTTTGACTTGTATAAAAAATATTTAACTAGGCCATAATTGACTAAAGCATTGAAAAATAATTGATTAGTATAATCTAAAATGGAGGGAAGTTTATGAAGAAGATATTGACACTACTAATGATTATAGTTCTATTAGGAAGCTTAACCATTGGCTGTACTCCAAAAGAAAAGCAGGCAGAAGGGGCAGAAAATAACAGAAATTATATACCTGTAGAAGTTGAAACAGTTTCTAAGAAGACAATATCTCAAGCAACAACTTTCACTGGAAAAATATACGCAGACAAGGATGTAATGGTATTTCCAAAAACTCCAGGGAAAGTAGAAAGTGTAAGTGTAAGTATTGGGGATAAGGTGAATAAAGGTGATATACTTTTCACTTTAGATAAAGAAGATATCCAAAAACAGGTTGACAGTGCCAAGGTGGCATTAGATGGTGCTAAGGCTAATTATGAGCTTACAAAGGAAAAAATAGAAAATGCTAAGAAAACATTTGAAAGAACTAAGAAGCTATATCAAGAAGGAGCAGTATCAAAGGCACAATTTGAGCAAGCTAAGCTTGCTGCTTCAGATAAATCATTAGATGCTGCTAAAACTCAACTTCAGCAGGCTGAGGTTGCCTATGAACAGGCACTTGATGCATTAAATAACACTATTGTTGATTCACCTATTGATGGAATAGTTTCTACAGTAAATGTTGAAGCAGGGGAAATGGCTGCTAATTCGCAACCGGCTGTCACTATAGTTGATATGGATAGAGTTTATGTGCAAATCAATGTTACAGAGGACATCATAAATAAACTTCAAAAAGGTCAAGAAGTAGAAATACAAATTCCTTCTGTATCGAAAGAGAAATTTAGAGGAAAGATAGCTAATATAAGTCCAGTAGCTAATCAAAGAACACAACTGTATCCGATAAAGATATATATAGATAATAAAAATTATATTATTAAACCAGGAATGTTTGCACAGGTAAAGGTTAATACAGATGTAAGAGAAGGTGTTATAGCAGTAAAGAGTGAAGCTGTTGTACAAAGAGAAGGAATATCATTAGTATATGTAGTTAAAGAAAATAAAGCATATGAAAAGGAAGTTAGAACAGGTCTAGATACGGGAATGTATGTTGAAATTATTGAGGGAATAAATGAGGGAGAAAAAGTTATAGTAAAAGGGCAGAATTATGTAGATGATAAGTCACAAGTAAAGATAGTAAGAGGTGAATAGTTATGCATATATCTAAACTAGCTGTAAAAAGACCTGTTACCATCTTGATGGTAACCTTTATAATCATACTTTTGGGAGCTGTATCCCTATCTAGGCTTCCAATTGACCTATTACCTAAAATAGAGGTACCTGTTGCTATTGTATCAACCTCTTATGAAGGGGTAGGTCCAGAAGAAATAGAGAAACTTATTACAAGACCTATAGAAGAATCACTAGCTACTGTAGATAACATAAAGGGGATACAGTCTATTTCTTCTGAAGGTTCATCTGTAGTTATAGCTGAATTTGATTTTGGAACAGATATGGATTTTGCATCTTTGGATATGAGAGAAAAAGTAGATATGATAAAGGGATATCTACCAGATGATGCAAGTGACCCTATGGTTTTAAAAATTGACCCAAATTCTCAACCAATTATCCAACTATCTTTATCAAATGGAAACAACCTAGCAAGCCTTCAAGAAATAGCGGAGGATATGGTAAAACCAAGACTTGAAAGGCTTGAAGGTGTTGCTTCAGTAAGTATAACAGGTGGACTTAAAAAGGAAATTGAGATTAGTATCAATCAAGAAAAGCTAAAGGGATATGGATTAACCATTGACCGTATTGCTCAAATAATAGCAGCAGAAAACTTAAATCTTCCAGGGGGAGAGGTTAAAAAAGGAAAACAAAAACTTACTATTAGAACCCTTGGAGAGTTTCAGTCAATAGATGAAATAAAGAACCTTCCTATAACATTAAACACAGGAGGAGTTATCTACCTAAAAGATATAGCAAATATAGGTCTAAAGCATAAAGACTTAAATACTATAGCTAAAACTAATGGAAAAAGCAGTATAAACCTATTAATACAAAAACAACCGGGGACAAATACTGTAAGGGTTGCTAATAGGGTTAATAATGAAATAGAAAGACTACAGAAAGATTTTCCTAATATAGAAATTAAAAAGATTATTGATGTATCAAAATATATAAAACAATCTATTCAAAATGTTGTTAAAAATGCAGCTTTAGGTGCAATTTTAGCAATTATTATTCTATATCTGTTTTTAAGAAATATAAGAACAACTCTTATAATAGGAACAGCTATTCCTATTTCAATAATAGCAACTTTCATATTAATATATTTCAATGATATTACCCTTAATCTTATGACACTTGGTGGTTTAGCCCTAGGTGTGGGTATGCTTGTTGACAATGCAATAGTTGTGCTAGAAAATATTTATAGATTTAGGCAGGATGGTTATTCAAGAATAGAGGCAGCTGTAAAAGGTGCAAAAGAAGTAGGTATGGCAGTTACAGCATCAACTCTTACTACTGTGGCTGTTTTCTTACCAATCGTATTTACAGAGGGGATTACTTCAACTTTATTTAAGGAATTAGCTTTAACTGTAACTATGTCCTTAGGTGCATCACTTTTAGTATCATTAACATTAATACCTATGCTTTCATCTAAAATATTGAAAGTAGATAGAATGCAAGGGAAAAAACATAAAGGCTTTAAGCTTTCATCAATTTTGTATGATACTGTAGATAAGATATTAATGAAAATCCAGTCTGTCTATAAACGAATATTAAACTGGAGTTTAGGACACAGAAAATCAACAGTATTAATAGCAATACTAGTTTTTGTAATAAGCATGGCATCAATAACTAGTGTTGGGGCAGAGTTTTTCCCACCTATGGATGAAGGACAATTTACAATAAGTGTGTCTCTTCCAGAAGGAGCAGAGCTTGAACAAACTGATGGAATAGTAGAAGAAATAGAGGAAAAATTGGAGAAAATTGAAGAAGTAGATATTGTTGTTTCAAATGTAGGTTCAAGTGGAACATTTTCATTAGTTGGAAGTGAAACTAATAGGGCAATTATAACAGTTCTATTAACAGATATGGATAAAAGAAGTAGAAGTGTATGGCAAGTTGCAGATGAAGTGAGAAATTTAATCTATGATATTCCTGGAGTAGAAACTAATGTAGAGGTAACTTCTAATATGATGATGTCAGGGTCTGGTACACCTATAAACATAAAAATAAAAGGGGACGATTTAGATACTCTTAAAAAAATAAGTAATGACTTTAAAGGAATAGTTAAATCAGTAGAAGGTACAAGGGAAGTTGAAACAAGTATAACTGAAGGTGTACCAAGGGTAGAAATAAAAATAGATAGACAAATGGCTTCACAGTTTGGATTAACTGCAGCCCAAATTGCATCAGCTGTTAAAGGCACAATCTCAGGGAAGATTGCTACAAAATATAAACATGATGGTGAAGAAATAGATGTTATAATAAAGGGAGATGAAACATTAACAGAGAATATCTCAAACCTGAAACAGACATCTATCCAAACACCTTTAGGGGTAAATATACCTTTAAGCCAAGTCGCTATCCTGACAATAGAAAGGGGCCCTGTTGCAATAGATAGAGAAGACCAAGTTAGGGTTGCAAGTGTTACTAGTCAGATTTTCGGAAGGGATTTAAAAAGTATAACTGATGAAATACAACAGGAATTATCAAATTATAATATGCCTAAAGGCTACACATATGAAATGGGTGGAGAAAGGGAACAATTAAATGAAGCCTTCCAAGACTTAGCATTAGCCCTTATTCTAGCAGTTGTACTAGTATATATGATATTAGCATCACAGTTTGAATCACTACTACATCCATTTACAATTATGTTATCAGTACCCCTTGCATTTGCTGGTGGCGCAGCAGGTCTATTTATTACCAGAAGGTCATTAAGTGTACCTGCAGTAATAGGTTTTATTATATTAGCAGGTATAGTTGTAAATAATGCCATAGTTTTAATTGACTATATAAACACTAGAAGAAGAAATGGAGAAAAGAGAAAAGAAGCAATATTAAATGCAGGGCCTATAAGACTTAGGCCGATATTGATGACTACGTTAACTACAGTATTAGGTCTTCTTCCATTAGCCTTTGGAATGGGAGAAGGAGCAGAGGCACAGGCACCATTAGCAACTGCTGTAATAGGAGGACTTTTACTTTCAACACTTTTAACACTAGTATTTATTCCAGTTGTATATACAATATTTGATGATATTGCTAACTTTGTAAAAAGAAAAATATTTAAAAGAGAAATAACTGTCAATCAATAATGAACAACCGGGACGGTTCTGATTTACACAAATGTAATATATTGGAATTAAACCGTCCCTTTTCTTAAATAACTAACTGTGACTGATTAAGAGAGGAGAAACTTTGATGGTAAGTAAAGAAGAGAGAAGAATAAATATAATAGAAGCGGCAGTAAAAGTTTTTTCAAAAAAAGGATTTCATAAGGCTAGAATGGAGGATATAGCTAAAGAGGCAGGTATAGGGAAAGGAACTATATATGAGTACTTCGATAGTAAAAAGCATCTTTTTTATGAAATGATAAAACATAATGTAAATCTTTATAAGGATAATATAAAAGTTATACTTGAAAAAGAAAGTAATTTGGAAGAGAGACTATTAGGTATTTGTAGATACCATGGTAGGTTTATAAGTGAGCATATAGATATGGCCCAATCTATTATTTCTCAATCCCATTTAATAGATGATGAAATGAAATGTTGGCTGTTTAACGAAAGGATGAATATTTTCACTATCTTTTTAGATATATTTAAAGATAGCCAGAAAAAGGGAGAGTTAAGAAAAGACTTAAATATAGAAGCAGCAGTTTTAAGTTTAATTGGAACTATTAATCAATACTATTCTAAGAAAATATTTGCAGAAGGACTTTCCTATGAAGAAATAGATCCTATCCCTGTTCTAGACGTATTATTGAAAGGAATAGAGTAAAACAATTTACAATTAAATAAAATTGAAAATGAAAAATGGTGGGATTTTATATGAAAATTTATGATATATCAATGAGTATAAGTGAAAATATGCAGGTCTATAAAAATAAAGAAGAGAAAAAGCCAGTTTTTAGTGTAACTAGGGATTTTAAAACAGGCAATTCCTTTGAAACAAATATTAAGATGGATATGCATACAGGTACACACATTGATGCACCATTACACATGATAAGAGATGGAGCAACAATAGATAAAGTAAGATTAGATAAGTTTATTTCAAAATGTAAGGTGCTAGATTTTACTAATGTGGAAGATTGTATCACAAAATCTAATTTAGAAAAAAAGTGCATAGAAGAAAATGAGTTTTTGTTGCTTAAAACAAGAAACTCCTTTAAAGACTGTTTTGATTATAACTTTGTATATTTGGAAAAAGAGGCAGCTCAATATTTAAAAGAAAAGAAAGTAAAAGGTGTAGGTATTGATGCATTAGGTATAGAAAGAAATCAGAAAGGTCATCCAACCCATAAAATATTACTTAGTTCAGGTATAATTATTATAGAAGGATTAAGACTTAAAAATATTGAAGAGGGTAAATATATAATAATTGCTTTACCACTTAAATTTGTGGGAGTAGAAGCCTCTCCTGTAAGGGCAATCTTAATTAAAGATATGTAATAAATAAGGAACGGGCAACAACGCATTACTTCTTAGGACAGAGTAAAAGACCTAGAAGCCTAACATCTGTGGTAAAGTAACGGACATCTTAGCCTATCTTCCTAGGCATAGTAACGGTCATCATAGGCTTTAACTTCTAGGGTTAAGTAACGGACATCGGAGCATTACAACCTAGGCAAAGTAACGGTCCTCGTAGGCTAGACCCTTAAGCATAGTAACATCCCCTCAGCATTACTGCCTAGGTTCTATACACAATACACGTCTTTTTTATTCACTAGCAGCTAAGAGCTAGTGACTAAGGGCTGCTTTTTAAAAACAGACGTTGCTGATGGATTGGTAATCCATCAGCTTTTTTAAAATACTTTTTTCCTTACTTTTCATATATTACATAATGTATACTAACTAACATAATTTTAACCAAAATGTAATAATTTTTCATAAAACAAAGGAATAATAGTATAACATATATTCTAAATTCAAAAAACACCAAAAAAAACATATGTTCTGAAGGAATAAAGCTAGTTTTATAGAATATATTAATTAAAAAAAGTAAAAAAATTTACACGCACTATTATAGGGGGGACATTTGGTGAGGAAACAACAAATGATGTGTGTAGATGACCAAATAGGAATAAGAATGCTTATGGGGGAAATTTTTAAGGATGATTATGAAGTAATTTCGGCTAGTAGTGGAAAAGAGGCTGTAGATATAGCTAAAAAAGTTAAAGTAGATATTGCTATACTAGATATGAATCTTAATGATATAAAAGGGACAGAGGTTTTAAGACAGTTAAGAAATATAAACCAAAATATAATTGGGGTTATTATAACAGGATACAGAGATACAGAGCATATGAAAGAGATAAGAAAAACTAATCCTGAACTAATAATACATAAGCCTTTTGATATACATAAATTTAAAAGAAAAGTAAAAAAACTTATGAAAAAAAGTTTGGAGTCAAAGGCAGTTTAGTAAAAGACTAAGCAAACTAAACTAAAAGTGCAATTAATTGGGGAGTGGGGATTAAAGGAAAACTTAATTAATAATATAATCTTTAAAGAGCTGATGGCTATAGCCATCAGCTTTTTAGCTTTTTTTAATAAAAATCAAAATTAGAAGGAATTATATTTTAAGTGAAGAATTATTTAAATGAGGAGGGATTTTTGTGTTAGTTGATACTAAGATAACAATTGCAATCCCATGTGAAAGTTGCGATAATATAAAAATATATGAGATTTCATTATTTAATTTTGTCAATACTAAAAATATTGAATTTAAATGTGATTGTGGAGAGGCTAATGCTGTAATAAAGACAGAAGATTATAAAATGTTTTGGGCAAACATATCCTGTGCTGTATGCCAAGATGTTCATGTATATAAATATAAACTAAGTCAACTTATTAAGGGAAACATTGTAATAAGGTGTATAGATACTGGAATTGAAATATGTTTTATTGGGAAAAATGAAGATGTAGAAGACTTAATAGAAAAATATGAGAAAAAATCAGAAGAAATGTTAAAAGACTTAGGATTTTATGATTTTTTTAAGGATTTTGATGCAATGATGAATGCTTTAACTATATTAAGGAATATGGACAGGGAAGACAGAATATACTGTGATTGTGGTAATGATGATATTAAACTGGAGTTATTTACAGATAGTGTTGAATTTAGGTGTCCAATATGTAATAGTGTAATGATGATATCAGTGGAAAACAGAGATGATGTGGAAGCATTAATGGAAAAAGAAGAAATAGTATTACATAAAAGTTCCTTTGAGTGTATCCACTCAGTTATAAATACAGACTTAAATAAAAAATAAATAATTTATAACAAAACATTTGATAAAAATTCAAATTTTACTATAATAAGAATGTACCAAAAATATAAAGGAGGAATATAAATGCTAGTTACTGGAAAAGAGATACTTCAAGATGCTCACAAAAAAGGATATGCAGTAGGTGCTTTTAACGTAAATAACATGGAGATAGTTCAAGCTATTATCCAAGCTGCAGAGGAAACTAATTCACCAGTTATACTTCAAGCGAGCCAAGGTGGATTAAAGTATGCAGGTGTTGAGTACATAGCAGCAATGGCTAAGGTAGCTGCTGAAAAAGCTAAAGTTCCAGTGGCAATTCACTTAGATCATGGAACAGATTTTACTCAAATAGTTAAATGTATAAGAAATGGATTTACATCAGTAATGATTGATGGATCAAAACATCCTTTTGAAGAAAATATAGCTGTTACTAAAAAAGTTGTTGAAATTGCTCATGCGGCAGGAGTTTCCGTTGAGGCTGAGCTAGGTAAAATAGGTGGAACAGAAGATGACATAACTGTTGATGAAAAAGATGCTACTTTCACTGACCCTGATGAAGCTGAAAAGTTTGTTAAGGAAACAGGAGTAGACTATCTTGCTATAGCTATTGGTACAGCCCATGGACCATATAAGGGAGAACCAAAACTAGACTTTGATAGACTTAAAACTATAAAAGAAAGATTAAACATGCCTCTAGTTCTTCATGGATCATCAGGAGTGCCAGAAGAAAGTATTAAAAAGGCAGTAAGTCTAGGAATTAATAAAATAAACATAGATACAGATATTAGACTTGCATTTAATGGTGCAGTAAGAGATTTCGTTAAGAATAATCCTGATGTTTATGACCCAAGAAAGATTTTAGGTCCTGCAAGAGAGGCAATGAAAGAAGTAATCAAAGGAAAAATGACTATTTTCGGTTCAGTAGACAGAGCCTAATAGGCAAAAGGGGGAGTAAAGTAGTGAAATTTTTTATTGATACTGCAAATGTAGAGGAAATTAGAGAGGTTAATGAGTGGGGAGTAATATCAGGCGTTACAACAAACCCATCCCTCATAGCTAAGGAGGGAAGAGATTTTAAAGGGGTAATAAAAGAGATTACTGATATTGTAGATGGACCTATTAGTGCAGAAGTAATAAGCTTAGATGCCAATGGTATGGTAAAGGAAGCAGAAGAGTTAGCTCAAATTCATCCCAATATTGTAATAAAGATACCAATGACAAAGGAAGGATTAAAGGCTGTTAAAATATTAAGTAGTAAGGGTATAAAAACAAATGTTACCCTAGTTTTTTCAGCTAATCAGGCTTTATTAGCTGCTAGAGCAGGTGCTACATATGTTAGTCCTTTTGCAGGCAGAATGGATGATATAGGTAATGAAGGGATGATTATTATAGGGGATATTGTAGAGATATTTGATATTTATGGAATAGAAACAGAAGTAATAGCAGCAAGCATAAGACACCCAATGCACATAATAGAAGCAGCAAAATTAGGAGCCCATATAGCTACAGTTCCCTATAAAGTGTTTGAAAAGATGTTAAAGCATCCAATGACTGATAATGGAATAGAAAAATTCCTAAATGATTGGAAAAGTGTTGAAAATAATAAATAATGATAAAAGGGATAAGTTAAGCTTATAAGTTTAACTTATCCCTTTTTTTCTTTAATATCTTTTAAAAGACTTGAAAGAATTAACCTATAAAACTAACCACTACCCATTTACATTTAAAACATGATATACTATTTATGATAATTAACGTACAAAAAGAAACTAAGGAGGAAAATTTTATGCGTATGGACCGTAATTTAGCCTTATCACTTGTAAGGGTAACTGAGATAGCTGCATTGGCGTCAGCTAAATATATGGGTAGAGGTGACAAAATAGGAGCAGACCAAGCTGCAGTAGATGGTATGAGAAAGGCCTTCAACCTAGTGGATGTAAAGGGTAGAGTAGTAATAGGTGAAGGAGAAAAGGATAAAGCACCTATGCTTTACATTGGAGAAGAGATTGGTAATGGAGAAGAGATAGAAGTAGATATTGCAGTTGACCCTCTAGATGGTACGAGTCTTGTATCAAAAGGTTTACCAAATGCTATAGCAGTTATTGCAATGGCACCAAAGGGATGTTTACTTCATGCTCCAGATACTTACATGAAGAAAATAGCTGTAGGTCCTAAGGCAGCAGGAAAAATAGATATAGAGGCACCTATAGAAGATAACTTAAAGGCTGTTGCTAAAGCTCTTAACAAGGATATTTCCGATTTAACAGTGATTGTTCAAGATAGACCTAGACACTATGATATGATACAAGAAATTAGAAGAGTAGGTGCAAGAATAAAGCTATTTAGTGAAGGTGATGTAGCTGCTGCTATAGCTACAGGCTTTGAAGATACTGGTGTAGATATGCTTATGGGAATAGGAGGAGCTCCTGAGGGAGTAATAGCTGCTGCAGCATTAAAGTGTATGGGAGGAGAATTACAAGGTAAACTTAACCCAAGGTCAGATGAAGAAATGGAAAGATGTAAAGAGTTAGGATGGAGTAAAGAAGATTTAAATAAGGTTTTAGGTCATGAAGACTTAGTAAAGGGAGATGAGGTTTTCTTTGCAGCCACAGGTATAAGTGATGGAGACCTATTAAAGGGTGTAGTTTATTATGGTAATAACTCTGCTAAAACCCATTCAGTAGTTATGAGAGCTAAGTCAGGTACAATAAGATTTATTGATGCAATACACAAGTTAGATAAAAATGATATATTAGTTAATTTAATGAAAAAGCATGGAGACGCGTAACTGAAAAACAATTGAGAATGGAAAATTGAAAATTAGAAAAGAGGAAAAAGCCAAAAGAATAAATGCAAATGGTAAAAACTGGTGAAAAATAGGGACGGTTCTGCTTTTCACCAGTTTTTCACATTTTTGAAACGCCAACTGATCCCTGTTTCAAATGTAATTGAAAATATGATAAATACAATTGACAATTGAGAATTGATAATTAAAAGAAAATAATAGTTATTAGTGGCTGGTGGTTAGTGGTTAGGAAAATATAAAAGATACAAAATAATAAGTAATAAATTATTAAATAACAAAGACTTAGTATGATTGTTTTCTAATCAATAATCTTCATATCATTACCAAAAACCAATCACTAACTACTAATAACTAAAAACTTCTTTTCTAGTAACGGACAGCGAAGCATTACTTCTCAGACAAAGTAACGGACGTCTTAGATTTACTACTTTGGTCAAGTAACGGACAACAACGCACTACTCCTTAGGCTAAGTAACGGTCCACGTAGGCTAGACATCTTAGGCAAAGTAACGAAAACTAAGAACCAAGAACTAAGAACTAATAACTGCTTTTTAGCATATTTCTGTCCAATTAAACATATAATATTAGGAAATTGTGTACACTAAATGCTAAAATGTTAATTTATTTTCCAACTATATTATACTAATTGACAACTATATTGCATATAGAATATACTAAAAATGTAAATCTTTTTAAAAATAGGGGGACATATTTATGGATAGAGATCTTGCTATTAATCTTGTTAGAGTGACTGAAGCTGCTGCATTAGGATGTGCAAAGCTTATGGGTAGAGGAGATAAGATATCCGCAGACCAGGCAGCAGTTAACGGTATGAGAAGTATGTTTGATACCTTAGATATTGATGGAACAGTGGTTATAGGAGAAGGGGAAAAAGATGAAGCACCTATGTTATACATAGGAGAGAAGATAGGAAAAGCAAATAAAGTATCTAAAAAGGTAGATATAGCAGTAGATCCTTTAGATGGAACAACAGCTGTTGCTAAGGGTTTACCAAATGCTATATCAGTTGTTGCAATGGCTCCGGAAGGCTGTTTACTTCATGCACCTGATATGTACATGGATAAAATAGCTGTAGGTCCTAAAGCAGCAGGAAAAATAGATATAGAAGCACCTGTAGAATTAAATCTAAAAATATTATCTGAGGCTTTAAATAAAAGTATATCAGACATAACTGTTACAATGCTTGATAGACCTAGGCATGAAAAGCTTATTCAAAAAATAAGACAGGCAGGAGCAAGAATTAAACTGTTTAGTGATGGAGATGTAGCTGCAGCCATAGCTACATGTTTTGAGGATTCTGGTGTAGATATGCTTATGGGAATAGGGGGAGCCCCCGAAGGTGTAATAGCTGCTGCAGCATTAAAGTGTATGGGGGGAGAGTTTCAAGGTAAACTTGCACCAAGAAATGATGAAGAAAGAGAAAGATGTAAAAAAATGGGCATAGATGATATTAATAAGGTATTGACTATGGAAGATCTTGCTAAAGGTGATGAAATTTATTTTGCAGCAACAGGAGTTTCTGATGGAGAGCTTTTAAAAGGTGTAGTTTATTATGAAAACAATGTAGCTAAGACCCATTCTATGGTTACAAGGGCAAAGACGGGAACCATAAGATTTATAGAGGCAATTCATAAGTTAGACAAAAAGCCAGAATACGCTAAGTAATTTAAAATTTACAATATGGTAAATACAATTGAGAATTAGGATGAGTTAGTAGGTAGTAGTTAGTTGTTAGTAAAATACAGTTGTAAGCTCTGGTTCCACGTTGTTGATGGATTCGCAATCCATCAACTTAAAAACCGTAGAGCACATTTTAATGTACGATTAAGAAATTAAATTTGTAGCAAGTTGTTATGAAACACGAACCGGGTTCGCGTTTCAAATCCGGAAAATAATTACAGTATCTTTGATGTTGTTGATGGAACATCCAACCCGGTTCGCAGTTCCAAAGAAATTTTAGTTTTGCTAAGAGCAAAGAGCTAGGAACTGCTTTTAAAAGTAACGGACTTCATAGTCTTACTTCTTAGGTTCAAGTAACGGACGACAAAGCTCTACTTCTAAGGGATAGTAACGGACATCTAAGGCTATGACTCCTTAGGTCAAAGTAACGGACAACATAGGCTAGACGTCTAAGGAAGGGTAACGGACATCCTAGACTCCCTTCCTAGGTTTAAATAACATCACATCTTATGCAAAACATCTAAGCACTGCTTTTCCATCTAGGAACTGAGAACTGTTTTAACTTCTCAATATTGACTTGTCCTTAACAAAATGTTAATATAACAATATCTAATCCCTTCACTTAACCATTTTCCTGAATTTCCCAAAGTTGCATATTTTGTTTATAGAAGGCAAAAATACTATAAAAACGATTCTATGTAGTAACGTTTTTTGGAGGTGAAGTTTTGAATCGTGTCGAGCTAAGTAACAAAAAATTAGATGAATTACGGACAATTGCTAAAAGTCTTAATATAAAGGGGTATAGTAAATACAGAAAAGCAGAACTTATTGAAAAGATAATTGAAGTCTCCTCACACCAAGACAAAGGAGACAATGAAAGCAAGAAAGAAACTAAAGAGAATAATAATCATAAAAGTGAGCTTCCAGAAAGGTTGACAGAAGAGATAGAGCAGAGTGGTGAGATTGATACAGCAGAAGGAATATTAGAACTTCATACAGATGGATATGGATTTTTAAGATGTGTTAATTACTTGTCAGGGGATAAAGATATATATGTATCACCCTCACAGATTAGAAGGTTTAACTTAAGAACTGGTGATAAGGTATTTGGCATTACTAGGCCACCAAAGTCTGGAGAAAAATATAAAGCACTTCTGTATGTAAAACAGATTAATGGTAAAAATCCTGAAACTGCAACCCAAAGGCCCGACTTTGATAATCTAACTCCAATCTATCCTAATAATAGGATTACTCTTGAAACTTCCCCTCAAGAACTTTCCACTAGAATAATAGATCTAATTGCCCCTATAGGGAAAGGCCAAAGGGGAATGATAGTTGCACCACCAAAGGCTGGAAAGACTATTTTGCTTAAAAAAATTGCTAATAGCATATCTCAAAACTATCCAGAAATTGAGATTATAGTATTATTAATAGATGAAAGACCGGAAGAAGTAACAGATATGAAGAGATCTGTTAAAGGGGATATTGTATATTCAACCTTTGATGAACTTCCTAAACACCATATAAAAGTTGCAGAAATGGTTTTAGAAAGGGCTAAAAGATTAGTTGAACATGGTAAAGATGTTGTGATTCTTTTAGACAGTATAACAAGATTAGCTAGGGCGTACAATCTCACAATACCTCCAACAGGTAGAACCCTATCAGGTGGTTTAGATCCTGGAGCACTCCATAAGCCTAAAAGATTTTTTGGAGCAGCTAGAAATATAGAAGGTGGGGGAAGTCTTACAATATTGGCTACTGCTTTAATTGAAACTGGAAGTAGAATGGATGATGTAATATTTGAAGAATTTAAAGGTACAGGGAATATGGAGATACATTTAGATAGAAGACTATCCGAAAAGAGAATATTCCCAGCTATTGATATTAATAAATCAGGAACAAGAAGGGAAGAACTACTCTTAAGTCAAAAAGAATTAGAGACTATATGGAGAATAAGAAAGGCATTAAGCAACACATCTACAGCTGAAGTAACTGAATTACTTATTAATAGATTAATGGCAACGAAAACAAATAAAGAATTTATCGAAATTATGAGAAATATTGAATAATTTCATTCCTTGCAATTATATACTATAATATGCTATAATGTATTAGTTAAAAAATAGAGAAAATTTTATCTTCCATACAGAACCAATAATAGAAGAGAGGTGATTATGGTGAAAAAAGGAATTCATCCAGAATACAAAAAGGCTGTTGTGCGTTGTGCATGTGGCAATACATTTGAGACAGGTTCAATAAAAGAAGAATTAAAAGTAGAGATTTGCTCACAATGCCACCCATTCTACACTGGTAAGCAAAAATTACAAACAAAAGGTGGACGTATTGAGAAATTCAAGAAGAAATATGGTATTGATTAATACCTTTTATAAAGCTAGAAGGGGTGTTCCTTCTAGCATTTATTTTGCCTATAGCCTGTAATTTTTTAACTAAAATTAATTTTTCAGCGAGGAATTACCTCGCTCTTTGCTTTTTTGAGTGGTAATTGGTTATCTTCTATGTTAAAGGAGGATTTTCAATGTATGGTCCTAACCATCATGGATGGATTGAAGTAATCGTAGGTCCTATGTATAGCGGAAAAAGTGAGGAGTTAATAAGAAGGTTAAGAAGGGCCCAGATAGCGAAGCAAAAGATTCAAGTATTTAAACCTTCAATTGATGACAGATATAGTGTAAGTGAGGTTGTATCTCACAATGGTGAAAAAATAAAAGCAGAATGTATTAATAAAGCTGAAGATATATATAAACTGTTAAAAGAGGATACAGAAGTAATAGGGATAGATGAAGTTCAGTTTTTAGATGACCAGATTATAGATATATGCAGGGATTTAGCAGATAAAGGTTTACGTGTAGTAGTTGCAGGACTTGATATGGATTTTAGAGGTGAGCCTTTTGGTTCTACTCCTTACATAATGGCTATTGCTGAATTTGTGGATAAATTAACTGCCGTGTGTGTAATATGTGGACATCCTGCCAATAGAACCCAGAGAATTGTGGATGGAAAGCCTGCTAGATATACTGAACCTACAATATTAGTTGGTGCTCAAGAAAGATATGAGGCTAGATGTAGGCTTCATCATGAAGTTCCAAAAGTATAACCTTAAAAGTAATTAGCAGTTGAGAATTGAAAAATTAGTTAAAAGGTAGTAGTTAGTAATTAGTTCTTGAGGTCTAGAAACCAGGAACTGTATTTCTTATAGTGCTGATGGTTTTAATCCATCAGCTTTTTTATGTGCGCCGGGCATGCGTAACAACTAGGTGGTGAAAGTCCACTGTGGGGGCTGACCATGCCAACCACTAGCCGAAGGCAAGGGTGTCCATCGTGAGGTGGAATCTGAAGGAAGCTGAAGGCAAAATCCTGGTCCGAGGTACACGAATCACATTAGAGGCTGTATAAACTGGGTGAGTTTGCATAACAAAACAAAGCCCTAAATGGTCCGAAAGTTTATGCAGTAAATGTGGCGGATATATGGGAGGAAAGTAGTTACGCTTACCCCGGGAGGTCTCAAGGATAAGTCATTAAGATGTATTTCGAAATGACAACCTATATAGTGATGTATAGCTGAACCTTGAGAAGTCAGCAGAGGTCATAGTACCTGTCTAAGCCTAGGATAGT
>NZ_MCIB01000006.1 GCF_003609645.1 Thermohalobacter berrensis
TGAATTGATTATTAAAGTTACAAAATGAAATAGATGTGGTATAATATTATAAAAAATTATTTATAATGCAGTATACAAGAGATATTGAAATAATATTTTGATAAATTAATTTATTTTATTTATTAAATTAGTATATATTAAATATATAGTATAGTAGGAGCGTGGCTACAGTGAAGGAAGAGATAAGCTCGGGAGGTGTGGTTGTCTTTGGAAATGCCATCTTACTATTAAGAAAATATAATGGTGACTGGGTACTTCCTAAAGGTAAGGTGGAAGAAGGAGAAACTCTTAGACAAACAGCAGCTAGGGAAGTATATGAAGAAGGTGGAGTAAAAGCTAAGATAATAAAATATCTAGGAAAGATCCAGTATACATTTAGAAATAATAGAGACGAAGAAGAACTAATCCAAAAAACAGTCCATTGGTTTTTAATGGAAGCTAAAAATATGGAATGTATTCCATTAAAAGAAGAGGGCTTTATTGATGCTAAATTTATACATGTAAACAGGGTAGTTGAATTGGCAAAATATGTTGATGAAAAAAGAATAATAGAAAAGGCTATTAATGAAATATAGATAATTTTATTTAAGTCTATTTAGGCAAGGAGTAGATGTAGGATGTCTTTTTCATCAAAAACTAAAAATGAACTTTCAAGAATAGAAGTAGAGGATAAATGTTGTCAAATTGCTGAACTTTCAGCCCTTATTCGAATGAGTGGTTCAATACAAATAAGTGGTCTTGGAAAAATAAGTATTAAGTTTACTACAGAAAATGCTGCAATAGCAAGAAGAATTTTTAGTTTATTGAAAAAAATATATGATATTCATACTGAAGTAAGGGTTAGAAAAAATAGACAACTAAAAAAGAATAATAACTATTTAATGATCATTAATAATCCTATTGTTACAAATAAAGTACTTGCAGATACAGGGATTTATGAAAAAGATAAAGAACAATATTTTAATATAAATTATGGTATTCCTGAAAGATTAATTGATAAAAGATGCTGTAGACGATCTTATATAAGGGGGGCTTTCTTAGGAGGTGGCTCCTTAAGTGACCCTGAAAAGACCTATCACCTTGAATTTGTAACACATAGCAGTAAACATGCAAAAGATTTATCAAATTTGATTAATTCCTTTGATTTGAATTCAAAAATTGTTACACGAAAAGAAAATTATGTTGTATACTTAAAAGAAGGAGAACAAATTGTAGACTTGTTAAATATAATAGGTGCTCACTCAGCATTATTGAAATTAGAGAATATTCGTGTATTAAAAGAAGTTAGAAATAATATAAATAGAATAGTGAACTGTGAAACTGCAAACTTAAGTAAAACTATTAATGCTGCATTAAGACAAATAAAAAATATTCAATATATAGATGAAGTCATGGGGATTGAAAACCTTTCCAAAGGTTTAGCTGATATAGCTAGATTAAGATTACAAAATAGAGAAGCAAGTTTAAAAGAGTTAGGGCAAATGTTAAGTCCGCCCGTAGGAAAATCAGGAGTAAATCACAGACTAAGAAAAATAGAAGAGATTGCAGATAAATTAAGAATGGAGAGGGGGGAATACGATGCAATCAAAGAAGATAGTAATAAAAAATGAAGCAGGGTTACATGCTAGACCGGCTGCTTTATTTGTTCAAACAGCAGGCAAATTTATTAGTGATATTAAGGTTAAAAAAGATAATAAAGAGGCAGACGCTAAGAGTATTATGGGAATAATGGCCTTAGGTGTATCAAAAGGTGATGAAGTTCAAATAATAACACGTGGAGAAGATGAAAAAGAGGCTTTAGAGGCTTTAATAGATTTATTAGAAAATAAATTGAAAGGAGAGTAGGAAATTCCTACTCTTTTTTATTGTTTTATTGCTAGCAAAGTATAACGAGCTTTGCTCGCTTTTTTTAATTTTTTGTCAAAAAAGATGGGAATGGAGTCCTAAATTCACGAAAAATGAAAAAAATACCTTTACAGATGAAAAAAAAGGAAGAATTTGTATTATAATAAATAGTGTAGAAACAAAATTAAATAAAAAGGTTGATTGTACATGAAACACCTACCGATGAGTAAACTTAATAAAAGTATAGGATTACATAAAATTAAATATAAAGGCAGTGTAAATATGGAAATGAAAATTTCACAAGAAATAATAAAAGAAGCAGAAACACTTATAGATAGTATGATTAGTAATTTATCATTTGCAGATAATATACCAGAAGATGAAGTAAAGGATATAGTAAAGGAAGTTGTTAATTATATTTTACAAAATAATGAAATTATAAATAGACTTTATGAAATAAAGAGTATCGATAAATATACATTTAAACATAGTATAAATGTTTGTGTATTATCTATAATAACAGGAATATATTTAGATTATGGAATATATGAACTGATAGACCTTGGTATAGGTGCTATTCTTCACGATATAGGTAAAACTAAAATACCAAATAGTATTTTAAATAAGCCTGGTAAACTTACAGACGATGAATATGAAATGATAAAAAAACATTCATCATATGGTTACGAAATATTAAAATATAATATTGGATTAGATGAAAAAATAAGCAGAGTTGCATTACATCATCATGAAAAAGTAAATGGTAGAGGTTATCCATATGGGAAAAGGGAAAATGAGATAGATACATACTCTAAAATAGTAGCAATAACTGATGTATATGACGCTTTAACCTCTAATAGGATTTATAGAAAGAAAATGAAGACCTTTCATGCAGTTGACTATATTATTTCCATGGCTGGATATCAATTTAACAAAAGACTGGTTCAAACCTTTGCAAAAAATATACCAATTTATTCAAAGTCTAAAGGTGTAATGTTAAGTAATGGTCATAAAGGGATTGTAATAGATGTTAGAGAAGAGTTTCCAACAAAACCAGTAGTTAAGGTATTGTATGATAGAGACTGTAAATTAAAAAATCCTTACAATATAGATTTACTTGAAAGTAAAGTTATAACAGTAGTAGATACCCTAGATGATATATAATATTACTTTTGTTATAATAAAGATAGTGATATATTCACTATCTTTTTCTCATTTTTGTGGGATACCACTATTAGGAGTGTATAATAATGACGAAGCATGAAAAAATTCTTAAGTATATTGAAAACCTAGAAGTTGGAACTAAAATATCCGTAAGAAGTGTAGCTAACAAATTAAATGTTAGTGAAGGAACTGCTTATAGAGCCATAAAAGAGGCAGAAAGTATGGAACTTGTAAAGACTATGCCGAGGGTTGGAACTGTAAGGATAGAGAAAACAGAAAAAGGAAATATAGAAAAGCTTTCTTTTGCAGAAGTAGTTAATATAGTAGAAGGAACTATATTAGGTGGCTCAGAAGGACTTCATAAGATGCTCAATAAGTTTATAATAGGGGCTATGACCGTAAATGAAATGAAAAAATATTTATCACCAGGGAGTTTACTTATAGTAGGAGACAGAGAAGAGGCCTATGATATGGCACTAGATAATGGATGTGCAGTTTTAATAACTGGTGGATTTGATTGTAGTGACTATATAAAAAATAAAGCAAACAAAAAGAAATTACCAATTATATCTACTTCCTATGATACCTTTACAATAGCAACAATTATTAATAAAGCAATATTTGATAGAATGATAAAAAAAGAAATACTACTTGTGGAAAACATTATGAATAATAATCCGCCATATTTACACGAAAATCAATCTATAGGACATTGGAAAAACTACGTTATGAATAAAAAGACAAGCAATTTTCCTGTAGTAGATAGACAATTATCAGTAGTAGGAATTGTTACTCCTAAAGAAGTAGCAGGTTATGATGATGAGGTGTTTATAAAGGATGTTATGATTAAAAATCCTATAACAGTTGCTAAAACTACTTCAGTAGCTTATGTTTCTCATCTAATGATATGGGAAAATATCGAAATACTTCCTGTAGTTGAAAACAAAAAATTAGTAGGAATTGTAACTAGACAGGATGTTATAAAGGCATTAAGACATTTTAAAAGCCAACCACATTTAGGAGAAACTGTTGAAGATTTAGTTATAGATAATTTTGAAGTAGAAATAATGAATAATGGGTTAAAATTTAAAGGTAAAGTAGTACCACTCATGCTAGACCAGCTAGGTGCAGCTAGCTGTGGAAATCTAAGCTTATTAATGACAACAGCAGGTACAATTACTATTAAAGAGAAAAAGCATTTAGATGTATTTCCTGATAGTCTTATGGTATACTTTTTAAAACCACTGCAAGTAGATAGTGAAATTGAAATTGTAACTAATATAATTGATATAGGAAGAAGTTTTTGTAAAGTTGACATTGAAGTAATACATCAAAAGAAAGTTGTTGCTAAAGCAATGATGTCAACTAAAATATTGAAAAAGTAAAAACTAGACTTCTAAATATAACAAAACAGGAAGTGATGTTATGTCTAAAGATAAGTTTGTTCATTTACATGTCCATACTGAATATAGTCTTTTAGATGGAGCTTCAAGAATAAAAAATCTTATATCTAGGGTAAAAGAGCTAGGAATGGATAGTGTGGCTATTACTGACCATGGTGCTATGTTTGGTATAGTACAGTTTTATAAAGAGGCTGTGCGCCAAGGGATAAAGCCAATTATTGGCTGTGAAGTATATATATCTAAAGGCAAGTATACTGAAAAAGACCCTAAAAGAGATAAGAACCAATACCATTTAGTCTTACTAGCCGAAAATCAAAAAGGGTATTCTAATCTTATAAAAATTGTTTCTGAAGGATATGTAAATGGATTTTATTATAAACCTAGAGTAGATAGTTCTGTTTTAGAAAAGTATAATGAAGGAATTATTGCATTAAGTGCATGTCTTGCAGGTGAAGTTCAACATCATTTACTAAATAATAATTATAAAAAGGCAAAGGAAGTGGCACTAAGATATAATAATATCTTTGGTCAAGGAAATTTCTATCTTGAACTACAAGACCATGGAATAAGGGAACAAAAAATTATAAACCAAGAACTTATTAAGCTTAGTAGAGAAACTAATATTCCACTTGTAGCAACAAATGATGTTCACTATATTAACAAAGAAGATGCAAAAGTACATGATGTTTTACTTTGCATACAGACAGGAAAAACAATAGATGAAGAAGATAGAATGAAATTTCCTACATCAGAATTTTATTTAAAATCTCTAGATGAGATGGAGAAGCTATTTCCTAAAGAAGCTATAGAAAATACAGTTAAAATAGCAGAAAGATGTAATGTTGATTTTGATTTTAATACATTACATTTGCCTGAATATAAGGTACCTGAAGGTTATACTAACTCCGAGTATCTAAGGAAATTATGCTATGAAGGCTTAGAAAAAAGATATGAAACAGTGACTGAAGAAGCCAAAAAAAGACTTGAACATGAGCTAAATGTAATTGAGAGCATGGGCTATGTTGATTACTTCCTAATAGTTTGGGATTTTATCAAGTATGCTAAAGATAATAACATAATGGTAGGTCCAGGAAGGGGCTCAGCTGCTGGAAGTCTTGTATCATATTGCCTTGGTATTATAGATATAGATCCTTTAAAATATGGTCTTATCTTTGAAAGATTTCTAAACCCTGAAAGGGTAACTATGCCAGATATAGATATAGATTTCTGCTATGAGAGAAGAGAGGAAGTTATAGATTACGTTGTTAGAAAATACGGAGAAGATAGGGTTGCCCAAATAGCAACTTTTGGTACCATGGCAGCTAGAGGAGCAATTAGAGATGTGGGAAGGGCCCTTAATATTTCATATGGAAAAGTAGATTTAATTGCTAAGCAAATCCCTATGGAATTGGGAATGACTATAGATAAAGCCTTGGGAATAAATAATAAGTTAAAAGAAATGTATGAGGAAGATGAAGAAGTAAAGGAATTAATTGATTTATCTAGGGCAGTAGAAGGTCTGCCAAGACATACTTCCACACATGCAGCAGGAGTTGTTATATCTAAGCTTCCTGTAACAGACTATGTACCATTATCTAGAAATAATGATTGTATTACAACACAGTTTACTATGACTGAACTAGAAGAGCTTGGATTACTAAAAATGGACTTTTTAGGATTAAGAACCCTTACTGTAATAAGGAATGCAATAAATTTAGTAGAACAAAATCATGGTATAAAAATAGATTTTTCAAATTCTAATTATGATGATCCAAATGTGTACAAACTATTTAGCAAAGGAGATACACTAGGGATATTCCAGTTTGAAAGTAGTGGTATGAGACAGTTTCTTAAGGAACTAAAACCTACATCTTTTGAGAATATAGTTGCAGCAAACTCATTATTTAGACCCGGTCCAATGAAACAAATCCCAACATATATTGAAAATAAAAATAATCCAGAGAAAATAAAATATCTACACCCTAAGCTTGAACCTATATTAAGTGTAACATATGGTTGTATGGTGTATCAGGAACAGGTTATGCAAATTGTAAGGGATATTGGCGGATTTTCCATGGGCCGTTCTGATTTAGTTAGAAGAGCCATGGGTAAAAAGAAAATGGATGTAATGGAGAAGGAAAGAAGACATTTTATTTACGGTAAAAAGAATGAAAGTGGAGAAATTGAAATATCAGGAGCTATAAGAAATGGTGTCGATGAAGAAATTGCTAATAAGATTTATGACCAAATGATAGATTTCGCAAAATATGCTTTTAATAAATCTCATTCAGCTGCATATGCAGTATTGGCATATCAAACAGCTTGGCTTAAATATTATTATCCAGTAGAATTTTTTGCTGCTTTAATATCTAGTGTAATGGGAAATTCTAATTCAGTATCATTATATATTCAAGAGTGTAAAAGGTTAAGAATTAAAATACTTCCCCCTGATATTAATGAAAGCTATAGAGATTTTACTGTTTCTGATGGTAAAATAAGATTTGGTCTTGCGGCAGTAAAGAATGTTGGAGATTCAGCTATTGATGCAATAGTTAAGGAAAGGGAAGAAAATGGAAAGTTTATAAGCTTTACAGAATTCTGCCAAAGAGTAGATATAAAACATCTAAACAAAAGAACAGTAGAAAGCTTAATAAAATGTGGTGCCTTTGATTCACTAGGTGTATATAGATCTCAACTTCTAGCTATATACGAAAAACTGTTAGATGGAATACATCAAGATAAAAAGAGAAATATAGATGGACAATTTTCTTTATTTGATTCTTTAGATATTTCAAATGGTCCGAATATGATAGAAGATGATTTACCAGATATAAAAGAATTTCCAGAAAGAACCCTTCTAGCCATGGAAAAAGAAATGCTTGGAGTATATATAAGTGGCCATCCACTTTCTTCCTATAGTAGTGAATTAAAAAGAATATCTACTGTAAATAGTAGTGAAATAAATGAAATTAGTGAAAATGTTGAAGAAAAAAATCATGCTTCTACCCTTAAAGATGGTAGTCGAGTTATTATGGGAGGAATAATTGTTGAGAAAAAGAACAAAATAACAAAGAATAATAATATGATGGCCTTTGCAACATTTGAAGATTTATACGGGACTGTAGATTTAATTATATTTCCAGCAACATATGATAAATATTCCAAGTATATTGAAGAAGACAATATTGTGGTAGTAGAAGGAAGATTAAGTATAAGTGAGGAAGAAAATCCTAAAATTATTTGTGAAAAAATAACCCCACTTGTAAAAACAAATAAAGAAAAATTATACTTGAAGGTGCCAAGAAATAAATCCCTTAATTTATTAAATAACTTAAAAGTAATATTATCTAGACACTCAGGAAATATTCCTGTATATGTATATATAGAAAAGGATAAGAAAACAATAATGGCTGATAGAAATTACTGGGTTAATGTTGAAGATGAAAACTTAATAAGAGAATTAGAAAAAATATTAGGTAAAGATTGTATAAAAGTATGTTAATATATATCTATAGAAGCTGTTGCTGCTATAACACATACTATATCATCTAAAAAAGTATTAACTTTATTTTTAGAAAGCATTTTTCTTATCATATCTATTTTTTCTTTTTGCAAATAAGAATAATATATTATTGCTTCAGGTGTAAATTCATATAAAATACTAATTGCTAATACTTTGTCTAAATCAAAATATGTATTTTTATCACCTATTAATTGCTGAAGGGGGTCCGGTAGCAAATTATTTTCTGCATAAATATCTAGAATGACTCCTAAATGAATAAAATCTTGAATTACTTTAATTGATAAAACATTAGAAACTAGTTCTTTGTATTTTGCTTTATTCTTTTCTTCTTCATCATTTTTGAGTATACTAATTAGGGAATATATTTTACTTAATGATACTCCCCTATCATTAAGTAATTTGTTAACAAGATTATTCATGTACATTCCTCCAAAAATTAATATATTTTTTGCTCTTATGTTATAATATGCAAGAAGGAACAATTTTGTTAATTATTCTGTATTAAAATGTTGAAATTAATTTTTTTTTAAGTTAGAATTATAAATTATAGAAAGACTGTATTGCGGGGGGCAGAAAATGTGGACTGCTGTACATGTAGTTGAAGGAAAAAAGACTGCTAAAGAAATAGAAAAAAGGCTGATTGAAGAAGGATTTTTAGTAAAAGTAGAGCCCTTCAGCAAGGATGGAAACAGAGAGTTATATAAGGTATTAGCGCCTGAGTTTGAAGCTGAGGAAGTTCAATCAGTTATTCTAGATTTAGGTTTTTAAGTAATCTATTTTACAATAGGAAATAAATTTTTTTGGACAAATCGGGACATAACATGTCCAACATGGCAAAAAAATAAGGAGGTAAGAAAATGAAAACAATAGCTGTCTTAACAAGTGGCGGAGATGCTCCAGGTATGAATGCAGCAATTAGAGCTGTAGTAAGGACAAGTATTTACAAAGGCCTAAAAGTAATGGGTATCAAAAAAGGCTATAATGGTTTAATTAACGGTAATATTGAGGAAATGAACTTATCTTCAGTGGCAGACATAATCCATAGAGGAGGTACAATTTTAAGAACTGCTAGATGTGAAGAATTTAAAACTGATGAGGGTCTTAATAAGGCATTAAATGTTATAAAGGTATTTGGTATTGATGGAGTAGTAGTAATAGGTGGAGATGGTTCATTCCAAGGAGCTAAAAAATTAAGTGATGCAGGAGTACCAACAATTGGTATACCTGGAACAATTGACAATGATTTAGCTTATACAGATTATACTATAGGTTTTGATACAGCTGTAAACACAGTATTAGATGCTGTAAGTAAGATTAGAGATACTTCTACTTCACACGGAAGAGCAATTATTCTAGAGGTTATGGGAAGAGATTGTGGAGATATTGCACTTTATTCAGGACTAGCTGGTGGAGCAGAAAGTGTAATAGTTCCAGAAGAAGGTTTTGATATTGATGTTGTATGCAAAAAATTAATTCAAGGTAAAAACAGAGGAAAACTACATCATATCATTATAGTAGCTGAAGGTGTAGGAAAAGCATATGAGTTTGGAAATGAAATCCAAGAGAAAACAGGTATTGAAACTAGAGTTACTGTATTAGGACATATTCAAAGAGGTGGAAGTCCAACAGCATTTGATAGAATCTTAGCAAGTAAGATGGGTTCAAGAGCTGTTGAATTATTACTAGAAGGTAAATCAGGCAGAGTAATTGGTGTTAAAGGTAATGAACTATTTGATAAGGAAATAAATGAAGCTTTAAAGGTTGAGAGGGAATTTGATAGAGATATGTATGATTTAACAAGAATACTTTCTATATAGGAGTGAGGGGAAAATGAAAAAAACTAAGATAGTTTGTACAATAGGTCCTGCTTCTGAAAAAGAAGAAGTATTGAGAGATCTTATAAAAAATGGTCTTAATGTAACAAGATTAAACTTTTCACATGGAGATTTTCAAGAACATAAAAGTAGAATTGAATCAGTAAAAAAGCTAAGAGAAGAATTGAATAAACCTGTCGCTATTATGTTAGATACTAAAGGACCTGAGATTAGAACAGGAAAGTTTAAAAATGGAGAAGCTGAGCTTAAGGAAGGTCAAGAGTTCACTCTAACAACTAGAGATGTTTTAGGAAATGAGGAGATATGTAATATTACATACAAAGGGTTACCTAATGATGTAAAAGAGGGTGACACAATACTAATTGATGACGGACTAATAGCTTTAAAGGTAAAAGAAATTGTTGATGGTACAGATATAAAGTGTATTGTTGAAAATCCAGGAGTAGTTAAGAACAAAAAAGGTGTAAATGTTCCAGGAGTAAAAATTAATTTACCTGCTATAACAGAAAAGGACAAAAATGATATTGAATTTGGAATAGAAAATGGAGTAGATTTTATAGCAGCTTCATTCATTAGAAAGGCTGCAGACGTATTAGAAATAAGAAAGATTTTAGAAGATAATAATGCAGATGATATTCAGATAATATCAAAGATTGAGAACCAAGAAGGTGTTGACAATATAGATGAAATTATAGAAGTGTCAGATGGTATAATGGTAGCTAGAGGGGATTTAGGTGTTGAAATACCAACTGAAGAAGTACCTCTAGTGCAGAAAATGATAATAAAGAAATGTAATGAGGCAGGAAAGCCAGTTATTACAGCAACACAAATGTTAGATTCAATGATAAGAAACCCAAGACCTACAAGGGCAGAGGTTACAGATGTTGCAAATGCAATTCTTGATGGTACAGATGCAATAATGCTTTCAGGAGAAACTGCAGCTGGTAAATACCCAGTTGATGCAGTAAGAACAATGGCAAATATTGCAGAAAGAACGGAGTCTTCATTAGATTATGAAGATATATTAAGGTCTAAGAAAGTTGGAAAAGATATTACAATAACAAATGCTATAAGTCATGCTACTTGTGAAACAGCAAAAGATTTAGGTGCTGCAGCTATTATAACTGCTACATCATCTGGTTATACAGCTAAAGCAGTATCTAAATTTAGACCAGAATCACCAATTGTAGCAGCAACAGCAAGTGAAAAAGTTGCAAGAAGATTAGCGTTAGTTTGGGGAGTTTATCCTGTTATTACAGAACAAAGTGGTTCTACTGATGAAGTTATAGATATTTCTGTAAAGAAAGCCTTAGAAAAAGGACTAATAAATAATGGTGATTTAGTAGTTATTACTGCAGGAGTACCAGTTGGAGTTTCAGGAACTACTAACCTAATTAAGGTTCATATAGTAGGAGAGGTACTAATTAAAGGTACAGGTATAGGTAAAAAATCTGCAGTAGGAAAAGTTTGTGTTGCATTGAATGCTAAAGAGGTAGAGGAAAAATTCAATGAAGGAGATATTCTAGTAACTACTTCAACTGATAAAGACATGGTAAAATATATGGAAAAGGCATCAGCAATAATAACTGAAAAGGGAGGATTAACTTCCCATGCAGCTATAGTTGGTTTAAATCTAGGTAAACCAACTATAGTAGGAGCAGAAGGTGCAACTGAAGAATTAAAAGATGGAGAAACTGTTACTGTAGATAGTATAAGAGGATTAGTATATAGAGGAGAAACAAAAGTATTATAAAAAAGAGGCCAATTTGGCCTCTTTTTTATAATATATTAGGATTATATTTATTGTTATTTTACTTTTTTTACATAAAAATTTATAATAATATTAAAGTTTTACCTGTTTTAACAATAAACATATTATTGGAGGGGACAAAATGGTAAGTGAAACTAATATAAGAGCAAGGTATTCAGAAACAGACCAAATGGGGGTTATATATCATGCTAATTATTTAAATTGGTTTGAAATTGGAAGAACAGAGTTTTTTAGAAAACTAGGAAAGGATTATAGGGAACTAGAAGAAGAAAATGTATTACTTCCTGTAATAGATGTAGGATGTAAATATATAAAAGCTGCAAAATATGATGATGAAATAATAATTAAGACTAAATTAGTAAAACTTAAAGGAGTAAGGTTAGAGTTTAATTATGAAATAATTAGAAAAGAAGATAATGTTCTTTTAGCAGAAGGATATACAAAACATGCCTTTGTAGATAAACAGTTAAAGCCAATAAATTTCAGAAAGAAGTATAAAGATATATGGAATAAGCTTAAAGAAGTTTTAGAATAGGAGGTAGCTAATGTTATTAAAATTAATTCTTCTCTTTACATTAACTCCTTTAGTTGAATTATTTTTCCTAATAAAGCTTGCCCAGATTACAAGTACATGGACAACTATTGGAATAGTATTTTTAACAGGGATTGTAGGGGCTTATCTAGCAAAAAGTCAAGGAAAATTAATTTTAACTAGAATAAAAATAGAATTAAATGAAGGAAGAATACCAGGTAACCAATTACTCAATGGATTATGTGTATTAATTGGAGGGGCATTACTTTTAACCCCTGGAATTATAACTGATGTTTTTGGTTTTATGTTAGTTATTCCAGGAACAAGAGAAATATTTAAAACAATTATAAGAAGGAAATTTAAGAAAATGATAGAAACAGGTAATATAAACATTTATTTTAGGAGGTAATTAAATGGAAAAGAGGAGACTGGGAAGGACTAATTTTGAGATTTCTGTAATAGGTTTTGGGGGAATTCCTATTCAAAGAGTAGATAAAAAAACAGCTATAGCTTTAATAAAAAAAGCAAAGGAAGAAGGAATTAACTTTATAGATACTGCAAGGGTATACGGAAAAAGTGAAGAACTTATTGGATATGCCCTAGAAGAATGTGGAAGGGATAATTTTATATTAGCAACAAAGTCCATGGAAAGAGATTATGAAGGAATGAAAAAGGAAATTGAAATTAGCTTAAAGAATTTAAAGACAGATGTAATTGACCTATACCAAATACATAATGTAAAAAGTAAAGAGGAATACAAAAAAATAATGTCTGAAGATGGAGCATACAAAGCATTATTAGAGGCTAAGGAAAAGGGATTAATTAGGGAGATAGGAATAACAAGTCATAAGCTACATATTTTAGAAGAAGCAATTGAAACAGGTAAATTCTCTACAATACAGTTTCCATATAGCCCTGTTGAAAGACAAGCAGAGGATTTATTTAAAAGAGCTAAAGAATTAGATATTGGGGTTATAGTAATGAAGCCTTTAGCTGGTGGTGCTATTAAAAATGCAGAGTTATCTTTAAGGTTTATAGTTGAGAACTCCAATGTATCAGTAGTAATACCTGGAATGGCTAAAATAGAGGAAATAGTAGAAAACTCTTCTGTTGGTAATAATTATAGACCATTAAGTGAAGAAGAAAGGGAGATTATATTAAAGGAAGCTGAAGAATTAGGAAGTGAATTTTGTAGAAGATGTGGCTACTGTGGACCATGTCCACAGGGAATAGATATTCCACTACAATTTATTATGGAAGGATATTATTTAAGATATGACCTTAAAGATTGGGCATTAGAAAGGTATAAGACACTTAAGGCAAAGGCAAGTGATTGTATAGAGTGTGGAAAATGTGAACCAAAATGTCCATATGACCTACCTATTAGAAAAATGTTAAAAAGGGTAAGTAAAAACTTAGGATAAGGTATAACATTAAATTTAATGTTAATAATACATAATAAAATTTGATATAATAAGGGCAGACTGATTCTAATTTATGTGGCACACCTTTGGTGTGTCTTCTTTTTTGAATAAGCAAAAGAAGAATAGAGGTGAATGATAATGGATTTACCAGTTAAGAAAAATAATATATATGATGTTGAGATTACAGATCTAAATCATAGAGGCCAAGGAGTAGCTAAAATAGAAGGTTTTACTATATTTATAGACAACGGAACTATTGGAGATAAGGGTAAGGTAAAAATAGTTGAACTAAAGAAAAATTACGGGATAGGTGAAATGATTAGTATTACAGAACCATCAAAGGATAGAATACAGCCAAAGTGTCCAATTTCATTTACCTGTGGAGGGTGTCAACTTCAAGATTTAGATTATAGGTCCCAACTTAATATAAAGACAAATAAAGTCAAAAAGGATATTGAGAAAATAGCTGGATTTGAGGATGTAATAATACATGATACTTTAGGAATGGATAGTCCATATAGATATAGGAATAAAGCACAGTTTCCTGTAGGTTTAAAGGGTAAAAAAATATCAATAGGTTTCTATAGAAGGGGTACCCATGAGATAGTTGATACAAAGTCATGTATTATTCAGCATGAAATTAATGATGAAGTAATTAAGATAGTAAAAGATTATATGAAAAAGTTTAATATAAAGCCTTATAATGAAAAAACAGGTAAAGGGATAATAAGGCATATATTAACTAAAACAGCTTTTAAAACTGGAGATGTTATGGTAGTAGTAATAACTAATGGTAATAAATTACCCTACAAAGACGAGTTAATAAAAGAGCTAAAGGATAAGGTAAAAAATTTAAAAACAGTAGTACAAAATATAAACACCAAAAGAACAAATGTTATATTAGGACCTAAAAGTAGAGTATTATATGGTGATGGAAGAATAGTAGATTATATAGAAAATCTTAAATTTAATATTTCAGCAGAATCGTTCTTTCAAGTAAACCCTATGCAGACAGAAGTATTATATAATAAAGCATTAGATTATGCTAACCTAAAAGGAGATGAAACAGTATTTGACTTATACTGTGGTATAGGAACCATATCATTATTCCTTGCAAGAAAAGCTAAAAAAGTCCATGGAATAGAAGTTGTAGAACAGGCAATTCTTGATGCAAGGGAAAATGCCAAGATGAATAATATAGATAATGTTGAATTTTACACAGGTAAAGCAGAGGATATTTTCCCTAAATTATACAAACAGGGTATAAAAGCAGATGTAGTTGTTGTAGACCCACCAAGAAAGGGATGTGATGAGTCGGTTTTAGATACAATAGCAAAAATGCAGCCGAAAAGGATAGTATATGTATCCTGTAACCCATCAACTTTAGCAAGGGATTTAAAATACTTAGATGAGAAGGGATACAAAACATTAGAAATACAGCCTGTAGACATGTTCCCTCATACTATGCACGTTGAGTGCTGTGTGTTGATAACTAAAAAATAAATTTTAAATAGTTTTTATAAATCAATTTGTTCTAGAAGTAATCCATTAGTAAATTCCATAACTATCAGATTATTACAAAGTCTTGCTAACGTATTACGCAAGGCTTTTTTTATTTTTCAGGGTTGTTTTTACCACTCTAACACCGCTAGGGAATGAAGGTTGATGAACTTCCACCTTTCCTAAAATAAAACTGACTATTTATTAAGAGTAGTATCTTAAAGGGTACTTATAAGACCGATTATGTAAAGAGAGTAGAAACACCTAAGACCGAAATTCTTCCTAGGGTCTTCTTCAGATTCTATCTCAACATGGATACTCTGGCTTTGGCTAGGGATTCCTACTACTAATCCCATATTGGACTTTAACTGTCAAGTTATCGCCCATTCTAGTTGCATTTTAAAAATTTTGTCATTATACAAAGATGACGAAATTACCATTTCTTTAAGTTGAAATATTCCTAAAATTCATAATACAATAAATTCATAAGATCCAAAAAGGAGTGATTGTACAATTATGAGGAACAATTTACTTATAGCCCAATCAGGAGGGCCAACCTCTGCAATTAATGCAACACTATCTGGAATATTAAAACTAGCAAGTATTAGTGATAAAGTAGATAATATATACGGTGCAAAAAACGGTATAGAAGGTGTTCTCAAGGAAAAGTTTATAGACCTAAATGATTTAACAAAGGATGTAAATAATCTTAATAAACTATCACTTACACCAGGAGCAGCCCTTGGATCTTGTAGATATAAACTAAAGGATATTAATAATAGCCATGAAGAATGTAAAAAAATTATAGATATATTTACCAAATACAATATTTCATACTTTATATACATTGGTGGAAACGATTCAATGGACACAGTTATGAAGTTATCTCTGTATTGCAAGAAAAACAACATAGATACTATAAAAATAATAGGAGCTCCTAAAACAATAGACAACGACCTAGAAGAAATAGATCATACCCCTGGATTTGGATCAGCTGCAAAATATATTGCAACTACATTTGCTGAACTTGAAAGAGATATTTCGGTATATGAATTAAATAGTGTAACAATAGTTGAGGTAATGGGTAGAAATGCAGGCTGGTTAACAGCTGCATCAGCACTTTCAAGAATTAACGGAAATAGTGGACCAAGTTTGATTTATTTATGTGAAAATGTATTTGATGAAAATAAATTTGTAGAAGATATTAAAGAAAAACTAAAGACAAAAAAAATATAATAATTGCAATAAGTGAAGGATTAAAAACTAAAGATGGAAATTACTTATCATTTAAAAATAAAACTAATAAAATAACTGACGTATTTGGACATGCATATATTTCAGGTGCTGGAAAATATTTAGAACAATTAGTAGAAAAAGAAATAGGTTGTAAAGTAAGGTCAATAGAACTAAACCTTATGCAAAGATGTTCCATGCATATTGCAAGTGCAACGGATATTAGAGAATCTTCAATGCTTGGAATGAAGGCCATTCAATTGGCATTGGAAGGAAATACCGGTCAAATGGCATCTCTAAAAAGAGTGAAAGCTAATGATTACAAAATAGAGTATACATCAGTTCCCATAGAAAAAGTAGCAAACAGGGAAAGAAAAATTCCAAAAGAGTGGATAACTCGAAATTATATTAAGGATGAATTATTTAATTATCTTTTACCCCTTATTCAAGGAGAAGTAGATATTAATTATTATAAAGGTATACCAAGTCAATTTATATTTTAAAACCTTGTCTGTTTTAAAATTGTCCATATTTAATAATGACAATAATGATTATTTTTAAGTTAAAATAATGAGTTAAATGTAATATTATTAAAGAATAAGGAAGGGAGGGTAGGTATTGTGAAGTATTCAGCAAGATTAATTCAAATATTGTTGCTTCTACTTAGTTCAGACAAACCTATTTCCTCTGGAATTCTTGCGGAAAGTATACAAACGAGTAAACGGACTGTATTTAGAGAATTGGAAAAAGCAGATGAATACTTAAAAGAATACAATCTTAGACTAGAAACAAAACCCAAAATAGGGATTAGTATTTTGGGGAGTGAATCTGATAAAAACAAATTACTAGCTGAATTAAATAAACTAGAGTATAGTGATCCCCACGATAAAGAAGAACGCCATAATAGACTAATTTTAGAATTATTAAAACAAGAGGAACCACAAAAGACATATTATTATTCAAGTTTATTAAAAGTTAGCAATGGAACTATTAATAATGACTTAAATATTATAGAAAAGTGGTTTTTAGAGAACAATATAACTTTAGTTAGAAAGCCTGGACTTGGAATTTATCTAGATTATAAAGAAGAAGACTATAGAAAAGCATGTATAAGATACGTATATCAAGATACACATGACCCGATTAATAAACTAACCCATTTAATAGAACCTAGCATTGTAAATAAGGTAATCGCATCAATAAAAAAATAAAAAACAATAGACTAAAAGATATTTCTGAAAGTTCTTATAAAGAACTGATAATATATATATCTATAGTGACAAAGAGGATATTAATAGGAAAGAAAAATACGAAAGAAAAAAATATAAACTTAGATATCAAAAGTATGAAGGACTATGAGCTTGCAATACAGTTAATTTCATTGCTTAGTGAACAGTTCTCAATAGAGTATAACACTACAGAAATAATAGATTTATATATATACATTAAAGGTTCTAAATCACAACATATAAATGAAGATATATTTGACACAGACCATGACCTTAAATACATGATATATGAGATGATTAACCAATATGACAGTACTATTGCGTATCAACTTAAACAAGACAAAGATTTTATAAAAGGACTAATAGCTCATTTAAAACCTACAATTGTACGTTTGAAACATGGGATTGAAATTCAAAATAGATTTTTGAAAGAGATAAAAAGCATGTATCCTAAGATATACGAAAAAGCTCAAAAAGTTGCAAAGGTAATAGAAGATAGGTTTAACTTTAAAGTTCCTGAGCAAGAGATAGGTTTTCTTGCTATACACTTTGGAGGAGCTGAGGTGAAGCTAAAAAGAGATTTAAGATTTACTAGGAAAGTAGATGTAGGGGTTATTTGCTCTAGTGGAATAGGGATATCTACTTTATTATCTTCAAGAATATCTCATATTTTCCACGAAAAAGTAAGGGTGGAAACTCTTTCAACTAGTGATTTATCATCTGAGAAAATGCAAGGTATTGAAATATTAGTATCTACCTTTGATTTGAATAACTCTAAATACAAATATATTAAAGTAAATCCAATGCTTAGAGAAGAAGATGTTTTGTTAATTGCAAAAAAAATAGAAGAAGTATCCCAAAACAATAAGTTAGACATAGATGCTGACAAACCAGATATACTTAATAAGATAGATGAAATAACTTTAATAAGCAAGGAAATAAGCTCTATTCTCAAAAGTTTCAATTTATATACTGTAGATTCACATATTAAATTTGACAAAGTTATGAAGTTTGTAAGTTCAGTAATTGGAGAAGATGAAAAAAGCAAAAATTATATATACAATGATTTAAAGAAAAGGGAAGAATTATCTACTGAAGTTATACCAGAGTTTGAATTTGTACTACTACATGCAAAGACAAAAGGAGTAGATGAATCAAAATTTATATTAATAAAACCTCAGGCGTCAAGTTACTTTAAAGATGAATACTTCTCAAAATCAAAGGTAGTTGTAGTTATGTTAATACCAAAGAATGACCCAAGAAGGGTACCTGCAATTTCAAGAATAAGTAATGCTTTATTTGAAGACGAATTTTTTTTAGAAGATGTAAAAAATGGAATAAAAGAATCTGTAAAAAGCTATATAGAAACAATATTAACAGAATATCTTGCAGAGCAGATAAAAAACCTATAGACATAAAGGAGGGGATGTAAAATGCTAAAAAAAATGTTAGAAAACAACATAAATGTGGTAAAAGAGGTATCAAATTGGGAAGAAGCTATTAAAATAGCAGCTATTCCTCTAAAAGAAGGTGGATTTATAAAAGAAGAATACATTGATGCTATGATAGAAAATATAGTTAAAAATGGTCCATATGTAGTTATTATGCCAGGACTTGCTATACCACACTCAAGACCTGAAGATGGGGTATTAAAAACAGGAATATCACTTTTAAAGTTACATCAAAGTGTAAAATTTCCTGAAGGTAAAGATGTAGAGTTACTTATTGTACTAGCGGCAAACGATTCCCACATGCATTTACAGCTAATATCTGAGTTAACTAATTTACTTATGGAAGATGATGTAATGGAAAAACTATCTTGTGCAAAATCAAAAGAAGAGGTATTAAGATGCATATGCTAGATAAAATAAAATCATATAAATTTTTAGTTAACTCACTTGAAGTAAATGCAATTTATTATGAAAAAGATATAGAAAATATATTTATACCTTTACTTAAAAAATTAACAGATATGAAAAAAAATAAATCTAAGAGACTTTTAGTTTATTTAGCAGCACCACCTGGAGTTGGTAAAAGTACAATATCTTCATTTTTAGAATATCTTTCAAAAGAAAGTGAAGAAGTTGAAGAGATCCAAGCAATTGGACTTGATGGGTTTCACTATCATCAAGAATACATTAAAAACAATAAAGCAGTAGTAAATGGAGTAGAAGTGCCTATGGTAGAAGTTAAAGGATGTCCAGAGACATTTGATTTAGATAAATTAAAGTCAAAAATAAAAGCTTTAAGAAATGGAAACGTTAAGTGGCCAATATATGATAGAAGCTTACATGATGTAGTGGAAGATCAAATACTAGTTACTAAAGATATTGTGTTAATTGAAGGCAATTGGCTTTTATTAAATGAAGATGGATGGAGGGATTTGAAAGACTACTGTGATTATAGTATTTTCATAAAAGCAGATGAATTTATGGTGAAGGATAGGTTGATAAATAGAAAAATAAAAGGTGGATCATCAAAAGAGGATGCAACTAAGTTTTATGAAAAAAGCGATAGTAAAAATGTAAAAAGGGTACTAAATAATAGTCTAGATGCTGATTTAGAGCTAGAATTATTAAACAATGGAAAATATATAATAAGGGGGCAATTTAATTGAAAAAGAAAAACATGAGATCAAAAGTTCAAGCTTTCGGAGGATTTTTAACAGGAATGGTTATTCCAAATATGGGTGCATTTATTGCATGGGGATTTATAACAGCACTATTCATACCAACAGGATGGGTTCCTAATGAGTACTTTAGTAAGTTAGTCGGACCTATGATAAATTACTTACTTCCACTGTTACTTGCATATACAGGTGGTAAACTTGTAGCAGGACAAAGAGGTGGAGTAGCAGGAGCTATTGGTACATTTGGATTAATAGTAGGCGCAGAGATACCAATGTTTCTAGGGGCTATGATTATGGGGCCATTTAGTGCATATATAGTAAAGAAATTTGATGAAATGATTGAAGATAGAATACCAACTGGATTTGAAATGGTTATAAACAACTTTTCACTAGGTATAATTGGATTATTACTTTGTCTGTTCTCTTATTCATTAATAGGTCCAGTAATACTTCAAGCAAATAAAGCAGTAACTGTAGCTATAGAAGGATTAGTAAAAACAGGATTCTTACCACTTTTATCAGTTATTAACGAACCAGCAAAGGTATTATTCTTAAATAACGTAATTGACCAAGGTATTTATTATCCATTAGGAATGCAAAATACTTTAGAAGCTGGGAAATCGATTTACTTCATGGTTGCTTCTAACCCAGGACCAGGTTTAGGTTTATTACTTGCATATTCTTTATTTGGAAAAGGAACATCTAAGAAAACTGCTCCAGGAGCAATAATAATACACTTTTTAGGTGGTATACATGAAATGTACTTCCCTTATGTATTAATGAAGCCAATACTAATAATAAGTATGATACTTGGTGGAGCTTCTGGTATATTAACATTTAGTCTATTCAATGTAGGTTTAGTTGCAGGACCAAGCCCAGGATCAATATTTGCATATTTAGCATTAACACCAAAAGGAAACTTCATAGGAGTTATAGCTGGGGTATTAGTAGCTACAGCAGTGAGTTTCTCAATAACATCATTAATATTAAAATCATCTAAACAAACAGAAGAAGAGTTTGAAGAATCAGTTAAAAAGTCAAAAGAAATGAAGCAAGAAGGAAAAAAATTATTAAACCCAGCGTTAGTACAAAAAGAAGTTAGTAATTCTCCAATAAATTTTGTAGCATTTGCTTGTGATGCAGGGCTTGGAAGTAGTGCAATGGGGGCTAGTGCATTTAGAAAAAGAGTAGAAAAAGAAGGTCTTTCAATAACAGTTAAAAACTTTGCTATTGAAAAAGTACCACAAGAAGTCGATGTAATAGTAACTCATAAAAGCTTGTTAGATAGAGCAAAACTTGCTTGGCCAAACAAGAGAATAGTTACTATAGAAAACTTTATGAAAGATAGCAATATAGAACAATTATTAGAAGAATTATTAGCACAAAAGCAAAATGCTTAAAAGGGAGATGTTGACTAATGAAAACTAGGGCAGCAGTTTTAGCAGGTAAAAACAATATATATATAAGAGAGTTTGAATTACCAGAAATAAATGAAGATGAACTACTTGTAAAGATAGTATCAAATAGTATTTGTTTATCAACATATAAAGCCTTAATTAGGGGAGAAGAACATAAAAGAGTTCCAGAAAATGTTTCAAAACATCCTGCAATTACAGGACATGAATTTGCTGGAATTATAGAAAAAGTAGGAAGTAATTTAAAAGACAAATTTAAAGAAGGTCAAAGATTTGTACTTCAACCAGCTATGGGACTTGAATCAGGTTATTCAGCAGGATATAGCTACGAGTATTTTGGCGGAAATGCAACATATTGTATTATTCCCAAAATAGCAATTGACTTAGGTTGTGTACTTCCTCTTAATGGAACATACTTTGCAAATGCATCATTGTCAGAACCTATGTCCTGTATAATAGGAGCATTCCACGCAAGTTATCATACAAAGCCATATGTTTATAAACACGATATGGGAATAAAAGAAGGTGGAAAATTAGCACTTTTAGGTTGTGCTGGTCCTATGGGATTAGGTGCTATAGAATATGCTATTAATGGACCTGTAAAACCAAAATTAGTTGTAGTTGTAGATATAGATGAAGAAAGACTAAATAGAGCAGCTAGCTTAATAACAGTTGAAGGAGCAAAGGAAAAAGGGGTTGAATTAATATATTTAAATAATAAGGATATAGATGCAGTAAGTGAGTTAAGAAAATTATCAGGTGGGAAGGGATATGACGATGTATTTGTATTTGCACCTGTTAAGCAATTAATAGAAGTCGCTGATGATATATTAGGTAATGATGGTTGCTTAAACTTCTTTGCTGGCCCAACAGATAATAACTTTAAGGTGCCATTTAACTTCTACAATGTTCACTATGAGGGAACTCATATAGTTGGAACATCAGGTGGATCTACTGGAGATATGTTAGAGTCTATAGAATTATCTGAAGAGGGATTAATAAATCCATCATTTATGGTAACACATATAGGGGGATTAAATGCAGTTCCAGAAACTATAAGAAACTTACCTAATATTCCAGGTGGAAAAAAACTAATTTATCCTCATATAGAAATGGAATTAACAGCTATTAAGGATTTTGAAAAATTAGGTGAAAATGACGAGTTATTTAGGGAGTTAGCAAAAATATGTAAGAAAAACAACAATGTTTGGTGCGAAGAAGCAGAAAAGTTTTTATTAGAATTCTTTGAAAATAAATAATAATGGGATGTCTAAAAATAGAAAATAGATTCTAGGGCTGAGAAACCCTTTTAGCTCTTTGTCAATAATTGGCGGTGGGTATTCTAATAGAATACCTGCCTTTTTTTATTAGGACACAAAGGGACGGTTCTAGGACACAAAGGGACGGTTCTAGTGTGTTACTTTAAGTTGTTATCACCTTTAACCATCACAAGGGTAATAAGGAGACTTTTTGATTATCACAAATTAAAAGGAATGTAATTATTATATGTAGAGGAGTTAATTAAAATGAAAAAGAGTGAAAAAATAAAGAAGTTGTTGATACTATAGATAATCAAAATAGTAACGTAAATTTTTATTATATAGCTAATAGATTTCCTTATGGTATAATCATAGAAAGAAGCTATTGAATAAGTAGTAGTGGAAGAAGCTATTCTAAACGATGATGAATATACCATTTTAATAAAAAAGGATGATAAAATAAAATGAATATAAATAATTTTGAGAAATACGTTAATGAAATAATTTTAGATAGGGGATATAATTACTATACTTATGGAAATGTACTAGAAAAGTATGAGAAGGAAAATAATGAATATATTTTTATAGTTGCAGGAAGTCAAATTTATGAAGTAATAGTTCAGTTGGATGAAAATGGTGAAATTCTTTCTTCATATTGTAATTGTCCGTATGATTTTGGACCTATATGTAAGCATCAAGTAGCAGCTTATTTTGAAATACGCAACCATTTAAAAAGCCAACCAAACAATGAAAAAGTAAAAGATGAGGTAATGAAACAGCCAGAAATAGAAGATGTACTAAATAGTCTTTCTAAAGAAGAGTTAATAAATATTATTTTAGATATAGTTAAAAGGGATGAAACTATAAAAGATAATATTGTTTTTAGATATTCAGATAATTCTAAATTAAACCTGCCTGGTCAATGTAAAAAAATAATTAATTCAATTGTTAGAAAATATACAAGGAATGAAGGTTTTATACTATATAGAGAAGCTTATGGATTTGCAAGTGAAATGAAAGATTTACTAGAACAGATTGGAGAAATATACCAAGCTAATGATAATCCTGTATCAATATTAGATGCTACTCTTATAGTGTTGGAAGAGTCTATAAAAGCCCTTGGTTATGCAGATGATTCAGATGGATATATAGGTAGCCTAATATCAGAGATATTTGAGTATATACAAGAAATTGCATATGATTCAAAAAAATTAGATACAAATTTAAGAAGAAAAATGTTTAAAAAGATATTAAACCAAGCTGATAAAGAAATTTTTCATGATTGGGATGATTACTATATTGATATAATTAATATATGTTCAGAGTTTGCAGATATTGAAGAGTTAAGAAATGATTTAAGAAGAAAAATAGAATATTTTGTTAATGAAAATATTAATGATAGATATTCCGAATATAGTATAGAAAGAATGCTTTTAATATTGTATAACATAATAAGGGAATATGGACCTAAAGAAGAAGCAGAGAAATTTATAAAGAAAAACATGAAATTTACATCATTTAGAGAGTTAGTTATAAATAAGTTTATGAAAGAAAAGGACTATTCAAAAGTTATAGAATTGGCGTTAGAAGGAGAAAGAAAGGATAAAAAATATAAAGGGTTAGTGGTAAAGTGGAAAAAATAAGATATAAGGCTTATAAAGAACTTTCACTTAAAAAAGAACAAGAAAAGCTAGCAAAAGAACTATTATTTAGTGATAGTTTTGAGTATTATAGAGAATTAAAAGAATTACACAAAGAGGATTGGGAAATTTTTTATACTAAACTAAAAGAAGAATTAAAAAGCCATAACAGTTGGTATTTTAGGGATAAATATCTAAAGGTTATAACTTTTGAAAGGGACTTACCTGAATTAATGGAATTTGTACGGGAAAATCCCAGATCTATAGAAGAATATGCAAATATGTTAGTTGATAAGTATAAAAATGAGGTTATAGATATCTATAAAAAAAGTATAATGTTAGAAGCAAGCTCATCTTCAAAGAGAAGCCATTATAGACAAGTATGTAGAATGCTTGAAAAATTTAAAAAGATAGCAGGAAAGAAAAAGCAAGGAGAAATGATAAATGAATTAAGTATTAAATATAAAAGAAGACCAGCATTTTTAGATGAGTTAGAAAAAATTAAATAATTGAAAAAAGTAAATTTTTAACATGCAGAGGGATAGTGAAAAGAATATAAGGGGACTGTCCCTTTGTGTTCTTTTATGGGGGAATTTCATTAAAAAAATCTATTAAGCACAAAAAAATAAGGGAAGAGGGTAAAAGGATCAGGCTTCACAAATTCACATAACATGAAAGGTAGTAGAAATCTTGGTTATAAATTTTATATGATAGTCTATGCGATATTTTTTAATCTAAAATATAATAACCATGCATGTTGAGTACATGGCCCTTATAAAGAATGCTACAGTTTAAAATAATATTAATTAAATAGGGAGGTAGATACTTAATGAAATTTTGTTGGGGCACAATAAAAGTTAATGACATGGAGGAGTCTCTAAAATTTTATAAGGAAATAGTTGGTTTAAAGGAAAATAGAAGGTTTAATGCTGGACCAGGAGTAGAAATTGCTTTTTTAGGAGAAGGTGAGACTCAAGTTGAATTAATATGTGATGAAAAAAATAAACAAGTTAATATTGGACCAGATATTTCTTTAGGCTTTAAAGTAAACTCAGTTGATGAAATGATGACATTTGTGAAAGAAAAAGGTATAGATATTCACAGCGGCCCATTTCAGCCTAACCCACACATAAAGTTTTTTTATGTATTAGACCCAAATGGATTAAAAATTCAATTTGTAGAATTTATTTAACATGACAAGGGACATATTTATTGTAAGTAATTCAATTTTTAGGCCTGAACCTACAATGATGCTTTTAGATATATTGCTAGTTTTTCAGAACAATGGAAAAGGAAAATAATTTTTTGGAGGTGAAACAATATATTTGTTTTGCGAATAATTTTGATTTTAATAGGTTTGACATTTATGGGTTTTGGATATGCAATCTATTTTAAAGGAAAATATAATTTAATTAATAGTTTTAAAAATGATAAGAAAAGTGGAAAATTAGATGATTCCTTTGCTAAAAGAGTTGGTATAATCGAGTTTATAGGCGGTATAACTTGTGTTGCTATAGGAATAATTAATATGTTCTTGGAGGATAGTTTTACATTGATATCGTTTGTTTTTTCCATAGTAATTATTATTACAGCATTAATCTTTAATCAAGTAAAATCTACTAAGAAAAATAATAGAGCATCATAACTGAAAATATTTCATAATTTCAAATCATGAATTGTAGACAAAAATCAACTTTTTATGAATTTGTGAAGCCATCCCCTATGCTTTCAAGAAAAGTTATTACATAATATGAAATTAGTCGATAATAGTTTGAAATCTGCTTTAGATAATATTAATAAAAACAAGCAGATAGGATGGTTTGGTGAGAAACAGTTGTTACCATATCATCTTTCAGCAATGATAGCACATGAAACTATGCATATTGGGCAAATTATTGCTTTCTGTTATACATTAGATATTGATATACCTGACTATGTAAAGGAAAGTTGGGCATTATCAGGTAAATAATCAGTAAAAAACAAGATAATTATTGTAAAGTACCTTGTTTTTTAGGGAACAATGGGATGTTTTGTTTGTCACTTAACTTTTGTGACAAACGAAACGTCCCATTGTCATATTTTTAGTAGCTATAATTCCTTTCATCAGCTTCTGCATCTTCTTTGGTTTTATGAATAGTACCACGTGGATGCTCAGGTGGTGCATATATAGCGTATAATTTAAGTGGTTTACTACCTGTATTGATTAAATTGTGCCATTTACCAGCAGGTATCATGATCGCATAGTCATCATAAACCCTTGCTTCAAAATCTAAATTATCTTTACTATCTCCCATTCTTACGATTCCTTGACCTTCCTCAATACGTATGAATTGATCAACTGTAGGATGAATTTCTAAACCTATATCTCCTCCTACTTTGATACTCATTAAGGTAACTTGCAAATTCTCTCCTGTCCATAAAGCAGTACGATAATTAGTATTCTGCTTAGTAGCTTCATCAATATTAACTACAAATGGTTCTGGACCATAATCTTTTAATTCAATTGGTTGTTTCCAAAAGTCTGAATTATACATTGGTGTATTAAACCAATAAGGATATGGACATCTTCTATAATATAAGTTATACATTGGTGTGTAAGGACATGGATACGGTCTATAAAAATTATACATATTGCTCATTCCTTTCATAGGTTTTATAACATAATATGCTCTATGTTTAGAGAAGGTGATTTAATTCATAATTGTTTAGACCTAACCCTGTTGATTATATTCTGGTTTAATTAGATAAATATTATTTGATAATTTAGAAATTAAATTTTCTTGATATTTCTATACTCAATATGTTAAAATAAAAAGCGATATTCATTTTCAAAAAATATAAATTAAAAGGAGGCATTTACATGAGAGTAAAAGCACTAGCATTAGTATTAGTATTAGTTGTTGCTTTAATGGCTGGTTGTACATCAAATGAGGAGACATCATCAACAAATGAACCAGCAGACACAGTTTCAGCAGCTTCAGTAGTAACAGATGAGGCTTCATTATTAAAGGCAATGAGTAAAGATGGAACATGGATCATTATATTCGAAGATGATTTTACAACTGATAAAGAGCTTGTATTAGAAGGTGAATTCACAAACAAAGATAAACCAGCACGTAAAATAGCTCTTTATACTCAAGATGAAAACAGAAATATAACTGCTTCTTATACTTTAACTGCTCCAAAGTTAACTATAAAGAGTGAAAATACTACAATTAAAGGTGGTACTTTTGTAGGAGACGTTTATGTTGAAGCTAATGGATTTACATTAACAGAAGCAACAATAGAAGGTAATGTATATTTTGCTAATGAAGAAGTTAAATCCACATTTAAACTTGGAGAAAATGCTACTGTAACTGGAGCTACTGAAGTAAAATAATTGAAATTTCTATAATTTTAGAATAGATATGTAAAAAAGCAGTTAATCAGTTGTTTAACAACTGATTAACTGCTTTTTTTATGTGACAGGAGGACGTTTCCTTTAAAAGAAGTCAATTACAGACCTTACCCCATTATTTTATAGGGGTAATCTATTAAGTTTTAGGACACATAACAATAATTTTGTATGGTGTAGTTTGGGCAGGAATACTCCTAGTAGTTGGACCATATACAACGATTAGATTACGGTTTGCAGGATTTCCAGTAAACACCTGATCATTTTCCAGTATTATCTGAGTGAATGGACTAATGTTTAACTTCAATGTACCATCACTACTTACCAACTGTTCATTAAAATAGTCTACTTTAACATTATGACCTGGTATAAGTTTTGATATAACAATTGCTCGAAATTGAGGTGGGAAAATTAAAGGGACAGGGGCATTTATATCATAAAATCCAATTACTGCATCACCTACTGCCATTGTTACATGGTCTACAAAGTAAGTAGTCGGGGTAATTTCAAAGTTTACAATACTACCATCTCTTTTCTGAACAGTCATTAGTTTATAACATCCTATTGATTCTCCAGTTCTTACCCTAAAATCATCAATTCTAGTAATAATTCCGTAGAATGAACCGAAAGTTGTCATTTCCATTCCTCCACATTCACCTAAACTTTTTCTATATAGATTATTCATACTTTGGGCGTTATGTTACTTAGATATATTCCATATTGTATATTGTATATTTCAAATAGGTCCAGGATTTAGTCTAGACCCTAAAATATCTATGGGATACACATGTTAAAAGCCCCTGCATATACTAATTCTAGAATGGAGATAAAAGGGGTTATAGTATGTGGGATAATAGATATTTAGTGGGCATAATGAAATCATTTATACCACCTTTTGCTAAGGTTATAGTATTGGACACACCTTTTAAAAGACCAGCAGTAAAAATGGTAGACTTAGATGGAGATGGTGTATTAGAATTAGTTGGTGCTTACAATTGGCAAAGTGAAAATTATATTATTGTACTAAAATATAGTTATGGGATTTGGCAAGTGATAGATATCATTAAAGGAAAGGGATATAATATCACTTATTTTGGCGTTGCACCAATTACTAGTAGATATAAAAATAACCTAGTAGTGGGATGGCAAGTTGGGGCAATGTGGTCAGATCTTAGTGTTTATGAATGGACAAATATGGGAATGAAAGATTTAATTGAGGGTAATAAATACTATAGCATGATAGAAGTAAAAGATATTAAAAGTACACAAGGAAGAGATGGGATATATGAACTAGCCCTATGGATTCATGATACTGGAGAGGCTTATAAGGTAGAGATATATAGATGGGTAGATAGTAAGTTCACATTGGCATTAGATGTTTATCCCTATTATTTTAAAAAGGTAGCCAATTATTATAAAAAACTTTTGAAAGAAAAGGATTCGACCACCTATTGGTATTATTTAGCAGATGCCCAAATTAAAATAGGTAATACTCAAGAAGCACTTAAGTCTATTGATAGGGCTTTAGACTTTGAATATCCCTATCCATCTAGAGAAGAATTAATGCAATTAAGGGATCAGTTATGTGAGTATGAACCTTTTTCTATTTAGGCCTACCTTCTAAAGCTTAATAACCTGCATTAATTTGCAGGTTTTTTCTTCATTTTATAGTTATTTAACCAAAATATAATATATTTGTAAATAATCAAAGGGAAGAAAAGATTAATAATTTAAATTGTCAAGGATGAATCAATATAAAATATATTTAATAGTAAAATAATTGCGATTAAATTATACATGTTCTAGGGTATAATCAATAAAGAAAGGAGGAATTAGTATCAATTTCAAAACTAAAGAAATTTTATTGATGGGTTTAACTGCTTCTTTAATGTTTGTAGTAGGATATTTTTTATTTATAAGTGGAACTGTTTTAGGAATTCCGGGTGCTAAGTTTTTTATGTTTGCTCCTTTTTTTAGCTTTATGTTAACTGTAATAGTTAGTTGTTTAAGAAAGATAGGGGTTGTTTCATTAATAAGTTGTGTATTTGCTTTTATTATGTCTTTTATATCTATATTTATGGGATTAGCTATCCTTGTAAGCGGAATTTTTACAGATATTATAGCTTTAATTCTATTTAAAGGATACACTACTAAAAAGAAAATCGTTTTTGCTATACCTTTTTATCCGTTTTTTTCTTTTATCACAGCTTCTATAGTAGTTAACTATGTAACTGGAAATAAGTTATTTATGTTAGCGCCTAACCCTTTAACTTTAATTGCACTTTCTATAATAATATATACTCTAGGGTTTATAGGTTCTAATGTTGCCACGAAAGTTGTGGTTTCACGTATATTACAAGTTAAAAATAGAAAAACAATTTAAAGTTAGACTATTAAGCATAGAAATTTTTATATGAATAGTGATATCATTAATTTTACTTATATATTATATTAGAAAAGAATTATTTATATAAAGGACATATCATATTTTATTTCTATACCATAACTCAAGTAATCATAAAATAATAAAAAGAATAGGGGAATTTATTATGAATATAAGTATAAACAATTTGCTATTAGCTTTTGGCCTTACATTATTTGCAGGATTATCTACGGGAATAGGAAGTGCCTTAGCCTTTTACACTAAACAAACAAATAAAAAGTTTCTATCAGCAGCTTTGGGATTTTCTGCAGGGGTAATGATTTATGTTTCTATGATTGAAATTTTTGCAAAAGCAAGGACATCATTAGAAGCGGTTTATGGCTCAACAAAAGGATACTGGATTACTACAATTGGATTTTTTGCAGGGATTGCTTTAATTGCAATAATAGATAAATTTGTACCAAGTGTTGAGAATCCCCATGAAATGCGTGATGTGAATGATATGACAGAGGAGAAAACAAATGATGTTGACTTACTGAGAATGGGATTATTTTCAGCTTTAGCTATAGCAATTCATAACTTTCCTGAAGGATTAGCTACCTTTACAAGTACTTTACAGGATACAACTTTAGGGATTAGTATAGCTGTTGCTGTTGCAATACATAACATACCTGAAGGGGTTGCAGTTTCAGTACCAATCTATTATGCTACTGGTAATCGGAAAAAAGCGTTTTTATATTCCTTTCTTTCTGGATTATCTGAGCCAATAGGTGCAATTGTAGGGTATTTAATATTAATGAGATTTTTTAATGATACTATGTCTGGCTTAATATTTGCCGGAGTTGCGGGAATCATGGTTTATATTTCATTAGATGAATTATTACCTACTGCAGAGAAATATGGTGAACATCATATCACAATTTATGGACTTGTTTCTGGAATGGCTGTAATGGCATTAAGTTTATTAATGTTTGCATAAGTATGAAATAGTCAGATATTTGCCTTTTATACTATAAAGAAAGACCCTACATTAAACTTGTAGAGTTTTTCTTTTTAACATAACTAAAGGTAGAACTAATTATGCTTACACATAATACAATATATGGTATAATATAACAAAAATGAAATTATTTAAAAGACAGGAGTTGTTAATGAATAAAAGGCTTAAAGTATTTATTTTATTTTTAACTATAATAGTTGGTTTTACGTACTATATTCAATATAAGAATAAAATAAAAGTTAAAGAAAAGCTAGAGAATAAATACGATTATTCATTAGAGAAAAAAGAAACTGCTAAAAAAGTCCTTGAGGCCTATCAAAATTATGAAATTTAAGTGTTTAAAATTATTATAGAGTTTATTAAAGGTGGTTACAAGAATGAATAAAAAGTGGATTTATTTGTTATGTATTGTTGTATTAATATCATTTATATTTTATAAACAATATTTTGGTAAAGACAATCTTATAAAACCTCCTCAAATAAGTGTAAAATCAAGCTTTGGAGAAGTAAAACCTGTATTAGGGCCTTATTCATGGGAATATAGGTCTTTATTGGGTGGTAAAAAGTATGTTCAAGCCAGTTCACCAATACCACCAGAATTAGTAAAGGATAGAAATCCACTAATAGTTAAATCTGGAGGAGAGTTAGAAATTATCACTATTTATAAGCCTGCTAGACTTAGTGTAAGCATATGGCAAAACAATAATAAAATGTCCCCAAAATTAAATGGAAATAAGATAGTAGCACCAAAGGAAAAAGGAAAATATGTTTATAGTGTATCTATAAAATGGAAACAGGGTATAGCTAATTATGCTTTTCTAGTGGAAGTAAAATAGTTATAATGTTTTTTTGCATTTTAATATATGGTATTGATAAGGACATTTATATTATAATTTCAATAAATTAAGAAAGAAGGGATTAAGATGAAAAAACTTATATTAATATTTACAATCTCTATTTTAATTTTAAGTATAGCAGGCTGTTCTGTTAAAGATAATGAAGTATTTATTAAAGATTTTAAAGAAACATCATTACATGAGTTTTCAATGACAAAGTTTATTAAAGATATAGCTAAAATACCACTATCAAATTCTAATAAGAATCTAATAATAGAAGAATTTAAAATGGGACTTACTAAAGACAAAAAAATTAGACTTATGATAATTAAAATAGCTGAAGAATCAAAATTTCAAAATAAAAGATATTCTATTTTTTATAACAAAGATAATAATTATTTAAAGGTAAAAGAAAATAAAATTGACAAAAATGAAGCAAGAGGAAGATTATTAGCAAAGAATTTTTTTATGAAATTTGACAGAGCAAAAAATTTTATGAGATTCCCCGAAGGTGATTATAAATACTATAGTATTGATTTAATGGGTTATAATATAAATTTGGAAAATGGCAAAAATAAAGATCTTTTTGTGATAGATAGTAAAGGTGTTTATAAACCAAAAGCTAAAGAAGTAGAAGGAATTTGCATTTTTGTATATGGTGAGCCATTAGAAAGAACAGATAGACCAAAGTTTTATGTAATAAAATAAGAAATTACTAAATATAAGCTTATTCTGATATAATGAAATAAATTAAGATTTCTACAAAATATATGTAATTGACGAAGCAATGTATAGATAAAAAATGAAAGGAATAAGTTTTTGTAATGACTTAATTGGAAGTTAGTAGTTTTAAAGAGTTAAAATCCCTATAAAACTGGGTAAGTTTAAAGTGAGGATAGTTTTAAATGAAGGGGAATTATATTATGCTTAAGAAGAAATTCTATGAACAGATTATAGAACTTATACCTGACCCAATTTTTGGTATAGACAAAGAGAGAAAAATTATTTTATGGAATAAGGCTATGGAAGGGTTAACAGGAGTTAAAAAAGAAGAAATATTAGGAAAAGGTGATTATTCCATCTGTATTTATGGAGAAAAGCGACCTACTCTTGCCGATTTAGTATTAGAACCTAATCCTGAAATAGAAAAAGAATATGTAAATTTTAAGAGAAATGAAGATGGAAGTGTAGAAGGAGAAGCATATAGTAAAAAACTTGATTATTATGACTGGGGAAAAGCCGTACCTCTGTATAATAAGAATAAACAAATTATAGGTGCAGTGGTTATATCAAGGGATATTAGTGAGAAAATAAAGTATCAGAAAAAAATAGATAAAATACATAAAAGGTATGAAATCCTTTTTAAGAAAAGTCCTGATGCTATATCATATTTTGATAGAAACCATAAAATACTAGATGTTAATGATACTTTCCTTGAAAGTTTTGGTTATACAAAAGAAGAATGTCTTGGTAAAAATTTAGATGATGTTGTAGTACCAAAGGAAAAGAAAGATGAGGCAGTTGCAAAAACTAATGAGCTTTTTGAAAAGGGAGAATTAGACATAGAAGCAATTCGATATACAAAATCACGGAAACCAATTTATGTCAACATTAGAGCTATGTTAGTAATAATAGATAATGAAATAATTGGTGGATATGGAATTTATACAGATATAACAGAAAGAGAGAATTATAAAAAAGATTTAGAAACTACAAATGATGAATTAGAAGCTACTATTGAGCAGCTATTAGCAGGAGAAGAAGAATTAAAGATTCAGTATGATGAAATACAAAAGTACGCTGAGAGGTTAGAAGAATTAAAACAAAAATATGAAATTGCTGTTGAAGGAACCGATAGTGCTATTTGGGAAATAACTGTTGAAGATGAAGTTATACATTTTTCAGAAAATTTCGCAAAAATTATAGATATTGATTTTAAAGAAAAAAACATATATGAAGTTATAGATAAAATAGTTTATTTAGAAGATAAAAAAGAGCTTTTAAGTGAGCTTGAGAAATATAAAAAGGGTGAAAAAGAAAAAATTTATTCTCAAATACGTATTATAGATAAAGATGGACAAGTTAGATGGTATTTAATAAGTGGAAAAGGTGTAATGGATAGGGAAGGAAAAATGAAAAGTATAAACGGAGTTTTAGTAGAAATTTCCCAACTAAAAAAACAAGAACAATATATTGAATTTTTAGCTGAGCATGATCCATTAACCCATCTTCCTAACAGAAGAAAGTTTATGAAAATATTAAATGAAGAGATTGAAAAAGGCAGAAAGGGAGCTCTCTTTTTGTTAGACCTAGATAATTTTAAAAATATCAATGATACATTAGGACATGTATATGGGGACAAGCTATTAAGAAAAATAGCTGAAATATTAGAGGATATATCCTGTGAAAGGGTAACCATTTTTCGCTTTGGAGGAGATGAATTTTTAGTACTTCTTAGAAATAATGAAAACCCTTTAGAGATAGAAGGATATGCAGACAAAATTTTAAAGAGTTTTAAAGAAAAAATTGTATTAGATGGAATAGAAAACCCTATAACAGCAAGTATGGGAATAGTTCGATTTCCATATGATGGATTTCAGATGGATGATCTTTTAATGAAGGCGGATATTGCTATGTATAATGCAAAAGAATCAGGTAAAAATAAATACCTTTTCTTTAATGAAGAAATGACTTTAGCCTTTAAAGAAAAGATAAAAATTGAAAATATTTTAAGAAAAGCAATAAAAGAGGAAGGTTTTACATTACTATATCAGCCTATTATAGAAGCAAAGACTGGTGAAATAGCATACTATGAAGCATTGTTAAGGTTAAAGGATACAAACATTTCTCCAGGTATCTTTATACCTATAGCAGAGGAAACAGACTTAATTTTAACTATAGGAAGATGGGTTATAAAACAAGCTATAAATCAATTAATTAAATGGAAAGGTGAAGGCTATAAAACTAAACCTATAGCCATCAATCTTTCACCAAAACAGCTGTATGATGACAATCTTTTTAAATTTTTACAACAAATCTTAAAAGAAAATAATATTGACCCTTCTATGTTAGAAATTGAGATTACTGAAAATGTACTTATAGAAAATAGAGAAGAAACTATAAAAATCTTAGAAAAACTAAAGAAATTAGGCTTAACAATTGCCCTAGATGATTTTGGAACAGGATATTCCTCACTAAATTACTTAACATTTATTCCTGTTGATAAAATTAAGCTTGATAAATCTTTAAATGATAAGTTTTTAGAATATGAAAATATTGAAGTTTTAGATAGTTTAATATCCCTTACACATGCTTTAAACTTAAAGGTTGTAGCTGAGGGAATAGAAGAAATAGACCAATATAAAAGATTAGAAAAAGGGGAATGTGACTATGTACAAGGATATCTTTTTAGTAAACCTTTAAGTGAAGAAGAAGTAAGTAAAATGTACGATAAAAATTATTTGAATTTAATTAAAGGATGAAACAATAGCTAAGTTAGATAAATATTTAAGTATAAATTGAGGTTATTTTTTTTACATATTACTTAAAAGAAAATACAAAAATAACTCCCTCTGCATTGTTAGCAGGGGTTTTTTATTTATCTATTTTTAATCTAAACTACTTAAGAAATACTTGGAAAATATTACTGCTAAAACAATGTAGAAAAAAACAGGAAAATGTCGAAAAACATAGAATACCATAAGTAATGATTATATAAAATTGTTGATTCTTATAGCACAAAATATAAGGGGGCAAAAATTTATGTTCAGTAATAAAAATCTAAAATCTATAAATAGAGTTTTAGATGAATATTTTATGAATAATTTTACCCAAAAAGAATACAAACAAATTTCAAAAAAAAACATATTAAATAAGGTTGAATATTTAATTTTTAATGCACAAAAAAATAAAGCAAAAGTACAAGATATTTTAAAAGCTATGCCAAATCCAGTTTTTGTTAGAGATAATGATAGAAATATAGTCTTTTGGAGTAAGTCTATGGAAGAACTTACAGGATATACAGAAGAGGAAGCAATAGGAAAGAAGTGTAATGAAATTTTTCAAGCATCTATTTGTGAAAATTGTGCAGTGGAAAAGTGTATAAGAATGAGAGAATGTATTAAGAAAGAAGAAATTACCATAAAAAATAAAAATGGTAAAAAGATTAATGTATTAGCATCTGCATCAGGATTATATGATAGTGAAGGAAACCCAGAGGGAGGTTTGGAAATTCTTAGGGATATAACAAGTGAAAAAGAACTTTTAAACAGTATTAGAGAAGCAGCATTAAATGTAAGTGCAGCCTCGCAACAACTTTCTGCATCGTCAGAAGAATCAACTAGTTCTATAGAGGAATTAGCTAGTTATACTAATCAAGTTCTAGACATAACTATGGCTGGAAAGAAAATAAGCGATAATACAAGTAAAATGGCTAAGAAAGGACAGGAAGCATCTAATATAGCTATTGAGAAAATAGATATGATTGAAAAAGCAGTACAGAAATCCAATAACACAGTATTAGAGATGAATGAATATGGAAAAGAGATACAAAAGATATTAGGTTTAATTACGGGAATAACAGAACAAACCAACTTATTAGCATTAAATGCAGCTATAGAGGCAGCTAGAGCAGGAGAATCAGGAAGAGGCTTTGCAGTTGTAGCTGAACAAATAAGAAAATTAGCTGAAGAGTCGAAAAATGCAACTAGTCAAGTACAAACTATTATTGAGCAGGTATTACAAGGAGCTGATAGTTCCTATAAATCGATGAATGCAGTAAACAACTCAGTTAAAGAAGGAATAGAAGCATTACATAATACAGTAAAGCAATTAAAAAATATTAAGGATGGGGTAGGAAAAACTGAAAAATACATGGAGGATATTGCAAAAAGTGCAGATAGAATAAATGCATCTACCCAAGAGCAATCTGCAGCAATGGAAGAGATAGCAGGGTCAGCAGAAGATTTATCAAGACTATCTGAGAACTTAAATAAGGAAATAGAAAATTTTGAATTATAATTAACCTGATAATAGACTTATCAAGAGCTAACTGAAGGAAAAGATACTCTAATTAAGGGTATCTTTTTTTTATTGCAAAAGAAAGTATATTTATCGTGGCTTATAATACCGGAGATGAATAGGTTACAATAGTGGATTAAGCTTTATCAATATTTATAATATTAATGGAAATAAAAGGATATAATTAATAAATATAGAAAAACATATAGAAGTCAACTAAATATTGTTGCAAATAAAAATACTAAAAATAAAAAGGAGATGGTTTATTGTATGAAAGCATTAGTTATATATTATTCACTAGAAGGAAATACAAAAATGATTGCTGATGCCATTAAAGAAGAGATAGATTGTGACATAGCAAGATTAATTCCTAGAAAAGATATACCTAAAAAAGGGTTCCTAAAATATTTCTTTGGTGGAAAACAAGTATTATTACGTCAAAAGCCTAAATTAAAATCATTTAATAATAATTTTGAAGCTTACGATTTAATTATTTTTGGAAGTCCTGTTTGGGCAGGTTCATATGTACCAGCATTTAATACTTTGTTTTCACAAGCAAATATTATAAATAAAAAAATTGCATTATTTTGTACCTATAGAGGAAATGAAGGAAAAATATTTAAACGATTTAATAATAAATTAATAGGAAACGAAATAATAGGACAAATTGGATTTGTAAGTCCTTTAGAAAATAATGCAGTAAAAAATAGTAATAAGGCTAAACAATGGATACGTCAATTTATAAAATAAATAAGTCATGGGAAATCTAGGATTAATTATAAAACATTATAGAATTAATAAATCAAGCACTAGAAAAATATTCAAACACAGATTTATTAAACTTTTTTATTGTTGGAGGTTCAAATTCAGACATTGAATTAGGAAATTATTTTAATTTTAAATCATTTGGAATTAAACTTAGTAGTGATAGTTGAATAAAAGTAGAAACATTAAAAGATGTAATAAAATATATTTAATATAAAGGGGGAATTATGTTGAAAAAGTGGTTTGTATTTATTTTTGTTTTAATAATAAGTTTATCAGGATGTCAACAAGAGATAAGTCTTAATAAAAAGCTATCAGAAAAAGTTAAAATTGTTGAAGAAAAAGATTATTTATTTTCTAAATTAGAAGTAACATATGAAGATTATAAAGAAGCAACGAAAGATATCATTTCAGATTCTTGTTCATATATAGAGAATAAGTTGATATATGGTTATACAGATAATGGGAAGAAAATAGAGGTTAGAGGAATAGATTTGAAAGGTTTATCAAAGGAAGAATTTAAAAAGCATAAACAAAAATGGAATGAATTAGTTAAAAAGTTTAACTTAAAATTAGATGACGATAAAGTTACAATAAGAATATCTGGTTCATATGATGCAAATGTTAATGATAAGGATTATAAGTATGTTTATTCTCAACAAATAAGAGAAAGTAATGATAAAGAAAATTCAGTTTATATAATTAATAAGAGATATACTTTTGAAAAACAAGATGATTCATGGAAAATAATAAATATTGATTCTTATATATCATCATATTCAGATAAATTAAAGGAAAGTGGGCTTTCTAAAAATGAGTTAATTAGCAAAATGAAGTATGGTACACATAACAATAAAGCAGTTGAATACATCCTATCTTTTGCTTTAAAAGAATAATTATATGAACAAAAGTGGTCCTGGATTATATGCTTAATAGTGTGACAAACGAAACGTCCCTATGTCATTCGTCCCTATGTCATTAAACAAGGTGCTGAATAAATATCAGCACCTTTTAAAGTTAACTATTTTATTATATTTCCCGTCTCAACTAAATTTTTAGTATTTACTTCAATAGATGTATTGTTATTTAACATTTTAACATTTGCTGTTCCTTTTTCACTATTAATTTTTTCTATCCATACTGGGGTGTTATTGTAAAGTACTTCAATATTATTAGGAGAATTTAATATCTCATTAGCTCTTTGTACATCCATAAAATTACCTCCCTTCAAGGATATTATTTATTAAAATACCAATAAATATGTGGATGTAAAATGGATTATATTAAACAAATTTTATGTAGTTATTATAGAAAAAAGGACAATAGATTCTTTTAGAGAATTTGTTATGTAGAAGATATTAAAATATAAAAAGGAGAAATAGCTATGGATAGATTAATATTATTTTTACTATTTTTGAAGCTTTAAGATACATTTATAATTCCGCATACAATAATGAATTCTGTAAATATAATTATTTTTGGTAATGAGATAAGCTTTTATTTAAATTATTTAGTTTTATTTTTAGCAGTATTATACTTAATATCTGTAATAGGAAGTATTAAAAAAAATAAAAAGTTTATGAAAATGACTTTATTATTTGTACTAGTAGAGTTTATATATATTATTTGTGTATTAATGTATGTAATAATAAAAAAATGGACTATTGGTGTTGCTATAATACTTGTGATATATCTGCTAATTAATCTTTATATAATGAAATATATAAAAAGAAATTGGCTAAGTAATAATTTTTGACAATGAAATTACAATAATATACAATTTTTTCTGCAAGTTTTTGGTAGGTTGGGAATCTTTATGTATAAAAATCACTATACATATCCTTTAATAGGAGGTGTTATATGGAAAAGATAAATAAAAAATCTCTTGTAAACGGGATATTAATGATAATATTATTTTTATGCATTATTACAGGGATTTACTATATCAGATATTCATCTTATCCCGATATTAAATTTATTAAACTTTATTTTGCCATAGGAATTTTAGGAAGTATTCCACTAATATTTAAGCTTTATAGATTTGGTAGTATTTTTTTACTTGCCTCTATTGTTGGATTTATTGCAGATTGTATTCTTTCTTATAGAAATCTATTAACACCAAATATGAAAGCTGGCTTTTACAATTTTTTTATTATTGTTATAGGATTTATAGCAGGTATTTTTGTAGAAATTATATATAAAAAGCAAAATAAATATTAAAAATAGATATGATATAAGATGAAAGATTTAAATTATTTAGCTTCTTAGGGGGAAGTAGGATGTTTAATATAATAGACACTTTTCCTAAGTTTAAAAAAACTTTGAAAAAAATTTGGATGCAAATATAGATAAGAAAATTGAGTTGTGGGAAAAGGATTATATTAATTATATGAAGTTAGAAAAATAACTATCATAATGGAATATTAAGGTTATATCAAGAAGGTTTTGCCCAATACTTTCAGCATATTTTATTAAGTAAAAGAACGTATTCAAGGGGTAAAAGCTGGATAGAAAAATGCTTAGAAAAGGAAAGAGACTTAAAGAAGTTATTTTTAAGTAAACTAAATGAAATTTACTCTATGGAAGATATAGCAAAATTGGATTATAGGATAATTGAAAAGAGATTACTTGATTTTTTACAAAGTTAATAGAAAGCATTATTTTAAATATGTTTTTGTATTTAAAAAAGGCTTTTGCAATAATGTGAAAGTCTTTTTTTATTTATAAAGAAAAATAAAAGGGAATACATAAATAAATGGATGGTGAGAATTTTAAGATAATACCTAAATTTTGGGATGAAGTTTGTGGAAGCTATGAGGGAAGATGCTCCTGAATTAGAGTTAGGGGATCCTACTAAAGATGACTACAAGTGTGAAGTATGGATACCAATAGTTGAGAAGGTAGAATAACAAATAGAGGAGAAGCTCATTACAAAAGAATATTGACAAAAATTTCCACAAGTGATACAATTATGTTATAAGATTAACGATAATATAATAACAATAAAATATTCGTTATTGTGTTAATTTATGTATAAAAAAAATTGAGGGAATATATCCCTCAAATTGTAGATAAAAAATAAGTTTTTACATTGCATTTTTAAATATTTGGATTACTTGTTCTAATGTCGCAGTACGTGGATTAGTTAATTGGCAAGCATCTGCCATTGCATTTTTAGCCATAACTTCAAAATCTTCTTCTTTAACGCCTAAAGCTTTTAGGCCTGATGGAATACCGATTGAACTAGAGAGCTTTTTAATAGAATCAATAGCTTTTTGAGCTGCATCATAAACAGATAAACCTTCAACATTTTCTCCCATAGCAATTGCAACATCTCGTAATTTGTCAGCACAGCCAATTAAATTAAATTGTTCTACATGAGGTAAAAGAATAGCATTACATACACCATGTGGCAGGTCATAATATCCCCCTAATTGATGGGCCATGGCATGAACATATCCTAAACTGGCATTATTAAATGCCATTCCAGCTAGGAACTGAGCATAAGCCATTTTTTCTCTTGCTTCCATGTTCATACCGTTGGCAACTGCAACAGGTAAATATTTGGATATTAATTCAATTGCCATCAGAGCAGCTGAATCTGTGAGAGGAGTTGCAGCTGTTGAAACATAGGCTTCTATTGCATGGGTTAAAGCATCCATGCCTGTAGCAGCCGTTAATGCTGGTGGCATTCCTGCCATAAGGTCAGGATCATTAATTGATATTTTTGGAGTTACTCTCCAGTCTACAATTGCCATTTTAACTTTTCTATTAGTATCAGTAATTATACAAAAACGAGTCATTTCAGAGGCAGTTCCAGCAGTTGTATTTACTGCAATAAGAGGAACCATTGGATTAGTTGATTTGTCTATGCCTTCATAATCATGAATTTTACCACCATTAGATGCTAATAATCCAACTCCCTTTGCACAATCATGGGAGGAACCTCCACCTAATGAAACTATTGTATCACATTTTTCTTCCTTCCATACTTTAAAGCCTGCTTCAACGTTTTTATCAGTAGGATTAGGTTGTACCCCTCCAAAAATTACAGCTTCTAAGCCTGAATCCTCTAGAATATTTTTAACTTTATCAGCCATACCAAGTTTAACTAAACCAGAATCGGTTACTATTAATACTTTTTTTCCACCTAAAGTTTTTACTTTATCGCCTATCTCATTAATAGTTCCCCTTCCAAGTAAATTTACAGTTGGAATATAATAAGCACTTATTGTCATATAAATCCCCCTTTATAATATAGAAAATTAATAGATTATAAATAAGACTTTCCTTTTATGTATCCTTAATATAGTAATTAATTGTATTCACCTCCTTGTAAAATAGAGTAATTGTAAAGTGTTAGAGATATCATATTTTAACTATTATATATCTGCAAAAAATATGCCGATTATTATATACTTCAAATAGTCGGAATAGTCAGAAAATTAACAAGTTAAGTGTTCACTTCTGGAACAAAATCTATAAAATATAGTGTTCTAAAATGTTACGATGTTCCATAATTGAACTAAAAAAAGTGAGTCAAAGGATAATATCCTGACTCACTGACTTTTTTCTTCCATAAATTCAATTTTACCCTCATTTATAAAATGTTTAATTGATTTAATTGGAACTCCAGTTTCTAAGTATATATCCATTATGCTAGCTTGTCTATTTTTAAATATATACTTTTTTACTATGTCATACTCATTCTGACATTTATCACAGAGGGATTGTGTTTTAAACTTTTTTATAAAAAAATTCTCACATAATTGGCATATACCCCGTTGCACCTTTATCACCTCTTTTATATTTTACATCGGTGCCATTTAATTTATATTTTTATAAAGATAACTTATTTTAATAAAAGGTTTTTTACTATTAGTTTATATTATTTTATTTCTAAAATCTATAGGTATTGGAACTTATTTGAAATGATACTATATATCTAATTTAGTAAAATTTATCCGACTGGTGGTTTATAAGAGTCCTTTACAATACTTTTCCTAAATAGAACCCACCAAGGAAGATGGTTACAATTAAGATAAAATGTAATATAAACCAACCTGTCCTATCATATCTTAATATATCATAATCTAAAGGCTTTCGTTTTTCATCTGGAATAATGTAAATACTAACCCACTCAAAGACTAATAAAAAAATCCACCACCATGTATAAGAATCCCAGAAATCCCACTTTGCATTATACTCAATTAGATCCGTAAAATTTGCTGCCAATGTTTCAAATAGCATTCCAATGTGTATTAATGCCCAGTAAAAAGGAATTTTCCATACAAAAGGTTTTGGACTATAATAAATTCCTAATATTACGTAAAAGGGAAATATAGTTAAAATAACATAAAAAGGCATTATCGATATAGTAGGGAATAATCTGTATGGAAATGAATATAAACCTATTCTAACAAAAATATAACATAAAATATTTCCTACAATACCGGAAATAATAAATATCAAACCATATCTTTTCCAATCGACTCTTAATATGAAATAAGAACCAATTAAAGATAGGGCTAAAGTTATAAGGGTTATATAAGTTTCAATATTGGGTTGTATATTCAAGAGAAATCCTCTCCCCTAACATTGGTTTTAAAATTATTTCTAATTAAAAAACTTATTTTAAAATAAGTATAAGCTAATCCAAATTTTTTATGCAGTTTTATTATTAGCTATATATTTGTTAACTTATAAAACTAAATAAAATGACCATATATCTATTATTTCACTTTGGTAAAAATATATAAAAAAACTGAGGCAAAACCTCAGTAATAAAAAAAATCATGCTAGAAGATATGGTTTTAGGTAACCTCTAAATTCAGAAAGTGGGATTTTAATTATTGGAAGTTTAGCTTCAGTAGGAGCAACTTCATGGAAACCAAAAAACAAACCAATATATCCATTTTCTAAGAAAAATGGCTGGTCTGGTGCAATACCTTTAAATTCTTCAATTGTTTCAGGAAAATATCTTGTAGGGTTTGCCAATAAATAACGTCTTATTACATTATTTATTAAGGAGATATAGTCGACACCTTCCTTAAATAAATCATTTAAGCTTAAAGATCTTCCAGTTTTAATATTATAATTATAGGTTGTTCTAATATAGGAATCATTTCCATTTATATATTCGTGATATACTATTGATAAGCTTATTATGTTATTTTTATTATAAGTTAACTCATATATATTTGAGATTATTATAGGATCAAATGGCCTTCCTTCCTCTTTAGCCTTTTCATATTCTTCTTTAGCAGCTACTTCCATTTGGTTTTTAAATTCTAATATATCACTGGATATAGAATTATTTATATTATCTTGTATATTTTTATCTTTAATTCCCTTTAAAATAGGAATTCTTAAACGTTCAATAATATATTCATTTTCAAAATTTATATTTTTAGTTTGTATATTCAAGGGATTTGAATAGCGTTGAAGATGTGGTCTATAATTGGGATAATATCTTTTATAGTTTAAATGATTATAGGGATAAGATATATATAAATTATTTTTCATAATTACCCTCCTATTATATAAATAAAGATGTTATAATTTAATATATGATTTTTAAGTTTATAAGGTTAATTTAGCTAAAATAGGGTGATCAAAAAATAAAAACTGGAAGCTGAAATTATTCAGCTTCCAGTCTTACTTTATTTATGGTAGTGATAACGTATATATTTACAATAACAAGGAATGAACCTAATGTTGCTAGTAGTTTAAAAGCAAAATTAAGAGAAAACAAATCCCCTATATGCCCAACTAAAGGGAATATAGTAATCATAAAAAAGCTAAAAATCATACTAGCTACAGAGAGTATTGTAGCTCTATTCTTACTAGGTATTTGTTTGTTTATATAATCACTTACAGCAACAAAAATTATACTTTCTACAATAGTGATTAATATAAAGAAAATATAGGAATAATTTGTAAGGACTATTCCCCATATACAACCTATCGATATTATAGGCATAAATAGTAATATACCCTTTTCCTTTATTAATTTTTCTAACCTATAGACTTGAGTTGAAACACCTGCACTAAGTAAAGAAGCAACAGCAAACATAATTCCTATTTGAAGTTCACTATATCCATTACCTTTAAGATAGTTTTGAATATAATAAAATAGACAGGTTCCAAAGGTTAATATGATTTCACAGAAAATAATTAAAAAGCTTAATCTATTGTTGTTTTTTATAAGGTTATAACTCTCTACAAACTGATTTTTTATATATTTAAAGAGATTTATTTTTTTATAATTATTGTCTTTAATATCAGGTTCTGTAAAAGTTAAAGACTGAATAAGTGAAATTACACCTATAAAAATTGTCAACAGGAAAACTAAAGTATAACTCATAGTTGCTAAATATCCTCCAGCTAGATATGCTACTAATTTACCAACTTGAAAGAAGACTTCTTGCATTCCTTGTACTTTCATATAAATATTTTCCTTATTAATCTCTTTAAGAGAGTCATATACAAGGGCATCTCCTGCTCCAGATTCTAAATTATATGATAAAGCACAAAATACAAAGGAAAGAGCAAATAAATAAAAATTGTTTGCCAAAAGCAATATAGAAACACTTATAATTAAAAATAATCTACCTAATATTCTACTTGTTTTTCTACCATATAAGTCTGCAATCATGCCAGTAGGTACTTCCATAAGGAATGAAGTTATATGGAAAACAGCCTCAATAATTCCCAGTTGCAACAAAGACATTCCCTTTGCTCCTAAATATATCATCCATACCTCTTGAGCTAGATCAAGTGTTTTTAAAAAAGTAAATATATAGTTAAAAGGTATATTTCTTTTTAATTTACTTATATAACTCATTTTAAATATTCTCCCTTCTCAAAAAACATAGAAAGCCCCAAGTAAATCAATACTTAGGGCTTTTATTACATAAAAATAATTATCTAATTATTAAGGTTAGATGAATGAGTAAAGATTTACTTAGCAGTGGTTGACATAATTCATGTTTTTAGACATACTTTCCCTATTAAGTCTAAAAACATGAATAATAGATTCAACAAAATGCAGATAGCTTAATAAGGCAACCTTTACTGCTAAGTCCAAATCTTACACCTCCATAAAATACTATATACATTATATAATATTTAGAAAACATATACAACTTGTGGAATTATTTCAATATATAATCATATTTTTCTAAAACCCATTTTGGCAATTCCATCCTGGCAGTTTTAAGTGGGTCAACTACTTGACAAACCTTTAAATCACCTAAAAGGGATAAAAGCATGCCTGCCTCATGGAGGTCTATTCCAACTTCTTCATTTAAAAATTTATGCATATTTTTAGTAGCTAGATTTCCTGCTTCATCTAGTGTTTCTGCTGATGCAATAGTCATAATGTCACTACCTTCTATTAACATAGGTAATGGGTAGTTAACATCCTTTAATACAGTTACTTTTATAGTGACTTCTCCAGAAATCTCAAGACCACAAATTACTACTTCACCATCACCCATTACTCCATGAAGGTCACCCATTGCAAGTAGTCCACCCTTAACATTAACTGGTAAATATAGAGTAGAACCTTTAACTATCCTTTTACAGTCCATATTTCCACCATGTTCACCTGGAGTACCTGTTGGGATTTCATCTTCTTTTGGTGCTGTACCAATTACGCCTATCATAGGCTTTATTGAGATTCTAATTTTGTCATTAAATATTGCCTTTCCATTTTCAATTGAAATTATTTTAGTTTTTTCTTCTGGAATAATATCACCTAGTACTCCATGATTAGGAGCAGTTGTCATTACACCTTTTTCATCAACTTTAATATCTAATACTTCTACTTTTAAAACATCACCTGGTTTTGCATCTTCAATATATAAAGGTCCAGTTGCTGGATTTATTAAATCCCATCCTACAGAACTAAAAAGCTGTTCCTCTTTTTGGATTGAATTACTAAAACAATCATATGTTTTAAAAACGACTTTTTCTCCAGATTTAATAGTTTCCACAGGTTCATTATTAGGTGACATTTTTAAAACTGTTGTTTTGGTTGAAATTTTTTTCAAAATACATCTCCCCCTATGAAATACTTTTATAATTATCTGTTATATAGATATATTCTAGAAATATCAATAAATTCCTTGAATCACAGGAGATTAATGAGTTTCCTTGTCATACATCAATAAATGTTAATTAATTAACGCAAAAGCAATAGAAAATTGACACAAATTGATAAAAATTACGTGATGTTGAAAAAGTAAGTTATTTTAAAAGCAAAACATTTTCCTGTGTTATATATTTGATTTTCAATAATAGATTGGATTTGACCAAACAATAATACATTGTTAAACTATAAACAAGCAATTGTTAAAATAATAACAAATTAGGAGGGCTGCAGATGTCAAAGAAAGTACAACAGAAAAAAGATGTTAAATCTAAAATCGATGAACTAGTTGCTAGAGCCAATAAAGCCAGAGAAAGGTTTATGGAGTTAAACCAAGAACAGGTTGATACTATTGTTAAAGAAATGGCACTTGCAGGCTTAGATAAACATATGGAATTGGCTAAAATGGCTGTAGAAGAGACTAAAAGGGGAGTTTATGAAGATAAGGCTACTAAAAATATATTTGCAACTGAGTATATATACCATAGCATAAAATATAACAAAACAGTAGGAGTAATTGAAGAAAACAAAGAAGAGGGATATTTATTAGTTGCAGAACAAATAGGTGTTATAGCTGGAGTTACTCCTGTAACAAATCCTACTTCTACTACTATGTTTAAGGCTATAATTGCAATGAAAACTAGAAACCCAATTATATTTAGTTTTCATCCTTCTGCACAAAAGTGTTCAGTAGAGGCTGCAAAAATAGTTAAGGATGCTGCTATAAAGGCTGGGGCACCTGAGGATTGTATTCAATGGATAGAAGAGCCTTCAATTGAAGCAACTAACCATCTTATGAAGCATGAAGGTGTATCCTTAATATTAGCTACAGGTGGGCCAGGAATGGTTAAGGCAGCTTATTCGTCCGGAAAACCAGCACTAGGAGTTGGAGCAGGAAATGTACCTTGTTACATAGAGAAAACAGCAGATATTAGACAGGCTGTAACAGATTTAATACTTTCAAAAACTTTTGACAATGGAATGATTTGTGCTTCAGAACAAGCTGTAATAATAGATGAAGCAATATATCATAATGTAGTACACTTAATGAAAGATTACAATTGCTATTTCTTAAATAAAGATGAGATTAAAAAACTAGAGAAGTTAGCAGTTAATAAAGAGAAATGTGCTATAAATCCGCAAATAGTTGGTCAAAGTGCATATGAAATAGCAAAATTGGCAGGTATAAACGTTCCAAAGGACACAAAAATATTAATTGCAGAACTAGAAGGGGTGGGATCTAAGTATCCATTATCTATGGAAAAGTTAAGTCCAATATTAGCTTGTTATAAAGTTAAAGACTATAAAGAAGGTATAAAGAGATCAATAGAAATGACAGAGTTTGGTGGACTAGGCCATTCAGCAGTTATTCACTCAAATGATGATGATGTTATTGCTAAGTTTGCTAAAAAAGTGAAGGCAGGTAGATTAATAGTAAATGCACCTTCGACACATGGTGCTATTGGAGATATATATAATAGCAATATACCATCACTAACATTAGGATGTGGAACTATGGGTAATAATTCAACTACAGATAATGTATCAGCAGTAAATCTTATAAACGTAAAAAGAGTTGCAAAAAGAAGAGTAAACATGCAGTGGTTTAAGGTACCACATAAAATATACCATGAATTTGGGTCTATACAATATTTAACTAAGATGCCTAATATAAATAGGGCAATAATAGTTACAGATAAAGTAATGGTACAACTAGGATATGTTGATAAGGTTATGTATCATTTAAAGAAGAGAATGAATACTGTTGCAGTAGAGGTATTTACAGATGTAGAACCAGATCCTTCAGTTGAAACTGTGATTAAAGGTGCTGAATTGATGAGGGATTTCAAGCCAGATACAATAATTGCCCTTGGAGGAGGATCAGCTATTGATGCTGCTAAGGGTATGTGGCTATTCTATGAACATCCAGGGCTAGATTTCAATGCATTAAAGCTTAAGTTTATGGATATAAGAAAGAGAACTTTCAAATTCCCTAAACTTGGTAAGCTTGCTAAAATGGTAGCTATACCAACTACATCTGGTACAGGTTCAGAGGTAACAGCATTTACTGTAATAACAGATAAGAAGAATAATGTTAAGTATCCTTTAGCTGATTATGAATTAACTCCAGATGTTGCTATATTAGATCCGGACTTTGTTATGACAGTACCACCAAATGTTACAGCAGATACTGGTATGGATGTATTAACACATGCTATAGAGGCCTATGTTTCTGTTATGGCTACTGACTTTACAGACGCATTAGCTTTAAAGGCAATTAAGTTAGTATTTGAATATTTACCTAAGGCATATAAAAATGGAAAAGATAAAGTTGCAAGGGAAAAGATGCATAACGCATCCTGTATGGCAGGAATGGCATTTACTAATGCATTCCTAGGTATAAATCACTCATTGGCACATAAATTAGGAGGGGAATTCCATATACCACACGGTAGAGCAAATGCTATTTTATTACCACATGTAATAGAATACAATGGAACTAAGCCAAGTAAGTTTACTGCATTCCCTAAATACAAAGAATATATAGCAGATAAGAAGTATGCTGAAATTGCTAAAGTATTAGGACTTAAGGCAGATACAGTTGAGCAAGGGGTTAAATCTTTAATCGAAGCTGTAAAAGGCTTAATGAAAGAATTAAATATGCCGATGTCAGTAAAAGAGTGTGGAATAGATGAAAAAGAATATTTTGCAAAGCTAGATGAGCTTGCAGATAGAGCCTTTGAAGACCAATGTACAACTGCAAATCCAAGGTTACCATTAGTATCAGAGTTAGCTGATATATATAGAAAAGCCTATGGAAAAGTAGATAAAAAATAATTAAGCAGCCTTTTGGCTGCTTAATTATTTTTATACTTTAAATAAAATCAAAAAAGCATTAAAGACCAATGGTTTTTCATACTATATATTAAATAAACCAGATTATAAAAGGGATTTATACTCAATTGATATTAAATTATCTGATAATAAGCATTATATTTTGGTAACCAATAGTTCTACATTAGAATCAGATAGTATATTTTATGGCTATATACAAAGGGGAGATAGTATAAAAGGAGAAAAAATAAAATGGTTTATATACAAAAACCCTAAATTATCAGAAGTCTTTAAAGAAATACGTATAAAGGATTTATAGTAAGTAAAAAAGAGCTTAAATATTTAAGCTCTTTTTTAAAAATGAATGTATTATTGTATTTAGTTATTTAATACTTTTTCTTCTTGCCTATTAATTAAAAGGAAACTAGTGTACTTAAATAAAACATATAGTACAATTAAAACAGCTAATGTTTCCTCGAAAGCTACAATATATTTAAAGAAAGATATTTTATTATTTATACTAATAAAAAAAGCATTTGTCTTTTTTATTGCTATAGCACTTATTACACATGGAAATGTAAAAGCTGAATAACTTGGATAAAACTTAGTTTTTAGCATTTTAGGCATATATATAAGAACAGAAAATAACATAACTAAAGATAACAATGTAAGTAAGTTAACTATAATCATATTTTTTTCTTGAAAGGAACTCATATATCCAGCTAGACATAGGCTAGCAGGTGCAGCAAAAATTGTAATTGTAGGTAAAGCTGGTTCTTTAATAGATTTAATTAAAAATACTCTATATATTACTATAGGTAATAAAATTAAATAGGATATAAAACCAAACCAAAAGATAGGTTTGCCAAGGTTTATAGCATTATAAGCTGGTGCAGTTACACTACCTACAACAATCCCAACATATACTACAAAATAGCTTGGAAAAACTTTTTTTATATCAAACTTCAAAATAAATTTTTTTGTAAAATAGATTATTAATATACTATGAATAACAAGACCTAAAACCCAAGCTAAATAAGCTATAGAAGGTATAGATGTTTTTATATATGTTGATAATATCATTATTCCCATAGAAAAAGTAGGAGAAACACTGGCAACAACGGGATTTTCTAAGCTTTTAATGACTGTTTTAGTATCAAAAGATAGTTTTAAAATAAGGAGTATAAAAATTACAAATGAAATATATCCGAAAATATTTTTATAATTATTACCATATGATGCTACTAAATTTCCAGTTGCCGCTAAAGCTAACATTAATCCAGCTATAGGTATAGGGGTTTTCTTAATTATTTCCACCATGTTTTCACCCCATTATTCATCAATATTTTCCAATTCTAATTCACGTACGATTATTTCAGCTGCTTTTTCAGCCACTTCACCTGTAAAGGAAATACACTGTTTTTTATGTTCTCCTGAAGCCATATCCATCCCTTTAGTATGTACATGACAGCATAAACAACCGTGGTTATCTCTAAAGCTTTGTTGAAGTTCATTGGCTAATTTAAGGGTTTTTTCAACCTTTGGATCGCCACCTTTTGTCCTTCCAAAGAAATAGCCTAATGACAATATCCCTCCAGATACAGCACCACAGACACATTTAGATTTTCCAATTCCTACTGGGAAACCAGATGCCATAGCTATCATTTCATCAGGCATATTAATTTCAAAATTATTTTTTATTGAACTAACAATAGCTTCTGAACAATAAAAATCTCCTTTTCTAAATAAATTTTCAGCATCATTTCTGATTTTTTTAATACTTACTCTTTTTTTCACTATAATTCCCCCTTTAAATTACTACAACTTAATATATACCATATAATTAAGAATAATAGAAATAGAATATATCAATATTAGAAACTACTAGTATTTAAATTGTCTATACAAAAATAAAAAAGGCTTAAGTATAATAAATTTATTATACTTAAGCCTTATCTACATTTATAAAAGTTAAGCTATATTAGCGGGAATATATGTCTTCAAGTCGTAAACATGGTATTCTATTGGTAAAGAGTCAGTTACGATTTTACCTAGAAGAGTTTTATTTTCTTTTATCTTTTGTTTCAAGCCTTGAAAATCTACATTAGATAGAGTTAAATATCCTGTTTGGTTATCTTTTTTATTTACAATTAATTTTTCTTTACCAGTTAACTGACATTTAATTACGATATTTCCTTCATTATTTAATATCATTTTTCCAAGGATGTTTTTTGATTGATTGATAAGCTCTCCACAAAAAAAGCTTCCATCATTTAAAAGTAAGTAGTTTTGCATTTTAATACCTCCTTATTTTTGCCTCACTGGACAAAATTAATAAGTTAAACAATGGTGAATAAATATCCAGCGTTTTGTATATTATATCACATTCTACTATATTTTCAAGAGTTTTTAAAAATTTTTGTATAAAAATATCCATATTTAGGAGTAGCACAGTGCTCGAAATTTGTTGAAAAATTGTGAAATTTTATTGTATAATTATTCTAACAAGTAATAGATAATTTATTGGGAATATCCTAGATTGGAGTTATTTTCCTTTAAATTGGAAGGGGCGTACTTATCATGGGAAAATCAAGGGATGAAAAAACATCTACGAGAAAAAATCCTAATTCTCATATTAATAAGAAAAAAACTGACGATACTGAAATAAATTGTGTTTTATCTTCAAAAATAAAAAAAATAAATGATACGATTCAGAAATATCAACAAAAGGTAAATGAAATAGAACATAAGTATAAATGTTTTATTGAAAATACTCATGAAGGAATTGTTGTAAGCTAAGATGGTATAATTAAATTTGTTAACTCTGCAGTGTTACAAAATACAGGATATTCTAAAACAGAGGTCACTGGAATTTCAATTGCAAAATTTGTTCATCCTGATGATAAAAAAAGAGTAATTGAATCCCATCAAAAAAGGATTGCAGGAGTAGAAACTGAAAAAATGTATTCAGTTAGGGTAATAAAAAAAGATGGGAATATTATGTGGGTATCTATAAACTCAGCTAGAATTGAATGGGAAGGTAAGCCTGCTGTATTAAGCTTTCTACATGACATAACAGAGGCTAAAATACTGGAGGAAAAAGTTAAGCAGAATGAGCAATTTTTTAGGGCTGTTTTTGAACAATCTCCATCAGGAATTTTCATGTTTGATAATAATTATATTGTAACTCAATGCAATAATAGATTAGCACAGATATTAAATAGTTCAATTGAAAAAATAGTTGGTTTAAATTTAAAAAGATTAAAATATAAAGAGGTTATACCTTATTTTGATAGAGCTTTAAATGGAGAAGAGGTTATCTATGAAGGGCCATATTATTCCACAACAGGAGATTCGAAAATATGGATATTTATAAGAATATTTCCTATAAAAGATGAAAAAGATAATATAATAAGTGGAGTTGGAATAGTTGAGGATTTTACAGGTTTTAAAGAAACTCAAAAAGCACTGACAGAATCTAAGCAACGTTTTAGTCAGATTATTAATTTTCTTCCAGATCCTACCTTTGCTATAGATAAAAATGGCAAAGTTATTATGTGGAATAAAGAGATGGAAGAGATTACTGGTATTAAATCTGAAGAAATGTTAGGTAAGGATAACTATGAATATGCTTTACCCTTTTATGGAAAAAAAAGACCTATATTAATTAATCTGGTTTTAAATTCAAAAGAAGATATCGAAGATAATTATATTAGCTTTCAAAGGACAACACAAAATACACTTATTGGGGAATCCTATAGTCCTAAACTAGATATATATCTATGGGGAAAAGCTAGACCACTCTATGGTGTAAATGGAAATATTGTGGGAGCTATTGAATCTATTCGTGATATAACGACAATAAAGGATACCGAAAGAAAATTAACTTATCAGAAGAAATGTTTTGAAGCATTATTTAAAAACTCTACAGATGCTATTGTGTTTTTTGATACTAATCATAGGGTAATAGATATAAACTCAAGATTTACAGAATTATTTGGTTATACTTCTGAAGAATGTATAGGTAAAGATGTTGATAGACTTGTTGCTAATAAAGAAAATTACTTAGAGGCAAGAAAACTGACTGAAACAGTATTTAAAGGAAATATGGTGGAAACTCAATCAGTTCGTTATAATAAAGAAGGGAAACCAATTGATGTTAGAATAAAGTCTGTTCTTGTGGTGGTAAATGGAGAAGTAGTAGGTGGATATGGAATATACTCAGATATAAGGGAACAGAAAAAGTATGAAAGAAAGCTTAAGATTTTAAGTATACATGACCAATTAACAGGATTATATAATAGGACCTATTATGAACAAATAATTGAGAATCTTTCACATAGCAATCAATTTCCAATAACTATTGTTTCAACTGATATGGATGGTTTAAAACTTGTGAATGATACTTTAGGTCACAGTAAAGGAGATGAAATATTAAAAAATTATGCAAAGGTACTAAAGAGGTCTGTACGTCAATCAGACATATTGGCTAGAATAGGTGGAGATGAATTTGTTATAATACTACCTTATACAGATGAAGAATCTGGAGAAAAAGTTTTAAAACGTATTCGTGAAAATATAAAAGATTATAATAAAAAACATCCTAGGTTACAATTACACATATCAATGGGTATTGCAACTGCTAGTAATAAAGGAGTTTCTATATTAGAAACCTATAAAAAAGCAGATGACCTTATGTATCGTGATAAGCTTCAACGTAGAAAAAGTGCTAGAAGTCAAATAATTAGCACTTTAATGGCTGCACTTACTGAAAGAGATTATATAACTTCAGGTCATGTAAAAAGAGTGAAAAAGCTTTCTATTATCTTAGGTGAAAAACTAAATCTTTCTTCAAAACAGTTGTCTGATTTGACTTTATTGGCTGAATTCCATGATTTAGGTAAAGTAGGTATACCTGACAAAATATTATTTAAAGAAGGACCACTTACAGAGGAAGAGTGGGAAATTATGCGTCAACACCCTGAAAAGGGATATAGAATAGCAATGTCATCACCTGACCTGTCTGGAGTAGCAGATTTAATCCTTAAGCATCATGAAAGATGGGATGGGAATGGTTACCCATTAGGGCTTAAAGGTTTAGAAATACCTATTGAATGTAGAATATTATCTATAGTTGATGCCTACGATGCTATGACTAGTGAACGCCCATATAGTAGAAAGAAAAGTAAAGAAGAGGCAATAGAGGAATTAAAGCGTTGTTCAGGTAGTCAATTTGATCCTAAGTTAGTTAAGATTTTTCTTGATATTATTGGAGATAATAATTAAATATATTAACACTATAAATTGTATAGAATTTAATTTTATTATATAATGATTCTAAATATTTAAATAAGAGAAATGGAGTGTTAGAATGGATATACCAAAACTACAAATAGGAGACCTTACTGCCCCTGTACCTATTGTTCAAGGGGGAATGGGAATAGGAATTTCACTATCAAATCTAGCAGCAGCTGTAGCTAATTTTGGCGGTATTGGGGTGATTTCAGCAGCAGAACCAGGATTTAATTTTGATGGCTATAACAGAAATAAGTTGGAAACTAATCTAAAAGCTTTGAAGTACCATATTCAAAGGGCTAGAAAGCTTTCACCTAAAGGTATTATTGGAGTTAATATAATGACTGCTATTAATCACTTTGAAAAAATGGTAAAGGCTGCTGTTAATGAAGGTGTAGATATTATTTTTTCAGGAGCAGGACTCCCTATGAATCTTCCAAAGTTTGTAAAAGAATCTAAAACAAAAATTGCTCCAATTGTTTCTTCTGGAAGAGTTGCAAAGTTAATTTGTAGACAATGGGATAGAAAATATCAATATCTTCCTGATGCTATTGTAGTAGAGGGACCTGAAGCAGGAGGACATTTAGGCTTTTCAACAGAGCAACTTGAAAATATTAAAGATTTACCATTAACTAAACTTGTAAAGGAAGTTAAAGATGCCCTTAAAACATTTGAGGAAAAATATCAGCGTAGAGTCCCTATTATTGCAGGAGGAGGTATCCATGATGGAAAAGATATTGTAAAAATACTTTCAGCTGGTGCCTCAGCCGTTCAAATGGCTACAAGATTTGTTGCTACCTATGAATGTGATGCTGATGACAAATTTAAGCAGTCATATATTAATGCTGGTAAAGAAGATGTAATGATAATTAATAGCCCAGTAGGGATGCCTGGTAGAGCTATACGAAATAAATTTGTTGAAAAAGTCTATAAAAAACAAAAGCCTCAGAATATAAAATGTATAAACTGTCTAAAACCTTGTAATCCACAAAATACTCCCTATTGTATTGCTGATGCATTAATTAATGCACAAAAAGGGGAGTTAGATAAAGGTTTTGCATTTGCTGGGGCAAAGGTTTACAAAATAAATAGGATTACTTCTGTGAAAAAACTTATTGATAAGCTAATGGAGGAAGTAAAGTCTTATAAAAAAGATATGGATTAAATAATTAATAACAATTTCATAATAAAGAGAACTTAATTATAGCAGAGGGTTAAACCTCTGCTATTTATATGAAACAAATATATCATTTGTCTTTATTATTAAGGATTTTGAAAGGGGACAATAATTATGAAAATAAGATTTGGAATTTGGATAGTTTTACTTATAATTGAACTTATATGGTTTTCCAGTAAGCTTGTAGGACCTCATAGTATAGGCGATGTAATATATGTTGCTACTGTTGTTTTGACTACTTTAGTAGTCGGAGCTACAGGGTTATTTCTATTTAATGAAAATAATAAATAATATGTAAAGGGAACTCTGTAATTTCAGAGTTCCTTATTAAATCTAATATATAAGATTAAAATGGACCATAGAAGGGTCTTCTAAAGAAACCAAATCCGAAGAAAGGTCTAAATGGGAAAAATGGTCTGAAAGGCCTAAAAGGTCTGAATGGATAAAATGGTCTGAAAGGATAAAAAGGTCTACCATAATATCCTGGGAAACGACCGTATCCAAATCTATCATACCCATAGTCTCCAAAATATTGTTGAGGGGAATATTGTTGTGCATCATATTGATTATTCATAAGATCACCTCTCTATTAAAGTATGTATAATAATATATTCAAATTATGAAAAATTGTGACAACCTTATGAATTGCCTATTAAAATAAAGTATTATAAAAGTAAAGGAATTGGATAAAAAGCCCAATTCCTTTAAATATAATTAAAAGCACGTAAAGGATTCGATTCTATCTAGGTCAATTCCAAAATATATCCAATAGAAACCGACCCATCTATAACCAGCTATTGATCTTGGTCCTATAAAAATAGGGAAGAACCAGAAAGATCTACCATTATCTAGCCATACATAGGTATATCTATATAAACACTGCCTTATTGCACCTGGGTCAATTCTGTATGGAGTAAATGGTGCCCTTTCAGGAGTAAATGATGGAGGTGGTGAAATAGGTGGTCCACCAGGTGTAAATGGAGGTTGTATAGTAGGAGGTCGACCAGGTGTTGGTATGCCAGGTGTTGGAGGTATCCCAGGTCTTGAAGGTCTGCCAGGTGGTCCAAAAGGCGGTCTTCCAGGACGACCAAATGGAGGTTCTTGTTGTTGTATATAATAATTAGGATAGTAATGATTCATAGTAACACTCCTTTTAAAAAAGATACTACATTATATTATTTAAGATATACAAATGTGAGTTTGCAAATAAAAAAACGGTGAATTGATTTCACCGTTTTATAGATTAGAAACTATTCAATTTTATTAGTCAATGTTCCTATTTTTTCAATATAGCATTCAATTATATCTCCAGATTTTAAGAATTTAGGCGGTTCAAAGCCTAAACCTACTCCAGATGGTGTACCTGTAAGAATGATATCACCAGCCCTTAATTCCATTCCCTGTGATAAGTCACGAATTATGTAAGGAATATTAAATATCATATTTCTAGTATTTGATTTTTGCCTTGTTTCACCATTTACTTTACTTTCTAAGTTAAGTTCAACGGGCCAAGGTATTATACTTTTGTGAACAATATATGGTCCCATTGGAGAAAAAGTACTAAGACTTTTTCCTTTAAACCACTGCTTTCTTTCTCGTTGAATATCTCTAGCGGTTATATCATTTATTATAGTATAGCCAAAAATATAGTCTAATGCTTCATCTTCCTTAATGTTCATACCATCTTTTCCTATAATTATAGCTAACTCTACTTCGTAATCTATCTGATTAGTTAAACTAGAATGGCTTTTAATAATATCTCCGTCTCCAATAGCTGGACTTGCCGCTTTAGAAAAGTATATTGGTGATTCAGGGATATTAGAATCTGCAATAGTTTTTCCCATAAGCTCTTTTACATGATCAGTATAGTTTTTACCAAGACATATCAAGTTTCTCTTAGGATAAGGAATAGGTGCACATATTTTAATTTTATCTTTAGGTATTCCATCAAAGTTAGTTGTATCTAGAATTGTTTTAATCCTTTGAATAAGTCTGTCATTTGATAATTGGATAAAATCATTCATTGTTTTCGGGGTTTTTTTATTTAATTTATGAAAAATTTTTTCCATAGGTATAATATTTTTACTATCATTACTTAGAACTCCTATTTTTTCTTCATTATTATATTTGTAAGTCAAAAAATACATAAATCCCACTCCCTTCTTTTGTTCAAAGAATATATTCGATATTTATCACTTTAAATCCTGTTATATTCTATTAATTTAAAAAGAACAAGTAGATATTATTAAAAATGAAAAAATTCTTGTTATTTTATAGTTATTATCATATTATACATATATATAGTTAATGGAAATATTATTTTGGGGAGGATTATTATGGAATTGTTTTTGGGCTATCTTTTTATCTTTTTTGCAAGAATTACTGATGTATCATTAGCAACTATGAGGATGTTAATGATAGTAAAGGGGAAAAGAACTCAAGCAGCCTTAATAGGTTTTTTTGAAGTAATAATTTATATAACTGCATTGGGAAAGGTAGTTAGTGGTTTAAGTGATATTGGAAATCTTTTGGCTTATGCCTTAGGGTTTGCAAGTGGTAATTATGTTGGAAGTTATATTGAGGAAAAAATTGCCCTTGGTAATTTAACTGCCCAAATAGTTGTAAATGAAGGAACATATGACCTTACTGAAAAATTAAGAAAGTATGGATTTGGAGTTACTATTTTAGAAGGTCAAGGGAAAGATGGAATAAGAAATATTTTAAATATTACTTTAAAACGTAAGGATTTAAATAAGTTGCATGAAATTATAGAGGGTTATGATGATAAAATCTTTATAACAGTAAGTGAAACTAGATATATTAAGGGAGGATATTTTTCTAAAATAAAGAAGAAATAAAAGAAAACAAAAGAGATAAAATTAGGGGGTAGATTATGTCTGTTAAATATACTTTACTAGTTATTGCTGTTGGTACAATTGCTGGTTTTTTAAATACTGTAGCAGGTGGAGGTTCACTTTTTACTATGCCAGTATTAATTTTTTTGGGTTTGCCATCAGCTGTTGCTAATGGAACAAATAGAATTGCAATAATGATACAAAATATTATTGCAATAACTAACTTTAAAAATAAGGGGTATTTTGATTGGAAGTTAAGCGTTACATTAGCATTGCCAGCAGTTTTGGGTGCTATAGTAGGTTCAAATATAGCTATATCCCTTCCTGATGATATTTTTAATAAAATATTGGCTGTAGTAATGATAATTATTTTAGGATTAATATTATGGAATCCAAAGAAAAGGCTAAAATCAAGGGATTTAGAATTAAACAATAGAAGAAAGATTATAGGGGCTATAGTTTTTTTCTTTGTTGGAATATATGGAGGACTTATTCAAGCTGGAGTAGGTTTTATAATTATAGCATCACTTACATTAATAACTGGTTTTTCACTTGTGAGAATTAATAGTATGAAGGTTTTAATAGTAGCAATATATATGATTATATCTCTATTGATTTTTATTATTAATGGGAAAGTAAATTGGCTGTATGGATTATCTTTAGCTATTGGAAATGGACTAGGAGCATTTATAGGAAGCAACTTATCAGTAAAAAAGGGTGATAAGTGGATTAAGGTTATATTAACAATTTCAATTTTATTAATGTCAGCAAAATTATTAGGAATATTCAGATTATAACAAAGTCTTTCAATAGATAAAATTAGTATTTAGAATAGAGTTTATTTGGAACATGTGATGTATTTATCTACATGTAAGTAATTTTTATGTTTTATAAAATTAATATGCAAAAGAGGAGGTATATTATGAAAGACTTAAAAGAGGTACTAAATAATGTAAAGTCATGGGCAAAGGAAGTTGGAAAAATACAATTGGAGTATTTAGAAAAGGAAGACCTAAAGATTAATACCAAATCTTCAAAGGTAGATTTAGTAACTGAAGTAGATGAACTATCAGAAAAATATATATTAGATAAGATAAAGAAACATTATCCTGATCATAAAATACTATCTGAGGAGTCTGGTGAGATAGATTTAGATTCAGATTATTTGTGGATTATTGATCCTTTAGATGGAACAACAAATTATGCACAAGGCTTACCTATATTTGCTATATCTATAGCACTACAGCACAAAGGTGAAACATTATTAGGTGTAGTATATTTACCCAAACTTGATGAAATGTTTGAGGCATTAAAAGATGAAGGGGCATATTTAAATGGTAAAAGAATTAATGTATCAAATAAGAGTAATTTACAAGATTGTGTGTTAGCTACAGGTTTTCCCTATGATAAAAGAACACATAAAGATAATAACGCTAATTATTTTGCACATTTTGTGCCTAAAGTTAGAGGATTAAGAAGAATGGGAGCTGCTGCCTATGATTTAGCCAATGTAGCTGCAGGTAGATTAGATGGATTTTGGGAAATAAACTTAAGCCCTTGGGATGTAGCAGCTGGAGTATTAATTATAAAGGAAGCGAAAGGAAAAGTGATCTATCTTGATGATAAAAGGGGAATTTCACTAGTTGCAGGGAATAAAATAGTTTGTAAAAAGGTTTTAAATGAAATAGAAATGGTTAATAAAAGAAAAATGTAAATGAAAAAAACAAAAAAGATTCACAAAGCTATAGAAAAATTTAGCATATTATAGTAAAATAATATATGACAGAATACGACAAAATTCTTAAAATAATTGATGGAGCAAAGGTGGTGTAGATGGAGATAAAAGATCCCAAGGGGAAATACATATTAAAGGTAGATAAGGATAGAAGACTAGTCTATGAAACTCTAAAGGGATATTGGAGACTTGAGGATATGGAAAGGTTTCATAATGATTATGTCTCTAAGATAATACCACTTTTTAATGGTAAAGAATGGGCAAAGTGTTGTTACATTAATGCTTATGAAGCTGCAATGATAACAGATGATATTAAAAGTCATGTAAAATGGGCAGTATCAAATGGCTTTAGAAAAGCAGCAATGATATTGGAAGGAAATAATCAATATAACTCTGTTATAGACTTACAGATAAGATTAGCTGTAAAGAATACTAAACTTCATTTAGAAAAATTTGAAAGTATAAATGAGGCTGATAAATGGTTAAAATCTGAAGGTTTTTAATACAAAAGTCAGGAAATTTTTCCTGACTTATTTTATATCCTTTATTGTTTCATCTAGGTGTTCAGCAGCCTTTATGATTATTTTATCACATCCAGAAAACAATTTTTTATGTTTTTTCTTTAGAGTTTTGCAGTCTATTGCACCCATTTCATTTTCATATTGAGTTAATAGTGTTTTGGTATAATCTCTAACTTTACTTTTATGGGCAGTATCTTCAACTGCTAATTTACTTAAAACCATAATTGCAGCTGTTAAAGCTCCACAAGTACTTTCAACCCCCATACCTCCACCAAAACCTGCAGAAAGTTTTAGACTTTCTTTATCTAAGTTAAGATTATATACTTCATTAGCCCCGTAAAGGATTTTTTCAGCACAGTTTAATTTTCTATCTTTACCATATCCATTTTCGATTAAATCTTTTAGCATATTAAAACCTCCTATCTAATTAAATTAATTATTATTACTATTTATACAAAAAAAGAAAAAATCCTCTTAGCTTATAGTAGGTTTACAAGTTATGATGAATAATATATCATAGAAATGTTAAAAAATTAATTATGATGGAGGATAAAAAATGGCAAAGGTAATTTTAAAAAAGCATAAAGATAAAAGGATTCTTGAGGGACATCCATGGGTTTTTGATAACGAAATTCAAAAAGTAGAGGGAACTTATGAGCCTGGAGATATTGTAGATGTTTATAATAATATTAATCAATTTCTAGGAAGGGGATATATAAACCCTAAGTCAAAAATAAGAGTACGTATTATGACTAGGAAAAAAGAAGAGATTAATCGAGAGTTTTTTAAGAAGAGAATAGAATCTGCGTGGGAATATAGAAAAAAACTAGTAGACACTTCAAGTTGTCGAGTTATATTTGGTGAAGCAGATTTTTTGCCTGCACTTATTGTTGATAAATTTGGCGATTATCTTGTTATACAAACACTTGCACTAGGTATAGACAAATATAAGGATATGATAGTAGATATTTTGGATGAGGTAATTAATCCAAAGGGCATATATGAAAGGAATGATGTGCAAGTTAGAGAACTTGAAGGGCTAAAACAGAAAAAAGGATATTTAAAGGGTAACTTTGATACAAATGTAGAGATTATAGAAAATGGTATAAAAATGACTGTAGATATTGAAAATGGGCAAAAAACAGGTTATTTCCTAGATCAAAGGGAAAATCGTGCAGCTATTAAACCATTTGTTAAAAATGCTAGAGTTTTAGATACCTTTACCCATACTGGAGGATTTACTTTACATGCAGCACATTATGGAGCAGATGAAGTTATAGCAGTTGATATTTCTGAACATGCAATTGAATATGTTAAGGAAAATGCAAAGCTTAATGGATATGAAAATAAAATAAAGACTGTTGTTGGAAATGTATTTGACGTACTTAGAGATTACCACAAAAACAATGAAAAATTTGACGTTATTATATTAGATCCACCAGCCTTTTGTAAATCACGTTCTGCTGTAAAAAGAGCCTATAGAGGTTATAAAGAAATAAACTTGCGAGCAATGAAATTATTACGTTCTGGAGGATTTTTAGTTACTTGTTCATGTTCACATTATATGACTCCTGACTTGTTTATGGATATGATTAAAGATGCAGCTAGGGATGCAAAGAAAAGACTTCGTCAAGTAGAAGTGAGGACTCAAGCTAAAGACCACCCAATTTTAGTAGGAGATGACCAATCATTATATTTAAAATGTGTAATATTACAGGTGATTTAATAAATAAAGCAGCCAATTGGTTGTTTTATTTGTTTTTTTATTATTCAGGGTCTGCCCCTCAATTAAAAGTTTTGTTAAGAGTGGGCATATGTAGGGTATTAAATATGATAAGATTTAGCATATAATGTAATAAAAGTCTATAAACGGTGATATCCATGTATAATAAGTTAGGAATAATTGGAGGTATGGGGCCTTTAGCAACTGTTAATCTCTTTAAAAGAATTGTTTTTTTAACAGATGCAAAAAAGGATCAAGAGCACTTAGAAATAATAATTGATAATAATACTTCTATCCCAGATAGAACTTCTTATATATTAGGTAAAGGAGAAAATCCTAAAAATGAATTGATAAAATCTGCTAAAACCCTTGAAAAAGCAGGGGCAGAATATTTAGTAATGCCTTGTAATACTGCCCATTATTTTTACAATGATATTGCTAAAGAAATTAATATTCCCCTTTTAAATATGATTGAGGAAACTACTAATCATGTTATTGAATATTACCGGAGTAAAAAAATAGGATTATTATCAACTGAAGGGACTAGTAAGTCTGGAGTTTATGATAAATATTTTAATAAACACCACATTAATTTATATAAACTAGATAAAGAAAAACAAAGGTATGTTTCTAAATTTATTTATGACATAAAAGAAGGTTGTGAAGAAAGATCAATTTATAATTTTAAAAATGTTTTAATAGAACTAAAAAAATCAGATATAGAAGTTTTGATATTAGGTTGTACAGAACTATCAACTGCCTATGATATATATGGATTTAGAGGAAATTTTATAGATCCTTTAGATATAATTGCTAAAAAGGCAATTGAATACTCAGGAAAGAAAATAAGGCAGAACAAACTAAATTAGTTTGTTCTGCCTTTTACTTTTTAGTAGCTGTAAAAAAGATTTCATTATAGAAAAAGCACTTTTTAAATTTTTTTATAGTATTAACATCATAAAAATCCTTATTAAATAGACTTAAATAATCATTTTCATTCCTAATATACTTTCCCTTATTCATATTTGTCATAAACCAATTACTAAAATAATATTTATTAATAATACATGGTTCTATAATGATGATTTTTCCATTATGTTTTAATATTCTATGAAAGTCTAATAAATAATCTTTTATTTCAGGTGTTGATATGTGATGTAAAACTGCAATTATTAAGATATAATCTATACTTTGACTAGCTAAGGGTAGTTTTCCCTTTTTAATAGTACTAAAGTTATAGTTAGGATATAGATATTTTGCATAATTTATTCTCTTTGAGTCACAATCTAGTCCTAAATAATAATTTGAATCAAATAATGAACTACTTGAACCAATTCCACAACCAAAATCTAAAATCTTTTTATTTTTAAAATCAAAATCCTTTAAAAGTGATTTTAAAGTGTTATTGTAAAGCCTTATAAACCATTTAGGGCGAACAAACCAGTGATATAGTTTAGGTGATAATTCCATATTTTATATAAGCACATCCTTTAAGCTTTATTTGTTAAATTATCTTTCCCAATTACAAGGGAAATATCTATGTAAATTATAGGTAATAAAATCGACAATGTTGAAATATTATTGACAAACCTAAAAAACTTATTTATAATAGTAATGCATGAAAACGATATATTGTTAGGGATTGTGACTGGTTAGGCAGGCAAGACCCAAAACTATTAAAGGTGAAATAGATCTATCTTTAATAGTTTTGGGTCTTTTTATTTTGCTGATGTAATTTACTGGTAAAACCCATTGCATACGGTAAAAATTGTTATTTAAATTTTAAAAATAAATATTACTAAATAAATATAAGAGGAGGTAAGACAAGATGAGTAGTGTAAAAAACAAAAACCTTAAAGAAGTAGCAGCGCGTATTGTGGAATTAATTGGTGGAAAAGAAAATATTGAAAGTGCTGCTCATTGTGCAACTAGGCTTCGTTTAGTTCTTAAAGATGAATCTAAAGCTAATCCTAATGAACTTGAAAGGCTTGAAGAAGTAAAGGGATGTTTTTCAAATTCAGGACAGTTCCAAATAATTATAGGACAAGGCCTTGTTAACAAGGTATATAATGAGATTGTTAAAATTACTGACATTAAGGAATCTTCAACAAGTGAAGTTAAGAAGGATGCTATGAAAAATCTAAATCCAGTACAAAGGTTTGCTAGAATGCTTTCAAATATTTTCGTACCAATTATACCTGCTATTGTTGCTAGTGGTTTATTAATGGGAACACTTGGCATGGTAAAAACATTTGGCTGGGTAGATAGTCAAAGTGGACTATTTATAATATTAGAAATGTTCTCAAATGCTGCATTCATATTTTTACCAATATTAATCGCTTTTAGTGCTGCTAGACAATTTGGAGCAAATACATTCTTGGCAGCAGCCCTTGGTGGAATATTAATTCACCCAGCTTTACAAAATGCATGGACATTAGGTGGAGGTATAGAGAAAACAATCGATGTATTTGGTTTAAAAGTAGGTATGGTTGGTTATCAAGGAACAGTATTACCAATACTATTTGCAGTATGGATTATGGGAATTATTGAAAGAAATTTAAGAAAGGTTGTACCAAATGCATTAGATATAATTGTAACACCTTTTCTTACAATAATGATAACTGGTTTTATATCATTAGTTGCAATAGGACCATTTGGTAGATTATTAGGTAATGGAATTTCAGCAACACTTGATTTTGTTTATAATCAAGCAGGTGTATTAGCCGGACTATTATTTGGTGGAGTATATTCATCAATAGTAATTACAGGAGTTCACCATAGTTTCCATGCTTTTGAAGCAGAATTAATTAAAAATGTTGGAGTAAACTTCTTACTACCAATATGGTCAATGGCAAATGTAGCTCAAGGTGGAGCAGCTATAGCAGTATACTTTAAAACTAAAGATACTAAGTTAAAATCAATTGCATTACCAGCAGCAACTTCATGTCTATTAGGTATTACTGAAGCTGCCATATTTGGTGTAAACTTAAGATTAGGTAAACCATTTTTAGCAGCAGCTATTGGTGGTGCAATTGGAGGTGCCTATGTAGTGGCTACTAAAGTAGGAATGACAGCAGTAGGATTAACTGGTATTCCAGGAACTGCAATAGTTGAATCTACTTCTATGTTAAATTATCTAATAGGTATGATATTAGCATTTGGTGGTGCCTTTATAGCAACTTATCTTATGAAATTTAAAGACACAAAAGTCAATTAATGGCACTAAACATAGCGGAGAAATTTTCTCCGCTATGTTTTAATATAAAAGTATTTATTTTAAAATAATGCTGTGGACTATATTAAAAATTGGCAGGTGAATAATATGGATAAAAATACTGAATTGATAAATAAAGCTAACGAAATTATTGAAAAAAATAGAGATATAGCAGAAGGTGACTACTATAGATTAAAGTATCATATTATGCCTCCTACTGGATTATTAAATGACCCAAACGGTTTTATTCACTATAAAGGAGAGTACCATCTGTTCTATCAGTTTCATCCATTTGACACAACCCATGGGTTAAAATATTGGGCCCATATGAAAAGTAAAGATTTAGTCCATTGGGAAGAATTACCTATAGCATTAGCACCTAGTAAATGGTACGAAACCCATGGTTGTTACTCAGGAAGTGCAGTAAAGAATGATGGAATTTTAACATTAGTTTATACTGGTAATGTTAAAGATGAAGAGGGAAATAGAGAAACCTATCAATGTTTAGCTACAACAGAGGATGGGATACAGTTTAGTAAATATGATAATAATCCAGTAATGTATAACCAACCTGAAGGTTATACAAGACACTTTAGAGATCCTAAGGTTTGGAAAAAGGATGGACTTTGGTATATGGTAATTGGTACTCAAACAGTAAAAGAAGAGGGAAGGGTTTTACTCTTTAAATCTAAGGATTTAAAAGATTGGGAACTTGTAGGCGAAGTAGCAGGCAGTAATTTAAATGATTTAGGTTATTTAGGCTATATGTGGGAGTGTCCAGACCTTTTTAGTCTTAATGGTAAAGATGTGTTAATATTCTCACCTCAAGGTATAGAGGCTAAAGGGGATTTATATAACAATATATATCAATCAGGATACTTTGTTGGAAAACTTGATTACTCAACTGGGAAAATGGAGCATGGAGAATTTATAGAAATTGATAGAGGTTTTGAATTTTATGCACCACAAACAACTTTAGATGAAAAGGGTAGGAGGATTATGTTTGCATGGATGGGGCTTCCAGAGAGGGAAGAACATCCAACAGTTGAACATAAATGGATTCATGCAATGACTTTACCAAGGGTTTTAGAATTAAAGGGCAGTAAACTTTATCAAAAACCAGTAGAAGAATTAAAACTTCTTAGAAAAGACCAGGTTACTTATAAAGATATACTTATAGATAATGAAGAAATAATTCTTCAAAAAATTTCTGGTGATGTATTAGAGTTACTGGTTGAATTTGAATTGGAAGATGCTAATGAATTTGGAATTAAATTAAGATGTTCTGAAGATGGTAAAGAGGAAACAGTTTTATACTATGATAGAAATAACGAAAAATTTATATTTGATAGAAACAAATCTGGTAAAGGATATAAAGGAATTAGACGTTGTAAAATACCAAATACAAATATACTGAAATTGCATATTTTTATGGATAGATCATCATTAGAAGTCTTTATAAATGATGGAGAAGAAGTGTTCACAGGTAGAATTTATCCAAGTAAAGAAAGCCTAGGAATTAAATTATTTGCTAAAGAAGGAAAGGTGAAGATTAGAAACATTAGTAAATGGAATTTAGAATAAATACAGCAGGGTATAAACTATTATATCATGAGCTTGCTAAGTCTTTAAATTTAGAGGTTAAAAAATTTAATATATAAACTCTAAAAAGAGTCAGGATTCAAATCCTGACTCTTTTTATTTGGTAGCTCTCATAAACATTTGAGTCCAATAGTATCTACCATACTTATCCTTTGCAACACCTACACCAATTTGATCAAAGGATGAACTTAATATATTACTTCTATGACCTGGGGAGTTCATCCAAGCATTCATTACTTCTTCAGGAGTTCTCTGTCCCATAGCAATATTTTCTCCGGCTGCAGTAAATCTTAAACCAAAGTCTTCCATCATTTTAAATGGAGAACCATAGGTTGGAGAATAATGAGAAAAATAGTTTTTATTTATCATATCTTGAGATTTATATCTAGCAACCCTTGAAAGCTGCCAATTTTTCCTAAGAGGCTGTAATCCTCTTTTAGATCTTTCAATGTTTACTAGTTTTATAACTTTATCTTCTATCGCCTTAATATCACTTATATCTGGTATATTTATCTTTTGTCCTGGATAAATTAAATTAGGATTTTTAATCTGAGGATTTGCATTAATTAATTCACTTACTCCTACTTCATATCTAACTGCAATTTTCCACATTGAATCTCCAGGTTTTACTGTATAAGTTAAAGGTTCAGCAGATGCTGGCAATGAAATTAGTAAAAAGCTTAATATCACTGTTAGAATTACAATTTTTTTCTTCACTAACATACCACCTTTACAATTAATAATTGTTACACTATTAGTTTTAGATGATAAGGTGGTATTTATATTATATAATTAATGTAAAAATCACTATTTAATTACTGTATTCACTTATTACAGTATCAAGTAATCTATTTGCTAATACTACTTCTTCAGTTGATAAATTTCCCTCATTATTTGATAAAATATTACATAACCTATCAATTATTTCAGAGATTTTCTCAGAGGATTTTTTAATTGTATACATTTTAATCCACCTCCAAAATAATTCTATGCAATTACAATTTTAAGGTGGTTAACTAAAATGTATATTAATTGGTAGTTAATTATATGTAAAAGAATATAATATAAAAATGGAAATTTTATTCCTTATCTAGTCTATTTAACATATTTAATACTTCTTTATCGGTAACCTGTTTAAAACTTTCATAATATGAACCTACAGCATAGAAAGTTTTAGGACTTAATAATACTATAACTTCGTCTACTAATCTTTCCAAAAATTTAATAGTATCTAAGGGTGCTACAGGTACAGCTACAATGATTTTCTTTGCACCTTGCTTTTTCAAGGATTTTATAGCTGCAAGAATTGTAAAACCAGTTGCAATACCATCATCCATAACTATTACTGTTCTATCTTTAACATTAGTATAGTCTGAATTTCCTTTATATTTTTTATATCTTCTTTCAATTTCCTTTATTTGATTTTTAGCTTCTTTTTCAATATAGTCTTTAGGTATATTTTGCATTTTTATATTATCATCTACAAAAGTTGAGCCATCAGGTGCTACAGCACCTATTGCAAACTCTTTATTATAAGGTGCACCTATTTTTCTTGGAATAATTAAGTCCCATTTAAAATTAAACTTTTTTATAGCTTCATATGCTATAACTATCCCACCTCTAGGTATGGCAAGAATAACAGGATTATCTTTTTTGAATTTTTCTAACCTTGGTAATAGTTTTTTGCTAGCGTCTAATCTATCTATAAACATCATATCGACCTCTTTAAAAATTATGATATAACTTAGTTTTTACAAAACTATTAGAATTATTATTGGATAGAATTAAATAATTTTTTGTAGTATAATTTTTCTATAGGTGGTGATTTTATGAAATTTAAAAATAAGATAGTTTTAGTAACAGGTGGTGCAAATGGAATTGGAAAGGCTATAGCAAAAGCCTATTTAGATTTTGGAGCAAAAGTAATTATAGCAGATAAGGATAAAGAAAAAGGAATAAAACTTGAAAAAGATTATAATGAAAAGGGATATGAGTTGTTTTTTTATGAAATTGATTTAAAACAGGGTAATAAAATAGTTGAGATGATAGATTTTATTGTCAATAAATATGACAAAATAGATATTTTAGTTAATAATGCTGGAATAAGTAAAAGTAAATCAATATATGATTTAAGTATTGAAGAATGGGATGAGATTTTAAACGTTAATTTAAGAAGTTATTTTATTACTTCAAGGGAATTTGCAAGACATATGAGGAAAAAAGGTGGAGGATGTATAATTAACATTGCTTCTACTAGATATTTGATGTCAGAACCAAATTGGGAGGCATATGCAGCATCAAAGGGTGGAATTGTTGCACTTACCCATGCATTAGCAATTACTTTAGGCAAAGAAAAGATTAGAGTAAATTCAATTAGTCCTGGGTGGATTCAAAATGATAATTACGATAAACTGAGACCAATTGACCATAACCAGCATCCTTCTAAAAGAGTAGGTAAGCCTCAGGATATTGCTAGAGCATGTTTGTTTTTAAGTGATGAAAACAATGATTTTATTAATGGTGAAAATATAGTTATTGATGGTGGAATGACAAAGAAAATGATTTATGAAGAATAAGGGGGATTTTAATGAAAATAAGAGAGATTGATAAGGAGTTAAGAGCAAGGGTTATTAAATTAATCAAAGATAGTTGGGGTTCTTCAATTATAGTTTCAAGGGGAAAAGTACATAATATTGATAATCTCCCAGGATTTGTGGTAATAGAAGATAACAATATAGTAGGTCTTGTAACTTATAAAATTGAAGACAATGAATGTGAAATAGTATCCCTTGATAGTTTTAATGAAAATAAAGGAATAGGAACTAGATTGTTAGAAAGGGTAGTTTTAAGGGCAAGAGAAGAAGGATGTAATAGAGTTTGGCTTATTACAACTAATGATAATATAAGGGCAATTAGATTTTATCAAAAAAGGGACTTTAATATGAAAGCAATCCACCTAAATGCAGTAGAAAAGGCTAGAGAAATAAAGCCAGAGATACCATTAAAGGGTTATGATGATATACCTATACTCCATGAAATAGAATTTGAAAAAGCATTAAAATAAATGGGAAAATTGTTTTCTAAAGCTGTTAAAACTTAGAATTAAGGATATTATAAAAGATAAACCTAAACCAATACCAACCATAAAAAAGGTGAATCTAATACTATTATTTCCAAAAACCTCAGCTAGAAAATTTAAAAAAATAGGTGACATAAACTTTCCAAAATATAAAGAACTACTTACAACAGATAAAGAAAAGGCATTTGAAAGTTGTGGAGTAACCTTTGTCACTTGTAGCAATATAAGGGGTTTTAATATACCTAAACCAAAACCAATTAAAAAATTAGCCAATAATATAATTGTTAAGTTATATGCATTACTTAAGAGTAAAAAGCCAGAACTCATAAGTACTATTCCAATTGGTATTTTTTTGTTTTTTAATAAAGCTGATAATTTTTGTAAAAAGATTCCACTTATAAATCCAGCTAAAGTTAGTGATGCCATAGCTATACCAGCAGAATTTGAGTTACCTATATTTTCATTTTCAATAAATAGGGCAATATTTGTAACAACTGAGTAAAAGGCAATATTAAGGAAAAAAGCTAAAATAGCTAATATTAAAACCTTATTATTAATATAAAATTCATTTTGATTATTAGGCTTTCGTCTTTTTGGTTCAGGAAGTACAAAAATAACTAAAACAAGTACAAGTAAAGATATTAAATATACTAAAAAAACATAACGCCAGCTAAATGTAGCTAAAAAACCTGCAATAAGGGTAGCAGTAATTCCTCCTAGGTTTGATATAGCATTTGACATACCCATCATTTCTGTCCTTTCATTTCCAGTAAAAAAATCAGCTATTAAAGACCTTGACAAAGGTATTAGTAGTCCCATACCCATACCTATAATAACTCGAAAAAATAAAAGCTCATATATACTGTTAGTAAAACTTCCACCTAATCCACCAATTATATAGAGTATAAGTGCAATTATCAATATCTTTCTATTTTTCATCACAAGTGAAATTTTACCAGAAAGTAAGCTAAAAGGAATTACAACAATAGTTGGTAAAGTTAAAATCATCTTTATTAAATAAGAATCTATATCTGGAAAGGCCTTACTTATTTCTCCTAGGGCAGGAGATACAGTTGTTCCTGTCATAATAATAAGTAAAGATATAGATAGTACAGCGGGTTTAATTAATCTATTCATTTAATACACCCCATTAAAATAAAAGTTTTCTTTTTAAAATTATTCTTAAAAACCCTTTTAATTATTCAAAATGTTGAAAGGAAGTGAAGTATATGAAGGTTGCTACTGCTAATCAAATGAGAAGTATAGATAAATATTGTATTGAAAATATAGGCATTCCGGGGATTGTTTTAATGGAAAATGCAGCACTTAAGGTAGTTGAAAATATAGATAAATATGATTCATTTACTATAGTAGCTGGAACAGGAAATAATGGAGGAGATGGATTAGCTATTGCAAGACATCTAATTGTAAAAAACAAGAAAGCAAATATATATTTGATAGGTACACCAGAGAAGATGAGTAAAGACTGTAAAATTAATTATAATATCCTGTTAAATATGAATGTTAAAATAAATACTATAAATCAAGGAGAAGATTTAAAAAGTCTAAAGGAATCTGTTTCTACTAAACAAGTTACCGTAGACTCAATATTTGGTACAGGTCTGTCTGGAGAGGTAAGGGGTATATATTCTGATGTAATATCTATAATAAATAAATATAGTTCATATACTGTATCCGTCGACATTCCTTCAGGCTTAGAATGTGATACAGGTAAAGTCCTTGGAATTAGTGTTAAGGCAGATAAAACGGTAACTTTTCAGCTAAATAAAAAAGGATTTTTAAACCCTGAATCTAAAAAATACACTGGCAAAGTAAAGGTAGAATCAATAGGGATACCTAATTTTGTTGTTGAAAAGTTTATTTAAATTATTAGGAGGTGGAAATTTTGAAAAGCTATAGAAAAGAACTATGGTTTAATACAAAGACTAGAAGAGCTTTTATAAATATTACTCCACAAATAGAGGAATGTGTAAAAGAAAGCGGAATAAAGGAAGGTATACTTTTATGTAATGCTATGCATATAACATCAAGTGTGTTTATAAATGATGATGAACCAGGACTACATAATGATTTTGAACGTTTCTTAGAAAAGCTAGCACCAGAAAAGCCATATGACCAGTATGACCATAATGGTTTTGAGGATAATGCTGATGCCCATTTAAAAAGAACAATAATGGGAAGGGAAGTAGTTGTAGCTATAACAGATGGGAAACTAGATTTTGGTCCTTGGGAACAAATATTTTACGGAGAATTTGATGGAAAGAGAAGAAAAAGGGTTTTAGTAAAGATAATTGGTGAGTAGAGGTTACTTATTATTAATATTGTTATGATTAGAAACTAGATAAAGTTTATAAAAACATAGGGAGAGATTTAATATGGAAGATATTAACAAACTATTAAATGAGGTTATTAATGAAGAAAAATTAATTTATGGCGTTATGAGTAAATTAAAGTCAAAAAAAGATAGTACATATAAAAAGGTTACAATTAAACCTGTATTAATAAAAGATGAGGTAAAAATACAATTTACTTATCATTATGAAAAAAAAGTTATCCATGAAAACTTATCTTTTGAAGATACAATAGATAAAACTAATAGTCTTTTAGGAGATTATTTTAGACAAGGGGTATTATTTACAAAGGATGCAGACTATCAGATTTTAATAAGTAAAAAGGGAAAGGTTAAGATCCTTAAAAAGAAACCTACAAGGAAAAAGGTTAATTTAGAGCATAATAGAAAGAAAAACTATATTATTCCTGAAAATGAGCCATGTCCTTTTCTTATTAGATTAGGAGTAATGAATGAAAAGGGAAGGGTATATTCTAAAAAATATAAGAAATTTAGGCAGATAAATAGGTTTTTAGAGATAGTATCTGATACTATTTCTAGTCTAGATAAAAGGAATAAATTAAATATTATTGATTTTGGATGTGGTAAATCATATCTTACATTTGCACTCTATTATTATTTAGTAGATATTTTAGGTTTTGAAGTAAATATTGTTGGTCTTGATTTAAAAAAGGATGTAATTGATTTTTGTAACAATGTTGCAAGTGACTTAAATTATAATAATTTAAAATTTATTCATGGAAATATAAAGGACTTTAATGACTTTGATAAGGTTGATATGGTTGTATCTTTACATGCATGTGATACAGCCACAGATGATGCACTTAAAAAAGCTGTAAACTGGAATGCAAAAGTAATTTTAGCTGTTCCATGTTGCCAGCATGAGTTATTTAATAAAATTCATAATCCTACTATGAATCCTATGGAAAAACATGGCATAATAAAAGAAAGACTGTCTACACTAATAACAGATAGCTTACGGGCTAACATTTTAGAAATCCTTGGATATTCGGTACAAATGCTAGAGTTTATAGATATGGAACATACACCTAAAAATATTTTAATTCGTGCTATTAAAACAGGTAATGAAGATAGTAAAGTAATTGATGAATATTTAAAGTTTAAGAAATTCTGGAACCTGAAAGAACCCTATATTGAAAAAGTTATGGGTAAAAAGTTAAAAGAAAAGTTAGAAAGGTAAGTTAAAAAATTTAAGATAAAAAATAAAGTGCGAGGATAATTACTTATCATTCCTCGCACTTTCTATTTTATTAATTATGTAGTCTACTATATCTTTAGCTTTAGGTGGACAACCCTTAATAGTATTTTTAAAATCCTTAGTACATATCCCAATACCTATACCCCTATTTTGCTTATTTTTAAATCCTTGACCTATATAAATTTTATCTTCTAAATAAGGGAGTAAACCCTTTTCGTCTAATCTATCTAAAGCATGTATTAAAGTTCCATAACAAGCAGAACATGCTTTGTTTTCCATTATATATTTAGAAAGCTCTTCTACTCGCCTTGAAGGAGTTAAACTTATTACTGTATTATCTTTATTAAGTTCAATAATATTTGCTTTATTTATATTAGCACTACCTACTCCAATATCATCTGCAATTTTAATATATGGTACTTCTTCAACATCATATCCCATAAGCTCAGCTATATACGCATCCAATAAAACCGGGTCCTTTCCTACAATTAAGCGATTCATTCTAACAGGATTTCCACCTTCTTCAAAGGATAAATCACCCATTAAACCATCTACAATAATAAAGTCGCTTTTAATTATAGAATTTAAATAGGCAATTGGTTTATGCAAACCTATTGTGTGAAACCTTCTTTTTTCACTGTCTGGGATGCATCCCTTCATATTTTTTAGAGAACATGTCATTTTTGTCTGACAATGACCCTTTAGAACTGGAATATTAATCATATAGTCTACTTCTAGGGCCTTTTTACACACTTTAATCTGTAAATCCTTTACTTTAATACTTTTAAAATCATCTTTTTGAAGATCAATTAAAGGGACTTTGTATTTTGTAGAAATTTCTTCATATCCACATACTTTAAAGGCTTTTTTTGTACTATCACCTACCCAGGAACCTTCTACTATAATTAAGTTTTTATATCCTAATGATTGAAGATACTCTATCAGTCCTTCAACAATTTCAGGGGATGTAGTTGCTCCAGAGGTAGAGGGCTTAGATACAACAAGATTTGGTTTGATTCCTATTAGTGCATTTTTATCTATATTTGGGTTAAAGTTTGTTTTTGAAAGGATTTTTTTAACCATTAAATTAGGGTTATTTCCATAAATTATGTATATATCATTTTTATCCATTATTTCACCTCCACATATAATAATTATCTTAATATTAATTATAATACAAATAGCATCTATTAAATACATATAGGTAAGTTTCGATTCTATTAGAATGGGTATATATTCAACAAAACAAACATTATTTCTATTTAAGGGGGAGTTCATATGAAAAAAATATTATTACCTGTTGATGGTTCAGAAGCATGTTTAAAATCTTATGCAATAGCAAGAGATTTTGCCCAAAAATTTGAAGCTGAAATTACAGTTGTAAATATTCAGCAAAGAGATTTATATTTTTCTCCATATGATGGTACAAATCTTCAGGCTAGAAGTGAAGATTTTATGGCAGTAGGTAATCAAATTGTAGAAAAAGCAAAGGAATTTTTTAGAGACTCTGGGGTTAAAATATTGTGTAGAGTTGAGTTTGGTAATCCTGCTAAAAAAATAATTGAAATTGCAGAATCAGAAGATTTTGATATGATAATAATGTGTACACATGGTATGTCTGCAGTCAAAAGATTTACTTTAGGTAGTGTAACAAACAAAGTAGTACATCATGCTAAAAAACCTGTTTTAGTTGTTAGATAAATAAAATTAATTATAATATAAATGTAGAAACAAATAAAGAACAGGGGGATAGATAATGAAAATAACTTATCTTGGACATTCTGTGTTCATAATTGAAGAAAAAGATTTCAAAGGAATTATTGACCCATTTATAACAGGAAATCCAAACTGTCCAGTAACTAGTGATGAAGTTAATGGAATAACCCATGTATTTGTAACCCATGGACATGGAGATCATATAGGGGATACTGTAAATATTGCAAAAAATAATAATGCTAAAGTAATATGCAACTTTGAAATCAGTCAATATCTAGCACCCAAGGGACTAGATATCCATCCAATGCATATTGGTGGTAGAACTAAAATGGATTTTGGAAAGGTTAAAATGACTCCAGCTCTACATGGTTCAGGGATTATAGAAGGAGATAAAATTATTTGTGGAGGAAATCCATGTGGCTTTGTAATCGAAGTAGGTAATAAAAAGATTTATCATGCAGGAGATACAGGCTTAACAATGGATATGAAGTTATTAGAAGATGAAAATATTGATATTGCAATATTACCAATTGGTGGTAATTTTACAATGGATATTGACGATGCTGTTAAAGCTGTAGATTTTATTAAGCCTAAACTAGTAATACCTATGCATTACGAAACATTTGATGTTATTGATGTAGATCCTAAAGAATTTAAAAATAAGATATCAAATACAGAGGTTAAGATTCTTAACTTTGGAGAAACTGTAGACTTATAAATCTAAAGCGGCTTAAATGCCGCTTTAGACTGTTACACTGTTACATAATTTATTTTTCTTATTATATCCTGTAATTTTTTAGCAGATTTTTTTAGTAACTCAGATTCACGTTTACTTAAAGGTATTTCTAATATTTTATCTATTCCATTGCTATTTACTATAGATGGTACACTAAGTGAAACATCGTATAAATTATATTCACCAGTTAAAAGACTTGAAACTGTTAATATGGAGTTTTCATTTCTAAGTATTGCTTCTGTAATTCTTCTTATAGCAAGGGATACTCCATAATAGGTTGCATCTTTTCTCTTTAATATTTCATATCCTGCATCCCTTACTTCTTCAAATATTCTATTTTTATCTTTTAAACCACATGTGTCATTACATCTTTCACAGTATTTATCTATATTCATTCCTGCAATATTTGTTCGACTCCATACAGCAACTTCACTGTCACCATGTTCACCTATTATATATCCGTGAACATTTCTTGTATCTATATTACAATGCTTACTAATTAAATATCTAAATCTTGAGCTATCTAATACAGTTCCAGAGCCAATAACTTTATTTTTATTATAATTTACACTTTTTGCTGCTACATAAGTTAGTATGTCTACAGGATTTGTAGCAATTATTATTATAGGCTCATAAGTATATGCTGTTATTTTTTTCATTATTGATTCAATTAGTTTACTATTTCTATCTGCTAAGTCTAATCTAGTTTCACCGGGTTTTATACTAGGACCAGCAGCAATTATTATTATATCTGCGTCTATACAATCAGAATAATTTCCAACCCTAATCGACATTGGCTTTACAAATGAAAGACAATGATTTAAATCCATAACTTCTCCTTCAGCTTTATCCTTGTTTTTATCAATGAGGATCATTTCAGAAACTAAACCAGAATGCATTAAAGTAAAAGCAGTAGTAGAACCTACATAACCTGTACCAATAATAACCACTTTATTTTTAGGTTCTCTTATCATTTATATCTCCTTTCTTTATATAAAGTTTTATCTATATTATTTTTACCAAAAGAGTATTTAATAATTATTTTAATAAACTTTAGTTTTAAGATAAAAAATCCTTGACTTATTATTTCTAAATAGAGTAAACTGTTTATGCTTAAATTTTTTAAGGAGGTGGAGTAAGATGGGTATATTAAGTAGTGTAGAAATAGCAGATGTAATAGTTTTAGAAGCAGACGGAAAGATTGATGATAAAAATGGGTATGGTTATCCTATAGCCAAGAGATTAGAAGAGTTTGGTTTCAGACCAGTTATTGTATCACTAGAAAAGGATACACATCTTTTAGAAAAGCTTCCACCTAAACCGATGATAATATCTGGAGGTATGACAGCAGTAACTTCAGATGTTCAATGGGTAGTTAAGGCAAAGGAATTTGTAAAAAAAATAATTACTTATAATCAAAGTGTAGGAGAAGATAAAAGAATTCCACTTATGGGGATTTGTTTCGGGTCCCAATTAATAGCTGAAAGTTTTGAAGAAGGTAGTGTTAAATATCTTGAAGATCCTGATATGGGGATTACAAAGGTTAAGCTAAATAGAGAACATAAACTATTTAACGGATTTAATAATCCTTTCTTTGCATATACATTCCATTATAATCAAATTCAAAATAATAACCTAAATATAATATCTTTAAACAATAGTAAAAGTAGTATATTTGTAGAGGCATTTGAGGTTCCTAATGCTTCATGTTATGGAGTACAGTTTCATCCAGAATTTACCCATGATGAGTTTGTAAGTGTCTTAATAACTTATAAAAATCTTATAAATGACTTAGGATTAGATGCTGATGATATAATTAACAATTTAAAGAGATTACCAAGTAATGCTGGTATATTAAAGAGTTTTGTATTAATGACAAAGAAAAAACAACATTCAGATATAGGCTAGTTTTTAAGCTGGTGGGTTAAAATCCATCAGTTTTTTATGTTCGTTGGGTGGAAC
>NZ_MCIB01000007.1 GCF_003609645.1 Thermohalobacter berrensis
ATATACATTTAGAAAAAGTTGACAAAAAACCAACAATGGCATATAATCGGACTTAAAGAGGATAACCACTAAGGTGGTTAACAAAAATATATCTTATAAAGAGTGTATAATTAAGGGGGGCCTAAATTGAGTGATAATAAAAAATCACCATTGTATGTTACATCTGAAATAGGTAAATTGAAAACGGTTTTACTACACAGACCGGGAAAGGAAGTAGAAAATTTAACTCCGGATTTAATGGGGAGATTATTATTTGATGATATTCCTTATTTAAAAGTAGCTCAAGAAGAACATAATTATTTTGCTAAAACACTGAAGGAAAACGGTGTAGAAGTTTTATATCTTGAAGAACTTGCATCAGAAGCTATTCAAGAAAAAGAAGTAAGAGAAAGATTTATTGAAGATTTTCTTGATGAAGCCAATGTTGATGGTGAGGGTTTAAGACAAGCCCTAAGGAAATATTTGTCTGATTTTAAAAATGAGGAACTTATACAAAAGGCAATGGAAGGGATAAGAAAGAAAGAGCTTTCAAATGTAAAAATGAAGTCTTTAGCTGATTTAGCTGATAATGATTATCCATTTGTTGTAGATCCTATGCCAAACTTATATTTCACAAGAGATCCATTTGCAACTATAGGAACTGGGATAACGTTAAACCATATGAGAACTGAAACAAGAAATAGAGAAACTATCTTTGCTAAATATATATTTGAAAATCACCCAAGATTTAAGGATAAAAACATACCTATTTGGTTTAATAGAGACGAAACATCGTCCCTTGAAGGGGGAGATGAATTAGTATTAAGTGATAAAGTAATAGCAGTAGGTATATCAGAAAGAACAGATGCTATATCAGTAGAGAAATTAGCTAGAAATATATTTAAAGATGGTCAGACTTTTGAAACAATACTGGCATTTAACATACCTAAAAAGAGAGCATTTATGCATTTAGATACAGTATTTACAATGGTAGATTACGATAAATTTACTATACATCCAGAAATAGAAGGTCCTTTAACTGTATATTCTATCACTAAAGGAGATAATGGTGAAATTAATATCAAGGAAGAAAACGCTATCCTAGAGGATATTCTAAAGAAATATTTAGGACTTAGTAATGTTACTCTAATTAGATGTGCTGGTGGGGATCCAATAGATTCATCCAGGGAACAGTGGAATGACGGATCAAATACATTAGCTATTGCACCAGGTGAAGTGGTCGTATATGCAAGGAACTATGTAACAAATAAAATATTACAAGAACATGGAATAAAAACCCATATAATTCCAGGCTCAGAGCTATCAAGGGGACGTGGAGGTCCTAGATGTATGAGTATGCCCCTTGTAAGGGAAGACATATAAATAACTTATATATAAAAAGAAAAAATAAAGGAGGAATATAAAATGGCATTTAACCTAAAGGGAAGAAGTTTACTTACATTAAAGGATTTTACACCACAGGAAATTGAATACTTAATTGATTTATCTCAGGAGTTAAAAAGTTTAAAGTATGCAGGTATAAGACCAAAGAACTTAGAGGGTAAAAATATTGCATTAATATTTGAAAAGCCATCAACAAGAACAAGATGTGCCTTTGTAGTAGCAGCAGTAGATGAAGGAGCCCATCCAGAATATCTAGGAAAGGGAGATATCCAGCTAGGTAAAAAGGAAACAGTAGCAGATACAGCTAGAGTCTTAGGAAGAATGTTTGATGGAATAGAATTTAGAGGGTTTAAGCATGAGACAGTAGAACAGTTAGCAAAGCATGCAGGAGTACCAGTGTGGAATGGATTAACAGATAAATTCCATCCAACACAAGTGTTAGCAGACCTACTAACAATAAAAGAACATAAGGGATATTTAAAAGGGATTAAATTTGCGTATGTAGGAGATGGAAGAAACAATATGGCCAATTCATTAATGATAGGTGCAGCAAAGATGGGAATGGATTTTAGAATAGTAGCACCAAAGGAATTATTCCCAGAAGAAGAGTTAGTAAAAGAAGCAAAAGAAATGGCAAAGGAAAGAGGAGGAAAGATAACAATAACGGATTCAGTAGATGAAGGGATAACAGGAGTAGATGCAATATATACAGATGTATGGGCATCAATGGGAGAAGAAGAGGAATTTGAAAGAAGAGTAAAACTATTAAAACCATATCAAGTAAATATGGATATGATAAAGAAGGCAGACGATGAAGTAATATTTATGCATTGTTTACCAGCCTTCCATAATAGAGATACAGTAATAGGAGAAGAGATATATCAAAAATATGGATTGGCAGAGATGGAGGTAACAGATGAGGTATTTGAAAGTAAGCACTCAGTAGTATTTGATGAAGCTGAAAATAGAATGCATACTATAAAAGCTGTTATGGTTGCCACTATTGGAAAGTAGACTAATGTAAAGAATATAGCAGTGTACATGGATAATAATTTCTTTACCCATGTACACTGCTATCTAATTAAAAGTATGGATGTAATAACTTGAAAGATAAAAGGGGAGTTAAAACCATGAGAAAAGGATTTAAAATGCCTACAGCTTATACTATTTTATTTAGCATTATTGTTGTAATAGCTATTTTAACTTGGATTGTTCCTGCAGGTCAATATGAATATGTTGACCCTAATGCATCTAAATTGGAACCAATTCCAGGAACCTATGAACGAGCAGAACAAAATCCACAAGGATTATGGGAAGTTTTATATGCTCCAATAAAAGGTTTTTATGATGCTATGGATATTGAATTATTTGTACTTGTTATTGGGGGATTTTTAGCTATTGTAATGAAGACAGGAGCAATTGATGCTGGAATTGGACATGTTGTTAGGAGACTTGAGGGAAGAGAAAAATGGATGATACCTATATTGATGATATTATTTGGTTTAGGTGGTACAACTTATGGTATGGCAGAAGAAACAATAGCTTTTTATCCTTTAATTATTCCGGTAATCCTTGCTGCAGGATACGATGCTATAACAGCTGTATCGATTATTGCATTAGGAGCAGGACTTGGAGTTCTTGGCTCAACAGTTAATCCATTTGCTACAGGTATAGCATCAGGTTTTGCTGGAATTTCAATTGGTGAAGGTATTATATTAAGAGTTATTATTTTAGTTTTAGCTGAAGCTATAGGGATCATATATGTTATGAGATATGCCGAAAAGGTTAGAAAAGATCCTTCTAAATCAATTGTAGCTGATCTAGAAAAAGAACATAAAAAACATTTCTTAGGTGATAAGGAAAAAGAAGAAGTTTTAGAGTTAACAAAAAGGAGAAAGACAGTTTTATGGGTATTTGGTGCAACTTTCATAGTAATGATTTTAGGGGTTATACCTTGGGCATGGAAATTTAATATTACATTCTTTGAAAGCTTAAATAATGCAATTTTAGGTATTCCCGTAATTGGAAAATTATTAGGTAATCCATTACCACTTGGTGACTGGTGGTTTGGTGAAATAACACTATTATTCTTAGTTTCAAGCTTTATTATATCAAAAATATATGGAATGACTGAAAAAGAATATATTGACAGTTTTGTAAGTGGAGCAAAAGATTTATTAGGTGTTGCTTTAATTATTGGTGTATCACGTGGTATTACAGTAGTGATGAATGATGGGGGTATGACTGCAACAGTACTTAACTGGGGAGAAGAGACATTAGCACGATTAGGTTCAGTAGCTTTTGTTAACTTAACATATTTATTCTATTTACCAATGTCATTTTTAGTTCCTTCAACTTCAGGGCTTGCAACATTAACAATGCCAATTATGGCACCACTTGGTGATTTTGCAGGTGTTGGAAGAGATATTGTCATAACTGCATATCAATCGGCTTCTGGAGTTATAAATTTATTTACTCCAACAAGTGGAGTTATTATGGGAGCATTAGCTTTAGCTAAAGTTCCATATGAAAAGTATTTTAAACATGTTTGGAAATTACTAGTTATTGTATCTTTAATGATTATGATAGTTATGAGTTTAGCGGTAATACTATAATTATATATAACGGGAGGTAATAAAAATGAGTAGAATCGTTGTGGCTTTAGGAGGAAATGCCTTAGGAAAAACTCCAAAAGAACAGTTAGAATTGGTAAAAAATACTGCAAAGCCGATAGTTGATTTAATTCAAGGTGGGAATGAAGTTATTATTGCCCATGGAAATGGACCACAGGTAGGTATGATTAATTTAGCTATGGAAACAGCAAGTAATAATGGAGCAGGCACTCCTGAAATGCCATTTCCTGAATGTGGAGCAATGAGTCAAGGGTATATAGGTTATCACTTACAGAATGCAATTAGGGAAGAACTTTTAAACAGAGAAATGAATACTCCTGTTGCTACAGTTGTGACACAAGTTATAGTTAATGAAGATGATCCAGCTTTTGAAAATCCAACAAAACCAATAGGTGCTTTCTATTCAGAAGAAGAAGCTAAAAAATTAGAAGAAGAAAAAGGATATATTATGAAAGAAGATTCAGGAAGAGGATGGAGAAGGGTTGTCCCATCACCTAAACCTGTAGATGTAGCTGAAAAAGAAACTGTTAAGACTTTAGTAGAAAATGGTCATATTGTAATAACAGTAGGTGGTGGAGGGATACCAGTAATAGCTAAAGGAAATAGTTTAGTAGGTGTCCCAGCTGTAATAGATAAAGATTTTGCAAGTGAAAAAATTGCAGAAATTTTAGATGCAGATATTTTTATAATATTGACTGCGGTTGAGAAGGTTTCTCTAAACTTTGGTAAACCAAATCAAAAAGATTTAGCTAAAATGACAACAGAAGAAGCTAAGAAATATATTGAAGAGGGACACTTTGCAGCTGGTAGCATGCTTCCAAAGGTTGAGGCTGCTTCTAAATTTGCTGAATCAAAAGAGGGTAGAAAGGCTATAATAGCAGCATTATCAAAGGCAAAGGAAGCTATAGAGGGTAAAAGTGGTACCCTTATAACAAAATAGATTTTTAATAAACTTTAAGGCTAGAGGTTTTAAATCTCTAGCCTAATTTTTTTTATAACACATAGGAAATTATAATCAAATAAAAACTGTGGATAAAATATAATTTTTGTTATGTGTTTCAAAAAAGTCAACCTTTAGAATCTTCTATTTTTAATAGAAGACTTTTTTATAAAAAGGTCTTAAGAAAAAAATTTAGTTAAAAATTCTTTTACTTGGAATTAAGTATTTGATAATATATACATTGAAATAGTATATTGAAACAGTTAAAATTAAAATATATACAATGTATATGGGGTGTGAATATGCGAACATTTATCGCTTTGACTTTTGATAATAATTTGAAGAAAAGGCTAGGAAAAATACAGAAAAAAATTAGAGAATATTCATTAAAAGGCCGTTGGGTTTATGTTGATAATTTTCATTTAACATTAAAATTTTTAGGGAATATTAGTCCACAGGAGATTAATCGAATTAAGTTAGTATTAAATGATTTTTCTAAAAATTATTCTCCTTTAGATTTTTCACTTGATAATTTAGGGTATTTTCCAGGCAAAAATAAATTTAGAGTTGTGTGGTTAGGTATAAATGGAGATACACAATCTTTATATGATTTAAAATTAGATCTTGAAAATAAAATGAATAGCATAGGTTTTGTTAAAGAAAAAAGAAGATATACTCCACATATTACCCTTGGAAGAGATATAGTATTTAATACTGAATTTAGTCAACTTAAAAATATAATATCAGAAGATTTAGATTATGATTTTATTTTAGACAAAATAACTTTTATGGAAAGTAAACAAGTTAATAGAAAAAGAATTTATGAACCTATAGCTGAATATAAACTTAAGGGTTAATCTAGTAGATTATTTGAAAGGAGTGGAAAAATGCTACCTAAAGAAAAACTAGACAGAATAAATTATTTAGCAAGAAAGTCAAAAAAGGAAGGTTTAACAGAAGATGAAAAAAAAGAACAAAAAAAATTAAGGGAAGAATATTTAAAAGCATTTAGAAAATCATTTAGACAGCAATTAGAGTCTATAGAAATTGTAGAAAATTAAAGGATAAATAAAAAAATTGTAGAATATAGTATTATGGCTAGTATTTTCTAGATAAGGAGGAAAATTTATGAGTGAAAAACAATATGTTGTTTTTAAATTAGACGAAGAAGAATACGGAATAGATATTATGAATGTAAAAGAAATTGGACCATATCAAAAAAGTGTAAAAGTACCTAATTCTCCAAGTTTTGTTGAAGGAATTATAAATTATAGAGGGGAAGTTATTCCAGTTATAAACTTAAAAAAGAGATTTAATTTAGAAGATACAGGAATAGATAATAACACAAGAATAATAGTAATAACTCTTAAAGAAAAGCAAGTTGGATTTATAGTAGATGAAGCATCTCAAACTGTTAGAATAGATGATAAAGATATAGATCCTGCTCCAGAGATCGTTGCAGGTATTGATAGAAGATATATTACAGGGGTAGGAAAATTAGATGAAAGATTAATAATCCTAATTGATTTAGAAAAAGTATTATCAGATAAAGAAAAAGAAGAGATTGCGAATATGAATCTTGAATAGAAAGCTTAATATAATTGTCGAATAGGTTTTAATCTCAAAAAAAGTGAAAGATTATGTCAAGAAAAAAATATTTGTACTCTCCAATAAATACTAAAATTTTCATAACTGTTTTTCTATACTTAATGTTAAAGATTAACATTAGGTTAGGAGGATAGTTATGAAGAACGCAAAAAAAACCTCTTGTATCCCTGTAATTATATGTTTATGTTTAACTTTAATAATAATTACCTTAACAAATAATGAAGTAATAGCTTCAAGTGAAAAAGATAATAGTTTAATTTATTCCAAAGTTATAGAAGACTTGTTAAATAAAAGAGTGTTAATTATCAATAAAGCACTTTATACTAATAACTCTCAAAATATACTAAACAAATTAAAATCCATTGAAACAAATAATATTTTAACAGAAGACTTAAAATTCTTAGAAAAAAATAAAGATAAGAAAACAGATTATCCTTATATTCACAAAGTTAAAGTTAATAAATTATTAAATATAAATAAGAGTTCTTCAAAGCTTAAAGTAAAAGCTTTAACTGAATGGAAGATATCCTATCTTTATAAAGATACCAAGGAAAAATATTATATGAATATTGAATTAGAAAAAAAAGGAAAAAAATATTTTATAAGTAGTATTGAACATATGATAAATAAATAAAAAAAATACATCCATAATTTATGGATGTATTTTTTTTATTTATATAAATTTGAGAATATTCGACAAAAATTTCAGGTGATTTGCAGGATAATTTGTTGAAAAATAGAATATATATTTATTATGGGAGTGTGGTTAAATTGAGGACTAAAATATTATTATTAATGATATTTATAGTTGTTTTTTCAAATTATGCATTTTCTGAAGATATTTGGTATTACCAACCCTATCCTCAAGGATTAATTGGTGTATCAAAACCTACAATAACTTGGTATTTTGATAAGCTTGGAGAAAATAGTATAACTTCTGTAGATATATTAATTGATGGTAATAAATATAAAGGAGTATATAATAGAAAATTAAAGAGAATAAGTTATATTCCAGAAGAGGAATTATCCCCTGGAAAACACAATGTTACAATTATTGTAACATTAGATGATAGCAAAAAAATAAAGCAGTCTTTTGAATTTGAAATAGATGAAGATGCTTTACGTAAAATTGAGAAAATAAGTGAAATAGAAGAAATTAAGAACACATTGAATAAGTATAGAAAAATCCTTAAATTAGCCCCGGTTAGATTTAATGATAGCTTAAATATGGCAGCAAAAATGCATAGTAATTATATGTTGGCTAATAAGGATACAGGACATTATCAATATGATAAAGAAAACCCCTTTTATATTGGTGAAGAACCTTTAGACAGGGTGAAATATTATAACTATTCAAGTCCAGTTATTGATGAAGAAATTAATTTTATAAACTCCCATCAATTAGCAATTATTGATTGGATGAATTCTATATATCATAGATTAAGTCTTATAAATCCTGCTTTCACAGAAATTGGCTATGGCTTTAGTAGTAATGAAAATAGTTCTATAGATGTTTTAGTTTTAGGTGCGCCTAAATTTAATAGTATAGAAGAAAAAATTATCACTTATCCAACAGATGGTCAAAGGAATGTTCCAATTAAATGGGATGGCAAGGAAACACCTAATCCTTTAAGAGAATTTGAAGAAACTGAAACTCCAATGGGTTATCCTATTACTTTATTGGTTTCTGGAAAGGATATTGAATCAGTAAAAATAAATAAAGCCCTTTTAAAAACTAACGATAAAAAGGTAAAGTCTTATATTTTGGTACCAAAACTCAATAAAGAAAATTTATATAATACTCCATATTTAAAAGAGGATGAAAAATTAAAAAAAGAAATAATAATAATTCCAGCTAAAATATTAGAAAAAAACCAAAAGTATAGTGTGGAGATTGCAGGGAAAATAATTTATAAAAGTGGAGAAGAAAAAGATTTTTCGAAAAAATGGGGATTTACAACAGGTAATGGTGAGTTTAGGTTTGATTACCAAGAAAATAAAGAAGAATTGAATATATACTTTAATAATATGGAGGTTTTTTTAAACAATTCTCCTTTTATAACAGAAGGAGTAACTATGGTGCCATTAAGGGAATATTGTGAGTTTTTAGGTATTAAAGTATCTTGGAATGGAAAAGAAAAATCTATAACTCTTAAAGGGTTTGATAAAGAGTTATTTTTAAAGATAAACAGTAATAAAGTACTAGTTGATAATATTAGCAAAGAGATGAGAAAAAGTGTAATATTAAAAGAAGATAAATCTTACGCTCCATTAAGATTTATATCAGAAGCCTTTGGATTAAATGTTAAGTGGGATGGTGAGTATAAGGATATATTTATAAGATCAAAAAAGAACAATTAGCATAAGAGGTGTTTTATTATGCCAAAATCAAATTTTACAATAGATAAGATTGACCAAATATTAAAAGAAACAATAGAATCGATTAATAAGGGTAAAGAAGAAATATTTGAAATAGCTGAAAATGCCAGAAAAGAATGCGATATGATTAGAAACGAATTAGAAGATGTAAAGGAAAAAACAAAAGACATTATTAAGGAAGTAGACAAGCTGGAACTAGAAGAAAGAAAAAGTAGGAAAAGATTGCTAATAGTTAGTAGGGATTTTAAAAAATATTCGGAAGAGGATATTAAAAAGGCATATGAAGAGGCAAATAATTTACAGATACAGCTAATTTTTAAAAGACATCAAGAGAAGGAAATGGCAAAAAAGAGGAGAGAATTAGAAATAAGATTAAAAAATGCAAAAGATGTTGTAGAGAGGGCAGAAAGGCTAGTAACACAGGTGGGAGTAGCAATGGATTATTTGAGTGGTAATCTTGAAGATATTCTAGTAACTATTGAAGATATGCAGAAAAAACAGTTACTAGGTATAAAGATACTACAAGCACAAGAAGAGGAAAGACAAAGAGTAGCAAGGGATATTCATGATGGTCCTGCACAATCTATGGCAAATGTAGTATTAAAAGCAGAAATTTGTGAAAAGCTTTTAGCTTTAGATGAGGAAAAAGCAAAAATAGAGCTTAAAAATTTAAAGGACATAGTAAGGAATAGTCTTAGAGATGTAAGAAAGATTATATATGATTTAAGACCAATGTCCCTTGATGACTTAGGACTTATACCCACAATTGAGCGTTATGCATATAATTTTACTAAAGAAACAGGAATTAATGTCGATGTTATTCTATATGGCAAATATGAAAAACAAGAGTCTATAGTTGAGATTGGAATATTTAGGATTATCCAAGAAGCACTTAATAATATAAAAAAGCACTCAAAAGCCAACAGTGCTATAATAAAGATAGAAAAATCAAATGATGAAATTATTATAATTGTCAAAGATAATGGAATAGGTTTTAATGTAGATAAAGAATTAGAACAACATAACAATTCAGGTGAAAAATTTGGTATTTTAGGTATGAAAGAAAGGGCAGAACTTATGAATGGAGAACTGAAGATAAATTCTTTTCTAGGCAAAGGAACAAAAATAATTATAAAAATACCTCTTTATAGGAAGGATGATATTAATGACTGATAAGAAAATAACTGTTTTAATTGCTGATGATCATTCACTAGTAAGGGAGGGCTTAGAACAAATTTTAAGTCTTGAAAAAGATATAGAAGTAATAGGACAAGCTTCTAATGGTAATGAAGCAATTGAAAAAACTTTAGAATTAAAGCCAGATTTAGTTCTACTTGATATAAATATGCCTGAATTAAATGGGATAGAAACACTAAGAAGACTTAAAGATATGGGAATAGATTCGAAAATTGTTATGTTAACAATCCATGATGATAGAGAGTATTTATTTGAAACTGTTAATATTGGTGCTGATGGATATGTTTTAAAAGATTCAGATTCAGACAGTTTAGTAAAAGCAATTAAGGATGTATATTCAGGAAAATCTTATATCGAACCAAGTCTAGCTTCTTTGTTAGTAAAGGAATTTAATAGTAGAGATAGGGCAAAGGAATCTACTAGAGATTTATTAACAAAGAGAGAATATGAAGTATTAACTTTAATTGCTGAAGGATTAAATAACAGAGAAATTGCTCAAAGACTATTTATTAGTGAAAAAACAGTTAAAAATCATGTTTCTAATATTTTCAAAAAGATAAATGTTAGTGATAGAATTCAAGCAGCTATATATGCATATAAAAATAATATTAAGAAAATATAAAGAAAGAAATGGAATTATTGGGATATAATATATATGTAAAACATTTTCCTGAAAAATGATTTTAGGAGGGATACTATGACTGAAAAATTAGAAGGGAAAAAATTACAAGAAAAACTGACGCGTAAATGGCATAATATATGGGAAAAAGTTGATAAGGATGAAAAAGAAAAGATTTTTCAATTAGCTGAAGAATATAAGGAATTCTTAGATAAGGGAAAAACCGAAAGGGAATCAGCTGCTGAAATAATAAGAATTGCCAAAGAAAATGGATACATATCAATTGATGAAATAGTTGAAAAGAAAATAGATGTTAAGCCAGGAATGAAAATATATGCTAACAATAAAGATAAAGCAGTAGCAATGTTTGTAATTGGAAAGGAAAGTATACAAAAGGGAATGCATATAGTAGGTTCTCATATAGATGCACCAAGAATTGACCTTAAGCCATTCCCACTTTATGAAGATAGTGAAATAGCATTATTAAAAACTCATTATTATGGAGGAATAAAAAAATATCAATGGGTTTCTTTACCTCTAGCTTTACATGGAGTTATAATTAAGAAAAACGGAGAAAAAGTAAATGTTGTAATTGGTGAGGATGAAAAAGACCCAGTATTATTCATAACAGACCTATTACCACATCTTGCTAAAGATCAAATGACAAAGAAAATGACTGAAGGAATTACAGGAGAAGGTTTAAATGCAATAATTGGTAGTATTCCATATGATGATGAAGAAATAAAAGAAAAAATAAAACTAAATGTTTTAAAACTTCTTAATGATAAATATGGAATAACTGAAGATGACTTAACTACAGCAGAATTTGAATTAGTACCAGCAGGTAAAGCAAGAGATGTTGGAATGGACAGAAGTTTAATATCAGCCCATGGACATGATGATAGGGTTTGTGCATTTACCTCATTAAAGGCTATGTTAGATATAGAAGAAACTCCAAATAAAACAGCAGTAGCCCTATTTGTTGATAAAGAAGAGGTAGGTAGTTATGGAAATACAGGTATGCACTCTAAGTTTTTCGAAAATATTGTATCAGAACTAATTGAATTAACTGAGGAATCTTACAGTGAAATTAAAACAAAAAGGGCATTATCTAATTCAAAGGTATTATCAGGTGATGTATCAGCAGCTTTTGATCCAAATTATCCAAGTGTTTCAGATAAACAAAATTCACCTTTTATAAATAAAGGAATAACACTTGTTAAATATACTGGAGTTAAGGGAAAAGCAGGAAGTAACGATGCTAATGCAGAGTATATAAGTGAGATAAGAAGAATATTTGATGAAAATGATGTGATTTGGCAAATAGGAGAATTAGGAAAAGTTGATCAAGGTGGCGGTGGAACAATAGCTTACATACTTGCAAATTATGGTATGGAAGTTGTTGATTGTGGAGTTCCAGTTCTAAGTATGCATGCCCCATATGAATTGGTAAGTAAAGCAGATGTATATATGACATATAAGGGATATAGAGCATTCTATATAGCATAAAAAAGGGCCAATTTGGCCCTTTTCTTATTGTAAATCAAAGGGGCGGTTCCTGTGATTTATGTATACAAAGAATCAAAATCAAAGGGACGGTTCCTGTGATTTATATGTACTCAATAACAAATTCCTTAAAAGCTTTAGCAAGAGGGGATAGTTGTCTATTCTTATGATAAACAAAATAAAATTTTCTAGATAAATTTAAATTTTTTATTTTAAAAGTTTTTAAGATACCTTGGTTAACTTCTTTTTTCACAGCTCTTTCAGAAATAAAACTAATACCAAGGTCTAATTCAACAAATTTTTTTATTGTTTCTATATCTTCAATACAAGCCTTTATATTAAGAGAGTTAAGGTCAATATTATTTTCCTTAAACACTTTTTCCACTAACAACCTAGTTCCAGACCCTTTTTCTCTCATTATAATATTTTGATTTAATAAAAAATCTTTATCTAATTTTTTACCTATTTCCCATGGATAATTGTCATTATTAGGTGTTACAATAACAATATTATCTTCAATTAGGTCAATATACTCTAATTGCCTAGATTCATATTTTGCACCAATTATTCCAAAATCCGTGTAATTATTTAAAATACTTTCAACAACATCCTTAGAATCTCTACTAGTTAAAGAAAATGTTACATGTGGATATTTTTTAGTAAATTCTTTTAGAATATATGGAAGAACGTAATGTTTTGGAATTGAACTAGAACTGATTTTTAAGTGTCCTTCTATTTTTCCTTTATACATTCCTAAATCAAATTGAGCCATATCACGCATATTAATTATATCTATGGCGTACTTAAAAAGTATTGTGCCTGCTTCTGTTAAAGATACTTTTTTACCACATCGATTTAGAAGTAATGTTCCCAATTCCTTTTCTAAATTTTGTATATGATTTGTTACTGTTGGTTGAGTTAAATAGAGTTTTTTTCCAGCTTCAGAGAAGCTCTTTGCCTTTGCTACCTCTACAAAAGTCTCTAGTTGTCTGAAGTCCACAATATCACCACTTTCAAAACATAAATTTCTTTTTTTATAACACATAGGAAATTATAAACAAATAAAAATTGTGGATAAAATATAATTTCTGTTATGTATTTCAAAAAAGTCAACTTTGAGAATCTTTTATTTTTTAATAGAAGTCTTTTTTATAATATTTTAAACAGGAGATTTTGTCAATTTAAGAAGTATATAAATAGAATTTTTTCGAAAAATATATTTGAAAAATATTTAAAGATATCTTAAAATTGTTAAGGTATATAGCAAGGAGGATAGACAAAACATGAAAAAAAATTATTTTGATAAAAGATACTTTTTTGCTTTTTTATGTCTAATATTGCTAAATATAATGTATGTATGGATTAATAGGCTAAACCTACAGATACATTCAGTAAAAATTTTTATTGACAATTATATTCCCTTTATTAAATGGATGGTTATCCCTTATATTTTATGGTATTTATATATTTGGTTTGTTATATTTTATTTAGCTTTTTACTATAAAAAACTTTTTATATTACATACAAAAGGAGTTATATTAAGTAAGTTAATATGTATGGTAATTTATATAACATATCCTACCTATGTTATAAGACCAGAAATATTAGGGACAGATATTTTTTCAAAACTTATTGAAATGGTGTACTCTAATGATAACCCTGTTAATGTATTTCCAAGTATACATGTTCTTCAGAGTCTACTAACACATAAAGCTATTATTCATATAAAGGGAGTAAAGAAATGGGTTAAATACAGTTCTTTATTATTTATAGTTATGGTAATCCTATCTACACTAATGATAAAACAACACTATATACTTGATGTTATTGGGGCTTACAGTTTAGCTTTAATTACTACTAAATTTATATATAATGAGAAACATGAAGGTTATAGTATTAAAACAATAAAATCAAGATTGCTAGAAGATAGATTTTAGCTAAAAAAATATCCAGTGGGTAGTCCACTGGATATTTTTTTAGGCTTCTTCTTTTTTTGTTTTTCTTTTTAACCTAGGTAGTACTAAATTTAAAACTATCTTTACAGCATCTGCTATTTTATCTATATCAGATACCTTATCTTCAAAAGATTTAACAATTGTATCTACGTTCTTTGAAGTATTTGTAAAATGTGTTACTATTTTATTAATATCTTCTTCATTTTTATCTAACATATTATGTACTGATTTTAAAATCTTATAGGCCTTTACTAATATAGGAATAATAAACCCTACTAATACTGCAAAAAGAATTAAAAAGCCAAACATAATTACTTGAGAAAAATCTACCATAATAACTCCCCCTGCTAAAAGGGCTTGTACCTCCCTTCTGTAAAAAAATATAATTATTTAATATTAATTTATCCATAAATAAATATCTTTTATATATATTACTATATTTTTACTATTTAAGCAATTTTGTTATTATTAACAAATAAAATGCTAAACTTAAGTAATAAAATTTTCTATAAAGCTGTAGATAAATATCTACAGCTTTATAGTTATAAAAAATTACTATATTATCCTTATTTCATTGAAACCAACTCTAGGCAAAAAGCCTACCTGTCCAGTATTAACAACTTGTACGTAATCATAAACTTGTAAATCTCCCCTTGGGCCTTCTTCATAAGTCGGACTCGGAATATTCCATTTTAGTACTATAATTTCACTTCCTTCAGATAAAATTATGGATTGAGAATTTAAATTTGGCTGATTATATAATCTATTATCCTCAATTGTGACATGAATTCTTTTTCCATACTCCTGAGTTAGATTAATTCTTTTAATAGCTAATCTAGCTATATCTGCAACAAAAGAGCTAGGGTCATTTGTAAGCTCAGTTAGAGCTTCTGTTACACTTTCATTTAAACCTATTCTTCCTAGACTTAAAGCAGTATAAGATCGTACAATATCACAAGGATGATTTAACAGATCTAAGAGGTATGGTATACCAGTTGTTCCTAAAGCTTCCCAACTAAAGGAGCCTATATAATAAATACCATGAATCTGAAGAGGTGACAATAGATCACATTCAACCCCACCTGTGTTTTCCCAAGTTTCTTTTAATTCTTCAGGATTAGCTCTATAATCTCCAATAAGTAATTCAGTTCCAGGATATAGTATATTAGGATTTTGTATATTATTGACTTCTGCGATTACGTTTATTGGTATATTATATAGTCTATAAAGACACCAGAGAGAATCTCCTGGTTGTACAATGTAATAAGGAGTAGCACCAGCCCTATATATTACATCATTCCTTGGGATTATTAATGGTTCTCCTGGAAAAATTAAATTAGGATTACAAATTGTGTTAGCATTTAATATTGAATTTACAGTAGTATTAAATTGTCTTGCAATCTTACTTAAAGTATCACCAGATTTAACATAATATAACATTATAATCACACCTTTTGAATTCATAATTATTACTATAATATATGAATAAAGCTATTAAAGTGATTTAGTTTTATTAAAATAAAGTGAACAGATATTAAAAATTTTCATAAAATATCAGTATATATTGATTTATGTTTTGAGAAGAGGGTATTTTGAAGGCAAATAATTACATGGAAGTAGCGTTATTTCAACATAGATTTTGGCTACAAATACTGGGAGAACATGCAAGATTTATTCATAACGACCTAGGACTTAAGGAAAGCAGAGAAATTGAAAAAGCCAAAATGTAATGCTACACAACCTAGAAATTTAGAAACAAAAAAATTAAAGGGATAATTTAAATAATTATCCCTTTAAGTAAAGTTAATTACTGTATAATTTCATTAAGTAACTTAACTGCTTTATCAATATGTTTTAAATTAACTGTTTTTGCTCCTATAAAATTACGGTCTGTATCTAGTGGTTTTGTTCCAAATCCGTCTTTATCATATGCTACCATCATATTCCTCATAAACTTCACATCAATAACTAAAAACCATTCCCTTACTAAAGGATGGTTTGGTGGTAAATTAATAAATTCAATATTAGGATGAGATTGAGGTTTTTTATCATTCACACCAAATACATAAATTTTATCTACATTAATAGCCATTTTTAAAAACCTATCCCACACTCCTTCAGTTCTAGATAGTTTCTGAAAGCCTGCGTAAACTATACCATTCCTCTTTTTCTTTAAGATCATACTTTCCATGATGTAACACATACGTTCTAAATTTCGAACTTTAGTTTCGTATTTTATTGTATTTTTAGAGAGAACACTATCGGAAGCTTTACCTTCTATTTTTTGAACATCACCTTCTACTTTATCAAAGATTTCTTTAAATAATGATATTCTTTTCATTTAAAATCCCCCTTTTTATTTTTAATAAAATATATTTTCTTTTGAATAAGCGGACAAACAAAAAAACTTGTTAAAGATAAGATACTAAACTTTATAATGTTAAATGGAAAAATTATTATTGCAAAATACCAAATAAAATTATGTATAAGTGGGTTACTTGAAGCTGCTAGTTTAAGAATAGATTCAGGTTTAATATTTAAAATATATCTATATAACGGAAACATGATATAATAATTTACAGGAATTGAAATAAAACTAGTACCAATTGTTGCGATGATTAATGAGGATAATATTTTTCCAAACTTTTTGTAAGATATATAAAAAATAAGTATATATGTAGTAATTATTATAAAGTTTATGAGTTCCCCAATTCCAAGGGATTGAGATACAAATAAATGGAGTATATTTTTTATAACACTGATCCAAATAGCATTGTTTAAACCAATTGTTAACAGACCAATAATTACAGGCAAATCACTAATGTCTAACTTTAAAAAAGGAGGAAAAAATGGAATACTTATATTTAAGAACATTAAAATAAATGAAATTGCACCAAGAAGGGCAACTTTAATTTGATTATTTATACTTGAGTTTGTTAATTTCATAATAAATCCTCCTAACTAAAAATAACTGTGAAATATATGGAAATATGTCTAAAAATTAGGGCTAATTTATTAATATTATAATACACAAAATGAAATAATTCAAGAATTGGCTGGAAAAATAGGGTGAAAAATTTAAAATATAACACAAATTGTGATAAGATTATATATAGGGGTGAGTCTAATGGCGACTTTTGGAGAGAGATTAAAAGATTTAAGGAAAACTCATAATTTAAGACAAAAAGACTTAGCAAAAGAACTTGGATTAGCTCAAACAACAATAGCTAATTATGAGCAAGGTACTAGGTTTCCAAATCAGGATATATTAAATAAATTTGCTGACTATTTTAAAGTCTCTTTAGACTATCTTCTTGGAAGAGTAGATATTCATGATTTTAGAAAAGATTTAGAAGAGATTAAAGTTTACAAGGGAAAAAAGGAAGAATATTTAAAAGAAATAGAATTAAAGTATTTTAATATATTATTAAGTGGAAAAAGGGATGAGGCTTACAATTTAGTTAATGGAGCAATTAGAAATGGAATAGATATAAAAGATATATATAAATATGTATTTGAAGTTTCTTTAAAAAGGGTAGGTGAACTTTGGGAGAAAAATAAATTATCTATTTCAGATGAACATTATTTTTCCCAGTCAACAGAAACTATTATGTCCCAGTTATGCTCTAATATATATTTAATTCCTAAAAAAGATAAATTAGCAGTTACATTATCAGTAAATAGTGAATTTCATACTTTAGGCATAAGAATGATTACAGACTTTTTAGAATTAGATGGATGGAATACTATATTTTTAGGCAATAACATTCCTACTAAAAGTGTTGTAGATCTTATAAAAACAAAAAAACCAGATTTACTTGCTATATCTGTAACAATGAATTTTAATTTTAATTTGGCAAAAGATCTTATTAATACTATTCGCTCATATGAAGAGACAAAAAATTTAAAAATTATTGTGGGAGGAAGGGCATTTAACTTTCAAAAAAATGCTTGGAAGGAAGTTGGAGCTGATGGATATGCTAAAGATGGATTTGAAGCTATTAGGGTGGCGAATAATCTAATCAATTAGTCTCACTTTAATCCAAATTTTTAATACGTTACTTAATACGAGTTTTGTTACTTCAAGTTTATATATTTTGTCATCCAGCTTTATAATCCTTTGGTCAACAATTTCTTTTACCATATCAATGTCTATTTTTTGTACTTCTTTACCTAATAAATTTTTATATTTTTCTTTAATATTTTTTTCAAGACTTATTTTGTCTAAATCGTCACCATCATATATAAGGATTATTTCAATACTTTGTAATATAAATCTTCTATTATTTATTGATTTTTCAAGTTTTTTTAGTTTTGTATCTTTATCTTCAATTACATTTTCTAGATATTTTATTTTTTCATGATATTTATCTATTCTAAAGCTAACTAAAGTAGTCATGATTGATATTCCTATAATTATTCCAAATATATTACCAACAATTAATGTTAAAAAAAAAGACAAATATTTTTTCTTTATTCTAGCCATAACTTACTACTCCTCTGAATCATTTTAATTAGACTATATGCTAAATTTGCTCCGGTTAGTGCAATAAGAATGTATATAATTTGCTTAATAACTGATCTGAACTCACCCTTTAATAAGCCCTTTTCAATTACCTGAAAAGAAGTAAAAGTTCCCCCTAAAGCCACTGCAACTGCCCAAATTTTAATAGAGCTTGCTACATTTAACATTGTCTTTAGTGGAGGGTGATCGTTTATAATAGCACCTAAACCAGCAAATATACTTGCACCGAAGGTAACTCCGAAGGCTATTAAAAAATCATATAAAAGATTTGATATAAAATCTGTCACATTAATCACCTAAATAATATACTTTTTTAAAAAGGTATGATTTAAATTGTTCATATATTACGATTTTGCGGAACAAAACTTTAATTTTGAAGTCTAAAATATAAGGAGGTGAATATATTGAAAAAAATAATTTTAATAATGATGATATTTATTCTTGTATTCACAGTAGCTTGTAATAATGAAACTATAGAAAATAATAATACAAATTCAGATAATCAAAATAGTGAATTACAAGAAGAAAAAGAAAATGAAGAAAAGCCAAATGAAGAAAAGCAATCTGATAAAGAAAGAGAAACTATAGAAATAAGTGAAATAGATTTTACTAAATTAGATAAGCCTTTAAATTACTATAATCAAGATATGAAGGTTTCACCAGATGGAAATTTTGTTGCATTTAGTTGTTTTAGTGCTTCAGATGACAATGGAAAAATGAAAAATCTATTAGTTAGAGCTTCTTTAGTTACTGGAAAAGTGACTATACTTACTGAATCAGAAAAATCCATAAGGCTTTTAGATTGGTCTAAAGATGGAAAAAGAATACTATATAGATTAGGTCAAGACCTCTATGTTTACAATGTTTATATGGAAAAGAATACAATATCAAAAATTGATGATAGGGTGTTCTCAGCTTCATTTTCACCAAAATCTAATAAAATAGCCTACAGTAGAGATGATGGTATATGGATTTATAATTTTAATGACAACTCTAAACAGCAATTAACTGAGGGAAAATATGATTATTATCCACTTTGGTACCCTGATGAAAGTCATCTACTCTTTTTTAAAGATTTAGGGGAAAATCTAGGAGATGGAGCCGGTAATGGACAAGGAATATATATATATTCCTTTAAAGATAATAAGGAAATAAAAATACTTTCATATAAGGATAATAAAGAACTTCCAAAAAAATATAGAAAATCCCAATGGATTTCTCCAGGAAAATTGGTTCACATTGTAAGTGGCTGGGATGATGGATGGTACGAGCATATACTCAATTTAGAAACACAAGAAATGATAGATCTTGGAGAAAGGTTTCTTGGTGGTGGAGGACCTTTCATAACAGATATAAATAAAGAAGATAGAATGATTGTAAAATTGGATAATTCAGAAGCTGAAATTTTTGGTAAAGGAATGGATAGTAAAATAAAATCTTTCGAAAGTAAATATAATATTATAGAACTTGAAGCAGTAGGAAACAATTCTTTTATATATTTAGAGGGAGAATTATATCCAGATCAATTTAGTGAAATTGAAGGAGTAAGGTTAATATATGATGAAAATAATGATAAAAAGATGATAGAAGATTTTGGAGATTTTTCTGGATTGGAGTTTATTGAACAAAATAATATATTAATATATTTTGAAAATGAAAATAATAATGGTATGACAAAAATATTAAAACTGAAGATTAAAAAATTAGAATAACATTTTACACCAAACACACGTTCTGATATAATAATACCAAAAGTTTTAAGTGGTGATTTTAATGATTGATTATGTTTTAAAATATTCTTTAATTGAGCATAAACCAATATCAATCATTTATATGAAAAAGTTTGAGATAGTAAAAAGAAATATCCAGGTACTTAAGATAGAGAATAAAGTTATAAAAGCAATTGATATTGATAAAAAAGAGATTAGGATCTTTAAAAAAGATAGAATTCTATCCGCTATGGATTCAAGACATGTAATACAACATAATGAAACAAAAAATAAGAATAAGGAATTGTAAATAATGCCCTTATATTAAATCTAAGCTAACTAATGAGCAAGAAAAGAATATTCAATTTTGGGTAAGAATAGCAGTTAATGCTGCTGAATAGTTATTTAGTGAAACTAAACTGGGAGAAAAGAAAAAAGAACTTTAAACTAGGGTATTTGCCCTAGTTTTTTTACTTATATAAAGGAATCTATTATTCCTCCGCCGAAAATCTCAAACAAGACTATAATAATTATAAGTAGTATAAAATTGTCGTCATACTGCTTTAAACTTTCAAACCCGCCACCAAAAACTTCAAATAAAACTATTAAGATGATTATTAAAATAAAGTCCTCATCATCAAAGAAACTGTCTGTAATAAACATTTTCTCACCCTTTTAAAAATTTAAAATCTTAAGTAAATATATAAAAAAGTCTTCTATTAAAATAGAACATTCTCAAGGTTGACTTTTTTGAAACATATAACGGAAATTATATTTTATCCACAATTTTGATTTGTTTATAATTTCCTATGTGTTATAGAATTAAGATGGGAAGAAATTTCTTCCCATCTATTAAGGTTATCTATAAGGGCAATATGAGCCATATCCTGGTGTTCTATATCTATATCTGTGTCCAGGGCTAGGATTGTAGGGATTAGGGTTATATTGGTCGCCACCATACATATATGGGTTAATTGGATTGAAATAATTTGGAAACATAAAATAAGGATTATATTGTTGATATGGGTTATACGGCATATAAGGATTCATGTAGTAATATGGATTCATATAATAATCTGGTTGATTACGATAATATCTATCATCTCTATAATATTCAGGTTGGTTTTGATAGTTATAATCTGAATAATATTCTTCTGGATAATATTCACTATCCATAAAAATTCCCCCTTTTCAAAGTACTAATATATTTTATGCTTTTTTAATATTAATGTGATAGTCTATTAATGAAGAAAGGGAATAAATATGGAAATAAAAAATAAAACCCCTAGGTTAAAAACCTAGGGGTTTTACTGGTGCCGAAGGTGGGATTCGAACCCACACGGGGTGTAAGCCCCACCGGATTTTGAGTCCGGCGCGTCTGCCAATTCCACCACTTCGGCATATTCACATTATTGAGTCCGAATTATATAATATCATATAGCCCTATAAAAATCAAACACTTTTAGTTACTAAAAATATCGAAAAATAACCTTTAGTTAACATTTATACTAAAATATCCTAGGATAATCTTGCTTTACTTTATGTTATAATTAAAATCGAGGTATTTTAACAATTTGAATCGGTGGTGGTATAATGGACCCAGTAACTCATGGAATTATTGGGCTGGGAATTTCTGCATTAAGTGGACAAGATATAAGTTTCTCAAATCCTATTGTTTTAGGTTCAGTTATTGGTGCAATGTCACCTGATATAGATATTATTGTAAAATATTGGGGAGATTATGCATACCTAAAACATCATAGAGGAATTTCTCATTCAATAGTAGGTTTAGGAGTTATTTCAGCAGTTATTTCATTGGGATTGAGTATGATGTTTAAAGATTATACCTTTTTTTCAATATTTATTTGGACATTTTTAGGAAGCTTATCACATACGGTTTTCGATATGCTAAATTCTTATGGAGCCCGGTTCTTATTACCATTTAGTAAGAAAAAAATTGCTTTTAGTCTACTTATGCTAGTAGACCCCTTTATACCTATTTTAAGTTTAAGTCTTGTTTTTATTAATGTAGACAGGTATATAAAAGGAGTAGTGGCATTAACAGTGTTTTCTCTTTACATTGTAAAAAGGTATTATTTAAGGTCAAGAGCAGAAAAAATATTAAAAGAAAATTATCAAGATAAATATATAATTAATAGAATAAATATATTGCCTTCACTTTTTAATCCATTTAAATGGGACTTTATTATAGAAACTGAAAATCATAATATTGTTGGAGAAGTTAATTCCATAAGCAAAAAAGTAAATATCAGAAAAGAACTTAAAAAAGAAAAACATAGCTTTATAGAAAAATTTTATCAAACAGAGTTAGGAAGATATTTTTCTGAATTCAGTCCCATAAGACATATAAATGTTATAGAACAAGGAGAAAGAATTATTTTGAAGGCAATTGACTTAAGATATTATATTAAAAATAATTTTATGCACCATGCAACAGTGATATTCTGTTATGAAAAGAAAAAGCTCCAAACATTTTTTCACCCTTATAGTTTAAAAAATAATATTTTAGTTGAAGAAAAAGAAATAGCATAAAGCTGCCATTTGGTAGCTTTTATTTTTTTATCCTATTTTAGTTACTTTTTTATTTTTTAAGAATAAATTACTTCTCCTCAAAATATGAATTAAAAGTAAGGTTTAGACTTAAATTTGGGGAGGACTGTATTATGCCTTTAAAAAAGCTAATGGTTGTAATTATTCTAGCTTTAATTATTAATAGTTCGGTTGTTTTTGGTAGTGACTTAACAATAGCTAAAAAAATAGAAATTAATATACCTGAAAGAAAATTAACCCTTTACAGTAACAATAAAATAGTTAAAAATTACCCAGTTGCTGTTGGGAAATCAAACAGTCAGACACCTGTTGGGAACTTTAGTGTTATTAACAAAGTGGTAAATCCATACTATAAAAAGGCAAATATACCAGGGGGTAGTGAAAGGAATCCATTAGGTAATAGGTGGATAGGTTTTAAACCACATTATGGGATACATGGAAATAGCAATCCTTCCTCAATAGGAACTTTTGCTTCAGCAGGATGCGTTCGTATGTATGAAAGGGATGTAAAAGAAATATACAATTTAGTAAGTTTAAATACTCCTGTTACCGTAAAATATGAACTATTTCATATTTTAAATGATATTGAGGGGAAAGATCCAATCTTAGTTGTATATCCAGATTATTATAACAAAGTGAAGAATATGAATAAAAAGATTGATGAAATGTTAGATAAAATAGAATTAAACAATAAGCTAACTAAAGAAAAGATAAATAAATTAAAAAAATTAGTTAATGAGAAAGTTACAGTTTTTTCGGATAAATGGACGTTCTTTATAAATGGAAAATACATAACTAAAGACATAATAGTTAGGGACAATAAGTTTTATATAAATAAAGATAAAATAAGCAAATTTTTTAATATAAAAATTCCTAGCTTAGAAAGTGGAGTAGAAGGCTTTTTTATGGGTAATTCAATATTACAAGTAGAAAATGAAGGTAAAAAATATATATTAATAGATGATTTAAAAAAATTCTTAGGTGGAAAAATTAATATTGATTATGAAATAAATAAGATCAATTATTCTACTGAATATATTTTACTTAATAATAGGCTTTTAAAAGGAAAAATTAGAGATTTAAGGACTGATCCTAAAATTTCGTTATCTGCAATCTGCAAGTTTTTAGATATTAATATTAGAATTGAAAATAATAAATTGAAACTTGTAAAAAATAATGGAAAGGAGATAAAATATATAATATATAATAATGAACCTTATATAAGTATTAAACTTTTAGAAAAGGAATTTGGTATAAAATCAGACATATTTACACTTAATAAACACGTAAAACTATATAAAGATCCTGAAATTATATTTAAAAACACAATATATAAGGGAAAACTAATAGATAATGAAATATATATCCCATATAGAATTTTCTTTAAGGATAAAATTACGAAGAAGACAATATTAAAACCAGTAATAATATTTGATTTTAAAAGAATAGCTATGAAAGATATTGATGGTGAACTATATGTTAAATTAAGTGATATAAAAAAATACCTACGAATTGAAAAGGACCCTTATAATTTAAAACTATACATTGAAAAAAGGGAATTTAAATAAAAAATTGAATATAAATTAAAAAAGCTTCCAGCTTTTTTTGGAAGCTTTTTTATTTATGAAACCTTTTACTAATTTTTTCGTCTAATTTTTAGTAGGGGTTTGTAAAGGGGTGAAAATATTATGGATAATGAAGATAGATTAATTGCAGAAAGTATAAAGGGAAATATTGATGCCTTTGAAAAGCTAATTGAAAAATACGAGAAAACAGCATACAATATTGCATTAAAAATGTTAAAAAACCATGAAGATGCAATGGACATATCCCAAGAGGCATTAATAAAAGTATATAAGTCTATTAGTAAATTTAATAGGAAATCTGCTTTTTCAACATGGTTATATAGAATAGTAGTAAATACGTGTATTGACTTTTTAAATAAAAAGAAGAAGAAGGTTTTTTCTATAGATAATCCAATAACAACAGAAACTGGAGAGATTAAAAGGGAAATAGAAGATAATACATATACTCCAGAAGTTATTATAGATAGAAAAGAGACTAAAGAGATAATCTACGATTCAATAGATAAACTAGATACAATTTATAAAACTGTTATCATTTTAAGAGATATACAGGGATTTAGCTACAAGGAAATTGCACAAATATTAGATTGTTCAATTGGTACTGTAAAATCAAGAATAAGTAGGGGAAGAAAAATACTTAAAAAGATAATTGTTAAAGAAATGCAACAAAATTATGATTATTAAGTCTAAATATATAGAAAGGAGGGCTTATATGGATTGCAAAGAATTTAATGAGAATTTATCTCTTTATATAGATAATGAGCTAACAATGGAAAAAAAAGAGGACTTTGAAGCTCATCTACAGCATTGTCAGCAGTGTAAAAAAGAATATGAAAGCATGAAATTAATTGTAGAAAGCTTAGGAAGTTTTAAACAGGTTGAACTACCTAAAAATTATAAGAGTGAACTTAGGAGAAAACTTAAAAATCAAAGGTCTAGAAGGACTGATAATAAAAAGAAAATTAATTGGAGATTATATTCAGCCTTAGCTGCATGTATTTTAATTTTCATTGTTTCATTTGGAATTATATCTGATAATTTTATAATTCAAAACCAACAAAATGAAATGGTTCAAGAGTCACTACCAAGGGAGAATATTAAAATACAATCTGATAATACACAAATAGCACAGGAAGCTGAAACAAATGACATGAAGATTACAGCTTTAGAAGAGCCTACAAAAACTAAAAAGAGCCCTAAAGTACAAGAGGAGGTGAAAGAAAAACAAAAGGCACAAAGTGATTCAATTGATAAATTAGAAAAACAAAAACTAATTAATGATACTTATATAGTAATAGGATTTGTATTAGGACTACCAATATTATACGTGATATATCGGGGATTAAAAAAATATTTGAAGGGGTGATTTAATGTTTAAAGGTAAAAAAGTAGTTTTTATTTCTTTAGTTTTAACTTTAGTTTTAGGGTTAGGATACCTCTTAGGAGAATTAGATAAAACAACAGTCGTTAATGCAAAAGAAGAGGAAGAAAATATTAATACAATAAACGTAAATGGAGAAGGAATAGTGAAAATTAAACCTGATATTGCTTATATTAATATGGGTGTTGAAACTCAAAATAAAGATAGTAAAAAAGCCCAGGAAGATAATAGAGCAAAAATGGATAAGGTAATAGATGAGTTGAAAGATAATGGTATAAAGGAAGACAATATAAAAACTATAGAATATAGTATAATTACTTTGCGAGAATATGATCAAATAAATAAAAAAACAATTGTAACAGGCTATAAAGTAAGAAATATAGTTCAGGTAATGATAGAAGATTTAGATAAAGTAGGGGAGGTAATAGATTCTGTTTCATCCTTAGGGGCTAATTATATTAGAAATATAAACTTTGATACTAAATATAGAGAAAAATACTATTTACAAGCATTAGAACTAGCAATGGAAAGTGCCAAGAATAAGGCTAAAACTATAGGAAAGACCTTTGGTGTTGAAGTTGATAAACCATATAAGGTTACAGAAAACTCAAGAATAGAATATTCTGTAAACAATCGTGTTTATATGGACGTAATAAAAAGTGAAGCAGCACTTGAAACACCTATATCTAGCGGAGAATTAACAATCAGAGCTTCAGTAAATGTTATATATAAATATTAAAACTTTAAACTCAATGAAGACATTAGAAGTTTTGGATGAACCTACTACAAGCAATACTTATAAAATTTAGGTGAGGGTTCTATTGTTATATAAAACTAAACAATAGAACCCTTTTTAAGTTTAAAAAATAGTTTACAACTTAAGAGTAAAATAGTCTAAAATATTTACTAAAGAATTCTTTAACATAGGATAAATATCTAGACCAAAGATTTTGTACCTATTTACTAATTATTTTATTTACTATATACTTAAAAATAAGGATTTTTCAAATAATAATGACATAAGGTTTAAGGAGTTGATTTGTTTGTCTAAAGAAAGATTAATGTTGATTGATGGAAATAGTTTATTACATAGAGCTTTCCATGCGCTTCCACCATTAAAAACATCTGATGGTATATATACAAATGGCGTTTATGGCTTTTTAACAATGCTTTACAAGGTACTACATGAATATAAACCAGATTATATAGGTGTTGCTTTTGACAAAAAAGCACCAACCTTTAGACATAAAGAATTTGAGCAATATAAAGCAGGAAGGGCCAAAACCCCTGATGAATTAAAATCTCAATTTCCTATACTTAAAGAAGTTTTAGATAAGCTTAATATATATAGATTAGAAATGGAAGGATTTGAAGCAGACGATATAGTTGGTACACTGGCGAAAATGGGAGAAGAAAAAGGATTAGAGGTAATCGTAGTGACTGGGGATAAAGACTACTTACAACTTGTAACTGAAAATACTAGAGTACTAATAACTAAAAAAGGTATATCAAATTTAGAAATATATAACAGGGAAAACTTTATTGACAAATACGACATTACACCTGAGCAGTTCATTGATTTGAAGGGACTTATGGGAGATAAATCAGATAACATACCAGGTGTTCCAGGTGTTGGAGAAAAGACTGGTATTAAACTTTTAAAACAATTTGATTCAATTGAAAATATTTATGAAAATATAGATAAGATATCTGGAAAGAAGCTTAAAGAGAGATTACAAGAAAATAAACAACAGGCTTTAATGAGCAAAAAATTAGTTACTATAGTTAATAATATACCAATTGAAGTTGATTTTGAAATATTAAGAAAAGAAGAACCAAACAGTAAAGAGTTATTAGAGCTTTATAGAAAACTTGAGTTCAAGAGTTTAATAAAAAAGGCAGGTTTTGATACTTCTGAAATAGAAGATAAGGAACTAAAAAAAGATATTCGGGATAATTTTAAAATTATTGATGATGTTAGTAAAGTAAAGAATCTAACTTCAGATTTTAAGAATTTTAAAAGCTTTTGTTTCAAATTTTGTATTAATGGTAGTAATCCTTTAAAAGATGATATAATTGGTCTAACTATTAAAGGGGATAATGGGCCTTCTTATTATATTGATTTTAGGGATAAAGCCGAAAGCATTATTAAAGAGTTTAAAGATTTATTTGAAGATGAAAATATAGAAAAATTAGGTCATAATCTTAAGGAAGATATATTAGTCCTAATGAGAAATGGTATTCAGTTAAAAAATATACACTTTGATACTATTATTGGTCAATATCTTGTAAATCCATCACAGAAAAATTATAGTATTAAAAGTTTAGCAGATGAATACCTTAAAATAAGTTTAAAGGATGAAGAAGATATACTTGGGAAGGGGAAAAAGAAAAGAAAATTTAGTGACCTTTCAGTCGAAGAAAGGGCCAAATTTTTCTGTAGCCAAACAAATGTTATATTCAAATTAGAAAAGGAAATAGCAGGCCTAATAGAAAGTCAAGGGATGGCAGAACTTTTCTATGACGTAGAATTACCTTTAATTGAAGTTTTAGCAGATATGGAATTTAAAGGATTTAAAGTTGATAAAGATAAGTTAAAGGAATTAGAAAATGAATTTCAGGATAAAATTGATTCTTTAACGAAAACTATACATGAATTAGCAGGAGAAGAATTTAATATTAATTCAACGAAGCAATTAAGTAACATTCTATTTGATAAGCTAAATCTCCCGCCTATTAAAAAAACTAAGACTGGTTATTCAACAAGTGCAGAAGTTTTAGAAAAGTTAAAGGGAAAACATCCTATTATAGAAAATATATTAGAATATAGGCAAATAGTTAAGTTGAAAACAACCTATGTGGATGGTCTAATGAAATTAATAGATAAAAGCACTAATAGGATACATTCAAGTTTCAACCAAACAATTACTACAACAGGGAGAATTAGTAGTACTGAACCTAATCTACAGAATATACCAGTAAAAACTGAGGAAGGTAGAAAAATAAGAAAGGTTTTTGTTGCAGAAGATAGTGAATATGTATTAGTTGATGCTGATTATTCACAGATAGAATTAAGGGTACTTGCCCATTTGTCTGATGATGAAAAGCTTAAAGGAGCTTTTACTGCAAATGAAGATATTCATAAAAAAACTGCATCAGAGGTATTTGATGTACCATTAGATGAAGTTACTCCAAGCATGAGGGGAAGGGCAAAGGCAGTAAACTTTGGAATTATATATGGAATAAGTGACTTTGGTCTTTCAAGAAACTTAAATATTTCCAGGAAAGAAGCCAAAAAATATATAGATAGTTACTTTGAGAAATATGGAAAAGTTAAAGAGTTTATGGATAATCTAATAAAAGAAGGTAAAGAGAATGGTTATGTAAAGACACTTTTAAACAGAAGAAGATATTTACCAGAACTTAAATCAAGAAACTATAATGTTAGATCCTTTGGAGAAAGAATGGCAATGAATACCCCTATACAAGGGAGTGCAGCAGATATAATAAAGGTTGCTATGGTAAATGTGTATAGAGAATTAAAAAAGAGGAAAATGAAATCTCGACTTATACTTCAAGTTCATGACGAACTCATAATAGAAGCCCATAAGGATGAAGTAGATGAAGTTAAAAAGCTTTTAAAAGATTTAATGGAGAATGCTATTAAATTGAATGTACCATTAAAAGTAGATATGAAAACAGGTGATAGCTGGTATGAAACAAAATAACATAAAAGCTAAAATAATTGGGATCACGGGAGGGATAGCCAGTGGCAAAAGCACTGTCACAGGCATTTTAAAGGATAAAGGTTATCCTGTAATAGATGCTGACATAATTTCAAGAGAGGTAGTTAATGTAGGTAAGCCTGCGTATTCTGATATAGTTAATGAGTTTGGAGAAGATATATTAAATAGGGATCTAACGATAAATAGAAAAAAGTTGGGTGATATAATCTTTAAAAATGAAGAATTTAGAAAAAAGCTAAACAAGATTGTTCACCCACGAGTAGTTCAAGAGATTAAAGATAAAATTGTAGAGTATTCTAAAAGGAGTAATGTTATATTTTTAGATATACCACTTTTAATAGAAGAAAGGGAAAAACTAAATGATTATGGATTAATCTTTGATGAAATATGGTTGGTTTATGTAGACGAAAAACTTCAGCTAAAGAGATTAATGAACAGAGATAATACTAGTAAGGAAGAGGCATATCAAAGAATGAAAGCCCAAATGCCGTTAAATAAGAAGAAAAAGTATGCAGATGTTATAATTGATAACTCAGGAAATATAGACCAACTTAAACACAAAATAAATAGTTTATTAAATGAATTAACATAATTTTTTGGAGGGGTATATTTGACAATTATTTCCTTTAGATATAAAAGAGTACTTTTGTTTTTGTTAATAGCGTTAATAATATTATTAGCTATATATAATATAAAATGGATTTTTAAATTTTTATATCCCTTAAATTATGAGGAATATATAGGTAAATATTCTAAAGAATATGGAATAGACCCTTTTTTAGTCGCAGCAATAATAAGGGTTGAAAGTAAATACTATAAAGAAGCAAAATCCTATAAAGGTGCTAAAGGACTTATGCAGATATCACCAATTACTGGAAAGTGGGCTGCTAAAGAGTTAGGAATAAAAAACTATAATGAAGATATATTATATAATCCAGAGATAAATATAAAAATAGGTTGTTGGTATTTAAGTAAATTGATGGATCAATTTGATAATAATATTAGTGTAGTTGTTGCAGCTTATAATGGAGGTAGCGGTAATGTCACAAAGTGGCTATCAAATAAGAAATATAGTAGTGATGGAATAAATTTAGATTATATACCATTTAAAGAAACAGAACAATATGTAGATAAGGTCCTTAATAGCTATAAAATATACAAAAAACTTTATGATTACAAACATTTTTATCCTGAAGAATAAACTTTAACACTGCAGATAAGTAGTTAATAAAGTAGCAGTAAGATAAGGAGGAATTAAAGTGGTTTTTAGGAGAATAGCGGTTATTATTTTGATAATATCTTTAATATTTTCTTTTGTAGGTTGTGAGGTTAAGAATGACGGAAAAGATGAAAATGGTAATGAGACTGAAGACAATATAGATACTGAAGTAAAGCCAGTATATGGTGGAGAATTAATTTTACCAATATCAAATGTTGAAACTTTAAACCCTTTACTTAATAGGAAAAAAAGTATTTATTACTTTAACAAACTAATTTATGAAGGATTATTTGATATTGATGAAAAATTTAATGTAAAGAAGGTTTTAGCAGATAACTATAAGATTACTGACAATGGATTAGTAATCAATATTAAGCTTAAGGATAATGTTACATGGCATGATGGTGAAAAGTTTACCGCAGAAGATGTTAAATTTACTATAGACCTATTAAAGTATGGGGCTATAGACTCTGCATACAGAAAAATGTTATTAAATGTATATAATTCTTTAGAAATAGTTGATATAGAACATATATTATTTACTAAAATTATAGATGATTATAATATTGAAATTCACTTTGACAGAAGCTATTCAAATGCATTAGAAACTTTAACATTTCCTATTTTACCTAGACATCAATTTTTACAAGATGGAAAGATAAATAAAAACTCATATAAAAATGCCTTACAAAAAGAAAACTTTACTCCAATAGGAACAGGACCTTACAAATTTGTAGAATACAATAAGTTAAAATGGATAAAGTTAGAATCTAATGAAAATTGGTGGAAAGGTAAACCATATGTTTCCAATATTACTGGTAAGATATTTAAGGATGATAATGCAACTATTGCTGCTTTTAAATCTGGCCTAGTTGATTTATCATTAGCTAAAGGAATAGATTGGGAAAAATATGTTCAAGATAGAAAGGGAAAAATATATGAGTTTACATCAACAAATTATGAATTTTTAGGATTTAACTTTGATAAGGAAATATTTAAAGGAGAACAGGGTAAAGATATAAGAAAGGCAATAGCTTATGGTATAGATAAAAAGAGAATTATAAAAAAGGTATACTTAGGACATGGAAAGACTACAGATGTTCCTATTTTAGCTGACTCTTGGTTAGCTTCTAAAGTAGATACTTATAAATATAATAAAGATAAAGCAAAAGAAATATTAGAGAATGCAGGCTGGAAAGATACAGATAATGATGGAGTTCGTGAGAATGAAAATGGTCAAAAACTAGAATTTAAGCTCCTTACCAATTCATACAATATTCTAAGAAAGGAAACAGCAGATATTATTATAGAAAATCTATCAGATATAGGAATAAAAGTAATACCTGATTATGAAATTAAGAAACCTGAAAGTATAACAAATGATCAAGCTGACAAACAGTGGGAAGAAATAAAAGGAAAAATAATAGCAGGGGATTTTGATATAGTATTACTAGGATGGGAGTTATCCCAGATACCTGACTTAACATTTGCTTTTCATTCTTCACAGATTGAAAAGGGAACAAATTTTATAAGATATTCAAATGATGAAATGGATAGATTACTAGAAAAGGCATTTAGGGCAGCATCTAGAAAGGAAAAGAAAGAAGCATATAATAAATTACAGAAGCTTATTATAGATGAACTTCCTTATGTAAGTTTACTTTTTAGAAATAAAGCTATTTTAGTAGCTGATAAAGTAGAAGGAATAGATAATCCTACAAGTTACAATATTTATAACAATATAGAAAAATGGTTTATTCCAGAAAAATACCAAAATGCAAATCAGGAAAAAGAAGAATAAAACTACTTGACATTTAAAAAAAAAGCCGTTATACTATTATGGCGAAACTAAATGCCGTGGTGGTGGAACTGGCAGACACGTAGTCTTGAGGGGGCTATGCTCAAATGAGCGTGCGGGTTCGAGTCCCGCCCACGGCACCATATTTGAACTACCAGATTAGTTCTGGTAGTTTTTTATTATTAAAAAAATGAATCATTGTCAAAAAATATGAAAGAGGATAGTTTCTAATTTTGGAACTATCCTCTTCTAAAATATAATAAGCTATTTTTGTTGTCCATGTATTTCTACATCTGCTTTATCTACTATCTTATTATTATCATCTAGAAATAACACTTTAGGTTTAAGTTTCTTTGCTTCTTCTTCAGTAACATAACAGTAAGCAATTATTATTACCTTATCACCTGGTTGAACTAGTCTTGCAGCTGCTCCATTAAGACATATAACTCCACTGTCAGCTGGTCCCTCTATAACATATGTTTCAAGTCGTGCTCCATTATTGTTATTTACTACTTGGACTTTTTCTCCTGGTAGGATACCTGCAGCATCCATAAGTGTTTTATCTATAGTAATACTGCCTACATAGTTTAAATTGGCCTCAGTTACTGTAGCTCTATGAAGTTTTGATTTAAACATATTTAATAGCATAATTATACCTCCATTTGAATATTGTCTATTAACCTTGCTTGTCCGATTTTAACAGCTAAAGCAATTAATACTTTGCCTTTAATTTTGTCTATATTATCTAAAGTATCAGCATTTACTATTTCAACATAGTCAATTTCAGTAAGTTTTTCTGTTTTTATATTTTCTATTATAAAATTTCTAACTTTTTCTGGATTGTTTTCTCCATTTTCTATCATTTCTTTAGCTTTAAAAAGTGATTTTGAAAGGATTAAAGCAGCTTTTCTTTCTTCTGTATTTAGGTAAGTATTTCGTGAACTCATTGCAAGTCCATTTTTTTCTCTTACTATAGAACATGGAACTATTTCTATATCATAATTTAATTCTTTTACCATCTTTTTTATTATTGCAAGTTGTTGGGCATCTTTTTGTCCAAAGTAAGCCCTATCAGGAGTTACTATATTAAACAATTTACTAACAACAGTAGTAACACCTTTAAAATGCCCTTCTCTAGACTGACCACAAAGCTTTTTAGAGATATTACCATAAACTTTAACATATGTGCTAAATCCATCAGGATACATTTCTTTAACTGAAGGTGCAAATATTATGTCAGCTCCTGCCTTTTCAGCTAAATTAGCATCTCTATTTAGGTCACGGGGATAGCTTTCATAATCTTCACTAGGTCCAAATTGAGTGGGATTAACAAAAATGCTAACTACAACAAAATCATTCTCTTTATGTGCCCTTTTTATTAAGGAAATGTGACCATCATGCAAAAACCCCATAGTTGGTACATAACCTATACTTTTACCACTTGATTTTGCTCTTTTTATTTCATTTCTAATTTCTTTTATAGTTTTTACAATCTGCATTATTAAAGCCTCCTTACAGTATAACAATAAAACTACTTTAATATAGCTTTTCGATTATACTTTCATCAATGCTAAATACATGTTCATCAGAAGGGAAAACACCTTTTTTTATTTCACTAATATATTCCTTGGTAGCGTTTTCTATATGTTTGTTTAAATTAGCATATTTTTTTACAAACTTTGGTGTAAAGCCTGTAAACATTCCTAACATATCTTGTGTAACAAGGACTTGGCCATCACAATATTTACCTGCACCTATTCCAATAGTGGGTATATCAAGTTTTTCAGTAATAATCTTAGCAAGCTTTTCTGGAACACATTCTAGAACTATAGCAAATACTCCAGCTTCTTGTAATAGTAAAGCATCTTCAATAATCCTTTTAGCACTTTCTAAAGTTTTGCCTTGTACCTTAAATCCTCCAAAAACATTAACAGACTGTGGTGTAAGACCAAGGTGACCTATAACAGGAATTTGAGCTTTGACAATAGCTTTTACTTTATCTAAAATCTCTTTTCCACCCTCAAGTTTTACAGCTTGGGCCCTTCCCTCTTGGATAATTCGGCCAGCATTTCTAACGGTTTCTTCAACATTTATATGGTATGATAAAAAAGGCATATCTCCAATAACCATAGCCCTTTTAGCACCTCTAGAAACTGCCTTACAATGGTGGATGATATCATCGACTGTTACCTCTAGAGTATCTTCATATCCAAGAACAACCATCCCTAAAGAATCACCTACAAGTAGACTGTCTACTCCAGCATTATCAAGAAGTTTGGCTGTTGAATAATCATAGGCTGTTAACATAGATATTTTTTCGTTATTTTTTTTATTTTCAAGAAAAGAATTTACAGTAAATTTTTTATTATTCATTTACAACACCTCTTTAAAAAATTTCTTTAAGCTCTTTAATCTTATTTTTGTCCTTAAGCTTATTTTTTTCTGCAAGCTCAAGTGTCTTTTTTCCAAGGATTTTATAAAAATCTACCTTATCAGGAGCATATAAACTTAAAGATTCAATATGTTTTTTTATAGTATCGACATCACCCCTAGCTATTGGTCCAGTAAGGGCTTTTTCCGGGCCTAAATTATAAATATTTTTAATAGTTCCTTCTATAAGGGGATAAAGGGCTCTAAATCCTTTATCTTTTTCCATTCCAATAGTATCGAATAATGTTAAGCCATAGTCTATAAGGGTTACTAAGTAATTTGATACAACACAGGCTGTAGCATGATAAATACTTTTCTGCTCTGAGCTTAAAACAAAGTATTCATTACCTAATTTTTTTAGAATATTTTCAATAACATCAATTCTTTCTTTATCACCTTCAACTGTAAAAAAAGTATTCTCTAAATCAGTTACAGCCTTATCTATATCAGCAAAAGATTGTAGAGGATGCAAAGAATATATAAAACAGCCTTTAGTTTTTGCCTTATTTAGAGTTTTTGATGATGAAGCCCCACTCATATGAATTATAATCTGGCCTTTTGTTAATATATTTTCTTGCACTAACCTTTCACATACTTTTTCAATTTCATCATCATTAGTAGTAATAAAGATAATGTCACAATTACAGCATAAATTACTAAGTTTTTTATAAGGAGTACTTTTAGTTAGTTTAGAAGCCTTTATAGCAGATTCAAAAGTTTTACTGTAATAACCCGTTACTTTAAAACATTTTTTTGAAAGATATATACCAAAGGCAGTACCCACCTTTCCAGCTCCAATAAACCCTATATGCACATAGATCAACCCCTCAATAAAAAAGTCCTTTCTAAGCCCATATGCAAATGGACATAGAAAGGACGCGGTTATCAAATTAGAATTTCTCCTTATCTTTTCTGTCTCCGTCCATAGCAAAGGCTCAGAGCAGAACCATTAATTAATATTTAATTTTAAGTAAATGATTAAATTGTGGTATAGTTCACACAAAGTGATACTATCCATCATAAATTATTTTAACACATTGTCAATTACTATACAAATAAATATTATAAGGGATAAATCAAAGAAAAGGTCATTCTAGATTAAATAAGAATTTTAAAAAGGAAATTATTAACTGATATAGAATATAATAAATAGTTAAATACTGGGGAATTTTTCTAGGAGGAATAATTGTATAAATGCAAAGTTTAAAATTCTTAGTTAGTTTAATAAAAAGAAATATGATAATATTAATACTTACTATTTTAATTATTATTAATCTTATATTTTTATATTACAACAATAATCAGCAAAAGATTTCCTCTAAATTAAAACCTAGGTATCACTTCTATGTAGTTGCTCCAAATTCAGTTGATCCATTTTGGCGGGAAGTTAGATTAGGTGTAGAAGATGCAGCTAAGGACTATAATGTAGTAGTTGAATTTAATGCACCTAAATTTAATAATCCACAGGAAGAATTGAAATACCTTGACATGGCAGTCATTTCTAATGTTGATGGTATTATAACCCATGTTTCAAATGGTTTAGATTTCACTTCTCTCATAAATGAAGCCTATAACAGAGGTATTCCAGTAGTAACTATTGAGAATGATGATAAAAAAAGTAATAGAAATGCATTTGTTGGGACTACTAGTTTTTTACTTGGAAAAGAAGCTGCTAAACTTATGATAAAAGCAACTAAAGGAAAAGCAAATATAGCGATTATTGTAAGTAATGATTATGAATTAGATACTGTAAGCCAAAATCTTAAAATAAATGGATTTTTAAGTGCTATAAAAAATTATGCTGAAATGAAAGTAGTAAAAATATATACTTCTAAAATGGGAATTTTGAGTGCTGAGGAAATTACTGAAACTATTTTAAATGATGAACAAAATATTAATGCTATATATACAACTAGTTCAGTTGATACGTTGGGAACAGCTCAACAGATTGTTAATCAGAATGAGGTTGGAAACATAACACTTGTAGGATATGGAGATTCAGAAAGTATTCTAAGATACATAAGAAAAGGTATAATTTATGGAACAGTCATGAGTGATCCATATAAAATGGGATATGAAAGTTTGAAAGCATTAATTGATATCGAAGAAAATAACAATGTATCTACTTTTATCGATACAGGAGTTAAGGTATTAACTACATACACCCTTTATGAGGAATCTCTACAAAATAGAAAAGAAATTAATAAAGATGAATAGTTGGTGAAATAATGGGAAAAGAAATTTTTAAGTTTACTGGAATCAGAAAAAAATTATTAATATACTATTTAGTTATTGCTGTATTGTTTGTATCAGTAAGCGGTTTTTCCTATTATAATGCAAAGCAAATTTTAACAAAACTAGAATCTATAATTACAGATTACATTTACCTTAATAATTTAAACAATGATGTAAATTCAATAATGTTAGAAGTAGAAAGATTTCTTTCTACAAAATCATCAGATTCTTTATTAAATTATTATACTATTTACAATAGACTTCAAGAAAAAACAAAGAATATATCTAGAGAAACGGTTTATGATATCGATAAATTAATGTTAAAAGATATCAGCTTTATGATAGATGAACTTCTAAGAGAAACTGACAATGCTGTAAATGCAAAAAGAGGTAGAATAAGTAATGAATATATAGCACATTTTAAAAGGGCTAATGAGATAAGTAAATATATAAAATTATACATTACTAATTTGCTTAACAATAAACTTAAAAAGGGTTCAGAAAAATATATGACCATCACTAAAAATTTAAACTATGTAAGCTATTTTAATCTGCTCTTTATTATAATTGCAGTAATAGTAAGCGTTTTCTTAGCAATATTTCTCACATATCGTTTAACAAAGCCCATAATAGAACTTTCACATTCAGCTGAAAAAATTTCAAAGGGAGATTATGAAATAGAATTAGTAAAAATTAAGACTAATGATGAAATAGATATACTAACTAAGGCATTTAATAAAATGGTAGTTAATGTTAAAAGTCATATTGATGAAATAAAAGGCCAAGCTGAGATTGAGAAAAAACTAAAAGAACAAGAAATGCAGTATCTCAAAATGAAAAGTCTTTTAAAGGATGCTGAGCTTAAATCACTCCAGTCACAAATTAATCCTCACTTCTTATTTAATACTTTAAATGCAGCTTCACAACTTTCTATGATGGAAGGAGCAGATAAATCTTCCGAATTTATACATAATGTAGCGGAACTCTTTAGATATAATTTGAGAAAGTTAGACGAGCCAGTAAGCTTAAGAGATGAAATTTATTACGTTAAAAAATACATGTATATATTAAAGACAAGATTTGGAGACAAAATTAACTTCTATACAGAAATAGATGAGGAAGTACTTGAAATGAAAATTCCTTGTATTGTCATACAACCAATTGTTGAAAATGCCTTCATACATGGATTAGAGGGACTAGAGAGGGATGGAGAAATACATTTAAATGTTAAAAATCAAGGAGAAAGCGTATTAATAGAGGTTATTGACAATGGAATAGGCATGAAAAAAGAGAAGATTAATTCAATAATATATTCTGAAAAAGATAAATACTCTTCAAGAAGACACGTAACAGGTATAGGGATTCGAAATGTAATAAATAGATTAAGGATATTTTATGATATTCCAGAAAATGAAGAAATTATTGAAATTGAAAGTAAGGTTGGATTTGGAACAAAAGTAAAATTGAAACTACCTTATTATAAGGATGTGATTTCTAGTGCTGAAGCTACTAATAGCTGATGATGAATATATAGTTAATGAGTCAATAAAGTTTATCATTGACAAATATGTAGACTTTGTAGAAGTTGTAGGATGTGCAAAGTCGGGTAGAGAGGCTATAGAAATGGCTTTAGATTTAAAACCTGATGTTATATTTATGGACATAAGAATGCCAGGAATTAATGGTATTGATGCTATTCGTCAAATAAGGGATGTTGATAAGGATACTAAATTTGTAATAATTACTGCTTATGAGTATTTTGAATATGCTAAAGAGGCCGTTAATTTAGATGTTTTTGAATACCTTTTAAAACCTTTAAATAAGCAAAAAGTAATTAAAGTACTTAATGATTTAAATAGAGTTATATCTATGAAAAAGAAAGCAATTCAAAGAGAATTAATATTAAAAGAAAAAATTAATAAGATATTGCCTATTTTGGAAGGACAATTTATTAATTCTCAGCTTTTTAATAGTGGAATAATAAATGATTTACAATTTTATGAAGAGATCTTTAATACAAAGCTAAAAAATGGCTATGTAATAATGGGTCTTATAGAGGATTTTAGCAGTTCATTAAAAGAAGAAAATTTAAAAAACAGTCTTAAAAAGCAAAAATTTTTCAATGTATTTAGTTTAGAACTTAAAAGTATAACTAATTGTCTTGTAGGGCAGCCATTATTAGACAGGATAGTTGCTTATATACCATGTGATACAGATAAAAATTCATATAAGATTAGGAATGATTCGATAGAAATTGCTACAAAGATAATAGATAAAATTAGAAAGAATGTTGATGTAAACTGCAAAATAGGTTTAGGTAGAAACTACTCTATAGAAAATTTTTTAAAATCTTATAATGAAGCCTATATGGCTACATCAGTTCCTAGTAAAGATACAATAATACATTTTGAAGATATAGTATTATCAATTAATAAACAGGAATCATATCCTTTAAAAAATGAAAAAAGATTAATCCAAAATATTATGGTAGGGGATATAAATGGTGCTATTGAAGTTTTTGAGGAAATATTTTTGTGGATTACAATTAATTATAAAGAAGATATAGATAAGATTAAATCAAGCCTTTTAGAACTGTTGATAGTTTTACAAAGGTCTATTCCCTTTGAAATTAGAAAAAAAGACTTTTCTGACAAAACTTTGGTAATTAATATATTAAAAAATAACGATATTAGAAATATAAAAATTAATTATATTAACCATCTAAAAAATATTATTCAAAGCGTTAAACAGTCAAGAAAGCAAGAATTGGATGGACTTATATCAAAAGCCATAAAGTATATAGAAAACAATTATGATAAGAATATTAGTTTAGATGATGTAGCTAAAGAAATAAATATGAGTTATCACTATTTTAGTAAGTTCTTTAAAGATTCAATAGGTAAAAATTTTGTTGATTATTTAACTGAACTGAGAATAGAAAAATCTAAAGAAATGCTAAGAAGTTCTAGTATGAGCATTAAAGAAATATCATATAAGGTAGGATATAGTGACCCAAATTATTTTAGTAAAATATTCAAAAAGGCTACAGGAATGAGACCTACAGATTATCGTATTAACTTCGTATCGTAAGAGGTGATGTGATGGGCAATTTCAAAAAAGACTATAGACAAGGGATAATTATTTTACTGATTACTATCTTTGTTATACTTGTTGTAATTAACATTAAAAGTCTTTTTCAAAATGACCATATAGCCCAGTCTAACCATACATCAGAGGATAAGGAAGATAATAAAATCAAGATAGGTTTTTCCTTAGGTACCCTTAAAGAAGAAAGATGGTTAAAGGATAGGGATATTTTAATGGCAAAAGTTAGAGAATTAGGAGCTGAAATTTTAGTTCAAAATGCCAATAATAATGATAATGACCAGATTAAACAGGTGAAATATTTACTAGAACAAAATATTGATGTGCTAATAATAGTTCCAAATGATTTAATAAAAGCATCATACGCAGTAGAGCTTGCAAAAAGAAAAGGTGTGAAAGTAATCTCATATGATAGACTTGTACTTAACTCTGACATTGATATGTATATATCCTTTGACAATATTAAAGTAGGAAAACTAATGGCTCAGTATGTATTAAATAAAGCTCCAAAGGGTAATTACGTTATAGTAAATGGCCCTGAAAGTGATAATAACACTAATATGATAAAGGAAGGATATGATGAAATATTACGACCTAAAATACAACAGGGAGATATTAAAATAATATGTGAAGAAAGGGCTCCAAATTGGATGAAAGAATATGCATTTAAAGTGGTAGATAAGCTCTTACAAAAAGGAAAAAAAATAGATGCAATAATAGCAGGAAATGATGGATTAGCTGACGGTATAATTGAAGCTTTATCAGAGCATAGATTAGCAGGAAAAATACCAGTTGTAGGCCAAGATGCAGATTTAGCAGCTTGTCAAAGAGTCGTAGAAGGAACACAACTTATGACTGTCTATAAACCGATCGAAAAGTTAGCACATGCAACAGCTAAAGTAGCAATAAGTCTTGCACGAGGAGAAAGTATAGATATAGAAAAAACTATTTATAACGGTAAATATCATATACCTTATTATGTTATTAACCCAATTGCTGTTGACAAATATAATATTGATGATACTGTTATAAAAGATGGATTTCATATGAAGGATGATGTATATAGAAACTTACCTTAATAAGTTTTTTTGGTATTGATATCCTAGATATTACAAAATATATTTAACTTGTTAAAGTTGTAGGTTAAAATTAGCTATTAGTTCTAACTAATAGCTGTTTTTTTTTGCCTTAAAAAAATACTACTTTTATTTATCTGAATATTACAAAAAGTAAAAAAATAAAGAATATTACCAAAACTATTTAGGGCCAAAATGAAAGATAAATTATATAATGAAAACAACAGAAATGATTACATAAGACAAGTGGCAAACGTTTGCCAAGCGGATGTATCAGAGTCTTAAGAAACACTAATTTTTATGAAGGGGGATTTTTTATGAAAATGAAGAAGGTATTAACAGTACTAATGGTTTTTATGTTGGTTATTTCGTTGTTTACAGGATGTAGTCAACAAACATCAGGGGGAAGCAAAAAAATAAAGGTTGGTCTATCTTTACCAACTCAAAGAGAAGAAAGATGGGTAAGAGATAAAGAAACAATGGAAAAAGTAGCAGCTGAGAAGGGCATCGAATTAGTAGTTAAAGTTGCAGATGCAGATATGGAAGAACAAATTACACAAGTTGAGTCTTTATTAGCTCAAGGAATTGATGTTTTGATACTTGCTCCACATGACGCAGCTGCAGCTGCAACACTAGTTGAAAAGGCTAAGAAAGAAGGAATTCCTGTAATATCATATGACCGTTTAATAACAAATACTGATAAACTGGATGTTTACTTATCATTTGACAATGTAAGGGTTGGAGAATTGCAAGGAAAATTCATAACAGAAAAGGTGCCAGAAGGTAACTATATAATCTTATCAGGGGCTCCTACAGACAATAATGCTAAATTATTTAAAAAGGGTGCTATGAAGTATATACAACCACTTATAGATGAAGGAAAGATAAATGTTATTGCAGAACAGGCAGTAGAGAACTGGGTACCTGAAAATGCACTAAAAATAGTTGAAGCAGCTTTATCGGCAAATAATAATGAAGTTGATGCTATCTTAGCTCCAAATGATGGTACTGCAGGGGCTGCTATTCAAGCATTAGCTGCTCAAGGCTTAGCTGGAAAGGTACCTATTACAGGACAAGATGCTGAAAAAGCTGCTGCAAAGAGAATCCTAGAAGGTACTCAATCAATGACTATATTTAAAGATACTAGAGATCTTGGTAAGGAAGCTATAGATATAGCTATTAAGCTTGCTAAAGGAGAAAAAATCGAAACAAATGGAAAGGTTGACAATGGCAAAATAGATGTACCTTCTGTGCTGTTAGAACCGAAAATAGTTACAAAGGACAATCTAAAAGAAGTATTAGTTAATAGTGGATATATTTCCGAAGAAGATTTAAAGTAAAGAAAGGTGTAAAGAGAGAGGAATAGCTTTAAAGTTATTCCTCTCTCTTTTAGAAAGGTGGGTAGCTAAGTATGAGTGAATATATACTAGAAATGCAAAACATAGTAAAAGAATTCCCGGGAGTAAGAGCATTAGATAATGTTAATTTTAAAGTAAGAAAAGGTGAGATACATGCTTTAGTAGGGGAAAACGGTGCAGGAAAATCTACATTAATGAAAATTTTAAGTGGAGTTTATCCATATGGAACCTATGAAGGCAAAATACTTATAAATGGGAAAGAACAAAGATTTAGTAATACAAAGGATAGTGAAAATGCCGGTGTAGGTATAGTTTATCAAGAACTTACTTTAGTAAAGCAAATGAATATATGTGAAAATATATATCTAGGAAATGAATTTCAAAAGTTTGGGGTAATAAATTGGAATAAGGCTATGTCAGAGACAAAAAAGCTGTTAAAAGAGGTTGGTTTAACAGAAAGCCCAGCTACAAAAATTATTAACCTAGGAATTGGTAAACAGCAATTAGTAGAGATAGCAAAGGCTTTATCTAAAAATATAAAAATATTAATATTAGATGAACCAACAGCAGCTTTAAATGAAGATGATACAGAAAATCTATTAAAAATAATAAGAAAGTTAAAAGAAGACGGAATAAGCTGTATTTACATTTCCCATAAGCTTAAAGAAGTTAAAGCCATTGCTGATACAATAACTATCTTAAGGGATGGAAAAACAATAGCAACCTATACTAATGATGAAAAAGTCACACAAGATAAAATAATAACAGGAATGGTAGGAAGACAAATTAATCAATTGTTTCCAAAGGAGGAACATACACCAGGGGATGTAATGTTGGAAGTGAAGGATTGGACAGTGTATAATCCTGAACTACCAGATAGAAAAATTATAGATAATGTTAGTTTTAAAGCTAGAAAAGGCGAAATCTTAGGTGTGGCAGGGTTAATGGGTTCCGGAAGAACTGAACTTATGATGAGTCTTTTTGGAGCATTTGGTATCAAGAAATCAGGCAAGGTTTATATAGATGGTGAGGAAGTTAAAATAAAGGAACCTAGAGAAGCTATAGAAAAAGGTCTATGTTATCTCTCAGAAGACCGTAAAAAATCTGGATTAGTGTTGATGATGGATGTAAAAGAAAATATAACACTTGCTAGCCTAAAAAAGATTTCTGGATTAATGGGAATAAATGAGAATGAAGAGATAAAAATTTCTAATCATTATGTAGATGCATTAAAAATCAAGACACCATCTATAGAGCAAAAGACTAGAAATTTAAGTGGAGGAAACCAACAAAAAGTAGTAATAGCTAAATGGCTTATGGCAGAGCCAAAGGTTTTAATACTAGATGAACCAACTAGAGGTATTGATGTAGGTGCTAAATATGAGATTTATAATATTATGAATGAACTAGCAGATAGGGGAGTTTGTATAATAATGATTTCTTCAGAGCTACCTGAAGTATTAGGGATGAGCGATAGAATTCTAGTAATGCATGAAGGGAAAATAACGGCAGAATTAGATTATAAAGAAGCTACTCAAGAAAAAGTAATGTATTTTGCCACTGGAAGTGGTGATTTAGAATTAGCGTCAAAGTAAAGGAGGATGTTCAATGATATCCAAAGCTAAAGGTAATAATAAAGCAATAGATATAATAAAATTTTCACTTAGAAACAATATTAGACAATATACAATGTTTATTGCTTTAATTGGTATTATGTTGATTTTTTCAGTTTTAAGCGACGTTTTTCTTACTCCAAGAAACTTGTCAATATTATTTTTACAGACAGCACATATTGCTATATTAGCATGTGGGGTAGTATTAGTTATTGTTGCTGGTCATATTGACCTATCTATTGGAGCAGTAGTTGGACTAACAGGAGCTATAGTTGCAATATTACAAGCTAAATTTGGGCTAGGAGTTGTGCCAGCAATTATTATTACTTTAGGTGTGGGAGCCTTAATAGGAATATGGCAAGGATATTGGGTTGCATACAGAGATGTCCCAGCTTTCATTGTTACTTTAGCTGGTATGATGATATTTAATGGTCTTTTACTTGGTATTACAAATGGAGAGACAATACCTACAAATAATACTTTTAACAAAATTGGACAAGATTATATACCTACATTATTTCTTAAAAATTCCCCGAGAGATATGATTCCTCATGATACAACAGTTATAATCTTAATAATTGTAATAATAGGCTATCTGTGGATGGAGTTTAGAAAAAGAAAAGAAAGAATTAGATATGGATTTGATATACTACCTAAGTCATTATTTATTGTAAAAATTAGTTTAGTAATATTACTGATAACTACTGTATTTTTAATTATGGCATTTTACTTAGGAATACCTTATTCAATACTATTACTAATGTTAATTGGAAGTCTTTACACTTTTTTAACTACAAAAACTACTTTTGGAAGACAAGTTTATGCTATAGGAGGAAATAGGGAAGCTGCAAAACTATCCGGTATAAATATTAGAAAAAGAACTTTATGGATATTTATATCATCTGGAATTTTAGGAGCCATCGGAGGTATAATATATACAGCAAGAGTTGGGTCTGCAGCAGCCTCAGCAGGACAGGGAATGGAATTAGATGTTATCGCAGCTGCAATTATAGGTGGTACTAGTACTTTAGGAGGAGAAGGTACTATAGTCGGTGCTATAATTGGTGCACTAGTTATGGCTACTCTTAACAATGGTATGTTGCTTTTAGATGTAGGAACTACACAAAGATTGATTGTAAGAGGCTTAGTTTTATTATTAGCTGTATGGGTTGATATTTCATCAAGAAAGAATAAATCTTAGGAATTCAAAACTTTATCTTGAAAAATACTCCTTGGTTAAATAAATGTATCCAAGGAGTATTTTTTTGGTATTATTCAATAAAACTATGTTAATTTTAGTAAATCTTAGTACCAAATCTATTTACTTTACCTAGAAAATGTAATATTTTAAAAGTAGAGTAAATAGAATAATTTATTAAAGGGAGTGATATTTTGAGTAAAGAAATAAAGATAATCCTAGATGAACTTAACTATACAATAGGTAAGCTAAACGAAAAAGAAAGGAAAGGGAAACAATTAAAAGAAAGTCAATATTGGTATAGAGAAGGATTAAAGACAGCTAGGGATATAGTTTTAAAAGTAGAAAACTTAACCCAAAAAAATTAGACATTTAAATAAACAAAAAATATGTTAAAATTTTAATAGGAGTTCTATTTAATGGGGGACAGTATCTAAGGGGGGAACATAGTGAGACGTACTAGGAATAAAAGAAAGCTAGAGGAAAAGAAATATAAGCTTATGAATTTTTTAGCTTTTTTTGTATTTGCTCCAGCTGTTTCTATACTTTTAGGTATAGGTGTTGTAAAATATTTCATTTTACCTTATTTAGCTGATGGTGATATAATTAGTGTTGTGAAAAATAAGGAGATTGTTAATGAGGAAAATATACAGTCAAAGGATACAAAAAGGCAAGAAAACATAGAGGAAGAAGCTAATAATGAAAATATGGACAAGTTTATGACTTTAGAGCTGAATAGACTAAATATCTATAATGTACAAGTAGGTAGTTTTAGTACTATAGATAATGCTAAAAACTTTGTTGATAATTTAAATAGAAAAGGATATGGTGCATATATTGTTAAAGATATAACTAGAAATAATGGATTTAAAGTATTTGCGGCTTCATTTTTTAATAGAGATAAAGCAGAAAAGATTTTAACTAAGATAAAAAAGGATTATTCTGATGCATATATTAAGACAATGGAATTAGGAGAAAAAAAGATAAAATATATGGAAAACGACATGGAAAATATAAAGAAAATAAAAGAATTACTGTCAGTTGTACAAAGCGTTCATGATGATGAAACAAGTTTATGGTATGATTGTATAAATACTGGAGAAATTGGTAAAATTAAAGAACTTATCGAGAGTAATACAGTTAAAATAGACAATATTTTAAATGAAATAGAAGATAAGATTTACAGTAATGATTTACAAATTTTTATTAAGAGGATTGAGGAACAAGTAGAAAAGAGAAATAGTATAATAGATAAATTAGATGAAGGTGAAAAAGGAACTATACTAGAAAGTTATGAAGAATTTAACAAAATATTTTTTGATTATTTATATTTTAGGGAAGAGTAGAGGTGATTTGATGACTTTGAATGATATCAAGGGTATACTAAATGCTCAAGTATTAACTGGTGAACAATTTCTAGATAGAAAAGTTAGCTCAGCTTTTGGTTCAGATTTAATGAGTGATGTTTTAGCTTTTGTTGATAACAGCTCAGTTTTGCTTACAGGCCTTACAAATCCTCAAGTAATTAGGACGGCTGAAATGATAGATTTATTTGCAATAATTTTTGTAAGAGGAAAAAGGCCAAGTGATGAAATTATCAAAATGGGTCAAAGAAATAATATTACTATTTTAATGACTGACTATACCCTTTATACTTCTTGTGGTAAACTTTATGAAAATGGATTAAAGGGTATAGAATTTGAAAAGGGAGTAATGACTTAGATGAATAAAAAAGATGATACAATTAAATTAGAGTATGATATTATACAGAATGACTTTGTTAGAGCAGGAGAAGCTTCAAGTAATGTGAAAAAGATACTAAAGCAATTAGGAATCGATTCGAAAATAATAAGAAGAGTTGCTATAGTAACATATGAAGCAGAAATGAATATAGTTATACATTCTTATGGTGGAAAACTTTTAGTTGAGATATCATCTAAGAAGATTGAAATTACTGCTAAAGATAATGGCCCTGGTATAGAGGATATAGAAAAGGCAATGCAAGAAGGTTTTTCAACAGCTTCTAATGAAATAAGGGAACTTGGATTTGGTGCAGGAATGGGACTTCCAAATATGAAAAAGTGCTCAGATGTGCTAAAAATAGATTCAGAAAAAGGTAAGGGAACTACTGTTTATATGGAGATTTTTATGAAATCTAACCAAAATTAAGAGATTAGTAGGTGATAACTATGAAAGAATATTTTCATTCTGTTATCCTTGATGAGACTAAATGTAATGGATGCACTAACTGTATGAGGAGATGTCCTACTGAGGCAATTAGAATAAAAGATAAAAAAGCACATATCATCAAGGAAAGATGTATTGATTGTGGAGAATGTATAAGAGTCTGTCCTTATTATGCTCAAAATTCTGCAACAGATGATTTAAATAAGCTTAAAGAATATAAATTTAATATTGCTATTGTACCATTTTCTATGTACGGACAGTTTTCTTCTGATTTAGATATGGATAAAATCTTTCAAGGAATAAAATCTTTAGGATTTGATTACGTTTATGATGAAGCTCATGCAGCAGATATAGCTACAATATCAATCAAACAGGAAATTAAGAAAACAGATTTACCAAAGCCAATTATTTCTTCATTATGTCCTGCTGTATTAAGACTAATTCAGATTAATTTTCCTTCATTAATTGATAATATAATTAGGATTGAGTCTCCTATGGAAATTGCCGGAAGACTAGCAAAGAAAAAAGTTATGGATGAATATAATCTTGACTCAGATGAAGTAGGTGTTTTTTATTTAACACACTGCCCAGCAAAAGTTACAAGTATAAAAAATCCTATAGGAATAAAAAATTCTTATATTGATGGAGCAATTGCTATAAAAAGAATTTATGGAGATATTTTAAGAAATGCAACTACAGTTAAAAAAGTAGAAAGCTTTTCTAAAGGTTCTTCCCTTGGAATAGGTTGGGCAAAAGTAGGTGGTCAAAGTGAAGCCTTAGGTATAGAAAATTATATTGCTGTTGATGGTATTGAAAACGTTATTAAAGTTTTGGAGGAAGCAGAACTTGGAAAATTAGATAATATAGATTATATAGAAGCAATGGCGTGTGTTGGAGGTTGTGTTGGTGGGCCTTTAACTGTCGAAAACCCTTTCATAGCTAAAAGTAGAATTAGAAGAACTATAGAAGAAAAAAGTAAAATAATGAGGGTTAATGAAGAAGAGATTTTAAATCTATATAAAGAAGGTATTTTTAGCTTAACAGAAGAGATTGAAGCAAAGGGAATTATGAAATTAGATGAGGATATTAAAATGGCTATCAGAAAAATAGAAAAGATTAAACAGATTACAGATTCATTACCAGGGCTTGATTGTGGTTCCTGTGGAGCGCCTACTTGTAGAGCACTTGCAGAAGATATTGTTTTAGGGTATGCTACTATTGACAATTGTGTTTTTAGAATGAATAAAAGTACGAATATATCAAAATAATTTGGGGGTATTGTATTATGAAATTAACAAAGATTATTGATGAACTAAATGCAACAGTAGTTGTTGAACCTAAAGATGAAACTGAAGTTGAAGGTGTATATATAGGTGATTTATTAAGTCTTGTTATGGCAAAGGCTCAGGAAAATGATATATGGATAACAATACAGACACACATAAATATAGTAGCAGTAGCTACACTAGTTAATCTTTCTGCAATAGTTATTGCTGAGGGAATGGATGTAGATGAAGATACTATAAAAAAGGCAAAGGAAGAAAACATTCCAATATTAAAATCAGAATTAAGTGCTTATGAAATTGCTTGTAAATTATGTAGATTAGGTGTATAGAATGAAATTGAGTATAGATTTGCATATCCATTCAGCATTATCACCATGTGGAGATAATGAAATGACTCCTAATAATATTGTAAATATGGCCTATTTAAAAGGACTAGATGTAATAGCAGTAACTGATCACAATACAATGTTGAATGCAAAACCTGTAATGGAATTAGGGAAAGAGAAAAATATTCTTGTTATTCCAGGAATAGAAGTTACAACCAAAGAAGAAGTTCATGTGTTATGTTATTTCAAAGAATTAAAATCAGGGATGAAATTTCAAGATATTATTTATGACAATCTTCCTAATGTGAAAAATAATACTGAAGTATTTGGAAAACAGTTAATTTTCAATAAAAAGGATAAAGTAATAGGAGAGGTTAATAAACTTTTAATAAATAGTACTAACTTTTCATTATCTGAGATAAGAGATTTAGCTATAAAATATGGTGGAGTAGTTGTACCTGCACATATAGATAAAAAAGCCTATAGTATAATATCAGTATTAGGTTTTATGCCAGATAATTTAAAGTTTAATACAGTTGAAATTTCAGTTAACCAAGATTATAGCTTATTGGACAAGTTTATAGATATAGGTAACTATAATGTTATAGTAAATTCAGATGCCCATTATTTAGGTGATATTAATGAGAGGATATCATTTATTGATGTTAAGGATAAAACTATTGGGTCAGTAATTAGCTATTTAGTCAAAAAACGGAGGAATAAAGTATGAAGGAATTATCATTGCATATACTTGACCTTGCACAAAATTCTTTAAAAGCTGATGCAAATAAAGTTATTATTACTATTGTAGAAGATTTAGAAAAAAATAAATTTATAATTGAAATAGAAGATGATGGTAAGGGAATGGATAAAGAATTATTAAAAATTGCAGATGATCCTTTTTTTACAACTAGAAAAACAAGAAAGGTAGGCTTAGGTCTATCTCTTATGAAAGCTACTGCTGAAAGATGTGACGGAAACTTTAAAATAGAATCAAAGAAAAATAAAGGTACTAAGGTATTATGTAGTTTAAAGCATGATCATATTGATAGGCCACCATTAGGGAATATTGGAGAAACAATAATGATACTGTTAAATAATGAACAAAGTGTAGAGATTTTTTATAGACACTATTATAATAAAAAGAGTTTTACTTTTAATACTTTAGAAGTAAAAGAAATGTTGAAAGATGTCGATATTAGAACTAATGAAGTGTTATTATGGATAAAAGATTATATAAATGAAAACATAAAAAATCTTTATACTGTGTAAAATTCTTTGATAAAAAAATAATAATCTGTACAATTCAACACAAAAATGTTATAATTGGATTCAGAAAAAATAAAATAGGAACCCTTATGTCGGGTTCCTAAAATTTTGTCTAATATTGTCGGTGGAAAAACGTTTTACCAATGTCGAATTTTTATTTAAGGGAAAATATTGGACAAGTTTTGTAGATTTAGTCATATCTTAAAGTCTACTTTAATATTTATTTTATAGAATTTATAGTTTGGCTATTTATTTTTTTCTAGCATCTTGTATACAAAATTATTATTAATTAACTTTAAATCTTATAAATAAGAGGTGAAGTGAAATGAAATTAGAGAAACTCACATTTAAAGGTGGAGTTCATCCCCCACATTATAAAGAGTTTACTGAAAAGGTTCCAATTGAAAGAGCAAAGGAACCTAAAACTGTCTATATTCCATTACAACAACATATTGGAGCACCTTGTGAGCCTTTAGTTAAGGTTGGTGACAAGGTTAAAGTAGGACAAAAAATAGGACAATCTGATGCTTTTGTATCAGCACCTATTCATTCTAGTATTTCAGGAACTGTAAAGAAAATTACTCCTATGGTAACTCCAACAGGTTCTAAAACTTTAACTGTAGTTATAGAATCAGATGGGAGCAATGAAGTGGATGAAAGCATTAAATCAAAAGGAGATTTAGATTCGCTGACAAAAGAAGAGATAGTTAAAATAGTAAAAGAAGCGGGTATTACTGGATTAGGTGGTGCTAGTTTCCCAACACATGTTAAACTATCACCTCCACCTGAAAAGAAAATTGATACTGTAATTTTAAATGGTGCAGAATGTGAGCCATATTTAACAGCAGACCACAGATTAATGCTTGAAGAACCACAAAAAGTAGTATTTGGCCTTAAAGCTATTATGAAAGTATTTGGTGTAAAAAAAGGCTTTATAGGTATTGAAACTAATAAGCCAGATGCTATTGAGAAAATGAGAGAAGCGGTTGCTAATGAACCTAATATAGAAGTTGCTACTTTAGTAACAAAATATCCTCAAGGATGTGAAAAAAGACTAATAAATGCCGTAACAGGTAGAGAAGTTCCATCAGGAGGACTACCTATGGATGTAGGTGTTGCTGTAAACAATGTAGGAACAGCTGCGAAAGTTGCTGAAGCTATACAAACAGGAATGCCTCTAATTGAAAGGATAGTAACTATAACAGGTAGTGCTGTAAAAGAACCAAAGAATCTAGTAGTAAAAATTGGTACACCATTTAAAGAGATTATTGAACAATGTGGTGGTTATAAAGGAAACCCAGGAAAAATAGTAATGGGTGGACCAATGATGGGAATTGCTCAGCATACAGATGAAGTTCCTGTAATAAAGGGAACATCAGGAATTTTAGTGTTGAGTGAAGAGGAGGCTAAATTACCTGAACCTCAACCATGTATAAGATGTGGTAAGTGTGTAGACATTTGTCCAGTCCATTTACAACCATTATTTATAAGCCAATTCTCACTTAAGGGAATGTATGATGAAGCTGAACAATATAATGCTCTAGATTGTATAGAATGTGGCTCTTGTTCATTTATTTGTCCTTCAAAGAGACCACTTGTTCATTCAATTAGAGTAGCTAAAAGAGAAATAATTGCAAAAAGAAAAAAAGCTAAATAATAGGAGGGAGAACAGTGGAAGGAAAATTAATAGCTACATCTTCTCCACATATTAGGTCAAATGAGACTGTAACTAGAGTAATGTTAGATGTAGTAATTGCTCTTTTACCGGCGACTTTAGCAGGAATTTACTATTTTAAATTTAATGCTTTAAAGTTAATTGTTCTTGCTATAGTTTCTGCTGTGGTATCAGAAGCCCTTATGCAGAAACTATTTAACAAACCGATTACAATTAATGATTTGAGTGCAGTAGTAACAGGACTTTTACTTGCATTTAATATACCTCCAACTGCCCCATGGTGGATACCAGTTATTGGTTCAGCCTTTGCTATAATAATAGTAAAGCAATTATTCGGAGGGTTAGGACATAACTTTATGAATCCAGCTTTAGCAGCAAGGGCTATGCTTTTAGCTTCATGGCCAGTAATTATGACAAATTGGGTTACTCCAGGAGCTGATGCTGTAAGTACGGCAACACCTTTAGGAATTTTAGGTGGTGAAGCAGCAGGAGCATCAATGCCCTCACTTACTAATCTTTTAATTGGTAATATTGGAGGTTGTATTGGTGAGACTTCAGCACTTGCATTATTAATAGGAGCTGCTTACCTGTTCTATAGAGGTGTAATTAACTGGAGAATACCAATTCCTTATATTGCTACAGTTGGTATAATGACAATGATATTTGGTGGCGGATTTACTAATATGCTTTATCATATTTTTGCAGGAGGTTTAATACTAGGAGCATTTTACATGGCAACAGACTATGCATCATCACCAGTTACTTCAAGGGGACAAATAATCTTTGGAATTGGTTGTGGTTTAATAACTTCTATTATTAGACTTTATGGAGGTTACCCTGAAGGGGTTTCATATTCAATACTTCTAATGAATTTAGCAGCGCCATTACTTGACAAATATACACGTCCAAGAGTTTTTGGTGAGGTGAAGCAAAATGCGTGAGATAGTTAAATTAGGATTAATATTACTATTAATTACTTCAGCGGCGGCTGTAGTATTAGGTTTATCTAATGCTGCTACTATTGGGACTATTGAAGCTGTTGAGGCAAAAGCAAGTGAAGTTGCAAGGAAAGAAGTTTTACCTGAAGCAGAAAACTTCAAAACTTTAGAGGAAGAAAAACTTAATGAAATATTAAATGGAAATGAGAAGGTTTTAGAAGTTTATGCTGGGTATAAAGGTGAAAATATAGTTGGATATGCAATAAAAACAGCTACTCCAGGTTATGGAGGTAATGTAGAAGTTATTACAGGTATTTCAACAGAAGGAAAGATAACAGGAATTAAGGTAGTTAAGCATCAAGAAACTCCAGGATTAGGTGCAAATGCAACAAGTGCTGAATTCCAAAATCAATATAAAGATATGAATACATCAAAAGAAATCACAGTAGTTAAAACTCAACCAAGTAATGAAAATGAAATACAGGCTCTAACAGGAGCTACAATAACTTCAGATGCTGTTACTAATGGAGTAAATATAGCGAGAGAATTGTTTAATAATAAGCTTTCAAAATAGACTCTGCAATAAGTCGGAGGTGAAAAAATGAGTATTATAAAGACTTTTAAAAATGGATTATTAAAGGAAAACCCAATATTTATACAGCTTTTAGGAATGTGTCCTACGCTAGCTGTTACTACGACAGCTACTGATGGTCTTGCGATGGGACTTGCAACAACAACAGTATTAGTTAGTGCCAATCTTGTAGTATCCTTATTAAGAAAGTTAATTCCAAGCAAAATTCGTATACCATCTTATATAGTAATAATTGCTACTTTTGTTACACTTATTGACATGTTTATGCATGCATATGCTATTGATTTATATAGATCTTTAGGATTATTTATACCATTAATCGTTGTTAACTGTTTAATACTAGGTAGAGCAGAATCATTTGCTTCAAAAAATACTCCAGTAAGAGCAATTTCCGATGGATTAGGTATGGGTATTGGATTTGCTTGGGCCCTTACTCTACTTGGTAGTGTTAGAGAATTATTAGGTGCAGGAAGCATTTTTGGAATTAGTGTATTTGGTGAAGCTTTTAAACCTGCAATAATTATGATACTACCTCCTGGTGCATTCTTAGCACTTGGTATATTAGTTGGAATATATAATTGGTTAAGTAAGAAAAGGGCAGCTAATGCATAAAAGGAGGGTTATAGATGGATTTTGGAAATCTTTTCGTTATTTTAATAAGTGCAATATTAGTTAATAACTTTGTATTATCAAGGTTCTTAGGTATTTGTCCGTTCCTTGGGGTTTCTAAACAAGTAGAAACAGCCTTTGGAATGGGTATGGCAGTTACATTTGTTATGACATTATCATCTATAATTACGTATATAATTCATCATACAATATTAGATAAATTAGGTTTAGAGTATCTGCAAACTATTGCGTTTATACTAGTAATTGCTTCACTTGTACAGTTAGTTGAAATGTTTATCCAAAAGGCCAGCCCAACACTATATCAAGCATTAGGGGTTTACCTACCATTAATTACAACTAACTGTGCTGTACTTGGATTAGCTATTATTAATATCCAAGAAGAATACAACCTATTACAAACTATTGTTCATTCAATTGGAGCGGCAATTGGTTTTTCATTAGCAATAGTACTATTTGCAGGTATAAGAGAAAGATTAGCCCTTGCTGATGTTCCTGAATCATTACAAGGGTTTCCAATAGCACTTATAACAGCAGGATTAATGTCAATAGCATTTCTAGGCTTTGCAGGTCTTGTATAGGAGGTGAAATTAAATGGTAGATAGTATATTATACCCAATATTGAGTCTTGGAGGATTAGGCCTATTATTTGGTGCAGGCCTTGCAATAGCTTCAAAGGTGTTTGCAGTTGAAGTTGACCCAAAGGTTGAAAAAATTAGAGCTGCTCTTCCAGGGGCAAACTGTGGTGCTTGTGGTTATCCTGGATGTGATGGATTTGCTAATGCAGTAGCAGAAGGAAAAGCACCAGTAAATGGTTGTCCGGTAGGAGGAGCAGATACTACAGAAAAAATCGGAGAAATTATGGGTGTAAGTGCTGGTGCAGGAGAGAAGAAAGTTGCGAGAGTTATCTGTGGAGGAACATGTGAAAATGCTAAAGAAAAGTATGAATACATGGGAATAAAAGATTGTAAAGCTGCTTCTTTAGTATCAAACGGAAGTAAATCATGTGAATATGGCTGTCTTGGTTTAGGAACATGTGTAGATGTTTGTCCTTTTGATGCTATAGAAATAGTTGATGGTATAGCAAAAATTGATCCTGACAAATGTACAGCCTGCGAAAAATGTATTAAAGCGTGCCCAAAATCTGTTATTGAGTTAATACCATATAGTCAAAATGTTGTAGTAGAATGTAATAGTAATGAATTTGGAAAAGATGTTAAAGTTAAATGTACTACTGGTTGTATAGGATGTCAGTTATGTGTAAAAGCGTGTCCATTTGATGCTATGGAGTTTGAAAATAAATTAGCAAAGATAAATTATGATAAATGTACAAATTGTATGATCTGTGCAGAAAAATGCCCTACAAATGCAATATATGCTGATTTTTCAGCTAGAAAAAAGGCTGAAATAGATCCTGATAACTGCGTAGGATGTACAATTTGTAAAAAGAATTGCCCAGTTGAAGCTATAGAGGGAGAGCTAAAAGAAAATCACAAAGTTATAGAAGATAAATGTATTGGTTGTGGAGTTTGTGCAGAAAAATGTCCAAAAGATGCAATAACATTAAAATAAGTAAAAAGCCCTGCTGACTAAGCAGGGCTTTTTTACTAAAATAGTGTATATTAAATAATAACTAATTTGAGAAAACACTCAAATTTTGATTTATTATTTTCGAATATATATGATATAGAAAAGAAGGTGCTTTATATGCGGAAATTGATGAAAAAATTGTTACTTGTATTTGACATTTATAAGTGGTAAACTTTAATTGTAATAATTTGTATGTTAGATTTAATTTTTGTGAGAGGTGACTATATGACAAAATGGGACAAACTATTAATTGTATTTGTTCTAGTTGCAAGTTTATTAGGATTATATTATGTTAAAGGAATTGCATCGAACAATTCTACAAAGTATATTTTAATAGAGGTTGATGGAGAACAATATAAAAAAATTTCTTTCGGTAATAATATGATAGGTGAAACGATAGAAGTAAAAACAGAGTATGGATATAACAAGTTAGAAATAGGAGATGGAAGAGTAAGGATAATTGAAGCAGATTGTCCCGATAAATTAGATGTTAAACAAGGCTGGATTTCAAATCCAGGTCAAGTAATTGTATGTTTGCCAAATAGGCTAGTTGTTGAAATAATTACAGAAAATAATGAAGATAAAGAATTAGACTATATGAGTTATTAAGAGAGAGTGATAATATTGAGTAGGATAAAAAAGATAATTTTCTTAGCTTTATTGGTAGCTTTGGGACTTGCCTTAAGTATAATTGAATCAACAATACCAGTACCTTTTATTGCCCCTGGGGCAAAACTAGGACTTGCTAATATAGTATCATTGATAACCTTAGTTATTTTCGGGTTTAAAAGTGCAATAACAGTGGCAATATTAAGAAGTATAACATTTACTTTAGCCACAGGTAATTTTTCAAGTTTATTTTACAGCTTATCAGGTAGTGTTTTAAGTGTTATTGTAATGTTTTGTATCTATAAATATTTCTCAAGTTATTTTAGCCTTATAGGTGTAAGTATTTTTGGGGCAATTGCACATAATGTTGCCCAAATAAGTGTTGCAAGTATCATAATGGAAAATATAAAGATTTTTTCTTATTTGCCTATTATGAGCTTAACAAGCTTATTTACAGGTTATTTTGTTGGTTTGAGTTCTATATTTATTACTGATAAATTTAAAAAAGTATTGAATAAGGCATTATATTAACATAAACTTAAGGAGGTTAATAATGAGAACAAGAAATAGAAGTTCTTTAGTATTGATTATTTTGTTAATTGTTGGTATAGTAATTGGCGGAGTAATAGGCGATCTATTAAGCGACAAACTTCCGATTTTATCCAAAAGTTATCCTGTTGGATTAAAAGAACCAGTTCATCTTGATCTAAAGGTTGTAGATTTAACCTTTGGGTTATTGGTAAATATAAACGTAGCGAGTATTATTGGTTTAATATTGTCAATATTAATATTTAGAAAATTGTAAGGTGATGTTATGAAGAAATTAATATTAGCCTCATCATCCCCGAGAAGAAAAGATATACTATCAAAATATAATATTGATATCAAAATAGTTGAGAGTAATATTAATGAAAAAATATCACAAAATGAGAGACCTAAGGATATTGCAATGTCATTAGCTTTTCAAAAAGCTTATGGTGTTGCCTTAAAAGTAGATAAAGGGGAAGTAGTCTTAGCCGCTGATACTATTGTAGTTTATAAAGGAAAAATTTTAGGTAAACCTCAAGATAGAGGTGAAGCTATAGATATGCTTTTAAACTTAAATGGCAAGGAACATTATGTAATAACAGGATTAGCTATTATAAAAGCAGGTACTAAGACTAAAGTTGTCGATTATGAAAAAACAAAGGTTAAGTTTAGAAATCTAGATAGAAACAAGATTATTTCATATGTTAATACAGGTGAATATTCAGATAAGGCAGGAGCTTATGGTATACAAGGGTATGGTTCAATACTAGTTGACAAAATAGATGGTTCATATTCTAACGTAGTGGGATTGCCAATCTCAAAAGTGGATTATCTTTTAGAAAAATTTTTTAATATAAAATTACTTTAATTTTTTATGGGGGAGCTATGAAAAAAGATATTAATTATACTATTAAAGATTTACCTGAAGAAGAAAGGCCTAGAGAAAAGCTTTGTAAATATGGTCCTAAGGTATTGTCCAATGCAGAGTTACTAGCTATAATTATAAGAACGGGTAATAAAAACGATACAGCTATAGAGCTTTCACAAAAATTACTATCTATTGATAAAAGAGGATTAGAATTATTTGTTGACTCTTCTTTGGAAGAATTGACATCAGTAAAGGGAATAGGAAAATGTAAAGCGGCTCAGATACTTGCTGCTGTTGAGCTAGGCAAGCGAATATCCTGTTCTAGTAACAAAAATAGAATTAAGATTACTTCACCATTGGATGTTGCTAATTTACTAATGGAAGAAATGAAATATTTAAAAAAAGAATTTTTTAAAATTATTATGTTAGATGTTAAGAATTATATTATAACTATAGAGGATATTTCTATAGGTAGTCTTAGTTCATCTATCGTACATCCAAGGGAAGTATTTAAAAATGCTATTAAAAGGAGTAGCTCGTCGATAATCTTAATTCATAACCATCCAAGTGGAGACCCTTCACCCAGTAAGGAAGACATATCTATAACAAAACGTTTGGTTGAAGGGGGTAAAATTTTGGGAATAAATGTCTTAGATCATATTATTATAGGAAATGGCAAATATATTAGCTTAAAAGAAAAAGATATAATATAATTAGCTATAATTAGGAAGGAGAAAGCAAAAATGATGGGAATTATGAAATTTTTCACAAGAGATATGGGAATAGACCTAGGTACTGCAAACACTCTTGTATACGTAAAAGGTAAGGGAATAGTTATAAGAGAACCCTCAGTTGTAGCAATAAAATCAGATACTAAAGAAGTTTTAGCTGTAGGTGAAGAAGCTAAAAGAATGATAGGTAGAACTCCTGGAAATATAATTGCAATTAGACCAATGAAAGACGGTGTGATTGCTGATTTTGATATTACTCAGAGTATGTTACAGCATTTTATTAAGAAAATATATCCTAGACGTACACTAATTCAGCCTAGAGTAGTAGTTTGTGTGCCATCTGGAGTAACAGAGGTAGAAAAAAGGGCTGTGGAAGAAGCTGCAAAGCAAGCTGGAGCTAGAGAGGCATATTTAATTGAAGAACCGATGGCAGCAGCTATAGGTGCTGGATTACCAGTAGACCAACCAACTGGAAGTATGGTTGTTGATATTGGTGGAGGTACTACTGAAGTAGCAATAATATCACTAGGTGGTATAGTAACTAGTAAGTCTATAAGAATTGGTGGAGATGAACTTGATGAAGCAATAGTTCAATATGTTAAAAAGGCATATAATTTAATGATTGGAGAAAGAACTGCTGAAGATGTAAAAATACAGATAGGTTCAGCAGATCCAAAAACTAAAGAACAAAAAATGAAAATACGAGGAAGAGACTTAGTTTCAGGTTTACCAAAAACTATAGAAATTACGTCTACTGAAATAGTTGAGGCATTAAAGGAACCAGTAACAAGTATAATTGATGCTATCAAGTATACTCTTGAAAAAACTCCACCTGAATTAGCGGCAGATATAATGGAGCAAGGTATTATGCTAACTGGTGGGGGAGGACTTCTTGAAGGTTTAGACAGACTAGTAAAGAAAGAAACTGGAATGCCAGTTCATGTAGCAGAAAATCCTCTTGATTGTGTAGCAATGGGAACAGGGAAGACTATTGAAGAAATAGAGGTATTAAAGAAGGTTTTAATTTCTACTAATAAGTTAGGTTAAGTGGTGATTACAAATGTCTAAATTTAATAAATATAAGGGTAGAATGATAGTAACATTCGTTACTATCATTCTCATTATTATTATAGGTTTAACTGCTAGTGGCAAAGTGAAGATAAAGTTTGGACAAGACATTATAGGTAGGATTACTATGCCTGTACAAAAGGTATTTTACAATATTGGTGAATTTTTTTCTAATGGATTTCACAATGCTACTAATTTTTTTAACCTTAAAGAAGAAAATGAAAAACTTAAGGCAAAGATAGCTAAATTAGAAAGGGAAAATAGGATATTAGAAGATGTTATAAGTAGAGAAGAATATTTAGAGAAAGAAGCTAAATTAAAAGAAAAAACAGATTTTAACTTAACTGAAGCACAAATTATTGGAAAATCACCAGAAAACTGGTTTGATAGATTCTTAATTGATAAAGGAGAAAAGGATGGCATCAAAAAAGGGGATATTATAATACATGCTGTAGAGTTTGATGATGAAATAATTGAAGCAGGATTAGTAGGAAGAGTTATTGAAGTAGGAGATAATTGGTCAAAGGGATTGGCAATTATAGATGAAGGAAGTAAAGTCGCCTTTAAAGTTATAAGGACTCAAGATGGTGGTATAATTAGAGGAAGTATTCAAGGTGAAATTACTGGATATTTATTTGATATGGAATCTGATGTGGTAAAAGGTGATAAATTAATGACTTCTGGATTAGGTGATATATTTATTGGCGACTTATATATTGGTAAGGTGAGTGAAGTAATTAAAGAAAAGGAAGAATTGATAGAAAATATAGTTGTAGAGCCTGCTGTTAATTTTAAAAAGCTAAATGAGGTTTTTGTTATTACTGGAAATAAAGAGTAAAAGGGGTTAGCATTTTGAAAAAAAGGACAATTTTTGTCATATTAGTAATAAACTTGATTTTGCAATCTACTTTATTTCAATTTATAAAAATATTTAATATAATTCCTAACACTTCACTAATTTTAATTGTATCATTTGCTTTATTAAAAGGAGAAAAATTTGGCGCCTATATTGGACTATTCACCGGTTTATTGCAGGATATTCTATATAGTGATGCTATAGGAGTTTTTGCATTTGTTTATTTTATTATTGGTTATAGTGTTGGGTGGATGAATCAAAAAGTATTTAAAGACAATCTGTTTATACCTTTTATATTCACAATATTAGCAACTGTTTCATATCATTTGTTTTATGGGTTTATTATGTATTTTCTAGCAGTTGATATTCATGGTTTTGCAATTATTAAAAGCATACTAATTCCTGAATTAATAATAAATTCCCTTTTATCAATGTTTATATATAGTAAAATTAGAAATTTAAACACAAAGCCTTCAACTAATTATAAAATGCTAATGAGAATGAGAAGGTGATATTATTGACTTTTTTTGATAAATTTAAAGATAGATATAATATTTTAGTTTTTTCTCTTCTGATAATTTTTATTGTTATTGTTTTTAGACTAGCAACCTTAACTGTAGTAAAAGGAGAGATGTACAGGGAATTATCAGATACGAAACGAGTAAAACAAATACCTATAACAGCACCTAGAGGAGAAATTAGGGATCGATACGGACGTGTATTAGCTACAAACAAGCCAAGTTTTACTGTACAGATAATAAAAGACGAAATAAAAGGGGAAAACTTTACAAAAACTGCCCTAAAACTTATGAAGATATTAGAAGAAGAAGGGGAAGACTATATTGATGAATTTCCAATTAAATTAAATGTTATTGACTATAGTAATGAAGAAGCTTATTTTAAATATGGTATGAACCCGGAAGATAAAATGATTGATATTATTATTAAAAATGAGCTTATAGAAGATTTTTTAAAGTTATATTATTTAGATAAGAGTAGTGATAATAATGAATTTAAGGTATTAATTGGGAAAAAAGTTATTACTGCATTAGAAAACGAAGGTATTAGGATACCTATAAATATAGAGTTAAAAGATAATAATGTAATATACACCTATAAAGAGGATGTTGACATTTTAAGTTGGAAAAAGGAAAATAATCTTTCTAATAAAATGAATCCTGTTTTAGATTTAGCTCAATTATCAAAAAATAATATTAAAGTAGTTAAAAGGGCATTAAGAAATCCTATATCAAGGGAGCTTACTGTTAAGTTATTATCCCAAAAAGGTTATGGACAGACATTTCAACTAGTAAAATATTCATTTAAATTTGATGAAGAATACAAGGCACTAAAAAGATCTTTAATAAAAGAATTTGTTAATAATGCAGAATATAGACATATTAGAAGGTATTTAATTCAAGAAGGTAAGCTTAATGACATTTCAATGTATACTTCAGCCAAGGAGGATTTTGCTAATATATTACTTCAACTAGAATCGGCAATTGAAGAACTAATAAATATAGTAAAAATTGAAGAAAAAGAAGGAAAAAAGATAGTTATAGCACCAGGTAAATTATTATTAGATAAACTGAAGGAAAACAACAAAAACATTCCAATTATAGCTAAAATTAATGAAGATTCTAAAACTATAGAATATAAATATAAAGACCAAAAAAGTAAAATAGAGTTTTTAAAAAATGAAAAAATTAATAATAGTTTATCAGCTAAAGATGTATTAATTGAAATAAGCAAAAAAGAAGGAATCATATATGAAGTCATTACTGATGAAAATATTAAATATTTATCTCAAAAAATAATACTAGATAATGGGATTAATCCTAAAATTTCTGTTAGCAATTGGGAATATGTAGCTTTAAAGTCTAAAAATACATGGCTAGAAAAGTATAATTTACCAGAAGATAGTTCTGCTAAAGAAGCTTTTATAAAACTAAGGGAAAAATTTAAAATACCTGAAAAACTAAGTGATTATGAAGCTAGATATATATTGTTAATAGATGATTGTTTAAGAAAACAGGGATATCGAGGTTATCAGCCAATAAACTTTGCATATGGAGTAAGTAATTCCACCTTAGCCCGAATAGAAGAGAATAATATGGAGTTACCAGGTGTAAGAATATCTGTAGAACCTGTTAGATTTTATCCAATGGGTAAAACAGCAGCACATATATTAGGCTATTTAGGAAAAATATCTCAACCCTTTGAAATAGAAAAGTATATTAAAGAATTAGGGTATGCCCCAGACGATATTATAGGAAAAACAGGGATAGAAGAAAAATTTGAGGAATATCTTAGGGGAGAGGATGGCTCAAAATTTGTTGAGGTTGATGTATTAGGGAATACAATAAAAGTTCTAGATAAAAAAGAGTCTAAGCCAGGTAATAATGTATATCTAACAATAGATGCTAAATTACAAAAAACTGCTGAAAATGCATTAAAACATGCTATAGAGGAAATACAAAAAGCTGGCAGTTTTAAAAGTAAATGGGGAGATTATGATTATGGCTATAAAGACAGAAGGAAAAGAATTCCTTTTAAAAATGCTACTTCAGGCTCTGTTGTAGCAATTGATGTAAAAACTGGAGAAGTACTTGCAATGGCAAATTATCCATCATATGACCCTAATCTATTTGCAACTGGTATTTCAAAAGAGGACTGGGATAGTTTACAACCTGAGAATAAAGATGACCCTCTAGCCCCTAGACCTCTTTATAATATTGCAATAAGAACTGCTATACAACCAGGATCTACATTTAAAATGCTTACAGCCCTAGCTGCATTAGAAAAGGGAATTGACCCAAATAAAGAAATAAATTCTTTAGGATATGTTGAACTAGGGAATAGAAAGTTTGGTTGTTGGATATGGAATGATTATCATGGAATGCATGGTCCAACTAACTTGTATGAAGCTTTAAGGGATTCCTGTAACTATTATTTCTATACTGTTACTTTAGGTGAAAATATAAGGACAGGAAAAGATATTGGTGTTAAAGTGAATTTGGATGACATATTAAGACTAGCAGAAGAGTTTGGATTAGATGATGAAACTGGAATAGAAATAGATATTCCTAAAGAAAAGTCTGGAGGTGTTCCAGACCCAGAAGCAAAGAAAAAGATAATAAAAGTAGGATTAAGAAGATTTTTAAATAATAATATAGATAAATATATAGAGAATAAAGACAATATTACAACTGAAAAAAGACAAGAGATTATTGATGAGATTGTAAGTTGGGTGGACTATGAAGAAACTCTATCTAGAGGAGAAGTTATGACAAGGTTATCTAAATTGGGACTTCAATCCAAAAATCCATTGGAAGGCGAAAGGGCAAATTTAACCGATAGAATAAAATATGATTATTTAAGTCAAGCACAATGGAGTAGTGGTGATACATTAAATATATCTATAGGACAGGGACAAAATGCCTATACACCTTTACAAATGGCAAATTATATCGCTACATTAGTAAACGGTGGATATAGATATAAGGTAACTGTATTAGATAAAATACAATCATATAATGGGAAATTAATTGAGGATAATAAGGAAGAATTGATTAAACAAGTTGAATTAAATGATCTTAGTCATTTGGAAGACATTAAAAAAGGTATGAAACTTGTATCAGAAGAAGGTACAGCAAGGAGAATATTTAAGAATTTTCCTATTGGTGTAGGAGCTAAGACCGGTACAGCTCAGACAGGTATTAATCCTGCAACAGGTGAAATGTACGATAATTATGCTTGGTTTGTAGCATTTGCTCCATATGATGACCCTGAGATAGCAGTTTCAGTAGTAATTTTTCAAGGTGGTCATGGAAGTTATGCAGGACCTGTTGCAAGGGAAGTTATTGCTGAGTATCTTGGGCTTAACAGCAAAAGTGAAATTATAGATTTTTCAAATAAATTGGTGAGATAGTACTTTCTTACCAATTTATTTTTTTCTTTATTAAAGGAGGATTTGTAAAAAAAATGAAGAATAAATATTTAAGTAGTATTTTCGGAGGTAAACCTATGAATGACAGTCTAATAGAGTTCAAGGGTAATAAAGAAGGATTGCTTGTCCACATTAGGGAAGGAAGTTTTGAATCAATAAAAATAAGTCTAAATAAAAAACTAAAAAGTGCCCAAAACTTTTTTAAGGGTGGTAAAGTTATAGGTTTTAAAGGAAGAACCTTAACTGATGAAGAAAAGAAGGAATTAAAAAGTATTATTGAAGACCAATATGGACTTTTAGTTAATGAAACAGAAGATATTAAAGACAAAGAAACTAATACTTATGAAGATAATTACTTTAAAGGGATTGAAGAGGGTAGAACAAAATTTTTAAAAACTACCCTTAGGTCTGGTCAAAGAATTGAATATGATGGGAATGTTGTAGTACTGGGAGATGTAAATCCAGGTTCAGTTATAGTAGCTACAGGTAATATTATTGTACTAGGGTCTCTAAGAGGTACTGCCCATGCTGGAAGTAATGGAAATACAGAAGCTATAGTTGCTGCATTTAATTTACAACCGACACAATTAAGAATAGCCAATATAATAGCAAGGAGTCCAGATAATGAAATTTCAAAGCCTCTGGGACCAGAGATAGCTAAAATAAATAACAATAATGTATTAATAGAGCCATATTTACCTAAAAAATGAAAGAATAGGAGGCTGAATAATGGGAGAGGTAATAGTTATAACATCAGGTAAAGGTGGTGTGGGTAAAACCACAACAACTGCCAATATAGGAACTGGATTAGCAATGGAAGGAAAAAAAGTAGTAGTAGTTGATGCTGACATTGGGTTAAGAAATTTAGATGTAGTTTTAGGATTAGAAAATAGAATAGTTTATGATATTGTTGATGTCGTTGAAAAAGTATGTAGACTAAAACAAGGGCTTATTAAAGATAAAAGATTTCAAAACTTATATTTATTGCCAGCAGCCCAAACTAAAGATAAAACTGCAGTTTCTCCTGAGCAGATGCAAGAATTATGTGAAGAATTGAAAGAGATATTTGATTATGTAATTATCGATTGTCCAGCTGGGATTGAACAGGGATTCCAAAATGCTATTGCTGGAGCAGAGAAGGCTATTGTGGTTACTACTCCTGAAATTTCAGCAGTAAGAGATGCTGATAGAATTATAGGTTTATTAGAAGCTAAAGGACTTTATAATCCTAAGCTTATAATAAATAGGATAAGACACGATATGGTAAAAAAGGGAGATATGATGAACATAGACGATATGATAGATATTTTAGCTATTGAGTTGTTAGGAGTCGTACCAGATGATGAATCTATTGTTATATCAACTAATAAAGGTGAACCTGTAGTAACTGATGAAAAGGCTTTAGCTGGTAAAGCATATAGAAATATTACTCAGAGAATTCTAGGTAAAGAGGTACCTCTTTTAGATTTAGAAGTAGATGAGGGTGTATTATCAAAACTTAAGAAATTTATATTTGGAAAATAGGTATAAGGGGGAATGGATTTGGATTTGTTAAAAATTTTTAGCAAGAATAACAATAGTAAGAACGTAGCTAAAGAGAGATTAAAGTTAGTATTAATACATGATAGGGCAAATGTTTCTCCTCGTTTTTTAGAAATGGTTAAAGGAGATATAATTAGAGTAATTTCTGATTATATGGAAATAGATGAAGAAGGGTTAGATATTAAATTCACAAGAACTAAACGTGATAGTGATAACAAACCAATTCCAGCATTAGTTGCTAATATACCAATAGTTAGAATGAAAGATAATGCCATGAAATAACTTAAATTATGGAGGATTTATATGAATATTGCACTTATTGCCCATGATAAGAAGAAAAAGGAAATGGTAAATTTTGCTTTAGCATATAAAAATATATTAAATAAACATAGATTATATGCTACTGGGACTACAGGAAAAAGAATACAGGAAGCTACAGGGATGAAAATTCATCGTTTTTTGTCAGGTCCTTTAGGAGGAGACCAACAGATAGGGGCTATGATTGCAGATAACTTAATAGATGCAGTTATATTCTTAAGAGACCCTCTAACAGCACAACCCCATGAGCCTGATATATTAGCCTTGATGAGACTCTGTGATGTTCATAATGTGCCTGTAGCAAGTAATATAGGAACTGCTGAAATATTAATAAAGGCAATTGAAAATGGACATATGAATTGGAGAAATATAATAAAAAAAAGTAGCACCTAGAAAAAGGTGCTACTTTTTTTATGCTGATATTTTATTATTAGATTTTTTATCAAAATTCCATAAAGCTATCTTAAAACCTCTGTTATCATAGAAATATCTCCATTGTTTTTCTAGGTATGGTATTACATATTGATCTAAACCAAAAGCTCTTCCGGAACCGCTCATACAGCTTATTGAAGCAAATATAAACCAGTATTGTTCTACAGTAATTCCTGTTGATAAGATAAAGTTAATCATCATACCAACAGATACAATTCCAGCTATAAAAGTAAATAATCCAGCTATAAAGGCTAATCCTAAACCAAGTTCAATTATAACAACTAACTTTTGGAATAACATAGGTGCATTAAATACTGTAATTTCTGTAAACCATTCATACCAACCTGGAGTATTTTCTCCAATTAGTTTCATAAGAGATGCTCCAGCTGTTACATCTGCAGGTGGGTTTGGAACATCAATTGCTAGTGTAGTCCACCAATTTGCTAACCATGAATCCTTTGCAAACCAAACAAAACCATTGTCAGTTGTTCGTAAGAAGTTGTATCCTAACTTGTGAAGTCCTTCTCTAAGCCACATGATTCCTAAGAATATTCTTACAGCTGGTAAGAAAAATGCATATGTTTTTGCTCCACCATGTCTTACTAGTTCCCTTCCAACAATATTAGTGTGATAATTTTTCTCTAGGAAGTGATGGATTAGATATTCAAATACAATACCAAATCCTGCAATAGTAAATAAATAATGGAGATTTACTAAATGTTTTAACATAATTGCAAATACTCCAGAAGTTCTTAGTCCCATTGTATCAGCTACACCATAGCTATTTCCAATAGAAACCATTACACCATGTAGGTTTAGTTCTAACTCTTCCTTTTCTTTTCCATATACATCAGCAAAAATATTTTCTGCTGCACATTCACCAGTTTGTATAGCATTTTCTACTAGAGCTGGAAGCGACTCATTATATTCTTCTTTTAATTCAGCAACATCTCCTATTGCATAAACATTGTCATAATTTGTTTGCATATAATTGTTAACTAAAATTCTACCTTTTCTATTTACTTCTAAACCAGTTTTTTCAGCAAACTTATTGGCTTTTACACCGCCTGTCCAAATAAGAGTTCTTGTATTTACATAATTTCCATCTTTAAATTCTACTTTATTTTCAGAAACAGAGGTGATCATAGTTTTTGGTTAATATATCAACTTTATGTTTCTTTAAATATTTTGTTGCTTTTTTTACTAGTGAATCAGGTAAAGTTGGTAATATTTTATCAGCAGCTTCAACTACTTTTAACTGAACTTCATCTGGATTAATACCATATTCCTTTGCAAGAACCTTTGTCCATTTAACTAATTCACCTAGAATTTCTATTCCAGTAAATCCACCTCCACCTACAACAAATGTTAATAACTCTTTTCTTTTCTGAGGATTTGTTTCTCTGCTTGCTTGTTCAAACATGTTAATTATTTGATTTTTAATTTTTGTTGCATCTTGCATTGACCAAAGAGTATATCCATTTTCTTCAAGGCCTGGAATATTAAAATATGCTGGTTCACTTCCACATGCAATTACTAGGTAATCATAATTATAATTATTATTTTTAGATACTACTTTATTTTCTTCAAAATTAATTGAAGTGACTTCGTCTCTTACTACTTTAACCTTTGTGTACTTGAATATTCTTTCTAGGTCTATTAAGAGACTTGTAGGTTTTACTCTGTTTCCGGCTACTTCGTGTAATTCTGTTAACAATGTATGGTGCGGATTTTTATCAATTAATATAATTTCTGTATTGTCATCTTTTTTAAATTTTTTGTGAAGTCTTTTAGCTGCACTTATACCTCCGTAGCCAGCACCTAAAACTATTATTTTTCTCAAGAATATTCCCCCTTTGCAATAAGTTAATATAATTAAGTTGGTAAAATTATAGAAATTCTACATATTTAATATAGTTAAAAATTTAATTATATTAAATAGTAATATTTTATAAATGATTTTATAATACTATTATACACTAATTTTGTATGCATTCAAACAAAAAAAATCAACTATACCTATAATTTTAGTAGGAAATTAAGAGAAAAGATAAGCTATTTGGACACAATGTCAAAATTTAGACAAGAAATTGGTTGATAAAGTATATATACTATAATAAAATTATTATAAGCCCAGTGGTTAAATTTCTGTTAAATTTGTCTTATAATGTGTAAATTTTGACAAAGCTGGGCAAAAACAAACATCTCTTAGAAGGGGGAAATCAAGAAATGAAGAAGTTTTTAATCTTTGGATTAGTTTTATTACTAGCATTTTCTGTAGTTGGGTGTTCAAGTGACCAACCAACTGGCGGTAATGATGCTAACGAGCAACCAAGCAATAATGAAGCATCAGATGAGTTGAAAGATGGTACTTATCTAGTAAAGAAAGAGGTAAGTAGTCATGGAAACTTCCCATTAGCAATTATGGAAGTTAAAGATGGAGAAATAGTTTCTTTCGAATATAATGAATATCTTGCTGAAAGTGGAGAACCAAAGAACTTAGACAACTACAAATATGAACCAACTATTAAGGTAATAGAAGATTTAAACAAGCAGTTTATGGAAAAGAAAGACCCAGAGGCTTTAGACTATGATGCAGTTTCAGGAGCAAGCCATACTAAAGAAAGTTTCAAAGAGGTTGCGAAAGAATTATTAGCAAAAGCTAAAAAGGGAGAAACTTACGCACCTAAATACAAAGATGGTGTTTACGAAGCAAAAGCAGATAAAGCAAGCCATGGTTGGTTAGCTCAAATTAAGCTAGTAGTTAAACACGGAACTATAGTTGGTGCAGATTATGATGAGGTTGCTGTTGAAGATGATGAAGGAGCAAAGGTAGTATTTAATGAAGATGGAGAACCAGTAAAAGGTGAAGATGGAAAATATAAAACAGAGCCAGTACAAATTAAAAAAGGTGATGAAAAATCATTAGAAAATTATAAGTATATTGAATCACCACAAGCTATGGTAGCATTTGAAAAGCAAATCATTGACAATGATGGTGTAGATAACATGAACTATGATGTAGTTTCAGGAGCTACTCATACTAAAGATAATATAGTGAACCTTGCTAAGAAGGCTTTAGAAAATGCTAAAAAATAATTAAAAATATAAAATATTTAAAGCCTCAACTTTATAAAGTTGAGGCTTTAAATATTTTTATGAAAGAGGATAACATTTCAAATTTTACTAGAATTTACAAATAGTTATTTATTATAGATAATATTTTATACTAGGTTTAACATAGATAAATCTTTTGATAATAAGTATGATATAATAAATACTAACTATTTATAAAGTATTGAAAGATAATGAGGTGTTAAGATGCATAAGAAAAAGGCTATTGCAATATTTATTATAATAGCTGTAGTTATTAATCTTTTTGGGTGCACACAAAAGAGTGAGCCAATTTCAAAAACAGAATATATGTTAGGTACTATAGCAACTGTTACACTATTTGATAGTGATAATGAAAATATACTAGATAAAGTTTTTCAAAGAATAAATGAAATAGAACAACGAATGAGTGTTAATATAGAAGAAAGTGACATAAGTAAACTAAATCAAAATGCTGGAAAAGAAGCTGTAGAAGTTCATGAAGATGTTTATTATGTATTAGAGATGGCTAAAAAATATGCTCAAATATCAAACGGGGCATATGAGCCTACAATAGGACCTCTAGTTGATTTATGGGCGATAGGAACAGAAGATGAAAAAATTCCTGAAGATAAAGAGATAAAAATAGCCTTAGAAAGAATAGGCTTTAATAATTTGCAGTTATTGGGGAATAATAAAGCTTTCCTTAAAAAGGAAGGTATGAAGGTAGATTTAGGTGGTATAGCTAAGGGTTATGCAGCTGATGAAGTAAATAGAATATTAACAGAAAATGGAGTAAAAAGAGCAATAATTGATTTAGGAGGTAATGTTTACGTTAAAGGGTTAAAAGAGGATGGAAGTAAATGGAGAGTTGGAATTCAAAATCCCTTTGAGGTTAGGGGAAATCATATTGGCATTATAACATTATCTAATAAAGCAGTGGTAACTTCAGGAGATTACGAAAGGTATTTTGAAGAGGAAGGAATAAGATATCATCACATTTTAGATAGAAATACAGGATATCCTGCCCGTAATGAAGTTGCAGGTGTTAGTGTTATAACAGATAATTCAATGGTTGCAGATGCACTTTCGACAGCTTTATTTGTTTTAGGTGTAGATAAAGGCTTAGAGCTAGTAGAGAGTATGGAAAATGTTGATGTTATTTATATAACAAAAGACTATAAAGTATATATTTCGTCAGGAATTAAGGATAATTTTAAATTAAGTGACGAACAATTTACTTTAGTAAAGTCTCAAGAGGAGAGATAGGAATGAAAAAAGATTTATATCCTTTTGAAATTTTAGAAGAACTTAATAAAGTAGAAGAGGAGCTAATAAAGAGTACTAAAAGCAAAAATAAATTACTACAATCAGAAAGTGAAAGATTGATAAAAGCAGGTGGCAAGCGTTTAAGACCTGCATTAGTGATTTATAGTGCAAAATTTGGAGACTATGACAGTAATAAGGTTGTTTCTGTTGCTTCAGCAATTGAGATGTTACATCTTTCTACACTAATTCATGATGATGTTATAGATGATGCTAAAGAAAGAAGAGGAGTACCAACTATACAAGTTAAACATAATAATAAAGTTGCAATTTTTACAGGGGATTTTTTATTTACTAAATCTTTCTTTCTTATTTCAAAATATAAAGATATGTATAAGGAAGAATATAGAAGTGAAACTAGTATTGAGTATATTGCAAAAATAGTAAAAGGGATATGTGAAGGAGAAGTTGACCAATATTTAGCAAAATTTGATACTAATATTTCTGTAATGAGATATTTAAAAAGAATAAAACTAAAAACCGCTTTATTATTTGGACTAGCCTGCCAAATAGGAAGCATGGTTGGAAAATGTGATAAAAAGACTGTTAAAGCTTTAAGAAATTATGGAATGGCATTAGGAACAGCTTTTCAAATTAAAGATGATATATTAGATATTTTAGGAACAAAGGAAAAATTAGGAAAGCCAGTAGTTAATGATATTAAGGAAGGTATTTATACTTTACCACTTATATATACTTTAAATAATAGAAAATATAGAGACAAGCTTATCGGGTTATTAGAAGATTCAGATGATAATATTCAGGAAATTATCGATATTGTTAAAGCTTCAGGAGGTATAGACTACTCTTATAATATTTATAATCGATATGTTGAAAAATCAAAAAAGTGGCTTAAAAAACTTCCAGATAATAAATATAGAAAATATTTATTTGATTTAACTGACAAAGTTGTGAATAGAGAGGTTTAATAAGATGTGGTCGATTAAAGCGACCACTTTTTTTGTAATAAAATAAAACAACTATAAATAAGAATATAGTAAATTATAAAAAACTTGATAAGTGGGAGTGGGGATAAATTGGCTTTAAATAGGCTTGGTAGGAAAATTACAAAGAGAATAAAGTTTAAAAATACATATAGTTATAAGAGAAGAAATAAAGCTTTTTACAAAAAACAATTAAAAAAAATACTTATCAGTATTATTATCGTACTTATAATAATTTTTATGAAAATGATAGATACGGAACTATCTAAAAAAGCAATAAAAATTGTAGACAAAACTGTAAATAGTACTACTAATATTAGAGAAAGCGGTCAAAGGGTTTTTCAATATGTCCAGAAAGTTTTTAATAAACCTAGCAAAGTCATTTCAGTTTTTGAAAATCAAAATAATGAGGAGACAAAAGAGGTCAGCACACCAAAATACATTTCACCTGTTACTGGCATAGTGTATCAGAAGTTTGGTAATATTGAAAAAACTAATAACTACAAAGTATTCCATAAAGGGATAGATATTTTAGCAAATAAATCGGAGGTTGTATCTATAGATGACGGCTTAGTAATAGATACAGGAAAGGATGATATATTAGGTAATTATATGAAAATTTCTTATGGAGAAATTGAAGCAGTTTATGGGCATTTGAATGAAATTTATGTAAAAAAAGGGCAAAAGGTTATGAAAGGTCAATTAATTGCTACATTAAATAATAGTGCTTCTAAAAACATTTTACATTTTGAAATTTGGGAAAAAGGCAAACCTGTTGATCCTCTAGAAAAAATTGATATAAGTATTAGTACAGTCAAGTCCTACCGATAGGAGAGTAAGAATGTATTTCAAACCACTTAATTTAAGTTTTAAAATTAATTATTTTCTATTAATACTAATAATATTCTATTTTTTTTTAGGATACGGTATTGAAATTACTATAATTTTTATTACAATATTAATACATGAGATATCTCACATAATTACAGCGAGAAAATTAGGATTACAAGTAAAAGAAATAGAACTTTTTCCTTTTGGTGGACTAGCAAGATTAGAAACTATTATAGGGACAAAACCAAAAACTGAAATTTTCGTAGCTATAACTGGGCCTATAGTAAGTATTTTTTTAGCAATGATTTTTATATTTTTAAAAATTTTTATATTAAATAACTATATTATATCTTTTATTATTAAAAGCAACTTGTATATTGGTCTTTTTAATCTTTTACCTATATTTCCAATGGATGGCGGAAGGGTACTTAGGGCTTATTTTTCTTACATAATTGGTTTTAGAAAAGCAACTGATTACTCAGTTAAGCTTTCATATTTTTTTGTTTTTTTGATGATTTCTTATGGATTATATAGACTTGCTCTTGCAAGGGAAGGAATATATATAATTATTATTCCGATTTTTGTTTTATTTGCTGCCAAGAAAGAGAAAAAAATGGCAGTTTTTATTTTCTTTAAAGAATTAATTGAGAAGAAAGAAGAATTAATAAAAAAGCATGTAATGAAATCTCATAATTTGGTTGGATTAAAAACTACAAAGGCTCGTACTGTCTTAGAGAATTTTCTTCCCCAAAAATATCATTTTATAACTATTGTTAATAAAAATGGACAATATTTGGGTACCATAAGTGAAAAGGAGTTACTTGATGGAATAATTAAATATGGATTTGATGTTACATTAGAAAAACTACTAATCATGAGTAAAAAGTGGTAAAATATTAAATAGAAAACAGAAGTAAAGGGTGATTTATGTGATTAATAAGAAACTTTTAGATAAGGTATTATCAAAAGTTGAGAAACCTGCTAGATATATTGGAAATGAACAAAATAGTATTAAAAAAAATATTAATGAAGTTGAAGTAAGGTTTGCCTTTGCTTTTCCAGATACATATGAAGTGGGAATGTCTCATTTAGGATTGCATATTTTATATAATTTATTAAACAAAAAAGACGATATATATTGTGAAAGGGTTTTTGCTCCATGGATAGATATGGAAGAACAAATAAAAAAAAACAATATTCCATTATATGCCCTTGAAAGTAAAGATCCGATAAAAGAATTTGATTTTATTGGTTTTACACTCCAATATGAGATGAGTTACACAAATGTTATAAACATGTTACATCTAGCACAAATACCAATACTATCAAAGGATAGAAAGGAAGAAGATCCATTTATTATAGCAGGAGGCCCATGTGCATATAATCCGGAACCTTTAGCAGATATAATTGATTTTTTTATAATTGGAGAAGCAGAAGAACTTATTTTAGAGATATTAAATGAATATAAAAAATGGAAAAAGGAAGGGAAAACTAAAAAAGCTTTTCTTGAAAAAATATGTAAACTTGAGGGAGTTTATGTACCATCTTTTTATGATGTTAAGTACAATGAAGATAATACTATAAAAGAAATAGTACCTAAAAAAGAAGATTATCCTAGAAAGATACAGAAAAGGATTATAGAGAATTTAGATGAAGCATTTTTTCCAGAAGAGGTAATAATACCATATATTGAAACAGTACATGATAGGATTTCACTAGAGGTATTTAGAGGATGTACACGTGGATGTAGATTTTGCCAAGCTGGAATGATATATAGACCTGTTAGGGAGAGAAGTATAGAGAATTTAATTAATCTTGCTAGAAAACTAGTTAAGGCAACAGGACATGAGGAAATATCCTTATCCTCTCTAAGCACTGGTGATTATTCAAAGTTAGAAGAATTAGTTTTAAAACTTATGGATGAATTTAAAGAAAAAAGAATAGGTTTATCCCTACCATCATTAAGATTGGATTCATTAGATATAAGTATAATTGAGGAAATTCAAAAAGTTAGAAAAACTGGACTTACTTTTGCACCAGAAGCAGGCACTCAAAGATTAAGGGATGTAATAAATAAGGGGATTGAAGAAGAGGATTTAATTAAATCAGTAGAGAATGCCTTTAATCTAGGATGGTCAACTGTAAAGTTATACTTTATGTTAGGGTTGCCTACTGAAACTATGGAAGATATAGAGGGAATTAAAGATTTAGCATATAAAGTAAAAGACTTATTTTTTGATTTACCAAAGGGCAAAAGGAAAGGAAATTTAAAAATTACTGTAAGTACTTCTTGTTTTGTTCCTAAACCTTTTACACCATTCCAATGGCATCCACAAGATAGCATAGAAGCCTTTAATAAAAAGCAAAAGCATTTAAAGGATATAATAAAGGATAGAAAAATAACCTATAATTATCATGACCCAGAGCTAAGCTTTTTAGAAGCTGTGTTTGCTAGAGGTGATAGAAGACTTTCAAAGGTTCTTATAAAAGCATGGGAAAAGGGATGCAGATTTGATGGATGGGCTGAACTTTTTAAATATCAAAATTGGATGGAAGCCTTTGAAGAAACAGGAATTGATCCACATTTCTATGCCAATAGAAAGAGAGACTATGATGAGGTACTTCCTTGGGATTTTATTGATGTTGGAGTAAGTAAGGAATATCTAATAAAAGAAAATGAAAAAGCTCAAAAAGGTATATTAACAAGAGATTGTAGATTAGGATGTACAGGTTGTGGTATAAATCAAAGCAGTATAGGTGGTGTATGCTAATGACAACTATCAGAGTAAAATTTACTAAAGAAGAAGATTTAAAATATATATCACATTTAGACCTAATGAGGTTATTTCAAAGAGCATTTAGAAGAGCAAATATACCAATCAAATATTCTCAAGGTTTTAATCCACATCCTAAATTTTCTTTAGCTACTGCTTTACCTTTAGGCGTTACCAGTGATGGTGAATATATGGATATAGAATTAGAAAAAGAAATCAATACTAAGACATTTATAGATGACTTAAATAGTGTGTTACCAAAAGGAATTAGAATATTAAAGGCTTCTTATGTGGATGGGAAAAAATCACTAATGTCACTTATAAGATGGTCAACCTATATAGTTGAGTTTAATATAAAAGAAGACTTGGCTAATGATATAGTAGAAAATTCTATAAATAGTATATTAAATAAGGATAAAATCCTTATAACTAAGACAAAAAGAAAAAGGAATAAAGTAATTGAGAGGAAAATAGATATAAGGAAATATATAAAAGATATAATGCTTTTAATTAAAGAAGGAAAGAAAATTATAATTAAAACAACATTGAAAACAGGAAGTCAAGGTAACTTAAAACCAAATGTAATTTTAGATTTATTACAAGAGTATGGTAATCTAAAAATTGATTGTGATAACATTAAAATACATAGGTTAGAATTATTTATTGAGCATAATGAAAAAGTAGTTACTCCAATATAGTATTGATGTAAAAACTTATTTTAATAATGAAACTTGGGAGAGGTTTTATGAAAGAAATTATTATTGATTGTGGTTTTAACCAAGATAGAGTTGCAATACTTGAAAATAGTGAGCTTGTAGAATTATATATTGAAGAAGTTGATAATAAAAGGATATTAGGAAATATATATAAAGGACGAGTTGCAAATGTTTTGCCTGGAATGCAAGCTGCTTTTGTAGATATTGGACATGATAAGAATGCCTTTTTATATGTAAAGGATGCTATTCCTAAAGATATGCTATTAAATGAAGATGTAAATATTAAGGATATATCTATAAGAGACGTAGTAAAATCTGGACAAGAACTAATAGTACAAGTAGTAAAGGAGCCTTTAGGGACTAAAGGTGCAAGAATTACTACTCATATCACTTTACCTGGAAGATATCTAGTTCTTATGCCTTTTACTAGATATGTTGGTATTTCAAGACGAATAAATGAAGAAGAAGAAAGGGAAAGACTTAAAAATATTATAGAAAAAATTAAGCCAGAAGATATGGGTATAATAGTAAGAACTGCTGGAGAAGGAAAAGATGAAGAAACTCTCAAAGATGATTTGAATTATCTAGTTAATACGTTAAATAGAGTCTATATGGAAAGAAATTTATGTACAGCTCCTAAAATGATATACAAAGATTTGAATCTTGTTCATAGAACTGCAAGGGATTTATTTTCACCTGATACAAAAAGATTATTAATAAACGATAAAGACAAATATAAAGACGTATTAAAGTTTGTAGATATGTTTTCTCCCCATTTAAAAAATAAAATAGATTACTTTGATGAAAACTATGATATCTTTGAGTATTTTGGTATTGAAGTTATGATAAAAAATGCTTTAAAAAGAAAGGTATGGTTAAAAAGTGGAGGGTATATAATAATAGATGAGACAGAAGCCCTTACTTCAATCGATGTAAATACAGGTAAATATGTTGGAAGTACTAATTTAGAAGATACTGTTTTAAAAACCAATATCGAAGCAGCCAAAGAAATAGCAAAACAGTTAAGACTTAGAAATATTGGAGGTATAATAATAATAGATTTCATTGATATGAAAAAAGAAGAAGATGAAAATGAAGTTTTGGAATGCTTAAAAAATGAATTAAAAAAAGATAAAACAAAAACAACTGTATTAGGTATTACAAAATTAGGATTAGTAGAAATGACAAGGAAAAAGGATAGGGATAGACTTTCTTCTAAAATATTAAAGGACTGTCCTTACTGTGAGGGAACAGGTAAAGTTTACTCCGAACCTACAGTAATAAATAAAATTGAAAAAGAAATTAAAAGGATTAGCTTACATACGAATTCTGAAGCTGTAATTTTAGAGGTAAATCCTTCAGTAAATAAATATCTAGAAGAGAGAGAATATTTAAATGAAATAGAAAAAAAATATAATATTAAAGTGTTTATTCATTCCGTGGAGAGTATACATTCAAATGATATTAAAGTAAGAAGTATGGGTAAAATACAAGATATAAAAAAGACTTATGAAAGTTTAAGAATCTGT
>NZ_MCIB01000008.1 GCF_003609645.1 Thermohalobacter berrensis
AATTTTTAAAAAAAGATATTGCATTTTTGTTAAAAATATAGTAACATATAGACTAATAATTTAGCATGATAAAGTGATAAAGTTATAAATTAATAAAGTGAGGTGCCAAATATACAATGTACAATTTCAAGCGTGAAGTTCCTCAAGGAGTTAATGATGAGCTAAGTGATTACTATGAGATTAAGGATAAGCTTATATTAGAAATAAAAAACATTTTTAAAAGCTATGGATATAAACAGATTTGCACTCCAACTATTGAGTATTTAGATGTATTTTCTAGAATAGGAAGTACTGTAATAAAGGATGAAATGTTTAAGCTTATAGATAGCTCAGGAGAGATACTCGTTCTTAGACCCGATATGACAGTTCCAATTACTAGAATGGTTACAAGCAGAAAAAAATTTAATGATGATTTATTAAAGTATTTTTATGTTTCAAAAGTATATAGAATGAATAAAAACCATCAAGGAAAAAGAAGGGAAATTACCCAAGCTGGTATTGAGTTTTTTGGAAATGAAAAATTAGATGCAGATGGTGAAGTAATTGCAATAGCTATTAAGACTTTATTAAATGAAGTATCAGATTTTCATATAGAGATAGGCCATACAGATTTCTATAAGGGACTATTTGAAGAAGTAAATGCAGATAACAATATTAAAAGTCAATTAAAAAAGCTTATAGAAAATAAAAATTTTACAGAAATTGAAAGGTTTCTAGAAAAATTAAATATTAGAGAAGATGTAAAAGATATTCTAGTAAAAGTTCCCGGACTTTATGGAGACTTTGAAAACATAATAGATAAGGCAAAGGAAATGTGTTTAAATAAAAAAATGGAAAAAGCATTAGAAGACTTAAAATCAGTATATGAAATACTAAAAGACTATGGTTATAGTAATTTTGTATCTGTGGATTTAGGATTAATAAATTACCTTGATTATTACACAGGTATTATATTCAAAGGCTATATGGCAAATTATGGTCAGATAATATTAAGTGGAGGGAGGTATGACAAATTAACAAAGGAGTTTGGACATTCCATACCTGCAACTGGTTTTGGAATAAATATAGATGAACTATTAAGGGGGTTGTTAACAATTAATAAGTTAAAACATAAAAGGTATTATACAGATTATTTAATTCTTTATACACCTAAAAATAGAAGGGAAGTATTCCAAATAGCAGAAAAATTAAGAAAGAATGCCTTTATAGTAGAAACTAGATTACTTAATAAAAGATTTAAAGATTATATAAACTATGCATCAGCAAACAGGGTAAGATGGGTAATGAAATATAGTGATGAAAGGGTAATAGTCATCGATAATAAGAAAAATAGTTCTGAAACAATTAATACAAGACGCTTTATAAAGGAAATAGATACTAAGGAAAACCAAAACTTAGTTATGCCTATACACTAGGGGGGATAATTTGGAATATTTAAACATAGCTCTAGCTAAGGGAAGATTAGCCCAAAAAGGATACAAACTTTTTAAAGAAATGGGATTTGAATGTGAAGAAATAGAAAAAAATACTAGGAAATTAATATTTGTAAATGAAGAAAAGCTTATTAGATATATACTAGTCAAAGCAAGTGATGTTCCAGCATACGTTGAAAGGGGAGCAGCGGATTTAGGGGTAGTTGGTAAAGATACTATTATGGAGGAAGAAAAGGAATTTTATGAATTATGTGATTTAGGATTTGGAAAATGTAAATTTGTTATTGCAGGCCCTCCTGGATATGAAATGAATACAAGCTATGAGACTTTAAGGGTAGCAACAAAGTATCCTAATGTAGCTAAAAAGTATTTTCTAAAAAAGGGAAAACAGATTGATTTGATAAAACTTAATGGTTCAGTAGAATTGGCACCATTGGTGGGATTAGCAGATGTAATAGTAGATATAGTAGAAACTGGTAGAACTTTAAAAGAAAATGGGTTAAAGGTTATAGAAGATATGTATCATATAAGTGCTAGACTTATAGCTAATAAAGTAAGTTTTAAAATGAAAAATAATAGAATTAAAGAAATAATGAAAAAAGTAAGGTTAATTCAAGAGGTGAATAAAAGAAATGATAAGGATAATTAACTTAAAAGAAGAAGGGAATAAAGATATAAAGGCTTTTATAAGAAAGAGTAAAGTTGTATTTAATGATGTTACCAAAGGGGTAGAAAAGATTATTGAAGATGTTAAGAAAAACGGTGATAAAGCTGTTATTGAGTATACAAAAAAATTTGATGGAATTAAATTAAACAACTTTTATGTTTCAAATACAGAAATAGAGGATGCATACAAAGATTGTGAAGATGATTTTATAAAGGCATTAGAAAATGCAAAGGAAAATATTAAAGAGTTTCATAAAAAGCAACTTAAAAATTCTTGGATATGGAATAAAGATAAAGGGATAACCCTAGGGCAACTATATAATCCAATTTATAGAGTAGGAATATATGTACCAGGTGGAACTGCAGCTTATCCTTCAACAGTTCTTATGAATGCTATTCCTGCAAAGGTTGCAGGTGTAAAGGAAATAGTTATGGTAACTCCACCTGATAAAAATGGACAGGTTAACAAAGCTATTTTAGCTGCAGCTAAGATTGCAGGTGTAAATAAGATATTTAAAATAGGAGGAGCTCAAGCAGTAGGTGCTTTAGCCTTTGGTACAGAGACAATCCCTAAGGTAGACAAGATAGTAGGACCAGGGAATATATATGTAGCTACAGCTAAAAAATTAGTATATGGGTCTGTAGATATAGATATGATTGCAGGACCAAGTGAAATATTAATAATTGGTGATGAAAATTCTAATCCAAAATATATTGCTGCTGATATGTTAGGTCAGGCAGAACACGATGAATTGGCATCATCTATACTTATAACAACATCTATAAGATTAGCAGAAATGGTTAAAAATGAAATCAAAGAACAAGTAAAAGGACTGTCTAGAAGGGAAATTATAGAAAAATCCTTGAAGGATTTTGGAGCAATTATTGTTGTTGAAGATTTACAAAAAGCTATAGATTTGTCTAATGAAATCGCCCCAGAACATTTAGAGCTTATGGTTGATAATGCCTTTGAGATAGTAAATGAAATAAAAAATGCAGGGGCAATTTTTATAGGTGAATATTCCCCTGAAGCATTAGGAGATTATTTAGCAGGACCAAATCATACTTTACCTACAAGTGGAACAGCAAAGTTCTTTTCACCTTTAGGTGTAGATGATTTTATGAAAAAATCAAGCCTTATATATTATAGTAGAGAATCTCTTATGAAGGATAAAGATAAGATAATAAAATTAGCAGCAAAAGAGGGGCTAACGGCTCATGGAAACTCAATAAAAGTGAGGTTTGAATAATGGAAAAGTCTTTAATTAAAGAGAGTATATTAGCTTTAAAACCCTATGTTCCTCATGATTATAATTATATTTATAAGTTAGATGCAAATGAAAGCCCTTTTAATATTCCAAATAGAGTTATTGAAAGTATTCAAAAAAAATTAAGTAATTTAGCCTTAAACAGATATCCCGATACAGATTCTACAGAACTTAGAAGGGAATTAGAAAAATATATAAATGTAGATTACAAAAATATTTTGGTAGGTAATGGTTCAGATGAAATGATAAATATTATAATAAATACTTTTGTAGATAAAGGAGATGTTGTAATATCCTATTCTCCAACTTTTGTAATGTATAAGCATATTACTAAAATTATTGGTGGAAGATATATATCTATACCAACTAATAGCAATTTTCAAGTAGATATAGATAGGATAATTAGGAAAGCCAATAAAGAGAAAGCCAAAATTATATTTTTATGTTCACCAAATAATCCAACGGGAAAAAAGCTTAATAAGGAAGAAATTTTAAAGGTAATTAGAAATACAGAAAGCTTAGTAGTTGTAGATGAAGCATATATAGAATTTTCACAGGGAAGTATTGTGGGTGAAGTAAAAAATTTTAAAAGGCTTATTGTACTTAGGACATTATCTAAAGCCTTTGGATTAGCAGGAATTAGGACTGGTTATATTGTGGCCAATGATGCTATTATAGATAGCCTTAATAGTGTAAAACCTCCTTATAATCTAAATAGCATATCACAACTTATTGCAATAGAACTTTTAAAGAATAAAGATGATATATTTAAAAATATTGAAAAAATAAAGAAGGAAAGGGAACGTATGTATAACCAATTAAAAAATATTGAAGGTATTAAACCTTATACTTCAGAGGCTAATTTTATTTTTGTTAAAGTCCCAAACAATAAGAAAATATTTAAAGGATTACTAAAAAAGGGCATAATGGTAAGAGCTTTTGGTGATGGAATTTTAGAAAATCACCTTAGGATTACAGTAGGAAAAAAGAAAGAAAATGACTTTCTTATTAGTAGCTTAAAGGAAGTGATTAATAATGAGGAAATCAGAAAAAACTAGAAGGACTTTAGAAACTGATATTAAGCTTATTCTTAATATTGATGGAAGGGGTAAAAGTAACATAAAAACTGGAATAGGATTTTTTGATCACATGCTTACACTTTTTTCTAAACATGGATTATTTGACTTAGAAGTAGATTGTCAAGGAGATTTACATGTAGATGGGCATCATACAGTTGAGGATATAGGAATTGTTTTGGGAAAGGCCTTTAAGGATGCCTTAGGAGATAAAAAAGGAATAAGAAGATATTCACATGTTTATACACCTATGGATGAAAGCCTTACATGTATAGTTGTAGATATTAGTGGAAGACCTTATTTAGCATTTGATGTAGATTTTACAAGAGAGAAGGTAGGGGAGTTTGATACTGAATTAGTGGAGGAATTTTTAAGGGGCTTTGTAAATAGTAGCAAAATTACTCTTCATGTAAAGCTTGTAGAGGGGAAAAACACCCATCATATTATTGAATCGATTTTTAAAGGATTAGGAAGAGCACTAGATAAAGCCACCGTTATAGATGAAAGGATAAATGGAGTTATGACGACAAAGGGAGTGATATAAACTTGATTGCAATTATTGATTATGGAGTGGGGAACTTAAAAAGTGTCTATAAGGCCCTATTAAAACTAGGTTATAATTCAAAGATTACCGATAATCCTAATGAAATTGATGATGCTAAAGGAATAATCCTTCCAGGTGTAGGGGCTTTTAGAGATGCTATCTATAGTTTAAGAAATAAAGGATTAATCTCTACTATAAAAAGAAATGTTAATAATGATAAGCCCCTTTTAGGAATATGCTTGGGAATGCAGCTTTTATTTGAAAAGAGTTTTGAAGATGGAGAATATGAAGGATTAGGAATTTTAAAAGGTGAAGTTGTTAAATTTAAAAAAGGAATGGTTGTTCCACATATGGGTTGGAACACACTAGAAATAAATAAGGATAGTAAGATAATAAACTATATTAATGATAAAGACTATGTATACTTTGTACATTCCTATTATGTAAAAGCACAAGAAGATGATGTTGTGTGCTGGACTCAGTATGGAAATGAATTTCCCTCTATAGTACAAAAGGATAATGTAATAGGAATGCAATTTCACCCAGAAAAAAGTGGGAATACAGGATTAGCCTTATTAAAGGCATTTGGAGAGATGATACAATGATAATATTTCCGGCAATAGATATAAAGAAAGGAAATTGTGTAAGACTTAAACAGGGAAACTTTAAGGATATAACAGTATATAGTAATAGTCCATCAGATATAGCTAAAAGGTGGGAAGTAGAAGGGGCTAGATATCTTCATATAGTAGATTTAGATGGAGCAGTAGGTGGATTAAATAAAAATATAAAATCCATAGAGGAAATCTTAAAAACAGTCGATATTCCAATACAAGTTGGTGGAGGAATAAGAAATCGAGCAAGTGTTGAAAGAATGTTAAGCTTAGGAGTAAAACGAGTTATATTAGGATCTCTTGCTGTTAGGAATAAACAGCTATTAAAGGAATTAGTAGAGGATTATGGTGAAAGAATTATTGTATCAATAGATGCAAGAGAAGGACAAGTTGCAGTTGATGGATGGAAAAAAGTAAGCTCTATAAATTCTTTAGACCTAATAAAAGAACTTGAAAGCATGGGATTAAAAACAATAGTATATACGGATATATTAAGGGATGGAATGATGAAGGGGCCTAATTTTGAGATATACAAGACCTTACAGGAAAAAACAGAAGTAAATATAATTGCTTCCGGTGGAATTAGTAGTTTAGATGATGTAAAGAGACTAAAGAATATGGGAGTATATGGTTGTATAATCGGAAAGGCCCTATATACTGGAAAGGTTAGCTTAAAAGGGTTGCTGGAGGTGGCTAAATGCTAGCAAAGAGAGTCATACCATGTTTGGATGTTAGAGAAGGTATTGTAGTAAAAGGAAAAAAGTTTAAGGATATAAAAAATGTAGATGATCCAGTTAAATTAGCTAAATATTATAATGAGCAGGGTGCTGATGAATTAGTTTTTTATGATATTACTGCATCACATGAAAAGAGGAAAATAATGTTAGATGTTGTAGAAAGGACTGCGGAAGAAGTTTTTATTCCACTTACAGTAGGAGGGGGAATAAAATCTATAGATGACTTTACTCAGATATTGAGGGCAGGTGCAGATAAGGTTTCTATTAATTCGGCAGCAGTAAAAAATCCTCAGTTGATAAAAGATGCTGCATTAAAATTTGGTTCTCAATGTGTAGTACTTTCCATTGATGCTAAGAAAGTAGATAAAAAAGATAAGTGGGAAGTTTTTGTTAATGGTGGAAGGATAAATACTGGATTAGATGCTATTAAATGGGCTAAGTCGGGAGTGGAATTAGGAGCAGGGGAAATTGTAATTAATAGTATTGATACTGACGGGATTAAAAATGGATATGATATTGAATTGGTTAAAAGACTATCTTTAGAAGTAGATGTACCTATAATTGCATCAGGTGGAGCAGGAAAAAAAGAAGATTTTTATCAGGTGTTAAGTGAAGGTAAAGCAAGTGGAGCATTAGCTGCCTCAGTTTTTCATTTTAAAGAGATTTTTATAGATGATTTAAAAGAATATCTAAAGTCAAAAGATATACCAGTAAGAAGGTGATATATTAATGAAATTTATTGAAAAAATAAAATTCGACTCTAATGGATTAGTACCTGCTGTTATTCAAGATATAGAGACTAATAAAGTATTAATGGTTGCATATATGAATAAAGAGTCTTTAAAAAGGACAATTGAAACGGGAAAGACTTGGTTTTACAGTAGAAGTAGAAAGAAATTATGGAATAAAGGTGAAACATCAGGAAATTTTCAAGAGGTTTTAAAGATATATTATGATTGTGATAAAGATACATTACTTATAAAGGTAAAGCAGAAGGGGGTAGCTTGCCACACTGGTAAATATTCTTGCTTTCATAATGAAGTTTTAAGTAAGGATTATAAAAACTATGATAAGGTAATTAGTGAATTATATGAAGTAATTAAAGGTAGAAGGAATAATCCAGTAAAAGGCTCTTATACTAGCTATTTATTTGAAAAAGGTATAGACAAAATATTAAAAAAGGTTGGAGAAGAAAGTAGTGAGGTTATCATTGCAGCAAAAAATAATGATAAAAAAGAGCTTATATATGAGATTTCCGATTTAGTATATCATTTACTTGTATTAATGGTTAATGAGGGAATAGACATTGATAGTATAAAAAAGGAATTATATGATAGATCTAAATAATTTTAACTTAGTAATATCTTTTTATAATATGTAGATACTATATATGAATAACATAAATGTAAAGAGGGGATTGCCCCTCTTTTGTTTATTTGAATAATTAAATATAAATTGAAACGAGAACCGGGGTCCTGTTTCAATTTTGTAAAATAAACCCAATTCATAATTGTCACAAAAATTAGACGATTTGGTGACGCTTATTTTATATAATTAAAATACACAAATCTATAGAAGGGGGAGTTGTATGATTAACAATATAGATATTTCCAATGCTATGACTATAAAATTAGACGATATATTTGATGAATTGCCTGAAATGCCTAAATTTGAAGAGGGTATTAGAAGGGCACCGAAAAGGGAATTAACTTTAAATAAAAAGGAAATAGAACTTGCACTTAAAAATGCACTACGTTATGTTCCAGAAAAGTGGCATGAAAAGTTAGCACCGGAGTTTTTAAATGAATTAATGACAAGGGGAAGAATCTATGGATACCGTTTCCGTCCAGAAGGAAGGATATATGGAAAGCCAATTGATAAATATAAGGGTAAATGTACTGAGGGAAAAGCTTTTCAAGTAATGATAGATAATAACTTGGATTTTGATATTGCCCTTTATCCTTATGAACTTGTTACTTATGGGGAAACAGGACAGGTTTGCCAAAACTGGATGCAATATAGACTAATAAAAAAATATCTTGAAGAATTAACTCAAGACCAAACACTGGTAGTAATGTCAGGACATCCATTAGGATTGTTTAAATCTTCACCTGAAGCACCAAGGGTTATTATAACTAATGCATTAATGATAGGTATATTTGATGACCAAGAAAACTGGCATAGGGCTGCAGCTTTAGGTGTAGCAAATTATGGTCAGATGACAGCAGGTGGATGGATGTATATAGGCCCTCAAGGTATAGTGCACGGAACTTATAGTACTATATTAAATGCAGGAAGATCTAAGCTTGGAATACCTGGTGATAAAGACTTAAGGGGACATCTATATGTTACATCAGGCCTTGGTGGAATGAGTGGAGCACAAGGTAAAGCTGTTGAAATTGCTAATGGTGTAGGTATAATTGCTGAGGTTGACTATTCAAGAATTAAGACAAGACATGAACAAGGATGGGTTAGCGAGATAGTAGAGGATCCAAAGGAAGCATTTAGATTAGCAAAGGAATATCAAGAAAAAGAAGAAGGTATTGCAATAGCCTTTTATGGTAATATTGTTGATCTGTTAGAATATGCTGTTGAAAATAATATTGAAATAGATTTATTATCAGACCAAACTTCTTGTCACGCTGTTTATGATGGAGGATATTGTCCTCAAGGATTAACATTTGAAGAAAGAACGGAATTATTAAGAAATGATAAGCCTAAATTTAAGGAGTTAGTTGATAAATCACTAAGACGTCATTTTGAATTAATTAAGAAGTTAGTTGCTAGAGGAGCTTACTTCTTTGATTATGGAAACAGCTTTATGAAGGCTGTATATGATGCAGGAGTTAAAGAAATCTGTAAAAATGGAGAAGACCCAAGGGATGGTTTCATATTCCCATCATATGTAGAGGATATAATGGGACCTGTTTTATTTGATTATGGTTATGGACCATTTAGATGGGTATGCTTAAGTGGTAAGCATGAGGATTTATTAAAGACAGATAGGGCTGCTATGGAATGTATAGACCCTAATAGAAGATTCCAAGATAGGGATAATTATGTATGGATAAGAGATGCAGATAAAAACAAATTAGTAGTTGGTACACAGGCAAGAATACTATATCAAGATGCCTTAGGTAGAATGAAAATAGCACTTAAGTTTAATGATATGGTAAGAAAAGGTGAAATAGGACCTGTTATGCTTGGTAGAGACCATCATGATACAGGTGGTACAGATTCTCCATTTAGAGAAACTGCTAATATCAAAGACGGTAGTAATATAATGGCTGATATGGCTACCCACTGTTTTGCAGGAAATGCAGCAAGGGGTATGAGCTTAGTTGCCCTTCACAATGGTGGAGGTGTTGGAATAGGAAAAGCAATAAATGGTGGATTTGGATTAGTGCTTGATGGTAGTAGTAGAGTAGATGAAATTATTAAGAGAGCTGTACCATGGGATGTAATGAGTGGAGTTGCAAGACGTGCATGGGCTAGAAATGAAGCATCTATAGAAACTTGTATAGAATACAACAAGATGAATGAAGGTACAGACCATATCACTATACCATATATTCCTAATGAGGACTTAGTAAAAGGTTTAGTTGATGAAGCTTGGAATAAAATGAATGAATAAATATAATGTAGCGGAGAGCTTATTCTCCGCTACAACTATGGAAATAGAGTAATTTTATTCTTAATTATCATTCGACAAAATTTTTAAGTTATGCAAAACAGAACCGTCCCCGTTTTTCAGGGGGGAAACTTACTGAAGGAGGAGATTGATTATGGCTATGAAAAAGATAGTACAATGTGTGCCAAATTTTAGTGAGGGTAGGGATTTAGAAAAAATTGAAAGGATAGTTGAGCCATTTAGAGGTAAAGATGGGGTAAAACTATTAGATTATCAAAGAGATGAGGATCATAACAGAGTTGTTGTAACTGTTGTTGGAGAGCCTGAACCCCTTAAAAATGCAGTAGTAGAAGCTATGGGAGCAGCTATTGATGTTATAGATATGACAAAACATGAAGGTCAGCATCCAAGAATGGGAGCTGTAGATGTTGTACCATTTATACCTATTAGAAATGTAAGTATGACAGAGGCTATTGAACTATCCAAGGAAGTGGCTAAAGAGGCTTCAGAAAGGTATAACCTTCCTATATTCCTATATGAAAAATCAGCAACAAGACCTGAAAGGGAGAATTTAGCTAAAATAAGAAAAGGTCAATTTGAAGGTATGGCAGAAAAGCTTCAAAAACCAGAATGGAAGCCAGATTTTGGACCAGATAAAGTACATCCAACTGCAGGTGTTACTGCTGTAGGGGCAAGAATGCCACTAGTTGCTTACAATGTAAACCTGGATACTGACAATATAGAAATTGCTAATCAAATAGCAAGAAAAGTAAGACATATAAACGGAGGATTAAGATACTGCAAGGCAATAGGTGTAGAATTAAAGGATAGAGGAATAGTTCAGGTTTCTATGAATATGACTGATTATACTAAAACTGCCCTTTATAGAGTTTTTGAGCTTATAAAGATTGAAGCTAGAAGATATGGGGTGAATGTAGTTGGAAGTGAAGTTATTGGTCTTGTTCCAATGGAGGCATTAATTGATAGTGCAGTATACTATATGGGAATTGAAGATTTCTCAATGGACCAAGTATTAGAAACTAGAATAATGGAATAAAAAACCCGTTATAGATATTTAAATTCAGGGGTGATTAAATGGAAGGTAATTTGATTATAAAAAATGCTAATGAACTGGTAACTTGTAGTGGCTTTAAAGCAAAACAAGGAAAGGAAATGTCAGATTTAAAGATAATATATGATGGTGCAGTAGTTATTGAAGATGGAATAATTAAGGAAGTTGGAAAAACAGAAGAAATATTAGATAAATATAATGAGAATGATTATGAAGTTATAGATGCTAAGGATAAAGCTGTTTTACCTGGATTTGTTGATTCACACACCCATTTTGTTTTTGGTGGATATAGACCTGAAGAGTTTTCGTGGAGACTACGTGGAGATAGCTATATGGAGATAATGGAACGTGGTGGAGGTATTGTAAATTCAGTTGAAGCAACAAGAAAGGCATCAAAGGAAGAACTTTTAGAAACTGGTAGAAAAAGACTTAATTCTATGTTAGCCTTTGGAGTTACTACAGTTGAAGGAAAAAGTGGATATGGTCTAGATTATGATACTGAAATAAAACAACTGGAGGTTATGGAAGAGTTAGATAAAAACCATCCTGTAGATATAGTTAAGACCTTTTTAGGAGCCCATGCAATTCCAAAGGATTATAAAGGGAAAGAAGATGAGTTTATTGATTTTATTATAGATAAAGTTCTTCCTGATGTGGCAGAGAGAAAGCTTGCTGAATTCTGTGATATATTCTGTGAAAAGGGAGTATTCTCAGTAGAACAATCAAGAAAATTACTTAACAAAGCAAAGGAATATGGATTAAAGCCAAAATTACATGCAGATGAGATAGTACAGTTAGGTGGAGCAGAATTAGCTGCAGAATTAGGTGCTGTATCTGCTGACCATTTACTTCAGGCTTCAGATAAGGGAGTAAAGGATATGGCTGAAGCAGGAGTTGTAGCAACTATCCTTCCAGGTACAGCCTTTAGTTTAAAAGAGCCTTATGCAAGGGCTAGATATATGATAGACCAAAACTGTGCAGTTGCATTGGCTACTGACTTAAATCCTGGTAGTTGTTTTACTGAATCTATACCTTTAATATTTTCATTAGCTACCCTTTATATGGATGTAACAACAGAAGAAGCTATAACTGCCTTAACTATAAACGGTGCAGCTGCTGTAGGAAGGGCAGATACTATTGGAAGTATAGATGTGGGTAAAAAAGGAGATATAGTAATACTTGAGTTTCCATCATATAAATACATACCATATCATATAGGGGTTAATACAGTAGAAAAGGTTGTTAAAAATGGAAAATTAGTATATGACAAAGAGGAAATCTATAGTAAGATGTTTAAAATATAATAAAAAAAAGTAAAACGAGGTGGTAATATGTTGGGGGAAATGAGTGTAAAGGAATTTTTAGAAAAGACTGCATCTAAGGCACCAGTACCAGGGGGAGGAAGTGTAGCTGCACTTAGTGCTGGTATTGCTGCAAGTTTAACTGAAATGGTGGCTAATCTTACAATAGGTAAAAAAGGCTACGAAGAAGTTGAAAAGGAAATGGAAGAATTACTTAATAAAGCAAAAGAATTAAGGGATAAATTTGTTGAAGATATAGATAGGGATTCAAATGCCTTTGACAAAGTTATGGAATCATTTAAATTACCTAAGGATACAGATGAACAAAAGGAAAAGAGAAAAAAAGCTATTCAAGAGGCTTTTAAAAATGCTGCTTTAGTTCCATTAGATGTGGCAAAAAATGCTTATAAAATGATGGACTTAGCAAAGGTAGTAATTGAAAAGGGAAATAAAAATGCTGTAACTGATGGAGCTGTTGCTTGTATGATGGCAAGAACAGCTGTATTATCTGCACTATACAATGTAAAGATTAACTTAGGTTCTATAAAGGATGAAAAATTTGTACAAAAACTTTCGAAAGAAGTAGAGGAATTAGAGTCAAAAGTAAATAAGGAAGAAGAGGAAATACTTTCAAAAGTAGAATTGTAAAAAAGTCTTCTATTAAAAATAGAAGACTTTCAAGGTTGACTTTTTTGAAACACATAACGGAAATTATATTTTATCCACAGCTTTTATTTGATTATAATTTCCTATGTGTTATAAAAAAGTGGAGACATTTGTCTCCACTTTTTTTAATAATGAACCTTTAAAAGCAATTGACAATTAGAAAAACAATTAAAAATTAAAAATGTAAAATTGAAAATGAATGAGTTAGTGGTTAGTAGCAAGTAGTTAGTAGGAAATACAGTTGCTAGTTCCTGGTTCTCAGTTCTTAGCTTTTTAGAAAAAGTTAGTAGGTAGTAGTTAGTGAAAGTAGTTGTTAGTGGCTGGTGATTAGTGGTTAGGATAATGCAAAAGATAAAAAATAACAAACCATTAATAGCAAGAATTTAGTAAGATGTTTTTTTAAATTAATAATCTTCATAGCATTACTAAAAAACAACCACTATCCACTAATCATCAAAAACTGCTTTTAAAAGTAACGGACATCCTTGTTTCTCTTCTCTGGAATAGTAACGGTCCTCGAAGTTTTACTTCCTTGGCATAGTAACGGACTTCCTAGGCTAGACATCCATGGCAAAGTAACGGGCCACAAAGCCTTACTACCTAGGTCAAGTAACGGTCCTTATAGGCTAGATTTCTTAGAAGTAATAACAGAACACAAAATACTAAACATGTTTTTAATTTTTTTATTTTTAAGAACTGAGAGTTAGGAACTAGGAGCTACGTTTTTTTATTGACTCTTTGGACAAGTTTATATATGATTATGATATAGCATGTATATAGAGGGGTGAAGTAATGAATATAAATTTTGGTAAATATCTATCACGATTTTTGGTCTTATTAATAATTTTTATTATAGTTTTAACCCTCAACTCAACCTATGTTAAAGCAGATGTTAGTGATACAACAAATAGCTTACAACAACAGAATATTTCAGAGGAGACACCTAAACCTGTTCGAGGAAAAGTTTTAGAAATTATATCAGATGAATATGAAAATGTAGAAGGATTTGGTGAAGACGTAAAAATGAGACGCCAACAGGTAGAGGTAAAAATCACTAGTGGTAAACATAAAGGTGAAATAATTACTGTGGAACATGTTATTGATGAAAGATTTGCCTATAATATCTTTATCGATGCAGGAGATGATGTTCTTCTTTATTTAGAAGAAGATGAAAAGGGCGAAATTTTAGTAGGTTATATTAGTGATATTGTAAGGGATAAATATCTTCTTTATTTAGTTATAGGATTTATAGGTTTATTAATAGCTGTTGGAGGTATAAAAGGAATAAAGACAGTTCTAACATTAGGTCTAACTATTTTTTCTGTAGTTAAAATACTTCTACCTCTTATTCTTAAAGGATATAGTCCCATATTGATTTCAGTTCTTATAAGTGTAGGTGTTATTACGATTACTCTATTAATTATTAGTGGACCTAATAAAAAGACTTTATCAGCAATTATAGGGACTTCTGGTGGGGTTTTAATTGCAGGATTAATTGCATTAGGAATAGGAAATATGGCTAGTTTGACAGGTTTAGGAAACGAAGAGGCTCAAATGCTTATGTTCATTCCGCAAGAAATTGATTTTAATTTTAAAGGTTTACTTTTTTCTGGTATTATTCTAGGAGCATTAGGAGCTGTAATGGATGTAAGTATGTCTATATCTTCTGCAATGAACGAAATTTATATAACTAACCCACAAATTGAAATAAAGAATTTAGTTAGGTCAGGTATTAATATAGGTAGAGATATAATGGGAACCATGTCAAATACTTTGATTCTTGCATATGTAGGTGGGGCTATACATCTTATGCTTCTTTTTATGGCATATGATTATTCATTCATAGAAATTATAAATAGAGATATGATAGCTTCTGAAGTAGTTAGAGCCTTAGCTGGAAGTATTGGAATTATACTTACAATACCTATTACTGCCTTAGTTTCAGGAACTATATATAGAATGGAAAAGTAAAATATTTTTATTTTTTAAAATTAGATTTGCTGGTGGATTCTAAATCCATCAGTTTTTTTTAGAATATATTCCATAGTATTCATTTAACAATATATCAAGCTTTTGACTTTCTTCTACTACTTCATGAGATGTTAAACTTAATCCTAATGAAATAGCTTCATGCATAATATCCCTTTGGTCTTCTATAACTTTCCGTTTAGCTTTCGATTTACCCATAATTAAACACCCTTTCACTAGAAAAATAAAATATTAAACAACTTGTACAAATTAAGATATACCCAAAAAAAAACATAATCAAACATTATTTTCAAAAAATTCTAAAATAACACATAATAAAAAGGAATAGGTAGAATAAACTACCTATTCCCAGTTTATATTCATTATCTTTAGTGATTTATTAAGGTATTCGATATACTATAGATTAGTATCTATAGAAATAAGGATAGCAGAATAATATTACAAGTAGTAAGAAGAAAAATAGTAGAGAATCGTCACATCCACCTCTGTATCCTGATTTAGTATCAGTCATTTTGCCACCTCCTTAGACTGTAGGTGTAAATTAATATTTATGTTTTTTCCTTTGCTATTATAAATTATGAGATAAGCTGTAAAAATGTTACATTTGTGACTATATAACAGCTGGCTTTGGCAGGAATTTATATATTACTAATTGAAATATATAAGTATGAATTGTAGGGGGAGTGTATTTAATGGCAGAGATATATGTAAAGATTTTTAATACTCCTATGGTACAGAAAAATGGAGAAAAGGTTTCCTTTCCCTTAAGAAAAGCAGAAGCTCTATTTTATTATCTTGTAGTAAATAAGCAAGCTACTAGAGATGAATTGGTGAATCTTTTATGGGGAAATTTAGGTGATAAAAGTGGTAGGAAGAACTTAAGAAATACCATGTATAGAGTAAGGAAAGCCTTCGATTTAGATGTTATTATTTCTCCTCAGCAGCAAATAGTAACACTTAATCCTGATATAAAGATAAATTCAGATTTAGAGACCTTCTTAAATGATAATGAAGACAATCTAAAAGCATACACAGGGGAATTTTTACAAGGTTTTGCAGTTAAAAACGCAAAGAAATTTGAAGAATGGATGTTAAGTACAAGAGAATACTATAAGCAGTTATATATAAATAAAGTATATAAAAATATTGAATTTGATCTAAAAGATAAAAAATATGATTCTATTGAGAAATGGGTTAAAACATTAATTAATTTAGATGAGTTTGATGAAAAGGCTTATAGAATTTTGATGAAAATATATGCTGAAAAGGAAGCCTATAACAAGGCTATAGAAGTATATAATAGATTGTTTGAAATATTGAAGACTGAATTAGGGGTAGAACCAGATGTCAAAACAAAAGAACTTTTTAGAGAAATACTTGAAATGAAAAGTTTTAGCTTTGATAAAAATAAAGATAGGCCTAAAAGTTTTTTCTATGGAAGAGAAAAGGAGCTTAATTTGTTAAGGAAAAACTATTTAAATTTTATAAATAGTAAAGAATCAAAATCTGTTGTTATAATGGGAGAAGCAGGCATCGGAAAGACAGCCCTTAAGGATAAATTTATCGAACAAATAAAATCCAATAATATCTATATATTAGAGACTAATTGCTATCAAGTTGAAAAGGATTACTTTTTAAGACCATGGAATTTAATATTCTCAAAATTGTTAGAGATAATTAAAAGTGAAAATATAGATATATTAGATTCATGGAAAAATGTTGTATCGTATTTGTTTCCCGGATTTTTAGAAAAAGAGACAGGAACAGACCCAATTAGGAAAATAGATACCTTAAAATTTGGAGTAATTGAAGAAACAATAATAAATATATTAAAAAAGGTTTCTACGAAGAAGAAGATATTGTTTATAATTGAAGATTTACAATGGATAGATAAGATGAGTCTTTCATTGTTAACAAGTATTTTACTTCATATAAAGAACAATAATGTTATGTTTATTGGTACATTAAGAAATGGATATGAAAAAGAAATAGATAAATTTCTTGCACTTATGGGGAAATACAACATAATTGAAAAGATTTATTTGGAGAGGTTTTCTAAAAAAGAAACTAAAGAAATTATTAATAAAACCCTTCCTAAACATATGATTAGTAAAGAACTTCAAAATATGATATATAGTGAAACAGAAGGTAATACTTTCTTTCTAGTGGAATTTTTAAAGACTTTAAAAGAAAAAGGGACTATAAATGTAATGTCTTCAAAGATGAAGGACATATTAAAGACAAGATTTTTAGATATTTCAGAAAATGGAAGAAAACTTATTGATGTTATTTCAATCTTTTTTGATGAAGCACCTTTGGATATATTAAAAGAAACAAGTGAAAAAGATGAATTAGAAATTTTAGATATAATGGATGAACTTAAAAGTAAGTATATAATTAAAGAAATTGTAAACTTAGATAAAATAAGTTTTAAATTTACCCATCAAAAATTAAGAGATTTTATATATGAAGAACAATCATTGGCTAGAAGAAAGGTACTTCATAATAAAATAGGATTGATCCTTGAAAATACACTTAAAGGAAATAAATCGGATGTTTCTATATATCCAAAGCTTATATATCATTTTCAAAAAGCTGGAAACTTACTTCTGGCTCTCAAATATAGCATAAAAAATATAAGTATATATCTAAACTTTAGTCACGAGCTCTTCCCAGAACTAGATATAAACTTAGGAGAAAAAAACAAATATTTAAATATTGATAAAGAGGAATCTCTATCATATTTAAAGGATATTGAAAAATTACTTCAAAAAGTAAAACAGAAAGATGGTATAACTAAGGAAGTAAAAAAACTTGAAATTGTATTTTTTCATATGATGGGAAGATATTTAATAAAAGAGGGAGAGTATGAAAAAGGAATAGGATATATACAAAAGGTTATAAAGAAATCTGAAGATATTAATGAGTATAAATATATTTTAAAGGGATATAGACAGATGATTTACTACTGTATACAAACTTATAATATTCAATTAATGGATAAATATTTAAAGCTTGGACTTGATTTAGCAAAAAGACAAAACTTTAAAAAAGATATTGGAATTTTATTAAGGCTTAAAGGTTTAAATAAAATTATGAAGGGTGAATACCAAGAAGCTGAGGAACTATTAAAGGAATCTATTAGAATATTTAACATGCTAGATAAAGGTACAAGCAGATACTTAGTATACATTGCCGCAGCATATAACTATATTGGAGATATAAGGCGAAATAGAATGGAATTTTCTAATTCACTTAACTATTTTAATAAAGCAATATCTATTTGTGAAAATAAAAATATTTTAAGGGGACTTAGTATTTTTAATACAAGGGCAGGTCAAGCTGCATTTGATATGGGAGATTATAAAAGGTCCAGAGAATATTTAAGGAAGGCCCTCAACGTATATAATAAAATTGATTTAGTTTGGGGAAAGGCTATTGCACAAGGATATATGGCAATGATTTATGTAAAAGAAGCTAAATATGTAGATGCTTTAGATTATCTAAAGAAAGCAGAAGAAAATTCTCAGAAACTAAAAAATCCCTACGAAATCGGTCTTATATATAGAGTTAAAGCAGAAATAAAGTCTAATATGGCTAATAATGAAGAATTAAATAAAAGTTTTTCACAATATTTACAATTACCATTGGAAAAATACTGTGAAGAGGGGATAACATTTTTAAAGAAGGTAAAAGATTGTTATGAAATGGATATATTAAAGGCCTTAAAAAAATAGACGTTTAAGCGACGGATATAGTATATAATTTAAAAAAAGGGGGTGTAAAAACATTTAGAAAGAGTATTTTTTACCAACAAAAATTTTCAGAATATTACAAAATCTATTCATGTTAGTCATTATTATACAAGGGGGAGATTGAATGAAAAATACTGTTATGCCCGAAGGAAAGGCTTTAAGTACAAGTGGGAAAGTAAAATTTGTCCTCTTTAGTTTAATTGGTATATTTATGTTCTTTATTCCCGTAACTATTGGTGGGAAATCTACTATTCCTCTAGACCATATTGTAACAGGCGTTAAAAATACACTACCTACTTTAGCACCTATATATGCAATTGCAGTAATAATTATAGGTAGTATTAAACCTTTTGTTAATAAGACATGGAACTCAGATAAAGTGAATACAGTTTTTTCAATTTTAAAAATTTTAGGTATTGTAGTTGTATTAGCTGTATATTCAAATATGGGGCCGGCTTGGCTTTTAGAAAGTGACATGGGACCATTTCTATTTGAAAAATTAGTAATTCCTGTTGGGCTTATAGTGCCTATTGGAGCTATATTTCTATCCTTCTTAGTTGAATATGGACTTTTAGAGTTTATAGGAGTATTAATGCAGCCTGTAATGAAGCCAATCTTTAAAACTCCTGGAAGATCTGCAGTTGATGCTGTTGCTTCATTTGTTGGTAGTTATTCTATTGGACTTCTTATAACAAATAGAGTGTTTAAAGAAGGGAAATATACGATAAAGGAAGCAGCAATTATAGCAACTGGTTTCTCAACAGTTTCTGCAACTTTTATGATAATTGTTGCTAAAACTTTAGGGCTTATGGATATATGGAACATATATTTCTGGACTACTTTAATAATAACTTTTACAGTTACAGCTATTACAGTTAGAATAAAACCTTTAAGTAGTAAAAGTGATAGATATATTACTGGGGAAGGACACAAACAGCTAGCTTTTAAAGGGAACTTATTTAAAAATGCGTGGGAAGAAGGAGTAAGGGCAGCAGAAAAAGCAGAAACTATTGGAAAAAGTGTATTAGAGAACCTAAAAGATGGTTTCAATATGGCCATGGGAATTTTACCAACTATAATGTCTGTAGGGTTAATAGGATTAGTTTTTGCTAAATATACTCCTTTATTTGACGTTGTAGGGTATATTTTCTATCCATTTACTAAAATTCTACAGGTTCCTGATGCAATGTTAGCAGCGAAAGCCGCTGCAGTTGGAATAGCAGAGATGTTCTTACCAGCATTACTAGTAGTTGAAGCTGCACTGGTTACTAAGTTCGTAATCGGAGTAGTTTGTGTATCTTCTATATTATTTTTCTCAGCCTCTATACCATGTATACTTTCTACAGAAATCCCAATTAGTTTAACAGAAATATTAGTCATATGGGTTGAAAGAACTATACTTACATTATTGATAGCAGTCCCAGTGGCGTTTTTAATACTGTAATTAGAGAGGTAGGTGATTATCATCTACCTCTATTTTTGTGCGCCGGGCATATGTAACAACTAGGTGGTGAAAGTCCACTGTGGAGGTTGACCATGCCAACCACTGACCGAAGGCAAAGGTGTCCACCTTGAGGTGGAATCTGAAGAAGCTGAAGACAAAATCCTGGTCTGAGGTACACGAATCACATTAGAGACTGTATAAACTGGGTGAGTTTGCATAACAAAACAAAGCCCTAAATGGTTCGAAAGTTTATGCAGTAAATATGGCGGATATATGGGAGGAAGCAGGTTACGCTTACCCCGGGAGGTCTCAAGGATAAGTCATTAAGATGTATTTCGAAATGACAACCTATACGGTGATGTATAGCTGAACCTTGAGAAGTCAGCAGAGGTCATAGTACCTGTCTAAACCTAGGATAGGGAGGGAAGGACCGAACATTAGGGAGGCAAGTAACATTGAAAGATTCGAGAGGTATGCAGAGACCACAGAAAACTTCATACTACTCGATTTTTATGGATTATAAAGGGAATTAAGGTAAATTTATATAATTATTATTTATAGGCATAAAAATAGTATGAAGGAGAGATGGAAAATGGCCCTTATAGAAGTTAAATTATTTGGTTCGCCTAAAGTATACAAGAAAAAAGAGAAAATTAACTTTCCCTTTGGAAAGGCAGAAGCACTTTTTTATTATTTAGTTGTTGAAAAAGAAAGTTCAAGAGATGTGCTAATTAGCCTATTTTGGGGAAATATACCTGAAAAATCTGCTAGAAAAAATTTAAGAAATGCAATATATGTTATAAAGAAAGTATTTAATGAAGAAGTTTTAATTTCTCCAAGAAGGTCAATAGTAAAACTAAATCCAGAAATTGATTTTAAAATTGATTTAGAAGAATTTTTGAATAAAAAGAATAAGGAAGCTATAGAAATTTATAATGGCCATTTTCTTGAAGGGTTTTTTGTAAAGAATGCTGAGGAATTTGAAACATGGATGACATCCTTAAGACATAAACATATGGATATATATGTAAATAAACTTAAAAAAGAAATTAATAAATATATAGAGAATAATCAGTTAAATAAAGCAGAAGCATATTGTAAGAAATTAATAAATATAGATGAATTTGATGAAAAAGGATATAGAATCTTAATGAATTTGTATAGAAAGCAAGGAAAATACAATAAATGTATATCTATCTACAATAAGTTAAAAGAATTATTAAATAAAGAATTGTCAGTATCTCCAGATGTAAAGACTAGAAGGCTATTTGAAGAAATTTTAATTGAGAAGAAAACTAGGAAGATATTCAATAGTAAAGATAGTGATGAATTTTTTTATGGACGAAAAAAAGAACTAAAAATTCTAAATGGGAATTTTTTTAACTTTTTGCAAGGAAATGTTTCTAAATCTATAGTACTTTTTGGGGAAGCAGGAGTAGGAAAAAGTAAACTTTTATCTAGATTTTTAAACACAATCAATAAAGATGAAAACATATGGATACTTAAAACTAATTGCTACCAAGCAGAGGAAAAGTTTTTATTTAAACCTTGGAATGATATTTTTTATCAGTTATCAAATATCTTTAAAAAGGAAAATGTAGAAATTCCTGTATACATAAGAAAGATAATATCACAAATATTTCCTACTTTTATAGGAGCTGATGAAATAGAAGGTAATTTATTTGAAAAATCACGACTATTAAAATATGAAATTGTAGAAGAAGCTGTAATAGATATATTTAGGAAAGTATCAAAAAGGAGAAAAATAGTATTAGTTTTTGAAGATTTACAATGGATAGACAATATGAGTTTAAATCTATTAAAAAATATCATATTAAAGGATAAAAACAAGTCAATAACTGTATTAGTAACGTGTAGAAATGAATCTATTGAAAGGGTTGAAAACTTTTTAACAGAAGTAGGAAAATACGGATTAATAGAAAAACTTTCTGTAGGAAGATTTAATAAAGAGGAAACTTTAGATTTTGTAGATAAAATGTTACCAGATAAAAATTTATCTTTAGAAATAAAAAATTCAATATATAAAGAGAGTGAAGGAAATGCTTTGTTTATAGTTGAACTTTTAAATAATCTAAAGGAAAAGAATAATTTTACTACTTTTACTCCTAAACTAAAGGATGTTTTAAAAAGCAGGCTTTTAGATATATCAACTGAAGAAAGAAAAATTTTAAATATTGCTTCTGTATTTTTTGACAAATTTAATTTGGATGTATTAAAAGAAATAACACAGAAAAATGAATTAGAACTTGTTGAAATTCTTGAGGAACTTCAGAGAAAAAAATTAATTAGAGAGATTTTAGATTCTAGTGGAAATATTAACTTTATGTTTACACATCAGAAACTAAGAGAATTTATATATTCGCAGATGTCTATGGCAAAAAGGAGAATTTTACATAATAGGGTATCACATTATCTAGCAGGGAAACTAACAGGTAGTAATAGTGATAAATTATTATATCCTAAACTTATATACCATAATAAAAAGGCTGGAAACAAATTAGAATATTTTAAGTATAAAATAAAGAACTTAGAGCAATATATACATCTAATCCATGAAATCTTTCCTGTAATCGATGAAAATGATGTATTAAAAAAGAATTTTCTATATATGTCTGATGAAGAAATAGAAAAACAATTAAATGATATTAATGAATTACTAAAAGAAATCAAAGAGGAAGTTAAATTAGACAGTAGTTTAGTATATTCAGAAATAACTTTTTTACATATGCTTGGAAGATATAATATTGGAAAAGGTGACCACAAGGAAGGACTAAAAATAATAAGAAAGATGATTGATAGGGCATTAAAAACTAAAAATTATAGTTTTGCATTAAAAGGTTATTTAAAAATAATATACTATTGTATTAACACACACAACATAAAACTTATGAACTCTAGTATAACAAAAGCTTTAGATATAGCTAAAAAAAGTAATAGTAAGGGCGAAATAGCTATTTTATTAAGATTAAAAGGATTTCAAAAAATTATGAATGGAGAATTTAACAAGGGTGAGGAACTTTTAAAAAAATCTATCAAAATATTTGATAACCTAGATCATAAAGAAAAATATGAATTAAATATTGCTGCTTCTTTTACCTATATTGGAGAGAGTAAAAGACGTAAAAAAGAATTTAATAAAGCTATTTACTATTATGAAAAAGCTATATCTATGTGCGAGAAAAAGGGGTTAGTAGGGGGACTTACTATAGCTTATACAAAAGCTGGACAGGCAGCTTATGAAGTTAATAACTATGAAAAAGCTAAGGAATATTTTAAAAAAGCAATAAGTTTGTATAACCAATTCAATCTTGTATGGGGACGTTCTATAGCTAATGGTTATTTTTCTTTAATATTGGTTAAGGAGAAAGAATGGGATGAAGCTCTAAAGTATATTAACAAGGCAGAAAAATTTGCCAAGAAGGTGAATAATCCTTATGAGATTGGTCTGCTTTATAGAGTAAAGGCAGAAATGTGCAAACTAGTAAAAGAAAATAATAAAAAGATTTTAGGATATCACTGCCAAGACAATATAGATGAATATTGTAACAAAGGATTAAAATATTTAAAAGATATAAAGGGGTGTTATGAAAAGGAAGTATTAAAAAGATTAAAAAATATTAGTTAATATTATTCCAAATTTTAGCTTTTTGACTTTTTATTGACGTTTTGTTAGTAAAATAACAATTAGGAACGAAATTTTCAGAAGATTCAAAACAAAGGAAACAAAAGATAAATTCAAATATGAAATAAAAAAGTATATTAAAAAGGGGGATGGTATTATGGAGGTAACTAATAGGACAGGTAACAAAAATAATAAAGCTTCATTAAGACTAACTATTTTTATTCCTATGGCAGTTATTTTTTTAGCAGCAATAATTTTAGGAGTAGTTGCTCCTAAAGCCTTCTATGATGTTGAGAATGCAATTGTACAGTTTGCATTTGAAACTTTTGGATGGCTTTTTCAAATTTGTGGAAACATTTTCCTATTTATATGTCTTTGGGTTATGGTTTCAAGGTATGGTGAAATTAAACTTGGGGGAAAAGAAGCCAAACCTATTATGAGTTTTTGGAATTGGTTTGCAATATCATTATGTGCTGGAATTGCTACAGGAATTTTATTTTGGGGGATTGCAGAACCTATCACTCATTTTATGTCACCTCCAGAGGCTTTAGGAATAACTCCACAAAGTGAAGAAGCTGCAATGTTTTCGATGACAACTACTTTTATTCATTGGACTTTTATACCATATGCAATGTATGGTATTGCTGGATTAGCTATAGGTTTTGCAACTTTTAATATGAAGCTACCGTATCAAGTTAGCTCAGTATTGTATCCAGTGTTTGGTAAACATACAAAGGGAATAGTAGGAGAAATAGTTGATAATATTTGTTTATTTGCAATGGCTGGTGGTGTTGCTGCAATATTGGGTGTAGGAACTATGCAGATAGGTAGTGGATTAAATACTTTAGCTGGTATTCCAACAGGTAAAACTTTATGGACTATAATTGTTGGTTTGATAGTTGTTACATATATTTTCTCAAGTTATACAGGATTAAATAGAGGAATACGCTGGTTATCAGATAAAAACTCAAAACTGTTTATAGCAATAATGTTATTTGTATTTTTCTTAGGACCTACTAAGTTTATTTTATCTTTAGGAACTCAATCAACAGGTCATTTTATTCAAAATTTCTTTGTAAGAACTCACTATTTAAGTCCTATAGAAGGCTCTGCATGGCCTAGATGGTGGCCAATATACTATTGGGCTATATGGTTAGCATATGCTCCATTAACTGGTATGTTTTTAGCAAGAATTTCGAAGGGTCGTACATTAAGACAGTTTATGCTAGTGAATTTAATTTTACCTGCAACCTTTGGATTAATCTGGTTTTCAGTATTTGGAGGCTCAGCAATACATCTTCAATTAAATGGAGGTCAACTTTGGGAAGCTATCCAAAAGTCTGGTTTAGAAATATCAGTCTTTGCATTTTTCGAAAATTTCCCTCTTTCCAAATTGATAAGCTGGGTATTTATTTTAGCAATTTACATTTCAATAGTTACCTTGGCAGATTCAATGACTACTACAGTTTCATCCCTTTCAACTACAGCATATAATAATGCAGAAGTTGAGCCGCCAACTAAAGTTAAGATATTCTGGGGTATTGTAATGTCCTCAATGGCTATAATAAACTTAATTGCTGGAAAGGCTGGAAAAATTAGCGGTATAGATGCTACTAAGCAGATTGCTACAGTTGCGGGATTCCCAATACTATTTTTCATGTTATTGTTAGCTTTTTGTGTAATAAAAATGCTTGTAAAACATAAGGAATATGATATAGTAAATCATCCTGATACTGCTTATATAGAAGAAGAAATGCTAGAGAAAAATCAGGCAGATATAGCTATACAGTAAAATAAAACTCCCATTATGGGAGTTTTATTTTACTGTATTAAACAAGGAAATTATCTAGACTTTTTATTGACGATCGTTTTATATAATACAATTTAGTCCACTTATTAATAAAACTTATTTTTCATAGGGGGAGAGACAATGAAGCTAGAGTTTACTGTAAATGGACAGGATTATACTTTAGATGTAAATCCAGATGATAGGTTACTAGATGTTTTAAGGGATAAATTAGGGTTAACCAGTGTAAAAGAGGGTTGTTCTGAAGGGGAATGTGGAGCTTGTACAGTAATTATGGATGGAGCAGCAGTTACTTCCTGTACAGTTTTAGCTATCCAGGCTAGGGGAAAGGAAATAATTACTGTAGAAGGTTTAGAAAAGAATGGAGAATTAGATGAGTTACAAAAATCTTTTATAAAAAATGGTGCAGTACAATGTGGATTTTGTACACCAGGTATGTTGATGTCTAGTAAGGCTTTATTAATGAAAAACCCTAATCCTACAGAAGAAGAAATTAAAAGAGCAATAGAGGGTAATCTCTGTAGATGTACTGGTTATGTGAAGATTATAAAGGCAGTTAAGGATGTAATAGAAGGGTAGTTGGGAAAGGGGGAATATCTATGGAGAGTTTAGTAGTTGAGACTCCAGAAAGTTTAGATGAATTAGTAGAGTGCTTAAAACGTGCAGATAAGAATACTTATTTACTTGCTGGAGGTACAGATTTAATTATTAGAATGAGAAGAAGTAAGATTTATAGCGGTAAAGTAATTGATTTATCAGGTATTAATGAACTTAAGAAAATCAAAGAAGAAAGTAAATATTTAAGAATAGGGGCTTTAGTTACCCATTCAATGATTAGTGAAAATGATAAAATAAAAGAATTTTTTCCTGCCCTTATGGAAGCATCAAGCCAAGTAGGTTCTACACAGATTAGGAACAGAGGAACAATTGCTGGAAATATAGCTAACTCATCACCTTGTGCAGATACCGTTCCGCCATTGATGACATCTAGTGCTAAAGTGAGGACTATAAATGGAAAAGGAGAAATAAAAGAAAGAGATATAGATGAAGTAGTTAAAGGCTCTGGTTTTAACTATTTACAAAAGGATGAAGCAATTATTGAAATAATTATACCGAAATTAGGAAATGAATATTTATCTGCTTTCGGAAAATTAGGAAGTAGAACTGCAGTAACTATTGCAAAAATTAATGGAGCTATTTTAGTAAAAATGGATTCTACAGGAAAAAAGATTAAAAAAGCCTATGTATCATTAGGGGCATTAGGACCGAAGGCTTTTAGATCGAAAATAGTCGAGGATAGATTAATTGGAAAAGAAATATCAAGACAATTATTTCATGATTTATGTAATTCCTTAATAGAACAGGTAGATTTAGCTATAAAGGGGAGAAGTTCACACCCTTACAAAAGAGAAGCAATAAAGGGTATGGCACAGGATATTTTTATTAGGCTTTTTGGAAGTGGGGTGTTAGAGAATGAAAAAAAATAAACTTAAATATGTAGGAAAATCAATTCCTATACATGATGTAACTGAAAAAGTAACTGGTAGATTAAAGTATGTGGGAGATATAGAATTACACGGGATGTTACATGCTAGACTGCTATTAAGTGATATTGCCCATGGGAAAATAAAAAGAATAGATACCTCTAAAGCAGAAGCACTTCCTGGAGTGAAAGCTATTTTTACTTATGAAAACTCTCCTAACACTCTTTATAACTCACATGTATGGTTAGAAGGTATGGAAATTATAAAGGATGAAAGATTATTTAGTGATAAAATTAGGTATTATGGAGATAGGATAGCGGCTGTGATTGCAGAGGATGCTAAAACTGCTAAAAAAGCAGTAGACTTAATAAAGGTGGAGTATGAAGAATTACCTGTTATAACAGATCCAGAAGAAGCATTAAAGGAAGATGTAGTTAAAATACATTCTCCTGGAAATGTAACTTTCAGTAAAGAACTAGAATGTGGAAATATAGATGAAGGATTTGAGAAAGCAGATTATGTATTTGAAGATAGGATTACAACACAAAAACAGCACCATGCAGCAATGGAGCCTCATGTTTGTATAGCAGCACCTGATCCTTTTGGGAATATAACTATATGGAGTCCATGTCAAGTTATATTTCAGGTTAGATTAATTACAGCTGAAGTATTAAATATGCCCCTTAATAAAATAAGGGTAATAAAAGCTCCTATGGGTGGATCCTTTGGGGGTAAAGGACAACCAATTCTTGAACCAATATGTGCTTTTTTAGCTAAAGAAGTTGGTACTCCAATTAAATTACAGATGGATAGGGTTCAAACTATTATAGGCACAAGAACTAGAAATGCAGTAATAGGGAAAGTTAAAACAGCTGTTGATAGCAAAGGAAATATACTTGCTAGAGATATAGACATTCTTGTAGATAATGGTGCTTATTTTACTAATGGTAGTGCAGTTAATATGGCGATGGCCAAAAAATATTTTAGATTATATAGGATAAAGAATCAGAGATATAAGGGAACATCAGTATATACCAATACGCCTATTGGAGGAGCTTGTAGAGGGTATGGTTCTCCACAGATCCATACTATAACTGAGATAAATATAGATAATATTGCTAGAAGTTTAAATATGGACCCCGTAGAGTTGAGACTTAAAAATTTAGTTCATCCATATGACGAAGATCCTATAGGTGGACCAAATTTAGGAAATGCTAGAGTTATTGATTGTGTTAAGAAAGGTGCTGAAGCTTTTAAATGGAAAGAAAAATGGAATAGACCTAAAAGTAAAGGAAGATTTGTAAAAGGTGTAGGTATGGCTTGCTCAACACATGGAAATGGATACCATGGAGCTTATCCAGATTTTATTACAATGTCATTAAGATTAACAGAAGATGGAGGAGCCTATTTAAAGTCAGGTATACATGATTTAGGGTGTGGTACTGTAACGTCTATAAAGCAAATAGTAGCTGAAGTATTAGATATACATCCAGATAAAATATTAGCCCCTGAAGGAGATACAATGATAAGTCCTTTTGATTCAGCAGGTACCCAAGCTAGTAGAGTAACCTTTGTATGTGGTGGTTGTGCTAAAAAAGTAGCAGAATTAGCAAAAGATAAACTTATTTCATATGCAGCTAAAATTCTAAATTGTTCTAAAGATGATATAGTAGTGGAAGATGGTTTAGTATGGTCAGTAAATACACCTCATTACAAGGTAAGCTATGGATCTATAGTTACCGAAACTCAAAATAATTTTGAAGATAGTATAGAAGTAACCTATACTTATAAGTCACCATCTAATCCAGGAGTGTATTCTGCAAACTTTGCAGAGGTTGAAATAGATACACTAACGGGATTAGTAAGAGTAGTAGACTTTTTAGCTGTACATGACGTAGGTAAAGCCATTAATAAAGGATTTGTAGAAGGTCAAATACACGGTGGAGTACAAATGGGAATAGGGTATGCACTTTCTGAAGAAATAACAATAGATAAAAAAGGAAGAATAAAGTCAGACAATTTTAATAGATACCATATTATAAATGCACCAGATATGCCAAATGTAAAAGTATTACTTATAGAAGAAGGAGAGAAGGATGGACCCTTTGGAGCAAAAAGTGTAGGTGAAATAGCCGCTGTTGCCTCTACACCTGCTGTTATTAATGCTATAAATAATGCCTTAGATATTAAAATTAATTCTTTACCAGCAACACCGGAAAAAATCATAAAGGCATTAAAAGAAAAAGAGAGAACGGTTAATAGAATTTAATTATTTTCAAAAGGGGGAGTAGGTTAAGTGGAAATGGAGACTATTTTACTTAATGGGAAAAACTTAACTATTGATAAGATTTTAAAGGTTGCTAAAGAGGGTACTAAAGTTGAGATAGCCCCAGAAGCTATGGAACTTGTAAAAAGGGCAAGAAAGTTAGTTTTTCAACTGGCAGAGGAAAATGTTCCTGTATATGGATTAAATAGGGGAGTTGGATGGAATAAAGATAAAAAAGTTTTTAGTAAGTATTTTGAAGAATATAATAGAAATTTAATTTATGCCCATTGTGTAGCTGCAGAACCTGAAGCTAGTGAAGAACAAGTAAGGGCAATAATGTTAGTAAGATTAAATACACTACTTTTAGGATATACGGGAATACAGCCTGAAATTGTCAATATGTATAAGGAATTTTTAAACCATAGAATTCATCCAGTACTTCCATTAAGGGGTTCTGTTGGTGAAGCAGATATTGCTAACCTTTCACATATAGGTTTAGCTATGATTGGAGAAGGGGAAGTATATTATAATGGTGTTCGTATGGAAGCTTATGAGGCATTAAAAAAAGCAGGTTTAAAGCCTATAGTGCTAGGACCTAAAGATGGATTAGCTATGGTTTCATCAAACGCACTATCAGCTGGGTTAGGTGCTTTAGTTTTAGATGAAGTAAATAATATCATAGAAATAGCAAACTTAGTTTGTGCATTAACTTTAGAAGGAATAAAGGGTAATATTACTCCATTAGATGAAAAAGTAAACAAAATAAGGGGTTTTTCTGGACAAAACTATTGTGCAGGAAAAATAAGAGATTATTTAGATGGTAGTTATCTTTGGAGAAGGGATATAACAGAATCTTTACAAGACCCATTAAGTATAAGGTGTGCATGTGCAATACATGGTGCAGTAAAGGATTCCCTTGAATATGTATGGAATAAATTAATTAATCAATTAAATAGTACAGATGATAATCCTTGTGTTTTATTAGATGAAAGAAAAATAATTTCATGTTGTAATTTTGAGCCTATGACTTGGGTTCTAGGCTTTGAAATGTTAGGAATAGCTTTGAGTCATCTTTCTAGGGTTTCTTGTAATAGAACAATAAAGATGGCAAATCCTAGCTTTACTGAGCTTACAAGATTTTTAACTCCATCTGAAGGGGAAGTAATAGCTTATGGAACTATTCAAAAGACTTTTGCTTCCCTTGATACAGAAATAAGACATCTATCCAATCCTGCTACAGTAGATTATCTTTCTTTAGCTGGTGATATTGAAGACCATGCTAATAATTCACCTTTTGTAGTTAGAAAGGTTAAGAAAATTGTAGATAATTTACGCTATATATTAGGTATTGAAGCATTACACGCTGTGCAGGCTATAGATTTAAGGAAAAAATTAAAATATGAAGAAAATATAAAGCTAGGTAAGAAAACAAAGGATGCCTATGAAATGATTAGAGGAGAAATTCCATTCTTAGATAAGGACAGAAATCTTACAGAGGATATTAAAAAGATTTACAACATATTGAAATCAGAGGAATTTTTAGAATTACTTAAAAACTAATATCGTTTTGTTAATAGTTAGCATCCGCACTGCGGATGCTTTTTTAAAAGGATTTAATAAGTCAATGTAGAATTCAATATTAAAGAATATTCGCAAATGTTTGAAATTTTTACATAAAAGGGGGATAACTATGAAAAAGGTTAGGGTAGAGGATGCAGTAGGGGCTGTATTAGGACATGATTTAACTAAAATTGTTCCAGGAGAATTTAAAGGTCCAGCATTTAAAAAGGGCCATATAATTAAAAAAGAAGATATACCAATTCTTAAGGGTATGGGTAAAAACCATATTTATGTTATAGATTTAAAGGAGCACCAAATTCATGAAGATGAGGCGGCTTTAAGGATAGGTAATGCAGTAGGAGGGGAAGGAATATATCTTAAAGGTCCTTCAGAAGGCAAAGTAAGTCTTAGAGCAAAATATAAGGGACTATTAAAAATAAATTTAGAAGCTTTAGAGACTATTAATAGTATAGAGCTAATTATTTTAGCCACCCTCCATAATAATACATTGGTGAAAAAGGATGAACAAGTTGCAGGTACAAGGATAATACCATTAGTAACAGAAAAGAGTAAAATAGAAAGGGTAGAGGATATATCTAAAAAGTTAGGAACTGTAATAAAAATAAAAAGACTAAAGCCTAAAAAGATAGGTATAGTAGTAACAGGAACAGAGGTTTATGAAGGAAGGATAACTGATAAATTTGGACCGATATTAAAAAATAAGGTGGAAAATTACGGGGGAGAATTAGTAGACATAAGATATGCTCCAGATGATTCTAGCCAAATTGAAAAAGTAATTGAGGAATTTTTAAAAGAAGATGTAGAAATAGTATTTGCCTCAGGAGGAATGTCCGTAGATGCAGATGATGTAACTCCAAAAGCTATAAAAAATGTTTCAGATAATATTGTTACATATGGTTCACCTGTACTACCTGGTGCTATGTTTATGCTTGCCTATAGAGGCAAAAAAGCTATTATAGGAATACCTGCCTGTGGGATGTATTATAAAACTACAGTTTTTGATTTAGTATTTCCAAGGATATTAGCAGGAGAAATACTGTCAAGGAAAGACATAATCTCCCTTGCCCATGGTGGACTTTGTCTTAATTGTGATATATGTAATTATCCAATATGTCCATTTGGAAAGTAGGTGGATATATGGATATTTATGAAGCTTTTAAAATAGATTTAGAAAGAGAAAATGTTATTACATTTATAGGTTCAGGTGGAAAGACAACAACTATGTTTAAGCTGGCAGAAGAGTTAAAAAGGCTTAATAAAAGGGTTTTAGTTACAACAACTACTGCTATATTTTGTCCTGATAAAGGTCAATACGACAGTCTAATTATTTCAGAAGAAATAAAAAATATAGATAAAAGTGAAAAGGGAACAGTTACTGTTATAGGGAGGACAATTTCAAAGGAAAATAAATTATTAGGTATAAATAAAGAATTAATTGATGAAATATACTTTAAAAAGCCATTTGATTTTATATTGGTTGAAGCTGATGGATCAAGGGGACGTTCTATAAAAGCCCCTGCTTTATATGAACCAGTAATTCCTTTAAGTAGTACCATAACTGTTGGAATAATAGGACTAGATATATTAGGCAAAAAGATAAATGCAAAGAATGTCCATAGACCCGAACTATTCTGTAGTGTTACAGGTAGTAAAAAGGGAAAAATAGTAAATGAGGAAAAAATTACTAGATTAATTGAAAATAAAAATGGATTGTTTAAAGACACACCTGAAGGTTGTAAAAAGATACTCTTATTAAATAAAGCAGAAGGTAAACATAGGAAGGCTTCAGCTTTAGCTATTAAAGATATCCTAAGCAAAAATAATATTAAAATAGATGGAATAATTATTGGAAGTATTAAAAATAAAAGCTTTTTTATGGAGTGATAAAATGATTACAGGCATTATCATGGCTTCTGGTTTTTCAAGGAGAATGTCTAAAGATAAGCTCCTTCTTAAAATAAAAGGAGTACCTATTATAGAACGGGTTATAAAAACTGCAGTAAAATCAAAAATTGATGAAATAATACTTATCTATAGGAAAAATGAAATTAAAAAGATAGGACAGAAATATGGAATAAAAACTATTTACAATGAAGGGGCTAAAAAAGGCCAAAGTCAATCTATAAAATTAGGGGTTAAATATTCAAATCCCAATACAAAGGGGTTTGTTTTCATTGTTGGCGACCAGCCTTTTTTAAGTTATAAAACAGTAAATAGATTAATAGATGTTTTTTTACAAGGAAAACATCTAATAGTTGTTCCAATGTATAGGGAAAAAAGGGGGAATCCAGTTATTTTTTCTTCAAAACTTAATGATAAGCTCCTTAATATATATGGTGATAAAGGTGGTAGAGATATAATAAAGAAAATGGAAAATTATGTGGAGTTTGTTAATATTAAAGATAATATCGAGGGAATTGATATTGATAAATGGCAGGAATATGTAAAATATAGAGAAATGGAGATGAATGGTTATGTTTAATGATATTGTTATTGTAAGGGGAGGAGGAGATGTATCAACAGGAGTTGTCCATAGATTATATAAAAGTGGGTTTAGGAAGATATTAATACTAGAGATAGATAATCCACTTGTGGTAAGAAGGAAGATATCCTTTGCACAGGCAATATTTGATGGAGAGGTTATAGTTGAAGGCATAAAAGCTAAAAAGGTTAATAATTTAGATGAAATATATAATACTTGGAATCATAGCAATATACCTATAATAGTTGATAAAGATGCTGTAATATTAAAAAAATTAAAGCCAAATATATTGGTAGATGCAATAATGGCTAAGAAAAACCTTGGAACTAATAAAAATATGGCCCCTATAACTATTGCAGTTGGCCCTGGATTTTGTGCAGGAAAAGATGTAGATGTAGTAGTAGAATCAAATAGAGGACATTTTTTAGGAAGGACTATATTTGATGGTTATGCCCAAGAAAATACAGGAAAACCGGGAGAAATAATGGGCTATAGTAGTGAAAGGGTTTTAAGGGCACCATGTGATGGAAAAATAAAAAACATGTTTAAGATAGGTGATAAGGTAAAAAAAGGAGAAATAGTTGCTAAAATAGATAATAAACCTGTAGAAGCAAAGATTAGTGGAGTTTTAAGAGGTATTATTATGGATGGAACAAAAGTAAAAAAGGGACTAAAGATAGGAGATATTGACCCTAGAGGAATAAAAGAATATTGCTTTACTATTTCAGATAAGGCTAGGTCTATAGGTGGGGGAGTTTTAGAGGCAATATTTTCTATGAAAATAAGAAAGGGGGATTTAAATGGAAAGTAGAGTATTAGAAAAACTAACCGAAAAGGTAAAAGACAATAAAGGTGCAGCATTAGCAGTTATAACTAAGGTTGAAGGTTCTACTCCTAGAGAAGAAGGCTCCATGATGGTTGTTTTAGAAGATGGAACTACCTATGGAACTGTAGGGGGAGGTAAGTTTGAATTAGTTGTAACAAAAAGGGCTCAAAAGTGTATAAAGAAAGGAAAAAGTCAAACATTTAGTTTTAAGCTTAATGATGATAAAGGAAGTCTTCATATGCAGTGTGGAGGAAATGCAGATGTTTTTATAAAGGTATTTAAACCTAAGGATAAGCTAATGATTGTTGGTGGAGGACATATAGCCCTTAAATTATATGAATTAGGTAAAACTTTAAATTTTTTTACGGTTATATTTGATGATAGAGAAGAATTTTGTAATTCAGACAGATTTCCACATGCTGATGAACTAATACTTGGAAACATAGAAGAAAGTCTTAAAAACTATAATATAGATAATAACTGTTATATAGTTATAGTTACAAGGGGACATAAATATGATGAAATAGCTTTAGAAACTGTTATAGAAACTAATGCCAAATACATAGGAATGATAGGGAGCAAAAATAAAACCAAATATGTAATGGAGAATCTCATGAATAAAGGGATAAGTAAAGAAAAATTAGAAAAGGTTTATGCTCCTATTGGGATAAATTTAGGAGGAGATAAACCAGAGGAAATTGCCTTTAGCATAATGTCAGAAATACTCCTTGTAAAAAATAATGGAACATTGGATCATATGAAGGAATTAAAAAGTATTTAATATAATTAAGATTTAGTATATGGTATATAATATAGTTATAACTATGGTTTTATATAGGGGTGAACATATGAAAAAAGAAGTTGTAGGTAACTATTACATATGTAATGGAGAAATATATCCACTACAAAATAAAGAAGTGTTAAAGGGAATAACCTCTTCTTCAATATATGAAGTTATTAGGGTAGTAAAGGGGATTCCACTTTTTGTAGAAGAACATATTAAAAGGATGAAAAGGTCAGCAGAGTTATTAGGTTCTAGACTATATAGAAGTGATAAAGATATTCTAAAAGACATTTTAAAGCTTATAAAAATTAATAATGTAAATAATTTAAATATAAAATTGGTTTGTGACGGAAAATATGATAAAGATCAAAATTTTTTGATTTTCTTTATAAAGAGTTACTATCCTGAAAGGGAATTATATAAAAGAGGAATACATACAATTCTATATAAAGGAAAAAGGAAAAATCCTAATATCAAATCTGTAAATGAAGAATTCAAAAGGAAAGTAAAGGAAAAATTAAAAGAAAAAAAAGCCTTTGAAGCACTTTTAGTAGATGAAAATAATAATATAACAGAGGGAAGTAGATCAAATGTATTTTTTGTTAAGGGTGAGAAAGTATATACGGCACCTAGTAGTAAAGTTTTATTAGGAATAACTAGAAGTCATATTGTAGGTATTTGTAAAAAATTAGGTATAGAGATAATAGAAAGGCCGATTGCTGTAGAAGAACTTGATAAATTTGATGGAGCCTTTATAACAGGTACTTCTGTAAATGTATTGCCAATAACAGTTATTGATAATAGAAAGTATACTTCTGTAATAAATCCTATTATAAGTAAAATAAGCAATGAATATGTTAAAGAAGTTAAAGAATATCTTATAAAAGAAAGGAAAAAAATAAAAAATATAATAAAATTTGAAAAAACCTATTGTTAAGAATTTCCGACTGTGGTATAATTTTTACATAGTATGATTTAGAAGTTAAAAGGAGGCCGTGAAAATGATTATGACACTGGGAAATAGAAAATCTTCAAGAAAATTAAAGACAATGAAAATATATCGCGGCCTGCGAGTAGATGGTTTTATATGTTAATTAAGTAATAAAGACATTTAATCGCAGGTCGAGTACCTGCGATTTTTATGTATATATTGTATTTTTTATTATGACAATATATAAATAATATTATGCTTATAAAGGCCGCAGGTTAAACCTGTGGCTTTTATTGTTATATACATTTATATGTGTAATTTTAATAAGTATAAAAAACCGCAGGTATCTGCGGTTTTTTATTTTTATTATCAAATAAATTAGTTGTAACAAATTTGTTTGATAATTAATAAACTATTATTGGTCTAAAAAACCGCAGATATCTGCGGTTTTTTATTGTGTAGAAAAAAGGAGGTGAAAAAAATGACAGTATTTTTGGAAAATATTGCTATGCTATTTGGAATTAGTAGAGATTCAGGGATGACAGAATATCTAAAATTAGAATTCAGAAAAGATAATCACTAGCTGCCATAGTAAGGGAGGTGAAATATATGCAGAATATAATCCATAAAATCTATGAAAATATCAAGGTAAAACAAGATAAAGGATTAGAACAATATTTAAAAATCGAGTTTAAAAATAATAAGTAAATAAATAAAATATTTAGGAGGGAATATTATGTTTGATTTATTAATGTTTCTTGTTATGAAAACAAGAATTGAACAAGATATGGAAAAATTAAAAAATGAAAAGACAGATAAGTGGGAATCTACAAATGAACCTTAGCCATATATTAGGGGCATTTCTTAGCCCCCTAATATATGATAAAATTAAAGAGAAGTAATATAAAAAAGGGGGATTTTAATGGTAGATGAAAGAATTAAAAAATTAGCAAAGCTTTTGGTAAATTATTCCTTGGGGGTTAAAAAAGGGGACTATTTTTTCATTGAAGGTTATGACATTGCTTCACCTTTAATAAGAGAGGTATATAGGGAGGCAGTAAAAAAGGGAGCACATGTAAAAACAGAAATAATGCTTCCGGGCTTACAGGAAATCTTCCTAAAAGAAGCAAGTGATGAACAATTAAAATTTATAGCACCACATGAAAGAAACTTGGTTGAAAAAGCTGATGCACTATTATCTATTTGGGGAGGCTATAATGAAAGGCAACTTTCAAATGTAGACCCTAAAAAACTTCAAATATCCCGTGGTGCTAGAAAAGAAATACATAGCAAATTTTTTGATAAAGTAGCAAAAGGAGAAGCAAAATGGTGTGGTACACAGTTTCCTACTGATGCCAGTGCCCAAGAGGCCAATATGAGCTTAGAGGAGTATGAAGATTTTGTATTTGGTTCTATGCTTTTAGATAAAGAAGATCCTGTTGCTGAATGGAAAAAAATATCTGAAGAACAAGGAAAAATTTGTGAATATCTAGATAAAAAGAAAATGTTACATATAAAATCAAAGGATACTGATTTAAAGATGTCTATTGAGGGAAGAAAGTGGATAAACTGCGATGGTAGACAAAATTTCCCTGATGGAGAAGTTTTCACAACTCCTATAGAAGATACAGTAGAAGGGTACATTAGGTTTAGTTATCCAGGAATATATATGGGTAAGGAAATTGAAGATATAAGGCTTCAATTTAAAAATGGTAAAGTAGTAAAGGCAAGTGCTGCCAAAGGAGAAGATTTACTTCTAACTTTACTTGATACTGACGAAGGAGCTAGATTTTTAGGTGAGATAGCTGTAGGAACGAACTATGGAATAAAGAAATTTACAAAAAATATGTTGTTTGATGAAAAAATTGGTGGAACAGTTCATGCAGCTTTAGGATCGGCACCTAAGGAAACAGGAGGAAAGAATGAATCAGGAATTCATTGGGATATGCTATGTGATATGAAAAATGGGGGAGAAATATATGCCGATGGGGAATTAATATATAAAGATGGAAAGTTTTTAATAAATTTTTAGAAACCATTTAAAAACAGTATAATTTACCCTATAAATTGCTAAAATACTATATAAGATATATTATAGGCGGTGTTATGGTGGATAAGGTAGTTTTTTTAGATAGAGATGGAGTTATTAATGATAATACAAAACATGTAAATAGACCAGAAGATCTTATAATTTATGATGAAGCTAAGGAAGGGTTAAAAAGCCTTTATAATGCAGGCTATACCTTGTTTATAGTTACAAACCAGGGTGGAATAGAATTAGGCTATATTACAGAAGAAGATTTAGAGAAAATACATAGAAGAATGGTAGATGAATTAAAGCCTTATTGTGAAATAAGGGATATAAAATATTGCCCATATTTTTATAAAAAATCAAAATATAGAAAGCCTAATCCAGGGATGATATTAGAATTAGCTGAAGAATATAATATAGACTTAAAGGAAAGCTGGATGATAGGAGATAGGGATACAGATATAATTGCAGGTATAAAGGCGGGGTGTAAAACAGCTAAAATTGGAAAGGAATATTCTAAAGCTGATATTAACTGTAAAGACTTAAAGGATGCTGCCGATAAAATTTTAGAAAAAGATAGAATAAAAAGCTGATGGATTTTTAAAGCCATCGGCTTTTTTATTTTTTGCAAAAAATTTATAAAAAACTTCTAAAAATGAAAGAGAAGTGATATAATATATTATACGAACAAATGTTCGACAAAAGGTAGGGGGTAGGTATGCAGAAAAAAAAGAATGCTAAAACTATAATGCACATTGATGTTAATTCAGCATTTTTATCTTGGCAGGCAGCCTATAATAAGCAAATAGGTGTAGAGACAGATTTAAGAGAAATATCATCAGTTATAGGAGGAGACAAGAGAAAGAGAAGGGGAATAGTTTTAGCTAAATCAATCCCTGCAAAAAGGGCTGGGATAAAAACTGGAGAAAGCCTTATGGAGGCAAAAATGAAATGTAAGGACCTAGTAATTGTACCTCCAAATTACAATCTGTATATAAAAAGTAGTAAAGCACTTATATCACTACTTAAAGAGTATTCTCCATATATAGAAGTATTTAGTATAGATGAGTGTTTTCTTGATTATACAGGAATGGAAGAACACTTTGGTAATCCAGTAGATGCAGCTTATATGATTAAGGACAGAGTTTATAAAGAACTAGGTTTTACTGTAAATATAGGCATTTCTACTAACAAGCTTTTAGCTAAACAGGCAAGTGAATTAGAAAAACCAGATAAAGTAAATACACTATATCCTGATGAAATACCTAAAAAGCTCTGGCCTTTACCAGTAGAAGAGCTTTTCATGGTAGGCTCTAGGACAAAACCAAAACTAAATAAAATAGGAATATATACTATAGGGGATTTAGCTAACAGTGATTTTAACCTTATATATCAAAAACTAAAATCACATGGGAAACTAATATATCAATATGCTTGGGGAATTGATGATTCACCTGTACACTATACAAATTATATTCCCTTTAAAAGTATAGGAAATGGTAGTACCATTCCCTTTAATGTAGAAGATAGGGAAACTGCACACAAAATTTTATTAAGTCTTTCAGAAACTACAGCTAAGAGATTAAGGGCTGCCAATATGCAGTGTAATGTTATAGGTATAAAAATAAAATACTCTGACTTTTTTTCTATTTCACATCAAAGGAAACTTTTAAATAGTGTTAACACAACTAGAGGTATTTATGAAACTGCTAGAGAGTTATTTGATGAGATATGGAATGGTAAACCTATTAGGAAATTTAGCATGAGATTATCTGAGCTTACTTCCTGTAATATTACTCAGATGACTATTTTTGATAAAAAGGATGAAATAAAGATAAAGAAGCTTGATAAGGCGATAGATTACATAAGGGAGAGATACGGTAATAGGTCTATTGTAAGGGCCACTTTTTTACACAGTGGACTTGAACCTATGCTTGGTGGATTTGGGGCAGAAGATTATCCTGTTATGACCAGTATACTTTAACAGGAGGGTAGTCTTATGAAAATATTAAATGAACCTGTTGATATGATAGCTATATTTTATAAAGAGTCAGGAAAAATAAAACCTTTTAAATTTAGGTATAAGGATACCTCTGTAAGGGTTGAAAAAATATCAAAAATTTATGAAGAAAAGCTAGCAGGAAATAAAAGAATAGTTTTTGTTTGTATACATAATGGAAAAGATATATATGAATTAAAATATGAAGTAGACACATGTAGATGGTTTTTATTTAAAAAATAGGATAGAAAAAATATTTAATTGTATAATTATTAGTAATGGATATAATATAAAGGGTGGTAATATGGATAATACATATAAGTTATTAAAAAATATTGAGACTTTAAAAAATGTGAAAGATGAAATCATTAGAGAAATGGCTACAAAATGTATTGTTAGAGAATACAAAAGTGAAGAAACTATTTTTTTAGAGGGAGATTTAGTAGAGATTATATATTTAATTTCTAAAGGAAAGGCTATGGTTTCCAGGTTTTCAGAAGAAGGTGGAGAAAAAATTATACATATATTTGATAAAGGCCACTTTATAAATGAAGTTTCTATTGATGGTAGAAAGACATCTACAAGTGTTACTATTATGGAAGATAGTCAATTAATACATTTTAAAAAGAAAGATATTTTGTCTTGGATGGAAAAAGATTTTAATTTTAATTTAGCAATTATAAAATCAATAAGTAATAAGCTAAGAAGCTCCTATAGACAGATAAGAAACCTTGGATTGAAGAAGATAAATTCTAGGATTGCTGCAAGGTTATGTAAATTGGTAAGGGATTATGGATATAAGGGCGAGGGATTAATATCTATTGAACTTAATTTAACTCAATCTCAACTTGCTGCAATGGTAGGAAGTACTAGAGAATCAGTAAGTCGCTTTCTGAAACATCTGGAAAGGGAAGGAATTATAGAACAAAAAAATCAAAAAATAAGTATATTAAATTTTGAAGGATTAAAAGAATATACTTAAAAGTTACTGATAATTAAAAATTAAAATAAAGGGTTTAAAAAAGCTGGTGGATTTTATCCATCAGCTTTTTGTTATTTGTGATAAAAATCACAGATGCATACATGTTTTTTCGTTAAAATGTTATCAGAAAAAGAATAAAACGTATTAAAGGAGGAGGTTTAATATGATTAAGGAAAATGTTGTCAATGTTGCCATGGCAGCAAAGAAGAAGGCTGATTTACTAAACAAAAGTTTCACAAGATACTTTATTCTTGCTATGATGGCAGGTATTTATGTAGGATTTGGTGTTATACTTATTTTTTCGATAGGTGCGCCACTTAAAGCAGCAGGAACATCAGCCTTAAAAGCACTTATGGGTGTAAGTTTTGGTATTGCATTAACATTAGTTGTGTTTGCGGGTTCTGAATTATTTACAGGTAACAATATGATTATGACTATAGGAAGTCTATCTAAAACTGTATCATGGATAGACACAATTAAAATATGGGTAACAAGCTATTTAGGAAATTTAGTTGGATCATTATTAATGGCATTAACACTAGTGCAAACAGGATTGATATCAAAGTCTCCATTAAAGGAGTTTATTTTAGGTGTAACTTCAGCAAAAATGAATGCTCCAGCAATAGAGCTATTTTTTAGGGGAATTTTTTGTAACATGCTAGTATGTCTAGCAATCTGGATGGCTATAAAGGCAAAGGATGAAACTGCAAAACTAATTTTAATTTTCTGGTGTCTATTTGGATTTATAGGTGCAGGTTTTGAACATAGTATTGCTAATATGACTATTTTAGGACTAGGACTTTTTATACCACATGACCCAAGTGTTATTTCATGGGTTGGTTTTGCAAGAAATCTAATACCAGTAACAATAGGTAACTTAATTGGAGGTGCAATACTTATTGGAGCTATGTACTGGTATGTAAGTGATATTAAAGAAGGAAAGGGTGAAAAACATGGGGTTTCAGCTACAAAATAGTGATTTTAACAAGATATTAAATGAATTAAAAAAAGAATATAAAATTTATGCACCTAAACGCTTTGAAAAAAGGGGAACATTTTCAGATACAGATATGATACGTTATGGAGAAATTGATAGTGTAGAAGAAATAGTTTGGAAGGAAAAAAGTGAATATTCCCCAAAGGAAATTATATTTCCAATTACCCAAACATTATTTTATTTTACTGAAGAAGAGTACAAGGTTCCAAAGGTAGATGATAAAAAGATAATAGTATTTTTAAGACCCTGTGATATTAATGGGGTTCGTAGATTAGATACAATATTCTTAAAAAATGGAGAACATGAAGATTTCTATTATAAAAGACTAAGGGAAAAGGTAAAGTTTGTAATGATAGAGTGTAAAGAAAGCTTTGAAAATTGTTTCTGTGTTTCAATGAATGGAAACTATACAGATAATTACAGTATTGCAGTAAGGTTTGAAGATGGACAAGTTACTTTAGATGTAAAAGATGAGGATTTTAAAGGATTGTTTAACAAGGTAGGGAAGGAAGTAGATTTTACACCTGAGTATGTAAAGGAAAACCATGTAAAGGTAGAAGTGCCTGAAGTGGATAAAATGCCACTAGAGATATTTAATCATGAAATGTGGAAGGAATATTCTGAAAGATGTATTGCCTGTGGAAGATGTAATGTCTCATGTATAACATGTAGTTGTTTTACTACACAAGATATACCATATGAAGATAATCCAAAGGCAGGGGAACGAAGAAGAGTATGGGCAGGATGCCATATAGATGGATTTACAGATATGGCAGGAGGACATAGTTTCCGTAAAGAGTATGGTTCAAGGATGCGTTTTAAAACTCTCCATAAAATTTATGACTATAAGAAAAGATTTGAAGAAAATATGTGTGTTGGATGCGGAAGATGTGATGATAGATGTCCAGAATATATATCCTTCTCTACATGTATTAATAAGTTAAATAAAGTACTAAAGGAGGAGGAAAAAGATGAAGAATAATCCATATTTACCTGAAAAAATGAAAATATTAGATGTTATCCCTCAAACAGATATAGATATAACCTATAGAGTTGAAACAGACATGAAGCCTAAAAATGGACAGTTTGTACAAGTATCAATACCAAAGATAGGAGAAGCTCCTATATCAGTTAGTGATTTCGGAGATGGATATATTGAAATGACAATAAGAAAGGTAGGAAGGCTAACTAATGAGGTTTATACATTAAAACCAGGGGATTCACTTTTTATTAGAGGACCCTATGGAAATGGATTTCCAATTGAAAAGTATAAAGGTAAACACTTAATTATAGCTGCTGGAGGAACAGGTTTAGCCCCTGTAAAAAGTATTGTAAATCATTTTTATAGGAATCTTGATGAATTAAAAAAATTCGACCTTTTAACAGGATTTAAATCACCAAAAGATATTTTATTTAAAGATGAAATAGAAAAATGGAGTAAAAGGTTTAATACAATATTGACAGTAGATAAGGGAACTGATGATTGGAATGGTAATGTAGGCTTAATTACAGAGTATGTACCTAAAGTTGAAATAGAGGATATGGACAATGTTGAGGTTGTAATTGTAGGGCCACCACTTATGATGAAATTTACAGCACAGGCCTTTATGCAAAGAGGAGTACCAAAGGAGAAAATATGGGTTTCCTTTGAAAGAAAAATGTCATGTGCAATTGGAAAGTGTGGCCACTGTAAAATTGATGAAACTTATGTATGTCTAGAAGGTCCAGTTTTTAACTATACTAAAGCAGAGAATTTGATTGATTAGAAAGGAGGAAAATTATGGGTTTAGATTTAAATACTAAAAAGGTAAAAAAGAATGCCTATAGGATAACTAAGGAAAGAGGAAAAACAGCCCTTCGTATAAGGGTACCGGGTGGCCATTTAGAAGCTAAGTATTTACCTATTATAAAAGAAATAGCAGAAGAATATGGTAATGGTACAATTCATATAACTATTAGACAGGGTTTTGAAATACCTGGAATTCCATTTGAAAAGATGGAGGAAATAAATAGAAAGATAAGACCTATTATAGAAGGTCTAGAATTAGACTATGGTGTAAAAATAGACGATCCTGAAGGGGGATATCCTGCAGCTGGAACGAGAAATGTTTCTGCCTGTATAGGAAATAAAGTATGTAGATATGCCAACTATGAAACTACTGAGCTTGCAAGGAAAATTGAAAAAGCAATATATCCAAATCATTATCACGTTAAGATAGCCTTAACTGGATGTCCAAATGATTGTATAAAGGCACATATGCAGGATTTTGGTATAGTTGGTATGGCAGATACACAATATGATTCATATCGTTGTATCGGATGTGAAGCATGTGTAAAAAATTGTAAAAAGAGAGCAACTGGTGCATTGACTTTTAAAAACGGAAAGGTAAAAAAAGATGAGCGTAGATGTATAGGTTGCGGTGAATGTGTTCTAAAATGTCCTACAGGTGCATGGACAAGGAATCCAAAGAAATTTTACAAGTTATTAATTATGGGGCGTACAGGTAAGAAAAATCCAAGATTAGCTAAACCTTTCCTAGAGTGGGTAGATGAAGATACTATTATTAAAGTTATAAAGAACACATATGAATATATAGACAAATATATTGACCGTTCACTTCCAAAGGAACACGTTGGATATATAGTAGATAGAACAGGATTTAATGTGTTTAAAGAATATGCATTAAAGGATGTTGAATTAGGACCTAAAGCCAAAGTAGCCGAGTATATAGATTTTAGAGGATACAAATATGAAAAAGATGCATTTATGAAAGAGGAAGAATAAATAAAAAATAGATGGCATTAACTTGCCATCTATTTTTTATTTACATTACATTTTTCTAAAATGTCTTTTCTAAACTTTTCAAAACCTATTCTTTTAATAAATTTATTTAGTTTTTCTTTATGTTTACCATTTTTCTTGTAATAGTTTATAATTGTATCTAACACTTCTAAAACATCATCTTCAGTTAAATCTTCAACTAATATATCGGCAATTTTAGTATTAGAGCCACCACTTCCTCCTACAGTTATTTTATAACCATTTTCAGTACCTATAATTCCAATATCTTTAGTATATACATTAGTACAGCCATTTTTACATCCTACTACACTTATTTTAGTACGATTTGGCATATCTATGCCATGGTATAGCTTATCTATTTTCATTCCTAATTCATTGGAATTCTGCTTAGCCTTTTTACAGAATGAAGCTGAGCACATCTCAACATTTTTTATAGATAAAATTGATTTTACGCCAGGCTTCATTCCTAGCTCATTCCAAGCCTTTTCTACGTCCTGTGGCTCTAGGCCAAGTATTGCTATTCTTTGTCCTGATGTTATTTTTAAAGAAGCATTATATTTTTTAGCTACTTGACCTATTTTAATAAGTTGATCTGGAGTAACAAAGCCTCCTGGAATATGAGGTGTTATACCATATGTTTCCTTTCCATTACGAATTTTTTGAAGTACAGCATATTTAGGCTTCAAAGGAATCATCCTTTCAATACTTACCTTGCTTTAATTATAGGTCAACTTAACATAGTAATCAAGTTTATTTACTATAGAGTTCTATTATTTTAAGTATAACTTCAACAGCTTTTTCCATTGAACTTATAGGTATGTATTCATATTTTCCATGGAAGTTATGTCCACCGGTAAATATATTTGGACAAGGTAGTCCCATATAAGAAAGCCTTGCACCATCTGTTCCACCTCTTATAGGTTTTATTAAAGGTTTAACTCCAACTTCCTCCATGGCCCTTTTAGCTGTTTCTACTATATGTATTACCGGTTCAACTTTTTCTTTCATATTGTAATATTGATCTTTCATATCTAATACTACAGTATTTTCTCCGTATTTATTATTCAGGAAATTTGTAATATCATTTATCATCTTTTTCTTATCTTCAAATTTTTTCTTATCATGGTCTCTTATAATGTAGGTAACATTTGTTTTTTCAACATTTCCGTTAATATCAATTATATGGAAAAAACCTTCATATTCTTCAGTATGTTCAGGCCTTTCATTTGTAGGGAGCATAGAGATAAATTCATTAGCTACTAACATTGAATTAATCATTTTATTTTTAGCTGACCCTGGATGAACACTTCTACCATTAAAAGTAATTTTAGCCATTGCTGCATTAAAATTTTCATACTCTAATTCACCAATAGGTCCCCCATCTATAGTATAAGCAAAATCCGCCCCAAATTTATCTACATCAAAGTGGTCTGCTCCCCTACCTATTTCTTCATCAGGCGTAAATCCTACTTTAATAGTCCCATGTTTAGCATCAGGATTATTTATCAAATATTCTAGAGCAGTCATTATTTCCGCTACACCAGCTTTATCATCGGCCCCTAGTAGAGTAGTACCATCTGTAGTAATTAGATCTTCTCCTACATAATTATTTAATTCAGGAAATTCCTTTGGAGATAAAACTATATTCTTATCCTTATTTAACAAGATATCTTTACCAGCATAGTTTTTTACAATATTTGGCTTAACATTTTTGCCCGAAACCTCAGAACTTGTATCTAAATGGGCTATAAATCCTATTGTAGGTACTTCTTTGTCGATATTTGAAGGTAAAGTAGCCATAACATAACCATTTTCGTCTAATGAAACATCATTTATTCCCATTTCTTTTAATTCCTTTACAATTTCTTTTGCCAAAATCATTTGTCCCTCAGTACTTGGAGTAGAGTCAGAATTTATGTCTGATTTTGTATCAAACTTAACATATTTTAAAAACCTTTCAACCAAATTAGACATTAAAAAACCTCCTTAAACAATATTTTTTATTTATAATGTATTATACTCTTATTTTAGACCTATTAAAAGTAAAATAGACAAGTTGCATTAAATAGAAAATATTAATAAAAAATTTCATTTTTTTATAACACATAGGAAATTATAAACGAATAAAAATTATAGATAAAATATAATTTCCGTTATGTGTTTCAAAAAAGTCAACCTTAAGAATCTTCTGTTTTCAATAGAAGACTTTTTTATTTATGCAAAAATTAATAAATACCTTTGAAAAAAAAGTAATAAAATGGTATAATACATAGAGTGTTTTAACAAATGTAAAGACAGCGCAAAATTTTTTTGCTTTATTCGACAAATAATTCCATCAATTGATAATTTTGATTGATTATTTCCCATTAAAAACTTGCTATAATTAAATATGTAAATATATAAAGAGGGAGGAATTAAGTGATTAAAAAGGCTTTTATATTTGTTACTTTAATACTGTTATTAACTTCTACGACAATTTTGGGAATCCTATTTTTCAAGTCTGTTGACCCACATAATGTGATTAAAGCCTTTTCACCTGGAGAAGTAAATATAGTTATTGAGGACAAGCCTATAAAGATTGATGCCCATCCTATTATTACAGGAGAAAAAATATATATCCCAGTAGAAATATTAAAAGAATATATTTATGAAAATATTAAGCTTGATGAGAAAAATGATAGACTATATGTAAACATAGAAAAACCATATTTTAGATTAGAAACAGAGGAACTAGATAAGAGAATAAAGGATGGAATAAAGTTAAATTTCTTAACCAGAAAATTTAATAATATACATTATCTAAATATAAAGGGATTAGAAAAAGTATTTGGTATATCACTTCACTATGCTAAAGCGTCAAAAATCCTTACTATAGATAAAGTAGAGGATGAAAGAAAAGTAGGGACAATAAAGGAAAAAACTTATTTAAGACCAAGGAAATCTTCATTTAGTTTTTGGATGGACAAACTATCAGTAGGAAGTAAAGTTATGGTATTTGACAATGAAGGAAAATGGGTAAAGGTTAGAACAGATAAAGGTTATATTGGATATATCCTTAATAGGAAAGTAGATGTTCAAAGAATATCTGATGGCACTGATAAAAAGTTAAATAGCGTTAGAGAAGATGTAGAATTTAAAAATAAAATAAATCTTGTATGGGATCATGTTTATAAATATTCTTCAGACCTTTCAAAGGAAGAAAAAATAGAAGGTTTAAATGTAATTTCACCTACTTGGTTTTCTGTAGTAGAGCCTAATGGATATATAGAAAATAAAGGTGATATTGAATATGTAAAGGATGCCCATGAGAAGGGGTATATGGTATGGGGACTTATAGATAATAGCTTTAATAAAGATTTAACCCATAAGATACTAAAAGATAAAGAAGCTCAAGAAAATGTAATAAATCAAATCTTAGTCTACTCATCTATTTATGATTTAGATGGGATAAATATTGACTTTGAAAATGTTTACTATGAAGATAAGGATAGATTAACTAAATTTGTAGACAAGCTTACCAAAGAACTGAAAAAGCAAAACTTAATAGTTTCCATGGATATGACGGTACCTTCCTCAAGTCTTAATTGGTCAAAGTTCTATGATAGAGAGAAACTGGGGAAAATTGTTGATTATTGTATGGTTATGACCTATGACGAACATTGGGCTTCAAGTCCAAAAAGTGGATCAGTAGCTTCAATCGGATGGGTTGAGAGGGGAATCCAAAAAACCCTTAAATATATTCCCAAAGAAAAACTTGTTATGGGTGTTCCATTCTATACTAGGGAATGGGAAGAAGTAAAACTTAGAAATGGAAGAGTAAAAGTAAGATCTAAAGCATTATCTATGGAAAAAGTAGAAGAGAGGATAAAAGAGTATAATTTAAAACCTGTTTGGCTAGAGGAGACTGGACAATACTATATCGAGTATACTAAAGAAGGTAAAAAATATAGAATTTGGATTGAAGATGAGAGATCTATCAAACTTAAATCTCTGCTAATCCACAAATATAATTTGGCAGGAGTTGCTTCATGGAGAAAAGGATTTGAAAAAGAAAATGTATGGCAAGTTTTAAATGACACAATTAATAGAGATAGCCAATTAGTTATGAATTAAAATGTAGCATTGTGTAAAAACAAGAAGAAATTTGGAAAATTGTTAAAATTATGTTAAAAATGCAGAAAAACATTGAAAAATAATTAAGAAAATAGTACTATCTTAAATGGTGTTTATTTCCTAAAATAATGTTTAGATGTCAAATGTTTACTAATGGCTTATAAGGGTATAAAGTTTAGTGATATAAAAGAAAAAACGGATTGTGAGGGATATATTATGGAGGGAAATCTTTCACTTGAAGAGTTAAAGGTTATTATTGAGGAAAAACGTTATCAGCTTAATACACTTTTGAAAAATAATGATACAAATAGGGAAAAAGCCCTTAAGTTAAGTGTAGAGCTTGATAAGTTAATATGTAAATATTATAGTGCCATAAATAAGTCTAATTAGATAAAAAATGCTTCTGCTTATATAAGTTATATAAGTAGAGGCATATTTTTATATTTAATTAGTATAGATAAAATAGAAATATTTCCTAATAGTTGCATTTTTGATATAATACCTATATATGTATAATTTTTTAAAAATTTTGAATAGGAGGCCTTACATCAATGAAGATCGGAGTTCCTAAAGCTTTACTTAATTTTTATTATGGGCCCTTCTGGGAAACTTTTTTTGAAGAACTTGGAATGGAAGTAGTTCTCTCTGAAGATACCAATAAAGAAATTATAGATGCTGGTGTTAGAGAGTCAGTTCCAGAAATATGTGTACCCATAAAAATATTTATTGGACATGTACTAAATTTGCTAGAAAAGGATGTAGATTATGTTTTTATACCAAGGATGGTTTCAATAAATGAAGGAGAGATTTTTTGCCCTAAATTTATGGGATTACCAGATATGATTAGACATGGATTAGAGGGATTAGAAGATAAAGTTTTAACATGTCATATTAAATCTGAAAGTGATGATATATCAGACTATAGCAATTACCTGTCAATAGGAAATACTTTAGGAATATCAAAAGAAAAAATAAAAAAAGCGGCTAAAGTAGCAGGAGAACATTGGAAAAAGTTTAGAAATTATAATAAAAATGGGTATACAGCATTAGAGTCATATAATTTAGTATATGGAAAGGGGAAACTTAAGGGTAGAAATAATAGAAAAAAAGGGATTAAAATAGGTCTTTTAGGATATGTATATAACGTATATGACAGTTTTGTAAATATGGATATACTTAATAAATTAAAAGAGCTAAATGTTGAGTTTATAACATTTGATATGATTGATGAGGATGAACTAAGAAATAATATAGATGATATGGACAAAGTACTTTTTTGGACTTTTAGTAATAAGCTTTTAGGAGCAGGGTATAAATTTTTTAGAGATATGGAGGTAGATGGAGTTATACATATAACAGCCTTTGGATGTGGACCTGACTCATTTTTAGGTAAACTTCTTGAAATTGAATCAGATGAAACTCAAATTCCTTTTATGACCCTAAGGATAGACGAACATACTGGTGAAAATCATTTACAAACTAGAATTGAAGCTTTTGTAGATATGTTAAAAAGAAAAAAATTAAAAGCTATATAGTGGAGGGATGGCTTTGAAAATATCATTTCCCTATATGGGTACAGTAGTTATATATAAAAAACTATTAGAGCTTTTAGGCCATGAGGTAATAGTACCTCCTAGACCTTCTCAAAAGACTATAGATTTAGGGGTTAAACATAGTCCAGAGTTTGCATGTTTTCCTTTTAAGGTAATAATGGGAAGTTATATTGAGGCATGTGAGATGGGAGCAGATACTATTGTTACAAGTGGAGGGCATGGTCCTTGTAGAGCAGGTTTCTATGGAGAAATCCATAAAAGGGTCTTAAAAAATCTTGGATATGATACAGAGGTTATAATAATAGATTCCTTTAATAGAAATAGAAAGAAAGTTATGGAAAATATAATGAAATTAAAGGGTAACAATTCATGGTTAAAGTTATCTAAAGCTGTTAAGTTTACATATGATATGATTCAAGAAATAGATAAATTTGATAAAAAGATACGTGAAATAAAACCATATGAAGTAAAGCCCGGAAGTGTAGATAGGGCTTGGGAGAAAATACAAAAAGAATTTGATAACGCTTATTCAAAGAGAGAACTAAAAAAAGCAGTTAAAAGAAGTAATGAAATTATAAATTCACTAGAAATTAGTAGGATAGATGAAAGGGATAGGATTAGAATAGGAATAGTGGGAGAAATCTATGTTGTTATGGAATCATCTATAAACATGGAAATAGAAAAGGTATTAGGTGAATTAGGATGTGAAGTTGAAAGGGGACATTATCTATCAGAGTGGGTGGATTTTAATCTAGTTCCATCATTTTTAAAAAAATCCCATGAGGAAGAGATTATTAAAAAGGGAGAAAAATATATAGAAATAATTATTGGAGGACATGCAAAACAGACAGTTGGAGGTATTGTTGATTTTAAAGATAGGGGTTTTGACGGAATAATACATTTAATGCCCTTTGCATGTTTACCAGAGCTTGTAACACAAAGTATAATACCCAAGATATCAAAAGAACATGACATTCCAATTTTAAGCCTTTCAATTGATGAACAGACTGGTAAAGCTAATAATTTAACTAGGATAGAGGCTTTTATAGATTTAATAAGAAATAAAAAACTTAATAAGTATTCAGCATAAAGGGGGAGAAGACCATGGTTAAAGCCTATGTAGGGATAGATGTAGGCTCCGTTAGTACTAATATTGTAGCCTTAGATGAAAATTATGAGGTATTATTTAATTATTATGCTAGAACAAACGGTCAACCTTTAGATGCTATAAAGGCAGGTTTGGAGAAGCTAAAAAAAGAACTGGGGAATAATATAAATATAAGTGGTGTGGGGACTACAGGAAGTGGTAGACAACTTGCAGGTGTTATGGTAGGAGCTGATGTAATAAAAAATGAGATTACAGCCCATGCTGTTGCAACAACCCATTATGTTCCAGATGTTAGGACAATATTTGAAATTGGAGGTCAAGACTCAAAAATAATATTGATAAAAGACCAAATGGTTATTGATTTTGCAATGAATACTGTATGTGCTGCAGGTACAGGGTCCTTTTTAGACCATCAAGCAGAAAGACTAGGAGTTCCAATAGAGAAATTTGGGGAGCTTGCTTTAACTTCAACAAATGATGTAAGAATAGCCGGAAGATGTACTGTTTTTGCAGAGTCTGATATGATTGCTAAACAGCAATATGGTTTTTCAAAGGCTGATATTATAAAGGGCTTATGTAAAGCGCTAGTAAGAAACTATATAAATAATCTTGGAAGGGGTAAAAAGTTAGAACCACCATTTGTATTCCAAGGAGGAGTTGCTGCAAATGTAGGTATAAAGGCTGCATTTGAAGAGGAAGTAGGCCATGAAGTTATAGTTCCAAAATATCATAATGTCATGGGAGCTATAGGGGTAGCTTTACTTGCTAAAGAAGAAGTTGAAAAGAAAAAAGGCAGGACTAACTTCAGAGGATTTAATTCCTTACAAACAGATTTTGTACCATCAAGCTTTATTTGTACTGGATGTTCAAATAATTGTGAAGTTATAAAAGTTGAGATGAATGGTACTCCAATTGCTATGTGGGGAGATAGATGTGGAATGTGGAAGGAAAAAGTAAAAAGGGCTATATAAAAATGAGCACATAGGGGCTCATTTTTTATTGCACAGGTGAAAGGGTAATTTTCAAATAGTTTATTTTATTCTAAATTTTTGTTAATATAATTACTAAAAGATAATTGACTATAAAAGGCATAAATTTTCATAGTCAATTTGTAGTATACAAGAAACTAAAAAAACAAGATTGGGGGGTTAGTTGTGATAGAGGTAAAAAGGTTAACAAAGAGATATGGAAGTATAACTGCAGTAGACAACCTTAACTTTAAGGTAGAAAAAGGAGAAATATTAGGTTTTCTAGGTCCTAATGGTGCAGGAAAAACTACAACAATGAAAATGTTGACAGGATATATGCCTGCAACGGAAGGTAGTGTTACAATAGATGGTTTAGATATTATAGATGATTATAAAGAAGCTAAGAAGAAAATAGGGTATTTACCAGAACACCCTCCCCTTTATAAAAATATGACAGTAAGGGAATATTTAAACTTTGTAAGTGAACTAAAGGAAGTTGAGAAAAACAAAAGAAAGGAAACAATAGATAGTGTTATAGAAAAACTTTGGCTTAGTGATGTAGAAAATAGGCTTATAAAGAATATTTCTAAGGGATATAAGCAGAGGGTTGGCCTAGCACAAGCAATTATAGGGGACCCAGACCTTTTAATTTTAGATGAACCTACAGTGGGACTTGATCCTAAACAGATAATTGAAATTAGAGAGCTTATAAAGGAATTAGGCAAAGAACATACAATAATATTAAGCTCACATATACTCTCTGAAATTAGTGCAGTTTGTAATAGAATTATAATTATAAATAAGGGAAGGGTTGTAGCAATAGATACTCCGGAAAATTTATCAAAGAAATTGTCGCAGGCTTCTCAAATTTTTGCAAGGATTGTAGGAGAAAAGGATAAAGTTATAGAAATTATAAAAAATATTCCCCAAGTAGAAAATATAGAAGTCATTGGAGAAGTTGAAAAAGGTGCAATTGATTACAATCTTTCAAGTAGTTCTAAAGAGGATATAAGGAAAAAGCTATTCTTTAAAATGGCGGAAGCCGGTTATCCAATATTAGAAATGCAAATAAAAGAATTAACTTTAGAAGAGGTATTTTTAAGACTAACACAGGGTTTAGCAGAAGATGAAAAGGGGGATAAAGAGGATGAATAAGACATTTACTATATTTAAAAGGGAAGTTCTTTCCTATTTTAAATCACCATTGGCATATGTAGTTATATCTACATTTCTCGTTATAACAGGATACATATTTACAACTGAATTACTATACTATAAGTTAGCCTATATGCAAAGTGTTTTTGAAAATATGGTTATGCTTTTAATATTTTTTACTCCTATTTTAACTATGGGACTTTTAACAGAAGAGAGAAAAGAGGGAATAGACCAACTTTTATTTACTTCACCATTAGGTGTAGTTGAATTTGTTATGGGAAAGTTTATAGCTGCTTTTTCCGTATATCTTATAATGCTAATGTTTACTTTACTTTATCCATTAATACTTGAATATTTTGGTACACCCGATTATGGTCCAATAATAGGGGCATATATTGGATTAATATTACTTGGAGGGGCTTTTATTTCTATAGGGTTATTTGCCTCATCTTTAACTCAAAGCCAGGTTATAGCAGGTCTTATATCCTTTGGTATATTAATTCTTCTATGGATTTTAACATATTTAAAGGGAATATTTAGTGGTCCAATATCAAAATTAATTCATAATATAGATGTTTTTGCTTATTTTGTTGACTTTAATAAAGGTATATTAGATTCTCGTGGAATACTAATTTACTTAAGTTTTACCTTTGTATTTTTATTTTTAACTACAAGAGTTATAGATAGGAGACGCTGGAGCTAAAGGGGGACAGATGATGAAAGGATTATTTAATAAAAAATTAAAGTATGGAACTAATTCTATAATTATTACTATTTTAGTAATAGCTTTAATAGTTTTTATTAATGTAGTAACATTTAATCATAACTTTAGGATAGATATGACAAAAAACAAAGTATATTCACTTTCAGACCAAACTATTAATGTTATTAAAAAATTAGAAAAAGAAGTTGAAATAATAGGTTTTTTTAAGGATGATTCTCAACTATTACCTCAAATTGCAGAGTTATTAAAGGAATACAAACATGAAAGTAACAAAATAAAATATAGCCTTATGGATTTTGATGCTAATCAAGTTGAGGCTAATAAATATGGAGTTACTGATTATGATACAGTTGTATTAAAAAGTCGTGATAAGACTATTGTTTTAAATAAAAGTGACTTTTATAAAGTTGACTTTAGGACTAACACTAAGGTCTTTGCTGGTGAAGAGGCCTTAACACAGGGGATTTTAGATGTTACTTTAATTGAGAAAAATAACATATATCTTGTGGAAGGACATGGTGAATTATCGGGAGATAAGTTATATTTATTTACTAAAGCTATTAAGGGTGAAGGCTATAATGTAGCTTCACTAAATATAGCTAAAGAAAAAGGAATACCTAAAGATGCCGACCTTTTAATAATACCTGCACCAATAACTGATTATAGTAGTGATGAATTGTTTAGTCTGCAACAATATGTAGATAAAGGTGGAAGAGTTTTAATTTTAATGCGTACATTAGAGGATCAAACAAATATTAGAAAATTCCTTATGTTTATTGAAGGGCTTGGTATAAAAGTTGATAATAATATAATAATAGATCCTGAAAGGAATTATTTTGGTCAAGCAGAAACAATTATTCCTAAATATACTATTCATCCAATTGTTAATAAGCTAAAAGAAAAGGGACTAGCCCTTATAATGCCTTATTCATTAAGTATAGAAAAACTTGATAATTCAAATTATACAGGTCAGTTTTATCCTCTGTTAGAAACTAGTAATAGTGCATGGGGAGAAACTAATCTTGAGAATAGTGAACCTAAATTAGATGAAAGGGATAAAAAAGGTCCATTGACAATAGCCGCTGTTACAGTAAAGCCAATTAAAAATGGAGAAACTAAGGTTGCAGTAGTCGGAAATGCTGCTATAGTAACTAATGAATTAATAAATAAACAAGGAAATATGGATTTCCTTATAAATACTATTAACTTTCTTCAAGATAAAGAGGAGCTAATTTCTATTAGACCTAAAGAACATGCATTAGAGCCTTTAGATTTAAAGGGTAATGAAGGAAAATATCTTTTTGGAATCTTTGTTATTGGAATACCAGTAATTATATTTATAATTGGCTTAGTAGTTTTCTTAAGAAGGAGAAATAGATAAAAATAAATATTACTAGTAAAAAGCGGCCTAATGGCCGCTTATTTTTACTTAGGTTTACTTATAAACATCTGTGTAATCATATATCCATATCTATCACTTGGTGCTACACCTATACCCACATGAGTAAAGTTTTCATTTAAAATATTTCTTCTATGACCCTGAGAATTCATAAGGGAAGTGTGGGCATTTTGGATTGATGAATTTGCAGCAATATTTTCACCTGCATACAGATACTCTATACCAAACTGATCCATCATTTCAAAAGGACTACCATAAGTTGGTGAGTTATGGCTAAAATAATTATTTTCCACCATATCCTGTGATTTAAGTCTAGCAACCTTTGTTAACTCTAAGTCTACTTTTAGCGGTGGTAGATTTCTTTTAGTTCTTTCCTGATTAATTAGGTTTACCATTTGTTGCTCAGTTTCTTTTAGGCGAGTTGCTCTTCCTACTTGTCTTTGATCTTGCTCTTCCTCAGGATTACCCATCCTTCGTTCTTCAGCTTCTTCTCTTTGTTCAGCCATTTCGTTTTGTTGATTGTTTCCTTGGTTGTCGTCTACAACTATTGGTTTTGCCTGATTAGAAGGAATACATCCTACTGAATTATCAGGAGATTGTACTACATACCAATCTTTTAACTCTCCTATTACCTTTACTCTCTGATTCTTAGAAAGTTTGCCAATTACAGGAAAATTATTTCCATTACCAGTTCTAATATTTACTCTGTCAGCGGTTATTCTTACATTTTTAACATCTGCAGCTTCAAATATAGAGGATTGCTTTGGTTTTGCATTTTCTCTAGGTCTTTCTTGAGGATTTGCACATGATACTGCAAATATTAAAATAAATGATATACATATGGCTAGAATAGTTCTTTTATTCATTAGTTCACCTCCATACTAAATATTGTTTTACATAAAGATATTATTCTCTTTTTAAAGAGTTTTTATGAATTGCAAAATAAAAATTTAAAAATAAAAAGCTATGTGATTTTCAAAATCACATAGCTTTTAGTATAATAGACATATATTAAGTTTACAATTATGTATATACTATTTTATACTGCCATAAGTATAACTAGTAAAGCAATTAAGATTACAATTATTGAAATAGCAATATATAAATGCTTCTTACTTATCAAAAAAATCTTAGTCATTTAATATCACCCCTTAAATTTTAGACAAAAGAAGAGTATAATATTCCATATTATAAATTATTTAAATGACAAGATAAATATTACAAAAAAAGTTTGTATATACTGAAATTTTTGTGTATTGTTTTATTAAAAGAAGTATTATTGATTTTTAAATATAAATAAGGAGTGATAATATGAGTATAAAAATAATAACAGATACTGGATGTGATTTGTCTAAAGAAATTATAGACGAATATGATATTGAAGTTATGCCTTTTATAGTTAATTTGGACGAACAAGAATATGAGGATGGAGTAAATATAAAACCTGAAACAGTATATAATTCTATGAGAAATGGAAAGGTTCCCAAAACAGCTCAAATATCAGCTGGTAAATTAAAAGAAGTATTTGAAAAATATGCTCAAGAAGGAGAGACCTGTATATATATAGCATTTTCATCAGAACTTTCAGGTACATATCAAACGGCAGTTATGGTTAAAAATGAACTACTTAACACCTATCCAGATTTTGACCTTACCATAATAGATACAAAATGTGCTTCAATGGGTCACGGATTAGTAGTTTATAGGGCTGCACAAATGGCTAAAGAGGGTAAGACAAAGGATGAAGTACTAGATACAATAGAGTATTATAAAAACCACATGGAGCATATATTTACCGTAGATAATCTTGAATACCTATATAGGGGTGGAAGAGTAAGCCGTACTGCAGCCTTTGTAGGAGAGTTATTAAAGATAAAGCCTGTTTTGCATGTTGAAGATGGCAAGCTTATACCTATTGAAAAGGTAAGAGGTAGGAAAAAAGTATTTAAAAAAATATTAAAAATTATGGAAGAAAGAGGAGACAACTTAGAAAACCAGACAATAGCAATAACTCATGGTGATGATATTAAAGGGGCAACAAAAATAAAAGAAATGATAGCAGAAAAGTTTGGCTGTAAAGACTTTATAATAAATATGATAGGTTCTGCAATTGGGGCACATTCTGGCCCAGGAACAATAGCGATTTTCTTTTTAAATAAATATAACGGAAGATAAATAAAGCGGCTGTTTAAACAGCCGCTTTATTTTATTGATAAAAAAATAACAAGATGTTATACTTATATTGTAACAGTTTTCATTAATATCCATAATAAGGTAAAGTGAATAGAAAAGAAGATATAGGTGTTAATAGTCTCTTGAGGTTAAATATATAACTACTATAGGGACAAATATATGACAATGATTTGTGAATATATTAACGTTTAAAAGGCTTTAAGATATTTTATGTCACTATATAAATCATCTAAGTAAGTATTGTTACAGCAGCTCACTAGTAATTCAAGATTTAATACTCCATTAAAATTATTTTTCTTTAGAAACTTGACTTGTTCAGAAAAGTCTATTTCACTTTTCTGAATAGAAATATGTCTAAAATAATTATCTAAAATTACACCATGGATATGGCAATGTATAACTTTATCTAGAAAATCTCTTGTAAGAGGGGGTTTCTCTGGATGATAATTTAGGCTGTCATGGGTTATGTCCCAACATATTCCAAGTTTTTCAGTTTTAAATTTATTAAGTATATAATATATATCTTCTCTTTTACCACCGATAAATAAATTTTCTACTTGATTTACTGTTTCAATAGCAAATTTTAGGTTAAGATTTTTTCTTTCAATAAAGTTTAATATCCAGTCTAAAAAGGATAAAGTGGAATACATTTTGTCATTTTTATTTTCAGTATTTTCATATTTGGAACCATGGATTGTTATAATGGATTCTTTATTAATTATTTGTTGAATATCAAAAACAATACTTAAAAACTGTTCATATTTTTCTAATACATCCTTTTTGAATTCGGTAAAATTTCCTATTTCATAAAGGAAGTTATGAGCAAAATAGGGAACATGAAAACTTATATCTAAGTTTAAACTTTCAGAAATCATAGCTATTTCTTTGTAAGTTTTAATAGGTAGAACAGATTTATCAGGAGCTAACTCAATACTACTAATCCCCATTTCTTTAGTTTTAGAAAATAGGGTTTTACAATCTATTTTACTTAATATATTTTCATCAAATGTAAAGCCTAAATTCATTATAACCACCTCCTATATAGACTAAATAAAGTATAACATATATAAATATTAAAGTTTATAAAAATATTTTCAAATAAGTAGGTGAAAAGGTGAAGGTTCTAGATATATTTAACAAAAAAGTGGACAAGATAATTAAAGATAAAGATGTAAGTAGTATATTACTTGTTGGTTCAGCAGCAACTAAAGGTAATAAAGAGTTTAGTAACTTAAGGGATATAGATATATTTGTAATTACAAATAAACAAAGTAATTTTGAAAGGGAAGTTATAAAAATAGATGGAATAGAATTTGATATATCATATATATCTAAAGATTTGTTAAGTAAATGTATATCACAAAAGGTTCAATTTATTATCAATTCTTTGTGTAGCTGTAAAATAATTTATAGTCAAGATAATGAGATAAGTGATATACTAGAAAAAATATGTAGAACCTATTATAATGGACCTAAAAAGTTAGATAAAACTGAAATAAACTATATTAGATTTAACCTTTTTATGAAGTACAAAGATTTGTTAAGGAGAAGAGAGGATTTTTTAAACTCTCTATTCTTAGCTAATAATTTGTTTAAAGAAGCTTTGGTATCATATTTTAAACTTAATAACCTTTGGATTCCAAAGGATAAAAAATTACTTAAAGAAATTGAAAAAAGAGATGAAAGATTATTTTTTTTATCAGAATCATTTATCAAGGAAGGTATAACAGATAAAAAAATAGAATTATTAGAAAAAATAATCTATCATATATTGAAACCCTTTGGGGGCCCCTTAGAATACTGGTTAAAGGGGAAATTTCCATTAAAATAGATAAAGGGAGAAGGGAGCTTTTGAAATGGATAAAAAAAGAATAGAAAATGCTGTTAGAGAAATATTAGAGGCTATTGGAGAAGATCCTAATAGAGAGGGATTAAAGGATACTCCAAAGAGGATTGCAAATATGTATGAGGAGATATTTTCAGGGCTAAAAAAGGATCCTAAAAAGCATCTAGAAATTTACTTTGAAGAAGAAAATCATGAGGAATTAGTACTTGTAAAGGATATTCCCTTTTATTCAATGTGTGAGCATCATTTAGTTCCATTCTTTGGGAAGGCCAGTGTAGGATATCTTCCTAGAAACGGTAAGCTTACAGGTTTAAGTAAGCTAGCAAGGGTTGTAGAAACTGTAGCAAGAAGACCACAATTACAAGAAAGGTTCACATCAACAATAGCAGATTCTATTATGGAAAAACTAAATCCCTATGGTGTAATAGTTGTAGTTGAGGCAGAACATATGTGTATGACAATGAGGGGAGTTAAAAAACCAGGTTCAAAAACTGTTACTTCTGCAGTTAGGGGAGTATTTGATAGAGATGCTAAATCAAGGGCTGAAGCTATGGCTTTAATAAACTTCGGAAAATAATAAGGAGGGAGAATTTATGAGGAATATAGGGTATAAGTTTCATAGAAAAATAAACGTTAAATGTGGAAATAAAGAATTTAATTTTGGAAAAAAGACTTATATAATGGGAATATTAAATGTTACTCCAGATTCCTTTTCTGATGGGGGAGATTTTGTAGATGTAGATGTGGCTATTGAACATGCCAAGAGAATGGTTGAAGAAGGAGCAGATATAATTGATGTAGGAGGAGAATCTACTAGACCGGGAGCTGTAGAGATTTCAGCAGAAGAGGAATTAAGAAGAATAGCACCAGTTTTAGAAAGGCTAGTTAAAGAAATTGATGTACCAATATCAGTGGACACATATAAGGCAAAGGTAGCAGAAAGAGCATTAGAGATTGGAGCTCATATAATAAATGATGTATGGGGATTACAAAGAGACCCTGATATAGCAAGTGTTGTAGCTAAATATAATGTACCTGTAATTGTAATGCATAATCAAAAGGGAACAGAGTATGAAAAGGATATTATGGAAGAAATTTGTGATTTCTTTAATAAGTCAATTGATATTGCGAAAAAAGCAGGTGTAAAGAAAGAACAGATTATACTTGACCCAGGTATAGGCTTTGGAAAGACTCCAGAACAAAATATGCACGTAATGTCTAGACTAGGTGAATTAAATGACCTAGGCTACCCAATACTTCTAGGAACATCAAGAAAATCTATGATTGGAAAAATATTGGACTTGCCTCCTAAGGAGAGGGTTGAAGGTACAGTAGCAACAACTGTTATGGGAATAATTCAAGGTGTAGATATAGTAAGGGTTCATGATGTAAAAGAAAACCTAAGGGCAGCTAAAGTAACAGATGCAATCGTAAGAAGGGGATAATATGGATAAAATAATAATGAAAAATTTAGCCTTTTATGGATACCATGGTGTCTTAGAAGAGGAAAGTAAATTAGGACAGAAGTTTTTTATAGATGTTGAGATGTACCTTGATTTGAAGAAAGCAGGTTCTGAGGATAATGTAGAATATACGGTAAATTATGCTAAAACCTATGAGTTAATTAAAGATATTGTTGAGAATAAGAGGTTTAATTTAATAGAAGCTTTAGGGGAGAATATAGCAAATATTATTTTAAATAAATTTAAACAGGTAAAAGAAGTATTAGTCACAGTAAAAAAGCCAGAGGCTCCTGTAAAGGGAATTTATGATTATTTTGCTATAGAGATAAGGAGAGAAAGAAATGGCTAAGGCATATTTAGGGTTAGGTAGTAATATAGGAGATAAAAAGTATTACATTGATTCAGCCCTTAAGTTTCTTAATGAGAATGAAAATATAAATGTTACCAAGGTTTCTTCATATTATGAAACAGAGCCTGTAGGATATAAGGAACAGGATTGTTTTTTAAATGTAGTAGCTAAAATAGAAACGTCCTTTAGTCCTTATGATTTATTAGAATATTGTAATCATATTGAACAGAAACTAAAAAGAAAAAGATTAATAAGATGGGGTCCAAGAACTATTGATATAGATATACTACTTTATGAAAATTTTACATCGGATGATGAGAAACTAACAATTCCACATCCAAGGATGACAGAAAGGGCCTTTGTGATGATACCCCTTTATGAAATAGCACAAGACTTAGTAATAGAAGGCAAGAGTATTAAAGAAATAGTAGAAAACTTAGAAGGGGAAGAAATAAATAAAATTAATTTATAAATTGACTTGACAATAGAATAAATTGGTAATATAATATGACTACAAAGTCACATGACCTTGTAGTCATATTTTTTTACATTCGATATGACCATGTGGTCATATAATGGAAAGGAGAGATATTAAATGCCTAAAAATACTTTTTTCAATCTACCAGAAGATAAAAGGGAAAAAATACTTGATTCAGCAATAGATGAATTTGCTAAGTATTCATACCATAAAGCCAGTATTAATAGGATAGTTAAAAAGTCAGGGATTGCCAAAGGAAGTTTTTATCAATATTTTGAAGACAAAAAAGACCTATATAAGTACATTATTGATATCTCAACCCAGAAAAAGCTAAAATATTTAACCTATGTTATGAATAATCTTAATAGGCTAAACTTTTTTCAGATTGTTAGAGAATTGTATTTAGCAGGGATTAAATTTGCTAAAGATAATCCCAAATTATCAGAAATAGCCAATAATTTTGTTAGGGATACTGATAGTAATTTAAAAGATGAAATTTTAGAAAGTGGAATTAAAAAAAGTAACAATTTATTTAAGCAATTATTAACACAAGGTATAGACAATGGTGATATTGATCCAAATATAGATATAGATTTAGTAGCATATGTAATTACATCTTTAAGTATATCAATATCAGAATACTTTATAAAAGAGGTAAAAGGGGAAGATGAAATGGAGATTATGGCTTTTGTAGATAAAATGCTTTATATTATTGAAAATGGAATTAAGAATAAAAATAAGGGGAATTAAAATGTTAAAGGTTAAAAATCTATATCATTCCTATACTAAAGATGATAACTATGCAGTAAAGGGAATAAGCTTTGAAATAAAAAAAGGAGAAATATTTGGATTTCTAGGTCCAAATGGGGCTGGAAAATCTACTACTCAAAAAATATTAACAGGATTATTACCATTACAAAAGGGAGAAGCATCAATTGCTGGGATAGATGTAAAGAAACCTACTGAAAAACTGTTTAACTTAATAGGAGTATCCTTTGAACACCCTAATATTTATAGTAAATTAACTGGTTATGAAAATCTAGAATTTTATAAAAAGCTTTTTAGTGTACCAACAGAGGATCCAAAGGTATTATTAAAAATGGTTGGATTAGAAGATGCAGTTAACAAAAAAGCAGGAGATTATTCAAAGGGTATGAAACAGAGATTAGTATTTGCAAGATCACTTATTAATAATCCTCAATTATGGTTTTTAGATGAGCCTATATCAGGATTAGACCCAACAACAGCTAGTAACATAAAAGATATAATTAAAAAGAAAAAAGATGAAGGAACTACAATATTTTTAACAACACATAATATGCATATAGCTGATGAACTTTGTGACAGAGTTGCTTTTATAAATGAAGGAAAAATAGAAGTAATTGATTCACCAAGAAATCTAAAGTTAAAATATGGAGAACAACTAGTAAAAGTAGAGTATAAGGAAAACAATAAATTAAAAAGGGAAAGACTTTCTCTAATTAATGATAAAGATAGGGATAAATTGAATAAGTTAGTTAATGAAGGAAAAATAGAAACAATACATTCTCAAGAAGCAACCCTTGAAGAAATATTTATAAAAGTTACAGGTAGGGGGTTAAAGTAAATGTTAAATAGATATTTTGCATTACTAAAAAAAGATATTATAACAGGGGTTAGAAACTACTATTTTGTGGTAGTAATTGCAGTTGCGATTATTTTTGCTTTAATTGTAAATTTTTTAGTCCCTGAAGATACCTCAATAAAACCTGCAATATTTTATCATGTAGAATATCAGGGAGATATGAGGGAGAATATTGATGAAATAATAATGGAATCTGAAAGAGAGCATCCCAATGTAAATAGGGTTAATTCTAGAGAAGAAATTATTGAAAATATGAAGAAAAAGGATAATAGTATTGGAATGTTTGTTACTGAGTCTAATGGAAAACCAGTTATAGAATTTATAACACAGGGATATGAAAATAAAAAAGTAATAAATACACTTGTTTTATCAATGAAAAATTCTATTAATGAGAGTTTAGGAAGAAAAATAGACGTTAAAACTAATATTTTAAATAAAGATGTAGAAATGGAAAGAATTCCATTTAACAAAAGTATCCTTCCAATATTTTTACTAACTGAACCTACAATGTTAGGATTTGTTTTAATATTAGCATTAGTGTTTATGGAAAAGGATGAAGGAACAATTAGAGCATATATGGTTTCACCAGGAAGAATTCAAGAATATCTTGCATCAAAAATAACATTAATGATTATATTGGGATTGATTTCAACTATAGTCTGTACAGGAATAGTAGTAGGATTTAATGCTAATTACCTTGCTTTATTTGGATTAGTTATAGTAGGAAGTATATTTTCTTCTGCCCTTGGGCTTATAATAGCTAGCTTCTTCGACAATTTATCACAGTCTTTTATATGGGTAGCAGCAATTAATATACTATTTGCATTACCAATGGTTTCTTATTTACTACCCAGTTTTGCACCAACTTATATAAAAATATTGCCAACCTATCCACTATTGTTTGCCATAAGAGAGGCTGTTTTTCCAACTGGTAATGTAGAGATTATCTACTCAACTATATTAACCTTTATTGTGTTGAGTATAATGACATTCATTGTATCTGTATTTTCATATAAGATTACTGCTGCTAGAGATTAAGGGGGAAATATAAATGAGAAGAATATTATCTATATTTAAAAGAGATATATTAAGCAGTTTTAGAGATTATATAATTTTGTATATGATTATTGCTCCAATACTTTTAACAATTGGGTTTAGGTTTTTTATTCCTAGTGCACAGTCAGCTGGATTACAATTTGCTGTTGATGCTAAACTAGATACAGAAATTGTAAATGAATTTAAAAAGTATGGTGATGTAGAATTATATGGGACAGTAGATGAAATAAAAACTAGGGTAGAGAATATTGATGATATTGCAGGAATAACCAAAAATGAAAATGGGGAGTTTGTTTTAATACTACAGGGAAATGAAGCACATGATACAAAGGAAATTCCCAAAATGATTATTAGAGAAATAATAAGTAATGAGGATTTAAATGTAGAGTTTAAGGTTAATAGCTTAGGCCTTGAAGAATCACCTGTAGCAACTATTGGTACTATTTCATTAATATTAATTGCAATATTAATTGGAGGAATAATTATAGGATTTAACATTATTGAAGAAAAAGAGGCTAATACACTAAAGGCTTTAAATGTTACTCCTATGACTAAATTTGAATATATAATTGGGAAAAGTATTACTGGATTAATTCTACCAATAATCCATGTTTTCCTAATACTCTGGATATTAGGAATAACTGAAGTAGATAATACTATGGTTTTAATAATGACACTTGCAAGCTCATTAGTAGGAATAGTTGTAGGGTTTGTTGTTGGGATAATAAGCAGTAATCAAATTACAGGAATAGCTAATATGAAAATAATATTCTTAATTCTTTCATTAACTATAATAGGTGCTATACTACTTCCACAAAGTAAACACTTTTTACTTTATTGGGCTCCACCCTATTGGATTTTTACTGGATTTAAGGGTATATTGCTTAATACTGCAACTTGGGGTAATTTAATAAATTATATAGGATGGATTATAGGATTAACATTTATAATATATATAATACTTCGAGGAAAGATTAAGAAAGGATTAGCGTAAAAATAATTAACAATTGACAATTTACAGTTGACAATTAAAGAAATTAAAAGATTTAGCGCAGACTTTAGTCTGCGCTAAATTATTCTAAAAAAACAGTTTCTGTTTCCAAAATGATTACCTCATTTAGAAAAAAGTTTACTTAAAAATTTTAAAATTAAGAGGATTTTTATTTGTTTAAATAGAATATTAATAATAACAAATTTTTGGAAAATAAACAAAATTCCTATAAATAAGAGCATGATTGGTACATTTCCATAGACTTAAAACTATTTTAATAATAGGGAAGAGTGTCAATAGGTCTTTTAAATTAATAATTATATATAGGGAATATAAGTAATGGAAGGTGGAGTTAATGAAGGGAAATTTTCCAAAGGAATTTTTTAGCTATGCTAAGAGAAATAAAGTTTTACCCTTATTTATTATTGGGCAACTGCTTCTTATTACCTTATGTATAATACACAAGGATAAAAATATAATACTTTTTTCGGTTTTTACGATTTTTATTTTAGAATTATTTCTACTATATTCATTTATTAGAGATAAAAAGCTAAATAGTTTCAGTAAAGAAGATGGTCAAGATATTTATAATATAAGTTCAGAATTTTCTCCACTAGAATCAGAAGAAGATAAGTTTCAAAGTTTTTTAGAAAACTGCCCATCTTCAATATTTTTAATCCAGAAAGACAAAATTATATATGCAAACCCTAGAACAGTCCAACTTACAGGATATACCCTTGATGAGCTCTATAGAAAAAAATGGGAAGATTTAATTAGTGATGAAATGAAGGGTTTTGTTAGAAAAAAGTTAAGCAACAAATTTTGGAAAAATAATGCCCTTAAGAATATAATAAAGATTAAAACTAAATCTGGAAAAAACTATTGGGTTAATTTTACTGCAAATAAGATAATGTATAATGGGCAAGAAGCCATTATAGTAAATGCATATGATGTGACAGACCAAAAAAGGGCACAAGACCAGTTGGATAGATTAATAAAACTAAAGGATTCAATGCTTAAAATCACCCAATCTATTATAGGGGTAGATAATATTAAGGCTTTATATCACCTCATACTTGAGAAAGCCTTAGAAGTAATTGACCATGCAAGGGTTGGAAGTATTCTTATACTTGATGAAAATAAAAAATTAATTCCAGCTGCATATAAAGGATATGACCCAGAAAAAATGGAAAACTTTAATTTAAAACTAGATGAGTCTTTCCTTTGGATAAAAAGTGGTGGCAAAGTTGATAGAACAATTATCATTAATGATGTTAAAGCATTAAAAGATACAAAAGTATTGGAGTTTTCAGCTAATCCAGAAAATTGGTCTATTGGGTCTACAATAAGTGCTCCAATTATAATACATGGAAAACTATATGGAATGCTCAATATAGATAGTGAACGAAAAAATGCTTTTACAGAAGACGACCGTTTAATGCTTGATTATTTTAGAAGTCAGATAGAAGTAGCATTAAAAAAACATCTGTTATATAAAGAAATAATTAAGTTATCACGTTATGACCAGCTAACTAATGTATATAATAGGAGATATTTTGAAGAGTTATTTAAAAAACATCTAAAAGAAAAAAGTAAGGAAAAATTTTCACTTGTATTATTTGATTTAAATGGACTTAAACCAATAAATGATAAATTTGGACATTTGTCTGGAGACAAACTAATTAAGAAATTTTCAAATCATTTAAAGAAAAATATGTGTGATTACGACCTGCTGGCAAGGTATGGAGGAGATGAATTTATAGCTGTATTTTTTAATATTAGCTATGAAAAGTTAGAAAGAAAATTAGAGTCTTTACTCAAAAGTTTTCATGAATGTCCAATAAAGATAGAAAATGAAAAAATTATCTGTAGTTTTAGTTATGGTATAGCTAATTATCCAGAGGATGGTAAAACATATAAGGAATTAGTAAATATAGCGGATAAGAGGATGTATGACTATAAGTTTAAAATGAAATCCGAAAAACAAGCAATTAATATATAAAAAGCAAAAAAGAACGGCTTTAAGCCGTTCTTTTTTATTAAGGATTTAATTCTAATGATTCTTTTGTATCTCTATTAAATCCTTCTCTGTCAAATTGCTTTTCTGAATTAGCTACTAGTAAAGAAACTACTGTATCACCAGTAACATTAACACATGTTCTTGCCATATCTAATACAGCATCTATGCCAAGAACCATTGCAATACCTTCAAGTGGTAATCCTAAGCTTGTTAATACAACGGTAGTCATAATTGAAGCTGTACCTGGAACTCCAGCTGTTCCTATTGAAGCTAAAGTAGCAGTTGTTATTAACATAATATAATGTGTTAATGTTAAGTCTATATTAAATACTTTAGCAACAAATACGGCTACTATTGCTGGATATAATCCTCCACATCCATCCATATTAATTGTAGCCCCTAATGGAGCAACAAATGTTGCTATCTTTTCTGAAATTTTTACCCTTTCTTTAAGGGTTCTTAATGTTACAGGTAATGTTCCGTAACTACTTCTAGTTGTAAAGGCAACAACTTGTGCTGGATAAACCTTTTTAAAGAATCGAATTGGATTAACCTTAGCAACAAAAGTTAACAGACTTCCATAAGTTAATCCTATCTGTAATATTGCTGCTAGATAAACTGCTATAACTACTTTTCCAAGTGGAAGAAGTGTTGAAATTCCATATTTACTTGCAACATTAGCCATTAAACCAAATACACCATAAGGTGTTAATTTTAGTACCATTTTGGTTACTCTAAACATAAGTTGTGTAAAACCTTCAATAAATTCTTTAACAGGTTTTATAACTTCAGGTTTCCTTGTGTTTTCAATAGTTAGAGCAATTCCTATAAGAACAGAGAATATAATTACAGGTAGTATTTTACCATTAGCCATTTCTGCAATAGGATTTGAAGGAACTAAGTCAAGGAAAACACTAGAAAGTTTAGGAATTTCTCTAGCTTTGTAAGAAGTATCTTGGGCAAAATTCATACCTGCTCCTAAATCTAAAACATTTGCAACTACAATTCCTATTAAACTTGCAATAGCAGCAGTAAATAGGAACCATCCAATAGTTTTAAAACCTATTTTTCTTAATTGAGTAGGGTTATCTAATGAAGTTATACTTGAAATTATAGCTGCTACAACTAATGGCATAACTAGCATTTTGATTAATTTTACAAATCCATATCCTATAGGAACCATACTTTGAGCATCTTGTTTAAAGATTGTACCAAATGCTATACCTAAACCCATTGCGGTTAAAACTCTAATACCAAAGCTGACCTTTTGTCTTTGAATTAAGTATAAAATACCTAAAAGTAGTAACCCAACTAATATACTGATATTCAAAGGGAACACCTCCTAAAATTATTTAAGTATTAACATAAATCTTATTATTCCTATAGGTTTACTAGGGATTATTGTAGCATGAATTTATAATTTAGTCAATAATTTAACTAAAGGTTATTATTACCAAAGATTATCAAAAAAGCTTAATTGTTCAATAGGGTTATCTGAAAAGTTGGATGCAGTAAGCCCTATTAACCTTAAAGGTTCCTTTAACTCTATTTCTTCTAAAATATCTACTGCTACATTGTATATATCACTAAATGAACTTATATATTCATTTAGTGTTTTACTTTTGGTATGTATTTCGAAACTGGAGGTTTTTATTTTAATAGTTATAGTTTTAGCATATAGTTTTCGCCTATTAAGTGAATGGGAGATGTCTTTTGAAAACTCTAATAAATATTTTTTTAGATAGGTTTTATTATTAGTATCTTTTTTAAGAGTTGTTTCCCTTCCTAGTGATTTTATTTTTCTACTTACCTTTACTGGTCTATTATCTATTCCACGAATTCTATTGTAAATTTCTAGTCCTAATTTACCTAATATTTCTATTAGGTAATCCTGTGAAAGGTTTAGAAGGTCATCTATAGTATATATACCTATATAATTAAGTTTTTCAGCAGATTTTTTACCTATACCGTAGACTTTATCAATAGATAGTGGCTTTAAAATATCTGGAACCATATCCTTTGTTATAATCTTTAGACCATTGGGCTTATTCCAGTCAGATGCAAGCTTTGCAAGAAATTTATTATAAGAAATTCCAATTGATACAGTTAAACCTGTTTCTTTCATAATATGTTCTTTAATAAAATATGCTATTTCCTTTGGTGTCTTTTTTACATTTGTCACATCAAGGTATGCTTCATCTATAGAGAGGGGTTCAACTAAGTCAGTAATTTTATACAAAATCTGAAATATCTTTTTTGAAACTTCTTTATACCTTTCTTTTCTAGGAGATAGAAAAATTCCATGGGGGCATTTTTGTTTTGCTATATACATGGGCATAGCAGAGTGAACTCCATATTTTCTGGCCTCATAGGAACAGGTTGAAACTACACCTCTACTGCTTGTTCCTCCTACAATAACCGGTTTATCTTTTAGTTTTGGATTATCTTTTATCTCAACAGCAGCAAAGAAGGCATCCATATCAATATGTAAAATATTTCGCTCCATTTTACATTACCCCCATTAAAACTAAAATTATAGTATATCTAAAATATTATTTTTTACACAAAGGTCAAGAGCAAACTTTTTTATCCCTTTACTATGGAAATCTATCGTAATAATATTATCTTCAATAGATTTTATTTTTCCCTTTCCAAATTTCTTATGTTTAACTAATGTTCCTGACTTATATTTAAATTTAGAGATATTATTTTCAAGATTATACTTTTCTAAAATTTCTTCTAGTTCATTAATAAATCTTGATGGATATACATTTTCACCATTTTTATAATTAACAACAATTAAATCTAATATAGTTTTAGCTCGTGTCATTCCCACATAGAAAAGTCTTCTCTCTTCTTCTAGTGGACTAATATTACCTTCATCAAAATCCTTTATACTACCTATAGTAGGAAATTCACCATCTATAAGATCAATCATATATACCTTATCAAATTCTAGACCTTTAGCTGAATGAATAGTAGTCAAAGTTAAAGCATTTTGGCTTTTTTTATTTTTAATACTGTCAATGAAACCCTTTAAACCTTCTAATTTAGATAAAAATTCTATAGGTGAATTAGTATCAACACTTAAAAGCTTAAGTGTAGAAAGGACCATTTGTCCACTTTCATATGAAAAACCAAATTTTTTGCAGTTGTCTTTTAAAAAATTTCTATATTCTAAATTGTTTTCTATAAACTCCATTGCCTGTTGGGGTTTCATTTTTAATATAGAGTTAAAGTCAGATTCTAACCTTAAAATATTATCTTTTTGGAATGATTTAAAATCAGGATATTTAAGTAATCTTTCAAAAACTGAGCCATTATTTGTATTTTCAATGATGTAATTTAAAGCTCTCTTAGGAATATATCCATTCATTTTAAAATATACCTTTTCAAATGCATTAATGTCACTATTATCAAGGGCTAATTTCAAAAAATTAGTTATATCTTTTACTACCCAATGTTTGAAAAAATGAAGCTTTAAATCTTTTATATAAAAGGGAATATTTTCCTTATGCAACCTATCGATTAAACTTATTGATGATATATTGTTTCTATAAAGTATTGCAACTTCAGATAAATTGTTACATTTTTTAAGCTTATCTATTATATAATCTAATTGATCATACTCATCATTAAGCTTAACTATAGTCACAGGCTTTATACTATTATTTTTTGTGAACATATTCTTTTCATATCTTATTGTGTTTTCTTTTATAAAGTCATTACATACAGAGACTATGTTATTAGATGAACGATAATTTTCTTCCATAAAAAAGGTTTTAGCATTAGGATAAACACGATTAAAATTAAGTAAATATTCTGGATATGCCCCTCTAAAACCATAGATAGATTGGTCATCATCAGCAACCACAAAAAGATTGTTAAGAGGGTAGGCTAGAAGCTTTATGATTTCATTTTGAACTTTAGAAACATCTTGTCCTTCATCTACTTGAATGTATTTGTATCTTTCTTTACATTGATTAAGTAAAATATTGTCTTTCTTTAGAATTTTTAATGTTTCAGTAAGCATATCGTCAAAGTCTATGTAGTTATATTTCCTTTTATACCATTCATATTGAGAAAATATTCTATCAAAATTTTCTATACCAAAATTCTTATGTTTATTAAAATCATCTATTTCTATCATCATATTTTTTACATAACTAATAGTGTTAGATAGTTCCTCTAATTTATCGTCATTAATATGGCTTCTGTTTATACTTCTATATAATTCTTTTAATAAGTTAGACTTATTTATATCTGAGTCTTTACTTTCAATTAAAGTCCAATTTATTTTATTTTTCTTATAGTAATGCCTTAATACACTATAGGCAAATCTATGTATAGTAGAAAATTCCACCTTAGTCCTAACAAAGTCACCAAAAACTTGGTAAAACCTCTTCTTCATATCCTTTGCAGATGCTTTGGAAAAAGTTATAGACAATATGTTTTTAGGATTAATGTTGTAATTCATTACAAGATTTGCTGTTCTACAAATAAGTACAGTAGTTTTGCCAGCACCGGGTACAGCTAATACAACTGCTGGACCATCTTTATGTAATACTGCCTGTTTCTGTTGTGGATTCAAACTTATCCCCTTTTCTTTTTGTAAAAAATAAAAGAAGCCATTGTCCAAGGCTAGTTCCTCCTTATAGTTAGGCTTTTATAATTATCATTATAAGTATATAATAAAAAAAACTACTATTAAAGTAGGTAAAAGCTTACCATATGAAAATAATATTTAACAACACTTTAATTAAGGATTAATATGAGTTTAATAAAATATAATTGGAAAAATTTTTAGGGTATATGAATAATAATAAAGTAAACAGAAAAAAGTTAGGGGGCGTAATTTTGAAAAAAATTTATGTTCTAGACACAAGTGTTTTACTTGAAGACCCAAATTCACTTTTTGTTTTTGAAGACAATGATGTTATAATACCTGCAGTAGTATTAGAAGAATTAGATAAGAAAAAAAGACTAGGGGATGAGATAGGGAGAAATGCAAGGAAAGTTTCTAGAACCCTTGATAAGTTAAGGGAAAAAGGGGATATAAGTAATGGAATAACCCTAGATGGAGGAGGAACTATTAGAATAGAACTTAACCATAAACATTTAGGTAATGTTAAAGAATATTTTCATGAAATAAATAATGATAATAGAATTATTGCAGTAGCATTAAATTTAAAAATTGAAGAGGAGAAAAAAGAAAATCCTAATAAAGTTGTAATGGTGAGTAAAGATGTTTTAGTAAGAATAAAGGCTGATGCTTTAGGTATTCCTTCAGAAGATTACCTTTCAGATAAAATAGTACAATTTAATGATATGTATATAGGATATGTCACTATAGATGTACCTCCTAGTTTTATAGACGAATTTTACAGTAAGGGGTTTTTAGACACTTCAATTGAGCCTTTTAATCGTTATAAATTTTACCCACACCAATTTGCAATCCTTAAAGATCAACTAGGGTCTTCTCAATCAGCCCTTTCATATTATAATCCCAGGGATAAAGTAATAGAACCATTAAGAATAAATGAAAGAGAAATATGGGGAATATACCCAAGAAATGTACAGCAGAAGATGGCATTTGAATTGTTGTTAGATGATTCTATTCCGCTTGTAACCCTTACAGGAAGAGCCGGAACGGGAAAAACTCTACTTGCTTTAGCAGCAGGTTTATATAAAACAGAAGAATTAGGATTATATAAAAGGCTTTTAGTTGCTAGACCAATTGTACCAATGGGAAATGAAATAGGTTTTTTACCTGGAGATAAAGATGAAAAGATAAGGCCTTGGATGCAGCCCATATATGATAACCTTGAGTTTATATTTGATGCTAATAAAGAGGATAGTATAGATGATATTGTTGTGGGATTAAAAAGGCTTCATGTAGAGGCATTGACTTTTATTAGGGGGAGAACTATCCCAAATCAGTTTATTATAATAGATGAAGCCCAAAATCTTACTAAACATGAAGTAAAAACAATAGTTTCTAGGGTAGGAGAAAATAGTAAAATAGTATTAGTTGGAGACCCAGAACAGATTGATCATCCTTATTTAGATTCTGCTAATAATGGTTTGACATATGTAGTAGAAAAATTTAAGGAATATATAGAGGCTGGACATGTAAACTTTGAAAAGGGAGAAAGGTCAAGATTAGCCCAACTTGCAGCAGAAATATTATAATATTTGGTCTAGGTATTTTACAAAGTTAAATAATCTATTTAAAAATTAGGATAATAAGTAGTATAATATATACTATATTAATTTATTGACTAGTAGGAGGTAATTTGATGCCTAGACCGGTTAAATGGAGAAGAGTTGAAATTATTCCTGAATATAAACATTTTAAGCCTTCAAATATTCCGGCATGTGAATTAGAAGAAAATATTTTAAAGATTGAAGAATTGGAAGCAGTAAGGCTTAAAGACCTTGAGGGATTAGACCAAGAATCATGTGCTGAAAGAATGGCAATATCAAGGCAGACTTTTCAAAGAATATATAACTCAGCTAAAAAGAAGATAGCAGATAGTCTTGTTAATGGAAAGGCAATTAGAATAAGGGGAGGAAACTATACTAGAAATCTATGTACTATAAAATGTAATGAATGCGGCAATGAATGGGAAAGTAGAGTTGAGGATATAGAGGAAAATCAAAACAATGAGAAAATATGTCCAGAATGTGGTTCTACAGACCTTTATTGTAAGGAAAAAGAAAATAACAGGTATTGTAGACATAGATGTAGAAGACGAAAGGGTAGAAGATAAATTTAATTTAAAAATGCAGTCGTTAATGCGACTGCATTTTTAAAATCAAAGGGACGGTTCTTTTGATTTATAAGTAAAAAGCAGGTATTGCTCTTACTTGGCCAATGTA
>NZ_MCIB01000009.1 GCF_003609645.1 Thermohalobacter berrensis
TTGATAAGATGGGCCCTTAGCTCAGTTGGCTAGAGCGCCCGGCTCATAACCGGTAGGTCCGGGGTTCGAATCCCTGAGGGCCCACCATCTTATACATGCCCAGATAGCTCAGTCGGTAGAGCAGGGGACTGAAAATCCCCGTGTCGGCGGTTCGATTCCGTCTCTGGGCACCAAGAAAAAGTTCTTGAAAAGATTCTTGATGGTCAATTGATTTTGTTTTAATATAAAATATATTGTTAATAATCATTCCTGGGTAGCTCAATGGTGGAGCAACCGGCTGTTAACCGGTAGGCTGTGGGTTCGAGTCCCACCCCAGGAGCCATATAGTTTTATTGTAATGTGACCCATTAGCTCAGTTGGTAGAGCACCGGACTTTTAATCCGGGTGTCCCGCGTTCGAGTCGCGGATGGGTCACCAATTTTATGGCCCTATGGTCAAGTGGTTAAGACACCGCCCTTTCACGGCGGTAACCCGGGTTCGAATCCCGGTAGGGTCACCAAAACTTAGGCCCCTAGCTCAGTTAGCTAGAGGCCTCATTTCATAATAGATAGTTTAGTATTTTATACATGCCCAGATAGCTCAGTCGGTAGAGCAGGGGACTGAAAATCCCCGTGTCGGCGGTTCGATTCCGTCTCTGGGCACCAAAACCCCTTCTCTTAAAAGAGAAGGGGTTTTTATTTAATAATATTTTTTACAATTTCACTAACTAAATTTTTGATATTATTAATGACCAAATTTTTACCTTCTTTAACTAAGATAATTTTATCTGGCACATTGTAGTTGGATTTATCATAGCAACTAATATTGAAATCATAATCTTCCTTATTTATATAGAAACATTTTTTTCCATTAGAAAGTTTACCTTTATAAGTTTGTAATTTAAGTTGAAGGTCTCCTATTTTGGGCTTCCATTCAAGCATATAATTACTGCCATAGTAAATTTGCTCTGGAAAATCAAAACAATTTGTATGTCCCTTTATTGAAATCATTTCATTATTAAATTTTAAGTTAGATAAGTTTAATTCTAATTTAACTTTTTTAAGATTAACATGTATTGGAATAAGCAATTTATTTTGATTCTCAATATGATCAAAAACTTTAAGTATTTTAGGAAGATAATATATATCATCATAGTTGTGTTTTAATATAATTTCTTTTAAATTACTGTTTTTATTTTTTATATAATCAAAATACATTTTAATACTTTCTTTTCCAGAGATTTTATCTTCTCTTTTAATTCCTAAAGATAATTCAACAGATTTTAATTTGCAATTTTGTAGATTTAGTAGATCTTTATTTTTTCTTACTATCTTTAATAAATCGAGGCTTTTTTCCTTACTTATTTTAAAATCATATCCATATTTATCACATCTTTCATTAATAAAAGGAATATCAAAGGTATTTCCATTATAAGTGATAAATATGTCAAAATTTAAAGCTTCTTCTATGAAAGAAGCTAATATATCTTTTTCTTCTGATAGATTATCTGCAAAGAATTGTTTAATAACTGTATAATTATCTTTATTATACAATAATCCTATTAGAATGATTTTATTAGAACTTCTTTTAAGACCTGTTGTTTCTATATCGAAAAAACAAAATTTTTTATTATTAAATTTTTCAATTAAAGATTCTGGTATATATATTGGTTTGTGGATAACATCTTTAATTATTTCCAATTTTTCCCCTCCTTAAATTACCATGAAAGAATCTACTTTAATTATAACAAATAAAACTTATTTGCTTTAACAAAGATAAAGAAATAAAATAAAAAGTGAATATTAAGTAAAGGAGTTTTAAAATGGATGAACTTCAAAATAAGAAAATATTAAATACACTTAAGGCTATATTAAAAGATATAGACAAAAACAATATAGATAAATATTTAAATAGTGTTAAATCTGTATTATATTATACTGGGAATTTAGTTTTAGGCTTAAAAAATTATAAAGATGGGATTATAAATAAAAAAGAATTTGATAATATTAAAAATTGTAATACCCTACCTATAGGGATTAAAGAAATTGGGTATCTGTATAATAATGAGATTTTAAGTACGAATAATAAAGAAAAGGTACTAAATACAATTCTAAATTTAGAAAATAAATATATTTTAGGGTTTTCTTTAGGCAAATTATATCAGTCATTAATTACAAATAGGGAAAGAAAATATTTAGGTCAAGTATATACACCTTATAGTATAGTAAAACTAATGATTTCAATGGCTATAAAAGATCAAGATATTATAGAAAATCCTTACTTGAAGGTTATAGACCCAGCTTGTGGTGGAGGATATTTTTTAGAAGAAATTTATAATAGATTAAAAGAAATATTAGAAAAAAATTATAATAAAATAGTTCAAAGTAATCCTGATATTAAAAAGGAATTAGAAAAAGGAATACATAGATTTATAATAAAAAATAACCTATGGGGAGCAGATATAGACGAGTTTGCTGTTTATATGACAACTGTTACGCTACTTTTAAAAGGAAAAAATAATAGAAAATTAAATCCTAATATATTTAAGAAAGATATATTATTAGAGGGAAAAACCAATTTACTAAATTTGTATTCTAAAAATGATATAGATAGCTTAAATGATATCTCTTTTGATTTAGTAATAGGTAATCCTCCATATATAGGTCATAAAAAAATAAATAAAGACTATAGAAAGAAAATAAAAGATTATTATTACGACGTTTTTTCAGACAAATCAGATTTATCATATTGTTTTATAAGAAGGGGTTATGAGTTACTAAGAGATGACGGTAGGTTAGTTTATATAACATCAAGATATTTTCAAGAAGCTCCATCTGCTAAAGGATTAAGGAATTTTATGAAAAAGCATATGTATTTAGATACTATTATTGATTTTTATGGTGAGAAAGTTTTTAAAAATGCTGGAATTAGCCCTGTAATAATAAAATGCTATAAAAGAGAATTAGATAATAATAGAATACATATTTATAAATTAAAGGATGATGTTAAACTAAAATTATATAAAAATAAAAAAGCTTTAAATATAAATGATAAAAATAGATTTAATAGATTTACTATAAATCAAAACAGTTTAAATATTAATGGATGGATACTAATAGATGAAAAAGAGAAAAACTTGTATGATAAAATACATTCTCAAGGCAACTATTTTTTAAGTGAAGTGTGTAATTGTAATCAGGGAATAATAACGGGATGTGATAAAGCCTTTATAGTTGACAAAGATACTATAAAAAAAGAAGATTTAGAGAAAGATATAATAAGACCTTGGATAAAAAATAGTAATATACGTAAGTATATAAAAGACAATACAACTCAATATCTTTTATATACAGATTTAATTGATGATATTACAAAATACCCTAATATCTTAAAGCATATTATGCCATATAAAATACGATTAGAAAAAAGAAGAGAATGTAGAAAGGGTATTAGGAAATGGTACCATTTACAGTGGGGAAGAAAATTAGATATTTTCCAATCTCCTAAAATTATCTTTCCATTCAAGGCAAATAAAAGTAGATTTACTTTAGATTATGATGGAGTGTTTTGTAGTGCTGATGTTTATATCTTAACAAATAACAACTCTGCTCAACTGTCTTTAGAATACTTATTAGGATTTTTAAATTCTTCACTTTTTGAGTTTTACTTTAAATCTGTAGCCAAAAAAGTAAGCTCTAAGATGTATGATTATTATCCAAACAAAATAATGAATTTAAAGATTAAAGTAGGAGATAACAAACATTTAATAGAGGACAGTGTAAAAGAAATGATACATTATTTAAAGATTAAAAAAGGAAATAATAAAGAAATAGAAAACCTTGTAAAAAGCAAACAAGAAATAATTAATAGATATTTCTATAAGCTTTATGGTTTAAATGATGAAGAGATCAATATTATTAATAATAAGGTAAATTAAACTGTTTTTTAGGAGATGTATTTAATGACTGTTTTGAATTTAGTGGATTATAAATTAAATTTAGCTGAAAAAATATGTGTTGAAAAATTTCAAAATGATACAATGCTTGTAATTTGTAATTTTCATAAAAAAAGCCAAAATAAAATAATTGATTTGATAAAATATGATATAAAGAAATTTCAATTAGATGGTATCGTCTTAGATTATAAATTAATACAGGTTTTATGTACTATGTATCTTGGATTAGCTTGGAGTATGTATAGAAAAGGAAAATCTATTCAAAAAAATAGTAATTTTTTAGATTATATTTTAACAAAAGAGAGTAAAGATGTTAATATAAATGAAATAGTAGATTATATTGATACTAACAATTTATACAGTAATATGTTTGAATACATTGCCGAAAGATATTTTACTCTTTATTTTAGGAAATATGTAAAAGATGTTTTAGCTAGAATGGATATAACTTGTCAGACTATAAAAAGGGATGAAAATGCTTTAGGAGAAATGATAAAAGAGCATATGGAACGATTTGGGATAAAAGTTCTTGCTTTAGGTGTTTATGATGAATACAATAAATAATTTTAGTCTTTTTCCTACCCCTTATATTTAGGTGGTGGGTATTATTTTTTTTATGTTATAATTGAAATAGTGTGGTTATATATATAGTTTTAGGGTAGAAGTATTATTAACAGAATAATATGTCCTCTTTTGGGAGAGTGATAATAATGAGAAAATTAATATCAATTTTCATTATTCTATCTTTATTAATTTCAAATATATCTATAGTAAATGCAGACAAATTTTATTTAGATGTATTTGGACATTGGGCAGAAGATGTAATTATGTGGGCAACTAATGAAGTAGAATTATTAGAAGGATATGATGATGGAACATTTAGACCAGATAACAATATAACTAGAAGTGAATATATAACTCTGTTATTTAGGACAGCTAATGAACAGGAAGTTATAAATAACTTAGAAAGTGAAGAAAACATTAAATTGCAAACCTCTAAAACAGATAAAAATACTTCAGTCAATAAAATAGCTAATCCTAATGAAAATAATATAGAAGATAAAGATGTAGAAGAAAAGAAAAAAGAATTACCTTTTGAAGATGTAAATAATGAATTTTGGGCCTTTGATGAAATAAAAGCCATATACACCTATATAAATAAACAAAATAAAGAAATTAAATTTGAGGATATTTTTCCAGGAGATAAGTTTCAGCCAAATAAAAAAATAACTAGAGAAGAAGCAGTAATACTATCAAGTTTTTTTACAACTCCACCTATAGAGGATAAAAAAGAGGAGTTTAATGATATAAGTAATGATTATGAATACTATGATCAAATAATGATGTTAGCTGATAATGGTATTATAGAAGGTTACGACGATAATACCTTTAAACCCAAATCTAATATAACAAGGGCAGAAGCTGTAACAGTAATGAAAAGGATATATTTTGATATGGAATTTTTAAAAGGAAATTATATGAATGATATACAATTAATAAGTACTGAGAATGATAATAAATTTGTATTATTTGGTGATTATGAAAATAGAGACTTAAGTAAAGAAGATATCATATACAAAAGGGCAATATCAACTTTAGAATATAAATCATTAACTGATTATATTCCTTATGAGGAACAACATTTATATGATGATAATCCTATAGAAACATTAAAAGAATTAAAGGATAAAGGATATGAAAATATTATTGGAGTTAACTATTACTTAATTAAATTTGCAAATTTATCCAATGCAGAGAAAAAGAATCTATATAATGAAATATTAGAGGAATACTTAAATAGAGATGATTTAAAGGATATGGAGTCAATTCTTATTTTTACAGGAGCAGATAAATATTTAGAGGAAACAGAAAAGCTTTTAGAAGCAATAGATTATTGGTACAATATTACTGATAACAATGAAGAGCTTTATAATATAGTTTTTCTAAAATCAAAACTTTATAAAAATAATGGTGAATTAGAAAAAGCATTAGGTTTATATAATGATGTTGTAGAAAATGAAGATATTGAGAATGCACCTTTAGAAATACAAAAAAAGATTATTATGAACATAGCATATCTATTAATGGAAATGGGCGAATTTGATAAAGCAGAAGTCCTTCTTAAGGAGGGATGGAATAGTATTAAGAATAATAAAGAGTATGTAGCCTATTCAAATGAAATTGACAAAGATTTTAAGGGTAGTATAAAAAAAATATTAATAAAAAAGATGGAAACATCTAGTTAAAAATAAGTAAATAAACAAAAGACTAAGGGGAAGATTTATATGTTTAGAGTACTTACAAAAGCTTTGATATTAGATAATGATAAAATACTATTATTAAAAAGAAAACAAGGCTCCTTTGGGGGTGGACTTTGGGATATACCAGGGGGTAAATTAGAATTTGGTGAGTCCCCAAAGGAAAGTTTAATAAGGGAGGTTTATGAAGAGACCTCTTTAAAGGTTGATATTCATGAACCTATTAGAGTAAGCTCAGGTATTAATGAAGAGAGAAATAAACAATATATTACTATTGTTTATTTATGTACTTACAAATCTGGGAAAGTTACTTTAAGTAAGGAACATAGTGACTATATTTGGGTGAAATTGAGCGATATAGAAAAATTTGATAAAATTTATTATGTTAATGAGGCAGTAAATGAGTATAAAAAGACTTTTTAACCTCCCATATTGGGAGGAATTTTATTTTTAAATTTTTTTGAAAGGAGATAACTATGATGAAGAAGATAAAAGAAATGACACAAGAAGAATTAGAAAAATATATTTATGATATAAATGAAGAACAGATATGGAATATTTGCCATTTAGCTATTTGTGAGATTTTTGAAAAAGGAATTGTTATAGAAAATGCATATAAAGAAAATTTTGGTAAAATAGAGAAATTAAATGAGAGAAAAGAATTAGAAAGAATATATGAAGAAATTGAAAATATCATATTAAATATAGCCCAAAAGGGCAGTAATGTGAACATGGATATAGATAATTTAAAAGAATTAAGGAAAAATATAGTAAACTTAATAATGATTCTATCTAGTTATATTACTGAAATATCGTATGTTAATGAAATATCAAATGATATTATAAAAAAAGATAGTTTTAAAAAGATAATAGTAGATGAGGAAATAAATTTAGAGGATTTCTATAATGATGTATATAAATTTCTCATAGAGGATATGAACAAATTACCTGATAAAATATCAGATATTGTTAAAGTTATACCATTAAGGATTACGAAAACTAAATATTATGAAATAATTAGAAATGATCTAAAAAAGAGTTTAAAGGGATTATCAGAAAAACAAATAAACCTTATTATTGAAAGGTATAAATCAATATTCAATGGAGCAATGGTAGTAGAATATGGACAAAAATTTGATATATACTTTAGAAAAGCTCAAGAATTTAAAAGATTTGACTTTAAAAAAGCAAAAATACAAGAAATAAAAAATCTTGAAGAGGAAAGTTTACAAGTTCTCATGGAATTGTACAGTATAATTACTTTGATTAGAGGTATGGGACAATTAATAAATAGATTTATAGTATTAGCTTATGCTTTAGAAAATAATCAAAATATAAAACTTGATGAAATTGAAGAATTATCAGAAAAAGCGATAGAGTATAAAAGGGAAAGTAAACCAAATATAAAAGAAGAAATAATTAGTTTGTGTAATAATAAAATTAATAAGGCAGAGAGTAGAATTAATAATAATAATAAATTATTAGAAGAAATATATAAAGAGTATAGTAAGAAAAAATTAAAATTAAAAGAGAATTTAAATTTAAAACTTTTAGAAACGAAGAAGTTATTAATTTATATAAATGATTATAATCTTGAAAAAGAAGAATTGTTGTTTTTAGAAAAAAGTTATAAAACAAAAAATGATTATGTACAACATATTATTGATAGTTTTATTCAATTTATTGATAGAAATATAAAAGGTATGTCTAATATAAAGAGAAAAGCTAGGATGAGAAGATTATTATCGGTTTTAGAATTTCCATTTGAAAGACCTGAAGAATTCTTTTACTACTTAAAAAACAGTATTGAGTTACATACTACCAAAAAGGATATTATGTTTATTATGGATAAAGTTGCTCATGTTATGGAAAAATATGAATAGTTTTAATTACTTGGTAAACAGTCACTTTAAAAGTGGCTGTTTTTTTATCCTTTTAAAGTTATATATTAGTACTTATTTGACCATAATATAGATGTGATAGGAGGGAATAAAATGGCATGTAAATTAGGAATTCCACAAGGACTTCTTTTTTATGATTACTATCCTTTGTGGAAAGAATTTTTTAAAGAACTTGGAGTAGAAGTTGTTCTTTCCTCTAAAACAAATAAAGAAATATTAGATAAAGGGGTTTCTGCATGTGTTGATGAGGCTTGTTTACCAGTAAAGGTTTTTCATGGACATGTGGAAGATTTAAAGGATAAGGTTGATTATATATTCATACCAAAGTTTATAAGTATCCGCAAAAGAGAATTTATTTGTCCAAAGTTTCTTGGATTGCCAGAGATGATAAAGAATTCTATAAAAGATTTACCACCTATTATAGATACTGAAATAAATTTAAGGAAATCTAATTATAAACTAATGAAGGCTATCTTTGAAACTGGAAGGCATTTTACTTATAACTTTTTTAAAATTAATTCTGCCTATAAAAAAGCATTTAAATACTATACTGACTATAAGAGGTTAATAACAAAAGGTGTAATTCCTATGGAGGCAATTAGAGTTTATAGTAAATGTATAAATAATGTTGAGAATAGGAATGATAATTCCTTAAGGATAATGGTGTCAGGACATCCTTATAATATTTATGACGAGTATTTAAGCATGAGACTTATCAAAAAACTTAAAAAAGATAATATTAATGTTATTACTCCTGAAATGATTAAAGAAGATAAAATTAATTATTATGCTTCTAAACTACCAAAAAGAATGTTTTGGAGCTTTGGAAGGAAAATTGTTGGTTCAGCCTTTAGTGTTATGGAAGAACAAAAAGTTGATGGGATTATATATGTTTCTTCTTTTGGATGTGGTTTAGACTCAATTCTAATAGATTTAGTACAACGAAAAGCAAAGGCATTAAAAGTACCTTTTACACTTTTAACAGTTGATGAACATACAGGAGAGGCGGGAATAAACACTAGAATAGAGGCTTTTACCGATATGATTAAATGGAGGGTTAAGAATGAGAATAACATTCCCACACATGGGTAATACTTATGTGGCTGTAAAGGCTATGTTTGAAGATTTAGGGCATGAAGTAGTAGTGCCACCTAAATGTAGTAAAAGAACTCTTGAAATAGGTACTAAGTATTCTCCAGAAACTATATGCCTGCCATTAAAGATTAATATTGGAAACTATATAGAAAGCATAGAAAAAGGTGCAGAAACTATATTAATCACAGGAAGCTGTGGACCATGTAGATTTGGATATTATTCAGTTATTCAGAAAGAGATTTTAAAAGATTTAGGATATGATGTAGAAATAATAGTATTTGATCCACCTGATGGTAAGCCTCTTGAACTTGCAAAAAGAATTATGAAGGCAGCGGGGACTAAAAATGTATTTAAGATTGTAAGGAGTTTCCAAAAAGGTAGAAAAGTTTTGGAAGAAGTAGATAACTTAGTTGATTTGTCTAACACTAAGAGAGCTTATGCTAACAATCCCTTTGAAATAGATTCAATTATGAATGGTTTTTATGAAAATATAGAAAAAGTTCACGGAGTTACAGAAACAATGAAATTGATTAAAGATACCAAAAGTAAATTAAGAAGAATCAAAGTAAATAAAAATAAAAAAATTGTCAAAATAGGAATAGTTGGTGAAATCTACACTGTTATTGAGCCTTTTGTTAATCTAGAGATTGAAAAAAAGTTAGGACATATGGGAGTTTTAGTTGACAAGTCTTTAACTCCTACTAAGTGGGTAAATCATAATCTTATCTATGGACCTTTAGGGTTAAGTGAAGAAAAGAAGGTATGGAAAGCTGCAAAACCATATTTAAGTACTTTAGTAGGTGGTCATGGAAGGGAAACAGTAGGCAGTGCAGTTTTATATGCTAAAGAAAACTATGATGGTATAATACAGCTTTTACCCTTTACTTGTATGCCAGAAATTGTTGCTGAAAGTATTTTACCTACAGTCCAAAAAGATTATAATATACCAATCCTTACATTAATAGTTGATGAGTTAACAGGTGAAGCAGGATATTTAACAAGACTTGAGGCTTTTGTTGACCTTTTAAGAAAACGAAGGGAGGAGAAGGTAAATGAAGGAATTTTATCTGGGAGTTGACGTTGGATCAGTTAGTACTAATATAGTACTTATTGATGATAATAATAATGTTGTTGCTAAAAAATATATTAGAACTCAAGGCAAGCCAATAATAAAACTTCAAAAAGGATTGAAGGAATTAAAAGATGAATTTTCAAATATAAAGATAAAAGGAGTTGGAACTACAGGAAGTGGTAGATATTTGGCAAGTATGATTTTAGGGTCAGATATAGTAAAGAATGAAATAACTTCACATGCTGTAGCAGCCATAAATTTTATACCAGATGTAAAAACAGTATTAGAGATAGGTGGACAGGATTCAAAGATAATTATTCTAAGAAATGGAATTGTTGAAGATTTTGCAATGAACACAGTTTGTGCTGCAGGAACTGGTTCATTTTTAGATAGGCAGGCTGCAAGGCTTGGAGTAGATATAAGTGAATTTGGGAACCTTGCTTTAAAATCTAAAAGTCCTGTAAGGATTGCTGGTAGGTGTGCAGTTTTTGCAGAGTCTGATATGATACATAAGCAACAACTAGGCCATAACCAAGAAGACATAATAAATGGACTCTGTGAGGCATTAGTTAGAAACTATTTAAATAATGTAGGTAAAGGAAAGGAAATAAAACCTCCAATTGTTTTCCAAGGTGGAGTAGCTGCTAATGTAGGGATAAAGAAAGCTTTTGAGAGGGCACTTAACACAGAGATACATGTTCCATCACATCATGATGTAATGGGGGCAATTGGAGCAGCAATACAGGCTAAAAAGAAGGTAGAAGAAAAGGGAAGAACTAATTTTAAAGGATTTGAAATTGTCGAAGTTAAATATAAAGTAAAGGGATTTGAATGTAACGATTGTGCAAATATGTGTGAGGTTATTGAAATAGTAGCAGGTAAAGATATAGTGGCTAGATATGGAGATAAATGTGGTAAATGGACTAATACCTTAAATAAAGATAATCAGCAACTAGCATAGAATAACTACCTTATATACTAGGTAGTTATTTTTTATATATAATATTAAAATTTTACCAAATTTCTTATTAATAATATATCTGTATGCTATAATTATATTGTTAATTCATAAAGAAAGGATGTATATATGGAAAATCAGTCAGTAAAAACCAAAACAAAGTCTAATGGGATAACAATTAAAACTCTAAAAAATGGTATCAAAAGTGGCTTAAACACAACATGGACATTGGCTAAAATTATAGTTACAGTTTATTTTATTATAACTTTTGTGAAATATACACCTTTGTTAGATTGGATAGCAATTAAATGTGCTCCTTTAATGAAAATATTTGGCTTACCAGGTGAAGCTGCCATAGCATTAGTTTTGGGCAATGTGATTAACCTTTATGCAGCAATAGGGGCTATAGCATCCCTTTCTCTGACCGCTAAACAAAGTACTATTATTGCAGTAATGCTTTCATTTTCACATAGTCTTTTTATGGAGTCAGCAGTTGCTAAAAAAACTGGTATAAGTGTAGTATTAGTACTATTAATCAGATTTTCATTGGCAATAATATCAGGAATCTTATTAAATTTAATTCTATAGGAGGTATTATGTTGGATTTTTTATCCATATTTAAAGAAGCTTTTACGGGTAGTATGGAATCTGTTTTTACTATTGCTAAAATAGTAATTCCACTTATGATAGTTATGGAAGTATTAAAAGATCTTAATGTTTTAGATAAACTTTCTGATTTTTTAAAACCCATATCTAAAATATTAGGTATTTCAAAGGAATCTACATTCCCACTAATTATTGGGCTTTTCTTAGGCCTTGCATATGGGGCAGGGGTTATAATAAAAAGTGTTAAAGACGGAGATTTAAGAAAAAGAGATTTATATCTATTAATTATATTTTTGGTTGCTTGTCATTCAGTAATAGAAGATACTTTAATATTTGTTGCTATTGGTGCAAATGGCTGGTTGCTTTTAGGTTTTAGAATTATTATAGCAGTTGTACTTACAAGTCTTGTAGCTAGACATATAGATAAAATTTTGATAAAATCCAATAATGAAATAAAAAAAGAAGTTAAGGAATAATAAATTATTTAATATTTACCATAATAGAAAATGAGAGGCTTAGCCTCTCATTTTTGGTAAAATCGTTAAGCAAGAGGAGGAATATAATGAAGGATAAGGATTTTCTTAAAAAGAAACTAAAGCAAATTGATAATAGAGGGTATAAGGCATATAAAAGTATACAGGGTACATATAATTTTGATGATTATATTTTTTATATAGATCATGTCCAAGGTGATCCTTTTGCTTCACCAAGTAGAGTTAGAGTTAGGATGGATTTACAAAAAAGTGGAATAACACATGATGCTTTTGATGAAAAACATAAAAAAATTGCTTTAGAGGATTTCCTAAGTAGAAGCTTTGATAAAGAGATTAAAAGAATTGCAAAGGGAAATAGAGGTAGTGGTAAAAGTGGAATTATACAAATAGATACTGGTGGTCAACAGATTATTGATAGAACTTCAGTTGAAATAAATAAACAATATGTAGAGGTAAGATTTGTAATAGGACTTCCAGCAAGGGGAAGAAGAATACTTAGTAGTCAGGCTATTGAAATGATTTTTTATGAAATTCCAAAAATCACAAACAATGCAATAGTATATGAAAATTTTGATAAAAGGTTGATGACAGAATATGTTAAGCTTATTGAAGACCAGGAATATTTAAGAAAAGAAATGTTAAAAAGAAATTTAATAGCCTTTGTGGCTAATGATTCAATTTTACCTAGAGAAAGTGGTATAAGTGATAAACCTATGAAATCTAAAAAGGTTGTACCATTTAGGTCACCAAAAAACATGGAGGTTGAATTTAACCTACCAAACAGGGGAATTATAAAAGGTATGGGTATACCAAAGGGGGTTACATTAATAGTTGGTGGTGGATACCATGGTAAGTCTACCCTTTTAAATGCTATAGAAAGGGGAGTCTACAATCATATACCTGGTGATGGTAGAGAATTTGTATTAACAGTAGATAATGCTGTAAAAATAAGGGCAGAAGATGGAAGAAAGGTTGAAAAAGTTAATATTACCCCGTTTATATCTAACCTACCATTTGGAATTTCTACAGATGATTTTTCTACCGAAAATGCAAGTGGGAGTACATCACAGGCAGCTAATATTATTGAAGCAGTAGAGATAGGGACTAATCTTTTACTATTAGATGAGGACACAAGTGCTACTAATTTTATGATAAGAGATGGAAGAATGCAGGCCCTTGTATCAAAGGATAAGGAACCAATCACTCCTTTTATAGATAGAGTAAGACAACTATATGAAAAAAAGGATATTTCATCTATATTAGTAGTAGGTGGTTCAGGAGATTATTTTGATGTTGCAGATCATGTAATTATGATGGAAACTTATAAACCACATGATGTAACTGATGAAGCTAAAGAAATTAGTAATAAATTTGGAAGTATGAGAAAGAAAGAAGGTAAAGAAGGCTTTGAAAACATACTAAGTAGAGTTCCTAAAAAAAGAAGTTTAACATTAAGGGGTAAAAAGAAGGTTAAAACTAAAGGACTTCATAAAATATTATATGGTAGATCTGCTATAGATTTATCATATGTTGAACAGCTTGTAGATTCTAGCCAAACTGAAGCTATTGCTAATATTCTTAAATATATCCATAGAAATTATGTAGATGATAAGAAAACTTTGAAGGAGATTATTGAAAAGGTGTATAGTGATATAGAAGAAAAGGGTTTAGAGATAATATCATCTTATCCAAATGCTCCACAAGGTAATTTGGCACTTCCAAGACCTTATGAAGTAGCTGCAGCTATTAATAGATTAAGAATACTAAAGATGAAATAAAAAAGCGAGCAAAGCTTGCTTCCGCTAGGGGAACCTTAAATACAGTATTCGTCTTTGTTTCAGCAATTTATAGAAATATACTTTCTTAGACAATAAAGAAGGCTTAAGCCTACTAAGGCTTAAGCCTACTAAGGCTTAAGCCTTCCTTTTGTTTTAAAGATCATCTATTTCTTCTATTTTTCCTTCTGTTTCTTCTGCAGCTTCTATACTACAGTCTTTACGATCATCCCTTCTAGTTTCGTCTATTTGTTCTGGGAATAGTGGTGGGAATTCTGTACAAATTGGTGAAACTTCAGCTGCTAGTTGAGGGAATCCTGTTGATAGTACACATAGTTGAACTGGAACTATTATTTTCTTTTCACAAGTTACACAAATAGCAACTATTATATCAGCTGTTACATTTCCTTGAGCATCTATATCAAAGTCTCTCATAATACTATTTGTTGCTAATCTTGCTTCACAACTTGCATTACAGAATTCTGCGAATCTTGGTAAGAATGCTGTATCTTCAGTTGATGGTATACATAATTCAAAGAAGTTTCTTAAAACAAGTGGTTTATTTGGTGGTGCAATTTCTACATTTCCTACTAGTGTTGCTTTACATTTCTTGTCACAATCATCAACAAATATTACATCAATTTCTACTCTTACCTTTCCTGAAATTTTTACTAATTGAGTTCCAAATATAGGAGTACCTCTATTTTCTTCATCACAATCTTGAGTATCAGCAAATATTATTTTTTCACTAAATTTTCCATCAGGGCCAACTACTTCAATAGGATGACCACCTTTTTTAACAAAGCTTCCACCTGAGATATCCTTAGTTATAGATTTTACTCTAAAGTTTTTTGGGTTTTTTACATCTTCAGGATCAAAGAATTTTTTACATCTTATATCTAATACCCTAACTATCCTTGCTCCTTGTCCTAGATTAGGTGATAAGTCAACATTCATTGCTTCTTGTAATCCTTGTAAATTAAATAATGCTGCATCATAAACCTTTTGAACGTATATTGATTCTGCTTTTACATTTCTTAATGAACCATCAAAGTTACAGCCTGTAGTACCATTACAACATCTATCTGGAAGTGATAAATCTATAGGACTAGTCTGGTTATTACAACTCTTCATTATTTTTCCCCCTTCTAATTGGATTGAGAATATCTCTTCTCATTGTTAATATATTCTATATGTGTGACAAGTGTTACAAGCAAAAAAAGAAATTGTCAAATTTTATCTAAGAAACAAATGATATTTATTAAATAAATCATTTCAAAGGAGTAATATTAATACAATAAAATTAGATATTACACATTATTGGTGTATTTAGATAATATACTTTGTTTTATTATATGAACAGTTAAATACATAATGTGATAAAAATTAAAGATAAAAGGGATAAACATTAGAAAGGAAAACTAGATTTCCCTAGTAGAAGGAGATTTACTTTTTTTAATTCTATATTGTAGTTTCAATACATATAATTGTATTAGTAAAAATGGGGGTAGTTTTATGCTTATAATACTTAGAAAGAGATGGATAGTTACAGTTTTCAATTTAGTATTAATTATTTTATTAAGCATTATACTATTTGGTTATATGAAAGAGAAGCATGTTTCTATATCTAGTAATGAAGAAATAACTAGTTTAGTGAAGAATCTGTTTACAATAAGAAGTAATGCAATGTTAAAACAGAATAAAGAACAGTTAAAGTCTTTATATGATACTAGCACTAAATATGGAATATGGGCATATGAGCATGAACTGAAGAGGATGAGATATTTAAAGTTATGGGCAGAAAAACAAGGAATTAAATTTATTAATATTAAAACCACACCTATAATTAGATACACAAAGGATAAGGAAAATGGGATTCAAATTAATCTTATAGCATCTACAGAATATAGATATGTATATGAAAATGAACCAGATGTAGTAAATGTTTTTAGAATAGGCACATACCATTTATTAGATCTCGTTGAAAAGAACGAAAAATATGTAATCACAAGGGAATGGTATAAAGATCCATTTGGAGATTCGTTAAAGATTAATGAAATAAATTCTAAAAAGATTAAGGAATATATTCTTTCTAAAGGCCCTAGAGATTTCTCTAATATAAGTGATAGGAGAAAAGGTGCAGTTAAATATGCAGATAAATACTGTGGAGCAGCAGATAACGGGGAAAATGGATACAAGTACAATGAGAAGTATATTAATTACAATTCACTGGGAGGAGATTGCGCTAATTTTGCTTCACAAATATTACACGAAGGTGGGAAATTTCCAAAAACCTATGCATGGAATTATAAACGAAGGGGAAGTAAAGCATGGGTAAATGCTCATGCATTTAAAAATTATATATTGTATAGTGGTAGAGGTTCTAAAATTGCTTATGGCACATATAATCAAGTTTATAAAGCTAGTTATAAGCTACTTCCTGGAGATATTGTAGCATATGAAAAAAAAGGTAAGGTTGTTCATATTTCTGTAGTAACAGGAGCAGATTCAAAGGGTTATACACTTGTAAATTGCCATAATACAGATAGGTATAGAGTACCCTGGGATTTAGGTTGGAGTAACAAGGGGATTAAATTTTGGTTAATACGAGTACATTATTAGAAGGTTTTAGTTAGATATTGACATATAGTAGCTAAATTTTAAATATTTATATATAAATAAGGTGGTGATTTTGTGAGTTTTTCTAACCAGAAAAGCTGCTTATTATCAGATGGACTTGGTAACTTGTATAATTTTCTTTGGAATAATGGCAATATTGAACTTATTTTTTTCGATAAAAAAATAAAACAGGTAAGAAAACGCAATATAGATACAAATTGTAATATGGAATTTGATGGACTAATAGATGAAAAAAATAATATTTATATGGTATATGTTAAAAAGGATGGAAAACTAGTCTTATTAACAAGAATAGAAGGACAATGGGATAAAAAAGCTATTTTAGAAGATAATGAAAAGGATTTATTTTATGTAAATGCAGTAGTCCACGGTGATGAAATACATACTTTCTATTGTAAGCAAATAGAAGACAGCAATATATATGGTATATATCATTATTACTTTAAAAACAATGAGTGGTTTATAAAAGAAGTTGATAAAATAGAAAAAGGAGAAATATTGAACCCTATACAAGTAATCAAAGAAGAAGATAAATTAATATTAGGTTACTACAACATAGTTGATGGAATTGAACAAATTTTTATAAAGGAATATGATTTAGAAAAAGAAAACTGGGCAAATAGTATACAACTAACATCTAACTTTGATAAAAAATTGTATTTAGATATATTGGCAGAAAATAAGGAAGTATTACATTTAGTTTATAGTAAATATAAAAACGGTAATCTAACAATAAATTATGAGAAACACAGATTGTATAATAATAAAACTAGAAAAATAAAAAGAGGAATTTTGTCAAATCCAGCCAATTGCTCTTTTCCTACTTTAGCTATCTACAATAACAAATTATGGACAATATGGACTGAGTATGATTATGTAATAAGTAGATATTCTTCTGATATGGGTAAATCTTGGAGTCCACTTTACAGATGGAAAAATACTAAAGAAAATATTTTTTTAAGATATAAGTTTTCTACTAATGACGAAAAAATAAAAGGAAAATTTAAATTTAACTATTCTTATGGTCTAGGACACCCTAATATTACTTTTACAGGATTTGGACCATTAAATAAAGCAACAGAAGTGCCTTTAAAAAAAAAATGAAAATCTAGAAGAAGATAGAAGGGAGGATGAAAAGAGTTTGAATAGGATTGAAAAGTTAGAGGAATCAAACGAATATGAAAAATTGAACATTAAATTTCAAAAACTTGAAAATAAGATTAAGAAAATAGAACATAGATTAGAATATCTAGAAAAAGAAATAGAAAAATTAAATGAAGAAAAAGAAGATCCCAGTAAAGAAAAAATTAATAATTTAGAAGAAAGAATAAGTGACATTGAAAATTTTCTAAGAAGAAGAAGAGGTCCTTTTTCCAGAAGATAAATAATAACAAGGGATAAAAGCGGCATATTAGCCGCCTAGTTTAACTTTATAACTTTTTGTGTAAACATTTTTTTCAAAAATGCTTCTTATTGTTTCTATATCTCTAGTTTTTCCAAGGGCTAACATTAATTTTATACGGGCTTTTTGACCTGGAAGGTTATCCCCAAAAATTGCACCTAATTTTCTAAGATTTTTACCAGCACCTAAATAACCATATGTATCCAAAACACGACCAGTTGGACATCTAGAAACTATTACTACTGGCATATCGTTTGCAATAGCTTTTTTAATACCATCTAGCATATTAGGAGGCACGTTTCCTCTACCTAATGCTTCAATAACTATCCCTTTATATCCTAAATCAACACAGTAATTAATTAAATCAGAATCCATTCCTGCTGCACATTTAATTAAAGCAACCTTTGCTTCAATTTTTTCAGTATTAATATGGCAACGATTTATTATTTCCCTATAAAAAATTACTTCATCATTATCTACTATTCCAAGAGGCCCAAATTCAGGGGATTTAAATGTATTTAATGATAGAGTATTTGTTTTAGTAACCTCAGATGCAGCATTTACTTCATTATTCATTACAACTAGGACACCTTTATTCATGGCTTCCTTAGATATAGCCGTACATATAGCAGCAGAAAGATTACTAGGACCGTCATATCCAAGTTCAGAACCATTTCTCATAGCACCAACTACTATTATTGGTTTTTCTGAATTTATTGTTAGGTCTAGTAAATAAGCAGTTTCTTCTAATGTATCTGTACCATGTGTTACTACAACCCCAGTAATATCCTTCCTATTAATCGTCTGTTTAACTAGGCTTGACAATTCCATCATTCTTTCTGGTGTCATATGTGGACCAGGAATCCTAGCAAAATTAATTATTTCAATATCAGAATATTTTTCTATATTTGTTACCATAGCCATTATTTCTTCACTAGATAGAGCAGGTATTGCAGCATCTATTCTTGGATCTACTTTCATAGAGATTGTTCCACCTGTAAAAATAACAGCAACTTTATTAGACAATTTAAAAAACCCCCTATGAAATCATTTAAATAATATATCATATATAATTTTAACATACATTAAATTTTTTTATGTAACAAAATTGAAATATCTCCAAACTAATACAAGATAGATGGTATTATAATTGACATTTCAATAAAAGGGTTGAGTATAATGTATGAAAAAATATTTTTGTTTACAAGGGATAAAAGAATAAAAAGAAATAAATTATTAGAAGATTACGAAAAGCTTTCAAAAATATATACAGCTTGTAGATACAAAAGTTATAGAAAGGATAATTTGGTTGCTTTAACTAGGGAAAGCCTTCAACATAATAATAGAATAAAACAAAAAGAATAAAAAAGAAGCTTCGAAAGAAGCTTCTTTTTTAGTTGCACCTATTAAGGTGCAAATGTAAAAGTTTATACTTTTACAGGGGGATAACTTTACTTAAATTATAACAAATTACGACAAATTTCGCAATGATTTTATTACAAACTTTTAAGATAGTATAAATTTTTATATAATAAGTATAGAAACTTATGGTGAAATAAGTTAAAATAAAATATTGCAAAATTACTGTTTTGAAAAATTAAGGGGGAGAATAATTTGGATAAAAGGGTTTTAGCTACAATTGAGAAACTTGTTGATAATGGGTTTAATGTAGAATTTTTTAATACTAAAAAAGAAGCTAAGTCAAAGTTATTAGATGATATATCTGTAAAAGAAGATGTAGGTATTGGTGGCTCAATGACTATTTATCAGATGGAGGTTCATAAAGACTTAATTGATAGAGGTAATAAAGTACATTGGCATTGGCTTGTAGAACCTGAAAAGAGAGATGAAGTAAGAGAAAAAGCAAGTAGAGCTTCGGTATATATTTCAAGCAGTAATGCAATAACAGAAGATGGGAAATTAGTTAATATAGATGGTATAGGGAACAGAGTTGCTTCAATGTTTTATGGACATAAAAAGGTATATATATTATGTGGTGTTAATAAGATTACTAAGAATATAGAAAAAGCACTTGAAAGAATAAAGACAGTTGCATGCCCTAAGAATTCAGAAAGATTAGACTTAGATACACCCTGTAGATATAAAGGTAAATGCTATGATTGTAAAGGAAAGGATAGAATGTGTAATATTACTGTAATTTTGGAAAGTAAACCTATGGGTGACATTGAAATAAATATCTATATTATAAATGAAGAGTTGGGATACTAATTAGATTAAATACTTATTATAAAAAAGAATGTTTTAAAGAATAATACTTATGAAAAACCTTACTATATACAAGAGGTGATTATAATGGAAGTATATTTGGATAATGGTGCTACTACTAGGCCAAGGGACGAAGTTATAGAGGAAATGAATATTATGCTAAAGGAAATTTACGGTAATCCTTCATCATTGCATAGAATGGGATTAGAAGCAGAAAAGAAAGTTGAAAAATCAAGGGAGATTATAAGTAATTTTTTATCAGTAAGACCAGATGAAATATTTTTTACTTCAGGGGGAACTGAAAGTAACAATATTGCAATACAGGGTATAGTGAATAGATATTCTAGAAGAGGAAAACATATCATTACAACCAAAATAGAACATTCTTCTGTTTTAAATATATTTAAATACTATGAAGAAAAAGGCTTTAAAGTAACATATCTTGATGTAGATGAAAAGGGTTTGGTAGATTTAGAACAGTTAGAGGAAAGTATAAATAATGATACTATTCTTATATCCATAATGTTAGTAAATAATGAACTAGGTACTGTTCAGCCAATAGAAGACATAAAAAAAATAATTAACAGAAAAAACAAAGATGTAAAATTACATGTAGATGGTATACAGGCCTTTGGTAAAATTAAATTTAATTTAAAGCAATTAGGTATTGATACATTTTCTTTTAGTGGACATAAAATTCACGGCCCTAAAGGTATAGGAGGTTTATATATTAAAAAGGATTTAAAGCTATCTCCTATTATTTTTGGAGGTAACCAAGAAAGGGGTATAAGGTCTGGAACTGAAAATGTTCCGGGAATTGTAGGCTTAGGTAAAGCTGTGGAATTAATAAATAAAAACTTTGATGAAGAAATTAAAAAGATTTTAAATTTAAAGAAGCATTTTATTGATAAAATAAAAAAGAATATTGATAATATAAAAATCAATAGCTTTATAGATGAACATTCTGCTCCTCATATAGTAAATATATCTTTTGTAGGTGTAAGAGGAGAAGTTCTCTTACATTACTTAGAAGAAGATGGAATATATGTTTCTACAGGTTCGGCTTGCTCTTCAAAAAATAAGGGTAAAAGCCATGTACTACAGGCTATAGGTCTTAAACATGACGAGATAGATGGAACAGTGAGATTCAGTTTTGCCTATTCTAATAATGTTGAAGAGATAGATTATGTTGTAGATAGATTGCAAAAGCATGTTAAAGAAATAAGAAAAATAACTATGAGGTGATAGATGGTGAACAGGATAATAAGTATAAGTTTAGGAGAAGCAGCCTTAAAAGGGAAAAATAGGTCATACTTTGAGAACAAGCTTCTTCATCATATACAAAGGGCAGTGAATGATTTAGGTAGTCCGAAAGTATATAAAGATATGAACAAAATCTTTATAGAAGCTACAGATGATAATATTAATAGTTTAGTTAATAGAACAAAAAAGATTTTTGGAATAATTCAAGTAAGACCAGGATTTAGAATGGACAAAGATATTGAAGATATAAAAAAGAAGGCAATATTAGCAGTTGAGGAAGCTAAAAGTAGGAGAAATATTGAGACATTTAAAGTAAAAGTAAAAAGAGCTGATAAGAGCTTTCCAATAGGCTCAATGGAAGTAACAAGAATGTTAGGCGGTACCATTTTAAAAAATGTAAATAATATTAAGGTTGATGTTCATAATCCAGACCTTTATGTTTATGTAGATATAAGAAATGATTATGCATACATATATACTGAAAAAATTAAAGGATATGGCGGGTTACCTGTAGGAACAAATGGGAGAGGACTTCTTCTTTTATCAGGTGGAATAGATAGTCCTGTGGCAGGATTTATGATGGCCAAGAGAGGAATAAAATTAGATGCAATTCACTACCATAGTTACCCTTTTACAAGTGAAAGGGCTGAAGAGAAAGTAAAAAAATTAGCTCGTATATTATCAATATATAGTGGAAGTTTTAAATTATATAGTGTAAATATTTTAGACATACAAAAAGCTATAAATGAGAAATGTCCTGAAGATGAACTTACAATAATATCAAGAAGGTTTATGATGAAAATAGCTGAAAGGATTGCTAAAAAAGAAGGGATTGATGCTTTGATTACAGGAGAAAGTCTTGGACAGGTTGCAAGTCAGACTATAAAATCACTTAATGTGACTAACTCTTCAGTAGACATACCGGTATTTAGACCATTAATAGGAATGGATAAAACTGATATAATAGAGGTTTCAAAAGACATAGAGACCTATGAAACATCAATACTACCATATGAAGATTGTTGTACTGTATTTTTACCAAAACATCCTGTTACAAGACCTAAATTAGAAAAAATTGAGGAATCAGAGTCATTATTAGATAGTGAAAAATTAATAGAGAACGCTTTAAATAGTATGAAAGTAATAGAAATAGAACCTTAATAAATTTTTTAATATCAAACTATAAAAAAGGGTAGCATCCATAAAGTGGATGCTACCCTTTTTTATAACACATTTATAAAGCATATTTTTTATATTAGTTCTATATATATTAATATAAAACTTTAGAGAAAAGGGGTTAAATGATGCCTAAAATCATTGATTATGATAAAAAAAAGGAAGAAATTATAAAAAAAGCGATTTTAATATTTATAAAAAAAGGTTACTACAATACTAAACTATCTGATATTGCCAAAGAATGTGGAATGGGAAGGACTACATTATATCAATATTTTAAGAATAAAGAAGAAATATTTCATTATGTAATCAAATACACAATAAAAACAATAAAAAAAGACTTAAACTTAATTATAAAAGACCCTAAAATTTCATCTTTACAAAAAATAAAAAAGATTATATATCAAACTATAACAAAATACAATGAGGATAGTATGTTACTTATATTGATAGATTTATGGCTAATATTGAAAAGGGAAAATAATCAAATAGCACAAGAAATTCAAGAACATGCATTAGAATTAAGAAAAGTATTTAAAGCTCTTCTAGAAGAAGCTGAAAATTTAAATGAAATTAAGCCAATTAATAAAGAAATGATGTCATATGTATTATATGGATTAATAGAATCTTCCCTTTTACAAGCATCAATAGATAAAAATATTGATACAAAGAAGCATTTTAGTGTAATAAATATACTAGTTGATGGATTAAAATATTAAGTTTCCTTTTTATTGACATATATGTCAATAAAAAGGAATATGTCTATATAAAAGATATGTTGAGGGGGAGGCACTGTGGGGAAAGCAAAACAAATAATTAGTTCAGTACTATTGAATGAATGTTTAACATATTTAGAAAAGGACCCTATGAACAATCTTTCAAAATTACTTAACTGGTCTGAAAAATTAGCTAAAAAAGCTAATCATAAGAAATCAATAAACCTTTTAAAAGAAATGGTCGATGATTCTAATTCAAATGGTTACATTTTAATTAATAAAATATTTAAAGATATTAATAATAATGTAAGAAAAAAATCTTTAATTAATTTTTTTGTTAATTCTACTCTTGTTGGTATACCTATAATAGAAGAAAATGAAAAAAAAACATAATTGTAATATACCATGGGCTATTTTAATGGACCCTACTTCAAAATGTAACTTAAATTGTAAAGGATGCTGGGCTTCTGAATATGATAAAGAGAGTTTTTTAGACAATGAAACTTTAGATAGGATTATTCAAGAGGGTAAGAAACTGGGAATATATATGTACATTTATTCAGGGGGAGAACCATTAATTAGAAAAGAAGATTTAATTGCCTTAGCCCATAAACATAATGATTGTATGTTTTTAGCCTTTACTAATGGTACTTTAGTAGATGAAAAATTTGCTAAACAGTTAGCTAAAGTAGGTAATTTTGCATTAGCGCTAAGTATTGAGGGATTTGAAGAAGAAACTGATTTAAGAAGAGGAAAGGGAACATATAATAAAGTTTTAGAAGCTATGGATATTCTTAAAAAAGAAGGAATAATTTTTGGATTTTCTACCTGTTATCATAAAAAAAATACTGAGGTTGTTGGTTCTGAAGAGTATTTAGATTTTATGGTCAAAAAAGGTTGTTTATTTGGGTGGTATTTTACATATATACCATTAGGGAAAAATGCTGTTTTGGATTTACTTGCAACACCAGAACAAAGGGCTCATATGTATAATTTTGTTAGGAAAATGAGAAAAGAAAAGCCTATATTTGTTTTAGACTTTTGGAATGATGGTGAGTATACTAAAGGTTGTATTGCTGGAGGAAAGAAATACTTACATATAAATGCAAATGGGGATGTTGAACCATGTGCATTTATTCATTATGCTAATGTTAATATAAAAGAGGTTAGCCTATTAGAAGCATTAAAGTCTCCTTTATTTATGCAGTATAAAAAAATGATGCCCTTTAATGATAATCACTTAAGACCATGTCCACTATTAGATAATCCAGATAAATTAAGAGAAATGGTACATAATTCAAAGGCTAAGTCAACCCAATTAATCGATAATGAATCTGTAGATAATTTAACCCAAAAATGCCAAGAGATATCAAAGGAATGGGCAAAAATGGCCGAAAAGTTATGGAATTTAAATAAATAAATTTATTATGAAATTAAATATAAATTTGAATGTTAGGCGTTCGTATTACGAACGCATTTTTTATGATTAAATAGAATCTTACCACACCTAAATGGAAATAAATGGTGAAAAAGAGAACCGTCCCGATTTGCATAACTTGGGAAAAATGTCGAAAAGGTAGAAGTACATTTAAGTATTACAAAAAATCTTTTTGGTTTATTAATTATTATTTAGATAATTACAAATACTATTTTTGAAAAACTATTTAAAGAGGTGATTAAGATAATGGATCAACATAAACATCGTTTTAATTTGTTAAAAACAGTTGAGGGAACAGGATGGGTTTTATGTGATGCCCTTGATACGATGGTTAGAAATAATATACAACCTTCCTATGAAAATAATGGCAGCGTAGAATCTCAATTGGCAAACAATATGGCAGAAATATTTGAAGTAGTATCTGAATGTGAAGAACCTGAAGTAATAGATTTTCTAGCAGAAAAAATAATTGAGTATGCAGGAAATGATATTAACATGTATTTAAGTTACATGGATGCAAATATGGGAGATAATCCATTATACAAGAGGGTATATGAAATGGCCACAAAAGGGTAGACAAAGTGTCTACTCTTTTGTCAATTCTATTTCTGACCTTAACATATCTCTTCTATCATCATAAATTACAAAGGCAAGAGTAAGGAAAAATAAATCTAAAACTATTGATATAAGTGATAGTAATACTATTAAAGTAATAGATAAAGGTTTTATTAAATCTATAAAAAAGGGAGTTGGAAGGTCAATGTTAATTGGTTTACGCTGCTGATTACTATTTAATTTTGATTTATTATCCCCAGTTAAAATAGCATCTAGTAGGTTTACAAGAAAAAGTAGACCAAAATTCATCTTTGCAAACCTAAAACTTAAGTCAATAGACTTAAATACGCCACAATCCTCATAAACTAAAATAGTTTCCCACATATAAATAAATGTGGATAAAGCTAAAATAAATATAAAAATTACAATAAAAGAAAGAATCCTTAAATTTGTTAAAATAAATAATGGTACTGCAATAATAGCGCTTAAAATTCCAAAAACCACAGCTATTATTATACTTCCAAAGAAAATTCTTACAAAATATTTCTTTATCCCTTTAAATAAACTTCTTATACTAGTTTCATTATATAAAACAACCTCTTTAATCATAAATAATACTCCTATTTCAATTAATAGATTTATAATTACTAAAAAGAAAATTAAAATTAATAGGGCAGGAAAATAAGCAGGTGTAAATGTATTAAAAGAGTTATTATCTCCAATATAGTTTATTAAGGGTAAAATTGTTATCAATAACGAAAAAATCTGAATTAAAGCAGGTACAAATAAAATAGGATTATCAAAGATTAGTCTAAAACTCTTTTTAGAGTAGTCAATAAAGCTATTTTTCATTTTTATCCCCTTAAAACTAAAGAAAATATTACCAGCCTCCACTGGCTCCACCACCACCGGAGGAACCTCCCCCACCATGGTTATCATTTCCACCTCCATTAAAGTTAAAGCCTCCCCTTGAGGCAATCCTTATAAAGGTGAAGGTTAAGAATCCATCAAAGAAAGTAAAGTCAATTATCAAGAAAATAATTATTCCAATTATAATAATAATCTTTTTTACTGAATCAAATAGATTAGCTATACCCTCTTTAGATTTTTGTGGAGAATGTTCATTGTTTGGTTCAAAAATAAACCTTTTATGCTCATTTGAATTTGAGTCTATATTATATTCTATTTTAACCTCTTTAACTAATGCTTTAAAACCTTCTAAGGTACCTTTATTATAATTCCCCTTTTTAAAATAAGGGATTATCATCTTGTCTCTAATTTCTCCAGCTTTTCCATCAGGAATTGCCCCTTCTAGTCCATACCCTATCTCAATTCTCATCTTATTTTCAGTTGGTGCAATTAAAAAGAGAATGCCGTTGTTTTTTTCCTTACTTCCTATTTCCCAATATCTGAAAAGTCTATTGGCATACTCTTCAATACTTCTATTCTGTAGTGAATTAACAGTAGCAACTACTATCTGAGCTCCAGTTTTACTATGTAAACTTTCATTAGTTTCCACTATATAATTTTCTACTGTTTCATCTAAGATATTTGCTTCATCATATACATAAAATTCTCTACTTGGCTGTGGAAGGTTTAAGTCATCGGCAATCACATAGGAATTTGTAATACAAATTAAAACTATTATCCAAATTAGAGAAAACTTTATTTTATTTTTCATTTAAAACACCCTATTCAAAGTTTACTTCTGGAACTTCTTTGTCTTTTTGGTCTACTTCAAAATATTCTTTATTTTCAAATCCGAACATATTAGCAATTATGTTAGTAGGGAACTTCCTGATTTTACTGTTAAACCCTTTTACAGCTTCATTATAATCTCTCCTTGCCACTGCTATTCTATTTTCAGTTCCTGCTAGTTCATCTTGTAGTCTAATAAAGTTTTCATTAGACTTTAGTTCTGGATATCTTTCAACTACAAAATTTAATCTCTCTAAAGCTGTTGTTACTTGTGCATTAGCTTCAGCATATTCCTTTGGAGTGGTTGCCTTTTGCAATTTGCTTCGAGCCTCAGTAACACCTATTAAAACTTCCTTTTCTTGATTTGCAAATCCCTTTACAGTGTTTACTAAATTAGGGATTAAGTCAGCCCTTCTTTTTAATTGATTTTCTACTTGAGCCCATTTTGAATTAACATTCTCTTCTAACTGAACTAAATTATTATATGTTCCTATTAGGGTAACGGATGGTATAACAATTAAAAGTAACAGTACTACAGCAATTGCTATTAAAGATTTTTTCAATTAAATCATCTCCTTTCTTTTATATATATTAACATGATACAACGTATTTTCATATTTTACCATAAGAATTTTATTTCTTAAAGGACTTTATTATAATTTTATTTTAATGTAAACTAAATGTGTATGTCAAAATGAGGAGGTACAAAATATGGAAAATAGGAAAAAAGGTATTATACTAATATTACTTTCAGCACTATTTTTTGCCCTTATGGCAGCAACTGTTAAGTCATTAGGAAATATTCCAGTTTATGAGAAGATATTTTTTAGAAATTTAATTGGATTTATTGTTGCTACTTATATAATTATAAAAAATAAAAAGCCTATTTTAGGAAATAATCGTAAATTTCTCTTTTTAAGAAGCTTTTTTGGTTTAATGGGGGTTGCAGCTTACTTTTATGCATTATCAAATATAGCTTTATCAGATGCAGTTATACTAAACAAGATGTCTCCATTTTTCGTTATGGTTTTATCTGCAATCTTTTTAGGGGAAAGAATAAAAAAACTTCAGTTTGTATCTTTAATATTAGCCCTTTTAGGTGCAGGGTTTGTAATCAGACCTGAATTTAATTATACAGTAATCCCAGCTTTAGTAGCACTTTTATCAGCTTTTTTTGCAGGTTCAGCATATACAACCATAAGATATTTACGACACACAGATAGCCCGGAAACTATAGTGTTTTACTTTACTGTAATATCTACTATTACAATGATACCTTTTATGATATTTGGAGGGTTTGCTATACCTAGCCCTGTAGAACTACTAAAACTTATTAGTCTTGGAGTTTTTGCTACAACTGCCCAATTTTTAATGACCCATGCTTATAGATATGCACCTGCTGGTGAATTGGCAATTTATACGTATATGAACATAATCTTTTCAACAATATTAGGTTTAATAATTTGGGCGGAAATTCCTGATTTTTTAAGCATATTGGGAGGAACCCTAATTATAATGGCTGGCTATTTAAATTATAGGGCTAATAAAACAAAAAGTAGGTTGTCAAAATAAATATTATATGATAATCATTAAGCTTAAAAATGAAACGGGACCCTAGTTCTCGTTTCATTTTTTATATATTTATGCAAAACAACTAAAAACGTTTTCAGAATTTTGGACATAATGCTAATAGAAAATAATGGATTAATATAGTAGACTTATATATAGGAAAAGATTATACCATAAATTAACTATAAAGGGGGAAAATTTAATGGCAGGTTTAACTTTTAAAAATATATGGAAGATTTACCCAGGTGATGTTACTGCTGTTGAAGATTTTAATCTAGAAATTGAAGATAAAGAGTTTATAGTATTAGTAGGACCTTCAGGTTGTGGAAAGTCTACAACTTTAAGGATGGTGGCAGGCTTAGAGGAGATATCAAAGGGTGAATTATATATTGGAGATAAATTAGTTAATGATGTAGCTCCAAAGGATAGGGATATAGCAATGGTTTTCCAAAATTATGCATTATATCCTCACATGTCTGTTTATGATAATATGGCCTTTGGATTAAAGCTTAGAAAAGTTCCAAAGGACGAAATAGATAGAAAAGTAAAGGAAGCAGCTAAAATACTTGGTATTGAGCAATTACTAGATAGAAAACCAAAGGCTTTATCAGGGGGACAAAGACAAAGGGTTGCATTAGGTAGAGCAATAGTAAGGGAACCTAAGGTTTTCTTAATGGATGAGCCTTTATCAAATTTAGATGCTAAATTAAGGGTACAAACAAGAACTGAAATTATAAAATTACATAAAAAGTTACAAACAACTTTCATATATGTAACACACGACCAAACAGAAGCTATGACTATGGGAGATAGGATTGTAGTAATGAAAGATGGACGTATACAACAGGCAGCTACACCTCAAGAAGTTTATGAAAAACCGGCTAATGTATTTGTTGGTGGCTTTATAGGAAGTCCTCAAATGAACTTTATTAATGTGAAAGTTGTAGGAGAAAGTATAGAAGATTGCCACTTAAAATTTGGAGATACTAAGGTTAAGTTGCCAGAGGGTAAAGCTAAAATAGTTAAAGAAAAAGGCTATTTTGGAAAAGAAGTTATTTTAGGAATAAGACCAGAGGATATTCATAGTGAAAAAGTATTTATTGAATCATCTAAAGACAGTGTTGTTAATGCATATGTTGATGTTACAGAAATGATGGGTTCAGAAACGTACTTATATCTTGATATTGAAGGTAACAATGTAATAGCAAGGGTAGATGCTAGAACTAAAGTAAATCCAGGAGATAAAATTGAATTAGCCTTTGATAAGAACAGAATGCACTTATTTGACAAAGATACTGAGATGGCTATAGTAAACTAAAACAAAAGCAGAAGAAATACTTCAGTATTTCTTCTGCTTTTTTCTAGAAATATTTTATAATAATAACTGGGTGATAATATGAGTAAAAATTATAAATTAGAGGATCTTTCAGATAGATTAAGCAAGATAATTGGTTTTGACTTAAATATAACTAATGGAACTAATGTAAGTGATAACACTACACATATAAGTATAAATGGTGAAAAGTATATTATAACTACTGATCCTAGTAATACATTAACAGAAAGGGAAAAAAACATAATAAAATTTTTTATTCAGGAAATAACATCAAAGGAAGACAACTATTATTCGGATATTAGTGAGAAAAAAATAAGAAGGTTATTATTTGATGATATTAAGGAAGATAAGATTAAAGAGATATTTGGTAATTTTGGTTTTTTAGAAGATAAAGATATTGTAGTAATTCTTTTAAAATCCTATGAAGATAATGATATTAGAGAAATTGACTCTTTAGTAAAAAATATAGACTCCCAAAGGGCTATTACAGTAAAAATTGATGAAGATTTAATATGCATAATATACCAAAAAAATGGTGAGGAAACATTAAGTTTTCCCAAGCTTATTGTTGATGCAATTGAAACTGAACTACTTAAAAGAATAAAAATAGGTGTAAGTCAACCACATTCAATAGAAAAAATAAAAACGGCATATGAAGAGGGTAAACAAGCTTTAGATATTGGTGTTAAATTTCAATTACCTGGAAATATGTTTTTTTATGAGGATCTATTTATCTTTAGACTGGTTTTATCTTTATCAGATAATGAGATAAAAAGAATTTATAGACAAGCAATTGATTTAGGAATTGACAAATTAAGTGGAGAAGAATTGAAAACAGCTAATACCTTTATAGATTGCAATCTTAACATAAGTCAAGCTGCTAGGAAATTATATGTCCATAGAAATACTCTTATTTATCGTTTAGATAAGATTAAAAAGGATATTGGATTTGACTTAAGAGTATTTAATGATGTTTTTCAGTTTAAATTACTAAGTATAATTTATTTATATATGTCTAATAAATTAGAAAATTAATTGAATTCAATCAAGTGAATTTTCAAGGTTTTAAGTTCTTAGGGGGAATGGTATTATGTTCAGACTAGATAATAATATGAAAATTCCTGAGGGCAATATAGATGTTGTTACAATAGGTGAATTACTAATTGATATGATATCACACGATTATGATGATGATTTTAAGTTTAGTTCTTTCCATAAATATTTTGGGGGTTCTCCAGGAAATTTAGCAATTAATCTAAAAAGATTGGGAAGAGAGTCAGCAGTAATAAGTAACATAGGGAATGATAGTTTTGGAAAGTTTATAATTAATACTCTTAAGGAAAACACAGTAAATGTAGATGGTATAACAATAGATGATGAGCACAATACATCTATTGTTGTAGTTTCAAAGAGTAAAAAGAGCCCAAGTTTTATAGCCTATAGAGATGCAGATAAGAACCTTAAACTAAATGATAAATTAATAAGCCTAATTAAAGATTCAAAAATTGTCCATTTTACTTCATGGCCCATATCATATGAACCAGCAAGAAAGACTACTCTTGAATTAATAAAATATGCTAAAGATAATGGGAAAATAATAAGTTTTGATCCCAATTATAGAAAGGTTTTGTGGGAAAAAGGACATAATGGTGTTGATTTTATAAAAGAATTATTAAAGGATGTTGATATGGTAAAACCTTCAGAGGATGATGCATTTCATATATTTGGTTCTGATACTCCGGAAGGGTATATAAATAAGTTTCTAGAATTTGGTGTAAAACTTGTTATGTTAACACTTGGCGAAGATGGTGTAATAGTCTCTAATGGTGAAGAGACCATAAGAATACCTACACTTGCTACAAAAGTAGTTGATACAACAGGTGCAGGAGATGCATTTTGGTCAGGGTTTTATGCAGGAATTCTTAAGGGGAAGACAATAAGAAAAGCAGCTTTATTAGGAAGTGCTGTTTCAGCCTGTAAACTAAAAGAGGTTGGAGCAGTAGTTAAGTTACCTAGAGTTGAAGAAATTGAAAAAAAATATAGAATATAGGGGGATTAGATTATGAGAATAGCTTTTTTAAATCCACAGGGAAACTTTGATAAAAATGATTTATACTGGACAGAACATCCCGATTTTGGAGGACAGTTAGTGTATGTAAAGGAAGTTGCTATAGCTATGGCAAAACAGGGACACAAAGTAGATATTATAACAAGACAGATTATTGATGATGAATGGCCGGGGTTTGAGGAAAAATTTGATGAGTATGAAGGAGTAGATGGAGTACGAATAGTAAGATTGCCCTTTGGTGGGGAAAAATTCTTAAATAAAGAAAAATTATGGTCATATATATATAAATATGTAGATGAAATTATAAAATTTTATGAAGAAGAAAATACTTGGCCAGACTTTTTTACAACCCATTATGGAGATGGTGGAATAGCAGGAGCAATTCTTTATGAAAAAACAGGAATACCTTTTACATTTACTGGACATTCATTAGGTGCTCAAAAAATGGACAAACTAAATGTATCTACTGAAAATATAGAAAAATTAAATAAAAAGTATAACTTCTCATTAAGATTAATGGCTGAAAGAATCAGTATGGCTAACTCAGCAGTAAACATAGTTAGTACTAGTCAAGAAAGATATGAACAATATAGTCATAAAGGATATAAGGGAGCAGTAGATGTAAATAATGATTCCAAATTTGCTATAATACCTCCAGGAGTTAATACTGAACTATTTAATAAAGAAAAAGAAAATGACCAAGAAGAAGTAGTTAGGGAAAAAATAAATAAGGTTTTTAAAAGAGATTTAGATGAAAATAGACAAGAGTTACCAGCTATTATTGCTGCAAGTAGATTAGACCCTAAAAAGAATCATATAGGATTAGTAAAAGCATATGCTAAGTGTAAAGAGCTTCAAAAAAAGTGCAATCTAGTTATAACATTAAGGGGTATAGATAATCCATTTGAGGATTATTCCATGGCTAAGAGTGAAGAAAAAACTATACTAGATGAAATAATGGAAATAATTGATGGGTATAATTTAAAAGGTAAAGTAAGTATGTTTAGCTTAAATAGTCAAAAGCAATTAGCAGCCTGCTATAGGGAATTTGCAAAAAGAAAATCTGTATTTTCATTAACAGCACTTTATGAACCCTTTGGATTAGCTCCAATTGAGGCCATGGCATGTGGTTTACCAGCTGTTGTTACTAAAAATGGAGGTCCTTCTGAAGTATTATCTGAAAATGGAGAGGAATTTGGCGTATTAGTTGATCCCAATAATCCAAAAGATATAGCTAAGGGACTGCTAAAAGTATTAAAAAATGAACAAACCTATAAAAAATATCAACAAAAAGGATTAGAGAGGGTATTCAGTAAATATACTTGGAATAGTACTGCCAAAGGATATATAGAAGTTATAAAGAGAAAATTAAATGAGATGAAAAAGGGAAAGAAATTTAACAAATTAAAAATACATCCATTTTTTAAAGAACCATTAAACAATGAACCAGTGTCTTTAGATTGGTTAAAAGAAACATATTTAGGTGGTGATAGTTGATGACTGAAATCAGAACAGATCCTGTAACTGGTAATCAGGTTATCATAGCAACTGAAAGGGGAAAAAGACCTACAGATTTAAAATCTGTTTTACCAGAAAAAAAAGTAAAAAAGATTGAAGATTCATGTCCCTTTTGTCCAGGTAATGAAGAAAAAACACCACCTGAGATTTCAAGAATTAACAGAAGAGATAAATGGACTGTAAGGGTAGTACCTAATAAATACCCTGCAGTTTCAATGGAAAGTTCTTGTAATATAAACGATTCAATACTATTTAAAAAAGAAAAGGGAAAAGGGAAACATGAAGTAATAATAGAAAGTAGAGAACATAATAAAAGCTTTTTTTATATGGATATTAAAGAGTTTGAATATATGTTAAAAATGTATAAAAAGAGATATAAAGATTTAATAAATTTAGAGGGAATAAAATATGTAAGTATTTTCAAAAACTATAAAAAAGAAGCAGGTGCTTCATTAGAACATCCCCATTCACAGGCGATAGCTTTACCCCTTGTGCCCAAATTAATTAAAGAAGAGCTACATGGAAGCAAAAACTATTTTGAAAAAGAAGGAAACTGTATTTATTGTGACATAATAAAAGAAGAACTAAATAATAATGAGAGGATTATAACTGAAACTAAAAACTTTCTAGTTTTAGCTCCATATGCATCTATTTATAGTTACCATACTCAAATTATACCTAAGGAACATAAATCAAATTTTGAAACAATTAATAATAAATTAATTGAAGAACTAGCAATTCTACTATTTGATATTTTTAATAGAATGGGTAGATTATTAGGTGATTTTCCTTTTAATATGTATTTACATACTCTTCCTAAAGATGAAGAAAACCATAATAAAACTTACCATTGGCATATGGAAATAGCTCCTAGGCTTTCTAATCAGGCTGGATTTGAACTTGGTTCAGGTATGTATATTAATACAGTAGCACCAGAACAAGCAGCAAAGGTATTAAGAAGTGTACCTACCAATTGTTGCAATAAAAAAGCTTATATAGTATAATTAGACTAAAACGTTTTAGTGAAACTTTTTTCGAAATTTGACATATATATTTATTTATCTATATAATTTAATTGAATGCAAGAATTAAATGTTAAGAATGGATGGTTTTCAATGAATAAGAATAGGAATGTTACAATTAAAGATGTAGCTAAAAAAGCTGGTGTATCTGTAAGTACAGTTTCTAGAGCCTTTAACGGATATAGTGATATTAATAAAGAAACCCGTGAAAGAATATTTAAAATTGCTGAGGAAATAGGATATGTACCAAGTATACTAGCTAGGGGTATGAGGGCTGAAAAAGCCAATAGAATAGGCATTGCTATTGAGGATTATGATGAAAATGAACCCACATATTCTTTTACTTATAGAATACTTGTTGGGTTTATGGAATATGCCTCAGAAAGAGGATATGAAGTAGTCTTTTTACCTAATTTATCAAAATATCAAGAAAGTAGATTAGTCCAAATATTAAAGGATTATCACCTAGATGGTGTCTTTTTAGTAGGATTAAAATTAAGTGATGAATTTTATAAACAGGCTTTAAGGGGAGAATTTCCTTGTGTTTTATTTGATATTCCAATTAAAAGGGGAAAAATAGGTTTTGTAGGTACAGACAGCATAAAAGGAGCAAGTCTAGCTATAGAACATTTTGTAAAAAATGGACATAAAAAAATAGCATTTATTAATGGCCATGAAAATGCATATGTTAGTCTTCAAAGACTTGATGGATATTATTTATCTTTAATGAAAAATGATATAACAATAGATAAAACATTAATCTATTTTGGAGACTTTACAGAAGAAAGTGGAAAAGAAGGTGTAAGGGAATTATTTAATAGACATAGGGATATTTCAGCAATTTTTGCTGCAAGTGACCTTATGGCTATAGGGGCAATTAAAGAGCTTAAGAAGATGGGAAAAAGAATACCAGATGATGTTGAAATAATTGGCTTTGATGATTTAGATCTTAGTGCATATATTACACCAAAACTTTCGACTATAAGACAAAATTCTTATAAAATAGGTGTTTCAGCAGCCACACTTTTAATTAATCTTATAAATGGTCAAAATATTAATCAAATTATTTTAGAACCAGAATTAGTTTTAAGACAAAGTACAAAAAATTAAGGTATAAAAGTGAGAAAACAAAAAAAGCTGTAGTGGAGATAAAATCTCTGCTACAGCTTTTTTGTCTAATTACTACAAACTGTTAACAATTTAATGGAGAATTAAAGGCAAATTAATTTTTTTCAAAAAAATATAAAAAATTAGAATTTAATCTTGAAAGAAAGGGTATATAATTATATAATGAAAACATACGAAAACGTTTACGAAAATAACAAATGGGGGTTGCAAATGATGGATGAAAAACTGTGGTTTGTGGAACAAAGTAATTACAAGGCATATGAAAACCCAAAATATGAAACAGTTTTTACTTTAGCCAATGGATATAGGGGACTTAGAGGTTGGTTAGAATTCTCAAATTATGGATTTCCAGGAAACTTAATTGCAGGAGTATTTGATAAAGCTGATAGCCAAACTACAGAATTAGTAAATTGTCCCAACCCATTAGTATTTAATATTTATACTGAAAATGAAAAATTAGATATTGACAGATGTGTAGTATTAGATTTTGCAAGAAAATTAAATATGAAGGAAGGCATTCTCTATTCAGAAATTAAACTAAAAACTCAAAAAGGAAAAATTATAAAAATAGCTTCTGAAAGATTCGTAAGTAGAAGTAATGTACATAGATGGGGTATAAGATACACTATAACTCCTATTAACTATTCAGGTAAACTTTTTATTGAAAATATAATAGATGGCAGCATAACAAACAATGAATTTGAGCCTATTAAAAAGGTAAAACATCTAGATGTTAAAAAGGGATACGATTTGGATACAGGAATTGCAATAAAAGTAGTTACTAAAGATAAAGGGATTGAAATAGTAGAGGGAACAGTTGTAAGAGGTATAGGAGATATTTTACAAAATAGAAAATATGGAGTTTTCGGAGAAAAGGTAAGAGAAATCTACGAGATGAGGGTTAAAGAAGGTAAAGATTACACTATAGAAAAGTATGGAGTAACTTATACATCCAGAGACACAGATAAAGACCCTTATTATCTTTTAGAAGAAGATATTAAGTCATATCTTGAAAAGGGACTAGAGAAAGAACTTAATCTACATAGAGATAAGTGGAAAGAGCTTTGGGACAAGATTGATATCAAAATAAAAGGAGATAAAAAAGCACAGACTGGCATAAGATTTAATCTTTTTCAATTATCATCTTCAGCTTATGAAAAGGATGACAGAATAAGTATTGCAGCAAAGGGACTACATGGAGAAGGTTATAAAGGTCACGTGTTCTGGGATACTGAAATTTATATGCTTCCATTTTTCATATATACAAACCCTGAAGTTGCTAAAACATTACTAATGTATAGATATAATACTATCGATGGAGCTAGGAAAAATGCACGTGAAAACGGATATGAAGGAGCTCAATTTCCTTGGGAAGCTGCAGATGATGGAACAGAAGTAACTCCTAAATGGGGAGTTGATTATGACGGTAATCCAGTTAGAATTTGGACAGGAGATGAAGAATTTCATATAAGCTCTGATATAGCCTTTGGAGTATGGGAGTATTACAGAACCACAAAAGATAAAGATTTTATGATGAATTACGGAATTGAAATAGTATTAGATACTTCAAAATTTTGGAGTAGTAGAGTAGAATACAATGAAGAATTTGATAGATATGAAATAAACATGGTAATAGGACCAGACGAATTCCATGAGCATGTAAATAATAATGTTTATACAAATTATTTAGCAAAATGGAACATAAAAAAAGGAATTGAACTTGCTAAATGGCTTAAAAAAGAAGATACTAATATTTATGAAAAATTATTAAACAAACTAGATATAAGTGAAGATGATATTAATAAATGGAGAGAAATTGAGTCAAAAATATATATTCCTAAAGATGAAAAAAGTAAGCTAATTGAACAATTTGAAGGATATTTCAAGCTTAAGGATATTACTATAAAAGAATATGATGAAAATGGAATGCCAAAATGGCCTGATATGGAAGGATGTAAACTTGGAGAAACCCAGCTTATAAAGCAACCTGATGTTGTAATGTTAATGCTTGTATTAGGGGATGAATTTGACTTAGAAACTAAAAAAGAAAATTATGAATACTACGAAAAAAGGACAATGCACAAATCATCATTGAGTCCATCAATGTATTCAATAATGGGACTAACTGTTGGAGATACCAAAAATGCTTACAGATATTTCATGAAGACAGTATTAACTGATTTGGAAGATAACCAAGGAAATGCAGGACTTGGACTACATGCTGCATCTACAGGTGGATCATGGCAGTGTGCTGTATTTGGATTTGGAGGACTATATGTTGATAAGGATGAATGTCTATCCTTAAAGCCTTGGATACCAGAAAAGTGGGAAGAGTTATCTTTCAAAATTAATTGGAGAGGTGCAATTTTAGATATTGCAATTACTCAAGAAGATATTAGAGTAAATAGTACAGACAATGTGAAAATAAAGGTTTTTGACAAAGAGTATTTTGTAGAGCCTAATAAAGATTTAACTATAAAAGCTTTAGCTTATAATAATTAAATTATTTAAATAAAAGATTAATTAAAGGGGGAAAATTTTATGAAAAAATTATCACTTTTACTTGTTGTATTATTATTAACAACTAGTTTACTAGTTGGATGTGGTGGTGGAGCTAGTGAAGATACTTCATCTGAGTCAAAGGAGGAAACTGTAACAATTAAACTTGGTATGTGGTCATCTTCACCAGCTGAAACTGAATTAATTGATAACCAAATTGCAGAGTTTGAAAAGACTCATCCAAACATTAATATTGAAAAGGAAGTATATACAGATGATTATATGCAACAATTACAAGCAAATATTGCTGCAAAAACAGAACCAGATGTATATTATTTAGATGTTTATCAAGCACCTGCATTTATTGAGAAGGAAGTAATACTACCTCTTGATGAATACCTTGATCAAGAAGATGTTAAGGACTTTGAAGAAAACCTTCTAAATGGTTTTATGAAAGATGGAAAGATATATGGATTACCTAAAGATTATAATACTTTAGCATTATTCTATAATAAAGATATGTTTGAAGAAGCTGGTGTTGAAGTTCCTACAACTTGGCAAGAACTAGAAAAAGCAGCTAAAAAATTAACTAAAGATGGAGTTAAAGGTATTGTTTTAAGCAATGATGCTGCAAGGTTTATACCATTTATATATCAAGCTGGAGGAAAAGTACTTGACAAAAATGGAAACATAGCCTTTGATAGTGAAGCAGCGGCAAAGGGACTAGGTTTCTATTATTCATTATTTGAAAAGGGATATGCAGATACGCCACAAAATCTTGGTGTAGGCTGGAACGGCGATGCTTTAGCTCAAGAGAAAGCAGCAATGTGTATTGAAGGTGGATGGATGATACCATTTATGAAACAAGCAGGTCCAGATGTTAATTATGGAATTGCTAAGTTACCAAAGGGAGAAAAACATGGTGATTTAGCATTTACAGTTGCATATGTTATGAGTAAAAACACTGAACATAAAGAAGCAGCTGCTGAAGTTATTAAGTTTTTAACAGGTAAGAAAGCTCAAAAAATGGTAGCAGAAAGTGGACTTGCAATACCATCTAGAAAATCAATGGCCAAGGTGTTTACTGAGAAATATCCAGAAAGAAAGCCTCTTGTTGATATGGTTCAATATTCAAAGGTTTATCAATTTGGAGTAAAATCACAAAAAATAATAGATGAATTAAATAATGCTGGTCAAAGGCTACAAAAAGGTGTTGAAAATGATCCACTTAAGTCTCTAAAAATAGCAGCAGACAATCTTAAGTAAATATAGGAAGCACAAATGTGCTTCCTATATCTATTGGAGGTGTGAAATTTGCCCAGTTTATCAAAAACTGAAATACAAAAAAATGATATGAAAGGGAAAGGTCCAACTCAAAATACATTTAAAAAGGCTAAAATAAGAGAAGCGATAGATGGATGGTTATTTTCATTACCATTTGTAATATCAGCATTAGTGTTTTTTATCGGACCTTTAATTGTAGCTTTTTTACTAAGTTTTAAGCAGTACTCATTTTTAGATGGATCAATACTAGATGCAGAATGGGTAGGCTTTAGTAATTATATTAGGGCCTTTAAAGACCCAGTATTTCGTAAAGCATTACTAAATACAACAATATATGCAATAGGAGTTGTACCTACACAGCTAGTAATAGCCCTAGCACTAGCCCTAGTAGTAAATTCAAAAATAAAGGGAAAAACTTTCTTTAGAACTGCTTACTATATACCTACTATAACTTCAACTGTTGCTGTAGCTATAATGTTTATGTTCCTTTTTAAATCTGATGGAGTATTAAATAAGTTTTTAGGTCTTTTTGGAGTAAATCCATATACTTGGTATGATAACATATATTTGGCTTTACCATTAATTATGCTTATGGCAATATGGTCATCAATTGGTTTATATATGATAATATTTCTAGCAGGATTACAGGATATACCCGATTCTTTGTATGAAGCCGCTAGTATAGATGGTGCAAGTAAATGGCAGCAGCTTATATATATTACTATACCAATGCTTAAACCTACAATTTTCTTTAACCTAGTAGTTTCATTAATAGGTGCTTACCAGATATTTGACCAAGCTTATGTAATTTCAGACGGAAATGGTGGACCATTAAACTCAACAATGACAGTTGTACTTTACCTATATAAAATGGGTTTTGATGAATTTGATATGGGATACGCCTGTGCAATAGGTTTTATATTATTTGTAATTATTTTTATACTTACTTTAATTCAGAAAAAATTCTTTGGTGAAGAGACCAAAATGTAGGTGGTGCAGAAATGGAAAAGAAAAAAGGTATTAAATTTTCAAGAATAATATTTTATCTTATAATTATAGGTTATGCTTTAATTGCATTAGGACCATATATTTGGACCTTTATTACATCATTAAAGCCCACAAGTGAAGTTAATAATTTTTCTATAGATTTTTCAACACTGTCATTTAAAAATTATACGTTTCTTTGGAAAAAGTTCCCCTTTGGGAGATGGTTTTTAAATAGCGTTATAGTAGCAGCTATTGTTAGTATTGGTAATGTATTATTTAATTCACTAGCAGGATATGCACTGGCAAGAATCAACTTTCCAGGAAGAAAAGCATTATTTCTTGCAGTATTAAGTATGATGATGGTGCCAGGTCAGATAGTTATGGTTCCAACATTTATGCTTTTAACAAAATTAGGATGGGTAAATACCTATAAAGGTCTTACAATTCCATTTTTAACAAGTTTATTTGGAATTTTTTTAATGAGACAATTTTTCTTAAGTATGCCTAAATCAATTGAAGAAGCAGCAACTATAGATGGATTAGGTAGATTTGGTATATTTTTTAGAATAGTATTGCCAATGGCTAAACCTGCTTTAGCTACACAATTTATTATAACCTTTAATGGAAACTGGAATAGTTTTCTATGGCCAAGTCTTTTAGCAAAATCAAGTGAAATGTATACTTTACCTGTAGGTCTTAACTCTTTCCAAGGACAATACTATCAATTTTGGGACCAAGTAATGGCTGGTGTAATGATACTTTCTATTCCTTCAATTATAATATTCTTAATTTTCCAGAAAAACTTTATTAAAGGAATATCTACTACTGGTATGAAAGGATGATATTTAAGTTTAATAAAAAGTTTAAGCGCAGACTTTAGTCTGCGCTTAAACTTTTTATTAAAAATCTAATATATCTAATGTTAAGTTTTTCATACTTGGGATTATTTTATCAGCATCTTTAAGTATCTCAGGGGATCCTACTCCTATAGCAAACATTCCTGCCCTTTTAGCAGCTTCTATTCCTGCCTTTGCATCTTCGAAAACTACACATTCTTTAGGATTTATCCCTAAAGCTTCTGCTCCTAAAAGAAAGACTTCAGGCTCAGGCTTAGCCTTTGTTATTTTATTACCATCAATTATAGCATCAAAATAATCTACCATATTTATACTTTCTAAAATTGTCATAGTATTTTTGCTTGATGAACCTATTGCAACTTTAAAATTATTTTCCTTTAAAGTCTCAATAAATTCTTTAGCACCTGGTAGTATTTCTGATTCATCCATCTTAGTAATGTATTCCCTGTACCATCCATTTTTCTTTTCTGCAAGCTCAACCTTAGTTTTTTCATCAACTTCTACTTGGCCAATTTCAAGCAGAATTTCAAGGGATTCCATCCTACTAACTCCCTTTAATCTTTCATTATCCTTCTCAGTAAAATCGAATCCCAACTCATTAGCTAATCTTTTCCATGCTAAATAATGATATTTAGCAGTATCGACTATTACTCCATCTAAATCAAATATACAAGCCTTTACATTACTCATATTAACCCCCCTTTTTTATTACACAATCATTTATATTATAACAAAAACGTTTTCGGAATGTAAGGACGAGTTTGTATTAATATTTAAATACTATTTAAATAAAATCCTCCATAAATTTTTCTGCATATACTGGTTTCCATTCCCTATTTATTAGAGGAGGTTTTGAATTTAATTGAGGGGTTCTATCTATATAGGTGCTTTTTTTCTCCTTATAAATAATACCAATAGGGATTCCTTCATCTCCCCATTCAAATGCTTTCTTAAATGCTTCTTCTTTATTTGTACAGTCATAATTTTTATCAAGTTTATATACCCTTTCTTTATACCATCTATAGGTATTTACTTTATTAAATGAGACACAAGGTTGCAATATATCTACAAGGGCATAGCCTTTATGTTTTATCGCTTCTTTCATAACATATACCAGATGTTCTTTATCACCAGAAAAGGCCCTAGCAACAAAACTACATCCTAGACTTATGGCAAAGGATATAGGATTAAAGGGGTCAACCTTAACTCCTTCTAATTGTAGGGTTGTTTTTTGACCTTTAGCAGTAGTTGGTGAGCCTTGACCTTTTGTTAATCCATATATTTGATTATCATGGACAAAATGCGTTATATCAATATTTCTTCTAATATTGTGAATAATATGATTACCACCTTCTCCATATGAATCACCATCACCTGTATTTACTATTACCTTTAAATTTTTGTTAGCAATTTTTGCTCCAACAGCAGGGGGTACAGCCCTTCCATGTAATCCATTAAATCCATTTACATTTATATAATGGGGTAGCTTTGCAGCCTGACCAATCCCTGATGTTATAAGAACTTCGTGGGGCTTTAAATCTAGTTCAGACAATGCCTCTTTTAAGGCATTTAGTATTCCAAAATTCCCACAGCCGGGACACCATGCATTTTCATCCATAGAATTAAATAAATTAATATCTGTAGTCATCTATAACACCTCACTCTTTATTTTTGAGTAAATTTCATAAAAATTAATTTGCCTTCCATCATACTTTAAAATACTCTTATCACATTTAATGCCCGTTTCCTGTCTAATTAATTTTGCAAGTTGGCCAGTATAATTTTGCTCAATATTTACAATCGTTTTTACTTTCTTTGCATATTTTTCTAAAGATTCCTTAGGTAGTGGCCAAACATCTCCAAAAATTAAGGCACCTACTTTGATATTTTCACTGTTTAATCTTTCTACAGCTTCTTTTATAGGACCATAGGTTGAACCCCATCCTACTAACAATATATCGGGTGATTCTGCACCTAAATATTCTGGTTCCTGTATTTCTTCTTTGAGCAATTCTTGCTTTTTCATTCTTTTTTCCATCATATTTGTACGAACTTCAGCTGATTCAGTAATATGACCACATTCATTATGCTCATCACTATCAGCAAGGACAGTTTTATTTTCTATTTGGCCTGGTATAAGTCTTGGAGATACTCCAGTTTCTGTAAGTTTGTATCTTTTATAATCTTCATTTTCTTTGACAGATGATGCATCTGCTATACCTCTTTCAATAGTAATTTTCTTAAAATCAAAAGGTTCAATTGTTTGAACATAATCGGCTAAATATTGATCACTTAATAATATTACTAATACTTGATACTTTTCAGCTATATTAAGGGCCCTTGCAGTCTGATAAAAGGCATCAGCAGGGCTTCTTAAGGATATTACCATTCTAGGTATTTCACCATGGGAAGCTGTTAACACAAAGCTTAAATCACTCTGTTCAGTACGGGTAGGTAAACCTGTGGCAGGTCCTGGTCTTTGGACGTCAATTACAACTAATGGTGTTTCTGTAATACCAGCTAATCCTAAAGATTCAGTCATTAATGAAAAACCACCACCTGATGTACCAGTCATAGCTCTTACACCTGCAAATGATGCACCAATAGCCATATTTATAGCCGCAATTTCGTCCTCTGCCTGTTCAACTACTATTCCTGCTTCCTCTTCTTTATGGGCTAAATAAGTCATAATTCCTGTAGAAGGAGTCATAGGATATGCTGAATAAAAACTTACCCCTGCAGCTAAAGCACCTAATGCTACAGCTTGATTACCATTTATCATAATATGATTTTTATCCTGTGGTTCAACATATTCGAAATGATTATTAATTAACTCATATCCCCTTATTAAAGCCTGATAATTTTTATTACTTAAATCACTATCAAAAAATTCATCAAATATTTTGTTTATATCTTTTAATGGGATGCTAAATAGTTTAAGTACTGCTCCGATAGCAGCTGTACCGAATACTTTAGAATTACCAACCTCTTTAGCAATTTCCTTTAAAGGAAGCTTAAAAAGGTTATCAGAACTTACATCTATTGATTCATCACATATAATCTTTCCATTTTCATTAAGTTTTTCTTTATGGATTTCTACAGTATTTTTATCAAGGGCTATAATCAAATCGATGAAAGGAGAATGGGAAAAGATTTGCTCTGTTCCAAATCGTATTTGAATAAAATTATGTCCTCCTCTAATTCTTGACATATAGTCTTTGTTAAGAAATATATGATACCCTTTTCTTTTGAGTATTTTACTCAATAATTGACTTAAGGTAACTATTCCTTGGCCAGCAGAACCTCCAATTAAGATATTATAATTCATCAAAATCCTCCTTTTATAAAATATTTAAATTATATATACCCTAAAGATATATTGTTATGCTAAAAAATTATTAATTAAAAAACAGAAGAAAAGTTCAGAAAATTTAGAATATAACCTAAGGAAGTTAAATATTTATAAATTAAGCAAGGTTTACAAGTCTAAAATTGACTTGGGAGGAAAATAAATGGATAATTTAATACTTTTAAGTGATATTATTGATATAGAAATTTTACAAGAAATACAAAACCAATTTGCTCAAGCAACAGGACTTGCAGCAGTTACTGTAGATTACAAAGGGAATCCGATGACAAAGTACAGTAATTTTTCGAAGTTTTGCAAGTTACTAAGAAATGATAACAAATGTAGAGAGGCATGTTATCAATCAGATGCACATGGTGGTTTAGAAGCAGCTAGAACTGGAAAGCCCTATATATACAGATGTCATAGTGGATTGATAGATATTGCTGTTCCAATAATAGCTAAAGGACAATATTTAGGGTCATTTTTAGCAGGACAAGTTAAAACAGAAAAAGATAAATTAGAATCACTTGATATAGTTGGAAAAGAAACAAACAGTTGGAAAAATAAAGAGGAAATATTTAAAGCATATGATGAAATTGTCGAAATACCTTATGATAAATTAAATGCTGCAGCACAAATGATGTTTTTAGTTTCAAATTATATTGTAGAGGAAGGTATGCTTAATTATATACAACAAGAATTAAATAAAAAAAATATGAAACTAATGGAAGAAATGAAAGCTAAGTCAAAATTGGAAAAGTCGATAAAAGATCTAGAAATAAAGGTATTAAAAACACAAATTAATACTCATTTTTTATTTAATGCTTTAAATGTAATAGGAAGATTAGCTTTAATGGAACATGCTATAAAAACCCAAGAGATAGTTTATTCATTATCAGATATATTAAGATATACTTTGAAAAATAATGAAGAAATGGTTTCAATAGATAAAGAACTGGAATATATAGAAAAATATCTTAAAATTCAGTTAGTTAGATTTGGTGATAAAATAGACTATTTAATAGATGTGTCTGATGAAATTAGATCAATTAAAATTCCATCTATGATACTCCAACCCTTTGTAGAAAATTCATTAATTCATGGCTTAGAACCAAAAGAAGGGAAAGGATATGTAAAAATAAAAGGATATTCAATTGAAAAACATGCAAGAATAATAATTTCAGATAATGGTGTAGGAATTTCGGAACAAAAGTTACAAAATTTAATGTCTGAGAATATGAATAGGAATGGAAATAGTAGTTTAAATGGAATAGGTATAAGTAATGCTAATAAAAGAATGATACATTATTTTGGGCCAGATTATAAAATTAAAATTAAAAGTAAAATAAACGAAGGAACTACGGTTGAGCTTTTGATTCCAAAGGAAAGAGGAGAGTAATAAATGTATAAAGTATTAATAGTTGAAGATGAGTATCTTGAAAGAGAGGCTTTAAAATTAATCTTAAGTGAAAAATCTAATGAAATAACAATTGCTGGAGAAGCTACGACTGGAAGTTCAGCTATTAGTTTATATAAAGAATTGTGCCCTCATATTATGTTAATAGATATAAAAGTTCCTTGTATTGATGGTATAGAAGTAGCTGAAAGGATTAGAGAAAAAGATAACAATATAGCTATTATTATTATTACAGCATATGATGATTTTGCACTAGTTCAAAAAGCATTAAGAATTAGAGTAGATGATTACATATTAAAACCTGCAACTCCAAAACAAATCATGACATCTATAGATAAAGTTACAAAAAGAATTAGTAGTAAAGAGAGTATTTTTAGTAGAAAATTAAATGATTTAGAGAAAAGTATTAAGCTTAAGCAATATAAATCCTCAAAAGAAAAACTAAATTCACTTTTAAAGTATTTGTTTTTAATTAATCAGGATAATAGGAAGAAATTAAAAAATGATATTCAGTTTATAGCATTTAAATTAATTAAAATAGCAGATGATATGATGTTAGAAATAAAAGAAAAAGATTATATTAAGAAAATATCTAAGACTAAAAATGAATGGTTACAAAAGGAAATGTTATTAAAGTTATTGTATGAAATGTTTGATGATTTAATTGAAAATAAAAAGTACAATTGTAACAGTGAAATAGTTGCTGTTTTGAATTATATTGAAAAAAATTACCATAAAGGAATAACTCTCAAAGAAGTAGCAGACTATATTGGATTAAGCCCTTATTATTTAAGTAGGTTATTTAAAAAAGAACTGGGAATAAATTTTATAACTTATGTTACTGAAAGGAAGATTGAAAAGGGAAAAGATTTGTTAGCTAACACAGATATGCCAATATCTAACATAGCATTAGAATTATCTTTTAAAGAACCCAATTATTTTACAAAAGTGTTTAAAAAGATAGTGGGCTTAACCCCTTCACAATATAGAAAAAAGGTTAGAAAGGAAATGACAAAAAAATATAACAGATTACAGACTAATAGATATATTTTTAATAATAAAAAATACTACGTATAATAAAAATATTACAAAACTATATAATTTATTTTTAATAAACTTATAAGCAATAAATATTTTTTGATAAAATTAGCGGCTTAATATAGCCGCTAATTTTATTTTGCAAAAAATTATAGATAAAACAAAAAATTATTTTAAATATTTACATCAATTAAATAAATTAGTATAGCAAATATTCGATATATAATGAGTAGATATCTAATAAATTTGTAATAACATAAAGACTCTACCCAAAACTGCATTTCTAAATATATACATATCTTAGATTTATTTCCTATTTTAATTAAATTCATTTCTAAATTTTAGGATACAACTTTAAAAATAAGGGGGGATCATATTGAATAATGAAGCATTAGGTATGATTGAAACAAAAGGACTAGTAGGATGTATTGAAGCAGCTGATGCAATGTTAAAAGCAGCAAACGTTTCTTTAGTTGGTTACGAGAAAATTGGATCAGGATTAGTAACTGTTATGGTAAGAGGAGATGTTGGAGCTGTAAAAGCTGCAACTGATGCAGGTGCAGCTGCAGCTGAAAAGGTTGGTAAGATTATATCAGTACATGTTATTCCTAGACCACATAAAGAAGTGGAAGACATATTACCTAAATAATTTTAATTGGAGGTGTTATAATGCAAGAACAATTAATGGAAAAGATTATGGAGGAAGTAATGAAAAAAGTTAAAGAGACAAAAATAAATGAAGAAAATACAGAAGAAAACTCTATAACTATTGAAAATAAAGAATGTGGAATAACTGAATTTGTGGGAACAGCTATAGGAGATACCATTGGTCTTGTAATTGCAAATGTTGACTACAATCTTCATGAATTTATGAAACTAGATAAAAAATTTCGTTCAATAGGAATTATAGGTGGAAGAACTGGTGCCGGTCCTCAGATAATGGCAGCAGATGAAGCTGTAAAGGCTACAAATACCGAAATAATAGCAATTGAGCTTCCAAGGGACACAAAAGGTGGTGCTGGCCATGGATCATTAATTATATTCGGAGCAGAAGATGTTTCAGATGCTAGGAGAGCTGTTGAAGTTGCATTAGATGAGTTAGGAAGGACATTTGGAGATGTATATGCAAATGAAGCAGGTCATTTAGAGTTTCAATATACAGCAAGAGCAAGTTATGCATGTAATAAAGCCTTTAAAGCTCCTATAGGGAAAGCTTTTGGATTAATAGTAGGTGCTCCAGCAGCAATAGGAGTTTTAATGGCTGATACAGCAGTTAAAGCTGCTAATGTTGAGGTTATAGGTTATGCATCTCCAGGTAATGGAACTAGTTTTACAAATGAGGCTATTTTATTTATTAGTGGAGACTCAGGAGCAGTAAGACAGTCACTAATAGCAGCTAGAGAAATAGGCAAACCTTTGCTTGAAGCTCTTGGAGGCAAAGCTCCTTCTCTAACACAACCTTATATTTAGAGAATAAAGAAAAAGGAGGGAATATTATATGAGATCTAAACGTTTTGAAATATTAGAAAAACGTCCTGTAAATCAAGATGGCTTTGTTAAAGAATGGCCTGAAGTTGGCATGATTGCTATGAATAGCCCTAATGACCCTAAACCTAGTATTAAAATTGAAAATGGTAGAATTGTTGAATTAGACGGAAAAAAAAGAGAAGAATTTGATATGATAGATCGTTTTATTGCTGATTATGGAATTAATATAGATATAGCTGAAGAAGTAATTAAAATGGATTCTACCGAGTTAGCAAAAATGCTTGTTGATATAAATGTTCCAAGAGAAAAAATAATAGAACTAACTACAGCAATGACACCTGCTAAGATTGTAGAGGTTGTAAGTTCTCTTAATGTAGTTGAGATGATGATGGCACTTCAAAAAATGAGAGCTAGGAAAACACCATCTAATCAATGTCATGTTACTAATTTAAAAGATAATCCAGTTCAAATAGCAGCCGATGCAGCAGAAGCTGCTATAAGAGGTTTTGACGAACAAGAAACTACAGTTGGTATTGTTCGATATGCTCCTTTTAATGCATTAGCTCTACTTGTTGGTTCTCAAGTTGGACGGGGAGGGGTTCTTACCCAATGTGCAATTGAAGAAGCTACTGAATTATTATTAGGGATGAGAGGACTTACTTCTTATGCTGAAACCGTATCTGTCTATGGAACTGAACAAGTATTTATAGATGGAGACGATACACCTTGGTCAAAAGCATTTTTAGCTTCTGCATATGCATCAAGAGGTTTAAAGATGAGGTTTACATCAGGAACAGGATCTGAAGTATTAATGGGATTTGCAGAAGGTAAATCTATGCTTTATTTAGAAGCTAGATGTATTTATATTACAAAGGCAGCTGGTGTTCAAGGACTTCAAAACGGATCAATAAGTTGTATTGGTGTACCAGGTGCAGTTCCATCAGGAATTAGGGCAGTACTAGCTGAAAATCTTATAACTACAATGTTAGATCTTGAAGTAGCCTCTGGTAATGACCAAACATTTTCACACTCTGACATTAGAAGAACAGCTAGGACGCTTATGCAGATGTTACCAGGTACTGATTTTATTTTTTCAGGCTATAGTGCTGTTCCAAACTACGATAATATGTTTGCTGGTTCTAATTTTGATGCTGAAGATTTTGATGACTACAACATCTTGCAAAGAGATTTAATGGTGGATGGTGGATTAAAACCAGTGACAGAAGAAGAAGTTATTGCAATAAGAAATAAAGCTGCGAAAGCATTACAAGTTGTTTTCGATGAATTAGGATTACCTCCTATTACAGATGAAGAAGTAGAAGCTGCTACATACGCTCATGGAAGTAAAGATATGCCTGAGAGAAATGTCATTGAAGATCTTAAGGCAGCTGAAGATATGATGAATAAAGGCATTACTGGATTAGATGTCGTTAAAGCATTAAGTAAACATGGATTTGAAGATGTAGCAGAAAATATACTAAATATGCTTAAACAAAGGATATCAGGAGATTATCTTCATACATCAGCTATTATAGATAAGGATTTTAATGTTATAAGTGCAGTTAATGATTGTAATGATTATAAGGGACCAGGTACAGGATATAGAATTAGCAAAGAAAGATGGAAGGAAATAAAAGATATCCCAAATGCGAAAAGCGCAACTGATTTTGAATAAAAAGCGATTAGAAAGGAGGAAAATAGTTTGAAAATTGATGAAAAATTAATTCGTCAAATTGTTGAGGAAGTATTAACAGAGTTTAATGACAAGGAAAAGGAAGAGAGATCAGAAATTGAATTAGAGAAAAATTATGGAGGAAAAAGTAATTTTCAACTAAAGGAAGTAGGAGTAGCTAAAAAGGGAAAAAGAAAAGATGAAGTTGTGATAGGTATAGCACCAGCCTTTGGAAAATATCAGAATAAAACAATTATAGGTTTACCTCACACTGATGTACTAAGGGAAGTTATTGCTGGTATTGAAGAAGAAGGATTAAAAGCAAGAGTTGTGAGAATTTTAAGAACATCAGATGTAGCAGCTATAGCCCATGATGCATCTAAATTAAGTGGGTCAGGAATAGGGATAGGATTACAATCTAAAGGTACAACAGTAATTCATCAAAAGGACCTTTTATTATTAAGTAATTTAGAACTTTTCCCTCAAGCACCTTTATTAAGTAAAGAAGTTTATAGGATGATAGGTAAAAATGCAGCTAAATATGCAAAGGGTGAATCACCTAATCCTGTACCAACAAAAAATGACCAAATGGCTAGACCAAAATATCAGGCCATAGCAGCCTTATTACATATAAAGGAAACTCAATATGTTGACCCTGAAAAAAAACCGATAGAATTGAACTTCAATCTTGATTAATGGAGGTGAATATTATGATTCAAGAGCAGAGGATAGAGGAAATTGTAAGGGAAGTATTAAAGTCAATGACAGATAATGAAGCACAAGAGAAAACTATGGAACATCCAAAAAGAAAAATCAAAGAAAAGCCTAATATTGATGCAAAAAGAGATTATCCTTTAGCAACTAAAAGACCTGACTTAATAAAAACCCCTACAAATAAAAGTCTTGATGAAATTACTATAAAAGGGATTTTAAATGGAAATATAAGACCTACAGATGTAAGAATTTCAAAAGAAACATTACAGTTACAAGCTAAAATAGCTGAAAGTGTAGGTAGAGATGCATTTGCTAGGAATCTAAAAAGAGCAGCTGAATTAATAGAGATTCCTGATGAAAGAATTCTTGAAATATATAATGCTTTAAGACCCTACCGTTCTACTAAAGAGGAATTAATGGAAATAGCTGATGAATTAGAAGAAAAGTATGATGCTAAAATAAATAGTCAATTTATTAGAGAAGCTGCAGAAATATATGAAAAAAGGAACAGATTAAAAAAGGAGTAGAAAAACTGGAATAACTATTACTATCCAGGAGGTATAAACATGAAACTGATAGCAGGAGTTGATATTGGAAATGACACAACTGAGACATCGTTAGCTAAAATAGATGACTTTGGTAATGTTAGTTTTCTTGCAAGTGGCATAGTTAAGACAACTGGTATTAAAGGAACAAAAGAAAATATACATGGAATATTTTCTTCATTAAAGCAAGTAGTTGACAAAGCTAATCTAAAAATATCAGATATTGACTTGATCAGAATTAATGAAGCAGCTCCAGTTATAGGTGATGTTGCAATGGAGACTATAACAGAAACTATAATAACTGAATCTACAATGATTGGGCATAATCCCTCTACACCTGGTGGTGTGGGACTTGGTGTAGGTTGCACAATTAGAATAGAGGATTTAATAAATAAGCAAGGTAATGATTCATACATAGTGGTTATATCAAAAAATATTGATTTTAGTGATGCAGCGAGAATTTTAAATAAAGCTTTTAAGCATGGAATAGATATTCAAGGTGCAATAGTACAAAAAGATGACGGAGTACTTATTAGTAATAGAATAGAAAGAAAAATTCCTATAGTTGATGAAGTAGAACTAATTGAAAAAGTTCCCATAGGAATGAAAGCTGCAATAGAAGTAGCCCCTACTGGTGGAGTTGTTGAAGTTTTATCTAACCCCTATGGCATTGCAACAGTTTTTGATCTTGATTCATCAGAAACCAAAATGGTAGTACCTATTGCTAGAGCACTTATTGGGAATAGATCAGCAGTTGTTATAAAAACCCCTAAAGGTGATGTTAAGGAAAGAAGAATACCTTCTGGAAAAATACATATTATTGGACAAAAAAGGAGAAAATCAGTTAATGTTGATGATGGTGCTAGTACAATAATGAAAATACTAAAAACATGTTCTCCAATTATCGACATAAAAGGTGAACCTGGTACAAATGCAGGTGGAATGTTAGAACGTGTAAGACAGGTGATGTCAAAGCTTACAAAACAACATCCTAATTCAATTAAAATACAAGATCTATTAGCAGTTGATACTTTCATTCCTCAGATAGTTAAAGGAGGACTTGCTGGAGAATTTTCTATGGAAAATGCTGTAGGGATTGCAGCTATGGTAAAGGCTGATAGACTACAAATGAAAGTGATTGCAGATATATTGCAGTCAAAACTAAATATTGAGGTTGAAGTAGGAGGAGTAGAAGCTGATATGGCTATAAGAGGTGCTTTAACTACTCCAGGTAGCAATGTTCCTTTAGCTATATTAGATATGGGAGCAGGTTCAACTGATGCATCTTTAATAAATAGAGATGGAGAAATTCAATCAATACATTTAGCTGGAGCTGGGAATATGGTCACCATGATTATTAATACAGAATTAGGATTGGAAGATATAGAATTAGCTGAAAATATTAAAAAATATCCATTGGCTAAAGTTGAAAGTTTATTTCACATAAGACATGAGAATGGTTCAATACAATTCTTTGAAGAACCTCTTCCACCTGAGGTATTTGCAAAGGTTATAATTTTAAAAAAAGATAAAATGATACCTATTCCTAAGGAAATTTCTATAGAAAAGATTAAATCAGTAAGGAAAAAAGCAAAAGAAGAAGTTTTTGTTACTAATTGCATTAGGGCCTTAGAGAAAGTATCACCAACCGGTAATATTAAAAATATTGAATATGTAGTATTAGTGGGGGGATCAGCTCTAGATTTTGAAATTCCTCAATTAGTAACTGATGCATTATCAAGATATGGAATAGTAGCAGGTAGAGCAAATGTAAGAGGGAAAGAAGGACCTAGAAATGCAGTTGCTACTGGGTTAATATTGGTTTATAAAGAAGGGATTTATTCATATGACCAAAAATAAAGTATGCATAAATATATATTATTCAACAAAATTAAATAATATTTTAAAATTTCAACAATTGTTATTAGGAATTGAAGAAGAAGGAATACCATATAAAATAGTAAAAAAATCAGAGACATCAGCTGTAAAGCTTGGGTATGAAGCTTGCATAAGTTCACAGTTAAATGTTGGAATAGGTATTGGATGTGATGAAAAGGTTGTAGTTCATTATGCAAAATTACCTCTGAAAAAGCCATTATTTAACATAGATACAAAGGATAATATTAATATTTTAAGAATTTTGGGATCAAATGCTGCTAGATTGGTTAAAGGGGTTCCGTTTAAAGTCCTAAAAAGTTAAAGCATTAAAAATTCTTCTTTCTCAAAAAGAGAAAACTATTACATTAAAAAGAATTGATAAATTGACCTCAAGAAAAGTACCTCAAAGGAGGTGATAATCATTGAAATTAGCATTAGGCATAATTGAAACTGTAGGACTTGCAGCGGCAATCGAAGCAGCAGATACATCTGTTAAATCTGCTAATGTTAAACTCCTAGGATATGAGTTGTCAAGGGGTGGGGGATTGGTAACAGTCAAAATAGAAGGAGATATAGGAGCTGTTAATGCAGCAGTTAAAGCAGGGGTTAAAGCGGCAGAAAGAGTTAATAAAGTATGGAGTAAAAAGGTTATTCCTAGGCCTCATAAAGAATTAAGCATACTTATACAAACTAAAGAAACTATCGGTTTAACTAAAAAAAATAAAAAGTGCACAAATTTAACTATTAAAAATAAAGAAGAAATCACAAAAAAACAAGTTGAAGTAGGTGCCAATAAGGAAGAACTAGAAAATGAACAAAATAAATTGAATGATGCAAATAAATCAAATGAAATTTGCAACCTATGTGGTGATCCAAAATGTCCAAGAAAAAAGGGTGAGTTAAAAATAAAATGTATACATTTTAAAAAAGAAGGGGGAGTAAATAATGGGTGATGCTTTAGGTATGATTGAGACAAAAGGCTTAGTTGGCGCTATTGAAGCAGGTGATGCTATGGTTAAATCAGCGAACGTAGAACTTATAGGTTATGAAAAGATTGGTTCAGGTCTTGTTACAGTGATGGTAAGAGGAGATGTAGGAGCTGTAAAAGCAGCAACAGATGCAGGGGCAGCAGCTGCCGATAAAGTAGGGGAGTTAACTTCAGTACATGTTATACCTAGACCTCATATGGACACTGAAAAAATATTACCTCAAGGAGATAATAAAAAAACTACTAAAGAAGGGAAATAAAAAATATGAGTTATTGTGATGAGAAGATAGTTAATGAAGTTACCAAAAAAGTTCTAAAAAAAATTAAAAAATATGAAAGTAATAATTATATTCCTATAGGAGTTTCAAATAGACATATTCATCTTTGTAGAAAAGATTTAAATCTACTTTTTGGTTTAGGGTATAGATTAACAAAATTAAAGGATTTAAACCAGCCAGGTCAGTTTGCAGCAAAAGAAACAGTGACCATAATAGGACCTAAAGGTATTATTGAGAATGTAAGAATTCTAGGACCGTTAAGGAATAACACTCAAGTAGAAATTTCCTTAAATGATGGTTTTAAGTTAGGAGTTAAGCCACCAGTTAGAGAATCAGGAAATTTAGAAAATACTCCAGGAATTTTTGTTAAAGGACCAAAGGGAGTTGTTGAGTTAAAAAGGGGGGTAATAGCAGCATTAAGACATATACATATGCCAAAAGATTATGCTGCAAAATTTGGTTTTAAGGATAAGCAAATGGTTAGTGTAATAAATAACAATATAAGAAAAGTTACCTTTCATAATGTTTTAATTAGAGTTTCAGATAAATACAATCTGGAAATGCATATAGATATTGATGAGGCTAACTGTTGTGGATTAAGCAATGGTGATAAAGTAAAAATACTTAAAAATTAAAGGGGATCTAAAATGGACGTATCAAGAGTAAATGAATATATTGAAAGTTTTTACAGTTTAATTAATAAAGAAGAAAAAATAGAAAATTTATCACAAAACTTGAAAGTAGGTGTTGATTTAGGAACTGCTAATATAGTAATTTCAGTGTTAGATGAAAATAATAAACCGATTACTGGGATGTTATACCCCGCATCTGTTGTTAGAGATGGCTTGGTAGTTGATTATATAAAAGCTGTAGAAATAGTAAAAAAATTAAAGTTGAGAATAGAAAAAATGTTAGGGGTCAATTTAGAATATTCAGCTACAGCTGTTCCACCAGGAACAATTGATGGAAATGCTAAAGTTATTGCTAATGTTATAGAGGCTGCTGAAATGGAAGTTATAAAAATAATAGATGAACCTACAGCTGCTGCCAAGGTTCTAGGAATTATGGATGGTGTAGTTGTAGATGTAGGGGGAGGAACAACAGGTATAAGTATTTTAAAGGATGGTAAAGTAATCCATACAGCAGATGAACCAACAGGCGGGGTTCATATGAGTCTAGTATTGGCTGGTAGTTATAATATTTCTTTTGATGAGGCTGAAAAAATGAAAAAAGACCGTAGAAGGGAGAAGGAAATATTTCATGTAGTTAGACCAGTAATTGAAAAAATGGTATCTATTGTGAAAAAACATATAGAAGGATATTCAATTGACAAGATTTATGTGGTAGGTGGTGCATGTAGTTTTGCCCAGTTCGAAAATATATTTTCTAATAAATTGGGAATAGAGACAGTTAAACCCAAAAGACCCCTCTTAGTTACTCCATTGGGTATAGCTCAAAGCTGTGAAAAGTGAGGTGAACGTATTGAATTATGAGCAATTAGTTAATTTCTTGGTTAAAGAAGTGTTAAACAGACTTCAAAATGAGCCTAAGAGGGGCTTAGTTATATATACTGGAGGGAGTATAGGGTTTAAAGAAGCTAACGATCAAATTAAGAAATTACTTAGAAGTAATTGGGATTTAACTGTTTTGTTATCGAGGGGAGCAGAAAAACTTCTAACTGCGGAACTTATTAAAAGAAAGCTTGGAATAGATTGTGGTTTAACAGATATAGATATTAAAGATGTAAATAATTTAGTAAATGATATAGAAATTATTATTGTTCCAATATTAACTATTAATACTGCTGCTAAAATTGCTATGGGAATAAGAGATAGCTTAACAACATATATAATATCTTCTGCTATAATTAAAGGAATTCCAATAATAGCAGCTAAAGATTCATGCAAAGTAGGAGATTCTTTTAGTTTTAGTAAAGCCCCTAAAGCTTATGTAAATATGATAAAAAATCATCTTAAAAGATTGGAGGATTATGGTATAAAGTTAGTCAGAGCTAATCAACTTTATAAAACTACTATAAATTCTAGTATACGTAATAAATTTGCGGTGCAATTAGAGGATGATTCAAGTTGTAAACTCAATAAAAAAGTTATTACTAGAGAAGATCTAATAAAATTAAAAAATAAAAAAAAGAAAGTTTTTGTTAGAAAGGATTGTATTATAACTTCATTGGCAGAAGAGCTTGCTAGAGATACTGGAATAGAAATTGTGAGGAAATTTGATTAGGTGGGATAAATATGTATTTAGCTAGGGTTGTAGGAAATGTTGTTTCCACTCAAAAAAATCAAAGTCTAATTGGAAAAAAGTTATTGATAGTGCAACAAGTTAATGCCCAATGTCATCCTATTGGAGAGATAGAGATAGCTGTGGACTCTGTTGGAGCTGGAGCAGGAGAAATCGTTTTAATTTCAGCAGGTAGTTCAGCTAGACAAGTATTTGAAAATGAGAATATACCTACAGATAAAGCAATAGTAGGTATTGTAGACCATTTGGAAGTAAATCAATAAGGAAGTGATGTAATGACTAAATTATATACTAGAACAGGTGACCATGGAGAAACAGCATTGTATGGAGGTACTAGAATTTCTAAAGATGACTTAAGAGTAAGCTGTTATGGAACAATAGATGAATTAAATTCAATGATAGGAGTGGCATATTCCTTAATTAAAAATAAAGAAATTAAAAAGATTTTAAATACTATACAAAATAATTTATTTTTATTGGCAGCAGAAATAGCAAGTGATAAAAATGGTTTAGAAAAGCTTAGAGAAGTAGTAGATAATTCAGAAATTTTATATTTAGAAGAAATTATAGATAAATTTCAAAAAAGAGTAGGAGATATAAATGGTTTCACAATACCAGGAAAAAACACATCTTCTTCTATTCTTCATGTTGCAAGAACAATAACTAGAAGAGCTGAGAGATTAACAGTAAAACTTAGCAAACAAATAACTATAAGGAGTACAGTTATTAAGTATTTAAATAGATTATCAGATTTATTATATATTTTAGCAATTATTGAAGCAAAGTCTCAAGTTATAGATAAAATTAAAGACAAAGTTATAAAAAGAATAAATAGTAGGTTTGATAAAAATCTTTTAAATTTAGAAATAGCAAAAAAAATGGCAAGAGGTGCAGAAAATAAAGCAAGAGAGATAGGAGTTGCTATAGTTTTTTCAGTAGTTGATTCTGGTGGTAACCTATTACTCTTACATAGAATGAATAATACAATGTTAGCTAGTATTGATATTTCAATTAACAAAGCATATACAGCTGTAGCATTAAGGATACCTACAAATGAAGTGATGTCGCTAGTACAGCCAGGTAAAGAATTATATGGGATTCAAAATACAGATAATAGAATTATTACATTTGGAGGTGGTTTTCCTCTTAAATTAAATGGGGAAATAATAGGAGGAATCGGTATAAGTGGCGGAACGGTTGAACAGGATGTTGAAATTGGTCTTGAAAGTATAAAAGTTTTTGAATTAGAGAAGGGGGGATAAAATGGCTGTACTTGAAAATCAAATAGATGAAATTGTAAGAAAAGTTGTAAAAGAGTTAAAGAAAACAGAAAACACGGAGATTTCTAAAGGAAATAAATTCGGAGTATTTGAAGATATGAATAAAGCTATTGAGGCTGCGGCTTTAGCCCAAAAAAAATTTAAAGATTATAGCTTAGAATATAGGGAAAAAATTATTAATTCTATGAGGGAAGAAATAAGGAAAAATATTAAATATCTATCTAGATTAGCCTTTGAGGAAACACAAATGGGAAGATATGAAGATAAAATAAAGAAAAATAAGCTAGTTATAGAAAAAACACCAGGAGTAGAAGATTTAAAATCAGAGGTTTTTACTGGGGATAACGGTTTAACTTTGCTTGAGTTATCTCCATATGGTGTTATCGGGGCAATTACCCCATCAACAAATCCAACAGAAACAATTATCTGCAATTCTATTGGTATGATAGCTGCTGGTAATGCAGTTGTATTTAGCCCACATCCTAGAGCAAAGAACGCATCTATTACAACTATTGAAATATTAAATGAAGCTATAGAAAAAGCAGGTGGTCCTAAAAATTTAATTGTAACAGTAAGTGATCCTAATATTGAAAAAGCCCAGGTAATGATGGAACATGAAAAAATTGATATGATTGTTGCTACTGGAGGCCCCGGGGTTGTAAAAGCAGCCTTATCTTCTGGTAAAAAAGCAATAGGTGCGGGAGCAGGAAATCCGCCAGTTGTAGTTGATGAGACTGCAGAAATAGAAAAAGCTGCTAAAGATATAATTGAAGGATGTAGTTTTGATAATAATTTACCTTGTATTGCTGAAAAAGAGGTTGTTGTAGTAGATAACGTAGCAGATTACTTAATTTTTTGTATGAAACAGAACAATGCATTATTAATAGAAGATAGAAAAGATTTAAATAGATTAGAAAAGTTAATCTTAGAGCCTGATGGAAAACCTAATAAAGATTATATAGGAAAGAATGTTAGTTATATTTTAAAAAAAGCAGGTATAGAATGTGAAGATTCGGTAAAAGTAGCCATAATGGAAGTCGATAAAAATCATCCTTTTTTCAAAGAAGAATTAATGATGCCAATATTACCAATTGTTAGAGCTAAAGATGTAGATGAAGCAATTAAAATGGCGATAGAAGCTGAAGGAGGCAATAGGCATACAGCTATAATGCATTCAAAAAATATAGATAACTTAACAAGATTTGCAAAAGAAATAAAAACAACGGTTTTTGTAAAAAATGGGCCTTCATTTGCTGGTATTGGATTTGGTGGTGAAGGTTTTACGACTTTTACTATTGCAGGACCTACAGGCGAAGGCTTAACTTCACCTAGAAGTTTTACTCGTAAAAGAAGATGTGTTTTAGTTGGTGGTTTTACAATTAAGTAGAATTGAGGGATATATTATGGGGAAAGATTTATTGCAATTGGTAAAGGAAGCCGGTGTAGTTGGTGCCGGTGGAGCTGGATTCCCTACTCATGTTAAGCTAAGCGGAAAGGCTGAATATGTTATTGTAAATGGTGCTGAGTGTGAGCCCTTATTGAGAGTTGATCAGCAGTTATTGGCATATAAAACTCAAAAAATACTAAGCACATTGGATATTGTAGTAAATAAGGTTGGAGCAAAAAAAGGTATAATCGCTTTAAAAAAGAAATATAAGAGAGCAATTGAGAGTTTAAAAAAATATAAAGGAAAATATGAAAATATAGAATTATTTACTTTAGAAGATTTTTATCCTGCGGGGGATGAACAGGTTACTGTTTATGAGGCATTAAATAGAGTTATACCAGAAGGTGGAATTCCTCTAGATGTAAAAGTTATTGTTATAAATGTTGAAACAATACTTAACGTTTTTAATGCATTAAAGGGTAAATCAGTTACAGAGAAATATGTTACAGTAACAGGAGTTGTAAAAAATCCTTTGACGGTAAAAGTAGCAATTGGAACTAGAATTTTAGATATAATAAAATTAGTAGGTGGAACGACTATTGAAGACTTCCAAGTGATAGAAGGCGGTCCAATGATGGGGACAGTTATAAAAGATATAAATGAACCTATTAAGAAAACTACAAAAGGTATAATAGTTCTGCCTAAAAATCATACAATTTTAATTTCCAAAAATAAAAATTTAGAAAAAGTACTAAAGGAGGCTCGAATAGCCTGTTGCTATTGCTCATTATGTACTGAAGTTTGTCCTAGAAATTTATTGGGACACAAACTTTATCCTGATAAAATGATGAAAGCATTTTCATATTGCAATTTTTCTCAATGGAAGTTATCAATTACAGATGCTAATCTTTGTAGTGAATGTAGATTATGTGAACAAGCTTGTATAATGGGACTTCAACCGTGGAAACTGAATAAATTTTTAAAAAATAAATTAAAAAAAGAAGGAATAAGAAATACTAACAGGAAAAAATCAAATAATGTTAATCCTTTTAGAGAATACAGAAAATATCCAATAAAAAAATTAATATATAAATTAGGAATCCAACAATATAATGTTGAAGCACCTTTAAAAGAAGACTTAAAGTTAAATATTAATTTTGTAATAATACCATGTAAACAGCATATAGGTCAGAAGGCATATCCAATAGTAAAAAAAGGAGATAATGTTAGTAAAGGGCAAAAAATTGCAAAGATAAAAGGCAACAATCTAGGAGCTTTAATTCATGCTAGTGTAGATGGTATTGTTGAGAAAGTTAATGAAGATGCCATATTAATAAAAAAATCACATATCATATAATGTTTTTAATATATATGAAAGAGGCGATTTTTAAGTGAAAGCACTGGGATTATTAGAATTTAAGAGTATAGGAAAAGGGGTAGAAGCAACAGATCAGATGATTAAATCAGCAAACGTAAAATTGTTGCTTGCTACGCCGATGTGTCCAGGAAAATATATATCAATTATATCAGGAAATATAGAAGCTATAAAAAATGCAGTAGAAACAGGTAAAAAAGTTGGAGATATATTTACAGTCTGTGATTATGTAATATCAAATGTACACGAAGGCGTTTATTCAGCTTTAACAGCAACAACTAATATAGAAGAAGTTAATTCATTAGGGATCATTGAAACTATGTCCTCTATATCAGCGATAATGGCAGGAGATATTGCTTTAAAGTCTGCAAATATTGAGTTATTAGAAATTCGTATAGCTAGGGGATTAGGGGGCAAGGGATTTGTACTTATAGCTGGAGAATTATCTTCTGTTGAATCATCAGTTAAAGCAAACGAAAGTAAGTTGGGACCAAGGGGAGAAATTATAAGCTCTGTTGTTGTTGCTTCCCCAACTAAAGAACTAATTTCCCAATTATATTAATAAATCCAAAACTCTCAGTTTTAAACTGGGAGTTTTTTTATTGCTTAATGTTAAAAAAATTTTCATTTATAACATAGCTTTTTTAAAAAATAAGTCAAACTAAGCAGGATTATTTTGAATTAAAAAGAAGTTTTTAGTAAATAATATATAAATAGGTTAAAATTAGAAAATAGAGGTAAGGTTAAAGAAAAAGGAGGGAATGTATGAACTCATTTACCAAATATGTAAATCCATATATAGGTGAGCTTTTAGAAATTATTAAAATGGATAAGTCATTTATAAGGGGAGAGGGAACTAGATTATATGATGATAAAGGAAATGAATATCTAGATTTTATAGCAGCTTATGGTGCTTTACCATTTGGATATAATCCAAATGAGATATGGGAGACTATAGATAACTTTAAAAAATCAAAGGAACCTAGTTTTATTCAACCATCAGCCTTGAATGCAGCAGGTGAATTAGCTAAAAAACTTATAGAAGTTACACCTGAAGAATTAAAATATGTAACATTTACAAATAGTGGAGCTGAAACTGTAGAAGCGGGAATAAAGTTATGTCGTTCGGCAACTGGTAGAAAGGGAATACTATCTACTATTAATAGTTTCCATGGTAAGACCCTTGGAGCCCTTTCAGCTACTGGTAAGAAAAGCTATCAAGATGGATTCGGTGCTCCTGCAGATGGATTTAATTTCATTGAATATGGTAATTTAGAAGCATTAGAGAATGAACTTAAAGAAAAGCCAGATTATTATGCAGCATTTATTATAGAACCAATTCAAGGAGAAGGAGGTATTGTTGAACCTCCAAAGGGTTATCTAAAAGGTGCTAAAGAAATATGTAAAAAATATGGAGTGAAGCTAATAGTAGATGAAATACAAACTGGTTTAGGAAGAACAGGAAGATTATTTGCATTTGAAGAAGAAGGAGTTTGTCCAGACGTATTGCTATTGGCAAAGGCTTTAAGTGGAGGGATTATACCAATAGGTGCATGTATAGCAACAGAAGAAGTATATAATTCAGATTTTGGTAATAAGCACTCATCAACATTTGCTGGGAATTCTTTAGCTTGTAGAGTTGGAATTAAGGTTTTGGATATATTAAGTAATACAGATACTATTAAAGAAGCCAAAAGAAAGGGAGAAATCCTAAAGGAAGGCCTTAACAGGCTAAAGGAAAAATATCCTGATATTATTAAGTCAGTAAGAGGAAGAGGCTTAATGTTGGGGATAGAATTTTGTGAAAAAAAGGATATATTTCCAGGTAGTTTTATAGGTATAATGGCAGAGCAAAAGCTTTTAACACCTATTATTTCAAGCTATCTTTTAAATGTTGAAAAATTGAGGGTTGCCCCAACCTTAAATGGAGAAAATGTAATAAGAATAGAGCCACCTCTTATTGTAACTGAATCTGAATGTTATGAAGCATTAAACAAAATTGAAAGTATGTTAGAAGTATTAAATAGAAAGAATACAGCAGAGTTTTTATCATATTTAATAAATGTAGATAAAAGTAAAAGAGAATATAAAGAAGTTGAATCAAGAGAAATAAAAGAGGTTGAGGTAAAAGAAAAGGATGAAAGATTTGCTTTTTTAATACATCCTTTAGATTTAAAAAATTATACAGACTATGATAAAAGTCTATTATCCTTTAATAATAATGAGCTTGCTGAACTTACAAGTAAATGGGGGGATATAGTAGAGCCATTTGTTGTATCTAGTACAAGAATTGTATCTAAAAGTGGCAAAACTGCATATGGTGAATTTATTGTAGTTCCAAGGACAGCAGAAGAGTTTGTAAAAATACCAAAAAGTCAAGTGGTATATGAGCTAAAAAAAGCTGTAAACCTTGCTAAAAAAAGAGGAGCCAAAATAGTTGGATTAGGTGCATATACTTCAGTTGCATCAGGGGGAGGACTACTATTAAAGGATGAGGGAATTCCTCTAACTACTGGAAATAGTTATACTATTGTAGCAGCGGTAGAGGCAGTTACAACAGCTTTAGAAAGATTAGGAACACAATCGGATGAATCTACTGCAGCAATTGTAGGGGCAACTGGTTCTATAGGAAGTGGAGTATCTATATTACTATCTGAAAAAGTATCAAAGCTAGTGCTTATAGGTAATCCTAAGAATAAAAAATCTAGTATAAAAAGACTTAAAAAACTTACTGCTAAAATATTTAAACATATTTCTAAAATGAAAGAAGAAGGAAAGCAATTTAGACCAGGTAGTTTAGGATATAAAATTTCAAACTTACGTAATTTACCACTATCTAATGAACCTATAAAGAAATTTGAGAAATTTGCAGAGGATATAAACAATAAAGAAAATTTTATTATTTTAACAACAGACATAGATAATATGCTTCCTTTAGGAGATATTGTAGTAAGTGCAACTAGTAATGTAGGAAAGCTAATTAAACCAAATCACCTTAAGTCAGGTGCAGTAGTATGTGATATGTCAAGACCAAGAAATGTAGATGAAGATGTAGCTAGAAACCGTCCTGATGTCCTAGTTATAGATGGAGGTATTATTGAAGTCCCAGGTTTACCAGATTTAGGAGTAGACCTTGGTTTTGATAAAGGACTTGCTTATGCATGTATGTCGGAAACTATGATTTTAGCATTAGAGGGACATTATAAACATACAAGTGTAGGCTCTTCAGGAATAAATATGGAAAATATATTACTAACTAGAAGATTAGCAGAAAAGCATGGTTTCAAATTGGCAGATTTTAGAAGTTTTGACAAACCTATAAAGGAGGAGAAATGGGAGAAAATTTTAGAACTAAAGGGGGAAATGGCAACTGTTTAAATAAATGGGACAAAAGAAATAATCTTTTGTCCCATTTAATTTATTTATTTCTCTTTCTTATTTGAATTTTATTTCTAACCTTATTAACTCCTTCAATATCCATTGCTATTTCTTTTGCCAGTTCAATTTCTCTTTTACTTTTAGTATAACCAGATAATGTAACCTTACCATCAACTACATCACATACTATATCTTCACCACTGAAGTTAGCATCATTAAGCCTTTCTCGTATAGCATTATTTATTGAAACATCATCTATTATACCTTTATTTATATTTTCAGTATTGTTAACTACATCCTTAACTCCTCTAACTTGAGAAGCTAAATCCATTGCTATATGGGCATCCTTTACTTTATCTACATGGCCAACTAAATTTACCACTCCATCATTAACCTTAACTCCTATTCCGTGGGTTTTATCATTTATTTTATTATTATTTAATTTATTAATTACTTCTTTTTCAATATGCTTATCAGTAATTTGGCTGTCAACTCCAATAGTTAAATTATTTTCTACTTTTTTTACTCCGTTTATTTTTCTAGCTATATTTTCAGCAAATTTTTTTTCTTTTAAGACATCAACAAATCCTGATAAATTAACAACACCACTTCTACATGTTACATTTATATCCATACTAGAGGCTTGCATTTTTTCTTCTAATTGGTCTTTAATAAGATCTACTATTAATTCATCCTTTGATAGATGTTCTTTTTTTTCTTTTTTATTCATTACTTTACTCCTTTCAAATCTATTTAATAATATTTTTTGTTATATTTGTAGATTTATTATTAAAAAGATATTTTTAATTTATAACTATATAAAGTACTTAATTTATAAAAAAACAACATTTTATCCATTTGTAAAATAAGTAAAATTTTGGTATATTTTATATACCTCTTATTTTCATTAAATAGTGAAAGGAGATAAAAATTGCAAAGAGAAAAGATTTGGAGAAATAAATTGATATATCTTTTATCAACTTTATTATTAATGGTATTAATGATAAAAGTCTCTTTTAATAATTTTACTAATGAATATAGCTTAGATGAATATCTAAAAGCCAATAAATATGATTATGTTCTAGGATCAAAAATAACTATAAATCAAGATGAGGAATTGAAAGATAAATATGAGTTTAAAGAAAGAGAAGATACTAACAAACATTTAATAAATGAAATACTTGATTATTTTAAATCTTTTGAATATGTAAAGGATAGGAATATAACCAGGACTTCTAGTCCTTTTTATGAGTTTAAGTTTAAAAACAATAGTAGTTATGAACGAATAATGATACAGGTAAGGAACAACAAAGAGATAGATTTTATTAAATTTGGAGGTAGAACAGTACAAGAGGAGGAACGTATTCTTATGCATTTACAAACAAAGAAAAAAGAAATTGATATGGATTATATAGATAAATTATATAAATCTCTTTCAAAGGAATTTTAAATTAGTAAAATGTACTACATTTTTATTTACATAATTAAAATTACAGAAACTAATACTAAATAAGAAAGATTATAAGCAAGGAGGACTTAAAGTGATAACAGCTGATGTTACTGTATATCCACTAAAAACTTCAAGTGCTACAAATGTAATCAATAATTCAATTAATAGTATTAAAAATAATGGTGTTAACTATCAAGTAGATTCTATGAAAACAAGAATTACTGGTTCTAAAGAGCAAGTATTTAGTAGCCTTAATACTATGTTTTCAGAGGCTGAAAGAACTGGTGGAGAAGTTAGTATGGTAGTAAATATAACTAATTCAGTAAAATAAAATTTACAGTTAATAATTAAGTTTAAGCGCAGACTTTAGTCTGCGCTTAAATATTGAGAAAAGAAAATCATTAAGTAAGGAAAAACTTTATACTAACAACTAATTTATTTTATGCTAAAATAGAGGTGGAGAAAAGGGGGCAAAAATATGAATTTATTTAAAGGAGTTTATAATAAGCTATTAGATTATTATGGCCCTCAAGGGTGGTGGCCTATAATAAAAGAGATTGATGGAGATTTAAAAAGTTATTATGACCTAAATAATTCTTTAAAAGTAAGCTCAGAAGAGGAAAAATTAGAAATATGTATTGGTGCAATACTTACACAAAATACTACATGGAAAAATGCAGAAAGGGCTTTAATAAATTTAAAAAGGAATAATCTTTTGAGTGTAAAAAAATTAGAAAAATTAGAAAAGGAAAAGCTTGCAGAAATAATAAAGGCAAGTGGTTATTATAACCAAAAAGCTAAAAAGATTAAAAAATTTATTAAGTTTTTAAAATCTAATAAAGAAATAAATAGAGAAAATTTATTAGAGGTTTGGGGAATAGGGCCAGAAACTGTAGACTGTATTTTGCTTTATGCCTATAATAGGCCTTATTTTGTAATAGATGCCTATACTAAGAGAATATTTAATAGATTAGGTGTGTGTAGTCAGAAGATTGATTATCATAAGCTTCAAAGTCAATTTCAACAAAATATAGAAAGAGATACTTATATTTATAAAGAATACCATGCCTTAATAGTAAAACACTGTAAAGATTACTGTAAAAAGAGTCCAAAATGTGGTAAATGTCCTATAAGAGACTATTGTAAAAATTAAAGCATTGTTGTCATAAAATTTTAAATTTTTTTAAATTGATATAGATAGATTAATTTTATATAATATGATTATCTTAGAATATGGGAGAATAGGGGGTTAAATATGGAAAAAGTAACTAAAAAGAATAACGAGAAAACGTTTGCAAACAAAGACACGATTATTTTCTTAGGAATTATTATATTGTTTTTTGGTTACTTAGGAATAAATATGGGAATTAATAATATGTTTTCTTCTATAATGGAAACGGCATATAAGTTACTTACAGACACAGTGTTTTATATTATGGCTATAGCTGTTTTAACAGGTGCTTTTGGTAAATTAGCCACTGAATTTGGATTAGTTAATCTATTAAACAAAATCTTTTCCCCCTTAATGAAGCCTTTATTTAATATGCCGGGAGTTGCTTTTTTAGGGATTATAACAACTTATCTATCTGATAATCCTGCAATAATATCATTAGCTAAAGATGACGAATATCTTAATTATTTTGAGGAACATGAAACTGCATGTCTTTGTAACTTAGGAACAGCATTTGGAATGGGGCTTATAGTTTCTACATTTATGATAAGTAGAGGAGAAGGAGAATTCTTAAAAGAGGTAATAATAGGGAATATAGGAGCAGTTATAGGTAGTATTGTAAGTGTAAGGATAATGGCATATAGAGCTAAAAAGGTTTTAGGAAAGCTGAAAAAAGGAAGCACAAATAAAAGAAATATAAAATCCCCTAAAAAGTTTATAGATAGTAATACTAAAGGAAGTTTCTTTGAAAGATTCTTAACAGCATTTTTAGAAGGTGGAAAATTTGGAGTAGATATTGGACTAAGTATTATTCCAGGGGTTTTAGTTATATGTACTATTATAATGATGTTGACCTTTGGACCTGCAGATCCTAGTATTGGATATCAAGGTAAAGCCTTTGAAGGAGTGCCACTTCTACCAAAAATAGGTCAATTTTTATCTCCTGTATTAAAGCCTTTATTTGGATTTAACAATCCAGAAGCAATTGCATTTCCTATAACAGCCCTTGGAGCTGTAGGTGCTGCCTTAAGTTTAGTACCTAAGTTTTTAGAAAATGGTATAATTGGACCAAATGAAATAGCAGTATTTACTGCAATGGGCATGTGCTGGAGTGGTTTTTTAAGTACTCATGTAGCTATGTTAGATTCTCTAGGCTATAGAAACTTAATTTCAAAAGCTATTACTAGTCATGTAATAGGTGGTATATTTGCCGGGATTTCAGCACATTTTATATTAGTTGTATTTAATTTGTTTTAAAAAAATTTAATAAAATTGTTGACAGATTATAATAATTTCTATATAATTTAGGATAATATAATAAAAAGACTATAGACTATGATGAGGAGAGTAGATATAGGAGGTAGTCATAGCGAGCCGGTGATGGTGGAAGACCGGTACGAATCTTATATCGAAGAACACCTCGGAGTCTCTAACCGAAATCGTTAAGGAGAGTAGGCTTAGACGGTTCCAGACCGTTATTTTCTGGACAGTATCGAGTAATGAAAAAATTACTCCGTACTGGTAAAGTGAGCTTTTTGCTAATCAGGGTGGTACCGCGGAAATTCAGCCTTCCGTCCCTTTATGGGATGGAAGGCTTTTTTATTTGAGTATGGCCATACTTAAAAATATAAACAAACAGTAGATTAAAGGAGGAAATTAAAATGACAAAGGGACTAATTAAACCAGAAGGATATAAATCACCTTTGGGAATTAGAGAGACGGAAGTTGCTATTAAGAAAATTAAAGATTACTTTGAAGATAGATTATCAGAAAAGTTAAACTTAACTAGGGTTTCTGCACCACTTTTTGTAAAGCCTGAAACAGGACTTAATGATGACCTAAACGGAGTAGAAAGACCAGTTTCATTCAATGTAAAGGGAGATTGTGATAGTAGAGCAGAGATTGTACATTCACTAGCTAAATGGAAGCGTATGGCTTTAAAAAGATATGGTTTTAAAGTAGGAGAAGGACTTTATACAGATATGAACGCAATAAGAGCTGATGAGGAGTTAGATAATACCCATTCAATCTATGTTGATCAATGGGATTGGGAAAAGATAATATCAAAGGAAGACAGAAATGTTGAAAAACTTAAAAGTATAGTAAGGAAAATATTTAGAGTATTTAAGGATACAGAAAAATATGTAAAAGAAATATATCCAGAGCTATATGAAGAAGATATATTACCAGATGATATAAGTTTTATAACAACACAAGAATTAGAAGACTTGTATCCTGATTTAACACCTGAAGAGAGGGAAAATGCTATTGCTAAGGAAAAAGGTGCAGTATTTATAATGCAAATTGGAGATAAGCTAAAATCAGGTATTAAACATGATGGTAGAGCACCAGATTATGATGACTGGAAGTTAAACGGAGATATTATATTCTGGTATCCAGTATTAGGAAAAGCATTAGAACTTTCTTCAATGGGTATAAGAGTAGATAAAGAGGCTTTAGAAAGACAGCTAAAATTAGCAGACTGTGAAGAACGTAAAGAGCTTTTATTCCATAAAATGTTACTTAATGAAGAACTTCCATATACAGTAGGTGGAGGAATAGGTCAATCAAGAATATGTATGTTCTTCTTAAGAAAAGCACATATCGGAGAAGTTCAATCATCAATTTGGCCAGAAGAAATGATTGAAGAGTGCAGCAAAAACAATATTAATTTATTATAATTAAAAAAAGGTCATGCCTGAATAATTGAATTATTCAGGCATGACCCTTTGTTTATGTTATTCTGTAATATTATTCGATGAGATAGAAAAGGCACATCCAGAAGTATTTAATATATTATTACAGCTATTAGATGACGGTAGATTGACTGATGCTAAAGGAAGAACTGTAACCTAAGACCTAAGAGCTAAATTACAAATATAGTAAAAACAACCTCAATATGGTATAATGTATTCGTGAAGAGATATAAAGGGGATGAACAATTAGTGAAAAGAAATATTAGTTTCTGTTTAATAATTATTATGATTTTAATATTATCTATAGGATGTACTCAGTCAAATTCAAAACAAGTTAATAAAGAAATTGATTTAAAATTACAAATGGGAGAGAATGTACTTTATATGAAAGATAATGGACCTCCAAAATTAGTTGTAAAAATTAATGGAGAGAAAAACATAATATGTGATAACTTTCCGTCTAGGCCTGTTATCTCACCAGATAAAAGAAGAATGGTATATATTTCACCTTTTGAATTTGAAACCTTTGGTGAAGTATATATATATGATGTAAAAAGAGGAGAAAACCAAATAATTATTACCAAAGATAATAAAAAGCAAAATACACCAAAATCTGTATATTGGTTAGATGATAGATATTTATTAGTGATTAGTGGATATGCTTATGGAACGGCACACGTTGGTGGTGATTTATATATATACGACACCCTTAATAATAAACTTCGTCTTTATATAGAAGCAAAAGAGAATAAAGAGGTAAAGGATATAAAGATTCATGACAATTATATAACTATTTACTATGCTGTATTTAATGATGATTTCACTGATTATAAAGTAAAAGAAGAAACTATTTCAAAAGAAAAATTATATAATTTTACAAAATATAAAATAACTTTAGAGGATGTAAAAAATAATTATAACAAAGATGAAATTATAACGATAAAAGAATATAAAGACAAATATGTATTGGTTGAAACAAAGAAGAAAAATGAAGTAAATAGTTTTGACTTTTATAATTTAGAAACTGGTGATAGGGATATATTATTTAATAATTTAGATTATATGGAATTATTAGACATAAAAAATGAAAATCAGCTTATTTTCCTATCGAATGGGTTAAATAGTGAAAGTGGATTTCATAGATTTCCTTACATAGTTAAGTTTATAAGATATGAAGAAAATATCGAAAGTAAATTTGATTTTAATAGGATAGAAGAAAGAGCATATTTTAAATTAAGTGAGAATACTACATTTGGTAACAGAACAGTTGCAGTTATTTCTGATATAAGAATTACATTAGATGGAATAGAAATATTATTTAAACCTCAAAAAGGAAAAGAAGCAGAGTTTTTTGCAGATTATACTAATATACCAATAACGAAAACAAGTTATAACAAAGAACAGATTCAGTTTATTTTAAAGTTTGATAATACTAAAGTTGGTGATTTTGTTAAAGATAATAAAGTTAAATTAAATAGTGAGAATACATATATAAAAGATATTGATATAATACAGAAAGAGGGTATGAGTTTGGTGTTAATAAATCTTAAAATGGATAACATAGAATATACAGGTGAAATAAATAGATTAAATAATAAATTACCATTTTTAGATTTAGATTTTACAGTTAAAAAAATGCACTGATAATGTGATTAGAGACGGCGTATGTACTACGTCGTTTTTTTATTGAGGGACGAGTAATTCTTAAATAATACAACACAAAGGTAC
>NZ_MCIB01000010.1 GCF_003609645.1 Thermohalobacter berrensis
ATAAAATATAAAAAAGTGTTGACAAGATTATTTATATGATGTATAATAGTCTCTGTCGCTGGAAATCTGACAGCTAAAAATAAGGTAAGCCCAGATAGCTCAGTCGGTAGAGCAGGGGACTGAAAATCCCCGTGTCGGCGGTTCGATTCCGTCTCTGGGCACCAAAATGCGGGAGTAGCTCAGGGGTAGAGCACCACCTTGCCAAGGTGGGAGTCGCGGGTTCGAATCCCGTCTCCCGCTCCAATATGTGGCGGTATAGCCAAGTGGTAAGGCAGGGGACTGCAAATCCCCGATCCCCAGTTCGAATCTGGGTGCCGCCTCCAAAAAGCCTTAATTATGAGGCTTTTATTTTTTTATAAAAAATAGGAAATTATAATCAAATAAAAACTGTGGATAAAATATAAATTCCGTTATGTGTTTCAAAAAAAGTCAACCTTGGGAATCTTTTATTTTTAATAAAAGACTTTTTTATAAAATTTTTATTGATGACTATATTTCATATTAAAAAAGCTGATGGATTTTAATCCATCAGCTTTTTTAATATGAAAACAGAAAAATCTTGTTATACTAAAGATAGAAAAAGGGGTGATATGATGTTAAAAGAAAGTCCATTTATTCCAAATGCAAAAGCAGATGCACTTATTATAGCTGGAAATGCGGATGAAGAAATTATTAACAATTTAAAAAAATTTAATATAGAAATAATTCCTACTGTAAAGTGTAGTGATGTATATGATGAAATAGCATTTCATCCAGATGTTGTTATACATCCAATTAATAGACACACTTTAGTAGTTGCTCCAAATGTATATGAATATTATGAAGAAATATTTAAAAATAAGCCTATAAAATTAATAAAAGGTGAGAAAAAACTGAATAGAAACTATCCTGATGATATTGCATATAATGTAGCAAGAACAGCAAGATATGCAATACATAATTTAGAATATATGGATGAAAAATTAAAATATTATTTGCAGAAAGAAGGTGTTCAATTTATAAATGCTAATCAGGGTTATTCTAAATGTTCTACAGCTATAATAGATGATAACGCTATAATAACTTCTGATCCATCTATATACAGAACTTGTTTAGAGTTGGATATTGACATATTGTATATAGAATCAGGTTTTATTAAGTTGCCTGGGTTTGATTATGGATTTATTGGTGGTGCAACTGGAGCAATATCAAATAATGAAATTTTATTTACCGGGAAATATGATAATCATCCTAATTCAAAAGATATAAATATATTTTTAAATAAATATGGCAAAAAAGCAATTATTATTAGTAATAAAAAAATTATAGATATTGGGTCAATTATTCCATTAGAATACAATTAATACATCAGGTAATAACGAATATGGCAAAGATTTAAACATATACTACTACTACAAAGAAAGGAGTGACATATGTGAAGTTACTCTCAATTGCTGTAAAAGATAAGATTGAAGAGATAGATAAAAGATTAAACAAACAATTAGAAATTTTTAAGAGGGAAAAAATTAATATTAAGAAAGAAAAGAAAAAGTTAGGGAATACGACTTTTTTTATATATAAATTAGATGATAAAAAAAGTAAAATGTATGGAAATATAAAAAATATTTTTAACTATTATATGGCCGATACCATTACTGAAATAATACTAGACATTTATCAGGAAAAAATGGTAGATAAACTAATAGAAGAAAAGTGTTGTTATTTTGATAAAGAAGAAAGGGAAAATATTAAAAGGAAAACTTTAGATTTCCTTAGAAAAAGTCCATATATTAATTCTGAAGGGGCTTTATATAATATTAGTAAAAAAGCCCAAATTTTAAAAATATTATTAGATTATCTTGAAGTAAACAATGAAATTAGTATTCAAGGATTTGTTGACTTTAGATTAAAATTTATAAAAAAATTTATTGAAGACGCTATTGAGAGGAATTTAGAAGATTTTATTTTAGAAAAGGAATATGAAGAATTTATTAGAATTCTAAAGTATTTTGTTGATCTACAAGATTCAAAAATTTCCCTTGTGAACGTATTCATTAAAAATGATGACACATATCAGTTATATGATAAAGATTATAAAATAATAAATAACAATTTTTTCGAAGAAATAGCTGAAGAAATTTCAGAAAATGATATGAATGAAGATGACTTGTTAATAAGTGCCTTAATAACTATTGCTCCTAAAAATATTGTAATACACTTTGAAAATCAAAAAAGAAAAAAGGAAATAGTTGATATTATAGAAGCGGTTTTTGAAGAAAGGGTTAATGTATGCAAAGGATGTAACTTTTGCTTATCTTCAAAAGAAATTAACAATATAGAAAAGAAAAAATAAAGATTAAACTTCCAAGGTATAGTAAAACTTGGGAGTTTTTTTATTGTCTAGGGAAGTATACTTGTCATTCGTCGCTTTTTTTATTATAAGAGGGTATAAAAAGGCTTATACTTATATATAAGGTATTTTGTCAAATATTGTTCTAAAGTATGTGAAATGTGTTATAATATTAGAGTTGAAAGAGAAACGGGGTGATATTTTGATAGTAATTAAGATACTAATGTTAGCAATAATAGGAGCACTTATAGGATGGTTTACAAATATTATAGCAATCAAACTAATTTTTAGACCTATAGAACCTATAGTTATTCCGATTTTAAACCTAAAAGTACAGGGGTTAATTCCAAAAAGAAGAGAAGAAATAGCTAAAAGTATAGGAGAAGTAATAGAAGAAGAACTTATTTCTATTGAAGAAATTATAGATAAGGTAATTGAAAAAGAGAACCTGTCAGATATAGTTTTTGTTATAAAAAGGAAAATAAATGAGGTTCTTAAGGATAGACTTCCAGCTATAATTCCTACTACTTTTAAAAATATTATATATAGTTATGTAGATGACTTGGTTGATAAAGAAGGAGAAAAAATATTAAAAGATTTAGCAGAAAAAATGGTACATAAAGCTACAACTAAAGTAAGACTCTCTAATTTAGTAGAGGAAAAAATAAATTCTTTTGAATTAGAAAGAATAGAAAAAATAGTACTTTCTGTTGCTAAAAAAGAACTAAAACATATTGAAGTATTAGGAGGAATATTAGGATTTTTAATAGGAACTATCCAAGGAATACTGGTAATTTTATTTTAGATAGAAAAAAATGTATAATATCCTTGACAATTATAGAAAATAAAACTATAATAGAGTAAAAATTAAAGAAGGTAAAGGCTATGACAGGGCGAGTAGATTAGAAACAGTCTTACAGAGAGGGGATTGCCATAGGCTGGAAGCATCCCTAGATATGACTAATCGAAAACTACCCTTGAGTCGTATCTGAAACCTTATTTCTTAATAAGGGTAAAGATAACCGTTGATTACGTTACAATCATTTAAGTCCTAAAGTAGGGTGGAACCGCGTGAGTTAAACTTTCGCCCCTAGACATGGTGTCTAGGTGTGAGAGTTTTTTTTATTTTACATTTAACTAAAGACCGCAACTAAAACAAATATTAATAAAAGGAGGGCCAAAAATGGAAAATATAAAAGTTACACTTCCAGATGGTTCGGTAAGAGAGTATGAAAAAGGTGTTATGGTTTTAGATGTTGCCAAAGATATAAGTAGTGGATTAGCTAGAGTAGCTGTTGGAGCAAAGGTAGGTAGTAGAGTAGTAGGACTAAAATATAAGCTTGAAGAGAACGCATCAATAGAAATATTAAAGTTTGACGATAAAGATGGATCAGACATTTATAGACATACAAGTGCTCATATTTTAGCACAAGCAGTAAAAAGACTTTACCCTAATACTAAGTTGGCAATAGGACCTTCAATTGAAAATGGATTTTATTATGACTTTGATTCAGAGCATAAATTTACACCTGAAGATTTAGAAAAAATTGAAAAGGAAATGAAAAAAATTATTAAAGAAAATTTAGATATTGAAAGATTTGAACTCCCAAGGGAAGAAGCTGTAAAATACCTTAAAGAAAGAGGAGAAGATTATAAGGTTGAATTAGTTGAAGAATTACCAGAAGATGCAGTTATATCATTCTATAAACAGGGAGAATTTGTAGATTTATGTGCTGGGCCACATCTTCCAAACACTAAAAAAGTTAAATCAATAAAACTTTTAAGTGTTGCTGGGGCTTACTGGCGTGGAGACGAAAACAATAAAATGCTTCAAAGAATATATGGTACTTCATTTGATAAAAAGAAAAAACTAGATGAATACTTACAAAGACTTGAGGAAGCTAAAAAGAGAGATCATAGAAAATTAGGAAAAGAACTAGACCTATTTAGTATACAAGATGAAGGACCTGGTTTTCCGTTCTTCCATCCTAAAGGAATGGTTTTAAGAAATACATTAGAGGAATTTTGGAGAAAAGAACATAAAAAGAGGGGTTATGGTGAAGTAAAAACACCTATAATTCTTAATCAAGAATTATGGAAAAGGTCTGGACACTGGGATCATTACCAAGAAAATATGTATTTTACAGATATAGACGAACAGAATTATGCAATTAAGCCTATGAACTGTCCTGGGTCAATATTAATTTATAAGAGTAAAATGCATAGTTATAGAGACTTTCCAATGAGAATGGGTGAATTGGGATTAGTTCATAGACATGAATTATCAGGAACTCTACATGGTTTAATGAGAGTTAGATCCTTTACACAGGATGATGCTCATATATTTATGCTACCAAGCCAAGTTAAAGATGAAATTAAAGGCGTTATAGAATTAGCTGATTATTTCTATAGTATCTTTGGATTTAAATACCATGTTGAATTATCTACAAGACCAGAAAAGTCAATGGGGACTGATGAAGAGTGGCAAATGGCTACTAATGCATTAAGGGAAGCTTTAGAAGAAAAAGAAATAGAATATATAGTAAATGAAGGTGACGGAGCTTTTTACGGTCCTAAAATAGACTTCCATCTAGAAGATGCTATAGGAAGAACTTGGCAATGTGGGACAATACAGCTAGATTTCCAGATGCCTCAAAGATTTGACCTAACATATATTGGTGACGATGGTGAAAAACATAGACCTATAATGGTTCATAGAACTATTTTTGGAAGTATTGAGAGATTTTTAGGAATTCTGATCGAACACTATGCTGGAAAATTCCCAACATGGCTGGCACCAATTCAAGTGATTGTTTTACCAATATCAGATAAATTTAATGGATATGCACATAAAGTTAAAAAAGAGCTAGAAGAAAATGATATTAGAGTAGAGATAGATACTAGATCTGAAAAAATAGGATACAAAATAAGAGAAGCACAACTTCAAAAAATCCCTTATATGCTTATTGTAGGTGAAAAGGAAGTTAATGATGAAACAGTTTCTGTAAGATCAAGGGATGAAGGGGATAAAGGTTCAGTTAAAATAGAAGAATTTAAAGATAATGTGTTGAATGAAATAGAAAATAAAAGATAGAAAATTAAATAGCTGCAAGGGATTTATCCCTTGCAGCTATTTAACAATAAATAGGTAATTAACATACTTAAATATATACATGTAAAATGTAAAAGCTGTTTGGAAGATTAAAGCCTATGGAAATATTTAATTAATAAACGGAGAAACAGTATTTTACATAGATTAATTGGAAAATAATTAATATTCTTAAAAAACAACATAAGACTTAGATAAAATTAGAAGTTTTGTATAGTTTTCGATGCTTTTCGATACTTAATCCATTAAATTATATTAGAAGACACACTTAGATTACACTTTAAGATATATTACAAAGACGAAACAGAACTTAATAAAAAGTTAGTTAAAAATGAAAATAAAAAAAGAATTTAATATTAAAGTAATATATGTCGTTATGAAATAAGTTTTATATATTTTAGAAACATATATATTAGACATAATTATATATAAAATAGAATCTTAAAGACTAAACAGTAGCAGTTTTAATTGGATTATTATGCTTATTGAATATTTCATCTAATTCTTCACCAGTAATTATTTCTTTTTCTAATAGGAAACTAGCTACATCTACTAATATTTCCTTATTATTTTCCATTAAATTTGATGTTTCTTTATAACATTCATCGATTATTTTTTTAATCTCATTTTCTATTTTATCTATATTATATTTAACATATTGTTCTTTAATTGATATATTGCCTAACGAACTCATACCAAAATCACATATCATTTGTTCAGCTATCTCTGTTGCCTTTTTCAAATCATCCTTTGCCCCTGTAGTGATTTCATTAAATATAATCTCTTCAGCAACTCTTCCACCTAATAATACCATTATTTTATGAAGAAGCTCTTCTTTTGTATGAAGATATCTGTCTTCATCGGGAAATTTAATTACATACCCTAATGCATGGCCTCTAGGAACAATAGATATTTTTTGAATCATATCTACTTTCAACAATTTACCTATTAATGCATGACCAGCTTCATGATATGCTACCATTTTCTTTTCCTTTAATAGTACAGTAGGATTCTTTACTTCTAATCCAGCAACAACCCTTTCTACAGCTGCATCAAAATCATTAATATCTATTTTTTCTTTATTATTCCTTACTGCTATAATTGCCGCTTCATTTGCTATGTTTGCCAACTGTGCCCCTGAAAAACCATGGGTTTTTTTAGCAATTTCTTCTATTTTTACACTGGCATCTAATGGCTTGTTTTTTGTATGGACTCTTAAGATATCTTCTCTTGCTTTTACATTAGGATTTCCCACAAACATATGTCTGTCAAATCTTCCAGGTCTTAAAAGTGCTTCATCTAAAAGGTCTAGTCGGTTAGTAGCTCCTATTACTACAATTGTACTATTTTTATTAAAACCATCCATTTCAACTAGTAGTTGGTTTAATGTTTGATCTTTTTCATTATTACTTTCAGCATTTCTTTTAGATCCTATTGCATCTATTTCATCAATAAAAATTATACTAGGTGCATTTTTTTTAGCTTTTTCAAATAGAGAACGAATACGTTTTGCCCCAACTCCAACGTACTTTTCAACAAATTCTGAACCACTTGCATAATAAAAAGATGAATTAGTTTCACCTGCTACTGCCTTTGCTAAAAGGGTTTTACCTGTGCCAGGAGGTCCGTAAAAAAGGATACCTTTTGGGATTGTAGCCCCCATTTTTTTATACTTTTGAGAATTATTGATAAAATCAATAATCTCATGTAATTCTTCTTTAATTTCTTCTAGACCGGCTACATCATCAAAGGAAACATCTGGTTTATTATTTTTCAAATTATCATCTTTGTTTTTTTCACTATTTATTGCTGCTGGAACCAGCTGTGGATTGCGATCTAGTTTAATGTAATAAATTAATAATCCTAAAGTTATAGTACAAACAAAGAAGATATCCCCTGATGTAAAAGATTTAAATGGGATAAAATAGAAATATTTATTACAGATTAAAAAAGAAGATAATATTAAGCTTATTGTTAGCAAAACAAATACTATTTTTTTCTTCAAGATAGATACCACCCTTGTATTAAATTTCTTTAATAATTAGTTTAACCAAACTAAAGACTAATATTAGATGGACAAAGATGTTATTTTAAAAGGAAAAAATAAAAAACTATAGAATATAGATAATTAAAGTCTAAAAAATAAATAATAATCCAAAGGAGGATATAAATGAAACTTGAAAAGTTAATTGATACATATAAAGACGATATAATTAAATCCGTTCAGAATTTAGTAAAAATTAAAAGTGTAGAAGGAGAACCTAAAGAAGATATGCCTTTTGGAGAAGGTCCAAGAAAAGCTTTAGATACTGCATTGCATATTGCAGAGGAAATGGGATTTAGAACTAAAAATGTTGATGGCTATGCAGGACACGCCGAAATTGGAGAAGGTGAAGAAACGGTAGGTATTTTAGTTCATCTTGATGTTGTTCCAGAAGGTGATGGATGGACATATCCACCATATGAAGGTGAAATACATGATGGAAAAATATATGGTAGAGGTACTATAGATGATAAAGGACCTGCAGTAGCAGCACTTTATGCAATGAAGGCAATTAAAGAATCTAAACTTCCTATTAACAAAAAAATTAGAATAATTTTTGGAACAAATGAAGAAACTGGATGGGGTGGAATAGAATATTATTTAAATAAAGTTAAAGCACCTGATTTGGCCTTTACTCCTGATGCAGAGTTTCCAGTTATACATGGTGAAAAAGGAATTATTGATTTAAAGCTAAAAAAAGCTTTAGAAAGTAATTGTATAGGAGATATAGTTATTAAAAAAATAAAGGGTGGAAAAAGACCAAATATGGTTCCAGACTTAGCAATAGCAGAACTTGAAGTAAATAATAAAGTTAAGTCTAATGTTATTAATAAATTAAATGAATTTATTAGTAAAACTAATTATGAGATTAGTATTGAAGAAAAAGAAAATAGATTAATAATAAAATCAAGGGGAATTTCAGCCCATGGAAGTACTCCAGAATTAGGGAAAAATGCTATATCCCAACTAATGGTAATCCTAAATGAGTTAGATTTATGTGAATGTGATATTTGTAATTTTATAAAGTTATATAATGAAAAAATTGGAATAGAATATAATGGACAGTCAATTGGATGTGGCTTTGAAGATGATATATCAGGAAAATTAACCTTTAATGTAGGTGTTATAGATATTGACGAGAAAGGTGCAGAGATTACTGTAAACATTAGATGTCCTATAAAATATAATAAAAAAGAAGTATTCAATGGTATTGAAAGAACATTAGAAGGAACAGGAGTAGAAGTTATTGAAAAAGACTATTTACCTTCAATATATGTACCTAAAGACCATGAATTAGTACAAAAACTTATGGATGTATATAGAAGGATGACAGGAGATAATAATAGCAAACCAATAACTATAGGTGGGGGTACATATGCAAGGGCAATGGCTAATGCAGTAGCATTTGGACCATTATTTCCAGGACAGGAAGAACTTGCACATCAGAAGGATGAATTTATTTCAATAGATGATTTAATAAAGATAACAAAAATATATGCAATGGCACTATATGAACTATCCAAATAAAATTTAGTTTTAAAAAATCTATTGACAAACTACACTTATTAGCATATAATGTATTAGGACAATAAAGTAGAAGCTATCCGCTTCTCACCCTATGGCATAGCTAATAGGGTTAATATTAGCTATAGGTATTACGAAGGAATTAGTGTACCCGTAGGCTAATTATAATTATTTTTGGAGCGGATAGTATTTATATACTATCCTTTTTTATTATTTTAAGTAAATTTCAGGAGGTGTCTTAATATTAAAGAACTTCAAGTTAATGAGCAAATAAGGGATAGAGAGGTTAGATTAATTGATGTTGATGGAAGCCAAATAGGAATAGTTAATGTGAAGAAAGCCCAAAAAATAGCTTATGAAAAGAAGCTGGATTTAGTTAAGGTGGCCCCAAATGCAAAACCACCTGTATGTAGGATAATGGATTATGGAAAGTATAAATATGAGCAGTCAAAAAAGGAAAAAGAAGCTAGAAAGAAGCAAAAAACAATAACTGTTAAAGAATTAAGACTTACATCAAAGATAGAAGACCATGACTTAAAGGTTAAAGCAAAAAAAGCAACTAAGTTTTTAAAGAATGGTGACAAGGTAAAGATATCATTAAGATTTAGAGGAAGAGAAATGGGTCACACTGACCTTGGTAGAGAAGTACTAGACAAATTTGCTGGTCTAGTAGAAGAGGTTGGTGTTATAGATAAAAAGCCTAAGCTTGAAGGTAGAAACATGATTATGATTTTAAAACCTAAAAACTCATAATTTGAGAGGAGGAACTATTATGCCAAAAATGAAAACTCATAGAGGAGCTGCAAAAAGATTTAAGAAAACTGGATCAGGCAAAATTAAAAGATATAAAGCTTACAAAAGCCATATATTAACTAAAAAAACTGCTAAAAGAAAGAGAAACTTAAGAAAATCATCAACTGTAAGTTCAGCTGATGAAAAGAGAATTTCAAAAATTTTACCATACTAAAATAGAAGAGAGATAGTTAAAGGAGGTAGCAAAAATGCCTAGAGTAAAAAAAGCTTTAAACGCTAGAAAGAAACATAAAAAGGTTTTAAAATTAGCTAAAGGTTATTTTGGTGCTAAAAGTAAGCTTTTCAGACCAGCTAATGAAGCTGTAATGAGAGCTTTAAGATATGCATACGTAGGACGTAAATTAAGAAAAAGAGACTTTAGAAAATTATGGATAGCAAGAATTAACGCTGCTTCAAGAATGCATGGATTATCATATAGTAGATTTATAAATGGATTAAAGAAAGCCAACATAGAGATAAATAGAAAAATGTTATCTGAAATGGCTATTCATGACCCAGAAGGATTTAAAAAGCTAGTTGAAATTGCAAAAGAAAATTTAAACTAAAATAAAAGTTCCGGTTTCCCGGGCTTTTATTTTTTAAGTAATTTGTCAAATATACTAATTACAATGGTATAATGAAACAGGAGTTATAAAATAATAATGTATGAAAATTAAACAATATTTAGGAGATGATACCCATAAGAATAAGAGAAAGAATAAATTTGTTGAGAATAGATCCAGCACAGTTTTTAGTAGTGGGCTTTATTGCCCTTATTCTTATAGGGGCAACTCTACTAAATTTGCCTATTGCTTCTGAAAATGGAAAAAGCATAGGTTTTGTTGATGCTTTATTTACTTCAGCATCAGCTGTTTGTGTTACTGGTCTTATAGTTGTAAGTACTCCAACACATTGGAGTCTTTTTGGCGAAATAGTAATATTAATTCTAATCCAAGTTGGTGGATTAGGTATAATGACAATGGCTACTTTAGTATCTATTCTTATAGGAAAGAAGATAACTCTAAAAGAAAGATTAATAATGCAAGAGGAACTAAACCAGTTTTCACTGGCAGGATTAGTTAAGCTTACAAAATATGTTATTATATCAACATTTACAATAGAAGGAATCGGAGCAATACTTTTATCATCACGGTTTATACCTAGATATGGTGTAGTTAAAGGAATATGGTTTTCCATATTCCATGCAATATCTGCATTTTGTAATGCGGGTTTTGATTTGACAGGAAATAGTATGGTGCCTTTTGCTGAGGATGTTATTGTTAACTTAACTATAGTAAGCTTAGTTATAATAGGTGGTTTAGGATATACTGTTTATATAGATATAACTAAAAATAGAAGTTTTAAAAAATTTTCATTACATACTAAATTAGTTTTGGTTATTACTGCTGTTTTATTAGTTTTAGGATTTATTGTGATATTAATAACAGAATATAATAATCCTGAAACTTTAGGTAAATTATCATTCAAGGGAAAAATATTAGCATCCCTTTTTCATTCTATGACTCCTAGAACTGCAGGATTTAATACTGTAGATACTGGTTCACTCACAATATCAGCAGCATTCTTAACAATGATATTTATGTTTATAGGTGGTTCACCTGCTTCAACTGCAGGTGGTGTTAAGACAACAACAGTAGGCGCCATATTTTTAGCTGTATTTGCAGTAATTAAAGGTAAAGATGATGTTGAAACTTACAATAGAAGATTACCTCATAGTATGATTTTTAGAGCTTTAGCAGTAGTAGGAATAGGAATGTTTCTAATAGTTTTTGTTACTATGATATTGTCAATTACTGAAAAAGCTTCCTTTTTAGATATATTATTTGAAACCATATCAGCCTTTGGTACGGTAGGATTAAGTAGAGGTTTAACTCCTAACCTATCAACCATTGGAAGACTTTTAATTACAGTAACAATGTTTGCTGGAAGAGTTGGACCTTTGACAATAGCATTTGCTATTGCTAAAAAGCAAAGGAAGAATAAAGGAACCTACAGATTTCCAGAAGAGAGGATTATTGTTGGTTAGGCAGGTGAAAATATGAGACAATTTGTAGTTATAGGTTGTGGAAGATTTGGTGCAAGTGTAGCTAAAACCCTTTATAGTTTGGGCTATGATGTATTGGCAATAGATAAAGATGAAGAAACTATTCAGGAAATATCAGATTCTGTAACTCATGCAGTACAAGCTGATGCTGTAGACGAGAATGCACTAAAAACTTTAGGAATTAGGAACTTTGATGTAGCTGTAGTAACTATAGGTTCAGATGTTCAGGCATCTATTATGGCTGCTTTAATAGCCAAAGACTTAGGGGTTACAACTGTTATAGCTAAAGCAAAAAGTGAATTACATGCAAAAGTTTTATATAAAATAGGTGTAGACAGGGTTGTTTTCCCTGAAAGAGATATGGGAGTTAGAGTTGCACATAATTTAGTGTCAAATAATATACTTGATTATATAGAACTTGCACCAGATTATAGTATTGTTGAAATTGCAGCATTAGATGAGTGGAGTGATAAAACCCTTAAAGAACTTCAGTTACCACATAGGTATGGTATTAATGTAATGGCAATAAAGCGTGGTAAAGAAATTAATATTTCTCCCTATGCAGATGATGAAATAAAAGGTGGAGATATATTAATAGTTATAGGTCATAATCAAGATTTAAGAAAACTTGAGAAAAAGAGTCAATAGAGGTGCGCTTATGATTAAAAGGATAACTAGTCCTTCAAATCCTTTAATTAAATATGTTAAATCTTTACATAGGAAAAAGAAAAGATGGGAGCATAAAAGTTATATTATAGAAGGTGTAAGATTAGTAGAAGATTGTTTAAATTCAAATGCAGAGATTGAATATATACTATATAGTGACTCATTATTAAATGTAAAAGATGGAGATAGTATTTTAGAAAAGCTTAAAAGTAAAGGTTACACTTTGTATAATATTACTGACAATATTTTAAAAAAAATATCTGATACAATGAATCCTCAGGGTATAATTGCAGTTGTAAAGATTAATTCTATTGTATTAGAAGATATTCTTACAACTAATAATATATTAATTTTACTTGATAGGATTCAAGACCCTGGAAATATGGGAACAATAATAAGAACTGCAGAAGCCTTAGGGGCTACGGGAATATTAGTTACAGAAGGTTGTGTAGATATATATAATCCTAAAGTAGTTAGGGCTACTATGGGTTCAATTTTTAGAGTACCTATTGTATTTTTAGATGATACTAAAGAGAAGATTAAATATTTAAAATCTAAAGGAATACAAATAATTGCTACTTCACTGGATACAAACAAATTTTGTCATGAGGTAGACTTTAAAAATGACTTTATTCTTGTAGTTGGAAATGAAGCATCAGGTGTTAGTGATGAGATTTTAAGAGCTTCAACTGAAATTATTAAAATACCCATGGTAGGAAAGGCAGAATCATTAAATGCAGCAATGGCCTTTGGGATTACAATGTATGAAGCTAGAAGACAAAGAATGGAAATTTGAAATATTTAAAATTTTTTGTATATTTCTTGTAATACATCCTTCGCCATGCTATAATTTTAAATAAGATGACCTTAGAGGGGTGTATTATATAAATGTTAAATGCTGCGTTGTTTTGGAAATTATTTGAATTAACAGGGTCAATAAATGCATATTTGGTGTATAAAAGCCTGTTAACTGAATAATATATAAAAGTGATGATGGAGAGGAGTAGGTATTGGAGACCTAAAGAGAGGAAGTGCCATGGGCTGGAAGCACTTCTAGGTCAGAAGATGCTGAAGTTCGCTCCTGAACTGCTAAGTCGAAATAGTAGTAGACTTATGCCGGCTTTGCCGTTATTCTAATCAAGAGGTTTGGTATATTACATAATCTATACCAAACTATTAAGGGTGGTACCGCGGGAACCTCCGTCCCTTTGGGATGGAGGTTTGTTTTGTTTTTAGGAGGGTGAAATGTGGAGTATATAATTAGTTTCATTAGTTTTTATTTAGTATTTTTTGCTATGAGCTATATTTTAAATCTTTTAAGGAAAAACGCTAAAACAATGCAAAGTACTAAAACAATTGCAAAAAATTCATTATTTGCAAGTATTATTTACATACTAGTAATACTTATATCAAAATGGATTTCATCATAAAAAGAAAGGAGAGTTTCTAATGAAAGAAAAGCTAGAAGCTATTAGAAAAAAAGCTATAGAAAAAATTGAGAATAGTTCAACATTGGATGAATTAGAAGAAATAAGGATTAGTATTTTAGGAAAAAAAGGTGAACTAACTCAAATATTAAGAGGAATGAAAGATTTATCTAAAGAGGAAAGACCCATTGTCGGGAAAATGGCAAATGAAATAAGGGAGACGATTGAAAATAAACTGACAGAAGTCAAAGAAGAAATAAAGGAAAAAATAAAAAGAGAGAGATTAGTTTCTGAAAGAATAGATATTTCTATGCCAGCTAAGGAAAAAAGAGTAGGACACAGGCATCCATTACTAAAAATGATTGAAGAATTAGAAGGTATATTTATGAATATGGGATTTAGTGTAGTTGAAGGTCCAGAAGTAGAAACTGTCCATAATAATTTTGATGCTTTAAATTCGCCTGAGAATCATCCTTCTAGAGACCCATCAGATACATTTTATATAACAGATAATATACTTCTTAGAACTCATACTTCACCTGTACAAATAAGGGCAATGAAAAAATTAAAACCACCTCTAAAGATTGTTTCTGCAGGTAGAACCTTTAGATTTGATGATGTAGATGATACTCATTCACCAATGTTTCACCAGTTAGAAGGTTTAGTTGTTGATAAAAATGTTACAATGGCTAATTTAAAGGACACTATCGATAAGTTTGTTAAAGAAATATTTGGAGATGACATCAAAACTAGATTTAGACCTCATTATTTTCCTTTTACAGAACCTAGTGCTGAGGTGGATGTATCTTGCTTAGAGTGTAGAGGAAAAGGCTGTGAAGTTTGTAATGGTACTGGATGGAGTATGGAAATATTAGGGTGTGGTATGGTTCATCCTAAAGTACTTAAAAACTGTGGAATTGACCCAGAGGTTTATAGCGGATTTGCTTTTGGATTAGGAGTAGATAGAATTGCAATGGTTAAATATGGAATAGATAACATAAGACTGTTATTTGAAAATGACATGAGATTCTTAGAGCAATTTTAAATAATTAAATACTAGAAAAAATAAACGGGAGGGTAAGATATGTTAGTACCAGTAAAATGGTTAAAAGATTATGTAAATATTGATATAGATACTAAAGAATTGGCCGATAGATTAACTATGTCTGGTTCTCATGTTGAATCAATAAAATATGTTGATGAAGGTGTTGAGAAGGTTGTTGTAGGAAAAATAGTTAAAATTGAAGAACATCCTAATGCAGATAAATTAGTAGTTACAACAGTTGATGTTGGAAATGAACAACTTCAAATAGTAACTGGTGCAAAAAATATAAAAGAAGGTGATTATGTACCAGTAGCATTAGTTGGAGCTAAATTACCTATAGGATTAAAAATAAAGAAAACAAAACTTAGAGGTATAGAGTCATATGGAATGTTATGTTCTTTACAAGAACTAGGTATTGATGAAGATTTAATACCTAAGGAATTTAAAGATGGTATATATATATTAGATAAAGAATACCAATTGGGAAAAGATATCAAAGAAGTTCTAGGGCTTAAAGGAGAAATAATAGAATTTGAAATTACTCCTAATAGACCGGACTGTCTAAGTATTATTGGAATGGCCAGAGAAACAGCTGCTACTTTAGGGAAAAAATTAAGTTATCCAGAAATAACAATAAAGGATGAAACTGATGATATAAAAGATTATCTATATGGAATTGAAGTTGAAGATGATAAATTGTGCAGAAGATATTATGGAAGAGTAATTAAGGACATTAAAGTAGGGCCATCTCCGTTATGGCTTCAAATGAAGCTTATAGAAGCAGGACTAAGACCAATTAATAATATAGTAGATATTACAAATTATGTAATGCTTGAATTAGGTCAGCCTTTACATGCATTTGATTTAGATAAAATTGAAGAAAATAAAATTATTGTAAGAAGAGCAAAAGATGGAGAAAAGATAATAACGTTAGATGATGAAGAAAGAAAGTTAGATGAAACAATGTTAGTAATTGCTGATGGTAAAAAGCCTGTAGCTATTGCTGGAGTAATGGGAGGAGCAAATAGTGAAGTAACAAGAGAAACAAAAACAATATTGATTGAATCGGCTAATTTTAATGGAAGAAATGTAAGGTTAACGTCTAGAAAAGTTGGTTTAAGAACAGAAGCATCTTCAAGATTTGAAAAAGATTTAGACCCTAATCTAGCAGATAAGGCATGTAATAGAGTATGTCAGTTAATTGAAGAGATAGGAGCAGGAAAAGTTGTAAAGGGATATATTGATATAAACAACGAACCTAAAAAAGTCCATGAAGTAACTTTAAGACCTAAAAGGGTTAATAAACTTTTAGGAGTAGAAATTGATACAGAAAAAATGATAGAAATACTCAATAACTTAGAACTTAAGGCTGAAAAAATAGAAAATAAAATTCATGTTAAGGTACCTACATTTAGACAAGATGTTGAGATTGAAGCTGACTTAATTGAAGAAGTTGGTAGAATCTATGGGTTCCACATAATTGAAAAAAAACCATTGACAGGTACATTAACAAGAGGGGAAAAATCTAGAGAAAGAAAAATTGAAGATTTAATAAAGACTACTTTAACTGGTATGGGATTAAATGAAATCACTACTTATTCATTTATAAGTCCAAAGGCATATGATAAAATTAATTTACCAGAACATAGTATTAAGAGAAACTGTGTGGAAATAATGAATCCACTAGGTGAAGATTACAGTGTGATGAGAACAACTTTAATACCAAACATGCTAGATGTTTTAAGTAGAAACTATAACTATGGTATATCTAAAGCTTGGGCTTATGAAATAGGAAATATTTTTATTCCTAAGAGTGTTCCTGTAAAGAGTTTACCCTATGAAATAAAAACTTTATGTATAGGAATGTATGGTTCATCAGATTTTTTTGATATAAAAGGTGTATTAGAATCAGTATTAAATAAATTAGGAATAAATAACCATGAATATATAAGAGAAGAAAACTATAATACTTTCCATCCAGGAAGAACTGCAAGTATAGTCTATGGCAATAACGTACTAGGTGTCGTTGGTGAAATTCATCCAGATGTATTAGAAAACTATGGAATTGATGAGAGAATTTATGTAGCAGAAATTGACTTAGAAATAGTTGCATACTTAGCTAATCTAAAGAGGGAATACAAACCATTACCAAAGTACCCGGCTATAACAAGGGATATAGCTGTTGTTGTTGACAAGGAATTAATGGTTAAGGAAATCGAACAGATTATATGGGAAAATGGAAAAGGATTAGTTGAGGATGCTAAGTTATTTGATATTTATACTGGAGAGCAAATTCCAGAGGGTAAGAAGAGTGTAGCATATTCTATAACTTATAGGTCACATGAAAAGACTTTAAGAGATAAAGAAGTAAATGAAATTCATGAAAAAATAATTAAAAAATTGGAAGATAACCTAGGTGCATCCTTGAGATAATAGAAAATTAGTATTAAAATTAAAATGTACAAAAGAATCTGCTATAATATATCTGGGTTTAGCCTGTGATATTTTATAGTAGATTCTTTTCTTTTTTTTGCAGGAAAAAATAATTATAAAAAAGAATATGTAATATAAGTTACTTGTTGAAGGAGAGGATATAACTATGGCTCAAAGAAAAAAAGTTGTAGTTAACATAAATGGCAAAGAATATACAGTAGTAGGAGAGGAATCTGAAGAGTATATAAAGGAAATAGCTAAATACGTAGATAATAAAATGAACGAAGTTTTAGAAAAAAATGAAAAACTTAGTGAATCTATGGCAGCAATTTTAACTGCTTTTAATATAGCAGACCAGTACCATAGAACTTATATAGAACTAGATACGTTACATAAGGAAATAAAAGAACTAGAAAATGTAAAAAGGAAGATAGAAAATGATGAAGAAGAGATAGAAATATTAAAAGCAGAATATGATATGCTAAAAGAAGAAGCGACTCAATTTAAAAAAGAAAATGAAAAACTTACGGAGGAAGTTGAAAAATATAAGCAGATAGCCGAAATTAAAGAAGAAGAACTAGAAAAAGCACAAGAAATTATTAATCAATTACAAAACAAGTTATTTGAAAACCAACTTGAATTAGTTCAGACTAAAAAAGAATTAGATGAATTTTTAAAAACATTTGATGACACTAACTCTTAACTTCAGTATAAAACTACCTTCCTTACACACAATATATATAAATGACTTTATGGAAGGAAGGTTAAAATGCATAATCATTTAATAGAAGATCCTATTTATGCATTAAGAGCAATTGGTGGATATTTTATTGCATTACTAGTTGTTAGATTAATGGGGAAAAGATCTATAGGAGAACTTGGAGCCTTTGATTTTGTTTTAATGACTGGAATAGGTCATATTATGAGTTCTGTAGCATTGGAAAAAAAAGTACCTTTTCATGATGGAGTTTTAATTTTATTTGTATTAGCAGCACTTGAATTAATCCTTTCTTATATTTCAATTAAAAATAGAAAAATAGGAAAAGTAATACAGGGAAAACCTACTTATTTGATAAAGGATGGAAAAGTTCTCAAAAAAAATTTAGAGAAGGAAAAATTTAATCTGTATGATCTAAGGCAAGAGCTTAGGAAACAAGGGATTGATGACCATAATGATATTGAAAAAGCAGTTATAGAGGCTTGTGGAAAATTTAGTGTAATACTTAAAGATTCAGAAGAACCAATAAAAAGGAAAGACTTAGGTATCTATAAGGATGGAGACCAACCCCAATATTTAGATAAAAAATTTTCTGACCTAAAAAGTGAAATAGATAGACTAAATATTACACTTAACAATCTCATAAAAGAAGTTAGAGATCTAAAGAAAAAAGAGTAGGTGGCTACTCTTTTATTTTTGTGTTTTAAATTTCAAGTAATTATAAGGAGCTGAAATATTATGAATAGAAATATAGAGTTATTAGCACCTGCTGGAAGTACTGAAGCATTTTATGCAGCAGTAGAGAATGGTGCAGACGCTATATATTTAGGTGGAAAGTTATTTAATGCGAGGAAATATGCGTCTAACTTTGATTATAAAGAGTTAAAAGAAGCACTTGAGTATGCTCATATAAAAAACGTAAAAGTTTATGTTACAGTAAACATTTTATTAGATAATTCTGAAATGGAAGAAGCCTTAGATTATATAAGTTATCTTTACAATATAGATGTTGATGGCATTATAGTACAAGATTTAGGTTTAGCTGTTGCGGTTAAGGATTTATTTCCTGACCTAGAGGTTCATGGTAGTACTCAAATGACAACAGTAAATTATATGGGAGTTAAGTTTCTTGAAGATTTTGGTTTTAATAGGGTTGTATTAGCTAGAGAACTTTCAACTAATGAAATAAATTTTATAAAAAATAATACAGAAATGGAACTAGAGGGATTTATTCATGGTGCTTTATGTGTAAGTTTCTCTGGTCAGTGTTTATTAAGTAGTATAATTGGAGGTAGAAGTGGTAATAGGGGCAGATGTGCTCAGCCCTGTAGGATGCCTTATTCACTTGTAGATCTAAAAGACAATAAAATTATTAATAATCTTAAAGAAAAATATCTTTTAAGTCCTAAAGATTTAAATACAATTGACTATTTAGATGAAATAGTTAAAGCAGGGATTAGTTCACTGAAAATAGAAGGGAGAATGAAAAGACCAGAATATGTAGCTGTTATTACAAATAAGTACAGAAAGGCATTAGACTATTTATTTTATAATTCAAGAAGTAACATTACTGAAAAAGATAGAAAAGAAATACTACAAATTTTTAATAGAGACTTTACTAAGGGATATATTTTAGGTCATTATGGAGATTCTATAATATCACTTAATAAACCAAGTAATAAGGGAGTGTATATAGGGGATGTAACAAATATAGATAAAAATTTAGTAGATATATATCTTAAAGAACCACTTAATAAAGGTGATGGAATTGTTTTTATTAATGAAGATGGTTCAGAAACTGGAACAATAGTAGATATTATCTATTATAAAGGTAAAAAAGTAGACTATGGAAAGAAAGGGCAAAAAATAAAAATAAAGAAACCTAAAAATATAAAATGCGACTCAAAAGTATTTAAAACTTCTGATGTAGACTTATTAAAAAAAGCTAAAGATTCATACGTAAATGAAGAAAACAAAATAAAAATTCCAATAAATATGGCTGTTAAATTATCTATTAATCAACCAATCCAGTTGTATATATGGGATAATGATGGAAACTATGTTAACTTAGAGAGTGAAAAATTAGTTGAAATAGGAAGAAATGTTACTTTGAATGAAGATAAAGTAAAAAGACAGTTATGTAAGCTTGGTAATACTCCATATTACCCTAATGATATAGAAATTCAACTTGAAGAAGGCTCCATGATATCATTAAGTATTCTTAATAAATTACGAAGAAGGGGAATTAAAGAATTAAATGAAAAACGATGTAATAAACATAAAAGAATTCAAATAAAAAATGATAATTTAAGGAACTATTTGAAGCTAGAAAAAAATAATAAAAGAAAAAAAAGTAATAAAATAAGTGTAAAAATTGACAAACCAGAACAATTTAAATTAATAGACCTAAATAAATTAGATAGATTATATTTTAGTTACTTTGAAGGTGTAGCTGACCATATTAAAGAGGCTAAGAAACATGGAAAGGAAATATATTTAAATACAGAAAAGATCATGTATAATAGTGACTTTTCAAAATTAGAGAAAAAGCTTAAAAAAATCGACTTTTCAAGCTTAAATGGAATTAGTGTTTCAAATGGAGGAGCGCTTAAATTCATAAAAGATAGATTTAATCTTAATATACATTGTGATTTTGGAATGAATATATTTAATAGTTATACAGCAAATGCACTTAAAAAATATGGTGTAAATAGTTTAACACTATCACCTGAATTGAAATTAAATCAAATAAAAGGGATTTGTGATACAATTAAATTAGAATCTGAGGTCATTGGATATGGATATCTACCAGTAATGATAACTAAATACTGTCCTTTAACCCTTTTAAAGAAATGTAAGTCTGATAATAATTGCGTAGATTGTAAATTCAAAACTGGTTATGGCATTGTAGACAGAAAGGGAAAAATATTTGAAATAACAAGGAGAGAAAATTATACTATTATTTATAACAGTTATCCATTAATGGTTTTAGAACATTTATATGAAATATTTGATAAAGGAGTAGATTTCATTAGATTAGACTTTACATCAGAAAAAGAAAAAATAGGAGATATTCAAAAAATTTATTTTGAATATGCTAAAGGAAAGACTACTTTTGATGAAGTAAATAATTTTATTAAGTCATTTAAAAAGGAAAACAATATAACAAAAGGACATTATTTTAGAGGAGTTTTATAATTAAAAATATTAGAAACTAAGATAAAGCAGGTGATATTTTGAATGATAAAACATTAAACGTATTGGAATTTGGGAAAATAATAAATATGTTAGTTCAAAAGGCAGAATCTTCTTTAGGTAAAGACCTAGCAACAAATCTTAGGCCTATATCTAATATTAATAAAGTACAAGTGGAGCAACAAGAAACTGACGAAGCAGTTAAATTAATTATCAGAAGAGGTAGACCACCACTTGGGGGAATACATGACATTTCATTTGAACTTAAAAAAGCTGCAATTGGTTCAGCTTTAAGTCCAGGAGAATTACTAAAGGTAGCTGATACTTTAAGAGCCGCTAGAAACTTAAGAAATTTTATGAAAAAGGATAAAGATAAAAACGAAGATGAAAGCTATCCAAACATTAAAGGTTTGATTTCCCAATTAAAAGTATATAGAGAAATTGAAGATAGAATTTTTAATTCAATAATAAGTGATGAAGAAATATCAGATAATGCAAGTTCTACTTTAAGAAATATAAGAAGACAAATAGGTAATAAGAATCAAGAAGTTAGAGATAAACTCAATTCTATAGTTAATTCATCTAAATATAGAAAATATTTACAAGAATCAATTATTACAATAAGAGAAGGAAGATATGTTGTACCTGTAAAGCAAGAATTTAAAGGTAATTTCCCGGGACTTGTTCATGACCAATCAGCTAGTGGAGCTACACTTTTTATAGAACCTATGGCAGTAGTTGAATTAAATAATCAATTAAAAGAGCTAAAAATAAAAGAACAAAAAGAAATCGAAAGAATACTTTCAGAACTTACAGAAATGGTAGCTGAAGTAGAAGAAAGCTTAAGGGAAAATCAAAAGATATTAGGGAAGTTAGACTTTATTTTTGCTAAAGCAAAGCTTTCCTTGAGTATGAATGGGACAAAGCCTGTATTAAATAATAAAGGATATATTAATATAAAAAAGGCTAGACATCCTTTATTAGATCCAGAGGTAGTAGTGCCTATTGACATTTATTTAGGTAAAAAATTTAAGACCCTTGTTATAACTGGACCTAACACTGGTGGGAAAACTGTTACTTTAAAGACTGTAGGACTATTAACATTAATGGCACAATCTGGGTTACAGCTACCAGTTAATAGTGGTTCAGAGATAGCTGTATTTAATAATATATTTGCAGATATTGGTGATGAACAGAGTATTGAACAGAGTCTAAGTACATTTTCTTCTCATATGACTAATATAATAGATATATTAAAATCAATTGATGACAATAGTCTCGTTTTATTTGATGAACTAGGAGCTGGAACAGACCCTACAGAAGGGGCAGCTTTAGCAATGGCAATATTAGATTATCTTCACGAAAAAGAAGTAAGAACTATAGCTACGACCCATTACAGTGAACTTAAACTTTATGCTTTAACTAATGAAGAGATAGAAAATGCATCTGTTGAATTTGATGTTGAAACTTTAAGTCCAACATATAGATTACTAATAGGTGTTCCTGGGAAGTCTAATGCATTTGAGATATCTAAAAGACTTGGATTGCAGGATTTTATAATTGAGAAATCAAAAGAATTTATATCTAGAGAAAATATACAATTTGAAGATGTATTAGCTAGTATTGAAAAGGATAGAAGAAAAGTAGAGCAAAATAGAGAAGAAACTGAAAAATTAAAATCAGAAATAAAAAGATTAAAAGAGGAATTAGCTAAGAAGAAATCGAAAATAGATAAACAAAGGGAGAGAATAATTAGGGAAGCAAAAGAAGAGGCAAAGAAAATATTAAAAGAGGCTAAGGAAGAATCGGATAAAATAATAAAAAATTTAAGAAAGATATCAACTAGCATAGAGAAGGATAAGAATAGAAAAATTGAAGAGGCTAAAAACAAATTAAAATCAAAGCTTGATAATATTGAGGGAGAATTAGCCGAAAACATTCTTCATAGGAAAAGTAAAAAACCACCGAAAAATCTTAAACCTGGAGATACAGTTAAGGTATTAAATTTAAATCAAACAGGTTCTGTTATGACAGAACCGGATGAAGATGGCAATTTAACGGTACAAGTAGGTATAATGAAAATAAATGTTCACATATCTAATCTAGAAAAGTCAAATAGTGAGGAAAAGAAAGTTGAAATTGGAACTAAAAAGATTATTAGACACAAAACTAAATCAATTAAGCAAGAACTTGATATAAGAGGAAAAGCTTTAGAGGAAGCAATGTTAGAAGTTGATAAATACTTAGATGATGCATATATTGCTGGGTTAAATCAAGTGACAATTATACATGGTAAAGGAACAGGGGTTTTAAGGGAAGGAATAAGACAATTACTAAAGAAACACAAACATGTTAAAAAACATAGATTAGGTAAATATGGTGAAGGTGGATCAGGTGTTACTGTAGTTGAATTAAAGTGAGGTGTATAAATGTATATAGTAAGTTCATGTTTGGCTGGAGTAAATTGTAGATATGATGGTAAAGCCAATTTAGATAAAAAAGTATATGAATTAGTAAAAGAAGGCAAAGCTATCTTAGTCTGTCCAGAACAATTAGGGGGACTTACTACTCCAAGGCTGCCTAGTGAAATCATTGAAAACAAAGAAGGTGAACTTAAGGTTATAAATAAAGAGGGGAGGGATGTTACCTCTAATTTCATTAGGGGAGCTAAGGAAACATTAAAAATAGCAAAAGCTGTTGATGCAAAAACTGCAATACTTAAAGCTAGAAGTCCTTCTTGTGGTTGTGGATTTATATATGATGGAACCTTTTCAGGTAAACTAAAGAAGGGAAATGGTATTACTGCTGATTTGCTTATTAAAAATGGTATAAAAGTATTTACTGAGGAAAATTTTAATATGGTAAACAAAAAAGGGGATGAATAAAATGAAAAGAATAATTTCTATATTATTGATATTAGTTATGTTTTTATCAGTAGGTGTAGGTTGTTCAAAAAATAATGAAAACGGAGATTTCAAAAATGAGGAAATAACTAATGAAGAAGATATTCAAGAAACGGAAAATAAAGAAGATAAGGATAAAGAAAGTCAAGAAGTGGAAGATATAGAATATGTTTTATACTTAAAAAATAAATCAGTACCATTTATTTTTGCTGAGAAATTTACTGTTAAATCAAATGACCCTATATTAAATGAAAAGAGTTTTGAAGAATTTGTTTTAGATCAATTAATTTCTTATGGTGAGTTTCAAGACTTAGTTAGTCCTATACCTGAAGGAACTAAGATTTTAAATGTTGAGAAAGAAGATGGCACAGTTTTTGTTGACTTTTCAAAAGAATTTATAGAAAATATGGATAATAATAAAGAATCTACTAAAATATCTTTAGCTGCAATAACAAATACTTTAACTATCTTAGAAGGAAATGAAAATGTTGTTTTTAAAGTAGAAGGTGAAAAAATAGATAATTTAAATGGAGTTAATATGAACAAGGAATTTATCTTTAATAAAGAATTTTTTCCAAGCAAGTAACATAACAATATAAGGGAAGGTCTATAATGGAGTGGTATTGTAAAACCTGTGGATATAATATAGAAAATAGGGAAGATAAAAGAAAGGTTAAGGTTGGAGAGAAAGGCGTATATATAGTAGGTTATTGTGAAAATTGTCTAACATGGACTATTCTAGATATTATACCTAAAGATATAGTAAAAAAACATATTAAGAAATTAATTGATGAATAAAATTAACCCCCTATTAAAATGGGGGTTTTTATTTGTTAATAAATAATAAGTATATTAATAAGAGGTATTACTATTGTTATAGTAAAAGGAGAGTATTATAATATTTTATAAATTTAAAGGGGGATTAACTTTGAATAAAAATTTTTATTCTATGGTTCAGAATAATCCTATAATAGCAGCAGTAAATAGCTTAGATAAGCTTGATAAGGCTATTAAATCACCCTGTGAAATAATATTTTTATTAACAGGTAACATAATGAATCTTAAAGGCATTGTAGAGAAGGTAAAAAATTCAGATATGAGTATATATGTACATCTAGACTTAATGGGAGGCCTTTCAAAGGATGTTTCAGCTATAAAATACATAGGAAGTAATATTAAACCAGACGGTATAATTACTACTAAGTCTAATCTTGTAAAATATGCTAAAGAACAAGGTATTTTCACAATACAAAGGCTTTTTATATTAGATTCATTATCACTGGAAACTGGAGTTGAGTCTATTATTTCTACTAAGCCTGATGCAATAGAGATATTGCCAGGAATAATGCCTAAAATAACTAGTTTAGTACATGAAAAAACGAGAATTCCTATTATTACTGGTGGTCTAATAAAAGAAAAGGAAGATGTAATTAATAGCTTAAATGCAGGAGCTATAGGTATATCAACCAGTACAGAGAAAGTTTGGTATGTATAATTGATAAAAAAGTTGACAAATAAAATAAATAAAATTATTATATATATAGACACATTTATATATATCTATATGTAATTAATAGGGAGTGTAAAAATGGAAGATAAGATACAAATTTTTAAGGCACTGTCTGATAAAAATAGATTACTTATAATAGATATGCTTTCATGTGGTGAGCTATGTGCATATGATATACTTGAAGGCTTAAAGCTTACTCAGCCTACAATATCTCATCATATGAAAATTTTAGAACAAGCTGGATTAGTCAAGAGTAGAAAAAATGGAAAATGGACTATTTATTCTTTAAATAAAAGTTCATTTATTGACCTATCAAATTATATAAATAAAATATCAAATCATAAAGAAGACTGTATTTGTAATAAAGTGAAAAGAGATGTATAAAAAATACTATCAACCAAGGAGGATAAAGATGAAAAAGAAAGTAGCTTTTGTATGTGTCCATAATTCCTGTCGTTCACAAATGGCTGAAGCATGGGCTAAACATTTAGGCAAAGATGTTTTAGAAGTATATTCAGCAGGCACTGAAGAGTATCCAGAAGTAAAACCAAAAGCTGTCCAAGTTATGGAAGAAGCTGGCATAGATATGAGTGATCACTATCCTAAACTTTTAACAGAAATACCACAGGACATTGATATTCTAGTAACTATGGGATGTGGTGTCAGCTGTCCTTATATGCCATGTAATCATAAAGAAGATTGGGGACTTGAAGACCCTTCTGGTGGACCAATAGAGGATTTTAGAAAAACAAGGGATATAATTAAGAAAAAAGTAGAACACCTTATAGAAAGGGTTAAAAGGAGAGAATTATAGATAAAAATTGATGGATTGTAATCCATCAATTTTTTGTTGATATTTTTTATCAATAAAAAATTAAATATTTTTTTTATTGATAAAAAATATCATAGGGAAAGTATAATGATCAGAAAATTCGTACAATTCACCAGAAAATATAATGGTATGAATTTTGCATGTATTAATTAAGTAAATTTAGATAGTTTTTTATTTTAAAATATTTATTAGTACTAACTTTATAAAAGGTTTCATATATATACCTATAGACAGGCTTTTCAAATTATAAGTTTCATATCTAAAATTTCAATTCATATAAGCTAATCTAAATTTTATCTTTTGTAAGATTAAATAATTAAAAAAGAGGGGAGAGGGAATTAATGAAAAAAATTATTAACAACCCGGAAAGTGTTGTTGAAGAGATGCTTGAGGGTATAGTTAATGCTCATCCAGAGTATGTAAAAAGGTTAGAAGGATTTAATGTTTTAGTAAGGGCTGATGCACCTGTTAAAGGAAAAGTAGCCTTGGTAAGTGGTGGAGGTAGTGGTCATGAACCATCACACGGAGGATATGTAGGTAAAGGTATGCTTGATGCTGCAGTTGCTGGAGAAGTATTTACATCACCAACACCAGATCAAGTTTTTGAAGCAATTAAGGCTGTAGATGGGGGAAGTGGAGTTTTACTAGTTATAAAAAACTATACTGGAGATGTAATGAACTTTGAAATGGCAGCAGAAATGGCAGAAATGGAGGGAATAAAAGTTGATAGTGTTATTGTAAATGATGACGTTGCTGTAGAAAACAGTACATATACAACAGGTAGAAGGGGAATAGCAGGAACTGTATTTGTACACAAAATAGCAGGTGCTGCAGCAGATAAGGGGTTAGAGCTTAAAGAAGTAAAGAGAATTGCTGAAAAAGTAATAAATAATGTTAGAACAATGGGAATGTCTCTAACACCCTGTACTGTTCCAGCTGCTGGAAAGCCAAGCTTTGAATTAGCTGAAGATGAGATGGAAGTTGGGTTAGGAATTCACGGAGAACCTGGAACACATAGAGATAAGATTAAAACAGCAGATGAAATTACTGAACATCTACTAGAAAAAATATTTAATGATATTGAAGTAAATGAAAAGGATGAAGTAGCAGTAATGGTAAATGGTTTAGGTGGAACACCTTTAATGGAACTTTACATTGTTAATAGAAAGGTTAAGGATATTTTACAAGAAAAAGGAATTAAAGTTTATAAGACTTTTGTTGGAAATTTCATGACTTCTCTTGAAATGGCAGGATGTTCAGTTTCAATACTTAAACTAGATGATGAATTAAAAGAACTACTTAGTGCCAAAGCTGATACTATAGCTTTTAAGCAGTTTGAGGAATAGAGTAGATTAATACTCTATTCTGTGAGTACAGAGTGAAAGGAGAATTAGATTGAAAAGCACAGAATTAATGATAAAAATTATAGATAATATTGCAACCACAATTCATGAGAATAAAGAATATCTAACTGAATTAGATGCTAAAATAGGTGATTCTGACCATGGTATAAACATGGATAAAGGCTTTAAGATGGTACAGGAAAAACTTCATGCAGTTAAAGACAAGGATTGCGGAACAATTTTAAAAACAGTAGCAATGACCCTTGTTTCAACTGTAGGCGGTGCCTCAGGTCCCCTATATGGTACAGCCTTTTTAAAGGCCGCATCAGTAGTTTCAGATAAAAAAGAAATAAATAAAGATGATATTGTGAAGATGTTTGAGGAAGCAATTATGGGGATTAAGATGAGGGGAAAAGCAAACAAAGGAGACAAAACAATGCTAGATGCATTGATACCTGCCTATGAAGAATTAAAAAAATCAATAGAAAATAATGAAACAATAATTGAAGCCTTTGATAAAGGACAGAAAGCAGCATATGAGGGTGTAGAATATACAAAAAAAATTGCAGCTAAAAAAGGCAGAGCAAGCTATTTAGGTGAAAGAAGTATAGGGCATCAAGACCCAGGGGCTACATCTAGTTATCTTATGTTAAAAGCTATTTACGATACACTAAAGGAGGCTAAATAATTATGAAACTAAAAGGAAAAAGGGTTGTTATGTTGGCTGAAGAAGGATTTGAAGACTTAGAGCTATGGTATCCTGTTATAAGGTTACGGGAAGAAGGCTGTGAAGTGATTATTGCAGGAAGTGGTAGTAAGAGTACTTATAAAGGAAAATATGGATTAAGTGTTACTGTTGATAAAACTGTAGAAGAAATATCAGAAGATGACTTTGATGGTATCCTAGTACCTGGAGGTTGGGCTCCTGATAAATTGAGAAGATATAAAAGTGTTACTAAATTAGTTAGGAACTTCTGGGAAAAAAATAAGCTCCTTGCTACAATTTGTCATGGAGGCTGGGTATTTATTTCAGCTAAAGTATTAGATGGATATAAGATGACATGTGTAAATGCAATAATAGATGATATTAAGAATGCAGGGGCAGAATATATTGATAGAGAAGTAGTTGTCGATAGGAATCTTATAACATCTAGAACACCCAAGGATTTACCGGCATATATGAGAGAGATAATTAAGTTTTTAGAAACACAGGAGGTCTAAAATGGTAGGAATAGTTATTGTTTCTCACAGTAGTAAAATTGCAGAAGGCATTGTTGAACTTTCAAGGCAAATGGTTCAAAGTAATGTCAAGATTATCCCTGCTGGAGGAACAAGTGACGGAAGGATTGGAACAGATGCAACCAAAATATTAGAGGCTATAAAAAAAGCAAATGATGGTGATGGTGTAATAGTACTTGCTGATTTAGGAAGTGCCATTTTAAGTACAGAAATGGCCATTGACCTTCTAGATGAAGATATTAAAAATAAAGTTATAATTGCTGATGCTCCTGTAGTTGAAGGCAGTGTTGCTGCAGCAGTAGAAGCTTCACTTGGAAGTGATTTAGAAAAAATAAAAGAATCAGCTGAAGAAAGTAAGAGGTTAATAAAAATTAATAGTTAATCTTGATAATTTTTATCAACTTAGTTTATAAATTAGGACAATGTTATAAAAAAATATCAACAACTATAAAAGATAAATAATAAAATATTCAGTAAATTCAAAAAAGATTATTGGCATCAATTTTGCATATTAATATTTACAAATTTATATTATTAAAGTTAATTTAAATATTAAGGAGGTGTAATTTTATGAAACATCTAGGTACTATTTTAGGGACAGCAATTGCAGGTATGTTTGTTATGAGTGTTTGGGGAGCTTTTGTTGAAGCCCATGGCATTGGAGGAGGCTGGTTTGCAGGATTAATCATTATAGGAACTATGTGGTACTTAAATCACTATGTAGGTATTCATAATAATGATGGTGCTTGGGTAGACATGGCATTAGGTATAGGAGTAGCTGGTTTTATGAGAGACGTTTTTATGAAAGGTGGAAGTGCAGCAGCTGAATCAATGCCAACTTTAATAGTTGTATTATTAGGTGGTGTAGTTGGAGGAGTTGCAGCTGCAAAATTACAGCAGTATCTAGCACAAAAAAATGCGGAAGAAGAAGAATCAACTGAAACTGCATAATCTATTAATAGAATAATGGAAGGAGGTTAAATTATGTCATTTCCTTTAATGATATCAACTTTTGCAGGTGGATTTATTTTCCCATTTTTAATAAGATTATTATGGGATAAAATGGTAGAAAACTGGGGTCCTATAGGTGGCTGGATGGCAGCCGGTTTCATAGTTGGTACTACATGGACTTTAACCCATGGTGTAGGTTTGATTTATCAATCAGGAGGAGCTTGGGTTGATCAAGCTTTTGGAGCAGCTTCTGGTCTATTAGCAGCTTCTGTGGTATCAGGCGATAGTTTTGGTAAAGCAGTACCTAATATAATCTCTGCTATAATTGGAGGAACATTAGGTGGCTTCATTTTATCAACTTTCTTATAATATTCTAGAAATTTACTTGACAAATTATTTATAATAGAAATATAAGTAAAAACAGGGGGGGAGAATTATGGAGAAAAAATATGTTTTAGCCTTAGACCAAGGTACTACTAGTTCAAGAGCAATATTGTTTGATCGTGAAGGTAAAATTGTAAAAGTTGCCCAAAAAGAGTTTACTCAAATATATCCAAAAGCAGGTTGGGTAGAACATGATCCTATGGAAATATGGGGAACCCAAAGTGGGGTTGCTAGAGAAGTCCTAGAGTATGCTGGTGTTAGACCTGATGAAGTAGCAGCTATAGGTATAACAAATCAGAGAGAGACAACAGTAGTTTGGGACAAAAATACAGGAAAACCAATATATAATGCTATAGTTTGGCAATGTAGAAGAACTGCTGATATATGTGATGAATTAAGAGAAAGAGGTCTAGAGGAATATATAAAAGAAAATACTGGTCTTGTTGTAGATGCTTATTTCTCAGGTACTAAAATTAAATGGATATTAGATAATGTAGAAGGTGCAAGAGAAAAAGCTGAAAAGGGAGAATTATTATTTGGTAATATTGATACATGGTTAATTTGGAACTTAACAAGAGGTAAAGTACATGTAACAGATTATTCAAATGCTTCAAGGACTATGTTATATAATATTAAGGAATTAAAATGGGACGAAAAGATTTTAGAGGAACTTGGAATTCCAGCTTCAATGCTTCCAGAAGTTAGACCTTCAAGTGAAGTTTATGGATATACAGATGAAAAAACATTTGGTGGAGCCAAAATTCCTATAGCAGGAGCAGCTGGTGACCAACAGGCAGCACTATTTGGTCAAGCATGTTATGAGCCTGGCATGGCTAAAAATACTTATGGAACTGGGTGCTTTATGCTAATGAATACAGGAGAAGAAATGGTACCGTCTAAAAATGGCTTACTTACAACAATTGCTTGGGGTGTAGATGGTAAAGTTGAATATGCATTAGAAGGTAGTATATTTATAGCAGGTGCAGTTGTTCAATGGCTAAGAGACGAATTAAAAATAATTCATGATGCAAAAGACAGTGAGTACTTTGCTACAAAGGTAGAAGATTCTAATGGAGTATATGTAGTACCTGCATTTGTAGGACTAGGAGCTCCATATTGGGATATGTATGCAAGAGGTACAATTGTAGGTCTAACAAGAGGAGCAAATAAAAACCATATTATAAGAGCTGCATTAGAATCTATAGCATATCAAACTAGAGATGTTTTAGAAGCTATGCAAGAAGATTCAGGAATAGATTTACAAGCATTAAAGGTTGATGGTGGAGCTGTTGCAAACAATTTCCTAATGCAATTCCAGTCTGATATACTAGGAGTACCAGTACACAGACCTGAGGTAACAGAAACTACTGCTTTAGGAGCAGCTTACTTAGCTGGATTAGCTGTAGGCTTCTGGAAAGATAAAAATGAGATTGCTAATAAATGGAAGGTAGATAGAACATTTGAAGCTGAAATGGATGAGAAAGTAAAAGAAAAATTATATAAAGGCTGGAAGAGGGCAGTTGATAGAGCTCGCAAATGGGAATTAACAGAAAAAGAAGAACTTGCTGCAGAAGAAGCAGCAGCATCTGAAGACGAATAAATACACTCCAAGAAAACCTTTACAAATTAATACAAAAATGATATAATTTTCATAAAATCAAATATTTAAGGCTTGAGAGATGGAGAGCCGCACTAGCTAACCTATGGAATGATAGGTAATGGCTAAGTGCGGCTTTTTTAAATCTATGAAAAGGTTTTTTTATAACAAAGGGGGTCTATAAATGTATGATGTAGCTATTATAGGTGCAGGAATTACAGGTACTTTTATTGCTAGAGAACTATCTAGATATAAACTTAAAGTAGTCTTAATAGAAAAGGACAATGATGTTGCAAACGGTTCAACTAAAGCCAACAGCGCAATTGTACATGCTGGTTATGATGCAAAACCTGGAACTAACATGGCAAAATTTAATGCTATGGGTAATCCAATGTTTGATAAAGTATGTGAAGAACTAGATGTTCCTTTTAAAAGAATAGGTTCTTTCGTTGTAGCCTTTGATGATGAAGACATGAAAACGGTTAAACAGCTATACGAAAGAGGAATTAAAAATGGTATACCTAAAATGGAGATTATTAATAAAGAGCAGGTAAAAAAACTAGAGCCAAATTTAAGTGACAATGTTGTTGGTGCTTTGTATGCTAAGACTGCAGGTATTGTAGGTCCTTGGGAGTTAGCAATAGCACTTGCAGAAAATGCAGTTGAGAATGGAGTAGAATTAAAATTAAATAATGAGGTTTTAAATATTGAAAAACTAGATGATGGCTATAAGATTTTTATAACAGAAGGGGTAATAGAAAGTAAATATGTTGTTAACTGTGCAGGGGTTTATGCAGACAAAATCAATAATATGGTTGCAGAACCAAGCTTTAAGATAATTCCAAGAAGAGGAGAATATTATTTACTAGATAAGACTGCTGGAGATTTTGTTAATAAAGTAATCTTTCAATGTCCAACAAAAATGGGGAAAGGTGTACTTGTTGCACCTACAGTTCATGGTAACGCATTAATAGGTCCAAATGCCGAAGATTTAGACTTAAATAGTAAAGATAGTACAGAAACAACTTCAGATGGCTTAAACTTCGTACAAGAATCTGCAAGAAGAATATCAGATAAAATTCCATTTAATGAAGTTATTAGGACTTTTGCGGGCTTGAGGGCAGAACCTGATACGGGTGACTTTATAATAGGAGAATCAGAAACTGCTAAAGGTTTTATAAATGTAGCAGGAATAAAATCACCTGGATTATCAGCATCACCTGCTATTGCTAAGCATGTTGTAGAGATTATAGAGGATTTAAACGATGGATTTGAAGAAAAAGAAGATTTTAATCCAACTAGAAAAAAGGTTATAAGATTTAATGAACTTAGTGATGAAGAGAAAAATGAGCTTATTAAAAAAGATCCAAGATATGGACGCATAATATGTAGATGTGAGCATATTACTGAAGGTGAAATAGTTGATGCAATCCATAGAAAGGTTGGAGCAACTACAGTTGATGGAGTTAAAAAGCGAGTAAGACCAGGTTCAGGTAGATGTCAAGGTGGATTCTGTCAACCAAGGGTTATGGAAATTCTAGCTAGAGAATTAGGTAAAGACATGGAAGAAATATTAAAAGATAATAGAGGATCCTATATTTTAACAGGCAAAACTAATAAAGGTTATGATAATAAAAGTGCTAAAGAATTAATAGCAACTTCTGTTGAAGAATAAATTGGAGGTGAAGGTATTGCTTCAGTATGATATTGTTGTTATAGGTGGAGGACCAGCAGGTTTAGCTGCAGCAATAGCGGCAAAGAAAAATGGTGTAGATAGTGTACTTTTAATTGAAAGGGATAGAGAATTAGGTGGTATATTACAACAATGTATTCATAATGGTTTTGGACTTCATGAGTTTGGAGAGGAGCTTACAGGACCTGAATATGCAGATAGATTTATTAAGGAGTTAAAAGAATTAAATATTGAATATAAACTAAATACAATGGTATTAGATATATCTGAAAATAGATATATAAGTGCTATCAATACAGAAGATGGATTTATGACAATAAAAGCTAAAGCTATCGTATTAGCAATGGGATGTAGAGAAAGAACAAGAGGTGCAATAAAAATACCAGGTGCTAGACCAGCAGGAATATTTACTGCAGGGACAGCACAAAGGTATATTAATATGGAAGGTTATATGGTTGGTAAAAAAGCTGTTATCTTAGGTTCAGGTGACATAGGACTAATTATGGCTAGAAGACTTACATTAGAAGGTGCAGAAGTAAAAGCTGTAGTAGAGCTTATGCCATATTCATCAGGATTAACAAGAAATATAGTACAATGTCTTGATGATTTCAATATTCCTTTACTTTTAAATCATACAGTTATTGATATAGAAGGAAAAGATAGATTAAAAGGTGTTACAATAGCAAAAGTTGATGAAAATAGAAAACCAATTTCTGGAACGGAAAAGTACTATGAGTGTGATACTTTATTATTATCTGTTGGATTAATTCCAGAAAATGAATTATCAAGAAGTGCTAATGTGAAAATTGACCCTGTAACTGGAGGACCAATAGTAAATGAATCTATGGAAACTTCAGTAAAAGGTATTTTTGCTTGTGGTAATGTTGTTCATGTTCATGACTTAGTTGATTATGTTACAGCAGAAAGTAGAAGAGCTGGGTATAATGCTTCTAAATTTGTTAAAGGAGAATTGTATGAAGAAAAAGATACAATAAAAACTAATCCAGGTGAAGGAATTAGATATATAGTTCCCCATATGGTTAGAGTTAAAAATGTTGAAGATTCATTAGAATTGTTCATGAGAGTAAAGGATGTTTATACAAATGTTAAGATGAGGGTAAAATCTGGAGAAAATATTATAAAGGAAATGAAGAAAAGACATTTAGCTCCCGGAGAAATGGAAAAAGTTAAACTTAACCTAAAGAAAATAGAAGGGAAATTAGATGATATTACAGTTGAGATTGTAAAGGAGGGGGCATAATATGGAAAAAAGAGAAATGATCTGTATAGTTTGTCCAGTTGGCTGCCATATTGAAGTAATCGAAGATAAAAATGATCCATCAGGTTATATAGTAAAGGGTAACAAATGTAAAAGGGGTAAAGAATATGGTATTAAAGAAGTAACAAATCCTACTAGGATTGTAACTTCCACAGTTAAAGTCAATAATGCACATCTGTGTAGATTGCCCGTTAAAACGAATAACCCTATACCAAAAGAGAAAATTTCTGAATGTATGAAGGAAATTAATAAAGTTGAAGTAAATGCACCAGTAGAGGTAGGAGAAGTGATTATAAGGAATGTACTAGGAACAGGAGTTGATGTAGTAGCTACTAGAGATATGTGTTAAAGTGGGGGAAATTTATGAAAATAATAAAAATAAAGAATGGAAAAAAAGTATACAGTGAAGATGATTATTATCTGTTTGAACATTCAGAAGATGGTATTTGTATTATAAATGAAGCAGGCTTTATTGAATATATGAATACTTCCTTTACAAATAAATTTAGGTTTGATAAAAAAATTGAATTAGGGGCGAACATATTTAAAACAAAGATCGATGATTTAATAAAAAAGTCGTTAACTAGGAAAAAGTGTATTAAAGGTACTTTAGTATATTCTAATAGTCATGGCTGTGTAGAAGTAACTACATGGCCAATATTTTTAGAAAATAAATTTAAAGGTATTATTGTTTTATTTAGAAATTCTAAAAATAAATTAATAGATAGCAGAGAAACAAATGAGTCTGAAGAAACTATTAAGCTTGAAAGATATTTTACCAAAATAGTTGGGAAAAGTGAAAGAATAAAGAAAGTACTTTTAATGGCACAAAAAGCATCTAAGAGTATATCAACAGTATTAATAAGAGGTAAAAGTGGTACAGGAAAGGAACTTATATCAAAAGCTATACATTATAATAGTAGCAGATCAAAGGGACCCTTTGTTAAGATAAATTGTGGAGCAATTCCTGCAAATTTAATAGAATCGGAGCTTTTTGGTTATGAAGAAGGTGCTTTTACAGGAGCAGTAAGGAGAAAAATTGGGAAGTTTGAGCAAGCAAATGGCGGTACAATCTTTTTGGATGAGATTGGTGACTTACCACTTAATATGCAAGTAAAACTTCTAAGGGTTTTACAGGAAAAAGAGTTTGAAAGGGTTGGAGGAATAGAAACTATAAAAACAGATGTAAGAATTATAGCAGCTACTAATAGAAATTTAGAGGAAATGGTAGAAAATGGGCAATTTCGAGAGGATTTATACTATAGATTAAATGTTATACCGATATACTTGCCTTCATTGCAAGAAAGAAGAGAAGATATTCCTTTACTTATTGACCATTTCATTAAAAAAATTTCAAAGAAGTTAAATAAAGAACCTATAAAATTAAGTGAAGAAGCAATTAAGTGTCTTTATTATTATGATTGGCCTGGAAATGTTAGAGAACTTGAAAATATTATTGAAAGATTAATTGTTTTAAGTGAAAAAGATGTTGTAGAAGTAACTGACTTGCCTACCCAAATAACCAATATATATGAAATAGTTTGTGAGAAAGAGAAAGGTTATACAGGCTTAGTTAATTTTAAAAGTAATGGTGAGCTTGCAAAATTTGAAGAGTATGAAAAAGAAATAATAAAATTAGCTTTAAAAAAGTACAAAAGTTTTAATGCTGCAGGAAAAGCTTTAGGTATAACCCATAGGACCGTGGCTAATAAGGCAAGAAAATATAATATAGTTGATTAAAAGATTCCCCTTTTAATTGGTCAAAAGGGCATTAGTTATAGTATAATTAAATATAGTTATTAGAGTTAAATTAAGGGGGGACTAATATGGAACTAAAGGAAATTTATAGCAATGCTAGAGAGAAGATGAAAGGCTATTGTAGAGTCTGTCCAGAATGTAATGGAATAGCATGTGCAGGTGAAGTTCCTGGTATGGGAGGAGCTGGTACTGGAGCTTCTTTTAAAAGTAATGTAGAGGAGTTAAAAAAAGTTAAGCTAGTTTTAAGAACAATACATAACTGCAAAAACCCTGACTCCTCCTTCGAACTATTTGGAGAGAAATTAGATATGCCTATTATTTCTGCACCTATAACAGGAAGCAGTTTTAATATGGGAGGAGCTTTATCAGAAAAAGAATATGTTGATGCTGTTATGGAAGGAAGTTTAGAAGCTGGAACTGTTGCTATGACTGGCGATACTGCAGATCCTTCCATGTATATAACTGGAATTGAAGGAATAAAGAAAGTTAATGGTAAAGGTATTCCTATTATTAAACCAAGAGAAAACAGCAAAATTATTGAGAAAATAAGATTAGCAGAGGAAATTAATCCAATGGCAGTTGGAGTTGATATAGATGGTGCTGGTCTTGTAACAATGGCTTTAAAAGGTCAGCCCGTTGGACCTAAAACTGTTGATGAATTAAAGGAGTTAGTTAAGTCAACAAAATTACCTTTTATCTTTAAAGGAATAATGACAGTAGAAGAGGCTGAAATAGCTGTAGAAGTTGGTGCTAAGGCTATTGTTGTTTCAAATCATGGAGGAAGAATTTTAGACCATACTCAAGGAGTTGCCAAAGTATTACCGCAAATAGCTGATAAAGTTAAAGGAAAAATAACAATTTTAGCAGATGGAGGAATAAGGTCAGGTATAGACGTATTCAAAATGTTAGCCCTTGGCGCTGATGCTGTACTAATAGGTAGACCTGTAATAATAGGAGCTTATGGTGGATATTCTAAGGGTGTTGAAACAGTGCTTACAAATATGAAGAATGAGCTTATAAAAGCAATGATTTTGACAGGATGTAAAGATATATCATCAATAGATAAAACAAAGATAGTTATTGAATAAAATGTTCTTGATTTGGATATAATTATATGATATAGTAAGATAATAAAAAAGAGAATTTAGTAAATTCTATGACGAGGAGAGTAGGATATTCTACTATGTTAAAGCGAGCCAGGGATGGTGGAAGCCTGGTACATGCGAATATCTGAAGCGCACCTCAGAGAAGCTTACCCGAAATATAGTAGGGTAAGTCGCTCCCAGCGTTAAAGGGTAATGAGTGGGTATATATTACATACCAAGAAGAGTGGTAACACGGGAATAACTCTCGTCTCTTAATAGAGATGAGAGTTTTTTTATTACATTAAATTGCAAAATTATAAAATAATATGTAAAATTTATATTTGAAATAATACAGTCTATTTAATTTTGATAGCTTTGGTTGGTTAATTCAGATAAAATTATAGAAATTCTAATTTACATAAGGAGGTTAAAAGTATGATAGATTTTAAAGAGGTTATTTCTAAGGCTGTTAGTGAAAAAATAGATGAGTTAAGTAAAAAAGAAGTGGAAGAACTTATAGAGATACCACCAAATTATGATTTAGGAGATTATGCTTTACCATGTTTTAAAATGGCTAAAATTTTTAGAAAAGCACCTAACTTAATTGCAGAAGAACTTGTAGAATTACTTGATGAAAATGAATATTTTGAAAAAGTACAAAATGTTGGCCCATATGTAAATTTCTTTGTTAACAAAGAAATTTTAGCAAAATCTGTGTTAGAAGAGATATTTGAGAAAAAAGAAAGATTTGGTTCACAGGATATTGGAAAAGGAAAAAATGTTATTGTAGAATTTTCATCACCTAATATTGCTAAGCCTTTCCATATTGGTCATATAAGAACAACAGTAATTGGAAATGCACTATATAAAATTTATAAATTTTTAGGATTTAATACTATTGCTATAAATCATCTTGGAGATTATGGGACACAGTTCGGTAAATTAATTGTAGCATACAAAAAATGGGGAGATAGAGAAGTTATAGAATCAAATCCAATTCCTGAGTTATTAAAACTTTACGTTAAATTCCATGAAGAAGCTGAAGAAAATCCAGAGCTAGAAGATGAGGCTAGAATGTGGTTTAATAAACTTGAAAATGGTAATGAAGAGGCTAAATCAATATGGCAATGGTTTAGAGATGTTAGTTTAAAAGAATTTAATAGAGTTTATGAAATGTTAAATATAAAATTTGATTCCTATGCAGGGGAGAGTTTCTATTCAGATAAGATGCCAAAAGTTATAGAAATGATGAAAGAAAAGGGAATTTTAACGGAGTCTAGAGGGGCAGAAATAGTAGATCTTGAGCCATATGGAATGCCTCCTGCACTAATTAGAAAAAGTGATGGATCTACATTATATATAACAAGGGATATAGCAGCAGCAATTTATAGAAAAGAACATTATGATTTTTATAAAAATGTGTATGTAGTTGGGGCTGAGCAGAAATTACACTTTGACCAATGGAGAAAAATTATTGAGTTAATGGGCTTTGATTGGGCTAAAGACTGTATACATGTTCCATTTGGAATGGTTAGTCTTGAAGAAGGTACAATGTCTACTAGAAAAGGTAAAGTAGTTTTCTTAGAAGATGTACTAAAGAAAGCTATTGAAAAGACAGAAGATATTATATCTAAGAAAAACCCAAATCTAAAAGACAAAAGAAAGGTTGCAGAGCAAGTAGGTATAGGTGCAGTAGTATTCCAAGAATTATCAAACAATAGAATTAAGGACTATGTGTTTTCGTGGGATAGAACATTAAGTTTTGATGGTGAAACTGGACCATATGTACAATATACTCATGCAAGAGCATCTAGTCTATTAGAAAAAGCAGATTTTAAAATAACTGAAAATGTAGACTATTCAATACTAACTAATGAACAAGCAGTAAATGTTTTAAGACTTTTACAGCAGTTCCCTAAAGTAATTGTTAATGCAATGGAGAAAAATGAACCTTCGATAATTACGAGACATATTGTAGATATCGCACAAGAGTTTAATAGATTCTATCATGATTGTCCAATTATAGTAGAAGATGAAAAAGTCCAAAAGGCAAGATTATTACTTGTATATGCCGTAAAAACAGTAATAAAAACAGGATTAGGTCTATTAGGAGTTGAAGCACCTGAAAAAATGTAATAAATTAAAAAAATGTAAATGCCCGCATATTGCGGGCATTTTTTTTAGTTCTATTAAGTTCTATAACATCCATTAATTTTTACATATTCATAGCTTAAATCACAGCCCCAGGCTGTTGCATCATATTCTCCATCATGTAAATCAATAATTATATTTACAGACTTTTCTTCCAAAATATTTTTTGCTAAATTTTCATTAAATGAAACTCCTACTCCATTTTCTACAAGCTGTATAGTATTTTTTGAATTTTTTATAGTTATGTCAACCTTTTCTGGATTAAAATTCCCCCCAGAATATCCTAATGAACACATAATTCTTCCCCAATTTGCATCACTACCAAAAATGGCAGATTTTAATAGATTAGAGGATATTACTGATTTTGCACAGAGTTTTGCATCCTTTAAAGTCCTAGCGTTATATACAGATACTTCTATAAGCTTAGTTGCTCCTTCTCCATCCTGAGCAATCATTTTAGCAAGCTCCTTATTTACATAATCTAATGCTTCTTTAAATTTAAAATAATTATCATCAACTTTATCAATAATTTGGTTTTCGGCAGAAGCATTTGCTAAAATAAGTACCATATCATTAGTGCTAGTATCTCCATCTACTGATATCATATTATAGCTATCATCAACACTTTCCCTTAATGCTTTTGATAACATGTTTTTGCTAATATTTGCATTTGTGGTAATGAAGCTTAACATTGTTGCCATATTAGGATGTATCATACCTGAACCTTTAGCAATAGCGCTAATAAGTATTGGTTTATTATCTATTATAATTTCTACAGTTATTTTTTTAGGATGAGAATCAGTTGTCATAATTGCCTCAGCAGCAGAATATCCATCTCCTTTAGAATTAGTTAAAAGATTACAAGCACTTTCAATGCCAGAAACAATCTTACTTATTGGTAAAGGAACTCCTATAATACCTGTTGAGCTAACAAGAACTTTTTCAGGTAATAAATCTAATGATTCAGCTGTTACTTTAGCCATAGTAAGTGCGTCCTCTAGTCCTTTTTTACCTGTACATGCATTGGCATTACCACTATTAATTACAATAGCTTGAGGGTTGATACTATTTATATTTTTCATAGTTATAAGGACAGGAGCAGCTTTAACTTTATTTTGAGTAAATGTTCCAACAGCAACAGCAGGTTTTTCACTGTAAATAATACATAAATCCTTTTTTTCATTTTTCTTTATACCACAGTGTATTCCGATTGCCTTATAGTAGGGAACATCTGAAATAGTTTTGTTCTTTAGTATTTTCATTTTTTCACACATCCTCTCTAATATTTGCTTATTTAAATTTATTAAGGAGTTATTGATATAAGCTTTAATCCCTCAGTTTCTTCAAAACCAAACATAATATTCATATTTTGAACTGCTTGACCAGCAGCTCCTTTTATTAAATTATCTATGGCAGATATAATTAACACCTTTGAAGTCCTTTTGTCTACCCTTATTCCAATATCACATAGATTAGATCTTTTTACCCATTTTGTTTCTGGAAGTTTACTTGTAATTCTTACGAAATATTCATCTCTATAAAAATCCTCATATAAACTATATAAACTTTCTTCAGAGATATTCTTTTTTAAAGTTACATAACAGGTTGCAAGTATACCTCTATTCATTGGAATAAGATGAGGTATAAAAGATAAATTAATTTTGTCTCCATATAAATTAGAGATTTCCTGTTCAATTTCAGCAGTATGCCTATGGCATGTAACACTGTATGCTCTTATAGATTCATTACATTCTGAAAAGACGTTTGATAATTTAGGTTTCCTGCCAGCCCCTGATATTCCAGATTTTGCATCAATAATTATAGAAGATAAATCAACTAGTTGAGAATTTACTAAAGGTGCTAATGCTAATATACTAGCCGTTGGATAACATCCAGGATTAGCAACTAATTTAGCTTTCCTTATTTTCTCTTTGTATAGTTCTGGTAAACCATATACTGAATTTTTTAACAAATATTTTTTTGGATGTTCTATTTGATACCATTTTTTAAATACATTTGAGTCTTTAATACGAAAATCAGCACTTAAATCTATAACTTTAACTCCTTGGTTTAAAGCCTTTTCTATTATGGGAAAAAATTTCCCATGGGGTAGAGCGGAAAATAGCACATCTATCATAGGTAATTTTTTTTCTGCTGTTTGCATATCAATACAGTATTTATTTATAAATGTATTGTACTGTGGATAAACCTGGCTATAGGCTGAATTTGCATAATTATAAGATGATAGAAAACATACATCAATTTTACTATGGTTGAATAGAAGCCACAGCAACTGTTGACCAGCATAACCTGTGGCACCTACTATACCTACCTTAATCATTATTTGATTCACTCCTTAAAAGTATTTAGATAAATTATACAAAAACAAGGATAAAAATACAAGAAAAAATCTAAAAAATCTCAAAAATGCTTGAATAATTATATAAAATAATGTATAATCATAAAAACTGATTTTTGAAAGGTGAGATGATCTTAATGGAAACCCACAAGATTAAGACAATTGTTGAGGCTTTACCTTATATAAAAAAATTTAGAGGTAAAACCTTTGTAATAAAGTATGGTGGCAGTATTTTCAAAATGGAAAAATCGAAAAAGGCTTTTATAAAGGATATTGTATTACTTACATTTGTAGGTATTAATATCATAATTGTTCATGGAGGTGGTCCAAATATTTCTCAGATGCTTGATAAGCTAGGAATTAAAACAGAATTTATTAAAGGTTTAAGAGTAACAGATGAGGAAACAATGGAAGTAGTGGAAATGGTTTTATCTGGAAAAATAAACAAAAAAATAGCTGCTGATTTATGTAAAAATGGTGTAAATGCTATTGGAATTAGTGGGGCAGATGGAAACTTAATTATAGCTACAAAGAAATATTTAAAAGAAGGAAAAGAAAAAATTAATATAGGTAATGTAGGAGAAATAGTAAATGTAAATCAGAATCTTTTAAATGATCTAATAGATAAAGGTTATCTGCCAGTTATATCTCCAATTGGATATGATAATGAAGGTAATGTATATAACGTAAATGCAGATTATGCAGCGGCAGCAATAAGTTCATCTCTAAAGTGTGAAAAATTGATTTATTTAACTGATGTAAAGGGATTATATAAAGATATAGAGGATTCTAATAGCTTTATTTCTTCCATAACTATAGATGAAATTAATGAATATATAAGAACAGGTGTAATCAATGGGGGGATGCTTCCTAAGATGGAGTGTTGTATAAAAGCCATAAAAGGTGGAACAAAAGATGTTCATCTTATTGATGGTAGATTAGAACATAGCCTGTTATTAGAAATATTTACAGATAAGGGCATTGGAACAATGATAAAAGGAGGAGTAAATAATGGGTAAAAATTATATTATGAATACTTATAATAGATTTAATGTAACCTTTGAAAAAGGAATTGGGTCAAAACTTTATGATATTAATGGAAAAGAGTATATAGATTTTGTTTCAGGTATAGCAGTAAATTGTTTAGGGCATAGTCATCCATCTATTGTAAAAGCTATTGCAGAACAAAGTAAAAAACTTATGAATGTGTCAAATTTGTATTGGACAAGAGAACAAAACAAGTTAGCAGAAATGTTGATAAAAATCAGTAATCATAATAAGATATTTTTCTGTAATAGTGGAACAGAGTCTGTAGAGACAGCCTTAAAGATAGCCAGAAAATATGGAAAGAAAAGAGGAGGAAATGCAAAAAAAGAAATTATATATATGACAAATTCCTTCCATGGAAGAACTCTAGGTGCTCTTACTGTAACTGGACAAGAAAAATACAAAAAAGATTTTACTCCCCTTATGGAAGGTATAAAGTCAGCACAGTTTAATAATATAAAGGATTTAAAGGATAAAATAGGTGAAAATACTTGCGGAGTAATTATAGAACCTATTCAGGGGGAAGGTGGAATACATGTTGCTAATAAAAATTTTTTAAAAGAAGCTAGAAAACTATGTGATATGTATGATGCACTTTTAATATTTGATGAAGTACAATGTGGAGTAGGGAGAACAGGTAAATTTTTTGCTTACCAAAACTATGAAATAGTACCTGATGTAGTATGTATGGCTAAGGGGCTAGGTGGTGGATTTCCTATTGGTGCTGTTTTAGCAGTAGAGAAGGCAGCTAATGTTTTAGTACCTGGTGACCATGGATGTACCTTTGGCGGTAACTCTTTGGCTTGTAGGGTTTCTATGGTTATTTTAAAAGAACTTATTGATGGAGGAGTTATAAAAAAAGTAAAAGATAAAAGTGAATATATAATTAATAAACTAAAGTATTTATCTAAAAAATATGAATATATTAATGAAATCAGAGGAAAAGGCTTAATGCTAGGGGTTAGTATTACGTGTGATGCTAAAAAATTTATACAAAAGTGTTTTAAAAATGGATTACTTTTAGTATCAGCAGGAAAAAACACAGTAAGAATTTTACCTCCTTTAAATATTAATAAAGGAGATATAGATATAGCGGTAGATATTATTGATAAAACTTTTAAAGAAATATCAACTAAAAATTAAAGAGGGGATGATTTATTATGCAATATGTATTTATTCCTGAGATATTGAATTTAATAGATATAGATGAAATATTAAATAATTGTAAGAATGGATATATTAACATTACCCCAAATATAAAAAACATCTTAGTAGTAAATCTTGGAATGAGTAAAAAGGAATTAACTCATTTTATAAACAATAAATGTAATATATATGTATTTGGTAAAAATTTCAGTTTAAATCAATTAAAAAATCTATCTTTTGATGCAATTTTTATTTCTGATGGTAAACTTCACTTTGAGGAATTAGAAGTTTTAGTAGAAAAAATAAAGAAATATATTGGTGTAAAAACTATTTTAGGGGTTGGATTAGGAAAAGATGTAATAGAGATGGCAATTTGCAAAAAACAAGGTGATAATCAATGGGACCAAAATAATGGAATATTAAAGAATGAAAGATATGGTATATACTGTTCTGATAATAATTCAGATGATAGCTTGAAAAAACTATTAAAGTTAAGCAAAATAGCATGATTAAGTATTTACATTTTAATTATATATTAATAATTTTAAGAAACTAAAAGAACTTCCTTTTTGAAAATTTTTATTAAAATAAGGAAGTTCTTTTTTTATGTTTTTTTACATTCTTTTAAAATAACTTTTTTAATTTAAGAGTAAAAAATATTTATTCTGTTATTAATATGTTTAAAATTTATTCAAATGTGTAATAATAATATGATAGTTTTTTTCATACAATTACCTTGTTAGGATTATAAAAGTTATAATACTAATATTGACTTACAAAGGAATTATTTATATAATACTTCTTGTTGTCAAAATGGTAGGTGAAAGGAAGGAGGTATAGATATGCAGAAAAAGTCACTCATGAAGCTAATAATAGTAGGGATAGTTTTAATTAGCAGTATAGTGTATGGAGTATCAGTAAATGAAAGGGAAGAAAAGACTTTAAATTTACATACAATTAGTGATAAAAAAGTAGTGAGCAAGTTAAAAAAAATAACTGAAAATGAAGAAAAAATGACTATTAAATCTAAAAATAATTTTGATGAAAAGATGATAGATTATACTAAAAATATAACTGGATTAACCCATGAAGAGGTTCTATATCTTTTAGGACAGTGTAAAAAAAAGGACTTAAACATTTTTGTAGTCCTAGGATTGATGAAGGTTGAAAGTAACTTTAATAAGTATTGTGTAGGGTCCCTTGGAGAAAGAGGATTAGGTCAATTAATGGAAAATACAGCAAAGCCTTTAGCTTATAATTTGGGGATAGAGTATGATCCTGATAAATTATTTGAGCCTAAATATAACATACTCTTATTTACTACCCAACTGAAATACCTAAAAAAGTTGTTTGATAACGATATGCATAAAGTTTTAACAGCCTATAATAGAGGACAATATGGTCTAAAAAGATATATGGCATCAAGAAGTGATAGAAAAAATCCTGCAAAAAGTGTATACTCAGATAAGGTTTTAGAATATGCAGTTAAGTATCAAAATGAATTTAAAAAATGGAAGTAAAAAGCATCCGTATTTATTATGGGTGCTTTTTTATTATGCTTCAAATGAAAAAGATGTTATAAAAATGTAATATTTTATTTGAAGTGTTTATCTTATTTTTACAGTCTATAATAATAGAAAATAAAAAGGAGGAAAATGGATGGACAGGAAAAATAAAGTTGGTATTTTATCCTTGGCTTTTACACTTATAGCTATAGGTGTCATTTTATTATTGGATAATTTTATAGATATAGATGTTATTAGAAGTTTATCAATATTATGGCCAATAATAATTGTTTTATTTGGATTGGAGTTAATTATTAAGTACTTCATGTTGAAAAATGGGGAAAATGGGATAAAATTTCATGGATTAAGTATACTTTTGCTCATCATAATTATCTTTATAACTTCAGCTATTTCTAATATCTATATTTATTTTCCTAATTTAGAAATTGGAGAATTTATTAATTACAACTATAGATATAATTCAGAATTTAGTAAGGATTATGAAATAGACAAAAAAGCAAAATTATCTATAGATAATACTTTGGGGAATATTGACATAAAAAAAAGTAAGATAGAAAATATAAAGATAAATACTACAGTAGAAATGGATCATAATGATGAAGAATATGCTCAAAAGGTAGCTAATGAAATTATAGAAATTTTAGAATTAAAAAATGAAATTAAAATAATAACAAAAACTAGAAATTATTTAGATAAAAGAGATAAAGTTGCTAATATTAGAGTGAATTTATCCATTTTAGTTCCAAAAGATTTAGAAATAGATGTTAAAAATAGGCATGGAAATGTAATAGTAGAAGGAATAAAAGGACCAGTCAATGTAGTAAATGAACATGGAGAAATTAAAACTAAGTTAATAGAGAATAATGTTAATATAATCAATGCACATGGAGATATAAAAATTGAAAATATAAATGGCAATGTAAAAGTAGAAAATGAGCATGGGAATATAGAGGTAGATAAAGTTAGTCAGGATTTAATTGTAAAAAATCAATTTGGATCTATAGAAATTAATCAAGTAGAAGGAAATGCTAACATTACTAATTCACATGATAAAATTAATGTAAAAAATGTAAAGGGGAAAACAGAAATCGATAGCAAGTTTTCTGAGGTTGAAGTGTCTAATGTTGGTGGAGATTTAGACATAAAAGGGGAGCATAGAGATATAATTATTAGTAAAGCAATGGAAAATGTTATGGTATTCAATAAATTTGGCGACATAGAAGTAGAAGGAGTTAACAAAAACATAAAGATAAAAAACAATAATGGTGAAATAACTCTAAGTAATAATGAAAATATTGAGGGTAAAGTAGATATTGAAAATGAATTTGGCAATATTAAATTAGAACTTTCCAAAAATCAAGGAGGATATTTTAAAATATTTACTGATTCTGGAAAAGTAGATACAGACCTACCTTTTACAATAAAAAAGGATTTTAATGAAGAGTCAGTAGATGATAAGATAGGAAATAATAAATCTGAATTTTATATTCATAATGAGAGAGGAGATATTAGTATAGAGACTATTGATTAGTCACTATATTGGATGGTGATTTATTTGGATGAGGAAAAGATAGTAGAAGAATTAAAAAAAGGTAATATGAATGTATTTTCACAATTAGTAGATATTTATAAAAATAGAATTTTTGCTGTAGCATATAAATTTACAAACAATTATACTGATACCCAAGATTTAGCTCAAGAAATTTTCCTAAAAATCTATAATGAAATAGATAAATTTAGATATGATTGCAAACTTTCTACTTGGATATATAAAATAGCAACTAATATGTGTATAGATTGGAAAAAACGCCATAAAAAAAGGAATTTTGTTGGCTATAATAGTTTAAATGATAGTAGAAAGAATAATCTTATATTAAATATAAAAGATAAAGAACCTTTAACAGAAGAAAAAGTGATGTGTAAATATGACCAATACAAAATCCATCAAGCAATTTTTAACTTACCAAATATATATAAAACAGTTATAGTTATGTATCACTTTTACAATATGTCATATAATGAGATAGCTAAAGCCTTAGAGGTTTCAGTAAAGACTGTTGAAACAAGACTATACAGGGGAAGAAAGAAACTAAAAGAGGAATTAGTAAAGAACGTAGGTGGAGGTGATTTTGAATGGAATGTGAAGAAATAAAAAGGAAAATTAGTATGTACTTTGAGGAAAGGCTTAGTGAATTGGATGTTAAATACGTAAAGGAACATATTAAAATATGTGAAAATTGTAGATTGGAATTTAAGGAAATGGAAATCCTATTTGATATTCTTTCAAATCACGAAACTGTATATCCACCTATAGACTTTACAGATAAAGTTATAAATATAATAAAGAAGAAAAATCAATCAATAAGCTTAGAAAAATGGGGAAAAAGTCTTATAGCAGCCGGAATAATTTTAGCCCTATTAAATTTTGCTTCAATAGGAAATATAGTTGATGAAATATCCTTATATGCTTATAAGAGTTCTCTTACAATAACTGAAAAAGTTTCACAACCGGTTATTGAGATAAGTAATAGTATAAAAAATTTGAAAGGGTTTATTAAATAAAGGGAGGTTAAATCATATGGAAAATAAAAATGTTGAAAGTAAAAATACTGATTATAACAAAACATATCGCGTAAGTAAGTTTTGGGCAACATTATTTTCATTTATACCTGGTGCAGGGCATATGTATTTAGGTTTTATGAATAGAGGATTACAGCTTATCACAGCATTCTTTATTATAATAAGTATACCTAATATATTTCATTCAGCAGAATTTTTAAACTTTTTTTCAATTATTGTATGGGTTTATAGCTTTTTTGATTGTTACCATCTAAGAAAAAGACTTGAAGCACAGGAAAATGTTAAAGATGAATTAATATTAGATATTAGTTCTAAAAAATTAAATTATTCTTATATAGGTATAGGACTTGTAGGTTTTGGAGGGTTAATTTTACTTGAAGAAATTTTATCGGAACTATCAATAATACTAGGACCTTCCGTTTATAATTTTGTTATTGGTTCTAATGTGTTGAGATTCTTAAGAGATTCTTTATTCCCACTTGCGTTGATAATTATAGGAATTACCTTATTAAAGAAGGGAAAGAAGGTAAAAGAATCACAAATTTAAGGTTAAGCCAATTAATTGGCTTAACCTTAAATTATTTTTTGAAATTTGATATACTACTATATGTAGTTTAAATTAGGGGTGTTGATATGACAAAAGAAAAAATAAAAAAATTTATGATTTATGGTGTGTATGGAGATATTTTAAAATATAAAAATGATATATTAACAACAGAAAAAGAGCCTTGGAAATCATATAATAAATGGCAGTGGTCTTATATAACTGAATTATTAATATTAACTTTAAAATCTTTAATCCCTTCAACTAAAAGTGTAAAAACACAAATAGATTATAATAGATTTAGGGAAGAACTTAATTTGTGGTATTACTATAGACATGGTTATAATGAAATATTATTAAAGTCAGCAAAAGGAAAATTACATAAAAGAAATTATTGGATTGATGAAGATGATAGTGTTTACAGTAGAATATTTCTAATAACTGCTTCTAATAAGGAGTTTAGTGAAGTAAAGGATGAAGTTATTAAAAATATACTATACACTACAGGTAATATTGAAAATCTCCTTGAAGGAATAGTATTATCAAAATTATTACATCTATTAATTAATGAAAATAATAGAAACATAAAGGACTTATTGAAGGAAGAAATAATACATTTATCTCAAAAAGATATTGTGGAAAAATATAGAAAACATTTTAGATTTGATATTAAAACTTATCCTAATAATTATACAATTGTCTTTGAAAAATTAAGAATATCAATATTAAATTTACTTAACGGTATCAAAGAAAAGAGGTTTAAAAGACTAAAAATTTCCTTAGATATATTACAAGGAAATATAATCTATTTTGATAACATAGAATATGATTTCTTCTTATATGGATTAATGAGCTTATTTATGCCAAGGACTAAAAAAATTGATTATGATAATATAAAACTTATAGAAAATTTAGCAATATATTTAAGTAAATTAAGAAATGGTAGGATACCTCCAGAAAATCTCTATATAAAAGATTATCATCTTCCTGATATTTTTAAGTTTAATGAAGGAGAGTTTTTTTTCCACTCTCTTTTAAATAAATGTAAAGTTATAAAAAAGGAAAAAACAAATACATATATTAAAAGTTTAATATCATCTAAAACAGGTATGTATAGGTTTATTAAGATAAAATAAATCCCCAGATAACTGGGGGTTTTATACTTTATCATTCTATGAACAAATTGTAACTTCTTTAATAAAGCTAAAAGGAATATTTTTTAGTCATTTAAACAAAGGCTATGTTCTTCTTCAAGATATTTTAAAAATTCCTCCTCACTTGTATCTGCTAATTGACTTAATTCTTTAAGTATATTTTGTTTAAGTGCTAAGAAAGAATCTATATTAGTCTTTTTCCCAGTATATTCAAGGGCTTCTATTATCATCAACATGTCTTTTTTAGATATTTCAGCAATAGATATTTTATCAAACTCTTGCATGGTCCATCTCCTTTCTAAAATAGTACGATTATTTCTTAAATTATATTTTCTACATAACCTAAAAAATACCTTCAAAAAAATATAAATTTCAACAAAATTATTCAATAAAAAGCGAGCAAAGCCCGTTTCACTAGGGAAACCTAGTTCTCCATAAATATATTTTTCTATACAATAAAAAAAGACCTGAATATAGCAGGTCTTAAAAACTTTCAGGGTCTTTTTCGAAAAATACCCTCTTACTCTTATTTTTTACATCATTTAATAACTTTAAGAAATTATCTATTTGCTTTTTAATTAATTTAGTATCTTCTGATGATATATTATAATAAAGGAATAAATCTTCAAAAGCTCTAACTGCCTTAGAAATTTCTTTATCAACCTCAATAAATGACTCAAAGTTTCTACTATTTTTGGCATTTCTAAATTGTTTTATATCTATTTCAATAATTTTTACAACTTCCTCTTCAGAATCAAAAACTCCAGCAGAAACAACATAAGGTCTAATTCTTTCTAAATAATATTTATTATCAGGAGTTATATGATATAAATATTCTATTTTGTAATCATCTAGTGAATATTGAACGATAAACATAACATCATGAACCGATACAACCTTACAACCAAGCTCTTTGAGCTTATTCATACACATTTCATGCCTAATCTGTCTAATAGTTAAATATGGCATATTATAACCTCCACATACTATTTAGATTTAATTATATCATAAAATGTACAAAATTTTATAATGTTTACAAATAAAATATGATATTATAGCATTATAGCAATATTAATTTTACTTTCTACTTATAAACTAAGGGTGATTATTGTGTTAAATGAAGTAATTAGTAAAAAGAGAATACATTTAATTTGGAAATTAGCTTGGCCTGTAATGTTAAGTCAAATTTTACAGACTCTCTTTGAAATAGCTGATATGTATTTCATTTCTAATATAGGAATTATAGAGGCTGTGGCTGCAACGGGAATTAGTACTTCAATAATAGGGGTTTTAATAGTTTTTTCACAATTAATTGCCACTGGGACTATTGCATTGATTTCTAGAAAAACGGGAGAAAATGATATAGATGGAGTTTTAAATATATCTAAACAAGCATTAATTTTAGCTTTTATAATAGGATTAATATTATCTGTATTAATCTATATATATTCTCAAAATATAATCAATATTTTTAAAGTTGATAAAAATGTTGAAAAATATGCCCTTATATATTTAAAAATAGTACTGCTAAGTATACCTTTTATTTTTTTGAATCTTACAGGAAGAGCAGTTTTACAGGCACAAGGTGATGCAAAAACTCCAATGATAATATTTGCTTTGATGAATATACTTAATATCATTTTAGACCCTGCTTTAATTTATGGATTTTTAATAATTCCTAAAATAGGGTACAGTGGTGCTGCTATAGCTACGGCAACATCTAATATAATTGCTTCTTTTTTTATGCTATATGTCATAAATAAAAAAGTATTTAATATAGGATTAACTAATATAATAAGGAATTTACAAATAAATATACATATAATGTTTAGGATTTTAAAGATAGGTTTTTATTCTGCCATTCAAGCAATATCAAGACCTATTACAGGATTAGTCATGTACAAAATTGCTAATTATGCAGGTACAAATGCTGTAGCAGCTTTTACAATAGGAGTAAAAATGTTTAATTTAGTATTTATTTTTTTAACAGGATTAAATATGTCAATATCAGTTTTAACTGGACAAAATTTAGGGAAAAAGGACTTAAATACTGTTGAAGAAGTTGTCAAAGACGGATTAAAACTTGCATTAGCTAATATGATAGTCTTTTTAATACCATATTTTTTATTTGCAAAACAGCTTATGATGTTTTTTACTTCAGATATTAGTGTTATAAATATTGGTGTTAATTACTTAAGAATAACTTATGTAGGTATAGTATTTGTTATTTTTCCAATAGTATATGGAGGTGCTTTTGTAGGGGCTGGAGATACAGCTCCACCTATGGTTGCTTCATTAGTAGCAAATTGGATTTTTAAAATTCCCTTTGCATATATTTTTAGTGAGATTTTAGGGATTGGTGCAAATGGTGTGTGGTTAGCTATAAGCTTATCCGTAATATTTGAGGCTATAATTGTTACAGTTTGGTTCAAAAAAGGTAAATGGAAATGTAAGGAAGTATAAACATATAAATACCTCCTCTAATATTATAAGTACTTATAATTTTAAATTACATATTATATTTAAAAGAGGAGGTATAAAATGAAAGGCCAATTTAACAAAACATTTACTAAATTATATCCATACGACAGAAATAAAGCTTATAATTATGCTAAAAGGTGGTCCTTTGACAGAAACCCCAAGTATTATGATTTTGAACATTTAGGAGGAGATTGCACTAATTTTATTTCCCAAGTATTACATGCAGGTGGCTGTCCAATGAATTATAAAAAATGGACAGGATGGTATTATAAAAATCTAAATGAACGGTCACCATCCTGGACAGGAGTAAATTTTTTATATGAATTCCTAATTAATAATAGTGAAAGAGGTCCTATAGCAGAAAAAGGTGATATAAATAAATTGCAAATAGGAGATATTATTCAACTTGATTTTGATGGTGATGGAAGTTTTGAACATTCTCTTGTAGTAGTAAAAATTAATAAACCTATAAGTTTAGACAACATTTTTATCTCAACACATACTTATGATAGATTTAATTATCCCTTAAGTAATTACACTTATAGTGATATTAGGTTTATACACATATTAGGATATAAATATTAAAACTATGTTATAATGTTGATAAATTCTTTAAGGGGGAATTTTTAAATGTTTAAAACTAATAATGAAAAAATATTGAATGATTTGTTTAAACAAAATAGGATAGCAACCTTAAATTCTTTAGGAAGATTAAAATATAATAATGATTGGGAATTATTTGTAGATGATAAGAAAAAGCCTAGTTCATTTTTGATAAAACATAATTATTGGAATACTTTATTTTCAAATGACAAAGAAACAATAGTTGAAATGGCGAAAAACTTAAGAGGAGAACAAGGCTTTTCTGGTATACTAAAAAAATATTACCAAATTATAAAAAAATATAAGAATATAGAGTGGGAAGAACATTGTTTTCTTTATTATCTAGATGAAAAAAATATTGATACTTCTAGAATCAAGCATGATGTAAAAGAATTAAAATTAGAAGATGCGGAAATAGTAAATAAATATTACACATATAAAAGCGAACATTCCCTTGAATATATAAAAAGATGTATAGAAGAAAGACCTACTTCAGCTATATACGATGAAAACGGTAATCCCATTTCTTGGGCTGTAGTAAGAGAAGATGGTTCTATGGGAATAATGTATACTAAAAAAGAACACAGGGGAAAAGGATTAGCTCTTTCAATAACATTGGATCTAGCAAAGAAAGTAATTCAGAGTAATTTCATTCCTTACGTACATATAGTTGTGGATAATACTCCTTCTTTAGCCTTGGTAGAATCTGCAGGATTTAAAAAATATGGTGAAGTTGTTTGGTTTGGAGTAAAAGACTAAAATTAAGAAAGGAAAGGATGAATACAAAGATTATGAAGGTACTGCTTACAACACTTAATTCTAAGTATATACATTCTTCATTATCTATTAGATATATCAAAAGTTACTGTGAAGATATAATACCTAATATTGAAATTGAAGAATATACTATTAATCAAAATACCGAATATGTAACAGGAGAAATTTATAGAAAAGAACCAGATGCAGTAGCTTTTTCGTGCTATATATGGAATATAGAAAAAACATTAGAAATTGCTGAAAGACTAAAAATAGTAAACCCCAACCTAAAAATTATTCTCGGTGGTCCAGAAGTATCCTTTAATGGAAAGGAAATATTAAAGAAAAATACTTTTATAGATTTTATAGTTTATGGAGAAGGGGAAGTAACCTTTCGTCAGTTGCTCTATAAACTTTCCAATAAAGATAATAATTTTAAGGATGTAAAGGGTTTAGTATATAGAAAAGAAAATGAAATAATTAGAACAGAGCCAAGACCACTTATAAAAAATCTTGATAGTATACCTTCGCCCTTTAGAGGAGATTTAAAAGATTTTAAAAATAAAATTGTGTATTTTGAAAGTTCAAGGGGATGCCCTTTTAATTGTCAGTTTTGTTTATCTTCTACCATACCAGGCTTACGCTTTTTTTCATTAGATAGAGTAAAAAAAGATCTTAAATGTTTAATTGATGCAGGGGTAAAACAGGTAAAATTTGTTGATAGAACCTTTAATGCAAAAAAAGAGTATGCATTAGAAATAATGAAATTCATAATGGAACAAAATGTAAAAAATATCAATTTTCATTTTGAAGTAACAGCACATATTTTGGATGAAGAAATTTTAGAATTTTTAAAAGATGTGCCTGAAGGTTTATTTCAGTTTGAGATAGGTGTACAGTCTACTAATTCAAAAACACTTAAAGCCATAGATAGAAATACTAATTTTGAAAGATTAAGTTATGTTGTAAAAACAGTAAAAAGCTATAAAAATATACATCAACATCTAGATTTAATAGCTGGGCTACCATATGAGAATTATAAAAGTTTTAAAAAGTCATTTAATGATGTATATAAATTAGAGCCTGATAAGTTACAATTGGGATTTTTAAAGCTTCTTAAGGGCTCAGGATTAAGACAAAACAAAGAGAAGTATGGCTTTAAATTCTTAGATAAACCTCCTTATGAGGTTTTAGAAAATGACTATATAAATTATAGTGAAATGTTAACATTGAAAATTATTGAAGATTTGGTAGAAAAATATCCAAATAGTAGAAGTTTTAAAAATTGTTTAGAATATATTATTAAAAAATATTTCGAAACACCATTTGATTTTTATGAGAAATTTGCTAAATATTGGACAAATAAAGGGTTTCATAGAATATCTCACAGTAAAACAAGACTGTATAAAATACTAAAAATGTTTTATATAGATTACGTAAAAAATGATATAGATATATTTAATGAAATTTTAAAGTTTGATTTTATTTATAATAATAAGTCCAATATTCCACCCTTTATTGAAACATATAAAGATATTCCCAAAAATAAAAAGCACGTATTTTTACAAAATAGAGAAAATCTATTAAAATATATACCTGAATTTAAAGAATTACCTGCAAAGAAAATAATTAATAAGGTGCATTTTGAAAAATTCCCTATTAATATAATAGATTTTATTAATAGTGGATATAATCTTAAAAAGCTTCAAAGGGAAGATAAGGTAGTATTATTTGTATATGACGAAAATAAAAAGGTATTTGATAAATGTAGAGCATATGATATAACTAAAGAGTTTATTAAGCAGGAGTGATAAAATGGAAATACTTAGAGATTTATATTATACAAATAGACTTACAGCTAAGAAAACATATAAACTGTTTTTAGCTAATTGGCCAATTATTTTTACTGGTTTTGTATATACAATCATAAATATAATACTTTTTAGTGTAATTTCTTTTTTATTTACGGGAGTTCTAAGGCTTTTGGCAGGAATTGTTATAGCATTAGCTACTAGTTCATTAGTTTCAAACTATTTATATTTATTATCAAATATAATTAAATATGATAAATTTACTTTGCATGATTTTAAGCTAGGGTTTAAAGCTTTCCTATGGAAGGTTTATGGAGTGTTAGTAATAGGATGGATAGCTGGACTATTGTTTCAAATGGCATTGGCACCTATATTATACAGAATAATACCATCAGGTATTTTAAGTTTAATTATAAGTTTACTAGTTTTTGTATTTTTAAATCCATTGCCTGAGACTATATATCAAAAATTTTATTCACCTTGGGAAACTATTGTCTATTCATTTGAATTTATTAAAGAAAACTGGCTTGAATGGTTTATCCCAAATATTGTATTAATATATCTTATTTATTTAACTACAGGTACAACAATGACAACTTTATTTCCAACTCAAGTCTTTATGGGATTTGACTTTTCACTAAAAGGTATATTATTATATTTACTTGGACAAATACTTTTCTCATTTACTATGATTTATAGAGGTAAATTGTTTGAGACTTTAAGTACAAGTACTAGAAGAAAAAGGTTGTTTATGAGAGATTTCTATAATTAATAAACAACTAAAATAGAAAAAGGTGATTCAATATGAAAAGTGTTAATGAGTATTTTAAGGAAAAAACAGAAAATTTATCTTTTATTGAACTTAAACCAGGTTCTTTTATAGATATAAATGGATACAAGATTACAGATGAAATACCTTTACCAATAGTGATTGATGAATTGATTACTGAAATTAAAGAAAGAAGAGCACAGGATGAGCTAAAGGTTTCCTCGATGATAAGGGGGATGATATATACTATAGGAGTAGACCCAAAATTTAAGTATTTTGATGACTATAAGAAAATACTTTATAAATATGATAATAGAATAGAGCATTACATACTATATAGAGGAATTGATTTAATAAAAGAAGGCTCTTTTGATGAAGGTATTATCTTTTTAAGGGCATTGACATTTTTAAATAGTGAAAATGTCAATGGACTTTATAACTATGGAGTAGCCATTGAAAAAAAAGCAGAGAGCTTTTATAAACTAAAACAACCTAAAAAAGGAAAAGAGTTTTTAATAGAAGCAATTAGAACATTTGAAACTATTTTAGATATTAATCCGAACTTTCCAATGGCATATTATAAATTAGGATTTCATTACAAAAATATGAAACAGTTTAAAAAATCACAAATAATGTGGGAAAAATCCTTAGAATTTGATATAAGTGAAGATATAAAAGAAGAGATAGAGGCAAATCTATTAGATATTAAAGATGATGTAATATATGAAGAAGGATACAATGAAATACTAAGGGGAAATCCTAAAGCTGGAATAAAAAAGCTTTTACCTCTAAAAGATAAATACTCTGATTGGTGGAACTTATTATTTTTAATTGGTTTAGGTTATAGACAATTAGGTGAATATGATAAAGCAATAAAGGAATTTAAAAATGTATTAGCTGTTAATCCTGGACAAGTTGATACTTATAATGAGCTAGGACTTTGTTATGCAAGTTTAGGTAAATTTGAGGATGCAATTGAGAATTTTACTAAGGCTATAGAAAGGCGACCTAATGATTATGAAATAATCTGTAATAGAGGATTAACATACCTTCAACTAGGGGATAAAGATAGAGCTTCTAAGGACATAGAAAGAGCTTATGAGTTAAATCCCCAAGATGAAATTACTATAACATGTAAAAGGGAGTTAGAAAAATACAAATAAGGCTGTAGGAATTTATACTACGGCCTTATTTTTGTTTCCTTTCAATTGAATGTGCCATTCTTGCACATGCTGCAGCAACTATACCTCCAACTAAATCGTCTAGGAAAGTATTTACCATATCTGTTTCTTTGCCCATTTTATCTATTTCTCCTATGATTCCAAACTTCATCTTATCAATATACCCATAATTGGTAAACCCAATTGATCCATATACATTAGTTATACTAAGGGCTAATATCTCATCAATTCCATAAAGAGATTCATCATTTTTTATCATCGATAATAAAGGCTCTTCAATTAAATTTTTTTCTGCTAATTTGTCTAATTGTATACCAGTTAAAATAGCATTTTGAACTTCTCGTTTTGATAACACTTTATTTACATTATAAATGGCATCTTCCATTGTTATATCAATATATTTTTTTTGAAGTTCATAGACTAATTCAGCCATTTTTTTAATAGTTACTCCTCTTTCTTCTAACAATTCAATTATATTTTCTTTCATCTTCAGACCTCCATTTCACTTAAGTTCTTTGATGGCAAAAAGTACTTAATTAAAAAAGGGGTTAATATTATAATATTAAAAAAGAGCTAAAAATATGATTTAGAACTAAAATAAATTAGAATGGGGTTGAATTGAAGATGAATAAGTTATTTTTCTATAATGGAAATATACTTACTATGGATAATAGTCAAAAAGCTGTTGATACAGTTGTAGTAAAAGGTAATAAAATTATTCATGCTGGTAGTTATGATTCTGCATTAGAATATATTGATAGCAAAACTGAATATATAAACTTAAATGGAAGAACTCTGCTACCAGGATTTAATGACAGTCATATGCATCTTATTAGTTATGGTTTTAATAAATATAAAGTAGACCTTAGAAAAATGGGATCTATTTTAGAACTACAAAAAAATATTTTTAATTTTATTAATAGTGAAAAAACTAAGATGTTTAATAATTGGATTCTTGGCTATGGATGGAATGAAGAGAATTTTAAAGAAAATAGGTTACCAAATAAGAGAGATATTGATAAAGTAATTAATGATAGGCCTGTTTTTTTATCAAGGGCTTGTTATCATATATGTGTTGTGAACTCTAAGGCCTTAGAAATGGCTGGAATAGATAAAGATACTATAGATCCTGAGGGTGGAAAAATAGATAGAGACCCGTTAACAGGTGAACCTACAGGAATACTTAGAGAAAATGCAATATACTTAGTCTATGATCTTATACCACAAATTAATGATACTAATAAAATAAAAAAGCTTATTTTATCAGCTATTGGTGATGCTAACAAGTGGGGAATTACTTCAATTCAAACTGACGATTTTTCTCATTTTAAATCATACAAAAAAGTTATTAAGGCTTATGAAGAATTAAAAAAGGAAAATAAACTTAGCGCAAGAATCAATTTACAATTGTTGTTAAATAGTATGGAAAAACTAAAGGATTTTTTGAGATTAAGAATAAGAACAGGAGATGGTGATGAATGGGTTAGATTTGGACCACTGAAGCTATTAGCCGATGGGTCACTAGGAGGGCGAACAGCAGCACTAAAAGAACCCTATGATGATGATAAAACAACAAGGGGAATATTGGTATATGATGATGAAGAATTAGAAAATATACTTAAATTTGCTTACCTAAACGGATTACAACCAGCAGTCCATGCAATAGGGGATAGATGTATGGAGCAAGTCCTCAGAATATATGAAAAACTTAAAAAAATGGAAGTTAAACCTGTTTTAAATAATGATAGATTTAGAATAATTCACTGTCAAATTGGTTCAAATGAAATATTCAAGAAATTTAAAGAATTGAATGTTATAGCAGATATACAACCTATTTTTCTTAATACAGATTTACATATTGCGGAAAAAAGGGTAGGTAAAGATAGAATTAAAAAAAGTTATGCTTGGCAAACTATGAATGATATGGGTGTTATACTGTCTGGTAGTTCAGACTCACCAATAGAAAGTTTTAACCCTCTGCTGGGGATATATACAGCTGTAAATAGAAAAGATATAACAAACTTTCCTGATGGTGGTTGGTATCCTGAAGAATCCTTAGACTTATATACAGCTTTAAAATTATTTACTAAAAATCCAGCATATTGTACATTTGAAGAGAATATAAAAGGAATTATAAAACCGGGAATGTTAGCTGATTTAGTAATATTATCTGACAATATAACCAAAATAGATAAAAGCAGTATTAAAGATTTAAAAGTAGATATGACAATCTTAAATGGGAAAACTGTATATGAGAGAGTAAATTAAATGCCCAATTTTTACTGGGCATTTAATTGTGTTTGGATGAGTCTTAGCCCACTTTGCATACATATGCTTAGATTTTCAATGTTTTCTCCTCCACCTTGTACTAGGTAAGGACTTCCTCCTCCACGACCATCTATTATGTCAATTATATTGTTGAAAATTTCTTTAATATCTATTTTTATATTTTTAGATTTTCCTAATAAAATTTGTGCTTTGTTTTCATTTTTTAGTCCCCAAATAAGTATAATATTGTCATAATTGTTTAGGATTATTGAAGCCATATATCTCATATCTTTAAAATCAATATCTGTAAAAATATTATTAGATATTTTAAAGCTATTATAATCTTTTGACATATTTATTAGTTTTTCACTTGTATACTTCAAAAGTTCTTCTTTCATTTCTTTTACTTCTTTTAAAAGTTTCTTATTTTCATCATATATTCTTTTAACTCCTTTTAGAGTATCTTTATCTTTTAAAGATAATAGGTTAGATATTTCATTAATATAATAATTTTTCCAAGTATAATCTTTTAAAGCCCTGTTACCACATATAAATTCAATTCTTGTATTATCTTTATATCTATCCCATTTTTTTATTTTAATCATTCCTACTTCACCTGTACTAGTATGGTGAGTTCCTGCACAAGGAGAATAATCTATTCCATCAATTTCAACTATTCTTATATTTTTCTTTACAGAGGGTTTTTTTCTTAAGGGAAGCTTATGTATATCTTCCTCATTAATTACGTATTTTTTTATATTAAAATTTGAAAAAACTATTTCATTTGCATATCTTTCAATCCATTCAATATCTTTTTTTTCTAGATTAGACAAAGTTACATCTATATAAGTATATTCTTTTCCTATGTAAAATCCTACAGTTTTAGCATTAAATAATTTAGCGATTGCTGCAGATAAAATATGTTGACCTGTGTGTTGTTGCATATGGTCAAATCGTGTATTCCAATCAAGAGATAAGTGAACTTTATCCTTTTTTATATTTTCTTCTACTACATGGATTATTTCATTATTTTTTTCATAAACATCAATAACTTTAACACCATCAATAGTTCCCGTATCTTTAGGTTGTCCCCCTGACATATGTGGATAAAAGATAGTTCTATTTAATGTTAAGTAAAATTTGTTATTAGAATATTCTTTTTTTACTATTTTAGCCGATATTTCTCTTAAATAAGGATTTTCTAAATATAGTTTTTCAGTCATATATATTCACCTCGTTTTTATTCTAGTTTGTACTTTATCCTATATTTATCGGCTAATTTAACAATCTCGTCTTTAAAAGATTTCATATATGTTTTAGATTCTTTTAATAGGGAATTAGCCTTTTTTATTTTTTCATCATTATTTTCCTTTATACCCTTTTGTAATAATCTTAAAGCTTGTAATTGTTTTTGAGCACCTTTGATATGAAGATTATGTATACTTTCAACTTCTTTAGTTTTAGGAGTTATTTTTTTTAATTGCTCAACAAAAAGCTCATATTTAGGAATTATATTATTACTAAGAGTTTGATACAGATCTTTATTAGTATAATTATCGTTAGCTATCATTTCTTCATATTTAGATATAGCTTCACTTTCAAGTTCTATTATTTTGGGAAGTTGATAGTTAATATAATTTAACAAATCTTTTTTTGCAGGATTTGTACATCCTGTTAATACTATAATAAAAATAAATAAAAATAATCTTTTCATTTTAGCCTCCTAATTTAATTAAGTATCGAAATTTCTTTACTTTTTATATACTTTATTTTACCATTTTTATCTATAATTTTGTAGTATCTCTCCCCAGGGAACAATAAAGAATCTGGAGTTTTAGAAGAATCTGAGATTATTCCTACTTTTTCGTTATTAGAAATAATTTTCCCTTCTTTTAGTATAAAATAGTTATATTTATTACTCCAAAGATATCTTTCTTCAAAATTCTTCTTTTCAACTAAATCAAAAATTTCAGGAATAGATCCATCCTTGTCTTTTGCTATGTACTTCGCAATAGTTTTTGAAATATTAATTGTAAGCTGATTATTTTGATTGACAGCATAATCTAGGATGGCTTCCTCAGTTAATTTGAACCATTTAGGGTTATCAATATCAGGATTAGACCATTTTTCAAAGAAGTAAGACTCATAGTTGATTGATTGTCTAAAGACCTCTTTGTAAGAATTATTTATATTTGTGAAAACTATAATGAAATGGTCATAGAAGAAAGCTCCAATAGTTTCATCGAGGATTTCTTCCACAAATATAAAATTTTTGTTTTTATCAAATTTTATTGCTGATAATTTTTCTATATAAGTTAAGTTTTCAATTTTATTTTGGTATATATAATTTTCTCCATAAGGCTTGTATATGGCTATAACGCCATTATCTTTTGAAATATTAAGGGATACAAGTAAATCTTCTTTATTATCTCCTATAATATCTATAGGATATACATTCAATTTAATATAATCAATATAATCTATCCAATTTTCATATCCTATGTCCTTTAATACAGTAGTTTTTATTTTTTCTTCAGAAGTTTTTTTAAGATTAGCATTATCAGAGAAATAATTTTCAATTATTAATTTTGAAAGTTTTTCATTTATTGATAATGCCTCTATAATATTTGGATCATTAGGGGGTGAATAGAAATAGGTTTTACATATAAAAATTGATAACAAAATAATTATTAAAATAAAGAAAATAGAATACTGTTTCATTAACATGACCTCGCTTTATAAAATATTGACAATAAACCTAAAATATACTATAATAAAATTTACATGTTATACTCCAAAATCCTAATCATATGCCCTTTTTAAACTTTTCAACTCAAGATTAAGGCCCACAGATGCTTACATAATAAGAGCCCTTATGTTTAATAATATTTACTAGCTTATTGTTATATTCTTAGATGAATCAAAATAAATTGAGATATAGTAAGACTTAATTCTTATCCTAAGATAGGATATTTTTTAGTCTTTCTGTCTACTGTATATAGCTTAGAAAATTGACAAGATTCAGAAAAATAAGAAATAATTAATCCTATAGGAGGGATGTTAATGGATAAAATTTCAGAAAGAAGAAGAGTTTCTTTAGAAAGAGCAAAAGAGTTAAAATCAAGAATTGAAGACTATCTAGAAGAAAGAAAAAAAATACCTAGAGGACTTTATATGCAAGATGAATTTGAAAAGGCAAAGAAAAAAATTCTTGATGTTTTAGGAGGAACAGAAGAAGATTGGAATGATTATAAGTGGCAACTATCTAACAGGATATCAGATGTTGAGACTTTAAGCAAAATAATTAACTTGTCAGATAAAGAAAGAGAGGCAATTGAAGAAATAGGTAAAAAATATAGATGGGCAGTTTCACCTTATTATGCAAGTCTAATGGATGTAGATGATAAATATGATCCAATTAGATTGTTAGCAATACCAATAGCAGCTGAGATAGAGAATGAATGTGGAGAAAGTGACCCAATGGCTGAAGAATATACAAATCCTGCTGGCAGTATAACTAGAAGATATCCTGATAGATTGATAATAAATGTTACCAATGAATGTGCAATGTATTGTAGACATTGCCAAAGAAGAAGAAATATTGGACAAAAAGATGAGCATACTTCAACTGAAGTAATAAAAGAATCTATTGAATATATTAGAGAGAATAAAGAAATTAGAGATGTATTAATAACTGGTGGAGATGCACTTACAATTCCAGATGATAGACTTGAATGGATACTACAGGAATTAAAAAGTATTCCACATGTTGAATATATTAGATTAGGTTCAAGAACACCAGTGACTCTTCCTCAAAGAATAACTGACGACTTGGTAAATATGCTAAAAAAATATCATCCAATTTACTTAAACACACACTTTAATCATCCTAAAGAAATAACTGAAGAATCAAAGAAAGCATGTGAAAAGTTAGCTAATGCGGGAATTCCTCTTGGTAATCAAGCAGTTTTACTTAACGGAATCAACAATGATAAGTATGTAATGCGTTCATTAAACCATGAGCTTTTAAAAATCAGAGTAAGGCCATATTATATATTCCATGCTAAACATGTAAAAGGAACAACCCATTTTAATACTTCTATTGATGATGGAATCGAAATTATGGAATATTTAAGAGGTTATACATCGGGAATGGCAATACCAACTTATATAGTAAATGCACCTAAAGGTCAAGGGAAGACTCCAATATTACCTGAGTATTTGATTTCAAGGGGTAAAGACTATTTTATGATAAGAACTTGGGAAGGTAAAGTGATAAAAGTAGAAAATCAACCTACTAAGGATATAAGAGAAATTTTATATTAGTTTCAAAAAGCTAGAGTGAATCTCACTCTAGCTTTTTTTATATGTTCGTCCGGCATAAAAGCTAGGATGTATAAAAGCAGCCTCATAGGTAAATAATGTAAATATAGAAAATTTTTTATAAGGAGGAGTTTTTGTGATACTATTTGACAGGATTGCATTAGACATAAAAGAATTTGTTAATTTCTTTATAGACAAATACAAGTATGATAAAAGAGGAATTTTAAAAGGTTTTAAGATGAAAAGTGGTTTAAACAAGCAATTAAATGAAGATATTTGGTGTAATTTATTCATTAAGAAATCAGCATATAATTATTGTGCAAAATTTCTCTTAATAAAGCTATGGGAGGATAAAGGCAAAATTTTAAGTAAGATTAACAAAAGGGGAATAGAAAAATGGGAAAAATTAGTCTCTAACTTAGATAACTACTACAGTAAGCTTTATGAGATTGCAGAAATGGATTTAATTAACAATAGAGAAATAAAAGATGCCTTTAAAAATTCTGATTATGACATATTTAAAATAGATAATGAATTAGCTGAATTTATGATAAAAAGATTAATGGAATATGACTTTAGTACATACAATCTAGAAACTATAAACCAGATATTTACTAACACATATCTTCAGGATGAAGAATTCGGCTATAATCTCCAGTATTTTTACAAACCAGCTTATGCAATTGAGTTTATTTTAGACATAAAAATGGTTAAGGAGAAACTTGTATAGTTTATACTATATCTTTGTATCCTAATTTAATATAAATACTGTCAAAAGGCGGCTGTATAGCCGCCTTTTATGATATAATTTATAATTAGATATGCAAAGGGAGGTATGCTGAATGGAAAAGTTTGAATATAAAATCGAAAATCTAAAAGTCCATGGTGTAACTAAACTGATTCTTACGAAAGAACATGAAGAAAGGTTAAATACACTTGGTGAGAATGGATGGGAATTAGTACAAATGTTTACAACACATAATAAAAGACAGGTAACTGCAATATTTAAAAGGAAGAAAGTAGAATAGGTGATTAAATTATGGATGGTATAGGTTCAATTGGCTATTATTTTATAATTGTAGGAATTATTTTAGTTATTTATAGTTTTAATAGATTAAATATCAAAAAATAATAGTAAAAAATCTCTTCATACCTTTTTAAGTAACAAATAGTTTGTGTTTGAATAAAATAAAATAACTAAGGGTATGGAGGGATTAAATTGAAAATATGCATCGATCCTGGACATGGTGGTAAAGATACAGGGGTAACAGGTCTAGGGGTAAAGGAAAAGGATGTTAACCTTGATATTTCTTTTAAACTAGAAAAGTTGTTGTTATCTAATAATTTTCAGGTTTGTATGACTAGAAAAACTGATAGAACTTTGTTACCAGATGAAAGAATTAAGTTAATAAATAATTGCAATAGTAATATAAACCTTTCAATACATAACAATGCAGCTTCGATGAATGAAGTAAATGGTTCAGAAGTTGTATATCCACATAATTGTATGGAAGGAAGAAAAATAGCTTATTATATTTTAGGAAATTTATCAGCAATTGGACTAAAAAAGCGTAGGGTATATTCAAGGTTAAATAATAAAGGAAAAGACTATTACTATATTATAAGAAAGGTAATAAAACCGACATTAATAATACAGTGTGCTTTTGTAACAAATCCAGAAGATAATAGCAAACTAAAAAATGAGGGGTTTAAATATAAAATAGCTAGAGCAATTTGTGACAGTGTAATAAAATATAGAGAGGAAAAAATGGAAGAAGTTGACCATTGGGCTAAATCATATTATGAAAAATTAAAAAATGATGGAATAATTAAGGGGGACCATAGATTGGATTCAAATGTTACTTGGGGGGAATTATCAGCTATATTAATAAAACTAATTGATTTAAACAATGAAAATAACATATAATGTAAACGATATATTCTAAAGACAAAATTAAGGAGGATTACTTTGATAAAAAAAGGCTTAATTTCCATAATATTATTTGTATTTATTTTAAATTGTTCAACAGTTTATGGTAAAGGACTTCAATTTAGGGACATTGAGGAAAGTTGGGCTACAGAGTACAAATTTGAAATATATCAGCTTTCTCATTTAGGTATAATAAAAGGTTATGAGGATAATCAGTTTAAACCCTTTAAAGAAATAACAAGAGAAGAATTTATTAAAGCTTTAATTTCATTGCTAAATGTTAATTTAAAACAAAACAATAATCAAACCTTTAAGGATGTTTCTCTAGATAGATGGTCACATCAATACATTGAACATGCAGTATCAAAGGGTATAATAGTACCAACAGATTATTTTAATAGATATTTTCAACCCAATAAGAAAATAACACGACAGGAAATGGCAGTTATTTTAGGAAGGTTATTAAAGAATATAAGACAAATTAAAAAAGTAAATACTATTAATTTTAATGATAAAGATAAAATAGATAATTGGGCAATTAGTTATGTTTCTATAGTTACAAATTTAGGTCTCATAAAGGGAGATAATAGTGGGAATTTCAACCCCCAAAAAACATTAACAAGATTGGAAACAGCTATTGTACTTAATAGACTTTTAAAAATACTTAACCCTCTGGAAGTTTCTGCTTTTTATGCAATAAAATCTTATGGACAAGCTGATAAAATAAGAAATTTAGACCAAGTTGTTTTTGGCTGGAGTAGTATTACTGAAGACAATAATGGAAATGTTAAATTCACCTTCCAAGATAGTAGTTCTGTTTATAGATTACCTGAAGGATATGAAGAAGTAATTTATAATAAGTATAATAACAAAACTGAAAAATTACTTATGGTTTTTGAAAATAATACCAAACTACTTAATAAATTACTCAATGATAACTACAGAGAAGTAGTTGAAGATATTTCTGAAGTTGTTAAAGAATATAATTTTGACGGTATCACTATAGACTTTGAAGGAATAAGAGATAGGGAATATAATAAAGAAAATTTTATTAATTTTTTAGATATGTTAGACAAAGAACTTAAGGATAAAAAATTAAGTGTAGCTGTTCCGCCAAGGAATGTAAATAATTATTATGACGGATATGATTTTAAAAGGATTGGTTTAATTGCTGATGAAGTGATTTTAATGGCATATGATTATCAAGACAAAGATTTTTTATCTGCAACAGCCCCAATGGATAAAATTGTTGAGGCAATTAGAGATGCTTTAATAGAAATTCCTAAGGAAAAACTTGTATTAGGATTACAAGTTGTTGAAGGAGTACAATGGAGATATAGAAAAGAAAATAATGAAGCTGATAAACCACTTTACTATCAACCATCTATTGATAAAGTTTATAAATCCTTAAAAGAAAAGAATGGAAATGTAGAATTTAACTATAGTTTTATGATGCCAGTTTTTGTTTATGAAGATGAACAAGAAAAAAATATTATAATATATGAAAATGAAAGTAGTGTAAAAAGTAAAATTCTAGCTGCTAAATATTTTGGTATTAAAGGAATTGCTTTATGGAGATTAGGGATTATTCAAAAAGATATATGGAATGTAATAAAGAGTAATAATATTAATTAGAGTATAAAATAAATTTTAATTTTTTATCTATTTTAAAAGCTGATGGATTTAAAATCCATCAGCTTTTAAAATATTTAAATGAATTTTACTTAAAATGTACCCATAATATAATAACAAAAATCTTTACTTAGCGATACAATTCTGGTATAATTATATGTAACAGCAATACAATATAGGTACAATTATATGTTTAAGGGGGAATTGTTATGAATAGATATAATACAACAAGAAATTTAAGTTATAGTGGACTAATGATGGCTTTAGTCTTTGTAGCAACAGCTATTGTTCCTCAAGTACCAATTCCTTTTACTAAAGGATATATACATACTGGAGATAGTATGATATTTGTAGCTGCAATAATGTTAGGCTGGAGGTATGGTGCAGTTGTTGCAGGTTTAGGTTCCGCATTAGCTGATTTGTTTTTAGGCTTTTCCCATTGGGCAATACCAACTTTAATAATAAAAGGAATAATGGGTGGAATTGTAGGATTTGTAGCAAATGACCTAAAAAATCCAAAGCATAATAAAATTAAAAACATTTTAACTTACTTATTAGGTGTTGTTTGGATAGTGCTGGCATTTTATTTGAAAAAGTTATTAAATAACAAGTTAGGAAATGTAGTTAATTCCGATTTAGCTAAAAGTCTAATTAGTGAATTTAATTTAAAAAACAGTCAGGAACTTTTAAATTTGATTAATCATGTAGAAAATGTATTGTTTAGCAGTATAATAGTTATACCTATAGTAATAATTATATTAGCAATTATTTTAAATAAAAAAGATAAGGAAATATTTAGTGTTAAAACACTTATGGGAATGACACTTGCTGGTTTATGGATGGTTATAGGCTATTATTTTGCTGGTGGTGTTTTAACAGGAAATATGATTGTACCCATATTTAGTATTCCAGCTAATATATTACAATTTGTAGGTGGAGGAATAATTGCTTTTCCAATTATAATTGGTTTAAAAAGGACAAAATATTATCAATCAATTAAAGAAAAGTCCTAGGGTTTACATCCTAGGACTTTTTCATTATACTTATAAAATAAGATAAAATACATAATATATATTTAGGGTTATACAAGGAGGGATATAATGCGTTTGACTGTTTTAGGAAACAATGGGCCATATCCAAGCCCAGGTGGTGCTTGTTCTGGTTATTTGATAGAAGATAAAGATACTAAAATTTTAGTTGATTGTGGAAATGGTGTGCTTTCAAGGCTTTTAAAAGTTTGTGACTTAGAACAGATAGATGGTATTATTTTGTCACATTTACATAGTGATCATATAAGTGATATTTTTATTCTAAAATATGTCCTTGGTTTAAGTAAAAAAAGAGAATACTCTAATAAGCCTATTCCACTTTATGCTCCATCAGATGACAAGGAAACTTTAAATAAATTTGAATTTAATAATGCTTTTAAAATATTTTCTATTAATGAAAATGAAAAAGTTCAAATTAATGATTTAGAAGTATCTTTTAAAAAAATGACCCATCCAGTCGAAGCATATGCAATAAAAATTGAAAGTGAAAATAAAACTTTTGTTTATTCAGGTGATACTTCGTACAACGAAAATATATCTAAATTTGCTCATAATGCTGATTTATTTTTATGTGAAGCAGGAGTTTTAGAAGAAGACAGAACGGAAGATACTCCTCACTTATCTGCAAAACAAGCAGGAGAGGTTGCAACGAAGGCAGCTGTAAAAAGGCTTTTACTAACACATTTTTGGCCTGAATATAAACAAGAAAGGATATTAGAAGAAGCAAAAGAAACATTTGATTCAATTTTAGAGTTAAGTGAGCAAATGAAAACTTACTATATCTAATAATTTTTTTGCAGACAATTATTGCAATATTCAGAAAACACCACCTTTTAAAGTATTCTTACAATATTTCTTGTAATATGGAAAAAATAAAAGTAGATATTTAAATTATTGAGTTTTAAGGAGGAGTTTTTTTGAATAAAAGTAGTCCTATAAAAGTCACATCTGAAATAGGTAAATTGAAAACAGTTTTGCTGCATAGACCAGGAAAAGAATTAGAAAATTTGACCCCAGATTTAATGACAGAATTACTATTTGATGATATTCCTTATTTAAAAGTAGCTCAAGAAGAACATGATTATTTTGCCAAAAAACTGAAGGAAAACGGTGTAGAAGTTTTATACCTTGAAGAACTTGTATCAGAAGCTATTCAAGAAAAAGAAGTAAGAGAAAGATTTATTGAAGATTTTCTTGATGAAGCCAATGTTGATGGTGAGGGTTTAAGACAAGCCCTAAGGGAATATTTGTCTGATTTTAAAAATGAAGAACTTATACAAAAGGCAATGGAAGGGATAAGAAAGAAAGAGCTTTCAAATGTAAAAATGAAGTCTTTAGCTGATTTAGCTGATAATGATTATCCATTTGTTGTAGATCCTATGCCAAACTTATATTTCACAAGAGATCCATTTGCAACTATAGGAACTGGGATAACGTTAAACCATATGAGAACTGAAACAAGAAATAGAGAAACTATCTTTGCTAAATATATATTTGAAAATCACCCAAGATTTAAGGATAAAAACATACCTATTTGGTTTAATAGGAATGAAACATCTTCACTTGAGGGAGGAGATGAATTAGTATTAAGCAACAAAGTAATAGCAGTAGGTATATCAGAAAGAACAGATGCTATATCAGTAGAGAAATTAGCTAGAAATATATTTAAAGATGGTCAGACTTTTGAAACAATACTGGCATTTAACATACCTAAAAAGAGAGCATTTATGCATTTAGATACAGTATTTACAATGGTAGATTACGATAAATTTACTATACACCCAGAAATAGAAGGTCCTTTAACTGTATATTCTATCACTAAAGGAGATAATGGTGAAATTAATATCAAGGAA
>NZ_MCIB01000011.1 GCF_003609645.1 Thermohalobacter berrensis
ACACTTTTTTATATTTTATTGTTTATTTTTTTACAGATTCAATCAATTTAATTAAATCCTGTTTATCAAACTGATATTTAGTATTACAGAAATGACATACAACCTCTGCTTTTCCATCTTCCTCAAGTATTTTAGTTAGCTCTTCTTCCCCAACACTTATTAATGCTTCTTCTAGTCTCTCTCTAGAACAATCACATTCTAACTTTATTTCCTTTTTTTCTTTAATTTCCATATCAAAATCTCCAAGCAAGTCATCTAATATATCTTCTGGTTTATAGCCCTTATTAATTAATTCTGAAATTGATTTAAAATTATTAATTTTCTCTTCCAATTTAGTTAATGATTCCTCTGGAATATTTGGTAATACTTGTAGAATAAAACCACCTGCAGCTTTAACACTTAAATCCTTATCAATTAAAACACCCAAAGCTACAGCTGATGGCTGCTGTTCTGAATATACAAAGTATTGAGCTAAATCTTCTGCAATTTCTCCTGTAACTAGATTAGATTGACCAATATATGGTTCTTTTAATCCAAAATCTCTAATTACAGATATTTTTCCGTTTTTACCTACAGCCATTCCAACATTAAGCTTTCCATCTTTTCTTAGGGGCAAATCAACATAAGGATTTGCTATATAACCTTTTACTTTTCCTTTACTATTAGCAACTGCTAATATAGATTTTGCTGGACCATCACCTTTAATATTTATTGAAACCTTATCTTTTTCCCCTTTTAGCATTAAACCCATAATAGCTGCTGCAGTTAATGTTCTCCCTAAAGCTGCAGTAGCAGTTGATGTTGTATTATGTATTTTTCTTGCATCTTCAACTAAATTAGTTGTAGATGCTATAAATATTCTAATATTCTTTTCTTTGTCTATTGCTCTTAGTACATAATCCTTCAAGGCTTATACTCCTTTCTAACTTTATCTATAGTTTCTTACCTAACATTTATTAATTATACACATTCTATATATAAATTTCATCTTAAAAATATAATTTTGTCAAAAAAATATTTAAAGCCCCAAAATTGGGGCTTTGCTTGCTGCTACACTTTCATTTATAATTTAACAACATTTGTTGCTTGAGGACCTTTTTCTCCTTCAACAATCTCAAATTCAACTTTTTGGCCTTCTTCTAATGATTTGAAGCCGTCCTCTTGGATAGCTGAGTAATGTACAAATACATCATCGCCATCCTCTCTTGAAATAAATCCATAACCTTTAGCAGCATTAAACCATTTTACAGTACCTCTTTGCATCTTAAAACATTCCTCCAATACTTCTTAATTTAGCAGACATACTTATGTATTATCTGCGTCGAATTCAGTATAACACAAAACAATTACTGTGTCAAAACTTTTTTACTATTTTTTAGCAATGAAATTTATCCTTTCACTGCTTTTTCTAGGTGGTTTAAATGTAAATGACTCATAAACTTCAATAGTATTGAATCCTACTTGATTTAGTGTTGAAACTATTTCTTCAACAGTATATGCCTTTTGTATATGAGTCTCCTGTATTCTTTTATATTTATTATTCCCTTTTTTAATAAAAAAATTCAAATAAAATTCACATATTTTATTAGTATCATCAAAAAAGTTTTCCCAAACATAAAAAATATCATTTTGTTCATCTACATATGTGTTATCACCTAATATCTTACTTAATTTGTGATAAGAATTTATGTCAAATATAAAAATCCCACCATCCTTTAGATGTGAGTAGACATTCTCAAAACTATTTTTTAGATTTTTTAAATCTGTTATATAGTTAATACTATCACAAATGGAAAGAATTGCATCATATCTAATGTTTATATTAAAATCTATCATATCTTGTTTTAAAATAGTTACATTTTTATAATCTTTTAGTTTATCATAGGCAACTGATAACATATCTTCAGATATATCAAAACAAGTGACATTATAACCATCTTTACAGAGAAATTTTGTAAAATTCCCTGTACCACATGCTATTTCTAGTATGTTTTTAGGGCTGATATTATTATTTTCAAATATTCTTTTTATATAATCATACCATTTTCCATAATCTACATCCTCCATTAAAGTATCATATATATGGGCAAATTCATTATATATTTCCATATCATCCCCCACTTTTTAAATATTTTAGTATTTTAGGTAAAACAATTCCTGTCTTCTCTCTTATTACAACATCTGCCATATCATCATATGGAGTATCCCCTAAATTTATTATTATAAGCCTAGAAGCTAATCCTGGCAAATAACTAACTGGAGCAACTGTTAAACTTGAACCAACAACTACCAACAAATCACTTTCTCGTACTTTATCCCATGCAGTATTAAAATCTTCAGGTAATCCATCTCCAAATAATACTACATCAGGTCTAATATTACCATTACATTTATTACATTTAGGTGGAATTTGATTTTTATTAATTTTATTTTTTATAATATTAAATGATACTTTCTCTCCACATTCAATACAACTACCTGTACGAATATGTCCATGTACTTCTAATAAATTTTTAGAACCGGCTTTTTGATGTAAATTATCTATATTCTGCGTAATTATGCAGTCTAAAAACCCCAGCTTTTCCATTTCTGCTATAGCTAAATGTCCTTTATTAGGTTCTGCTTCAATTATCCCCATTAAAATTTTGAAACCTTCTTTATAAAATTTTTCTGGATTATTATATAAAGTATTTTTTGATAAAACCTCCATGGGATCAACTTTTTCCCAAAGTCCTTTCCCTGGAGTTCTAAAGTCAGGAATACCACTTTCTGTTGAAATTCCTGCTCCTGTTAATAATACAGTCCTATTTGATTTTTTTATTAATTCACTAGCTTTTTTTATTTGATAAATATTCAATTTGTCACTTCCCCCTTTATAAGATATTTTAATAAAATTACTCAGCTTTTTCTACTTTCTTAGACTTTTTCTTTTCTTTTTTTCTCACAGTTATCATACCGCCTATTTTCCCAGTTTCCTTAGCACTTAGTCCTCCCCATCCTACCTTTTTTATTTTATCAAGTAATCCTAATTCTTTAGCTATTTCATATTTCATTTTGTCATTAGGCGTTATTTTTTTCTTCTTTTTCCCCATAAACATACCTCCTTCACCATTATTATGTGACTCTGGAAAAAAAATATGCTTTTGCCAAATGTAATGTGTGGAATTTTTTGAAAATTAAAACTTTGTCGTATCCTCTTGATTTATATCGAATTTCATGATATACTTCCTTTTGCAAAAACAAAAAGCTACTTTCCCACTCCCCCTTTTATATAGATATTTCATACATCTTTTAAGGGACCTACTCCCCCCAAGTAGGTCCCTTTTTAATTTGCCAATCTTAATTGGATAACTTTATATATTATTTTGTCAAAAGCACAGTATAAAAAATGGTCGTGATAATCACGACCATTTTTATTTACATGAATCTAATTATAGTTATTATTAAAAATCCTATAAATACAATTGCCAATGGTAATATCTCTACAAAATTTAATTTTTCTTTTTCGACAAATTCCGAAGTTTCAAAGGTGGCGTTAATATCATTTTTATCTTTAGATAAAATTTTAAGAAGAAGATAACCAAAAACACCTGAAATGACTGCTATTATGCCTATGGAAAATGCACTTCCTATTAAAAGCATAGTATTTGAAAAATTTTGAGTAATTTCACTTGATATTTCAGGATTTGGAGCTATTCCCATTTTATTGACTATAAAACTGAGAAATAAAGCTATGGTGTTGTTTGTCGTATGTGCTAAAACTGATGAATAAATAGAATTAGTCTTATAAACAATATATCCAAATAAAAGCCCCAAGAAGATAGGTCCTAAAAGATTCTGGATATTAAAATGAAAAAAGCCAAATAGCATACCAGAAAAAATAATAGCTTTTTTGTTCCCTAATCTTTCATATGAATTCATAATCATTCCTCTAAACATTACTTCCTCACATATACCTGCTGATAATGCAATAATTAAAAAATTAATTAAAAACTCTTTTCCATTATTTGCTGGTGGTATTGGGAGTGGCCTAATCTCTCCAAATAAACTAATGAAAATCATCATTAACGTATTTAAAAAAGCACCTACAGGATATGCACATAAAGTAATTAGAGGAATAATAATAGTTTCCTTAAAAGTTAATCTATTTAGTCTAAGTACCTTTTTTAAACTATATCCTCTAAATTTTAAGTATAATACTGTGGGTAGGAAAATAATAAGATATTCTGTAATTATAAATCCTGAATATAAGTTTTTCATTTGAAAAAAAGCACCTAAAGTTAACAAAAGTATACCAATAGTTAAGTAAAAAATATTTGATTCTAATATTAAAGGTTTACTTTTCACCTCATTCATATTTAACCTCCTTAAAATACCTTAAATTTTTTACATATATTTATATATATTTCAACCCCACTTATTAAAATATCTTCATTAAAATTAAATTTGTTACTATGAAGTGGATAAGTAAAACCTAGTTTTTCATTTCTTGAACCTAACATAAAAAAAAGACCAGGTACTTCTTTTTGATAATATGCAAAATCTTCAGCTATCATCATTGGCTTTATTTCTACTAGTTTACTGTCTTCTACAGTTCCTTTTAACGCTTTGTATAATTCTATATCATTAACAACAGATGGGTACATATCTCTTATTTCCACATCAATATTTACTCCATACATTTTTTCTAATCCTGAATTTATTTCATAGATTCTTTTTTTAATTTTTTTATAAACGCTCTCATCAAAAGCTCTTATAATTCCCTCTAACTCAATTTCTTCAGCAATAACATTCCTAGCTTTACCACCTTGAATTTTACCTATTGACAAAACAGCACCTTCTATAGGTTCGATATTACGACTTACAATACTTTGATAGCTATTAACTAATTGTGTAGCAACATATATACCATCTATTGTTGTGTGAGGCATAGCACCATGGCCACTTTTTGCCTTTATCTTTATATCAAGTTCCCCTGTTTGAGCCATCATAGGACCTGGTTTTACACCTATCTTACCTTCGGGCAAATTAGGATAAATATGCAATCCAAAAATTGCTTCTACATTATATTTTTCTAGTATCTTATTTTCAACAATGACTTTTGCACCACCTGGACCTTCCTCAGCAGGTTGAAAAACTAAAAGTATATTCCTTTTAAGTTTTTCGATCTTTGATAAATATAAAGCTAATCCTAATAATATTGCCATATGTCCATCATGACCACAAGCATGCATCATGCCCTTCTCTTTTGAGGCATAATCTACTCCAGTTTTTTCTTCAACATTTAAACCATCCATATCTGCACGAAAGGCTATAGTTCCTTTTTCAGAATCTCCCTTCCTAAAGGCAAGAATCCCTGTTTGGGCTACATTTTCTATTGTAAATCCTAAATTCTTTAATTTTTCTTTAATAAAACTTGAAGTTTTTACTTCTTTAAATCCTTCTTCTGGAATCTGATGAAGACTTCTTCTTATATCTATAATATCTTTTTTTAATTCATCTAAACAATTCAAATTTTAACCTCCTTGTACAATAAAAATTTTATAAAACTTTTATCTTTATTATAGTTGTATGTTTTTGGAAGATAGTCATATTAATTATAATTATACTATTTTATTAAATATATTTAAATAAATATTTTTTATAAGCCAAATAAAATTTGTCCATCAAAACATAAATATGTAGCAAACTATTTAAAAGATGAGTAAACTATTATATAATAATATAATAAGCTTTTCTCTGTATTTTTTCTAATTTTAATTAATATATATTTATCAAAAGTATATTAAAGGGGTGATTTCTATGAAGAAAGTCAATCTGGCTATTGTTGGGGCAACTGGGATGGTAGGAAGAACTTTCCTAAAAATTTTAGAAGAAAGAAATTTCCCAATAAATCAATTATACCTCTTTGCTTCAGCAAAATCTAAAGGTAAAAAAGTAGAATTTAGGGGTAAAGAGTATACTGTTGAGGAATTAACTGAAGAATCATTTAAAAAGGATATAGATATTGCATTATTTTCAGCTGGGGGTAGTGTAAGCAAAAAATTTGCTCCGATTGCAAAAGAAAATGATGTTATAGTTGTAGATAATAGTAGTGCCTGGAGAATGGAAAAAGATATTCCTCTTGTTGTACCAGAAGTTAATCCGCAAGATATAAATTGGCATAATGGTATTATTGCAAATCCAAATTGCTCTACTATTCAATGTGTTGTTCCACTTAAACCTTTACATGATACTTTTAAAATTAAAAGAATAGTTTATTCTACTTATCAGGCTGTATCTGGTTCAGGAATGGCTGGAATGAAAGATTTAGAAAATGGACTAAAGGGGATGGACTCAGAAAACTATCCACACCCAATAGCATTTAACTGTCTTCCTCATATTGATGTATTTATGGAAAATGGATATACGAAAGAGGAAATGAAAATGATAGAAGAAACAAAAAAAATACTAAATGATTATGAACTAAAAATTACTGCAACAACTGTAAGGGTACCTGTAAAGTATGGTCATAGCGTTTCAGTTAATATTGAATTTGAAAAGCCATTTGAACTTGAAGAAGTATATAAAGTTCTTGAAAATGCAGAAGGTGTTGTTGTTGAAGATGATGTTAATAGTAACTTGTATCCATTACAAATTAATGCTGAAGGTACTGATGAGGTATATGTTGGAAGAATAAGAAGAGATTTTAGTATAGAAAATGGAATTAATATGTGGGTAGTTGCGGATAATATCAGAAAGGGAGCTGCAACAAATACAGTTCAAATAGCAGAATTACTACTTAAAAAGATGTAAGTTAAGTTTTATTTAATAAATAATAAAATATTGGGGGGATTTTTATGACATTATTTAAAGGCTCAGGTGTAGCTATTGTAACTCCATTTAAGGAAAAAGGGATTGACTATGATAAACTTGGAGAATTAATTGAATGGCATATTGAAGAAGGAACTGATGCTATAATCATATGTGGAACAACAGGAGAAGCTTCTACGATGACTGATGAAGAACAAAAAGAAACTATAAAATTTGCTGTAGAAAAGGTAAATAAACGAATCCCTGTAATAGCAGGTACTGGAAGTAATGACACTCACCATGCTATTGAATTAAGTAAGTTCGCAGAAGAAGTTGGAGCTGATGGACTTTTAGTAGTAACGCCATATTATAATAAGACTACTCAAAAGGGATTAATTGAACACTACACAGCAATAGCAGATAGCGTAAATATACCTGTAATAGTTTATAATGTACCAGGCAGAACTGGTGTAAATGTTCAACCTAAAACTTTAGCAAAACTTTCTAAGCATCCAAATATAAAAGCTGTAAAAGAAGCAAGTGGTGATATTAGTCAAGTGGCTGAAATTGCACGATTATGTCCTGATGATTTTTATATCTACTCTGGTAATGATGATATGGTAGTTCCTCTATTATCATTAGGTGGTGTAGGTGTAATTTCTGTAGTTGCAAATATCTTACCTAAAGATACACACGATATGGTTGTAAGTTACTTAAATGGTAACATAAATAAAGCTAAAGAGTTACAACTTAACATGAAAGGTCTAATTGATGCATTATTTATTGAAACTAATCCAATACCAATTAAAACAGCTATGAATCTTTTAGGTATGAATGTTGGAAAATTAAGATTACCTCTAACTGATATGGTTGAAGAAAATCTAGAGGTATTAAAAGATGAGCTAAAAAAATATGGACTTCAGTAAGGAGGTAATTTAATGATTAAAGTAATAATAAATGGCTGTAATGGCAAAATGGGTCAAGTTCTTTCTGAACAAATTGAACAATGTGAAGATATGAAAGTAGTTGCTGGTATAGATAGAAGCCCAGATAAATTTAAAAATAATTATCCTGTATATAAAGATATTTTTGAATTTAGAGAAGAAGCAGATGTTATTATAGATTTTTCAAATCCTTATTACCTACCCGGACTATTAGATTATGGAATTGAGAAAAAAATACCACTTGTTATAGCCACCACAGGCTTTAGCAGTAAAGACATTAAAGATATGGAAGCTGCATCTGAAAAAATACCCATTTTTTATTCAGCCAATATGTCCTTAGGAATAAATGTACTTGTTAATCTAGTAAAAAAAGCTGCAAATGTACTAGCAGATAGCTTCGATATAGAAATTATCGAAAAACACCATAATAAAAAAATTGATGCACCAAGTGGAACAGCTTATATGATAGCTAATAAAATAAATGAAGAATTAGACAATTCAAAAGAATATGTTTTTGGTAGATACACCAAAAAAGATAGAAGAAGAAAAAATGAAATAGGCATCCATGCTGTAAGAGGTGGAACTATAGTTGGTGAACATTCGATAATATTTGCAGGTTCAAATGAAGTAATAGAAATTAAGCATAGTGCCCAATCAAAAAAGATATTTGCAAATGGTTCAATAAAAGCTGCTAGATTTATTATTGATAAAAATAAGGGATTATTTGATATGGAAGATTTAATGAATATTGAATAATTTGTTAAATTAAAAAACTAAATAGAAAGGGTTGAAAAACAAATGAATAAAAATAATGTGAACACAACTAATGATAAGCTTACTGACCCATATGAAATAGCTAAATTTATAAAAAATGCTAAAAAATCTACACCAGTAAAGGCCTACATAAAGGGTAATCTTCAAAATATTAAATTTAATAATATTAAGGATTTTGGAAATGATACATTTAGAATACTTATAGGTGAATACGAAGATATTAAATCAATAATATCTACCAACAATGATAATATTGATGATTATCATATTGAATATGACAGAAGAAATTCAGCTATACCTCTTCTAGATATAAAGAATATTGAAGCAAGAATTGAACCTGGAGCAATTATTAGGGATAGAGTTTCAATAGGCAAAAATGCTGTAATAATGATGGGGGCAGTTATTAATATTGGTGCAGAAATTGGTGAAAATACAATGATAGATATGAATGCAGTGGTTGGAGCAAGAGGTATTATAGGAAATAATGTACATGTCGGTGCAGGAACTGTTATAGCTGGAGTTTTAGAACCACCTAGTAAAACACCTGTAATAATTGAAGATGATGTACTTATAGGAGCAAATGCTGTAATATTAGAAGGAGTTAAAATTGGAAAAGGTGCTGTTGTAGCTGCAGGTTCTGTAGTAACTAAAGATGTACCATCTAATACTGTTGTAGCTGGAGTACCCGCAAAGGTAATAAAAGAAAAAGATGAAAAAACTATTGATAAAGTTAAAATATTAGATGAATTAAGAGGATAATAAATAAGAGGGTAGAATAAATAAAACTTCTACCCTCTTATTTATTATCAAATGTAAAAACATAAGGTACATTTCTATAATAATCACCATAATTAAGTCCATAACCTACAATAAATAAATCTGGAATAGTAAATCCTACATAATCTGGTGTAAGTTCTACTTTTCTCCTATCTGGTTTATCTAACAGTACACATGATTTAATTGAATTAGGCCCTTGAGTTTTTAAATGTTCAATAATACGTTTCATAGTTAACCCAGAATCCATAATATCATCAACTATAAGTACATCATACCCTTTAATATCTACTTTAAGATCATTAACAATATCTACTTTTCCTGATGTTTCTTGACTATGTCCATAACTAGAAGTAGTCATAAATTCAATTCTTGTTGGTATATCTATTTCTCTAACTAAATCTGCAGTGAAAATAAAACTCCCTTTTAAAAGGGAAACCACCATAAGTTTTTTATCTTTATAATCTTCAGATATCTTTTGTCCTAATTCTCGAACTTTTTGCTGTATCTCTTCTTTTGATATTAATACTTTTTTCTTCTCTTCCATATCCTCAACTCCTTTATCACTTCTATATTGGTCTATATTGATTTACTAATGCTATACCTGGCATTTTTTCCTATTCTAATTCAAAGGTCGAAATTTGTCAATATTAAATTAAAAAATCCGTCATAAAAATCTTATAAAGAAATAATTATATAATTGAAGGATTCTATTAATATCTGTAGAATATAATATATTGGTAAGTATAAAAATCTTTTCTCATTTACATATTAAAATAACATTTAAACTTTTCATTGGAGGAGCTCCTATGAATAAAAGTAAAGAATTAGAATCAGAATTAAAAGAATTATGTTTAAAAATGATTAATATATTTAGCCATTACAAAGAAAAAGGGATAATAGACCAAGATGAGTATGAAAAACATACAAGGCTAAAAAAAGATTTTATTAAAAATACTTCGAGTAATAAATAGATTAATTAAAAACATTTTTATATATGTCAATAGGATTAATTTTATAAATTTCTGAAACCCTAATAATATCTTTATATTTATTTAATTTTTTAGATATTTCCTCACAACTAACTTCGTTATTTGAATCATAGTCAATTGGTGATTTTCCCATTTCTCTTTCTATCTCTTTAATTTCTTTTGGAAGAAGGTTAAATAAATCATAAACTAATTTATCTATAGAGTTATATAGGCGTTCCACATCTATTTGTTGTCTATATCTTATTTTATCACTGAAAGTCTTATGTATTTTATTTTTTTTATCAATTATTTCATTTACCATCTTAACAAACTGTTTTTGTGTTTTCTTTGAAGGGATTACTATCGGACTATTCTGAATATGGAATATTTTAATTTGTGGAAAAATTTTTCCTTCTTCTCTTGCAATACTTCTATATAAAAAATTGTAAAATTTTGAATTTAAAAGTGCTAGTATATATTTTAAGTGCACATCTTTTTTATAATTTTCCCTTATTATTAATGAATACAGTGTATTCAGCAAATAATATTCTTCATTATCATAAGAGCATATGAACCTATCTGCTGTCTGCCTGATTAAAAGTTTTTCATTATAAATAAATTTTCTTCTCATAAAAGTAGCATATTCACCTTTTTGTCTATCAATAATCGATTTATCGTCTATAACATAAAGGCCAGACCAACTGTGATAATATTTTTTTACATCTTTTCCCCTTAAGACTTTTTTAGAGTTCTTAACATTTTTATCAAAGGTAAGTAGCTTTTTTCTTACATTCCCCGTTGCAATTCCTGCTACAACTTCACATACATCATCTAACCTTTTATATTTATTACTTTTATATTTATTATTAAATAGTCTTTCCCTTAACTTAAAAGTAGTTTCTGATGAATCTATATCAAATACATAATTTAGATTATTATAATAGTACTTTTGCAATACATATTTATAGTTTCCATCAAATAATTCCTTTTCTTTTTTTAAACTTTTAAAAATATTCTTGCATTTTATTCTATTTTTTTTTTAATCTACTACTATTTTTTTGAAGAATAATTATAGCCATATTCATATCTACATGTTTAAATATATTATGACCTAACTTTATAATTTCACATATTTTTGATGTATTTAATATTAACTTTCTAATACAAGTAAAATTATTATTTGTAAGGAGGTTACCTGGTAAAATAAAAGCTAATTTCCCTTTAAAATCAAGTAAATTTAAAGACTTCTCAATAAAAAGACTATAAATATCAAATCTTCCAATTGCTGATTCATACTTTTTCTTTAAAAATTCCTTGTTAAAATATTTGTTGATTTTCCTATTTTCTAGATATGGAGGGTTACCTATGATAAAATCAAATTTAATCTCATCTAAAATATCATCTGTTAAGTAATTTGATAAGAAAACATTTGGATTTACATCAATAAATTTTCCTAGTTTCTTTAATACTTTCATCTTAATAATTATATTACATATTTTCAAAGCATTATTATCTATATCTATTGCATAAATGTTATTTTGTAAAATAGATTTAACTATTTTTTCCTTTGGCATATCTTTATTAGTGCAATAATTTTCATACAAAATATCAAATATATAAAATAAAAAAACTCCACAGCCACAACCTGGTTCTAAAATCTTTATAGTTTCAATATCATCAAAAGAATTTAAATATTCTCCTAAAGTATTATCTACTAAATATTTAACAATCCATTTTGAAGTGTAATATATGCCATATTTTTCTTTTTTGTCTCTTCTTTTTACTAAGAACTCATAAACATTTGGTAAAGTATATTCCTCATCTATTAAATCTATAGGAATTTCTTGTTTTATTATTTCATAAATATCACTTCTGATAATCCCCTTATGTTTCCTACCACTAAAGCTAGTAAAATATTCAAAGGGTAATTCTAATTTTTTCCATATCAAAACTATTATCGTATCTATTATAAGCTCCTCAATAGTATTAGAATCATATTGATTATTAAACTCTTTGAAAATATCATATATGGTATTGTAAAGTAGATTAATATTTTTCATGCTGCTTATCTTCCCAATCTTTAATCCTTAATTGAATTAGAATCTTTTTTATTTCTCTTAATTCAGATAATATTCTATTAAGTGAATATTGAATACTAATAAATATAGTAAAAAATATAAAAATTAATATTATTTCATAATTCATATAATCACTCCCTTTAACCTCCTTTTCTTTATTATACCAAAAAACAAGACCACCTATAGGGGTCTTGCTTTTTATTCTTCACAATTATCTCTATTATTTTCTTCAAGATGCTCCATTTTAGAAATTGATACTTCATAAGCTACCTTATTTTCAACCCTTCCATCAGGCTTTTTCTTTTGATATTCTCTACTTTGTACTCTACCCCATAATTTGATATGGTCTCCAACCTTTAATGTTTGAGAGAATCTTGCATTTCTACCCCATGCAATGCATGGTATGTAATCTGATTTATTATATGGTCTATTTACAGCAATTAATAAATCAGTGATTTCTCTTCCAAGTGGAGTAGTTCTATATATAGGTGCTTTACATACATAACCATCTAAAAAGATTTCATTTGGTGTTTTCTTTAAAGACTCTAGCTCTTCTTCATCCTCTGGAACATATAAATCCCTTGCAAAAATTGTTAGTATTAATTTATTTTTACCATCAACATATCTGTTATAAGATCTTAGCTGACCTTCTATTACTAAATCTTCTCCTGGCTTTAAATCAATATCTACAAATAATCTTTCTGATATTGTAATTGGTAAAGTATCTGTATGTTCACTTAATCTAGGAATATCCATATAAAAATTATAAAAACCTTCACCAAACATCTCATGGCTAAATTCTAAATCAGTAGCCATTTTTCCTACAATCTTAACAGTGTTCGTTTGAATTACCTTATCAACCATTTTATCCCCACTCCCTTTCATATTCTTATGTTTTTTTATAGAATAATCTACAATTATATCTATTCACTTTAACTTAATATTATGATTGTTTTTGTAATGATTTTCGCTTAATTTTTATCATTAGTAATTTCATTAAATTTTTCCATTTAATAAAAAATTAAACATTTAATTCAAAAATCCTCCTTAATATAATAAAAAATGCAAGCAAAGCTCGCTTCCACTAAGGGAACCTTAAATACAGTATTTATCTTTGTTTCAATAATTCCTTAAAAAATACTTTGTTAAACAATAAAAAAAGCATCCATTAGGATGCTTTAACTTTTAATTCTTTTGTTTTAAATTATTTTTAATTATTTCTCTTCCCTTATCCATACCCTGTGCACCTAATAACAGCACTATATCACCATTGTCTGTTAGACTAAGAGCCTTCTTTATTGACTCTTCAAGTTTACCATATAGTTTATATTTTACATTATTTCTATCTAAAATTTGCTTAAATTCATTTTTTTCTAATTCATCAACTCTATCTTTTTCTGACACAATATCTTCACTTAAAGACAAGATTAATTCATAACGTCCTAATATTGGAAGCCATGAAGCAACAACTTCTGCATTTTCTTTATTTATTTGTATACCTCTGTTACCTCTAATAGCATTTACAATAATGATTTTATTATATTTTAAGTTTTGTATTGCCTCAAAAACAGCTTCATAACTAGCTGGATTATGGCTATAGTCATCTATAATTAGAAAATCTTTATCATGAATCCTTTCTAGTCTCCTGCTTACACCTCTAAATTTCTTAATTGAATCCTTTAATATATCAGGACTTATTCCAAAGTAAAGTGATACTGCGGCTGACGCAAGTATATTATAAACATTATGTTTGCCTATAAGTTTTGTAAATATAGACATCTCAAAGGGTTCTATTTCAATACCGTTTAAGTTTATTATTCCTCTTTGAAGACATAGATTAAACTTTATCCCATTTTCCATATTTAAACTTGAAGCAGTCAATGTTGCTTTTTTATCAAAACCATATGTTACAGTTAGCACTCTATCATTATCTTTTACTAGTTTAATAGCATTTTTGTCATCAATATTTAAAATAGCTACCCTTCCCCGTTTTAATGAATCAAATAACATTTTTTTAGTTTTAATATAATCTTCTAATGTCTTGTGGAAGTTTATATGATCCATTTTTATATTTGTATGTATTGCTACGTCAAATTCTAATCCATAGGTTCTATAAAGCTTTAATGCATGTGATGATACCTCTAAAATTGCAACTTCTACTTTTTCTTTTTTCATGTTAGCAAGAGTAGAAAATAAAGTTTCTGGTTCAGGTGTTGTCATAAAAGATTTTACAACTTCTTCTTTGATTTTTATGCCTGCTGTTCCTATTAATCCTGTCTTATATCCTGCTTTCCTAAAAATCCAATCAATTAGATGGGTAGTAGTCGTCTTTCCATTAGTTCCCGTAACTCCTATAAGAAACATATCTTCTGATGGAAAATCATAAAACAAATTTAATAGTTCAGCTAGCTTAATCCTAGAATTAGGAACTTTTTTTACAGGTACTTTTTTCAACTCAATATCCTTTTCAGTATATATTATTTTGGCACCATTTTTTATTGCTTCATCAATATATTCATTACCATCATCTTTAATGCCTTCTATTGCAACAAATGCATATCCTTCTTTTACTTTCCTTGAATCAGCTGTTATACCAGTTATTTGTACACCATCAACTTCCATATTTTTCAACTCTCCTTTAAGAGTTTTTCTTATATAATTATAATTTCTTATATATGATTATTTATGTATCGTTATTTTAAACTGTATTTTGGGAAATAATAATAAATACAATCCAAATTTTAATAATATTAGGGGTGATATAGTGAAAGGAAACAAAATATCTTCAAATGCACGAAAAGCTTTTGAAAACTTTAAAGAAGAATTAGCAAAAGATATGGACATAGAAGCAATAGACGGTAAAGAAATGACTAAAAAGATTGTAGAAAAAGCAAAAGAAAAATTCACAAATCTTGGCAGGTCCTAAAAAAAGCAGCCTTTAAAGGCTGCTTTTTTACCTATTTAGCAAATATATGATCCCCTATTTTCGTTATTTGTGGTCTACTCCATATCCATTTTGAAGTAGCTATTTTAGGATTAAAATAGAATAAAGCTCCTTTACTCGGATCCCAACCTTTTATGGCTAGTTCTGTTGCTCTATATGCCTCTCTATTCGGCTCTAATTTAATTTGTCCATCTATTACAGCTGTAAATGCATATGGCTGATATATTACTCCATAAACTGTATTTGGAAACTTGTTAGATTCTACTCTATTAAGAATAACAGATGCAACAGCAACTTGCCCCTTAAAGGGTTCCCCCCTTGCTTCTGCATGAACTGCTTTAGCTACAAGATATTTTTCATATTTACTAAACTTTTTCTTACCACTAATATATAGTTTTTGGCCTGGATAAATAATATCACTCCAGTAATTATTCTCCTTTTTTATTCTATAAACGGTTATCCCGTATTCCTGAGATATTTCCCATAGGGAATCTCCCTTTTTTACAGTATAAAAAAAGCCAGAAGCATAAGCATTAGTAGGAACTGATATAATTATAATAAATACCATAATAAGAAAAGTAATTATCAAACTTTTACTTTTCTTCATTGAAGTATAACCTCCCTTTTTAATTTACTATACATATTATACATTATGTTAACCTATATTTGGTCAGGTAATTTTTGTATACTTATGTTATTTTTACATATTAAAAGCGTCCACAAATGTGGCCGCTTTTAATATCCTAGATTTTCATTAACTATTATTACATGAATTCTATCCTTTTCTAGCTGTTTTTTTATAACTACATATTGATTGCAAATTCTATCTTCACTTTCACAATCCATACAATAACCAACTTTAGAACATGGTGTATTTCTATTTAATCTTTTAACATTAGCAGGAGCAGCTATTTTTTTATTTCTTTCAACAGCTTCATCTATATTTCTAACTATTTTATTTACACCAGCTACTACAATAACTTTATCTGGCCCATAAATCATTGCTGCAACTCTATTACCTCTGCCATCTACATTATAAAGTTCTCCCTCTTCTGTAATAGCATTACTACTAGTAAAATATACATCGGCATTAAATGATTCTCTATATATTTTCTTAATATCCTCAGGAGATAACCCACCTTCATATCTATCTAAAAAGTTATATTCACCCTTCCTTAAAAAATCTATTATACCTGCTTCAAATAATGTCATGGACCCACCTACTGACACTATATCTCCTTTATTTAATAGCCCCTTAATTATCTCAATAGCTTCTTTACTGTTTTGAACAAAGTAACCCTTCATATTATTTTTTTCTAAATTTTTTATTGTTCTCTCTACACTTTTCTCAATAACAAAGGAAACATTTTTATCCATAAAACCACCTTCCTCTTATCATTTTAGGCAATATCTTTAAAGGTTTTTATATATTTGTCTGCTAAACTACAAATCTCATCTTTATAAGGGAAAGATAACTTATCTGCAACAGCAAACACTTTCATACCTGCCCTTTTAGCGGCTAATACTCCAGCATAAGTATCTTCAAATACCAAACAATTTTTAGGTACTACCTTTAAATCATCTGCAACCTTAAGAAAGACATCTGGATGTGGTTTACCTTTTTTTACCTCACATGATGTCCTAATTGTATTAAAATAATGAAGTATATTATGACTTCTTAAAACTTCTGTAGCTAATTCTTTAGAATTACTTGTTCCTATACCTAATCTTATATTCTGGCTTTTTAGATACTGAATAAACTCTTTTGCCCCATCCTTTAAAGGTACTCTATTTTTATAAAAGTCATAAGCCATTTTATGCCATTCTTCTTTAATTTCTTCTACAGTTTCCTTTAATTTAAATCTATTTTTAAAATATATGGCTGTCTCTGTAAAACTCATTCCCTCTACAGCTTTTTGTAAATCATCTGGCAATTCAATACCTCTTTTTTCTAAAAATTCTATATCTATTTGTTCCCAAATCCACATAGAATCTACTATTGTACCATCTAAATCAAAAATTACAGCCTCTAGCTTATTAAACAAAGCGTTTCCCCCTTTAAATTATATTAATTTACTATTTACTATATTCTAATTGTAAAATTCCTAATAGTCAAATAAAAAAATCTGAGGGTAAACCCTCAGATTTTAATGCTGAATTTTAATTTATTCATTCAAAATGTATTCATATAAGTCATCTAACATCTTATTTGCTGCTATAACACCACCAGCCATATTCCAATGTACTTCATTTACTCTGTATACTTTTCCTTCCTTTACAGCCTTTAAATTTTTCCATAAAGGATCATTCATCCATTCTTCTCTAAGCTTTTCTACTTGTCCATCACCTTTCCAATCAGCTGTAAAATCAAAAATAATATCTCCATCCATTTCAGGTATTCTCTCCTTAGTTAACTTTCCTACCACTTTATCTTTAACTCTTTGAGACTCTGGACGAGATAATCCTACTTCTTCAATAATCATCCCTGGGAATCCAGTATAATATATTCTGGCATGGTCTGGATTAAATCTTATCAGTGAAATTTCTAAAGAAGCCTTATCTCCAAGTTTATTCTTAAAATCTTTAACACGTTTATTCCAATCTTCTACAATTTTTTCTCCTTTTTCTTCTTTGTTTAATGCTTTAGATACAAGCTTCAAATTTGCTTTCCAATCAAATACATTTTCAGACATAATAGTTGGCGCAATAGAAGATAATTGTTCATATATTTTTTCATGTCTCATTTTACTTCCTAAAATAATATCTGGTTTTAGTGACGCAATAAGTTCAAGATTTGGTTGAGTTTCTTTTCCAAGGGGCTTCACTCCTTCCATATCATCCTCTATGTATTTATACCAAGGATCACCTATCCAAGATTCCACTGCTCCTATTGGTTTAACCCCTAATGCTAAAGAAATATCAACCATACCATTAACTAATACTACTACTCTTTTTGGAGTCCCATTAATTTCCGTCTTACCCATTGCATGTTCAATTATACGTGTTTGTAAAGATTCTTCTTCAGATTTATTAGAGGATGTTTCATCATTACTTACTGTTCCCTGTGTACTGCAACCTGTTAAAAATAATATACCTATTAACATAAAAATTGCAATTTTTGAAATTTTAATCCTGTTTAACATTCTTGTCGCCTCCTTATGATAATGATTATCATTTGCATTCAAGGTTAATTATACTTTTGCTTGAATGTTTTGTCAAGATTTTTTTGATAATGATTTTCATTTTTATTGACAAATACTTTTCAATTATATATACTTTTTTATTAGGATTTAGATATTATGTATCATATCAGGAGGTTTTGCAATGAACTTTATTTTAACTAAAAAAGCACATAGAACTTATGGTTTGTTTTTAATTTTTTTTATATTAATTGGATGTATTTTTTCTAGCATTATTCTAGGTATTACAGATACATCTTGGCATACCCTTATTGATGCATACACTAATTTTAACGGCTCTAATGAACACATAATTATTAAGAATTTAAGAGTACCAAGAGCCCTTATCGCAACAGTAGTTGGTGCTTCCCTAGCTATATCAGGGGTTCTTATTCAAGCAATTACTAGAAATCCTTTGTCTTCACCAAGTATTTTAGGTATTAATGCAGGTGCAGCTTTTGCGGTAGTATTTTCCAGCGCTTTCTTATCGGTTTCTTCATTATCTCAATATATTTGGATCGCATTCATAGGTGCTGGTATAGGCAGTTTATCTGTTTATTTAATCAGTACGATAGGTAATGAGGATTTATCATCTTTAAAAATTGTTTTATCAGGTGCTGCAATAACTGCTTTATTTTCTTCCTTTACCCAATCTATTTTGGCTCTAAATGAAAAAGAATTAGATGAAGTTTTATTCTGGCTGACGGGGTCAGTTCAAGGTCGCAATCTAGAAATGTTAGCTTCAATTCTCCCATATACATTAATAGGTATTATTTTAGCTTTTATTTTATCTAAACCTTTAAACATCCTTAGTCTAGGAGAAAATATGGCAAAGGGTTTAGGCTTAAATGTTTTTGCAGTTAAGATTAGTACTTTAATTGTTGTAATCCTTCTAGCTGGTAGTTCAGTAGCAATTTCCGGTCCCATAGGTTTTATTGGTATTATTGTTCCACATATAGCACGTTTTTTTGTAGGATTTGATTATCGTTGGAACCTATTATATTCAGCTTTTCTAGGCTCTATATTGTTATTATTAGCTGATATTATCTCAAGATATATTATTGCTCCTATGGAGGTACCCGTTGGAGCTATGACTGCTATAATAGGTACTCCATTTTTTATTTTTATTGCTAGAAAGGGGCTTAAAAATGAATAAAAAATACATCTCATTTAGAAGCAAAATATTTCCTGTCTCCTTTTTAACATATAAAAGGAATATTATTAGAATATTAATATTAATTCTAATTTCAATTTATTTAATGTTATTAAGTACTCTATTGGGAAGTACAAAACTAAATATAATTAATCTATTAAAAATACTATTCCAAGATATAAAAAGTAGTGAAAGTTTTATTATTAAGTATTTGAGACTTCCAAGAATTTTTACTGCTTTTCTCATTGGAGCATCACTAGCCGTTTCCGGTACTATTCTACAAGGTATATCTAGAAATCCATTAGCTGCACCCAATATTGTAGGTATTACTGGTGGCGCTTCTCTGGGATCAGTAATTTTTATTACTTTCTTTTCTGGGGTTTTGAGTATAAAATATCTCCCTTTATTTTCTATAATAGGCGCTTTAACTGTAACTACTCTAGTTTGCTTATTTTCATGGAAAAATGGAGTTAAACCCATACGATTAATTTTAATAGGCGTTGGAGTTTCTGCCGCTATGCATGCAATTACAACAGTCCTTATTATACTTAGTCCTATTTACTCAGCCAGTCAAGCTTATATTTGGTTAACAGGCAGTATTTATGGTACAAATTGGGATGATTTTTCTTTACTCTTACCTTGGACATTATTTTTTACAGCTTTGTCTCTACTATACTCAAAGCATATTAACTTACAGTCTTTAGGAGATGAAGTGGCAATAGGATTAGGTAACAAAGTTCAATTGCACAGATTTATTTTGCTATTTATAAGTATAGCTTTAGCTGGTTCTGCCGTATCTATTGGAGGTAAAATTAGTTTTATAGGATTAATAGGTCCACATATTAGTAGAAGATTAGTAGGTACATCTTATGAAAGTTTAATACCAACATCGGCTTTTATTGGGGGATTAATACTATTAATAGCAGATACTGTAGCCAGAACAGCTTTTTTACCTTTAGACATCCCAGCTGGCATATTTACTTCAGCAATTGGAGGACCTTTTTTCATTTACTTATTGTATAGCAAAAGCAGAAAATAGTTTTAAGGAGATGAGATTAATGGTAAGTCTTGAAACTAAAAATTTAACTTTATCATATACTGATAAAACTGTTATTAATAAACTCAATCTTAAGATTCCTAAAGAAAAAATTACAGTTATTATAGGTGGAAACGGTTGTGGTAAATCTACCTTGCTTCGTTCTTTAGCCAGATTATTAAAACCTAAAGAAGGATCAATAATATTAAATGGTCATGACATTAATAAAATACCCACAAAGGAAGTTGCCAAAAAACTCTCAATTCTACCTCAAAATCCGATAACACCTGAAGGGTTGACAGTGCTTCAATTAGTTAAACAAGGACGTTATCCACATCAAAAATGGTTACAAAATTGGTCTGAAAAGGATGAAATTGTAGTAAGGAAGGCTTTAAAAGCTACAAGAATGGAGGATTTAATAGACAGACCAGTAGATTCTCTATCTGGCGGTCAAAGACAAAGAGCTTGGATTGCAATGGTTTTAGCGCAAAATACTGAAACTATTCTTTTAGATGAACCTACAACTTATCTAGATTTGACATATCAAATTGAGATATTGGACTTGCTTTATGAACTAAATAAAAAGAAAAAATATACAATTATCATGGTTCTCCATGACTTAAATCTAGCTTGTAGATATGCTGATAATATAATTATTGTTCATAATAAAAAAATATATGCTCAAGGAAAACCTGAAGAAATTATTAATGAACAAACAATTAAAACAGTTTTTGGTATAAAGTGTAAAATAGTAGAGGATCCTTTATACGGTACTCCTATGTGTGTTCCTTATAGTAAAGGAAAAGATTTAAATATAGCTTAAATTTTTAACAAAACGTCCCTAGAAATGGCAGGGACGTTTTGTTATTTTTAATTATTTAAATATTTAATTACAGTGTTAACAAAAAGTTCAGTACCCTTTTGTAATATATCTTCATCAAAAGTATATTCAGGATGGTGTATTGGTTTATTAATTCCCTTTTCTTCATTTTTAGTTCCAAGGAAAAAGAAAGTGCCTGGTATCTTTTTTAAATAGTAACTGAAGTCTTCTCCACCCATTGAAGGTCTTTCTAGTTCAAAAACTTTATCATGTCCAATTGTATCTTTAGCAACTTCTTCAAAGAAAGTTGTAAATTTTTTATTATTAATTGTTGGAGGATAGTAAAAATTATATTTGTATTCATATTTACATCTCATTGCCCTAGTAATTCCCTCTACTATTTCTCCGATTCTTTTGGGAATTGATTTTCTAATTTCAGGGTTAAATGTTCTTACAGTACCAGATAAGTTTGCTTCATTTGGTATCACATTAAATACATCTCCTGACTTAAACACACAGTTTGATATAACTAAGCAGTCAAGCGGGTCTGTTTCTCTACTTACCAATGTCTGCAGAGCAGAAACTATTTTTGAACCTACCACTATTGGGTCTACTGACATATGTGGAACAGCTCCATGTCCCCCTGACCCAATAACCTTTATATCAAACCTATCGGCTGCTGCCATAATAGGTCCTTTACTAATACCAACATAACCAGATTTTATTTCTGGCCATATATGGAGTCCAATAATAGCGTCTACCTTTGGCTTTTCTAGTACTCCTTCTTTAATCATTCTTTCTGCTCCTCCAGGTCCTTCCTCTGCTGGCTGAAAAATAAACTTAATGTTCCCTTCTATTTTATCTTTTAATTCCGAGAGAACCTTAGCAGTCCATAAACCAATTGTTATGTGTCCATCATGACCACAGGCATGCATAACTCCTTTATTTTTAGAAGCAAATTCAAGATTAGTTTTTTCCTCTATAGGTAAAGCATCAATATCTGCCCTTACTGCAATTGTTTTTCCTGATTTTTTTCCCTTTAATAAACCTACAACTCCTGTATCTGCTACTCCTTTTTTTACTTCTAATCCCCATTTGTAAAGTAGTTCTGCTATTTTTTTAGAGGTCTTATGCTCCTTATAACCTATCTCAGGATATTGATGAAAGTATCTTCTAAGGTTTATAAACTCTTTATTATATTTATTTATCTTTTCTTTTATAATTTTTTTCACTTTAAACACCTCTTTACTAGATAGTTCATATCTTCTATTTGATTTTAATCAACTGGTATTTGTGATTCTTCAACAAACTTATATACATGTTCTTTATCTTGAGGTTTAGTTAGAAGACTTACAATTATTAATACAAAGGTATTTCCTAGTAATCCCCAAATTCCTGAATGTATATCATAAATAGAAAAACCAGATATTGTTAAGTAAAAATTAATAATCGTACCTGTAAGTAAACCTAGTATAGCCCCTTGTTTTGTAGCTCTAGGCCAGAAGAATACAGCAAACATTATTGGGAAGAATTGAACTATCGAGCCATAAGCACCAAGTAAAAGAGCTACTAATGACTTTGCTCCAAAAACAGCTATATAATAAGCTACACTGCAAAATATAACAACTGCAATTCTAGTTACAATTAATGACTTTCTATCATCCATATTAGGATTAATCACTTTCTTATGAAAGTCAAATGTATATACTGAAGCTGCACCATGGGTTATAGTATCAGAGGAAGACATTGCTGCAGCCAGTGTTGCAGCTGCCACTAAACCCAAAACACCTGCTGGTAAATTTAGTTTTGTCAACATATATGGTAATATTTGATCCGCAGCATCTAAAGTTCCTTTAGGTACAACACCTATACCAGAGAATCCAATAAACAATACTGGAACCATAAATATTGCAAATGTTGGATACAGTGCTACGGTTCTTTTTAAAGTTTTTTCAGAATTAGTAGTAAATGATTTCATAAAAAGGTGAGGCCACATAGTAAATCCTAATATTGAAACAATTAAAGCTGAAGAAAAGGCTGGCCAAGACATTTTAGTCCCTACAACTAAATGTTCTGGGTCCATTTGGGCTATTTTGTTAAACATTGCACCTACTCCACCGTGAAATTTATTTGGAAGCCATAAACCTAATACCCAAGCCATTACAAGCATAAGCAACCCTTGAAGAACATTAGTCCATGCAACTCCTCTAACTCCACTAGAAAATACATAAATAAGTACTACTCCATATGCTAATAAAGCTCCTAACCAAAATGGAATTAACCCATCTGTTGTTACATTTAGTACATATGCCATACCTTTAATTTGAAGTGCTATATATTGAATGAAAGCAAGGATACTAATTATTGCCATTAATGCTGATAAACCTTTTGATTGGAATCTATCAGACACTAGTTGAGCTTGAGTTACATAATTATATCTTCTTCCCATTCTATAGGCTTTAGGACCCCATAATAACCAAGGTATTAAGCCCATAGCACAATAGCCTAAAATGTAAAAAGATGCAGCTCCTTTTGAATATGCCCAACCAGGACCACCTAAAAATGCAAAGGCGCTAAAGATTGCTCCTCCCATTAAAAAATACATTGTAAATACATTTAAACTTCTTCCAGCAGCAACAAATTCCTCAACACTCTTTTCCTTGTTTAACCCTGCGCGAATACCCATAAACATTACGATTCCAAGATAAATTAATACTACAAGCAAAACAATAATTCCACTACTCAAGCTAATCACCTCCTGTATTCTTGATTATATTTAGTTAATGTACCAATAAAAATAATAACTATCCAAAGGGCTACCCAAAACATACTAAAAGGCATTCCTAACACAAAAGGTTTAATTCTATTAGCAATAAGGTATATAGGCCAAATTGTTGCTAAAGCACATATTAGAAAATAAAAAAACCAAAAAATACTCCTTTTTTTAGTCTTTTCATCCATATCTTGTCTAAAAAACACTAATCCTTTCTTTACTTTTTCGTTTGATTTCATCAAAATAACACCCCCTTTATGAATTTTTTATAACTTTTTTAAATTATATATGTTTGTAAGTATTGAAAAATTCCTTTTTTACATAAAAAAAGTCGAGAACAAGCATTCTCGACTTCTACATTACTTTTCATATTTTAATATTCTCTTAATAATTCTATCTTTTAGTTTTTCAATTTCACCAAAATTCATATTAGGTATAAAATATTCCTCTAATAAGTCATGGGTTTTCTTTGCTCTAGAAAGATTTGATATTGCTAAATTAATTAATTCTTCGAATATTTCCTTATCTTCATTAATATCATTTTCGTATTTTTCTAATACTTTTTTATCTATATATTTATCTAAATTTACAGTTTTATAATTATTATCTTTAAACATTTTACTTATAGTAAGACCTACGCCTATTTCTTCTATTACTACAGTTTCTATCTTTTCAGGTATTAAAGGTGTATGATAAACCTCTACATTTAATCCCCTTTTAATAGCATCCATATATATTTTCTCTAATAAAGTAGTTTTACCTGCTCCAAAATCACCCTTAATGTAGTAAATTTTATTTAAATCTGAAAGTAATGTATCAGTATGTTCAATCCAACCATTAGGAGTATAAGCACTACCGAATAAATGTCTATCCTTTCCTTCTTTTTTACTTACTGGTTTATCCTTAAATATTTCATTTGCTAGATTTTCAGTTTCTAGATTTACTTTTCCAAAATCCATAGCCTCACTATTTTTTTCAATTATATCTTCTAATATCGGTCTAGCTGCCCTTAAGTATTTATACGCTCTTTTAAAAAGCTTTCCAACTTCAGCATTTGTCTTTAAAATTTTTTCTTTGTTTTCTTCCATTTTTTCTACATCCCAATAATCTCCAAGATGTATAATTTCATCAACAGCACCTGGATTTTTAGGGTCCACAATATGGGTAGGGGTTCTGTAAACACAAAAACCTAAAGTTATATAAGGCTAAGAAGAGACTCCTAGACCCCATTAGACTAAAGAAGTATTTTTTTTATGACTTTAGCAGGATTACCAGCTACTACAACATTATCTGGAATATCCTTAGTTACAACACTACCAGCCCCAATTACAACATTATCACCTATAGTTACTCCTGGACAAATAATCGCTCCCCCACCTATCCAAACATTATTTCCAATCTTTATTGGATATCCCATCTCTTTTCCTGAATTTCTTTCTTGAGGGTTAATTGGATGTGTTGCTGTATAAACTTGTACATTAGGACCAAACATTACATTGTTACCAATTGTAACTTTATTTACATCTAATATTACACAGTTATGATTTGCATAAAAATTATCTCCAAATTTTATGTTATATCCATAATCACAATAGAAATTAGGTTCTATATTACATTCTTTTTCTGTTTGAAAGAGCTCCTTTAATAAAGATACACGTTCTTCATATTCATCTGGTTCTAAATCATTAAACTTTTTGCATAATTTTTTTGCCCTTTCTCTATCCTTAGTTAGCTCTTCATCAGCTGGATTATATAACTTTCCAGCAAGCATTTTTTCTTTTTCAGTCATATTTAACCTTCCCCCTATAAAAATAGTATTTTACATAAATTTATTTTTACAAGACAATTTCTACATATAATATAAATCAAGGGACACTTAACAGTCCCTTGACCTACCTCTTAAATTTTTTTATTTATTCTCTTTGAATAGATTACTTTTCCATCTTTCATTAAACTTATGCTATTTATCTTTCTTAATTTTTCACCATCACTATATTTAATAACTATTCCTTTTTTATTTACAATACTTTCTTGAATAGCTTTTAATTTATCATCACTTTTTTCAAATTCAACATATATATCTTCAGTTTTTTTCTGAAGAATAGGGTCTGTTATAAAAACAGCTATATAACTACCTGTTTTATTGCTGAAATTAAAATATAATAAATCTTCATTATTAATCAGTATTGTTTGCACATCTTTTTTAAAAACTTTATATTTATCATTAATAAAAAACTGGGCAATTCCTAGCTTGTTTTCTTTCCGGAACATTAGTGCTGAATGGTCTTTATAATAATATGTTGATATTTCTTTTACTTTATTTTCTTCTTTATATTTTTCCATTTCCTCTGATAATATTTTATATGCTTTACTACTCTCTTTATTAATATTATTAGATTGGTAGCATCCAGTTAAACCAATAATACTTAAAGACATAATTATAATTATCAGTTTTTTCATTTAAACTCCCCTTTTAAAAGATTTAATAAATCTTTGGTTTATTATATTCAATATCTGTAATTTCGAAATAATACCATTCAAAATCTCCAGAATCTAATAGCCACACAACTCTACCTTTGTAAGGAATTCTTATTCCATTAAATTTTTTATACTCATCCAACGGAATTGTCCATGTTTCTAATTTAAATTGACCATTTGTTTCCATATATCTTTTAGCTGTAAAACTTATAACATCACCTTTATCATTAAATGTAAATATTCCTGAAGCTGTTATTTCTCCATAACTCATAGTGGCCTTAGCAGAGTTTGAATCGACCTCTTCCCATTTTATATAATCACTTAAAGCTGCTGTTGGAAACCAAACTATTTCACCAAGGTATCGTAATAATGTACCTTGGTCTATTTCTTTACCTTTAGCGTTTACAACAGGAATTAATGAAAGGAGTTTAATAAGCATATTTCCTTTACCTTTGTAATATATGTCTCTTCCATTGAAATATAATAATGGATTCATTTTTACTTTAGCTTTCCAAATAAAGCTAGGTTCATCTACCCTATAATACTGCTCCACCCTATATTTAATCCAAGGTTGTTCCTTTTTAAGCCTCATTATACCTTTTTGTTTTAAGCGAACTGTTCTAATTCTTTCTTTTCCAACTACATTTGAGTTTTTTAACCACCTTTGAACAGATTCAGGTAATCCTTTCAAGTCTTTTTCTGTAATAATTTTAGTTTCTTTATCATAAACCTTAGCAAATAACTGTCTAATTTCACTCTTTACTTTATTATTAAACATCATTTTACCAATACTGACTATTACAAAACCTACAATTACTATAAATATCAATATATTTAAAATCCACACAATAATTTTCATTTTTCACTACCTTCCCTTAAGTTAATTAAATATCTCTTTACTATTTTTAATTTATCAGCTATATTTATCACTTCTTTCCCAAACTGTTATCATTGGGTAAACACGCTTTATATCAATACCTATCTTTGGAACATAACCAGAAAAACCTTTTTGAGTTTTATAAAGACCTATACAGTCAATTCCATCACCACAGATATTTTTTTCATCAAATATTTCGTAGTTAAAACATTTCAAATTACATCCGTTTATATCAAAGACTGCTGCTGTATCTAATTCAACTTTCCCCTTCCAATTTGAAATAGTAATATTTATAACATCTTTTAGAATATCTTCTTCATTTTCGTTAGGCTTGATGTTATTAATATCAACTAAAAGTGATAGGTCTATATCTGAATTATCTCTATAATTTCCTCTTAACCCCCTTGAGCCTGTTAAAATAACCTTATATACATAAGGATGAACTGTCAAATTTGAGTTTTTGAGGATTTCATATGTTTTAGGTAATCTATCCTTTATCTCTTCATTTATTTTTATAATTTCTCCTTTCAATTTTGCTCCCCCTTTTATATAAAACAACTTTAAATAAAGATTTAGTCTATTTGATATAAGATAGGAATAGGACAAACTCTTTAAAATAAAAAGCATAAAGATAATTTCCTATAATATATAATTATTCTATATTTTACCTTAATTATCCTTTTATATTGATCTTATTTACTTATAACCTACTCACTTTAAATAGTTATATATTAATTATTAAAATCTCCAGTAAATCTTTACTTTTTGCTCTCTTTTATCTTTATCCTTTTCTCCTACTTCTATATAATTAATCAGTTGATTTACCATATTATAGGTTAATTTATTAACTTTTTTATATTTTAGTACAATCTCTCTCCACTTTTCTAAGTCTTCAAAATATTCCTTAATATTTTTAATTTCCTTTAGTTTTGTTTCTTTATTTTTTAATAAATTCTCTTTTTCATATTTGAATTTATTATTTAAACTTAAAAAAAGTTCATCACTAATAATACCATTCACTTTATCAATATAAAGATTTTGGATTAAATAATCCTTTTCTTTTATCTGTTTATCTATATTATTAATTTCTTTTTGTATTAATTGAACTTCTTTATTAAATTGAATTTGATTATACAAACTATGGACTAAATTGTCATCATTAACCTTTTTAAATTGCTCCTTAATTTTTTTTATTACTACATCCTCTAACCTATCTAATCTAATACTATGGCTAGTACAAAGTCTTTTTCTGGGATCTCTAGCATATAACTTGCACCTGAGATATTCATATTTATCAGTTTTTACTTTATACATAGTACTTTTACAATCCATACATCTTACTTTACCAGCAAATATATGTGGTTTACCTTTGACTGTACTTCTAATTTTTTCATTTAACCTTCTTTGAACTAATTTAAAAGTCTCTGGTTTAATAATAGGTTCATGGGTATTTTTAACTACTATCCAATCTTTCCTTTTTTTTGAATTAACTTTTTTAGATTTATAATTAACCTTTTCCCTTTTACCTTGAACCATATTACCTATGTAGACCTCATTCCTAAGTATTCTTCTAATAGTTGTTTTATTCCATAATCCATATGAATCAGTTTGAGATGAATTCTTATATTTAAGCCCTTTGTTTTGCTTATACTTTGTAGGATTTGGAATATCCATTTTATTTAACTTATAAGCAATATGCTGGGTACCATATCCCTCTAAATACCAATTAAATATCTTTTTAATAACCCTTGCAGCATCTTCATCAATAATAAGCCTGTTCTTATCCTTTGGGTCTTTTTTATATCCATAGGGTGCAAATGAACCTATAAACTTTCCCTCTTCTCGTTTTACTTTAAATGTAGCTCTAACTGATTTACTAATATCTTCACAATACCACTCATTTACTAGACTATTAATTTGTCTTGACTTTTTATTAGTATCATCTAAGGTATCTACATGGTCCGTTAAGCTAACAAATCTAATACCCCATTCGGGAAATTTCCTATGTAAATATCTTTCTACAATTTCAATATCTCTAGAAAACCTTGATTGGTGCTTACATAATACTATATTAAACTTTCCCTCTTTAGCATCTTGTATCATCCTATTAAAACTTGGCCTATTTATATCTAACCCTGAATAGTCATCATCACTGTATATTTTATAAATACTCCATCCCTTTTCAATAGCATATCTTGTAAGTAAAATTTTCTGATTTTTAATACTTTCACTTTCATCAAGTTTCCTATTTTTATCTTTATCTTCATCACTAAGTCTACAGTATATAGCAACAGTATCCATATATGACTATCCCCTTTTTAATAAGGCCTTAAATAATAATTTTTTCATTTTTTTTTATTATTGATATTATAATTTTTTCTAACTTTTTTATCCTTTCATGTTCCTTTTCATTTATAAAAACCTCCTCAACTTTGATTTTAGTCTCCTTAGACAAACTAATCCCCCTGGTAATTCATATGAAAATCATATTTTGTCCTATGTATATAAGTTAATAGTTTTTAAACTTTTTTTATAGCTATAAAAAAATCAGAGGTTCTTTTATCCTCTGATATGCAATACATATATTTCTATTTAATACCTTCCTTATTACTTTTTAATGCTAAAATTGTAAGTAAAATAAACATTATTACACATATCCAAGGAAACAAATTACCTATTTTAGAATAAATAGTTCTGACACCTTTAACTGGAACATGAGATATTAATACTTTGTCCTCAGTACTATAAAAACTCATTGCTGATATAACATTTCCTTGATAATCAGTAGCTAATGATAAACCTCTATTAGTCTGTCTAACAAGATTAAATCCATTTTCAACAGCTCTAAAAACTGACATTTGTGTATGAATTGGATCAATTTCTTTCCAATCTGATGCAGGAATTAGCATTATATCAATATCTTTTTTACCCGCTTGCCTAATTAAAGAAGGAAAATCCATATCAAAACAGATAGTACTACCTATTTTACCATAAGGAGTATCTACTGCTTTTAGCTCACCCTTTCCTTTTTGACTAGCTTCACCAGGAACTGGCTTAGATTTTAGATAAGTAAAAGCTTTATTACCATCATCATCTAATAACACAACTTTATTTTCAAACTTTATTTTATCTGGTGTAAATACTAATAGAGAAGCCATTATATATGAATTATTGCTTTGAGCAATTTTACCTATCTTCTTAATAAATCTCTCTTCATCTTCTTTAAATATAACTCCATTTCCTTCATGCCAAAAAATAATTTTTGCTCCTGTATTTGCTTCCCTTTCTGTAAGCCTTACTAATTTATTATTAATATCATTAAATTTCTCTTTAATAAGCTTTTTATTTTTTAAATTAATTTTTCGTCCTAAAAAAAAATTTCTAATATTATTATCATTAATAAGTTCTTCAGTAGAAACACTTATAGAGGCTACCTTCACTGTTTTTGATTCTGGTGGGAAAAGTGAAATTCTCATTTCACCACTTAAAATTATTATTGTAAATATTGAAATAAAAATAATAACTTCATTCTTTACTCTTTTTATATTAAATTCATTTTCCCATATCCAGTTAACAAAAGAATAAAACCAATATAGTAAGAAACTAATTCCCCAAATACCTGTAACTGATACTAATTGCATTAGAGGTTGATTGTTAATCTGAGTATAAGCAAAATAATCCCAAGTTCCAAAGGGATTAAAAAATAACAACAAAAACTTAAAACTAACTCCAGATAGAGGAAGAATAAACGTTGCCTTAAAACCATGGACTCTATGGTATAAGTATCTATCAATTAAAAAGGGAATATATATACTAACTCCTAGACCTACTAAAACAATATATTTTAAAATTCCAGCAATAGGAACAAAACCTCTATGGGAAATAAAAAGAGAAAATATAATAAAAAGTAAAGGTAATAAGACTCCTTTATAGCCTTTTTCTTTTCTATAATATCGAACTATAAATACCCAACAAATCCATGCTACACTTGAGATAATCCACTTTCCATTAAAAAATATAAGTAGTAATCCCCCTAGACAAAGCCATAGATTAATCAGATTTTTATTATTTTTCATAAATGTACACCTCATAAAAAATTAAACTTTTTTATTAATTTTTAATAATTATTTCACTATACCTTTAATACCCAAAAGCCTAACACAGTCTTTGACTTTGCAATTTATTAAGTTTCTTAACTAATAATTTAGTTTAACTTTAAACATAATAATATGTGAATTATTTTAAATATGTTACCAATAATAAAATGATTGGAGGTTTATATTTATAATGGACGATAATTTACTTCAGAAAATAACTGAAAAGCCTATGGTAACGCAAGAGGTTACACACGATATATTACTATTACAATTCCCTTTTGTTAACGCTTTTTTAGTTGGTGACCCAAGTGCTGAAAACGGTGAATGGGCACTTGTTGGAGCAGGAATGGCACATACAGCAAAGGATATACTTCAAGCTGTAGAAAATCGCTTTGGTAAAGGCAGTCAGCCTACATCAATTATCCTCACCCACGGACATTTTGACCATGTTGGGTCTATTGCCGAGTTAGTTTCACAATGGACTTCTCCTATCTATGCCCATGAGTTAGAAATACCCTATTTAACAGGACAACAGGATTATCCTCCAGCAGACCCTTCTGTAGATGAAGGGTTAATAGCAAAAATATCCCCAACCTTCCCAAATAAAAGCATAGATTTAGGAGGTCGTATACACCCATTGCCTAATGATGGTAGTGTCCCAGGAATGCCCGGATGGCGATGGATACACACTCCTGGCCATACACCAGGGCATATTTCTCTTTTTAAAGATTCTGACCGTATACTCATATCAGGTGATGCAATTACCACAGTTGAACAAGAATCAGCTGAATCTGTCCTTACCCAAGAAAAGGAATTAAATGGTCCTCCGGCATATTTTACTACTGATTGGCAGGCAGCAAAGACTTCAGTTGAAACTATTAAAGACTTAAATCCATCTTTAGTAATTTCTAGTCATGGACTTCCTATGCAGGGAGAAGAACTGCGAAATCAATTAGAAAATCTAGTAAATAATTTTGACCAGATAGCTATTCCAAAACAAGGACGCTTTATAAACAAGTAAATTTGATATATTTAATCTTCTTATTAATTATTAAATAAATTTTTATAAACCAAAGTCCTAGAATAGATAAATAAAAAATTTATAAATCTATTCTAGGACTAATTTATTCTCTTATCTTATATATCCTTAATATCATCCTCCGATAATTCAAACTCTATACCACCCATACGTGATGCAATCCTGTTATATAAAAAAGTAAAAATTCTTATAACTAAATATCCTATGGCAAAATAAATCAAAGGTATAAAAATAAACATTATAAGACTACCAACAGGAAAATCACCCGGTAACGCAAAGGAAACAAGTAAAGAGATAAACAAACCAATTAAAGCAAATACTGAAGAAATTATAGCAGTTATTGTAGCTATAACTTTACTTGTTTGATGTCCTGAAATATTTTTTATTTGGTATTTCACAGATAACCAACTCCTTTTATTTATGTATAATTTAAAATAATCCTTTAATTTATTATATAACTATTCTATTAATACCCTAAAATATAATTATTATATTAGTTAATGTGTTTTTTATCACTTCTCTTCCGAGATAAATATATTTAATATTTCTACCTAAATGTTAAAAACCTTTATTTTTTATTAAGTAGATAAAATAGCAATTTACATAAAAATTATTTTATTTGTCATTAACAAAAATATCCTATAATATATGTGTATAAACAATTTTTTTAGGAGTGGATATTATGCCCGATTTTTGGACCCATATGATTGGTGGAAATATGATATTAAATGAATTAAAAAATGAAAATTTTCTCCAAATTATACATAACAATAGAAAAATTTTTGATTTCGGATGTCAAGGTCCTGATTTTCTTTTTTATAATGATTTTTGGCCATGGATTAAATCAAAAAGAGCTCCTCATATAGGAACAAGTCTTCATTCATCCCATACTAAATCTATTTTCTCAACCAGTATTGATTATTTGGTAAAAAAGAAACAAGATGATGAATTTCCCCTTTTATTTAGCTATTTTTGTGGTTTCATATCTCATTACGTAGTAGATAAATGGTGCCATCCATTTATAAATGTTAGAACAGAAAACAGTAGTCAACATAAAGTTTTTGAAGCTAAAATAGATGTATATTTAGTAAATAAATATTGGAATAAAAATGCCTATAAATTGTCACCATTTGAAGCAATAGATATGGGAAAAAACCTTCCAAAATCAATTGAACACTTTTATAAAGAAATAATACTAACTGTATTAAAGCCTTCTTTATCAATCGATTATGTCAATGACTCCTATAAAGATATGAAAAAGGTTTTAAAGATATTTTACAGTCCTAATCCCCTAAAAAGATTATTGTTAAATATCCTTAATACTCTTTTACCTTTAGATATCTCCATATATATTTATCCTACTGAAGTAGATTATGAATTCCTTACCTGTGAAGAATTGGAAGAATTTGAAGCTCTATTTAAGCAAGGGATTTCTGAAGGAGTAAAACTTATCAAATTATTAAATTCCTATCTATCAGATGAAGTAGAGATACAAAAGATTAATGAATCATTTCAAAATATTTCCTTTGGAGGGGAAGTTATAAGAAAAAACTAGAAGTAGCTTACTCCTAGTTTTTTAACGTATTATATTTCAAATCTCTTTATTAATTGTAATTCCTTTTTATTAAAAACTAACAAAAATATATCTGGCATTTTAAGTGTCTTCCAAAAACTAAAATTATACTTCTTATCAAAATAGTTTAATACAACTGATATCCAAGTACCATGGCTTCCAATTACTATATTTTCACTTTCATATCTTTCTAATAGGTCAAATATAACATTAATACCTCTTTTTTGGACTTGGTTTAAAGATTCACCACCTTCTAAGTGAAAATCAAAATCTTCCCATTGCTGATTTATAAAAGAATCAAAATCATCTATAAATTTATTAGCTACTTTCCTTTCTCTACAATCGTATATTTTTTCAATTTGAATGTTTTTATCTAATGCTACACCTTTTATTGTATCAACAGCTCTTAGATAGGGACTAGATACTATTTTAGTAATTGGCTTATCCTTAAAGAAACTTGTCACCTTTTTAACATCTTTTTTACCCTTTTCAGATAGTGGTCTTATTAAATCATCTGGAATATATTTAACTTCAGCATGTCTTACTAGATACATATTTGTTTTCATTATATTTCCCCCTTTTAAAATTCATGGCAATTAAATTTATATTTGATCTTAAGTTCTTTTTACAGTACTACTCTACCCATTTGTCTAATATACTAACCTTTTTATTAGTTGCATCTAATTCAATTTTCGAACCAATAGGCAATGTAAACATTGGGTGGGTATGAGAACAATCAAATTCAGCAAGAAATGGTATATCCTTTTCTTCTAGAACTTCTTGTAGTATTTCGTAAGGCTTTCTGTTAGTTTTTTCATCATCAAACAGCTCATGTTTTCCTAAGATAATTCCATCTATTTTATCAAATACACCACTCACTTTAAGTAGTGAGAATAGTTTTTCCATGTGTGATGCTGTTTTCATAGTATCCTCTATAAATAATATGTCTCCTTTTTTTATTTCAGGCATATATTCACTACACCAAATACCAGTCATAGTATTTAAATTTCCACCGATTACTCTTCCCGCCACCTTACCTTTATTAACTGTTATCCACTCATTTTTATTTTTAATTTTTTCTCTTTCTTTATCTTCCCAATTTATATACTCATCTGTCCAATACTTTGGTGGTTCATAAACATATGGAAGATTTTGTTCTTTTATTAAAATATCACTAAAATATTTATATGTTTCATGTACAAATGGTGGAAACTCTCCAAATGAAGGGACTAAAGCTGGTCCATAAAATGTCTTTACCCCTGTTTTAGCGTATATAGCTAACAAAATAGCAGTTACATCTGAATAACCTATCATAATTTTAGGATTCTTTTTAAATGCTTCATAATCGATATATGGTAATATAGAATTGGAGTTTGTTCCTCCTATAACTGACATAATACATTTTACTTCAGGGTTTCTAATTAACTCATTCAATTCTTCCGCTCTCTCTTTTATGCTGCCAGACCTATAAAAGTCATATTTTCCAGTCAACTTACCTTCTAACAACTTAAATCCTTTAGCCTTAAGATATTCTTTAGCTCTGTGAAATCTCTTTGGAGCAGTATAAGTAGCTGGGTAAGAAGGAGAATAAAAAGCTATAATATCCCCTTTTTTTAATCTTTTTAATCTCACTATAATCCCCCTTCAAATAGTAGTATTTTTCTAGCCTGTTAAACCATTTCCCTAAAATAAAGTTGTATATGCAAAATTAAATTCTTTAAAAGGTCTCAATAGAAGGCATATTTCCTCCCCCATTAAAAACCAATTTCTTCATCTACTATAAAAAGCTTCATTCTATCTTTTTCATATTGCCCCTCAATTATAACTAAATTAAAACAAACTCTTTGGTCAGTTTTACAGTCTACACATTTATTTAATTCTAAACATGGTGGTTTATATCCGGCTCTCTTTGCGTTTAATGGAGCTGCAATATTCCTAACCCTATCTATTGCATCTTGTAATGTATTACATATTTTATTTTTACCTACTACGACAATGACATTATCTGGGCCATAAATCATTGCTGCAACTCTATTTCCACTATGGTCTATGTTAACAATATGTCCATCTTTTGAAATAGCATTTGTCCCCGTAATATACCAGTCTGTCAATAATGATTTCTTCTTTATATGTTTACTCTCTTTTTTACTTTTGGCTAACGTCTTATCAAATACAGTATTCCCCCGTTCACATAAAAGTCTAGATATATCCATTTCTTTTAAAGTTTTTGAATTTCCAATTCCAACGGTAGAATTAATAGGAATTAAATCTAATATCTTGTCTTTCACATCTTCTAATGTTTTAAAGAATGTGACTTCAATGTTTCTTGACTTAAAATTTTTTATTATTTCAATATTATACATAACAAGAGGCTCCCCTTTTATTTTATTAATCTATTTATTTCCTAATATATTCTATTCTTATTCCCTGTCTTATCCTTTATAAATATTATTCCTCTCCTCCTAAAGGTAGTTTTTTATAGGTAATGTAAGTACCCATTCTGTTTTCGTCATCTGAAGGACAAAATAAGGCTATCTCCTTTACAAGACAGGTATAGTCAATCTGTTTATTTTGAATATTATCATAGATTTCTTTATATACATAAGGTGGTTGTTTCCCTAATGCTATTGTAGAGTGAAAATGATATATACCATCACCAAATATTTCATCTGCTTTCCATGAACGTTCTCCTATATCTTTGTAAATTCGATTGTGTAATTCTCTTAAATTATCATTTTCTTCTATATCCATCCATAAAACACCAAGGCCATCTTTTTCATCCCCTATTATTCTTAAGTCAATACTTGTAAATTTTATTTCAAGCGGCTTTAAGCTTTTTGCTAGAAAATCAAAGTATTCTTCAACATATTTAATATCCTGCACCTCAAATAATGGACCTAAAGTAACATGCTGAGGAAGCCTTGCAGCTATAAAACCTGTATTATACTTTCTATTAATATCAAATGCAATTTTCCTTGCATAGTTTTGTAGCTTATAATCTACAAGTAAAGCTAAGCATACTTTCACTTAATAATCCCTCCATTAATAATAAGTAGAATTCATTTAATTTTCTGAAATTTACTATTGCTTGAAGAGCTTTTTATTATAGAACAAAATTTCATCTATACTCTTTTTTTTAACTGGTTTCATCTCCTTTGCTGGATAACCAAATGCTATAATTTCTGAGGGAATATAATTCTTAGGTAAGTTTAATAGTTTAGATAGCTCATCTACTTTAAAGTAAGAAATCCATGTAGAACCAATCCCATGTTCTAATGCAGCTAAAACCATATGAGTACCCGGTATCTTAGTTTGATGTTCCTCTTGATTTAATTTACTATAAAGTTCTTTATCCATTTCCTTAATTTTATTTTTTAACTTTGGAAATCTTGCCATTTGTATATCTCTTCCACCCCGTTCATCACTTACTATAGTAGTACATAAAACAATTAATAAATTAGCAGTTTCTATCCATTTCTGATTGTACGCTAATTTAGAAATTTCCTTAATTAAACCTTTATCAGTTATTACCCCAAATTTCCAAGGCTGTTCATTACCTCCTGACGGGGATAATCTACCTGCCTCAAGTATATAATTAATAGTTTCTTTAGGAATATCCTTCTCTAAAAACTTACGCACACTACATCTTTTCTTTAACAAATCTAATAACATTACATAACCTTCCTTCCTATTTCTTACCCTCACATGGAAGTAGAAATATGACTTAATCATAAAATATTTTCCTTTATAACATTACTTATAAACTTTATTTAATATGTTTTAAAATAATTTAAGTTATTTTTCCAAAAACATTTCAAGGATTAAGTAAGAATTATGTTAATATCATATCTATAAGTTTAATAGTTATAAAATATTTCTACTTTATTTAGCGATTTGTTTTTATTTCGCAGTTCCAATAAAAGGTCTTTAGTAAATCCCCCTAATTCATAATTTTCAATTTCAGTTAAATCTACCCATGTATATTCTTCAGCTTCTTCATTTAATGTTACTTCATATGAATGTGTCTTACATATATAGTCGATAAATATAAAGTGTTTTTTCTCGTGGAAGGTATCGCTATAAATGCTTTCTTTTAAACTTATTAGTTTTATATCATATACTTCTAATCCTGTTTCCTCTAATATTTCTCTTTTTAAAGCTTCTTCCATTTTTTCACCCAGTTCAATATGGCCACCTGGTATTACATACTTATTATCCCATTTATGGGATTTACAAAGAAGTACTTTATTATCAGGATTAAAAATTACAGCTCCAACGGTAGGTTCAGGATAACTCATTAGATAACTCCTCTCCTTTAAGTAATATGGCTAAAAGTTTAGAATAATTTAACATTCAGAGCTTAAATCATAAAAAATTTCATGAATATTACCATCAGGATCAGAAAACAAAGCTGTCCTTTGATTCCATGGCATGTTTTTAGGTGGTTGAATTGGTTGAACATATTCTCCAAGATCTAATTTAATTTTAAATCCAAGTATCTTATTATAGAACTCTTTCATTTTAACAATATTATCTGTCCATATAGTAACTAAGCTAATTTGAGCTTTCATTAAATTTCCTCTACTATTTTATTTATAAACTTATTTAAGTTATAAAACTTTTAAAGCCCTTCACTCTATTTATGTTCAAAAAAAATCCACTTAAAACTATATTCTATATCTTTCTTATATTTCCTTTCATTTACACCAATATACACTAAAAAAGAGAGTTGAATTACCAACTCTCCTTTTCATGATTATTTTTGATTTTGTGTTTATGAGACCCCTACATGGGGTGCTGTACCATCTATAAGTCCTACCCTTAATTTAGGGATAACGACTCCATCTATTGAATTATTATCAGATGAACAATGATGATATTCTATATTATATCCTCTATCAATCATTTCTTTTGCTATCTTTTTCATCATACTTGATTTTCCAACACCTGGGCCACCTTTTATTATAAAAATCCTATTTGCATCCTTTTCAATTATATAATCATAATAAGAATAAAAGCCTTTTGAAGTATTTCCACCTGGAAACATTCTTTTAATTTTAACTTTCATATGAATCCTCCTTTTTTCAATTGAAATTCATTGTCATTTCGTTGTATCTATTATATAGTCTATTCCATTTATTAACATTTAGTGCCTGTACACTAAATAGGTTAAAGGAGGATATAAGATTATTCATCATCATCAACTATTTTGTATTCAACATCTTCAATTATTTTATCTTTTTTAATATTTTCTTCATTTTGGGTTTCATTTTCCTTATTTTCTCTATTATGATAAAGCTTTAAATCTTCTGATAATTTACTTAATACATATGCTATTAGTACAAAATCATCAATAATTCCAAACCCTAAAACTGGATCTGCTATAATATCTAAAGGACTAACGAAATATAATATAGCTAATATAATCCATATTTTCTTTTTTAATGGTACATTCTTATCAAGTAAAAACTTAAAGGCTAAAGGTATATTCTTAAATACCCCCATTATTCTCCTCCCCTTTTAATGATACAGTTATTATATATTATATATATTTTCAATTTAAAACTCTAGTACTCCATATAATTTTAAACAAATAACTGAACATCTGAATTTAATGCATCCTTTAAGTATTCATATACCTCTATTATTTCTACTTCTGGTATTAACTCATCTTTGCCAAATCCCATTACTTCTTGAGACAATTTACAGCCATAAAATTTAACCCCTTTTTTCCTTGCTCCATTTAAGAAATCTACAAGCATCGGTTTATTTTTTTCTCTCATCATTTTTTTTAGCATCATTTGACCAACCCAACCCATATTCATTTTTGATAGAGTAAGACCTTCTGTACCTTTAGGCGTAAATAATGTAAATAACTTTTGAAATAAAGATTTTCCATGAGGGTTATATTTCTCTGGATCTCTTAAAACTAATAATCCCCAAAATGCAAAAAACATAGTTACATCTATTCCCATTTCCTTAGCTCCGTTAGCTATAATTAGGGCAGCTAGGGCTTTATCATATTCACCACTGAAGACTAGTAAATTTAATCTTTTATCCATAAAAAAACACTCCCTTTTAGTTTATATATATTTTTCCCATGGGAGTGTTTTATAATTCTGAAGTTATGGAATTATGATAAAATCAACCATTGGAAGCTTCTTTTTTAGTTTTAATGCTATATTATGATCTCTTAACTTATCACCGTCTGGAGAAGCTCCCATTACAATTTGAGTAATATTATTTTTAATAGCAAAATCTGCTAATGCTTTAATAGTATCTTTAGCCCTAATGACAGTTAAATCTGCACCGACTTTTTTAGAAACTTTAAAAAGATATTCTAAAGCCTCACCATCACTTGAATTATTTAAGAAATTTTGATTTTCGTTTACTACATGTATAACAAACAATTTATCCTTATTATCTTTTTTTCTCTCATATCCGTTCATAATTAATCTTTCACAAGTTTTTTGTTGAGTAACACAAACCATTATGTTGTCCCTTGCAGAATTCATACAAAAACTCCTTTCAATACAGGTAATAGCTAAAACCTATATATATTGAAAAAATGTTTTCTCCATATATAATTATAGCAATTTATCTGTAAAAATTAAACATTTTTAATAGAAGATTATATTTTCTAAATTTTTGCAAAATAAAAATAGACCTATCATATGATAGGTCTATTTTTATTAACTATATAATTTTGGCGGGAGTATGTGGGAATCGAACCCACCCAGGACGCTCCTAACGCCCCGTACTGGTTTTGAAGACCAGAGAGGACACCAGCCCTCATCTACTCCCATATCTTCTGAACTTGTTGGCACTACTACATTATAGCATATTTATATTTTCTGTCAAGGGGTCGATGAAATATATTTCGCCGTCATTTTGACGGCGAAAAAATATTTTATCAGAGTTATTTCTATCAATACCAAACTTGATTTCTGCTTTCCTACTAACTAATTTACTTAATGTCTAATGTCTCTTCTATATTTAGAATCCTCTCAATTTTAACCATTTGATCAAATTATTTTCCCGTTCTTTTAAGCTATCATCTTCTCTATTATATTTACCAAGTAAGTGTTCTGTCTCAATTTTCCCATCAGACAAATAAATTACTCTATCTGCTCGTGCTGCCACTTTTGAATCATGTGTAACAATCAAAAGTGTTGTTCCATTTTGATTAATATCATTTAAAATATTCATTACTTCTTGTGATGCTCTTGAGTTTAAAGCCCCCGTAGGCTCATCTCCATAAATTATGTCAGGATTATTAATCAGTGCTCTACATATTGCAGCACGTTGTAATTGTCCACCTGAAACCTTGGTAATGTCATGTCCTCCAATCGATTCTATACCTACCATTTCCATTAATCTATTGGCATCATTTAATATTTGGACTCGTGACTTTTTTCCTGCATTAATTCCTGGAAGCATAATATTCTCTCTAATAGATAAAGTCTTTAGAAGATGTGAATGTTGGAAGATGAATCCCATTCTATAAAGTCTAACTTTACTTATTTCTTCATCAGATAAATCAGAAATATCCTCACCATCAAATACAACCTGCCCACTAGTCAACCTATCCATTCCGCTGATATTATAGAGAAGTGTTGATTTGCCAGAACCTGATTGTCCCATTATTGCAACAAATTCCCCTTCTTCTATTTGTAAATTTATTCTTTTTAATACCATAGTTTCATCTTCTCTTGATTTTCCGAAGACCTTGCATACATCTTTTGCTTCCAAAATAGTCTTCACAATTTGTTTCCCCCTTTATATCTATACAAACTTCAATTTTTATTATTCATTAATAAGATCAATAATACTATAATTTTTAAACCCTATGGTACAAACCCATGTTACTAGCATAACAATTGCTAAAATAGCAAGTGGACACAATAAATATGCTTCTAATGGATTAATAATAAAAGAAATTTTTGAAATTCCTAGTCCAATAATACTAAAAATGTTACTTACTATTAATTCGCCAAGGGTATTTGCTAGTAACGTACCAACTATTACACCGAGTAAAGAAACTAAACTTACCTTTACTAGATACTGTTTTCTAATATCTAATACAGAAAAACCAATTGCTTTCATAATAGCAATTTGTGAATATTCTTTTGCAGTCTGTAACTTCAGAAACAGTACCGTAATTAATACTACAAGACACACTACCATAACTGCAACAGCATACACTGCTTTACTCAACTGACTAGTTACCCCCCCTAAGGTCTGGTCAACGAATTATTCCATGGCCTTAACTTCTACATCTATTCCCATTGTATTTTTATATAAATCTACCTTCTTTTCAACGTCCACGCCATCTTTTACATTAATGAAGAAGGAATATCCTTCCACATCTTCTGTAGCATAAGGACGTACCATCTTGGCTGTATAACCTCCACTAGTCACATCCTGATAAATACCAGAAATAACAATACCTATTTCTTCTCCATTTATCCGCATAGTTATGAAATCTCCTACATTTACCCCCATCTCATTAGCATTCATTAAAGAAAGAGCAATTTCATTTTCATTCATAGGTGCATTTCCTTTAAGATACTGAAGTTCCCTGTTAGCAACATCACTACAATTAACATGTAAGTTTATCCATTCACCATCTTTATTAATTGCTTCATATACCACGTCAGCTTCTACACTATACTCCTTGACATCTCTATCTCCATTGAGAATAGCCGATATTTTAGCGTATTTTTCCATAAGCCTTTCAGGTACAGTTACTGATATGATTATGTCATTCATTGACTGGCCCATATAAGTTATAAATTGTGGTGACTTAAACGTGTTAAGCAGGTTTAATGGAACCAACATGATACTTGTTGCAATAAGCATAACAAAGAACATTACAAACCATGCCTTACTCTTTATTAATACTTGTCTAGTCCCAACTAGTAAATTAACAGGTAAATTTTTAAATCTGTAAAGTGGCATATACTTTATCAACTTTGACATTTTAGTTACATCTCTATTCCCACCACTTACAAGTGCATCTACAACAGTAACCTTTTTTATTTTTCTCATAATTTTCTTACAGAAATTCACTTCTATCAAATACACAAAGAATACTACAAGGATTGGAATAAATACAGCAATAAAATTCATTTTAGGTTCACCAAAAGTTTTGGTAATATGTGATGTAAATAGTTTGTTAGCAAATATAGAAATTATGTATCCTATACTGCATCCTGTAATTGCCAACACCTTATACTTCATCATGTAAATCTTACTAATATTATCATATGACATCCCAATAGCCCTCATAGTTCCTATTGACTTTATCTCCTCTTCCATTACAGTCAGTATTGTAAATCTTAAGCAAAGAAATACCACAAAAATTAAAAAGAAACTAACTAACACAATTACAACCACCATGATTATATCTGAAAGACCACTTATTAGCCTAATAATTTCATAGGTAATCCCCGGTCCATTTGCAGGCATTCCTTCATTTTCATATGCAGTCTGAAACTTCGTTGCCTGAGATGTGTCATTAAAATAAAACTCTATCATATACTCAATTTTTCCGGTATTTTTTTTTCAACTTATCATAATCTTTTTCATTTATTAAAAATCTCGTGGATGAAGTTAATGTTGAGTTCATCTGTGAATCACGAACATAGGAGGAAACTACAAAATCCTTAGAATATTCTCCGTCTTTAACTGTCAAGGTATCTCCAATCTCTATGTCATAACTATCTAATAGAATGATTGGTACACCAATTTCTCCTTGAGAGGGATAAATTGGTTCGTTTTCCATGTCAAGCAAAAGATCATATTGTTGATTTTGTTTTACCAAACCAATATCCAAAAGGCTATCTGACATTGAAAAGGTTGTGCCATCGGATTTTGTTATCCATATGTTTCCACCGTAGATATTCACCATCTCAACTGTTTGCCAATCCTTAACATAATCAATCTTTTTAGCAAACCTATTTATTTCCTTTTGGTCTAAGTCCCCCATATGCATCTGCATGAAATGAGGCGGTTTAGCAATTTCGTACATGGCGTCAATTGACTCAAACAGCTGTATGATTATCATAGTTCCTGTGGACATTAGAAATGCCGATAAGGCAATAAATAATAATAATGTAATATTAATAACCTTATTCCTCATAAAATCCTTCTTTATAATTGATAGAATCATACCCAAATCCCCCTAAGTATATCTATTATAGCAAAATTTTCCACTATTGTTCTTTTAAATCTAAATTATTCTTATCAAAACAAAATATTGAATCATCTTAAAAGCAATTAATCTAAAATCCCCGTTTACTATTAAGTAGATATAAACAATTTTTTAATTAAACGGGGGTCAAAAGAGGAATGATTATTTTGAAGGGCTTGTGAAGAATTTTTACAGTGTCAACCTAGAATTGAAGAAACTGACTTCCAAGAGAGTAATAATTATTCCTATATGTTTTGTATATATAAATGTATCCTTCAAAACAACCTACAATATTTATGGTAAGATTTACCTCTTAATCAATAGTGTATCATAGCTCCCTAGTGTCAACAATAATATTTTCGCAACTGTCTTATTAACGAAACATAAAAAGTTATTAGAAAGCAAATAAAGCCACCTGAAACTTAATAAGGTTTCAAATGGCTATTTCTTAACATTATCTATATTTAATTACAAGTAGATAAAATTTGTTACCTATATAATTTATAATATATCTGTAATTTTATAATTTCCATCTTTAAATATAAGATTTAAATTTTCTGTTACCTCTTTTTTCTTCATTCCATTGTTATAATATATATCAATTCTTATTTTCACATTTATATTTTCCCCATATTCATTGATTACATAACTTTTTATTTCATAATTTGCTATGTCTTCATAGTATTTTTCATAATATGACCTAACAGTTAAATAATTAATATCTTCCCTATTTTCAATGTCTATTAATTTTAATATCCTATGGTAATCTTTCTTTTTTAAGTTTTCATAGTATCTAATTATAGTATCCATTGGACTAACATATTCCCTATTAACAATTAACTCACTGGGACTTTTTGGTTCATCAATACTATAATGTTTATATAATACTTCTTTTAACTCTCCTTCAATTAAAATTTGAACTTTCGACACATCTTCTAACTGTGTAACAGAATTGACAATGGAATATATTATTAATGATTCATTTTTTTCTATCGTGGCTTTAGCTAATTCTTTTGAAAAATTAACATATGCTACCTCTCCTATAATATCTGTTGAAAGTAGTTGAGTATCTTTAGGTATAATATTTTTTAAGTCTTTTCTTTTAGTTCCATTTAATAGTTCTTGAACTATTTTTGAAATTTCTAATTTTTCCATTTTTCTTTTCTCTGGAACTAAAAACTCTAAATTTTCATCTGGAAAATAAAGTGTTATTTCTGTCTTACCTTTTTTAGGGAAAGGACTTATTGGGGGATATTTTTCACTATCTTGCTGTATATTAGGTTGAACACATCCCATAAGTAAAATTGTAAATATCATTATAACAAAGAATTTTTTGTTCATTACTTATTCCTCCAAATTAATTCCCTTAAATTGTTCAGTTTATGATAAATCAATATCATTAGGAATTTTAATATAAAAGGTACTACCTTTTCCTACTTCACTTTCAACCTCAATTGCTCCTTGATGAAGGGTAACTATTTGATATGCAATAGATAATCCTAAACCTGTTCCACCAGTATTCCTTGATCTAGCTTTATCTACTCTATAAAATCTTTCAAAAATGTTAGGAAGGCTTTCCTTTGGAATTCCAATACCATTATCTTTGACTTTAATTATAGTATATCTATTTTTTGTATATAGTGTAACTTCTACCTTTCCTCCCTCAGGTGTATATTTAATAGCATTATGAATTATATTTATTATAGCCTGTTGAATCTTATTTTGATCTATTTTTATCTGTATTTTTTCTTTCTCTATTAATTTTAAATCAATATCCTTTTTATCAGCAAGTGGCATTAAGTTTGAAATTATATTTTCTAAAAGATAGTTTATATAAGTAGTTTTGTACTCTAAGTTTAGCTTAGCTTTATCTAAGTCTACTAATGTTAGTAAATCATCAATTATATTATTTAATCTATCTATTTCTGAATCAATATTTTTTAAAAAGTCCTTATAAACTGAAATATCATCTTCATTTTGGTGTATCAGTGATTCAGAGAGTAATTTAATTGAGCTTAATGGCGTTCTTAACTCATGTGAAACATTTGCAACAAAGTCCTTTCTCTGCTTGTCAACTTGGTCAAGCTTTGTACTCATTATATTAAAAGCACTACCAAGCTGTTTAAATTCATCATTGGTAGTTATACGGACCTTTTTCCCTAATTTCCCCTGCGCCATCTCTTTTATAGCTTGTGTAAACTTTTCTAATGGTTTTGATAAAAAATCAGCTACAAAATAGCTAATTATTCCTATTATGAAAGTAGTTAAAATACCTATTAACCTTAAACTACTTTTAATATCTTCAACTTTACTATATATTGTGTTCAATGAGCTTGAAATTAAAGTTACCCCTTTTATTTCTTCATTTAGTGTTATAGGAACAGCAACATACATCACATGTCCAATTCCTTCATAATTATGAACACTTGCATTACTAGTTCCCTGTAATGCCTTTTGTATCTCTGTATGTTTTAGTGTTCTTCCTGTAAATTCTTCAAATGAATCTGTTCTAACTCTATATCTATTGTCAACCACTAAAATCCTTGAATCTATTTCTTGACTATAATCCTTTATTATACTTCTTAAAAAATCATCTAATACTATTAATTTATTTTCTGGTAAATAGAATTTTATACTATTAGACACAATATTAGCTTTAGTTAATATTTCTCCCTTTCTCTCTTGAAGATACAAATTTAGTAGTGTCTCAGAAATAAATATATTTATAATAATCTGAGAAATTATTAGTAATAATAAATAGGTGGAAACTAACTTCCACCTAACACTAATAAACCTATCATTCTTTTTAAGTTTTATTCCTAAAATAATAACCAACTCCCCATTTAGTCAAAATATATTCCGGTTGACTTGAATTTTTCTCTATCTTTTCCCTTAATCTTCTAATATGTACATCAACTGTCCTTAAATCTCCAAAGTATTCATAGCCCCATATAATTTTTAATAATTCTTCTCTACTAAACACTTTACCAGGATTTGAAGCTAATAAAAGTAATAGGTCAAATTCTTTGGCTGTAAGATTTATTTCTTTATCTTTTGCTATTACTTTACGTCCAAGGGTATTTATTGTAAAATCATCCATCTTTATTACTTGCTCACCTATTTTAGTTTCACTTGTATTAACCCTTCTAAGAATAGCTTTTATTCTAGCTTTAAGTTCTAATATATTAAAGGGCTTTGTTAAATAATCATCAGCCCCATACTCAAGACCTAATATTTTACTTATATCTTCCCCTTTAGCAGTTAACATAATTATTGGTACTTGAGATTTTTGTCTAATCTTTTGGCATACTTCCAGTCCATCAATACTTGGAAGCATTAAATCTAATATAATTAAATCAAAATCATCCTTCTCAAACTTATCTAAAGCTTCCTTTCCATCATATGCTGCGTCAACAGTATAACCATCTTGTTCTAAACTATATTTTAGTCCTTTAACTAGTAAAGGTTCATCATCTACAATTAATATTTTATTGGCCATTTTATCACCTCATATGTAGTATTTACACAAAGACATATATTTAGTATAATTCGATATTATTCTATATAAATCCTTCTTTTAATACAAAATCCTTTTATCTTCTATACGTCTTGTAATTTTTTGTTGGTCATAGGATTCTAACAATGCCATTGCATATTTCCTACTAGTACCTATTAAATCCCTAAATTCAGCTAATGTAATTGATCCATTTTTACTTATAAAATTCTTCACTATTTCTATACCCTTTTCATAAACTTCTTTATGAAATATTATACCTTCTTTAGCTTTAATTAAAATATTTAAATCTAATAATGCCTCATAGACATGTTCTATTTCTTTCTTATCATAATCCAATTTACTAATTACTTCATCCTTCTTAGGGGGCTTATATCTTGCTTTTTTATATTCTTCTTCTATTTTCTCTTTAATATCCTTTTGCTTTTTCGTAAATGTAGGCTCAAATTCCTTTAATGCAATGTTCTCCTTTATCTGTTTTATTATATTTTCTTCTATCAGATTATTTATAAAATTATCCCCTAGTTTAGGCTTTACATCTCCTAAGTATTTACTTCTAACTTCCTCTTTTAACATTCCTGATTTTAAAGGATAATTCTTATGAAACTTCTTAAGCTCATTTACTATTTCGTCTTTTAACTGCTCATAAAATTCTTTATGGATTATATGTGTATCCTTTAAAAGGTTAAACTTAACTACTCTATCTTCTAATTTATTTATAATTTCTAGTATTTGATTTTCTGGCATTACAGCTAGTTTTGATAGTTCTTGTACATTAAGGAAATCCTTACTGTTATCTTTAACTATTTTCTCTAGAATATCTTTGTTATCTCCTTGTTCTTTTATTTTTAACTCTTCTATTGCTTCTTCATCAAATCTTTTTTTCTTATTAGGATTAGGCTCTAGTATTTCTCCTCCCCCTATTGTGACCATAGGCGAATAAAATCTTACTATAAATCTATCTTTTCTTTTTGCTACTATTTTTTCCTCTAACCTTAATTGAGCATAACAGCTTTCTCCCGGAAGTAACATATCTTTATCTAATAGTACTGCTCTACAAAATATTTCATTAGTACCAATATGTAGTCTTAATCTTGTCCTATTTTCTATAATCCTTTGGGAATCTTCAAGGAGCCTTAATTTAACATCCAGCATCATAGTAGGCTCCATAGAATTAACGGGTGCTACTACATCTCCTCTATTTATATCGCTTTTTTTCACTCCTGCTAGGTTTATGGCTACCCTTTGACCACCATATGCAACATCTGTATCATTACCATGTACTTGAATAGACCTTATTCGAGTTATTTTATTTCCTGGGAAAATTTGAACTTCATCCCCCACTTTGATTCTTCCTTCTATTAGAGTTCCTGTTACTATTGTTCCAAATCCTGAAATTGTGAAAACTCTATCTATTGGTAAACGAGGAGTTGCTTTTATATCCCTTTCTTCAACTTCTTCTGTAAGTTTATCTATTGTATTTATTAATTTATTTATTCCTATTCCCTTAATTGATGATACTTCAATAACAGGACTACTCTCTAAAAAAGTTCCTTTTAAATGTTCCTTTATATCTTCCTTAACCAAGTTAAGCCATTCATCATCAACTAAGTCAATCTTGGTTAAGGCAACTATTCCTTTTTTTATATTAAGCATATTTAATATGTCTAAATGTTCCTTAGTTTGTGGCATTACTCCTTCATCTGCAGCAATAACTAAAATAACAATATCTATTCCAGCAACTCCAGCTAACATGTTCTTTATAAACCTTTCATGGCCTGGAACATCTATTATTCCGGCTCTTCTTCCACTAGGTAAATCAAAATATGTAAATCCAAGTTCAATGGATATACCTCTTTCCTTTTCTTCTTTCAATCTATCTGTATCTGTTCCAGTTAAAGCCCTAATAAGTTCAGTTTTTCCATGGTCTATATGTCCAGCAGTACCAATTATTATGTTCTTCATGGTAAACCCCCTTACACATTTTCAATAGCAAATTTTAATCCTTCTGCTATTATGTCTAGTTCTTCATCCTTAACCGTTCGCAAATCAATAAATAGATTATCTTTATATATCCTTGCGACTATTGGGGTATGAAATTTCCTTAATTTTCTTTCAATGTTTGAAACACTATGGTTATTAGAAGAAATCATAATAGCCTTTGTTGGAATTTCCTCTAAAGGCATTGACCCTCCACCAACTTGAGAGAATTGATCAGTGATCTTAATACTTATATTATCTTCAACTTTTTCATCTATCTTTCTATACAAAATTTGTGCTTTTTTTTCAAGTTCATTTAATGAAGTAGTAAGCATCTTAAGTGTTGGTATATTTTTAATAGCATCTTCTTCATTTAAATATAATCTTAAAGTAGCTTCAAGGGCAGAAATAGTAAATTTATCTATTCTTATAGCTCTTGTCAATGGATTTTTCTTCATTTCATCTATGTATTTCTTTTTTCCTATAATAATACCAGCTTGTGGACCTCCCAATAGTTTATCTCCACTAAAGGTTACAATATCTACTCCAGCTTTTATAGATTCTTGTACCGTTGGTTCATATTGTAACCCATATTTACTTAGATCAACTAATACACCACTTCCTAAATCCTCAACAACAGGAATGTTATACCTTTCTCCTAATTTAACTAAATCTTCTAGTTTAACACTAGAGGTAAATCCTAGTATTCTATAATTACTAGTATGTACCTTTAATAGTGCTGCTGTATCTTCTCCTATTGCTCTTTCATAGTCCCAAATATGGGTTTTATTGGTGGTACCAACATCTACCAATTTAGCTCCACTTTGTTCCATTACATCAGGTACTCTAAATGAGCCTCCAATCTCAACTAATTCTCCTCTAGATACTACAACCTCTTTTTCTTTAGCTATTGTGCTTAATACCAATAAAACTGCAGCTGCATTATTATTAACAACCATAGCACTTTCTGCACCAGTTACTTTTGCAATAATCTCTTCTATATGACTATATCTTGATCCCCTTTTACCTTCATCTAAATCAAATTCCAGATTAGAGTAATTTGTAGTTACATCTTTAATATGATCAATAATCTTAGGACTAATAAGTGATCTTCCAAGATTAGTATGTATAACTACACCTGTTGCATTTATCACCCTTTTAAATTTAGGTTTTATTTTTTCATTAGCATTGCTAGTTACATTGTTTGGAAGTTTTATAATCTCTTTTTCTAATTCTTTAAGTGAAATTATTATTCCATCTTTAATTTTTTTTCTTAAAAGATCAAGCTCTTCTCTTATTGATTCAACAATTATGTCCCTTGGAATCCTTTTCATTAGTTTCTTTATATTGTCATTTGAAAGTACTTGATCTACTTTTGGTAATTTACTAAAAAGCTTTGCTTTATCTTTCATATTTCATCCTTCCAATCTATTATTTTTTTACAATTATTGGATGTTCTCCCTTTTCAATAACTTCTCCTATTATTGCATATTCAAAAGGATTATCCTTAAGTTCTCTTAATAATTCATCAGCTTTATCATTACTTACTGAAATTAGCAATCCCCCTGAAGTCTGTGGGTCGAATAATATATCCTGTTTATTTTGTGGTATTTCATCACTAAAATAAACTTTATCTCCTACAAAACTCATATTTGAATATGCACCTGCTGGTACTAACCCCATTTCAGCTAGTTTTAATGCCTTTTTTATCATTGGTATTTTACTTACATATAGTTTTATAGTAACATTACTACCTTCTGCCATTTCTAGAGTATGTCCAAGTAGCCCAAAACCAGTAACATCTGTACAAGCATTTACTCCTACTTTTATCATAGCATCCTTCGGAGTTTTATTTAATGTCCTCATAACATCTACAGCTTTATTATAAGTCTCATCATCTATCATATCAGCTTTAATTGCTGTATTAATTATACCTAATCCTATTGGTTTAGTTAATACTAATAAATCTCCTACTTGGGCATTATTATTAGTTAATATTTTTTCTGGATGTATAAAACCACTAACTGATAATCCATATTTTGGCTCTTCATCTTCTACAGTATGTCCTCCTACTAAGAGGGCTCCTGATTCTTTTACTTTATCATAGCCACCTTTTAAGATTTCTGCCATTATATTTAGAGAAAGGCAATTTGGAAAACAAATAATATTCATTGCTAATTTAGGCTCTCCACCCATAGCATATATATCACTTAGGGAGTTAGCTGCTGCAATTTGCCCAAAAGTATAAGGATCATCAACTACAGGTGTAAAAAAATCTACAGTCTGAATTAATGCTGTGTTATCATTAATTTTATAAACCGCAGCATCATCTGAAGTATCTATTCCTACTAACAAATTTTTATCTTCCATTTTAGGTATTTGACACAGAACCTGTGCCAAGGTCTCAGGACCTATTTTAGCTGCTCAGCCTGATGTCTTAGTTAAAGCTGTAAGTCTTTTTTCTTTCTTACTCATATCTATCCCCCTCTATCTTCCAATCACTATTAATTCTTTTATATCATTAAATTTCTTTTCACCAATTCCTGAAACATTCATTATTTCTTCAATCCTTTTAAAATCCCTTTTATTTCTATAATCAATGATTCTTGTTGCAATAACATCACCAATTCCAGGAAGACTCTTTAATTCCTCTTTTGTAGCAGAATTAATATTAATTTTTCCATTGTTCTTACCACTGTTCTGGTTATTTACTATACTAGCATTTATTGAATTTTCCTCTACTTTTTCTCCTATTTTAGGAACATATATCCTCTCTTCATCTTTTAGTTTTCTTGCAAGATTTAGTTTATGAATATCCGCCTCTTTTGTTGGTCCTCCTGCTAAGTTTATAGCATCTATAATCCTACTTCCTTCTTTTAAAACTACTACTCCAGAATTTTTAACCTGTCCACAAACATGTACCATTATTTCATTATTTTCCTTTTCATTATTCACTTCATTATCTTGTAAAGAGCTATTTATATCTTCTTTTTGTGTTTCTGATTCGACAAATTCTTTAGATTTCTCTGTTTCTAAATCTTGTTTGCTTTCTATCTCTATATCCTTATTATTAATTATATTGTATCCTATAATAGCAATTATAGCCATAATCAATACTAGTATAACCATTTGTTCTTTTTTTGTAAAGGAAACCAAAGTTATCACCCCAATAAAAGTTTTACTAAAATAATTCTATTTTTTTCATGTTTTTCCTTTATTCCTTAGTTTTTTTTAAGATAGCTAGGTCTACAGTACAAAGTTCAATGTAATATATTAAAAAATGACATAATTTTTGATATACTTATATTATGACTATATCTTAGCAATGAGGTGATAGATATTGAAAAAAGCTACATCATTAATCTTAGCATTAGTTTTACTAGTCTCCATATCAAACATAAGCTTTGCAGATAAACCTAGTATATCAGCAGAAGCTGCTATTTTGATAGATGCTAAAACCGGTAAAATACTTTATTCTAAAAATCCTCATAAAAAAATGTATCCAGCTAGTACTACCAAAATATTGACTGGAATACTAGCTATAGAGAAAGGAATTCTTAATGAACAAGTTATAGTTGATGATAAAACCCCATATGAAATAGAGGGAAGTCACATAGCATTAGAACCTGGTGAAGTAGTAACATTTAATGACCTATTACATGCCCTTTTAATCGAATCTGCTAATGATGCTGCAGTTGTTATTGCTAAACATATCTCAGGGTCTGTAGAGGAATTTTCTAAGCTTATGAATAAAAAGGCTAAGGAAATAGGTGCAAAAAATACACATTTTGTCAATCCTCATGGACTAACAAATAAAGAACATGTAACAACTGCATATGATTTAGCAATGATAGCCAAATATTCTATGAATAATGATACTTTCAGGGATATTGTAAAAAAATATAGGTATACAATTGGTCCAACAAATAAAAAAGAGAAAACTAGATATTTAATAACTTCAAATAGATTACTTTATGCTACAGGTCCAGGAAATAGAATAAGGGTAGATGGTAAGATTGTAGATATAAAATATGATGGTATTACTGGTATAAAAACAGGCTATACCTATGAAGCGCAACAGTGTCTTGTTGCTTCTGCTAAACGTGGAAACCAAGAGCTAATTAGTGTAGTTTTAAAAGCAATAGGTACAAATGTTTATGTTGATACTCACAAATTATTAAATTATGGTTTTAATAATTTTATTAACAAGCAGTTTGCTTTTAAAAATGAATATATTCAAAATATAAAAGTGGAACATGGCAATGTTTCTTTTGCTACGGCTATAGTAGAAAAGCCATTTTTCTTAACAGTTTCAGAAGATGAAATAGACAAAATCAAAAGGAAAATTGTTCTCCCTGATAAAATATCAGCTCCTGTAACAAAAGGACAAGTTTTAGGAAGGATTGAATTTTCCTTAAATGGTGAAACCTTAGGATTTGTAAATATTATTTCTGCAATAGATGTAAATCAAAAAGGAATTTTTCAAGTGGTCAATAAAACAGACAATAAAGATTCAATATTAAAGAAATGGTGGATATGGCCAATATTATTATTCGCAGGTTGGAGAACACGTATAGCATATAAAAGATATAAAAGAAAAAAGAGAAGGTATAAAAGAGGTTTAATCTATAGTTATAATAATTCAAAAAAATATTACTAATAAATTAACCGGCCGTATATACGGCCGGTTAATTTATATTTACCTACTTTGCTACTATATTAACTAATTTTTTAGGTACAACAATTACTTTTTTAATATCTTTACCATCTATATAGTTTTTAACCTTTTCACTTGCTAAAGCCTCTTTTTCCATATCTTCCTTACTAATTCCTGAATCAACAACTATTCTATCCCTTACTTTTCCATTAACTTGAACAACAACAGTAATTTCATCTTTTACAGTAGCATTTTTATCATATTCAGGCCAGCTTTCATCATGAACGCTACTATCTTTGCCTGTAATATGCCATAATTCCTCAGTGATATGTGGTGAAAAAGGTGACAATAATATTAATAGATTATCTATAGCTTCACTTAATACAGCCTTTTTAACACTATTTAATTCTTCGTTATCTTTATATTTATATATTTCATTAACTAGTTCCATAATACTACTTATAGCTGTATTGAAATTAAACCTTTCTTCTATATCTTCTGTTACCTTCTTAATTGTTGAGTGTAGTACATATCTTAATTCTTTATCTGATTTATCAAGACTATCCACTTTTATTTCACTATTATCATCGTAAATAAATGTTAAATCTTCTACCAATCTATAAACTCTATTTAAGAACCTATAACAACCTTCAACCCCTTGGTCGCTCCATTCTAAGTCTCTTTCAGGTGGTGCCGCGAAAAGCACAAATAATCTAGCTGTGTCTGCACCATAATTTTGTATTATTTCCTCTGGACTTACAACATTACCTTTTGATTTTGACATTTTAGCACCATCTTTTAATACCATACCTTGTGTTAGTAGGTTTTCAAATGGTTCATCTACTGGTGAAAGCCCAACATCATGTAATACCTTAACAAAAAATCTTGAGTATAATAGGTGTAGTATAGCATGCTCTACCCCACCGATATATTGATCAACTTTCATCCAATAATTTGCCTTATTCTTATCAAAAGGCATATTATCATTATTGGAATCAGTGTATCTGAAGAAATACCATGATGAATCAACAAATGTATCCATAGTATCAGTTTCTCTTTTAGCTTTTTTTCCACATTTAGGACAAGTAGTATTTACAAACTCTTCGTTTGTATCTAATGGAGATTTACCTTTTCCTGTAAACTCTACATCCTTTGGTAGAAGAACTGGTAAATCTTCTTCTGGTACTGGTACAATTCCACACTCATCACAATAGATTATAGGTATTGGAGTTCCCCAATATCTTTGTCTTGAAATTAACCAATCTCTAAGTTTATAGTTTATAGATTCTTTACCGATTTTCTCTTCTTCTAAATATTTAACTATTTTTGATTTTGCTTCTTCATTATTTAGTCCATTAAACTTATCTGAATTAATCATTACCCCATTATCTGTATATGGTTTTTTAATATTTTCTAAATCAATTTCCTCATTTTCTGGCTTAATTACAGGAATAACTGGTAAATCATATTTTTTAGCAAATTCAAAGTCTCTTTCATCGTGGGCTGGAACTGCCATTATTGCTCCCGTTCCATAATCAATTAGAACATAATTTGCAATATATATAGGTATTTCTTTTTTAGTTAAAGGATTTATAGCATACCTACCTGTAAATAATCCAACTTTTTCAGCATTAGCTGAAGTTCTATCAATTTCAGAGGTTCTTTCCATTTCTTTTCTAAAATTAATTATTTCTTCCTCATATTCAGTTTCCTTAACAAGATCTAAAACATAAGGATGTTCTGGAGCTAACACCATATAAGTTGCACCATATATAGTATCTGGTCTTGTAGTAAATACCCTAAGCTTTTTATCAAAATCTTTTATCTCGAAATCAATTTCAGCACCTTTACTTTTACCAATCCAATTTTTTTGCATTATCTTAACTTTTTCCGGCCAACCTTTAAGTTTTTCTATATCATCCAATAATCTATCTGCATAATCCGTTATCTTAAAATACCATTGATCTAATTCTTTTTTCCCTACTGGAGTATCACATCTTTCACATGCTCCATTTACAACCTGTTCATTAGCTAATACTGTTTCACATGAAGGACACCAATTAACAGAAGACTTCTTTTTATAAGCTAATCCCTTTTCATATAGCTTTAAGAAAAACCATTGAGTCCATTTATAATAATCTTCTGAACAAGTTGCTACTTCTCTATTCCAATCATAACTTAATCCTAATCTTTTAAGTTGGTTACGCATATCATCAATATTTTCTAAAGTCCACTTATTAGGATGAATTCCATGTTTAATAGCTGCATTCTCAGCTGGTAAACCAAATGCATCCCATCCCATAGGATGTAATACATTAAACCCTCTCATCTTTTTAAACCTTGCAACAACATCACCAATTGAATAATTTCTTACATGTCCCATATGTATTTTACCTGATGGATATGGAAACATTTCTAATACATAATATTTCTGTTTATCTGTTTCATAAGTAGCAAAGGAATCGTCTTGTTCCCATTTTTGTTCCCACTTTTTCTCTATTTTACTAAAATTATAAGCCATTATATACCCTCCTTTTTAAATATACCTTTAAAATAATAAAAAATTCCCAGTCTCATATGAGCGAGAATTAATATTCTCTATAAAATAACACTTAGTTTTAAAATTATATTAAGTGATATCCTCTATTTTAAGTTCTTTGGCATCTATCCAAAGTCTTTCTAGGTTATAAAATTCCCTATCCTCTTTATGAAAAATATGAACAACTATATCACCATAGTCTAATAATACCCATCTACTAGTTTTATATCCTTCTTTATTTTTAAGCTTATAGCCTTCTTCTTCCATTTTATCTTCTATTCCGTCTGCTATTGCTAAAACTTGTCTTTCATTGTTCCCACTTAAAATCACAAAATAATCAGCTATAGCTGTTAACTTAGTTATATCTAATACTCTTTTATTAAAAGCTTTTTTATCGTCAGCTGCCTTTAGTATAGCTGAAATTTTTTCATCTGTAACATTTACCACTTAATTAACCTCCTATAATTTTTGTTTTGTTAGCTTTATAAGTAAGTATATTAGTATTATTTAACTACTGATAGAAAATAATTTCTAGCTTTTACAGTATCAATATGTAATAAAACTCCTTTATCAATAACATATTTTATGGTATTATTCATTGCGTGTAAAATAGCCTTATCTAAGTTATTAAATGCTAGCTTTCTAATCTTTTCTAAGCCATCAAACTCCCTTTCAGGCTCAATATAATCGGCTATATAGATAATTTTCTCTAATAAACTCATATTAGGCCTTCCAGTTGTGTGGAATTTAATAGCATTAATAATATCAGTATCATGAATATTATAAACTCTTTTTACAATTTCTGCCCCCAAAGGGCCATGGACTAGATTTATATTTTTTTCCATAATATTATCTAGAATTATACCAAAATCCTTTATCATTTTCAATAAAAGACCCTTATCTTGAATTTTACCACAATCATGTAATAGTCCTGCCAATTCTGCTTTATTTATATCACAGTTATAAAAACTAGCAAGCTCCTTTGCTGTATCCATTACCCTAATTGAATGTAAATATCTTTCCTTACCTATATTTTCCCTCAATTTTTTGTGAATTATGCCTATTTCTACCATGTAATCACCCATTTAGATTATTTTGTTTTATGTATAGTTTATTCTTATAAATATAATTTTCAACTGATTCTGGAAGAAGATATTTTATAGATTTATTCTCCTTTACTCGCCTTCTAATATCTGTAGAAGATATTTGTAATTGTGATACAGGAGATAGGTAAATTCTACTCTTAAACTTATGATTAAGTTTATTTATCTCTTTTTTAATCTTATCTAATCTAATATTGGGTCTAGGTACACCAATAAAACTACACAACTTAAATAGTTTATCAATATCTTTCCATGTTATTAATTCTAAGATAGTATCTGCACCAATTACAAAATATATTTCAGTTTCATCTTTATACAGTTCTTTAAACGCCTTAACTGTATCAATAGTATAAGTGGTTTCTTCCTTTTCTACTTCAAAAGAAGAAACCTCAAAATAAGGATTAGTATATGTTGCTAAAACTGTCATTAGATATCTATGTTTAGAACTTGTAATCCTACTACAATCTTTATGTGGAGGATTACCAGCAGGTACAAATATAACTCTATTAAAATTAAACCTTTCCCTAATTTCTTCTGCTATTGATAAATGAGCTATATGTATAGGATCAAAAGTTCCTCCCATTATAGCAATTTTACCAAATTTGCTAATACTTTCTAAATTATTCCTTTGTTTTTTATTATTTTCATTTAATGCCTTTTCAAGCAAATTATCTATGTTCATTTTAATACACCTCTTAGCTTTTGAAAATGCAGAAATAATCAATCAGTCATACATTAATTTTACACCATAACATTCTATTTTAAAAGTAAAAAAAAGGATTAAAGACTTTTAGTCCTTAATCCTTACCTACTGTCTATAAAATTTTTCATTTCTGTAATTTCTTCTTCATTATAAGATTTAATAGAATCTATTTGTTCTGTTTCGAAATTTTTAAAATAAGCTCTAAATTCCCCTTCTTCTCCATCTTCATATCTTATACACTTAAACCCTTTGTTATATAAGTGATTTAGCTTATCCAAATTATCCATATTCTTTTTGCACTCCCCTTAAGTTAAATTAAAGAGATTGGTAAAAACCAATCCCTTTACTTATTTTTATTTTCTACGCCCTATTCTTCTGTTCATACGCCCTGGAGGTTTAGGAAACTCTCCACAAACAACTCCAGTAATGTTTTTGGCTTCTTTTACACATTCTTCAATAAAAGAATCATCTTTTGTACCTTTTCTGATTCTTAATCTTCTCATAAATTAATCCCCCCGGTATTATATATTTTGTCCGGGGGGATATAATTTTATACTCAATTATGGAAGTTCTATTTTCTTTTTGTCTTTAGATTCTCTATATAAAACAAATTTATTTCCTATACTTTGTACAAACTCTGATTTAGTCAATTTTGCCAATTTGTTTGCTGTTTCTTTCGTATCTAAAAAACTATTATTTAATATTTTAACCTTTATAATTTCTCTTGCTTCTAGTGCATCATCTATTTGCTTTACTAAGTTTTCACTAATCCCATTTTTACCTATCTGTAATATAGGATCTATATTATGAGCTAAACTTTTTAAATAGCTTCTTTGCTTTCCAGTTAACACAGATTTTCCTCCTTTGTTTATAATTTAGCCTATTCAAAGAATTCAAATTCATATCCACAAACACTTACTGTTTCTCCGTCTTTAATACCTAATTTTTTAAGTTCATCAAATATTCCTCTTTTTTTCATGATATTTTGAAAATGTCTAAGTGAATCTAAATCATCAAAGTTAGTAGATTTAAGTAATTTTTCTATTGGATAACCTTCAACTATATATTTGTCTCCCTCTTTTTTAACTATTACCTCTTGTCTATTTTCTTTAAAATCATACACTTTCTCTTTAACTTCTTCAAATATAGGATCTTCCTCAATATTTTGTAACTTATCCCATATTATATATTTTAATTTATCAATACCTTCTCCAGTTACAGCTGAAATAGGTAAAACTTTGTGTCCTAACTTTTCCATCTCTTTGGCTAGCTTATCATAGCCTTCCTTAGACTGGGGTAAATCTATTTTATTTGCTACAACAATTTGAGGTTTTTTTGCTAACTTTGAACTATATTTTTGTAATTCTTCATTTATTTTATAAAAGTCTTCTACAGGATCTCTACCGTCTTGAGAAGATACGTCAATTAAGTGAACAATTAACTTAGTTCTTTCAATATGCCTTAAAAACTCATGACCTAAACCTACTCCTTCATGGGCTCCTTCAATCAATCCTGGTATATCAGCCATTACAAAACTTTGTCCTTCACCTAAGTTAACTACTCCTAAATTAGGTTTCAATGTAGTAAAATGGTAATTTGCAATTTTAGGCTTTGCTGCTGATACAACTGATAATAAAGTGGATTTTCCTACATTAGGAAAACCAACCAATCCTACATCTGCAATCAGTTTAAGTTCTAATACTATCCATCTTTCCTCACCTTTATCTCCTGCTTCTGCAAACCTGGGCGCTCTTCTAGTAGAAGTGGCAAATTTTGAGTTACCTCTTCCTCCTCTACCACCTTTAGCAACTATAAAAGTATCACCATTTTCTATTAAATCAGCTATAATATTTCCACTCTCTTCATCTTTAACAACAGTTCCAGGAGGAACCTTTAAAATTAAATCTTTTCCTTTTTTTCCAAATTGATTTTTTGACTTCCCATTTTCTCCATTTTCAGCTTTATAATGACGCTTATATCTAAAATCCATTAGTGTTTTTAATCCCTCGTCAACTTTAAGTATTACACTACCACCATTACCACCGTCTCCTCCGGCTGGTCCACCGGAAGGTTCATATTTTTCTCTTCTAAAGGCTACTGCACCATGTCCTCCATTTCCACCTTTTACATATATCTTTACATTATCTACAAACATAGACATCATCCCTTTATGCCATATTTAGTTCTAATATTATTATGAATTATATAATATATTAGATACATCTGTCTTATTAGAATTAAGGTTATAAACAGAATTAAATTTAAAACTAATCATTAACTCTTTGTTATTAGTATAAACTTCATCATGTATTTTTCTTATGTTTTTTATTACAGTACTTTCCATAGATTTACTAATAACTATATCTATTCCATTATTATACTCATATATTCCCATAATAATTTCTTTATCATCAGATTGAATTGAATAATCCTTGACTATATCTAAAATTTTATTTAGTCGTAAAACAATTGATTCTTCTTCTTTAGCTTCTCTAAACTCTAAGTCTGTTTCATTTTTTACATCACATAATACTTCTATTCCTTCATTATAAAATTCTCTTATTTTTTTATCAATAAAAAGAGAAAAAGATAATATTGATAATCTATACAATTTACTTATTACTGTACTCATTTTAGTAGTTCTATCAACATATTCTATTGCTTTATCTTTTTTATTTAATTGTATATAACCATATACTATTTGAAGTATATTCATATAGTCATGCCTTTGTTCTCTAATTAAACTTTTGTAATTTATTAAGTATCTTTTTCTATTATCTTTAGTATTTCTTTTATTCTCAAATTTAAAATGTAATATTAACAATAAGTTGATTAGAACAACACCTGCCAATACTATCCCACGATAAATATTATATCTATAATTTGGCGATAGAATAGTAAGATTTATGTAAACAATTACTAAAATAAAATTGGTAATACTAAAAATCAATTGCTTGCCTTTCCCGTTTTTTGGTATTAACCCTTTGATAATACCACCCCCCTGTAACACTAAAAACATAAAAAAACCTACCAAATATGGTAGGCTACTTTGCATTAACTAATGCTTCCTTTGGATAAACACTAACTTGCTTTTTATTTTTACCTTTTCTTTCAAATTTAACTATTCCATCTACTTTTGCAAATAATGTATCGTCTCCACCTCTACCTACATTTAGCCCCGGATGAATTTTTGTACCTCTTTGTCTAACTAAAATATTTCCTGCTAGTACAAATTGTCCATCTGCTCTTTTTACTCCTAGTCTTTTTGATTCACTGTCACGTCCGTTTTTTGAACTACCAACACCTTTTTTATGTGCAAATAACTGAAGATTAATCTTTATCATTGTTTTTCACCTCCCTAAATTCGAGAGTTAAGTACTCTGGATACTCTTTTATTAAAGCTTTAATACCTACTAACATAGTATCTAAAACTATATCAGTCTTCATTCGCTTTTCTATATCTAAATTACGAGGAATATTTACTTCTAAATATCCATCTTCAACTTTAAAATCTATATCTTTTTCAGGTATATCACAAACTTCATTCAGGGCTATAAGGGCAGTTTGACTTAAAGTGGATACGGCAGAACACAAAATGTCTCTGCCACTTCTTTCAAATCCAGTGTGCCCTTTAATAATATATTTAATAATTTTTCCTTTATCATTTGTAAAAATTCTAACTTTAGTCATATCTCAACTATCCATTAATTTTTTGAATTTCAACTTTTGTATAAGGTTGACGGTGTCCTTGCTTCTTTCTATAACCTTTTTTAGCCTTATACTTAAATATAATAATCTTCTTACCTTTTCCATGTTCTAAAATTTTACCATCAACAGTTACACCATCAATATAAGGCTTTCCAACTTTAATGTCTCCATTCTCTGATACAAGAAGGACTTTATCAAACTTAATTTCTTCTCCTTCTTTTCCTTCAATTTTCTCAATAAAAATTGTATCTCCTTCTTGTACCCTATATTGTTTTCCTCCTGTTTCAATTACCGCATACATTATTATTTACACCTCCTCTAACCAGTCTCGCTAATGCCGGGTACTTCGTTTTAGACCCGCATTATGCGGCTTCAACAAACACATAGTGATTGTATCAGATTATTAAAAATTTGTCAACAGATTCTTAAACTTTCAT